>NZ_WOAC01000004.1 GCF_009749525.1 Mesorhizobium xinjiangense | reverse complement strand
GCCGGCGTCGCCGGTGTCGCCATCGGCCATGCCGCCGCTGCCGCCTTCGCCGCCGCCGCCGCCGCCGCCGCCGGTTCCACCGGCACCGCCGTTACCGCCTGCGCCAGCCGCGCCGCTGTTGCCACCGGAGCCACCTGGGCCGCCTTCACCGAGACCGAGGCCGGTAGGTGAACCGTCGCCGCCATTGCCGCCGTTGCCGGCCTGACCGCCAGCACCACCGGTGCCACCGGTTCCGCCGGCACCGCCTGCGCCACCCTGGCCACCTGCGCCGCCATAGCCGCCTGCGCCGCCGGTTGAGTCGGCATCGCCGCTCACGCCGACACCGACACCCAGGCCGGTTCCGTCGCCGCCATCAGCGTCGGCGTCGCCGTCGCCGCCCTTGGCGCCTGCCAGGCCGGCTCCGAGGGCGTCGCCGCCATCGCCTTCCTGATCGCCGCCGTCGGCATCGCCGCCGTCGCCACCCTTGCCGGCGCCCAGGCCGACGCCCAGACCAGCACCAAGGCCGTGCCCGGTGCCTGTGCCGTTGCCGCCATAAGCGCCATCGCCACCTTTCGTCTCGCCGCCCTTGGCGATTCCGAGGGCGTCGCCGCCGAAGCCCCAGCCGCCCTTGGCATAGCCTTCGCCGCCTTCGCCGCCGTCGGCGTCGCCATGGCCGCCGCCGCCGCCGCCGGCATCGATGCCTTCGTCAGAGTGGGCATCGCCGCCATAGGCGCTGCCGTCCTGATCGAAATAGCCGTCGTTCGAGACTTCGGCCTTATCGAGACGGTCATTGTCCTGCAGATGGTTGGTTTGGGCATAGACGAACGCGTTGTCGTTGCCGCCACCGTTCAAAGACCCATTGAGGAAATCGTCGAACGTGACGTCGTCGCCCGGATTGTAGTTGATCTCGCCGTCGCGGTTGACGAGCAACTTGTCCACCCGCGCGCCGCCATAAATGTCGATATCGGCGTAGTCGTCATCGGAAGGATCGAGACCTTCGAGCCCGATATCGACCTTCACGTCGACGTCGGTCTTGCTCTCGTTGACGTTGACGTTCTTGTTGTAGCTGGCGTTGAGATTGGCATTGAGGTTGGCGTTGCCGTTGAGGTTCAGATTGCCGTTGCCATTGCCATTCGCATTGCCGTTCCAGTTCTCGTTCTCACTGGACTGGTGCTGGGCCTGGCCTTGGCCCTGAGCCTGCAGACCCAACTGGGCCTGGCCCTGACCTTGTCCTTGTCCCTGACCTTGTCCCTGATCCTGGTCCTGATCTTGCTCTTGGTCCTGCTTCTTCGGATCCCAAGGCTTGATGTGATTTCTACGGTCACCCATTTCCTTTGCCTCACTATCGAGGCCGCGGGCATGACCACCATTCATCTTCTTGGTGCCTTAGCCGCGGCTGCCGCGTTGTCGAGGAGTTCGGCTTGCCGATACGCATGAACAGATCGGTCGAACTTGCCCTCCCCACCGAAATACGGTCACCCTTCCGTTGCCGGATCTGTTTGAACCAGTGTGGCCAAACAGACAGGCGGCCGTGTCCCGAACATGCCGGAACATCGCAATCGTGCAGCAGGCCGTGGCGAGTGACGAGTCAAGAAATAGAGCTAGTCATGTAGATTAAACCCAATAAGGGAAGAAAACGGTTCAATCGGTATTAGGGCAGGCTTAATATTGACTCGGAAGTACATAATCAAAAAGTGGTGTCTTTGCAGAAACACTTTACGCGCACTCAATCGAACGGCGTAGCCGGCCTACCTCTTTTGACGGTCGGCCGGGCCGGCAGGTCGCCGTTTGGGCCGCGGTGCAGGCGCGACTCGGTTGCCGAATGGCTCAATTCCCACACCCGGTTCAATCCAGAGTAGGAAAATTCCCGCCAAGGCACTCAGTGCGCAGCATGCGGCGTGCAAACGACTAGATACGATTGGCTATCTGTCCAAATCCTCAGCAGATTGACTAATATCGAGGCTGTCGGGGTCGACGATAGCTCGTAATCTCTAATCCCCATGAGGGAGGCTGCTGTCAAAACGGGCCAATGGCCCCTTGTGCAGCAACGATGCTAGGCAGTGCCCAGGCAAACGACGAGGTCCGCAACCGAGGGGCAGGGCGGCGTGGCCGAGGGCGCAGGTCCGGCGATAATCGACGGACCGGGCGCCGAACAGGGAGTTGCACGATGTTCGGCAACGTTCGGCAGAATTCATTGACTCAGCCCACGACCTATCCGCAACAGGCGCCGACCGGGATTGAAAAACTCGCGCAGGTGCCTGCGGAGCGCAAGGTGATCGTCTTTGTCGCGCCGCGTGAACGGATTCCCGAGTGTCTGATCGCAGCCGTGGAGCGCGAGTTCCCATCATATACTGTGCGCCTGATCGAGAATGTTGGAACGACGGAAGCCGCGCCGGCACAATCGATCGCCTTGTTCCTGGTCGACGGCGCCATGATTGGTGAGCTTGGCAGCCATTGGAGCCGATATCGGAACCATCATCCCAACGTGACCGCGGCTGTCCTTGTCGACGACGTGCCGGATGCGCACGTTTGCTACGCCGAGCTCTGCCGGAGCGATTTCCTGTGTGGCGTGTTGCCGATGAACTTGCGGCTCGACACCTGGTTGGCCGCCTTGGCGCTGATCCTGAGGGGCGGTGAATTCATACCGACATCGCTCATTCGCGACCGGCCGCGCGATCACAATGGCCACGCAGGAGGGTTTGGCGGTCAAGCGGAATGGGCAGCACAGGAGCGCGCCGACATGCCGGTGGGCGCACCACCGACCTCATCGATCCGGTCGGCTTTGCCGGCAGATCCCGATCACGGCCCGATATTTGCAGTGACCCGTCCCGTTTCGTCGTCGCCAGAATTGGGAGACCTGACGGTACGCGAACGGCAAGTGCTCGAACAGGTTGCCCGCGGCACCTCGAACAAGGTGATCGCGGGGCGCTTCGGCTTGTCGGAGCACACGATCAAGATTCATCTCCACAACATCATCCGCAAGCTCAAGGTCACGAACCGCACCGAGGCGGCGGCCATCTTCATCGAGGCGCGCATCAATGGCTAAATCGTCGGCAGTCGTTCCCCAAGCGACAAGGAGCGCGGGTGCCGCGGCTGCCGACGGTCCCGTTGCGCCGGCCGCGGCCGCGCCCGCGGGCCGCTTCCAGCAGGTGCTCCTTCTGGTTGGACAGCTCAACTACACCTGGACCAACACCGAAAGCCTGCTGATCTATCTCATGGCCGGCCTGGGACGGCTCGACAAGGAAACGGCGATCATCATCTTCCTCACGCTGAACACGACGCGCGCCCGCATCGATCTCGTGGAGCGGCTGGCCAAGCTGCCGAGAACGCCCGCGCAATGCCGGCAGGACGTGCTGGACGCGATGAAGCGGATGAACCAGCAGGCCAAGCTACGCAATAAGTATAATCACTGCATCTATTCCTTCGACGAGAAGGGCGAGCCCGCGCACACTCAGCTCATGCGGATATTCGACAGCAAGAACGCCGTCAAATACGGAAAGATCGAGGCAATCGACGATCGGGAACTCGCCCGAATCGGCGCCTGCATCAATGAGATCGGGCAAGTGAACAAGCAGATCTGGCACATCGTGCGCACGAATCGGTTTCCGCAGTAGGTGCGAGTCTTGTGATTTGTCGGTGACCGAAGGGCGTCAGGAGATCCCTGTCTACGCACCAAGTGCTAATATACTCATCCGAATGAGCATCTGATGCGATTGGCCGCCGGGCGCGATACTGGTCATGCGGTGGCCGTTGACTTATGCCCCCCGCACGACGGGCGCCGTGGCCCGGATCCGGCTTCTCGGGCAACCCTGGGCCGGCGCCGGGTCTTCGTCGGGGTTGCGCGGACCGTCGCCTCAATCGGCTCGGCCCGTCAGCGGGAAATCCGCAGTTCCAGGAGGAAGCGCGGCAGCCGAACCGGCATGCCTCGACGGGTGGGCGCGGATCACGACGGCAGGGGCGGAAAGAAGAAGAAGGGGCGGCAACTTTCATGCTTGCGCTCAAGGCCGCCCCTCTCGGCTGTCACGCTTCGACCCCCGCGTCGCAAGCCCAACGTCCGTAGGATGAAATCTGCCACCGATCGGCCGCAATGTCGAGTGCGATCGGACGAATCAGCGCTTCCGGCGGACGCCTGTTGAAGCCGGAACTGTCGCCCCCGGGCGGCGTTCACACTGGCAATCGATGGTGCGTGCGTCGGGGCGCATCTTATGGTCCGTCGCGACGGCTGAGGATCGCTTCGGCACTGGCACGGCAGGCCTCATAGCGTTCCGTTCCGGGCGCGGCACCAGCGCAGCCCTGCGACGACTGGCATCCGGCAAGAAATACCGGGGCAATTGCGGCGACCAGCAGCACGACACTGGTCCATCGGCGTTGCGTGGCGGCGAGTAGCCTGGTTTCAGACGGAAGAAACAAATGCGCCTCCTGTCGTTTCTGTCCGTGGGGCAGCGCCCTCGAAGGCGCCCGGGCACGGCAGGGTAATGGATACGATATATATTGCGCATGGAAGCGTCGGCAATTTGTCCTCGCACGGGTGTCTCCGCGATCATTGTGTTGCACGACCGACACTGTCTCGCATTGCCCCAAGGTCCAACTTCTCTGCGTGTGCCGATGAAGCTAGTTCGTTAAGCGATTGTATGGCACCGTCTCGTGCACGAATTGGGGGATTCGGGTCTTGCGTAAGGGGCACCAGGAGAGGAGTCCGGGGATTGATGACGAATCCGCATCTTGCGACGCGGCAGGCAGGCAGGCTTGTTCGCACGCGCCCTAATGCTGGATCCGCCCGAATTGCCGCCGGCAACGAACTGCGCAAGCTGTTGCTCGGCTCGGTGGCGACCATCGCGCTCATCGGCGGGTTGAATTCGCAAGCACGAGCCGATTGCGTGGAGGGTCCTGCTGGAACTTTTGTGTGCACAGGACAAATCCCTAACGCCCTCAACATCACAGGGTCGGTTACCGTCGACGCTGATTCCACGGCTGTTTTCATTGACGGCGTCTCGATCTCCGGGCCGGGAACGAGCACGTTCAACAATGACGGCACAATCGACGCCAACATGTTGGCCGATGGTAACACTAGCTTCACCTTTACCAACAACGGCACGCTCAACACCGATCTGTCAGCAACCAACAACACCAGTGTGGTGGTGACCAATAACGGCCTGATGGATAACGCCGTTCGCGCTGCGAACAATGACAGTTTCAGCTTCGACAATCACGGAGAGATCGACGGGGGAGTTTCTTTCGACGGCTCAGGCAACAACGTATTCACCAACCACGCCGACGGCGATGTTGAGAATGGAATCACAAGCTCTGGAGATTCCCACGACACCGTGATCAATCGCGGGTTGTTCGCCGGAACGATCTCCCTCGGGGACGGAAATGACGTTCTGCGACTGCTAGATGGAACTGTCCAGACTCAAGTCGATATGGGCGCTGGCGACGACGAGTTCATCTGGCGTCTTGGAAGCATATCCGCGACCGTCCAGATGGGCGAAGGCAACGACTTTGCCCGGTTCGTTAATCTGACGCATGCAAACCTGACTGATGGCAAGATAATCGACGGTGGTTTGGGCACGGACACGCTGGTCTGGGACAACACGACAAACTCCGATGGCTTCAATTCCGGCGATGCTCCGCAGAACCTGATCAACTGGGAGGACATCAGCCTCACAAACGGGTCGGAGTTGGTCTTTATCTTTACGAACGGTTTCGTGACGCTCGGCGATACGGGGACCGGTACCGGGACACTGTCCATCGACGCTTCCAGTTCGATCCTGGCCGGCGGCACCGAAGGCGCAGGCTACGGAATCCAGCCGTCCGATTCATCGATGCTCGTCACGGTGAACAATGCCGGCGCCATCGACTTGACGAACGATCCGAATCCGGGAAGTTCTCCGCACGACAGGTTCACGATTCACGGCAATTATGTGGGGCAGGGTGGAGCGCTCAACCTGCACACCTATCTGGAGGGTGACGGAGCGCCGTCCGACCAACTGGTCATCGAGAGTGGCCGGGGCAGCGGCTCGACCAGCATGTTCGTCACCAATGTGGACGGGCCTGGCGCCCTCACGACCGGCAACGGCATCCTCGTGGTTGATGCGACCAACGACGCCACGACGACCACCGGCGCGTTCACCCTCGGCGGTATCGTTGCCGCCGGGATATTTGAATACGGGTTGTATCGCGGCGGCGTGACGGCGGATACGCAAACGGATGACGACTGGTTCCTGCGCAATACGGTGTCTCCGCCGCCACCACCACCGTCGCCGCCGTCGCCTCCATCACCGCCATCGCCGCCGGCACCCCCACCTCCGGGGCCGCCGTCGCCTCCACCTCCGGGGCCGCCGTCGCCTCCACCTCCAGGGCCGCCGTCGCCTCCACCTCCAGGGCCGCCGTCGCCTCCTCCTCCGGGGCCGCCACCACCGTCTCCGCCGTCACCTCCTTCGCCGCCGATCCCGAACGTACGTCCGGAGGTTCCCGGGCATGTGATTGCACCGCTCGCCGCCCAGCGCCTGGGCCTGATGACGATGGGCACGTTCCATCAGCGGCGCGGAGACCAGACGCTTCTGATCGGCGACGGGGCCTGGATGTATTCGTCCGCCCAGCCGCAGGGTGCCGACATGCCATCGGATGATTACAGCCCGCCGCCCGGCCTGTGGGGCCGCGTCTTCGGCGCCGACAGCGATCTGGGCGCCAATGCGACGTTGCACGTTGCCGATTTCGAGATGGCGCCGGCCTTCGACGGCCATTATTGGGGATTGCAGGTCGGCAGCGACGTCCTTGGCATCGAACATGACAACGGACACATCGACCGTTTCGGGCTGTTCTATACCCATGCCGAAACGTCGGGCGACATCGCCGGCAATGTGCTGGGTGGCTTGAATGTGCCGGCCGGCAATCTCGATATGACCGAGGACAGCATTGCCGGCTACTGGACCCGCATAGCGCCCAGCGGATGGTACCTCGACGTGGTGGCCAAATATGGCTGGCTCGACGGCACGTCGGCATCCAATCGCGGCATCGGCGGAGACGTCAAGGGCACGAGCTTTGCCGCTTCAGTCGAGACCGGGCTGCCCTTCGCGATCGCCGAGGGATGGACCTTCGAGCCGCAGGCACAGCTCATCTGGCAGAATATCAACTTCGACGACAGCCACGATGCATTCTCGGACATCTATCATGACAGCTTCGACTCGTGGACCGGTCGGCTTGGAGCACGCCTGCAACGCAATATGGGGTCGCTTCTGGCGCATGTCGGTGTCAATCTGTGGCACGGGTTCTCCGCGGATTCCGTCGTCACCTTCAACACCGTTCCAATCGTGACCGACACGGGAGGGACCTGGCTGGAGGTGAATGGCGGCACCGCCTTCCATATCAACGAGCACCTGTCCGCCTTCGGCGACGTCGCGTATTCCTTCGATGTCGACGGCACCGATCACAATGCATTCGGCGGTCAGATCGGTTTCAAGGTGCGGTGGTGAGGGCCGCGCAATGCCTGGCGCGCGTTTGCTTCAAACGGAAACGTTTGAAGCAAAGATAGCCGCGCCGGATCACTATGTTGGAGCATGTACCTTTCGCTCAAACGATTCCGTTTGAGCGGGACGTGCTCTAAGACCGGGAATACGGTTGCCGTGCATCCGGCGGCGCGGCCGGCGACTGGTATGCTCTTCGGTGCTGTGGGATGGGGCTGATATCATGAGCCGGCTTATCGCTTATGTTCTCGACGGTCATGAGCTGAAAATCCGTCCCGCGCCGTTGGAACGGGAATGGATGGACCGGACCGATCAGCGGTTTGCCTACCGCTGCCTGCCGCTGAACGTTGCCAATGCCCACGGCTGGGAGATCCTCAATCCCACCGCCTTTTCGGCCGTTTGGGACGGTCGGCCCGACATCGACGCAGTCCGCATCAAGGCGAGGCAGGGAAACACGCCGTCCGCGATCAGTCATTTTGGCAGCGGAACCCTCACATTCCATGTGCCTTGTCTTTTCCGGACCGACCCGGGAACGGACTTGTTCGTGACCGGGCCGCTCAACCGGCCGAAGGATGCCATTGCGCCGCTCTCGGGCGTCATCGAGACAGACTGGTCTCCTTACACATTCACGATGAACTGGAAATTCACGCGCTCGAATCAAAGAGTTCATTTCGAAGCAGACGAGCCGATCTGCCATCTCTTTCCGCTCGGGCGTGGTGCACTCGAGGCCGTTGCCCCCGAATTGCGGCCGCTTTCCGAGAACCCGGAGCTGGAGGCAGAATTCAAGACATGGTCGCAGAGCCGCAACGCGTTCAATGAAGACCTATCAGATCCCGACTCGGACGCCGCGCGGGCACGATGGCAGAAATCCTATTTCCGCGGCGTCTGTCCGTCCGGGGCGCCCGGACCGAAAGACCACCGCAGCCGGCTGCGCCTGAAGCCTTTCGGATAGCGTTTGGGGGCACCGCGCATGGACGGCGCGCGCGACAAGCGCTTGGCGTTCGCTCAAACCATTCCGTTTGAGCGGGACATGTTCTAAGTGCTTGAATTTGCTGGCACGCCCAACGGGACTCGAACCCGTGTTTCCGCCGTGAAAGGGCGGCGTCCTAGACCGCTAGACGATGGGCGCGCGCTGCGTGCTGGCTTATAGTCAGCTTCCGATTGGGAGACAACCCCGCAAATGCCCTTTGCGTGTTGTTTTTTCAGCTCCGCGAACGGCGCCTGCAGCGCCAGTTCCAATCGCGCTCCGGACCAACGTCGACATGCACGGATTTGGTGTGGCAATAGGTGCCGACGCCGCCGCGGCCGGACATGCTGCGCACATATTTGGCAAGCTCCCACTTGCTGACGCCGGGCACCTGCACATCGGCGGCGGCGCAATACATGTGCAGCGAGTTGCGCGCGCCGCGGGCCCGGCGATTGCGCTCCGGATTGCGGTAGCCGGAGGTCACGATGAGACGCTTTCCGTAATGCCGTTCGATCGTTTTCAGAACCCTGACGAGAGATGGCTTGAGGCACCCGACATCGACGCCGTCCGTCTGCTTCAGCAGCCCGTTCGGGGCGAGCCGCGCCAGACCGGCGGCCGAGGCGACGTCGACGGATCCCGATTCTTCATAAAGGTCGACGTCGTCGTCATTGCCCAGTCCGGATTTGCGGGTGATTTCAAACAGCGAATCCTGGCGCACGCCGGGCAATGCCGAATCGCTGCGCTCAGTGCCCGCCGTCCTGCTGACCGATGCCAGTTGGACAAGCGGTTTGGCGGCGGTCTGCTCGGAGTTCGCGGACGTTTCGGAAACAGCCTGCTGCACGATCGGCTGCGGGTCGCTCTGCGCCGTCTGGCCGGAGAAGAGGCTGGCCAGAAAACCCCGCTTCTGGGTCTGCGCGGGATCGGGCGTGTTTTCGGCATAGGCTGTCGGCTCGACCGTCTGCTGCGGGGCAGGGGTATTCGCTTCGGCCGTCCTTGTTTGCGCGGTTTCGTCTTCGGCCTCGACGCTTTCGGCGGCGACCGTTTCCGTCTTCGCGGCAGCGGCCGGTGGCGCGGAGTTGTCGGTTGCCGATCCGGATTCGCCGCGGCGCCCTCCTGCCGGGGCGGCCTGGCCGGCGGTCTGTTGCTGGCCCGAAAACAGGGTGGCGAAAAAGCCGCGTTTCGTGGGCTCGGTCTGCTTCGCGGATGCGGGTTCCACGTCCGCCGGCGCTGAAACTTCCGCCTGACTGTCTGCCGAGGCTGCGCCGCTTGCAGCACCCGCGGCAGAACGGTCCAGTGCGTTGTCGGTAGTTTCAGCCGGGTTGCCGGTTGGCACATAGGCGACTTCGGCCGGGAGAACCTCGTCGTCCGCGTCGATGACCGACGGTGGAACACCCGAACCGCCGTCGCTGGCCGCCGAATTTTCATCGGCGCCTTGCATCGCCTCCATGGCCGCCGTCTCCATGGACGCGACCAAGGGCGATTGTGATGTTCCCGAAAAGGAAGGATTGCCGAGGCCAAACTGGCTCTCGCCGGTCGCCGTGCAGGACGCCAAAAGGCTGCATGCAGCCGCTGCCAAGATGGCGCGCCTGGCTCTGCGTGCTGCCGGCTCCTGCGATGCTGTCAAAGGATCCCCACTTCCCGTAAAAGCCTCAAAATTTGGTCAAGGCCGCAAATTCTCGTAAGGGCCACGAATTCTCGTCAGGAATGCGTCTGCTAGGCGGTCTCGGGGTCGCCGCGGTGATACGCTTCGATTCCGCCCCCTCTCGCGCGAGGCCTACCGAATCCGTCTTCACTGTACAATATGTCGCTAGGCTCCAATTACGGCGAGAACGTGTTAATATTTTGTTTTCCCGCCTTAATTCCCCGACGTTTCGATCACAGAAGGTTTCCGTATATTACAATTCGATTGTCGGTGCGCCTTGGCCCGACTGCCAACGAAACGTGCACATTTTCCGGGGCGCGGCGCCGTGTTGCCTTCGATGGATATGCGATGGATGCAGTGCGTTTTGTGAAGATCGACGACGATGCTTCAGGACGAGCAGCTATATCTGCGCCCTGACATATTCGCCGGGCGCGTCGCCCAGTGAACGCTTTCCCTTGCGGCCGGGTTTGCGCGCCGGGACCCGTTCGTTGTCGAGGCGTTCGATCCATTGCTGCCAGTGCGGCCACCACGAGCCTGGCGTTTGCGTAGTCTCAGTCACCCAGTCCTCGAACGAGCCGACCGGCGGGCCGCCGGTCCAGTACTGGTATTTTCCGAGCGCCGGCGGGTTGATGACGCCCGCAATGTGGCCCGATCCCGCCATGACGAACTCCACCGGGCCGCCGAACTGGGAACAGCCGGTAAAGACCGACTTGGCCGGCGCGATGTGGTCTTCCCGCGTGGCCAGATTATAGACGGGGACGGAGATGTCCTTGAGGGCGACCTTGTGCCCTTTCAACGGCATCAGGCCGCGCGAGAGATTGTTCTCCAGATAGCAATTGCGCAGATAGAACGAATGGTTGGCGGCGGCCATTCGCGTGGAATCGGAATTCCAGTAGAGCAGGTCGAAGGGCATCGGATGCTTGCCGCGCATGTAGTTGTTGACGACATAGGGCCAGATCAGATCGCCGGCGCGCAGCATGTTGAACGCCGTGGCCATCTTGGTTCCTTCGAGATAGCCCTTGTCGTCCATCGCCCGCTCGAGCGCCGATATCTGCTCCTCGTCGACGAAGACCTTCAGGTCTCCGGCATGCAGGAAATCGACCTGCGTGGCAAAGAATGTGGCCGATTTGATCCGCTCGTCACCCTCCTTTGCCAGCATGGCCAGGGCCGCCGCCAGCAAGGTGCCGCCGACGCAATAGCCGATTGCGTTGACCGCTCTCTCGCCGGTCAGATCCTCGATCGTGTCGAGGGCGAAGATCAGGCCTTCCTCGATATAGGCCCCCCAGTCCTTGCGGCCGTGCCGCTCATCCGGATTGACCCAGGAGATGACGAAAACCGTATGGCCCTGGTCCACGGCCCAACGGATGAACGACTTTTCCCGATTGAGATCGAGGATGTAGAACTTGTTGATCCATGGCGGGCAGATCAGGAGGGGTCGCTTCAAGGCCTCCTTCGTCGTCGGCCGATACTGAATGATCTCGGCCAGTTCGCTGCGCGCCACGACCTTGCCGGGCGTTACCGCGATATTGCGGCCGATCTCGAACTGCGAGCAATCGGCCTGGCGCAGCTTCAGCTCGCCCTTGCCCGCGGCAATGTCCTCGGCCAGCATTTCCATGCCGCGCACCAGGTTTTCGCCATGGGTGGCGACCGTCTCGCGAAACAGTTCCGGATTGGTCAGGATGAAATTGGACGGCGACATGGCCTGGCTGACCTGCCGGACATAGAAGGACGCCTTGTGCCTGGTGTGCTCATCGAGCCCGTCGGCCTTGTCGACCAGTTCTGTGGCCCAGCGCGAGGTGACGAGATAAGCCTGCTTGAGAAAGTCGAAAAAGGCGTTCTTGCCCCATTCCTCGTCCTGGAAACGCCTGTCGCCGCGTTCCGGCTCGATTTGTTCGACGGGATCTTCGCCACTGCCGAAACGCCGGACGGAACTCGACCAGACGTTCATGTAGGCCGAGAAAAGCCTCGTCTGCGCCTCGATCGCACGGCCGGGATCCGACAGCCAGTATTCGGTCAGCTTGGAGAACGTCTTGACCATGTCGGTGACCGGTTCGGACACGCTGTCGCGCCGCTCGCCGCGCTCGCGCGGCGCAGCCCAGGCGGACGCCGCCTTGCCGGCGTTTTCGATCATGCGCGCCAGGTTGATTGCGAAAAGCTCAGGGTCCTTGACCAGATATTGCTCGACCTGCGAGGTAGCGTTGGTGTCGTTCGGTTTCTTGTCTTTTGCCTTGCCCATGTCGCGCAAGTCTCCTCCCGCAGGCGAATTTTCGGTACTTTATCACGCGTCGTCTCGCAGGGTCCAATTGCTTGACGCCGCAGCATGTGGTCCCATGGGGCGCAATATGGGAATCGCCATGGTCTGTTTGCCCGATCGAGCTGAAGTTTTCGTGACTGCCGCGCGGCTTTGTGTTCTCGCCGCCCTCGGCCTGTCGATCACGGCCTGCGCGTCGTCTACGACCGATAATGTCGCGCCGGCGGCATCCATGACCGCGGCTGCGGACGCACCAGTGACGTCAGTTGCGCCACGCAATACGGGCACCTATCCCAACCTCAATATTGCGCCGCGCGCGGCCGCGCCTCAACTGTCGGACGAAGAGACCAGCAGCAAGAAGCAGGAACTGCGCCAGACGCTTGCCGGTCAGAGTCGTGCGGGTGCCAATGGGGCTCCCGGCGCAACGGATCTGCAACAGCTGCGCGAAATCGGCCGCCGCCAGGCTGAAGCGGCGGCCGGCCAGGCCGCGACCGAGTAGAAGGCTCCGGCTAAACCTTCGCGCCGACCCTGCGACAGGCAAACGGGATTCTTCTTGGTTCGTGCCGGTTCCGGGTGTATATCGCCGGCCGATACGCCCTTGCATCCGGCTGGATCCGATATGGATGAATTTCACAAGACGCGGCGGCTTCCGCCCTATGTTTTCGAGCAGGTGAACCGGCTGAAAGCCAGCGCGCGCTCTCAGGGCGCCGACATCGTCGATCTGGGCATGGGCAATCCGGACCTGCCGACCCCGCAGGCGATCGTCGACAAGCTGTGCGATGTGGTGCGCGATCCGCGCACGCACCGCTATTCGACGTCGCGCGGCATTCCAGGCCTGCGGCGGGCGCAGGCGGCCTATTATGCGCGCCGCTTTGGCGTCAAGCTCGACCCCGAGACGCAGGTCGTGGCGACGCTCGGCTCGAAAGAGGGCTTTGCCAACATGGCCCAGGCGATCACCGCGCCCGGCGACGTCGTGCTTTGCCCCAATCCCACTTATCCGATCCATGCCTTCGGCTTCATCATGTCGGGCGGCGTGATCCGCTCCATGCAGGCCAGCCCCGATGAGGGGTTCATTCCGGCGCTGGAACGGGCCGCGCGCCATTCGATTCCAAAGCCTTTGGCGCTGATCCTCAACTATCCGTCGAACCCGACGGCGCATGTGGCCTCACTCGATTTCTACAAGGATGTCGTTGCCTATGCGAAGAGGAACGACATCATCATCCTGTCGGATCTGGCCTATGCGGAGATCTATTTCGACGGTTCGCCGCCGCCCTCGATCCTCGAAGTCCCGGGCGCGATCGACATCGCCGTGGAGTTCACCTCCATGTCGAAGACCTTTTCCATGCCGGGCTGGCGCATGGGCTTCGCTGTCGGAAACGAACGTCTCATTGCCGCGCTGTCGCGGGTGAAATCCTATCTGGACTACGGGGCCTTCACGCCGATCCAGGTGGCGGCGACGGCGGCGCTCAACGGCGACGGGTCCGACATCGAGCAGGTGCGCGAGATCTATCACCGCCGGCGCGACGTGCTGGTCGACTCCTTCGAGCGGGCCGGCTGGCCGGTGCCTGCGCCGGCCGCGACGATGTTCGCCTGGGCGCCGATCCCCGATGCGTTCCGCGGCATGGGGTCGCTGGAATTCTCCAAGCTTCTGGTGGAAAAGGCGGACGTGGCAGTGGCGCCGGGGATCGGTTTCGGCGAGCACGGCGACGATTTCGTGCGCATCGCGCTGGTCGAGAACGAACACCGCATCCGTCAGGCGGCGCGCAACATCAAGCGCTTCCTGTCTGCCGCGGCGCCGTCCGGCGACAATATCGTTCCGCTCAGCGCGCGCCGCTGAGACGGTCACCACATACCTGAAACAAATGAAAGGGTGTCATCACCATGGGTGAAGCATTGCGCGTCGGAATAGCGGGTCTGGGAACGGTCGGTGCCTCGGTTGCGCGGGTGCTGAGCGAAAAGACCGCTGAACTGACCCGCCAATGCGGCCGCGAGATCGTCGTGACTGCAGTGTCGGCGCGCGATCGCGCCAAGGATCGCGGTGTCTCGCTCGGTGACGCGCAGTGGTTCGACGATCCGGTCGAGATGGCCAGGTCCGCTCCCATCGACGTCTTCGTCGAACTGATCGGGGGAGAGAACGGGACGGCATATGCCTGCGTCAAGGCTGCGCTCGAGGCCGGCCGCCACGTCGTGACGGCCAACAAGGCGCTGCTCGCCGCCCATGGCGTGGCAATTGCGCAGGCGGCCGAGAAGGAGGGCGTGCTGCTCAATTACGAGGCGGCGGTCGCCGGCGGCATTCCGGTCATCAAGACCATGCGCGAGGCGCTTGCCGGCAACGCGGTGACGCGGGTCTTCGGTATTCTGAACGGAACCTGCAACTACATTCTCACGCGGATGGAGCAGGACGGCCTCTCCTTTGCCGAGTGTCTGGAGGAAGCCCAGAGGCTGGGCTATGCCGAAGCCGATCCCACCTTCGACATCGAGGGCCAGGACACGGCGCACAAGCTGGCCATCCTGACCAGTCTCGCCTTCGGCTCGGAGATTTCGGCCGGCGACATCTATCTCGAAGGCATCGCCAACATTACCCAGGCCGATATCCGCGCTGCGGCCGAACTCGGCTATCGCATCAAGCTGCTCGGCGTTGCCCAAAAGACAGAAAGCGGCATCGAGCAGCGCGTCCATCCGACCATGGTGCCGACTTCCTCGGTCATCGCCCAGGTCCATGGCGTCACGAATGCCGTGGCGATCGAGACCGACATATTGGGCGAACTGCTGCTTTCGGGGCCGGGGGCCGGCGGCGAGGCCACCGCATCGGCCGTCGTCGGAGACATTGCCGATATCGCCAAGAGCAGGCCCGGCTTCCAGCACGGACCCGTCTTCGGTTGGCCGGCGAGGGAACTGACACCCTACAAGCGGGCGCGGATGCGCGCCCATGCCGGCGGCTATTTCATTCGCCTGACTGTTGCGGACCGCACCGGCGTATTCGCTGCGATCGCGCGGCGCATGGCCGACAACGACATATCGCTCGAATCGATCGTCCAGCACGCCAACGGCGACATGGCCGATGACAGGAAGACGGTGATCCTCGTGACCCACGAGACGACCGAGGCCGCGGTGCGCAAGGCGGTGAAGGAGATGACCGCGGACGGCCATCTCGTCGACACACCGCAGGTCATCCGTATCGAGCGGGCCGAATAGCCGATCTGGCGCGAAGAGGCCGCGTCGATCGCGTTCGGGCGGCCTGCCTTGAAAATACCTTGAACTTTCAATCGATTGTTATGGCAAGAGGACCCCGTGCTCCTCTTGCCGAGCATGGGGCGGTTTGCCAAAAGAGTTCCCGAATTGCGTGTCTATGCGCAGTCTCGCTGATTTTTAGATCTGTCTTCAGGAATTTGCATATGCCCAAGAACGTCTCGGCCGGTCTCGATCGCATTCTTACTCTTGAGCTTGTCCGCGTCACCGAACGCGCGGCAGTGGCCGCAGCGCGGCTCAGAGGTCGCGGCGACGAGAAGGCGGCCGATCAGGTGGCGGTCGACGCCATGCGTTCCGAACTGAACCGCCTGCCGATCAAGGGTACGGTCGTCATCGGCGAAGGCGAGCGCGACGAAGCGCCCATGCTCTATATCGGCGAGGAGGTCGGAACCGGCGAGGGGACCGAGGTCGACATCGCGCTCGACCCGTTGGAAGGCACGACGATCTGCGCCAAGAACCTGCCCAATTCGCTGGCCGTCATCGCGATCGCCGAACGCGGCAGCCTGCTTTATGCGCCCGACGTCTACATGGACAAGATCGCCATCGGTCCCGGCTATCCCGCCGGCGTCATCGATATCGACGCGCCCGTGACCGAAAATTTCGCCAACCTTGCCAAGGCCAAGGGTGTCGCGGTGGCTGAACTTACCGCCTGCATTCTCGACCGGCCGCGCCACGCGCGGCTGATCGAGGAGGTTCGTGCCACAGGCGCCGCCATTCGCCTTATCGGCGACGGCGACGTGGCCGGGGTCATTCACACGACCAATCCCGACGACACCGGCATCGACATCTATCTCGGCATTGGCGGCGCGCCCGAGGGCGTGCTGGCGGCGGCTGCGCTGCGCTGCATCGGCGGCCAGATGCAGGGGCGGTTGCAGCTCAACACGGACGACAAGATCGCGCGCGCGGCGAAGATGGGCATTGCCGATCCCAACAAGGTCTATGCGATGGAGGAGATGGCGCGCGGCGACGTTCTATTTGCCGCCACCGGCGTGACCGACGGCAATCTCCTGTCCGGCGTCAAGTTCGGCCGAGATTCCATCAACACGCACACGATCGTCATGCGCTCCTCGTCAAAGACCGTGCGCGAGATCAAGGCGCAGCACCAGGATCTGGAGAAGTTCTGAGCCATCCTGCGGCCGCTTGCGTTTCCCTGGCCGCTGTGAAACGAAAGCGGCCATGACCAGCGGCCAAAGACGCTTCTTTCTCGATGTCAGACGCTCTGCGACCGGCCATGCCTGGGAGCATCGGCTGAACGAGCGGCAGGAGAATGTCGCACTCGCCATGGCCCAGACGCATGGCGTTCCCGATATCGTCGCGCGCGTCCTGGCCGGGCGCGGCGTGGCGATCGACGATGCACCGCGCTTCCTCGACCCGACAATTCGCGACCTTTTGCCGGACCCGGCGCTGCTGACGGACATGACACGCGCGGCAACGCGCATTGCCGAAGCGATCCGGCGGCGCGAGAAGGTCGCGATCTTCGGCGACTACGACGTCGACGGGGCCGCATCCTCCGCCATACTGAAACGCTATCTGCGTCATTTCGGCCTCGACTGCGAGATCTACATTCCCGACCGCATATTTGAAGGATACGGCCCC
Source organism: Mesorhizobium xinjiangense (assembly GCF_009749525.1). Classification (GTDB taxonomy): domain Bacteria; phylum Pseudomonadota; class Alphaproteobacteria; order Rhizobiales; family Rhizobiaceae; genus Mangrovimarina; species Mangrovimarina xinjiangensis. The sequence goes on along the minus strand of NZ_WOAC01000004.1, from coordinate 270,354 downwards.
AACCCCGAGGCGATGCGCGATCTCGTCGCCCGCGGCGCATCGCTCATCGTCACCGTCGACTGCGGCACCAACAGCGCGCCCTCGATCGCCGCCGCCAACGAAGCCGGGGCCGAGGTCGTCGTGCTCGACCATCACCAGGTCGGCGGCGATCTGCCGCCGGCGGTGGCGGTCGTCAATCCGAACCGCGAGGACGACATATCGGGGCAGGGACATCTTTGTGCCGCGGGGGTGGTCTTTCTGGCCCTGGTGGAGACGACGAGGCTCCTGCGCGCCGGTGGGCCGTCGCAGCCGCTGCCGGACCTGCTTTCGCTTCTCGATCTCGTGGCCCTGGCGACGGTTTGCGACGTGGTGCCGCTCGTCGGCGTGAACCGCGCTTTCGTCGTCAAGGGACTGCTCGCCGCACGGTCGCAGGACAATGCCGGACTGGCGGCGCTGCAGGCGGTGGCGCGCATCGGCGAGCCCGTCAACAGTTTCCATTTTGCCTTTCTGATCGGTCCGCGCATCAATGCCGGCGGGCGCATCGGCGACGCCGCGCTTGGGGCCCGGCTTCTGGCAACTGACGATCCGGCCGAGGCGCGCGACATTGCCCAGGCGCTGGACCGGTTGAACCAGGAACGCCAGGCCATGGAGCGCGAGATGCTCGAACAGGCAAAAGCCGAGGCCGACGCCGAGCTTGCCGCGGGGCAGGGGCCGGCAATCCTGGTGGCGGCAAGCGAGGGCTGGCATGCCGGCATCGTCGGCCTGCTTGCCTCGCGGTTGAAGGATCATGCGCGCCGCCCGGTCTTCGCGATCGCCTTCAACGATAACGGCCAGGGGACAGGTTCCGGCCGCTCCGTGCCAGGATTCGACCTCGGCCGGCTGGTGCGCCGTGCGGTGGAAAAGGGGCTGCTGGTCAAGGGGGGCGGTCACGCCATGGCTGCCGGCATAACCGTCGACAAGGCAAGGCTCGGTGAATTGCGGGCATTCTTCGAAGAGGAGGCGGGCGCCGACGTTTTCCGGTTGATCGACGAGGCAAGCCTGAAGATCGATGGGGCGCTGAGCGCCGAAGGCGCCAACCTGGCGCTACTAGAGACGCTTGAGCGTGCCGGTCCGTTCGGCGCCGGTCACGCCCCGCCGCAATTCGTCTTGCCGCGCCACACGATAGCGGCGATCCGTGAAGTCGGAACCGGCGGCCATCTGCGGGTCGACCTTCGTTCGCAGGCCGGAGGCCGCATGCAGGCCATGGCCTTTCGGGCGGCCGATGCCCCGCTCGGGCGCTTCCTGCTCGATAACCGCGGGCAGACGGTACACCTCGCTGGCACTGTGTCAGCCAATTTCTGGAATGGGGTGAAATCGGTGCAGTTCCGGCTAACGGATGCAGCGGCCGCCTGATCTGCAAGATCAGGTCAGGACATCCTGCAGCCGTGTCAGTTCCGCCAGATTGGCCTGGGTCGCCTCGTACCCTATGCGGATCGCCTCGTCGGCGCGGTGAAACTCCGTCAGACCGATATGGCCGAGCTTGGGCTGAATGGAGAGGTCGGGCGGGTCGCCGGCCAGCCGCGCTCGCGAGATGCGATCCTGAATGATGTTGAAGGCTTCCATCATCACGCCGGTGATGCCGAGCTTCGATTCGCGTTGTCGCGCCTCACGCGATTTCTGCGGGATGCCGTCATGCGCATCCTTGTCGACAACGAGTTCGCCGGCATCGTGGCGGATCACGGCAGCGCGGCCGAACAGGTCGTAATGCAGGTTCACGGCAAGCACGATCGGCTGTTCATAAGCCCGGCACACGGAAACGGGAACCGGATTGACCAGCGCGCCGTCGACCAGAACGCGCTTGTTGGCGACGACCGGCTCGAACACGCCGGGCAGGGCGTAGGAGGCCCGCATTGCGGTGATCAGCGAGCCGCTCGACAGCCAGATTTCATGGCCCGTGCGCACCTCGGCCGCCACGCATACGAACGGCCTGTCGAGCGCTTCGAAGGTCACGCCGTCGAGATGCTCGCGCATTCGTGCCGTAAGCTTCATTCCGCCGAAGAGCCCGCTGCCGCCCAGATTGAGGTCGAGCAGGCCGAACATGCGCCGCCGCGTGATGCTGCGGGCGAATTCTTCAAGCTCATCCAGCTTGCCGGCCAGATAGCAGCCGCCGACCAGGGCGCCGATCGATGTGCCGGCGATCATGTCGATCCTGATTCCGGCTTCCTCGAGCGCGCGGATGACGCCAATATGAGCCCATCCACGGGCAGCGCCGCCACCCAGGGCCAAGGCAATGCCGTCATTGCCTTGTGTTGCGGTGTTCTGGGTCTCACCATCCCGGTTCGAGATGGAACCTTCGCGACCCTCTCCGCGTGTGCGCAGGGATGCCCATTCGAGCATCGTGATCTCCGTGAAGCCCTTGTCCAGAATTATAGAGCAGCTGTAACTGAAGTGTGAATATGCCGCATTTCACATGCCGCGCATTCATTTGGCCAGTCTACTTGACCGACCGATAGGCAGACTTTGCGTCAAAAAGAGGTGCACTGCCATCATCGATCAGCCGAACGTCGTCATTCTCTCTCGAAACCTTTCGATAAAAGCAGGAACGCCTGCCGGTGTGGCAGGTTGCATCGTGCCCGCCAACCCGGACCTTGAGCCATACGGCGTCCTGGTCGCAATCGGTGCGCACCTCGATCACCTCCTGGAAATTGCCGGAGGTCTCGCCCTTCTTCCACAAGGCATTGCGCGAGCGCGACCAGTAATGTGCGATACCGGTCTTCAATGTCAGGTCGAGCGCCTGGTCGTTCATGTGCGCCACCATCAGGAGCGTGCCGTCATTGGCATCCGTGACGATCGCCGTCACGAGGCCGCCGGCGTCGAAACGGGGCGTGAAGCGCGTCCCTTCTTCCAGCTCGCTCTTGTCCTTCGCCGGCGGATCGAACACAGGTCCGGTCATTCGTTCATTCCTTACGGGGACGGCTGGCGAGGCGACGGCCTTACGGCCGGGCGCCGGCCCGCAGCAGCGACATGAAACGTGCCTGCTCTTCCGGACTTTTCTTCAACACGCCGGTAAAAGTGGAGGTCAGTGTGGTGGAACCCTGCTTGCGGATGCCGCGCATGGCCATGCACATGTGTTCGGCCTCGACAATGACCGCCACGCCGCGCGGCTGGAGCACCTCCTGGATGGTCGAGGCGATCTGCGCCGTCATGGCCTCCTGCGTTTGCAGGCGGTGGGCGAAGATATCCACCACGCGGGCGATCTTCGACAGGCCGACCACTCGACCGTCCGGCAGATAGCCGACATGCGCCTTGCCGATGATCGGCAGCATGTGGTGCTCGCAATGCGAATGGAAATAGATGTCGCGTTCGATCACGAAGTCGTCGAAGCCGGCGACTTCCTCGAAGGTGCGGCCGAGCTCTTCGACCGGATCCTTGTCGTATCCGTCGAACATATCCCGATAGGCTTTCGCCACACGCTGCGGAGTATCGACAAGGCCTTCGCGATCCGGGTCGTCGCCCGACCACGACAGAAGCGTGCGAACCGCGGATTCGACTTCATCCTGGGTCGGACGTTCGCGTTCGGCGACGTTGGGCTTGGCAAGCGTATTGAATTTTTTCACGATCGCATCCATGAAAAGCGTCTCCCGTAGTTCCCCTCGCAGGAGGAACGAGTTGAACGGACCACAGCCTTTTCAGGGAACGCACTGCCAGTTTCTGGCGGGCCTGAAAGCGGCGTCCAGCTTCCGTGATCGCCTGGCGGAAAGCCACCTTGCCGCATCCGGAATACGACCACTATATAAGCCACATCGCGCCGAATGAAAGGTGCTGGCATACTGCAGGACTGCCGCGTGGAAGAAAATCATGATCGATGACGTCTACAATACGAAAATTCTGGGCTTTGCCGGCAATATCCCGCGAGTCGGCAGGCTGGACGAACCCGATGCCAGCGCCACGGCGCATTCGAAGCTTTGCGGCTCGACCGTGACGGTGGATCTGAAGATGCAGGACGATGTGGTCACCGATTTCGCCCATGATGTGAAGGCCTGCGCCCTGGGGCAGGCATCCTCGTCGATCATGGCAACCCATGTGGTCGGCGCCAAGGCGGGCGAACTGCGCGACGTGCGCGAGGCGATGTTGCGCATGTTGAAGGAGAACGGCCCGCCGCCTGAGGGGCGCTTTGCCGATCTGAAATATCTCGAGCCGGTGCGCGACTACAAGGCCCGCCACGCCTCGACGATGCTGACTTTCGACGCCGTGGTCGACGCGATATCGCAGATCGAGAAAAGGCGCGCCGAGGCTGTGGTTTAGCAGGCAACCGATCCGGTCCGGAATTCTCTATGGCGCCCAGCCGAGGATGGTGAACACGACCCGCAATTTCAAGGGCTTATGGCCGAAAACACCGGGGCGCATCGCCGGTACGGCGCTGGTGCGCCTTTACCAACTCACCCTGTCGGGATTTGTCGGCAATTCCTGCCGACATCTGCCGACCTGCTCGGAATACACCTATGAGGCCATCGCGCGCCACGGCCTGTGGCCCGGCGGCTGGATGGGGCTGTTTCGGGTTCTGCGCTGCGGGCCAGGCGGCACGCATGGGCTCGATCCCGTTCCGGTTCAACTCGATGAGCGGTACGTCTGGTACATGCCCTGGCGCTACTGGTCGATCTCGTCCCGGTGCAGCGACGGTGAGCAAAGCGACTGAACGAGACTTGCCCACGGCCACCACAGTGGGCACATTGGCCCCGTATCGTTTCATCGAGAGAGGGGAGGCCGTCATGGCTCACAAATTCGAAATCTACAAGGACAAGGCTGGCGAGTATCGCGTTCGCTTCAAGTACAACAGCGAGATCATGTTCTCCACCGAAGGCTATTCGTCGAAGACGAGCGCCCAAAACGCCATCGATTCCATAAAGAAAAACGGCCCCGACGCGCCGGTCGAAGACATCAGCTGACAAACATCCCCGACTGTCGCCGGTCCCTTCGCGGCCGTCGCGTTGCGCCAGCAAGGGTCTTTACGTGCGGCTTTGGCCCGGTTATCTAGCGCGCGCCGCTGCGGGGGACGGTCGTTCCCCGTGGCGTTCATATCGAAACCACCCGCGTTGGTAGGCGGGACTGGATAGAAAGGACGCACAATGGCCGATGCCATTTCTCTGACGTTCCCCGACAATTCCATCCGTGAGTTCGCTGCCGGAACGACCGGCCGCGAGGTTGCCGAATCGATCTCGAAGTCGCTTGCCAAGAAGGCGGTGGCCGTGGCGATCGATGGCGAGTTGCACGATCTTGCGGATCCTGTTGCCAATGGCCGCATCGAGATCGTCACGCGCGACGATCCGCGCGCGCTGGAACTGATCCGCCACGACGCCGCGCATGTGCTCGCCGAGGCGGTGCAGGAATTGTGGCCGGGAACGCAGGTCACCATCGGACCGGTCATCGAAAACGGCTTCTATTACGACTTTGCCCGCAACGAGCCCTTCACGCCGGACGATTTCCCCGTCATCGAGAAGAAGATGCGCGAGATCATCGCCCGCAACATGCCGTTTTCCAAGCAAGTCTGGGATCGCGACAAGGCCAGGGCGGTATTCCGCGACAAGGGGGAGGCCTACAAGGTCGAACTGATCGACGCCATTCCCGACGATCAGGACCTCAAGATCTACTTCCAGGGCGACTGGTTCGACCTGTGCCGCGGGCCGCACATGGCGTCCACCGGCCAGATCGGCAATGCCTTCAAGCTGATGAAGGTGGCCGGCGCCTATTGGCGCGGCGACGCCAACAATCCGATGCTGACGCGCATCTACGGTACCGCCTGGGCCAACCAGCAGCAGCTCGACCAATATCTGCACATGCTCGAGGAGGCCGAAAAGCGCGACCATCGCCGGCTCGGCCGGGAAATGGACCTGTTCCATTTCCAGGAGGAAGGGCCGGGTGTCGTCTTCTGGCACGCCAAGGGCTGGCGCATGTTCCAGAACCTGGTGTCGTATATGCGCCGCCGGCTCGCATCCGATTATGAGGAGGTGAATGCGCCGCAGGTCCTCGACCACTCGCTCTGGCAGACATCGGGTCACTGGGGCTGGTACAAGGAAAACATGTTCGCTGTGCGCTCGGCCGACGAGGAAGCGGAAGACCAGCGTATCTTCGCGCTCAAGCCGATGAACTGTCCCGGCCATGTCCTGATCTTCAAGCACGGCTTGAAGTCATACCGCGAACTGCCTATCCGGTTTTCGGAATTCGGCATCGTTCATCGCTATGAGCCGTCCGGCGCTCTGCACGGGCTGATGCGCGTGCGCGGCTTTACCCAGGACGACGCGCACATCTTCTGCACCGAAGAGCAGATGGCCGCGGAATGCCTGAAGATCAACGATCTCATCCTCTCGGTCTACGAGGATTTCGGCTTCACCGACGTCGTGGTGAAATTGTCCACGCGGCCGGACAAGCGCGTCGGGTCGGATGAATTGTGGGATCGCGCCGAGGCCGTGATGATGGACGTTCTGAAGACCATCGAGGCGCAGTCGGGCGGGCGCATCAAGACCGGAATCCTGCCGGGCGAGGGCGCCTTCTACGGTCCGAAGTTCGAATACACGCTGAAGGACGCGATCGGCCGCGAGTGGCAATGCGGCACGACCCAGGTCGATTTCAATCTGCCAGAACGGTTCGGCGCATTCTACATCGACAAGGATTCGGAAAAGAAGCAACCGGTGATGATCCACCGCGCCATCTGCGGCTCGATGGAGCGCTTCCTGGGCATCCTCATGGAGGATTATGCCGGCCATTTCCCGCTGTGGTTCGCGCCGGTCCAGGTGGCGGTGGCGACGATCACCTCGGATGCCGACGATTATGCGCGCGTTGTGGTCGACAAGTTGCGCCGCGCCGGCCTGCAGGTCGAGCTCGACCTGCGCAACGAGAAGATCAATTACAAGGTGCGCGAGCACTCGCTGGCCAAGGTCCCGGTCATTCTCGTATGCGGCAAGCGCGAGGCGGAAGAGGGCACCGTCAACATGCGCCGGCTGGGTTCGCGCGATCAGCATTCCATGGGGCTCGCCGAAGCCATTGAAACGCTGGCCGCGGAGGCCGTGCCGCCGGATTTGCGCCGCAACGCCGAGCGCGCGGCCTGAAACGGGGCCAATATGCCACCTGAGAGCGACCGCCCGGCTTGCCTGCCGGGCGGTTCCGGCCCGCAATGGGCCGGTGGATCGAATTTCTGTCTCGATCGTTAATTTAGCGCGTCAGAGGTTCTTTGACGCCGTTCTTCGGAAGGAGACAGGGATGAAAACGATTCTTGCAGTGCTCTTGCTTGCGCCGATAACCCTTGCCGGCACGTCTGTCGCCAATGCCGCAGACGGTGCCGTCATTCAGCAGCCAAATCCGGGCGCCTATGGCGGCGCGCGCGTGGGTTATCTTGATTGCGGAATCAGCGGCGGTGTCGGTTACCTTCTCGGTTCGGCCAAGACGGTCGACTGCGTCTTTCGCCCGAGCGCCGACAGCGCCTCAACGGAGCGCTATGTCGGCGTTATCAGGCGGTTTGGCGTGGATGTCGGGGTGACCACCGGCACACGGATGCTGTGGGCCGTCTTCGCGCCGACGGCCGGTTATCACCAAGGCTCCCTGACCGGACTCTACCAGGGCGTCACGGCCGAGGCGACCGCGGGCGTCGGGGTCGGGGCCAATGTGCTGTTCGGCGGCACGACGGGGTCGGTGCAGCTTCAGCCGATCAGCCTGACCGGACAGACGGGCCTCAACGTCGCGGCCACGGGGACGTCGATGACATTGTCGACCGTGAACTGACAGCCGCCGCACCCGGCGAGGCGCCGCGCTGTCAGTCGGCAGCTTCGTCGGTTGCACATTCGTACAGCGTGGCGCCGGTGTCGGCGTCGCGCCCCACGAGGCTAACCTCATAACCCCAAAGCTTGCGGATGTGGCGCAGCGTCGTGTCCCGGGTCTTTCCCTCGAGAATCAGTCCGTTCCTGACAGTGTGCGCCAGCCGCAATTGGCGATCTCCCAGCAGATCGACATCGACCACCTGGATGTCGGGCCGTTTCGTGCCGATGTCATAGGCGTGCGCCAGAGCGCCGCGCACTTTTTCATAGCCGCGCTCGTTGTGAATGGACGTGACCTCGAAATGCGACGACTGCGCCTCGTCGGCGAGCACGAAGAGGCGCCATTTGCGGATCAGGGCAGGGCTCAGATACTGCCGGATGAAGGATTCGTCGCGATGGTTGGCCCAGGCCTCGAGCAGCGTCTCGCGCCAGTTGCCGTTGCCGGCGATGTCGGGAAACCAGTCGCGATCCTCCGACGTCGGCTCCATCGAGATGCGCTGGATGTCCTGCATCAGGTCCAGTCCGAGCGCATAGGGGTTTATTCCCGAATAGCGCGGATCGTCGAAGCCGGGCTGGAAGACGACGTTGGAATGGCTCTTGAGGATTTCCAGCATCGCCCCTTCGCTTACGATGCCCTTGTCGAACAGCGCATTCATGATCGTGTAGTGGACGAAACAGGCACAGCCCTCGTTCATCACCTGGGTCTGCCGCTGGGGATAGAAATATTGCGCGATGATGCGCACGATCCTGACGATCTCGCGCTGCCAGGGCTCCAGCACCAGGCTGTTCTTCTCCAGGAAATAGAGCAGGTTCTCTTCCGGCAGGTTCAGCGACTTCTTGCGTTCGTCTGCCTTGGCATCGTCGTCCACTGCCCCGTCCTGGTCCTTTGTCGGCGGCAGCGTGCGCCACAGATCGTTGTAGGAGCGCTCTTCATATTCGAGCTTTTCGCGCAAGCCCTCGCGCTCCTTCTCCGAAGAAAGGCGCGGCGGCCGGCGATAGCTGAACACGCCCTGATCCATGAGCGCATGGGCGGCATCCAGCATGGATTCGACCGCCGCCACCCCGTAGCGCTCTTCGCAACGGGCGACGTAGCCCTTGGCGAAATCGAGATAGCTCAATATGCCGCCGGCATCGGTCCATTGCCGGAACAGATAGTTGTTCTTGAAGAAATGATTGTGGCCGAACGCAGCATGTGCCGTCACCAAGGCCTGCAGGGCCATGGTGTTTTCTTCCATCAGATAGACGATGCAAGGGTTTGAATTGATGACCATTTCGTAGGCCAGGCCGCGCAGTCCCTTGCGGTAGAGCTGTTCGTGCTGCAGGAACTGCTTGCCGAATGACCAGTGCCTGTACATCAGCGGCATGCCGATGGAGGAATAGGCGTCGAGCATCTGTTCGGAGGATATGATCTCCATCTGGTTGGGGTAGATGTCGAGCCCGAGTTCATCCTCGGCCGCTTGCCCGATCGCGTCATAGACGCGGGAAAGACTGGCAAAGTCCCAATCGGAATTGGAGATCAGCGGGCCGGAGCGCGTCTTCGATGCCATCCCGCTTGTCCTTCAATTGTCGCTCGATGACGAGCTCTGGCGTGCAAAGAGCTCCCTGAACACTGCGTAAATGTCGGCTGGCTTGGCGATGCGCCGCATCTGGAAATTGGGCCACGACGCGTCGATCCGGCTGTAGGAGCGCCACAGCGAGGTGCCGTTCTCGGTCGTGCCGAAAATGTCGCTCTCGCGCTCGTCGATGATCTCGACATAGGCGAAATACTGGCAGCGCTTCATGATCTCGCTGTCGAGCAGGCCGATGCAGCGCTGCGAATCGGTGGCGAAATTGTCGCCGTCCGACGCCTGCGCGGCGTAGATGTTCCATTCCTTGCTCGGATAGCGCTCATCGATGACCTGCAACATCTTCTCGAGCGCCGTGGAGACGACGGTGCCGCCGCTCTGGGTGCTGTAGAAGAAGGTCTGTTCGTCGACCTCGTGCGCCTCGTGCGTGTGGCGGATGAAGACGATGTCGGTGCGGTCGTAGCGGCGCTTGAGGAAAAGGTGCAGCAACACGAAGAAGCGCTTGGCGAGATCCTTCTCGCGCTCCGCCATCGAGCCCGAAACGTCCATCAGGCAGAACATGACGGCGTTGGCGTTGGGCAGCGGCTGGGCCTCGAAGCGATTGAACCGTATGTCGACCGGATCGACATATGCGATCACCTTGCGCCGGCGGTTGAGGCGATCGAGCTCTTCCTTGAGCGCGGCGATCTTGTCGCGCGTCGAGGTATCGGGTTGAGACACTGCCTCCAGCGCCCGTATTTCTTCCGCCATCGCGTCAAGGTCCTCCTGCCGAGGACGTTTCAGCGCGATGCGGCGGCCGAGGCTGTTGCGCATGGTGCGCCCCACATTGATGTTGGTCGGCGATCCGGTGGCGGAGTAGCCGGCACGGCGCGGCTTGAAGGCAACGATCTCCTTCAGGCTGAGCTTGACCATGTCGGGCAGTTCGAGATCCTCGAAAAAGATGTCGAGGACCTCGTCGCGCGACAGGATGAACCGGAAATCGTCCTGCGTTTCGCGGCCCGAATTGTCCGGGCCGCCGGCGCCGCCCGATTCCGGCTTGGGGATGCGGTCTCCCGGCGTGAATTCGCGGTTGCCTGGCAGGATGTGTTCGCGCCGACCGCTGTCGCGGGCCTGCTCGAAGCGGGGCTCGCCGGTTCCGCGAGCCGGAATGGGCACGGCCTGGTCGGAATCGATATCGGCGATCTTGCCGGTCGCGACGTGCTTCTTGATATGCTGTTTCAGTTCGTCGCGTGCCCGCCGCAGGAAGCGCTGGCGGTTGCCCAGGCTCTTGTCCTTCGGGTTCAGGCGTCGATCAATGAAGTTCGGCATGGGGCGTCCTGCATGTTGAGCTTCAGCCCGCTTTGTTGACTCTCATGTACCAGTCGACCAGCCGCCGAACCTGCCGCTTGGTGTAGCCGCGTTCGACCATTCGCTGCACGAACTCGTCATGCTGCTTCTCGGTCTGCGAATCCTTCTTGGAGCCGAAGCTGATGACCGGCAGCAGATCCTCGACCTGGCCGAACATGCGCTTCTCGATGACTTCGCGCAATTTCTCGTAGCTGGTCCAGGACGGGTTGCGGCCCTGGTTGCGCGCCCGGGCGCGCAGGGTGAACTTCACCACCTCGTTGCGGAAGTCCTTGGGATTGGCGATGCCGGCCGGCTTCTCGATCTGCGACAGCTCGTTGTCCAGCACGTCGCGGTCGAAGAGTTGGCCCGTGTCGGGATCCTTGTAGTCCTGGTCCTCGACCCACGCGTCGGCATAGGCGATATAGCGGTCGAACAGGTTCTGGCCGTACTCGCTGTAGGATTCCAGATAGGCCTTCTGAATCTCGTGCCCGATGAACTCGGCATAGCGCGTGGCCAGTTCCGATTTCAGGAATTCGAGATAGGCCCCTTCCGTCTCCTTGGGGAATTGTTCGCGCTTGACCGCGTGTTCGAGAATATACATCAGATGCACCGGGTCGGCCGCGACTTCGGTGGTGTCGTAGTTGAACGTCTCCGAAAGAATCTTGAAGGCGAACCGCGTCGACACGCCGGTCATGCCCTCGTCGACGCTCGCCGCGTCGCGATATTCCTGCACCGACCGCGCCTTGGGATCGACCTCCTTGAGGGTCTCGCCGTCATAGACCCGCATCTTGGTGTAGAGCGAGGAGTTCTCGTGCTCGGCCAGCCGCGTCGAGACAGTGAAGCGGCTGAGGATATCGAGCACCTCGGGCGCGCAGGGCGAATTGGACAGGTCGCTTTCGCGCAGCAGCTTGTCGTAGATCCTCTTTTCCTCGGTGACCCGCAGGCAATAGGGGATCTTGACGACGAGGATGCGGTCGAGGAAGGCCTCGTTGTTGCGGTTGTTCTTGAACTGCAGCCATTCCGATTCATTGGAATGGGCCACGACGATGCCCTGATAGGGGAAGGCGCCGAAATTCTCGGTGCCGTTGTAGCTGCCTTCCTGGGTCGCCGTCAGAAGCGGGTGGAGGACCTTTATCGGCGCCTTGAACATCTCGACGAATTCGAGCAGGCCCTGGGTCGTCTGGTTGAGGCCGCCGCTATAGGAATAGGCGTCGGGGTCCGACTGGCTGAAATGCTCGAGCTGGCGGATGTCGACCTTGCCGACCAGGGCCGAAACGTCCTGGTTGTTCTCGTCGCCGGGTTCCGTCTTGGCGATGCCGATCTGGCGCAGCTTCGACGGCATCAGCTTGACGACGCTGAACTTGGAGATATCGCCCGAGAGCTCGTCGAGGCGTTTGGTTGCCCAAGGCGAGATCAGGCCCGTCAGCCGGCGCCGCGCGATGCCGTACTTGTCTTCCAGCAGATCGCCCATGCGTTCGGGATTGAACAGGCCGAGCGGCGATTCCATGATCGGGCTCATCTGGTTGCCGATCTTGAGCGTATAGATGGGATATTCCTCCATCAGCGACTTCAGTCGCTCGGCCAGCGACGACTTGCCGCCACCGACGGGGCCGAGGAGATAGAGGATCTGCTTGCGCTCTTCGAGGCCCTGGGAGGCGTATCGGAAATAGCCGACGATCCGTTCGATCGTATCTTCCATGCCGTAGAAATCGGCAAAGGAATCGTACAGCTTGACCGTCCGGTTTGCGAAGATGCGGCCGAGACGCTCGTCCTTGCTGGTATCCACAAGGGTCGGCTCGCCGATGGCTGCCATCATCCGCTCGGGCGCCGTGGCGTACATGAATTTGTCGTCACGGCAGGCCAGCAGATATTCCTGCAGGCTCATCTCCTCCTGTGCAGCACCGGAGTAGATCTCCGAAAACAGTTCAAAGACGTCGGATTCATTCCCACGCATCGCTACCTCGCCAGGGTTCTCTCCTCCCCGATAGTCCTTCTCGACATTACTTCAGATTGAATAGATTCGCGCCCTCTTCGTTCCTTCACATTTCGGCGAGCGGTGCTATTCGAAAGGACCACATGCGCCGTGCCCACCTTATGGTGCGCCATTGGCTGCCCTCGATTGGGTGCTTCGCAAGTGCTACGCGCTAATGCCGCCATCGCCGAACAGATCCTCATTCCGGCACGATAGACGTACACCTTGGATCAAATGCGATCGAAACCCGTGAAGATGCATCCTTCAGGTGCACGCGGGCCATGATTCGGACAATCGCAATGTATCATATCACGCGGGCAAAGTGCGCCCCCGCATAACGGTCTGTTGTGCAAAAATCCTGATCCGGGGGAGGGGTGCGTCGCCTGAGGCGGTTTGCGACGGTAGCGCTCGCAATGGCAGGGCCGTGGAAGGCGGTCATTGCACCGGGCTCGTCGCGGGACGGACATCCGGGCAGGACGTTGTTTGGGCGTGCCGGTGAGGGCACGCCCGATCGGCGCAGCCGACTCAGCCCAAAAGGGCGTTGTCGTCGCGTTTGATCGCGATGATCGAAGAGCGCGGCAGCATGTCCTTGCCGTCGGGGAAGGGGGCGTCCGGGTGCTGGATGCCGACGAACATCGTACGGCGGTCGGCCGACCAGCAAAGCCCTGTCACCTCACAGCCGAAGGGCCCGGTGAGGAAGCGCTGGATCTCGCCCGTCGCCGGGTCGCCGACAAGCATCTGGTTGTTGCCCTGACCTGCGGCATCGCCTTCGTTGCTGTCGTCTCCGTCTGTCTGGATCCAGATCATGCCGGTCGTATCGATGACCATGCCGTCCGGCGAGTTGAACATGTTGCCGGTGTTGATATTGGCGCTGCCGGCATAGGGTCCCTCGCTGTGGACGGAGGGGTTGCCCGCCATGACGTAGAGGTCCCACTCGAATATCGACGAGGCGTGGTTGTCGCCGGCTGGGCGCCAGCGGACGATCTGGCCGTAATTGTTGGTCTCGCGCGGGTTCACCGCACTGACAGCCATCGCGTCTCCACCCGCATTGGTGCGGATTTCGCCGTCATCGCCGGCACCGCGGCGGCTGTTGTTGGTCAGGCAGCAATAGGCCTCGATCGCCGTCGGGTTGACGGCCACCCATTCGGGACGGTCCATCGTGGTCGCGCCCACTTTCGATGCAGCCGTACGGGCGAAGATCGCAATCTCGGCCGCCGCCATGCCGGTCGCCTCCGGCGTGAGCGCCAGCCATGTGCCGGTCTGGTCGTCGTTGAACTTTCCGACGTAGAGCGTGCCCTCGTCGAGCAGCGTCGAGGTGTCGCCGCCCGGCACATAGACGTCGCGCGACAGCCACTTGTAGAGGAACTCGCCTCGCTCGTCGTCGCCCATATAGACCACGACGCGGCCGTCGGGCGCGAGTACGCAGGCGGCGTTTTCGTGCTTGAAGCGGCCGAGCGCGGTGCGCTTCACCGGGGTCGAGGCAGGGTCGGACGGATCGATCTCGACGATCCAGCCGGCGCGGTGCGGCTCGTTCGGGTTCCGGCTGACATCGAAGCGCGCATCGAACGTTTCGTAGCCATAGCGTCCTTCTGCGCCGATGCCGTAGCGCTGGTAGCCGGCGGCGATCTTTTCATCGGAAGGCATCTCGCCGGTGGCGCCGAAATAGCCGTTGAAGTTCTCCTCGCAGGTCAGGTACGTGCCCCACGGCGTCTTGCCGGCGCCGCAATTGTTGAATGTGCCCAGGCTTTCCGTGCCCGTCGGGTCGTCTTCGGTCTTCATCAGATCGTGCCCGGCGGCGGGCCCGGCAATACGCATCGGCGTGTTGTGAGTGATGCGGCGGTTGAAGGGACTGTCCTTCACGACCTGCCAGCCATTCTCACCCTCGCGGACCTCCATCACGGCCACGCCCTGAAGATTCTGGAGCTTGCGCACGCCGTCGGCGTCGCCCGCCTTGCCGTCGGCATGGCTTGCGGGAAGGTTCACCTTGGTGTTGGTGTATTCGTGGTTGACGGCGATCACCTGGGCATCGCCGATCATGAAGAGCTCCATACCGTCGGTGTTCTCGCCGAACACCTTGTCCGACATTTCCACGCTGCCGCCGGTCTCCTGCGCAAAATCGCCGTCCGCCTCGGCAAAAAGCGGATCGCCCCAGCTTATGAGCCTGCTCCAGGAATAGCCTTCGGGCACGTGCACCGTACCGTCGGTGGCGGTCGGAACCGGCTTGAAGGCGAAGCGGCTGGCATGTTGAGCCAGCGCGGAGGTGGAATTGAAGAGGCCCGTTCCCATGACCGCCGCGCCGGACCCGAAAGCGAGCACGCCGCCCAGAAAGCCGCGGCGCGAAATCGCGCGCTCGACGACACGGTCGAACTCCTGTTCCTCAGACCGCGGGAAGTTCAATTCGTCCCATTCGTCGGCAGATATCGCGGTTGCGTCGATGTCGGTCATCGTCTTCTCCTGGCTGTCTCGCTGGGTCGCGTCTGGCGCATGCCAATCCACATTTCCTGATAGCCGGGCGGTTTAACGGTTTGGTGACACGGCCTGTGGGCGGCGGCGACCACGCCTGCATCACCCGGATTTCAGGCGGCCAGTCCGATCAGCACCCCGCCCGTCGCCGCGACGACGACCACGACCCAGGGCGGCGCCTTCCAGGCCATGAGGAGCACGAAACAGGTGAGTGCCAATGCGAACTCGTACGGCCCGAGAATGGCGCTGGTCCAGACCGGCTGGTAGAGCGCGGCGCCCAGGATGCCGACGACCGCGGCATTGGTGCCGCGCATGATCGCCTGGGCGGTCGGTCGCGCGCGAAACGCGTCCCAGAACGGGATGATGCCGATGAGCAGAAGAAAGCCCGGCAGGAAGATGGCGACGAGGGCGATGGCCGCGCCGAGAAGTCCGTTGGGCTCAGGGCCGAGCACCGCGCCGAGATAGGCGGCGAAGGTGAACAGCGGGCCCGGTACGGCTTGCGCCGCGCCATAGCCGGACAGGAACTGGTCGGCCGTCACCCAGCCTGGACGCATGACGCCGGACTCCAGAAGCGGCAGCACGACATGCCCGCCGCCGAAGACGAGCGAGCCCGCGCGATAGAAGGATTCGAACACCGCCAGCCCTTGCGCGGAGGTCGCTGCGGCGGCCAGGGGCAGGCCGAAAAGCAGGATGAAGAACAGGATAAGGCAGGCCACGCCGACGCCGCGCGAGACGGGGAAGCTCATATGGCCGGAAACCGCCTTGCCGTTCGACCGGCACAGCCACAGCCCGGCAAGACCGCCAGCCACGATCGCGGCGATCTGCCCGAGCGAACCGGCGGCGAGGACCACGATCAGCACGGCTGCAAGCGCGATGCTGGCGCGTTCCTTATCGGGGCAGAGGTTTTCGCCATGCCCCAGACGGCCTGCGCCACGATGGCAACGGCGACGGCCTTAAGCCCGTGGATGATGCCGGAGCCGATTGGCCCGCCGAAGGCGCCGGCACCGAGCGCGAACAGCACGAGCAGGATCGCCGAGGGCAGGGTGAAGGCCGTCCAGGCCGCCGCCGCGCCCAGAGCGCCGCCGCGAAAAAGTCCGAGCGCGAAGCCGACCTGGCTGGACGCCGGGCCGGGCAGGAACTGGCACAGCGCGACCAGATCGGCATAGCCCTTCTCGTCGATCCACTTCCGGCGGGTCACCAGTTCATCGCGGAAATAGCCCAGATGGGCGATCGGGCCGCCGAAGGAGGTCACGCCGAGCTTGAGGAATGCGGCGAAGACCTCGCCGGCGGTTCCTTTGCGGCCTTTGCCATGTGTAACCGTGTCGCCGGTGGCGTCGTTCATCCGTTTGTCTCGCCCGTTGTTCCAAGTCGGCAAACGAGGGGTCATTGCTTCATCGGTGTCAACCCGCCGGGCTTTTGATCATTTACGGGTCGGTTGTCCGCTGCCATGGAAATCCACCTCGACTGCTGCGCACCGATCCGCACCTTCGATCTCGATCGGCCGCAAGCGGCTTGCCACGACGAATAAGCATGATAGTCATATTCATGTTTAAACCGGCCTGTCGGCCAAGCGGCTTGTGCAATGAGCTACCAGCATTCGATGACGTGCTATACGGAAGGCATTCGGGTGCTCGCGCCTGTCAAATGGCGCGGCCTCGATGGGCTGATGAGCGTATTCTGGAATGCCGAAGGCCAGGCCGGGGCCAGGGGATACTATCTGTCGCCCGATCCGCGCATCGTGGTCTTTTTCAACGACGTGTCGCCTCACATCCGGATGACCAACCGGGAAGGGGGAGCAACACAGCATTATCGTCCGATGACGCGCGCGATCTATGTGCCCGCCGGCGTTCCCCTGTGGACCAATTTCACCTCAGTGCATCGCTTCTCGCATCTGGACCTGCATGTGCACAGGGAGCGGATGCTGAGGTTTCTCGCGCCTTCGGTTGGAACATCGGCCGCGCTTGGCGCCATGCGCCGCCCGGTGGAAATTCAGGATGTCGGGGCGATCGAAGCGCTGGCCGGCCTGCTGGTCGACGAGGTGTCGAATCCGTCGAAACACGCGGTCTACGGCGAAAGCCTCGTCGGCAGCATCGTGACCGGCCTTCTCGATATCCCGGATCACGACGTCAAGCCGGGCAATGGCAGGCTCACCCAGGCGCAGATGAACAAGCTGATAGCGCGCGCCGACGCCCATGGCGATTGCCGCCTGAGCGTTGCCGAAATGGCCGCGACGGTCGGCTTGTCCGAAAGCTGGTTCGCCAATGTCTTCAAGCAGACGACGGGCAAAACGCCGCTCCAGTGGCAGCTTGGACGGCGGGTCGGACTCGCCCAGGAAATGCTGGCCGAAAGCGATCTGACGGTCGCCGACATCGCCGCCCGGCTTGGCTTCACCGACCAGGCGCATCTGACAAAAACCTTTCGGCAGATTGTCGGTGAAACGCCGGCCGCGTGGCGCCGATTGCGGCAGGTCGGTTAGCGCGCGTTCGCTTCAAACGGAAACATTTGAGCGAAAGGTACATGTTCCAACATATTGATCTGGCGTGCATATCTTTGCTTCAAACGTTTCCGTTTGAAGCGAACGCGCGTCAGCCGAGGGTATTGCCCCACCCGCAAATGGCCGCGGGTGGGGCATATCGTTACCAAGTGTGGCGCAGGGTCGCGAAAACGGCACGGCCGGGATTGTAGAAATCTGCGCCGAAGCCGCCATAAGCGACGTACTTCTCGTCGAACAGATTGCTTACATTCACCTCGAACGTGGTGTTCTCCCGGATATCGTAGGTATAGGCGGCGTCGAAGACGATGCTGTCACCGGTCCACTGCGTGTTGGCGTTGTCGAAGTAGTAGGAGCTTTGATAGCGCGCACCCAGTCCGAATGTCATGTCACCAATGGTTCCGTTGCCTTTAAGATCGTAGTTGAGCCAGAGCGACGCAACCTGGTTCGGTACGAACGACAACTCGTTACCCTCGAAGCCGGCCGCTCCGTTTTCGACGATTTCGGACTTCATGTAGGAATAGGCAGCCGTGAGACTGAGATTATACATCATCTCCGCCTTGGCCTCGAGGTCGATGCCGCGGACCCGCACCTCGCCAATCGCCTCTTCGAAGCCGGTGGCCGGATTGGTGCGTGTGATGTTGTTCTTCGTCAGATCGTAGACGGAAGCGGTGAACAGGGCCGGGAAAGCGTCAGGCCGGTACTTCACGCCGATTTCATATTGCTCGCCGCGTTCGGGTTCGACGCCCAGCGAAGCGGGAACCACCGATTCCGCGTAGCTCGCATAGGCGGCAAACTCATTGGTGAACCGGTAGGTCAGGCCGAAACGGCTGGTCAGTTCGCTGATGTCGCCGTCGCTCGTCGTGCCGGCGAGATTGTTCGTCTCCGAGATGTCGATCCAATCGTTGCGCAGGCCGATGGTTGCAATCAGCCTGTCTGCGAAGGTCAGGTTCTGCTCGACATAGATGGCCGTGGTCTTCTGGTCGGTGTTGGTGCTGGTGTAGGGCGGAACCGATTCCGGTGCGCCGGTATAGACCGGATTCGTCCAGTCGATGCCGGGCGCGTCGTTGGAAAAATAGCCGTTGTTGGTAGACGACGTATTGTTATATTCGACGCCGACCAGCGTCCGGCTGTCCACGAATTCGAAGCTCGTGTCGTATTGCAGGTGTGCATCGATGATGAACCGTTCGGCCGCGGAGTCGTTGGCGAAGAAGGCCCGCTCTGCGATCGTCGATCCATCCGTCGGCGTGCCGGAAATATAGGCGTAGCCGAAATTGCTGCTCTCGTCGCTGTAGCGCGCATTGGCGTTGAAGGTCAGCCCGGTTCCGAAATCGTGATCGAACATGACGCTGACGCTGTCCCGGTCCACGCCGCGATAGTTGAAATCCGGCTCACCGAAGAAACGGCTCCGGTCGAAATCCGTACCGACGGGGTGGCCGCCGCCGCCGGGAACGCCGTCCTTGTCCAGATGGTCGTAGACAACAGTCAGGTTGGTCATGTCGGTGGGGCGCCATGTCAGGCCGCCCATGAAGAACTTTTCGTCATCGCGGGAATAATCGTACTCGGCATCGGCATTCTGCAACTTGCCTGTCATGCGAAAGGACAAGGTATCGTCCGCCGTGACGTTGTCACCGAAATCGAAACCGATCTCGGCGTGGTCAAAAGAGCCACCCGTGACATAGGCTTCGCCGAACCGTTCGCGCTTCGGTCGCTTGGTGACGAAGTTGACCGATCCGCCGGGGTCCGAGACGCCGAAGACGGTCGAATTGGCACCTTTGAGTACCTCGATGCGCTCATAGGCGTAAGGCTCTTCGCGGATGCCGCCGAACGGCGCGCCGAGCCGCAACCCGTCACGATAGGTCAAGGCGTCGAAGCCGCGGATCTTGAAGAAGTCGAAACGGTCGTCCGAGCCGTAGAAGTCGGTTGTCACGCCGGCGGTATATTTCAGCGCGTCCTCGACATTCTTAACCCCGCGCTCTTCCATCTCTTTGGCTGTGATCACGGATATCGAAGCGGGGGTGTCGAGGATGTCCGTCGCCATCTTGCTGCCACTGGTGGTCTGGGTGGCGACGATCGAGTTCGCATCGTCATCGCCGCCGCCCTTGACGGTGATCGTCTCGAGAACGGTGGCAGAACCGGAATTCTCAATCTCTTGGGCCCGCAATGACGTCGAGGGCAGGGCGACCAGCGCTGTGCAGCCCAGCAATAGAGCGGTTCTGACACGCACCCGTTCGTGATTGCCGCCCGTCGTTTCGATTCTCATGGCCAGGTTCCAGAGCTTGAAATTGCTTATGTTGACCGCCGGCAGGCCGGCAGCTGCCGAATGGCTTGATTGAGGGCGGCGGGCGAAACATCGCCCCTATGCGAGGTTGCCCGAGCCCTGGACTGCACCAAAGTTTGCCTGACACAGCCTTGCGGCGTCTGTTAACTTGAGTGCAGCATTCCAGTATTGTAGATTCCTCCGGTTTTGTAGGAATCTACGGAAAGATCGACACGCTCCCGCCGAGCAGGGGGCGCCCGACTTGACGTCGGCGGATTAACCTGAAACTGAAATTCAACTTAAAACGCCCTGGAGAGTTTCGCCGATGCTGCGGTTGTTCCGCCTGTTCGCACCGTTTGCCGCGACATGCTTGTCATTGTTCGCGGCCGGTTGCGCATGGGCTGGGGAAGACGCCTTTCCCGTGACCATCGAGCATGCACTGGGCACGACGACGATTGCCGAAAAGCCCGAACGGGTAGCGACGGTCGCCTGGGCGAATCATGAAGTCCCGCTGGCGCTCGGCATTGCGCCGGTCGGGTTCGCCGCGGCCAATTTCGGCGATGACGACGGCGACGGTGTGCTACCCTGGGTGGCCGGCAAACTGGCTGAGCTCGGTGCCGACACGCCGGTGCTATTCGACGAGGGCGACGGCATCGATTTCGAGGCTGTGGCCGCGACCGATCCCGATGTGATCCTGGCATCCTATTCGGGCCTGAGCCAATCCGACTACGACACTCTGAGCAAGATCGCTCCGGTCGTCGCTTACCCGGACTCTCCCTGGGCGACCGATTGGCGCGACATGATCCGCTTCAACAGCGCCGGCCTGGGTATGGCGGCCGAGGGCGAGGCGCTGATCGGGCGGATTGAAGGTGAAATCGCCCAGGCGGTCGCACGACATCCCGAACTGGCGGGCAAGTCGGCGATGTTCATCACCCATCTCGACACGACCAATCTGAGTGTCGTCAGTTTCTACACGACAAACGATACGCGGGTGAAATTCTTTCAGGATCTCGGCTTGAGGGCGCCGCAAAGCGTGATCGAGCCTTCCAGGCCCGGTCAGTATTCGGGCCAGATCAGCGCCGAAAGGATCGATGCATTCGACGATGTGGATATCGTCGTGACCTATGGCGGCGAGGCGTTGCTCGAGGCACTGAAGGCCGATCCCTTGATGTCGCGAATGCCTGCCGTCGCACATGACGCCGTGGTCATGCTCGGTCGCGATCCGCTGGGTACCGCGGCCAACCCGACGCCGCTGTCGATTTCCTGGGTTCTCGACGAATATGTGGACATGCTGGCCAAAGCCGCCGCAAAGACCGAATGACGACGGACAGTATCACGCCTCCCGTACAGGCGGTTTCGGGCCGGGCGAACGGCATGAGATCGATCTGGCTCGTTGCCGTGATGGCAGCGCTCGTTCTGCTCCTCGTCTCTTCGGTCGCCATCGGCACGCGCGACGTCGCATGGGCCGATATCGTGGCGGCGCTGGGCGGCCAGGTCGACAGCATCGGCCAGGCCGTGGTGGCCGCGCGCATCCCGCGGACGATCCTTGCCGGTCTCGCCGGCGGGGCGCTCGGACTGACCGGGGCAATCATGCAGGGCGTGACGCGCAATCCGCTGGCCGATCCTGGAATTCTGGGTGTTAACCGCGGCGCCGCGCTGGCCGTCGTCGTCGGGGTCGCGTGGTTCGACATGGCGTCGGCACAGGCCTACATCTGGACGGCCATATTGGGCGCTGGCGTTGCCGCGGGTTTCGTTTACACGATCGGATCGCTGGGGCGCGGCGGCGCGACGCCGTTGAAGCTGGCGCTGGCCGGTGTCGCCACCTCGGCCGCCCTGTCTTCGCTGGTCATCGCGATTGTCCTGCCGCGCGCCGATATCGCCGGGGGCATTCGCTCGTGGCAGGTCGGCGGGGTTGGCGGTGCCACCTTCGACGATATCGCCAATGTCCTTCCCTTCCTTGCCGTGGGATTCGTGCTCAGCCTGCTGTCGGCGCGCAAGCTGAATCTTCTGGCGCTTGGCGACGAACTGGCGGCGGGACTGGGCGAGCGCGTCGCCCTGGCGCGCGCAATGTCCGTGCTCGGCGCCATCCTGTTGTGCGGTGCGACGACAGCTGTCTGCGGGCCGATCGGCTTTGTCGGCCTGGTCGTGCCGCATCTTTGCCGCCTGCTGGTCGGCATCGACCATCGCTGGCTGTTGCCCTTTTCCACGCTGACGGGCGCCTGTCTGCTGCTGGCCGCCGATGTCACCGGCCGGATCATCGCCCGCCCGAACGAACTCGAGGTCGGCATCGTGACCGCCTTCGTCGGGGCACCGTTCTTCATCTGGATCGTCCGTCGCCAGCGGGTTCGAGACCTATGACGATGCTTTTGTCGCCGGTCGATATCGTCATCCAGGGCCGCAGCAGCCGCGCGCGCCGGCGCCGACTCGTGATCGCCGTTTTGCTGGCCCTGCTTGCCGCGCTCTTCGCGCTGACGCTGATGGTCGGCCAAAGCTACACGCCGCCCGGCGACGTCGTGCGCGTGCTGCTCGGCCACGATGTGCCGGGCGCCGGCTTCGCTGTCGGGCAATTGCATCTGCCCCGCGCCGTGCTGTCGGTCTTGTCCGGCCTCTGTTTCGGGCTCGGCGGTGCTGCCTTCCAGATCATGCTGCGCAACCCGCTGGCCAGTCCGGACATCATCGGCATCAATCTCGGCGCCAGCGCGGCGGCGGTCTTTGCCATTGTCGTCTTGTCGCTGAGCGGACCGGCCGTGTCGGTCTTCGCCGTGATGGCCGGCCTGGCCGTGGCGCTCCTGATCTATGCGCTGTCCTTCCGCAACGGCGTCGCCGGCACACGCCTGATCCTGGTGGGGATCGGCGTCTCCGCCATGCTGGAAAGCTTCATCGCCTATACGCTGTCGCGCGCCCCGGCATGGAACCTTCAGGAGGCGCTGCGCTGGCTGACCGGCAGTGTGAACGGCGCGCAGCTTGGTCAGACCGTGCCGGTGCTGTTGGCGCTCGCCGTCTTCGGCGGACTGCTTCTCAGCCGCGCCCGCGACCTCGACACGCTGAAACTGGGCGACGACACAGCGGCGGCCCTCGGCACCGACATCGTCCGCACCCGCATCATCGTGATGATCGCGGCGGTCGGCGCGATCGCGGTGGCGACCGCGGCAACGGGGCCGATCTCCTTCGTCGCCTTTCTTTCGGGAGCGATCGCCGCACGCATTGTCGGCGGCAACGGATCGCTGCTGATCCCGTCGGCGCTGATCGGGGCGACGCTCGTGCTGGCGGGCGATTATTGCGGCCAGTTCCTCCTGCCCAGCCGCTATCCGGTCGGCGTGGTCACCGGGGCGTTGGGTGCGCCTTACCTGATTTACCTGATCGTGCGCGTAAACCGCACCGGGGGCTCGCTATGACCGTTCATACTCTCACCGCCAGCCGGCTTTCGGCGGGTTATGGTGACACAGAAGTCCTGAGCGGGCTCGAACTCGCCGTGCCGCCCGGCAGGATCACCGCAATCGTCGGCGCCAATGCCTGCGGCAAGTCCACGCTGTTGCGGGCGATGTCCAGGCTCATTGCGCCGCGCCAGGGCCATGTTCTGCTTGATGGCAAGTCGGTCCACCGGATTCCGCCGCGCGAGCTGGCGCGGACATTGGGCCTGCTTCCCCAGTCGCCGATTGCGCCGGAAGGCATCACGGTCGCCGATCTTGTCAGCCGCGGAAGACATCCTCATCAGGGCATGTTTTCACGCTGGACACGCAAGGACGACGAGGCCGTTGCCGCCGCGCTCACGGCCACTAGAACCCTCGAACTGGCCGAAAGGCCGGTGGACGAGCTTTCCGGCGGGCAGCGCCAGCGTGTCTGGATCGCCATGGCGCTGGCGCAGCAGACGGAGATCCTGTTGCTGGACGAGCCGACGACCTTTCTCGACATCAGCCATCAGGTCGAAGTGCTGGATCTGCTGTCGGACCTCAATCACGCACGCGGAACCACCATCGTCATGGTGCTGCACGACCTCAATCTGGCAGCGCGCTATGCGGACGACCTGTTGGCCATGGTCGGCGGGCGCGTGCAGGTCTCGGGCAAGCCGGAAGACGTATTGACGGAAGCGAGCGTGCGGGAGGTCTTCGGGCTCGAAAGCCGCATCATCAAGGATCCGACCTCGGGCAGGCCGATCATGCTGCCGATCGGGCGGCATCGCATGGCAACGGCGTGAATTTGGCGGCGATGTCCTCGAGACCTTTAAATCCCGGCGATTTCAGTGCAGGAAGAGGTCGAGTACGGTACAAATCCGGGCAATTTGCCCCTATGTGAACGCCGGATTGATGATCTGATCGGGCTTTTGATGTATTTCAGCGCATTGAAAAACAAAGAGAAAATTTTGTCGGTGGCCCCGATGATGGACTGGACGGACCGTCATTGCCGCTTCTTTCATCGGCAATTGACGCGCCGGGCGCTGCTTTACACCGAGATGGTCGTGGCCGACGCGGTCATCCACGGCGATCGCCAGCGCCTGCTCGGCTACAGCGATGTCGAGCATCCCGTGGCCCTGCAACTTGGCGGCAGCGAGCCGGACAAGCTGGGCGAAGCGACGCGCATCGGTGAAACGTTCGGCTATGACGAGATCAACCTCAATTGCGGCTGTCCTTCCGATCGCGTCCAGTCGGGCACGTTCGGCGCCTGCCTCATGCGCGCGCCCGATCTCGTCGGTGCCTGCGTCGCCGCCATGAAGCGCCAGACCGCCTTGCCGGTCACGGTGAAATGCCGCATCGGGGTCGACGACCAGGACCCGGAGACGGCGCTCGACGCGATGGCCGAGGCGGTGTTCGCCGCCGGCGCCGACGCCTTGTGGGTGCATGCGCGTAAAGCGTGGCTGGAGGGGCTGAGCCCGAAGGAAAACCGCGACATCCCGCCGCTCGACTATGAGCGGGTGTACCGGTTGAAGCAGCGATATTCCTCTCGTTTCATCGGCATCAATGGCGGTGTTCAGACGTTGGATGAAGCGCACCGCCATCTCGAGCAGCTTGATGGCGTCATGCTGGGGCGTGCCGCCTATCACAATCCGTCCATCCTGGCCGGAGCCGATTCGCAGATATTCGCAGACGGCCCGGGCGTGGTCGATTTCGAGGCGGTCATCGAGACGATGTGCGACTATGCCGCCGCGCACATCGTGTCGGGGGGGCGGCTGTCGCATGTCACGCGGCACATGATCGGCCTGTTCCACGGCCGGCCCGGGGCACGGCACTATCGCCAGATCCTGTCGAGTGAGGCGACCCGGCCCGGCGCCGGGCCCGAAATCCTGCGCAAGGCGTTCGCCGCCGTCGATTGGAAGGGCCGGTTGGAAGCCGCCTGAGCGACGTCTGCCTGGACGGGCAACCGTTGTTCCGCGACGCGATGGCCCAGTCTAATCGATCAGCATCATGACGTCCTGGCGGATGTCGAATCCGGTCAGAGTGCCGAGAAAGTTCATGCCGAGCAGGCTCTGCTGCAGCGTTCTCGGTGCCGCGACAAGAACGGGAACGCGCGAGCGCGAGATCGAGCCGATGCGGATCTCGTCCACACGGGCGCGCGCCGCCCTTGCCGTGCCGTTGGCGGTCGATACGGGAATGGAGTAGGAGAGCGAGGCGGGATCGATGCCAATGCGCTCGGCGTCGCGCGCCGTGAGTACCGTGGTCGTGGCGCCGGTGTCGATGAGAAAGCGGACGGGTTGGCCATCGACCTCGGCGCGCACTCCGAAATGCCCGTTGGCCAGCTTGTCGAGGCGCACCGCATTGGTGTCGCCGTCGACGCGCATGGCGATCGGGCTCGCCGGCACGAGCCCCGCCGTGACGCGACTGGCAACGTCCTGGAGTTCGTAGCGGAACTGATAGCCGGCAATCAGGCAGAAAATGACGGCAAGCCAGATGGCGAGGCTGCGCGCGGCGTTGCTGAAAGAAATGCGCGATGCAACCAGCGCGCCGCCGATCACCAGCCCCAGCGCCACCAGGTAGACCATACGGCCGAACCGGTCGTTCGCCATGCCAAGCGTCGCGCCGCCGTCATGGTTGAGGACGAGCAGGATGAGCCCGCCCGCCATCACTGCCATGACGATCCAGAAGAGCCGCGGCATGGCTTTAGGCCGTGTGGACAGTTATGGATCGGGCGTGGCGCGAGCCGGATTTCGTTCCTGAAGAGGAGAAAAGCGCAAGGCGGTGTCGACCACCGTCGAGCATTTTCGACACATTCAGGGGCGAAATCCGCCGTGCCCGATACGGGTATGGCGAAAATCGCCCATTTCGGCGTCGCGGCCCCTTGAAAGGGGTCGACCCTTCCTGCGGGCCCGCTCCTGGAACTGAACGATTTTCGCTCATACCACGCTCCAATCCATAGCTGTCCACACGGCCTAGCCCGTCCGTTCGCGTTGGCGCGCCATGCGCGCGCGGCGCGTCATGCGCCGCGGCTTGCGCTCGACGGTTTCAAGCCGCATGCGCAATTCGACCATGATGTCGCGCCGCTCGTCGGCACTCATGTCGATCCAGCCGGCAATCTCCTCGCGTGTCCGGCCGCACCCGAAACAATAGCCGGTCTTTTCGTCGATCGAGCAGACGAGGATGCAGGGGGATTCGATCGCGTTCATCGCCGCTCCTGGTTCGTAGTTTCACGCACATGGTGCGGATTCTCTTTCAGGACAAGGTCGCGCCAGCGCTGTCATGCGTCAATGAGTGAGCCTGCGGCCATTGTGTTGGCGTTGCGCTGCGTCTAAGCCGTGGCCGGACATTTTTACGGACATCTCATCAGTCATGACTGCTACCGGACTTCCTTTCGACGACTTTCGCACTTTGATTGCCGACCTCCCCGGACCGGACCCGGATGCGGGGCAGTTGGCCAGGAACGCCATCGAGCGCGCCGGTGGCGACGGCGTTTTCGGCCGGTTGGGTGAACTGGCGGCGTGGTATTGCGACTGGTCGGGCCGCTCGCCCGCCGTCGTTTCGCGGCCTCTGGCGGCCGTTTTCGCGGGCAACCACGGCGTGGCCGCAAGGGGCGTCTCGGTGCGGCCGCAATCCTGGACCTCCACCATGGTCGAGCATTGCACGGCCGGCGGAGCCGCGGTGAACCAGGCCTGCGTCGCCGCCGATGTGGGCCTCAAGGTCTTCGACCTGGCGCTGGACATTCCCACCGGCGACATCAGCCGCGAGGCCGCGCTGGACGAGCGCGCCTGCGCGGCCACGATGGCCTTCGGCATGGAAGCCGTCGCCGGCGGGGCCGATCTTCTGTGCATCGGCAGCATCGGCGTTGCAGGCTCGACGGTGGCAGCCGCCGTGCTGGCCGCCCTTTACGGCGGAGATGGTGCGGCCTGGGTCGATCCCGGCTTGGGTGCAGGCGGCGAGATGCAACGGCACAAGGCGGCCGTCGTCGACGAGGCGCTGGCTGTGCATTCCGGGCATCTGAAGGATCCGCTGGAGACCCTGCGCCGCCTCGGCGGGCGTGAGTTTGCCGCCATCGCCGGCGCGATCCTGGCCGCGCGGATCCAGCGCATCCCCGTCATCCTCGACGGCTTTGCCGCCACCGCGTCGGCCGCACTGCTCAAGGCGCTTGACGGGTCGGCTATCGATCATTGTATCCTGGCCGCGGTGGGCCATGAGCCCGGCCATGCCCGTGCGGCCGAGCGGCTTGGGCTTCGTCCGGTCCTGGATTTCGGCTCCGATCTTGGGGCAGGGGCGGAAGGCGCACTGGCGGCCGGCGTCGTCAAGGCCGCAGCACAACTGCACGCCGGCACAAAACCGGTCGACTAGCGCGCGTTCGCTTCAAAGAGCGGGACATGTTCTACGCCGTTGCGCGCTGCGGCTCGGGTGAAGTCGGATGCGCCTTCAGGACACGTGTGGCCGGGAAAATCGCGATCGCTTCCGTGCCGCCCCTGAGCTTGGATCGGATATCGAACTTGCCTTCGTGGACGCGCAGCAGGCCCTGCACGATGGGCAGGCCGAGCCCGGTGCCCTGTTCGGCATTCTTGATGGCGATCGAGCCCTGACCAAAGGCCGACAGCACGATGGGGATTTCGTCGGCCGGTATGCCCGGCCCGTTGTCGCGAACCGAAATGTACTGTCCGCCGCCGGCCGTCCAGCCGACCTGGACCCGCACTTCACCGCCCGAAGGGGCGAACTTGACGGCATTGGACAGCAGGTTGAGCGTGATCTGGCGTACCGCGCGCTCATCGGCATTGAGTTGCGGCAAGCTGCTCTCATAGTCCTGGACAAGTCTGATGCTTTTTGTCCGCGCCTTGAGCTCGAAGAGATGGCAGCATTCCTCGACCACCTCGGCAAGCTGCATCGGCTCGGCCTGCAGCTGGTAGCGTCCGGCCTCGATGCGCGAGATGTCGAGGATCTCGTTGATGAGCTCGAGCAGGTGCTTGCCGGAGGTGTGAATGTCGCGGGCATAGTCGCGATAGGTCTCGTTCTCCAAAGGGCCCAGAACCTCTTGCGACATCACTTCAGAAAAGCCCAGGATCGCATTGAGAGGCGTGCGCAATTCGTGGCTCATGGAGGCCAGGAAACGCGACTTGGCCAGGTTGGCTTCCTCGGCCCGCCGGCGCGCTTCGTCGGAGATCGCGTTGGCCGTTTCCAGTTCGGCAATGAGCCCGTCCTTCTCGGTGCGGAACGAGAGCAGCATGATGGCCGAGCGGCGAAGATGGCCCGCCACATAGGCGAAGAAGGGCAGGGCGACCAGCAGCAGGCCGGCCATGACGAGGTCGACCGGCGTTCCCGTGCGCACGCTCATTGCGGCAAACAGGACTGCGGGCAGCGCGAACGTGCACAACAGCGCGCCGCTGAGCGCAAAGCTGAAGATCGCAGAAACGGCCATCGCCAGAAGCAGCACGACGGCCTTGACGACGGGGAACTGGTCGATCTGGCAGATCTGGCAATCGGCCCAGACGAACCAGGACCAGCACAACCCGGCAAGGCAATGCCCGAGCAGAAAGCGATACCGTATGCCGGCCAACGCGCCCTCCCGCACAGCCAGTCGTCCGGTCCGCCGCGCAAACAGCGCGATCACCGCATAGACGATCGATGTTGCGGCGGCCCAGGTGACGATTTGCGGTATGCCCATCCCGGCGATCATCCCGGACGCTGCAGCCGCAAAGGCCAGGAGCGGGATCGTCGTTGCACTGCCGATGGTGGCGCGGCCATGCAGTGTCAGCATCTCACGGTCGAAACCGGGGCTTCCGGGCGAGTTGGCCAATCGGTTGCGAGTCTCGCGCAACGCACGCGCCAGTTCGCCATTGCGGCTCGAACGGGTGCGGTCCACAATGTTCTTGTCTGCCGTTGTCGAGCGTTGCGGCGCCATGGAGTCCGGGATTGGGTGAATGATCCTCAGCATTCGAGCGTACAAGCCGATGGTTAAGACTCCCTTCAGCCAATGAGGCTCTGGATGGAACGACGCAGAGGCCGCCCGGCCCGCCGTTCGGGCGGCTTCCGGCGGGTTGTCGATCTTGCCGCAGCCGCTGTGCTGGTCGGATTGCTCGCTTTGATCGCCACCAGGCTCGACAGGGTTGCGACGCGCTCGTGGACGGGCGATGCCGTTATCCACGACGGAGATACGCTGAGCCTTGACGGGCAGCGTATCCGGCTGCGCGGCATCGATGCACCGGAACTCGATCAGGATTGCGCCGGACCGCAGGGACGTTACCGCTGCGGCCGCCGGGCGAAGCAGGAACTGCAACGCCTCGCCACGGCCGGTCCGGTGACATGCGATGGATGGGAACGGGACCGCTATGATCGACTGCTGGCTACCTGTTCAGCGGGCGGCGTAGACTTGAACGGGGCCATGGTGGCCGCCGGTTGGGCCGTCGCATATGGCGGCTACAGGATGGCCGAATCCATGGCACGGGCCGGGGGCAAGGGTCTTTGGGCGGGCACATTTGACCGGCCCGGCGACTGGCGCAGAATGAAGGGCGCCATGGTCGAGCCCGAACACCATCTGCTGGCGCGGCTCGTCAACTGGCTGCGCGCCATGATAGGGACGCAATAACACTTCGATCAGGCAATCACAGCATCACGGGAGGCCGGCTATGCGACTGTTCGACGGCGGAAGGGCGCCCAATCCGCGGCGCGTACGCGTATTTCTTGCAGAAAAGGGCATCGAGGTTCCCATGACGCCGGTCGACATGGGCGCGCTCGGCCACCGGTCGCAGGAGGTCACCGAACGCAATCCATTGCAGCGCCTGCCGGTGCTGGAACTGGACGACGGAACGGTTCTCACCGAATCGATCGCAATCTGCCGCTATTTCGAGGAGCTTCATCCCGCCCCGCCGCTCTTCGGCACCGGCGCGCTGGAAAAGGCACGCGTGGAGATGTGGCAGCGGCGCATGGAGCTCAACCTGCTCATGCAGGTCGCCCATGCCTTTCGTCACATCCATCCGGCGATGAAGGAATGGGAAATTCCGCAGGTTCCCGAATGGGGCGAGGCCAACAAGCCCAAGGTCGTCGACTTCCTGGCATTTCTCGATCGCGAATTGGCGGAGCGCGAATTCGTAGCCGGAGACAGCTATTCGGTCGCCGATATCACGGGCCTGATCGGCATTGACTTCATGAAGCCGGCGCGCATCGCCTTGCCGGACGCCTTCGCCAATGTGCGGCGCTGGCACGAGACCGTTTCGGCCCGCCCGAGCGCGCGCGCCTGACATGGGTGACGATGCATCGCCGCTGGAGTGCCTGGCCGCACAAATCCGTCGATGCACCATCTGCCGCGACGAGCCGATTGGACGGCCCTTGCCGCATGAACCGCGCCCGGTCGTCGTTGCCTCGGCGAATGCCAGGATCCTCGTGGCCGGCCAGGCGCCGGGTCTCAGGGTGCATGAGACGGGCCTGCCGTTCAACGATCGCTCGGGCGACAGGCTGCGCGACTGGATGGGCGTTTCACGCGAGGCGTTTTACGATCCGGCGCTGTTCGCCATCGTGCCGATGGGATTTTGCTTTCCCGGCTATGACGCCAAGGGTGGCGATCTGCCGCCGCGCCGCGAATGCGCACCGCACTGGCGCCAGCCATTGATGAACCTGATGCCGCAGATCGAACTCGTCCTGGCAGTCGGGCAGCATGCCCAGAAATGGCATCTCGGCAGGGATTGCCGCGCAACGCTGACGCAGACGGTGGCGGCGTGGCGAGAGATATTCGAGGCGCCCCGCCCGGCAAGAATCCTGCCTCTGCCGCACCCTTCCTGGCGCAATACGGGCTGGCTGAAGCGGAATCCCTGGTTCGAGCGCGATCTGCTGCCGGTGTTGAGACGCGAAGTTGCGGCACGGATCAGCGCGTGAAACAACAGACGGTGCCGACGTAATGCCAGTTTGTGAGAAAAATTTTCTTGAGAATGCCGTTATTCCGGCGCAAGATGGTATTCTGTTCTCATTTGGAGCCTGACATGGACCGCCTCGACCGGAAAATTCTTCGATTGCTTCAGGAAGATTCCACGCTTGCCGTTGCCGACGTCGCCAAGAAGGTCGGACTATCGACGACGCCGTGCTGGCGCCGGATCCAGAAGCTGGAGGAAGAGGGCATTATCCGCCGCCGGGTCGCGATCCTCGACCCGGTGAAAATCAATGTTCGGGTGACGGTCTTCGTCGCCATCCGCACCAATTCGCACAGCCATGAATGGCTGCGGCGCTTTTCCGAGGTCATCCAGGAATTTCCGGAGGTGATCGAGTTCTATCGCATGAGCGGAGACGTCGATTACCTGTTGCGCGTGGTTGTGCCGGACATCGCCGCCTATGACGCCTTCTACAAGCGGCTGATCTCGAAGATCGAGATTCGCGACGTCTCGTCTTCCTTCGCCATGGAGCAGATCAAGTATACGACCGAGCTGCCGCTCGACTATCTGGTCCTCGACAAGGAGGCCGCCACGTCGGCGGCGTGACGGCGTACGTCAGCACCGTCACCGGCAGGTGGGTTGCCTCATGCCTTTCTGGCAAGGCGGGCCAGCGTCTTTTCGGCGGTGAGTTCCCTGACGGCATCGCGCCCAATCCAGCGGCGGGTCCCCTCGTCGCTGGCCGCCAGCCTTTCGGCCAGGGCGAGCGCAGGGGCATGGAGGCTTGCCGAGCGTTTGCCGATCTGCCGCAGCGCCCAGTTGACGGCCTTTTTCACGAAATTGCGCCCGTCTCCGGCATGCGTTTCGATCAGATCGAGCCATTGCAGAAAGGTCGTGTCCGGCGCCGCTTTCAGGTGAACCGCGCATGCGGCGATCATGGCGAAGGCCGCGCGGCGGACATATTCGCGCTCGTCCTGTGCGAAGGCGGCGATAAGGGTCGTATGAAGTCCGGCCCGGACGAAGAGATCGGCTGCGTGGTCGACAATCTCCCATGAGTTGAAATCCTCGGCCCAGCGGCGGGCCTGCGTGGTGGTGATCCTGCCCGGCTCGTCGGTGAAACAGGCAAGAAGCCGCGCCTCGCGGATCCCGCTTTGCCACAACAAGTCCGCCCGGTCGTGATCGCGACCCAGACGCCGCGCCAGCGGCCTGAGCACGGAATTTGGAATGCCGAGCGCACCGCGCGTATCGATGCCGTAGCGCGCCATGCCCGCGCAGTTTTCCGGCGAGGCATTGGCGCGCAGATGGGCGAGGATCGCCT
This sequence comes from Mesorhizobium xinjiangense, assembly GCF_009749525.1. Classification (GTDB taxonomy): domain Bacteria; phylum Pseudomonadota; class Alphaproteobacteria; order Rhizobiales; family Rhizobiaceae; genus Mangrovimarina; species Mangrovimarina xinjiangensis. The sequence goes on along the minus strand of NZ_WOAC01000004.1, from coordinate 237,942 downwards.
CGGCGCCGGCGTCTCGGGGCAGCCCGGCCATATCGTCCGTTCGGGCTATTTTTCCAGCCGGGCGAGCAGGGAGGAGGTGTCCCAGCGCTTGCCGCCCATCTCCTGGACCTCCTTGTAGAATTGGTCGACCAGTGCCGTCACCGGCAATTTGGCGCCGGTGTTGTTGGCCTCCGACAGGCAGATGCCGAGGTCCTTGCGCATCCAGTCGACGGCGAAGCCGAAATCGTAGGTCCCGGCATTCATCGTCTTGTAGCGGTTTTCCATTTGCCAGGAGCCGGCCGCGCCCTTGGAGATGACGTCGATGACGGCTTCCACGTCGAGGCACGAACGCTTGGCGAAGTGAATGCCTTCGGAAAGCCCCTGGACGAGGCCTGCAATGCAGATCTGGTTGACCATCTTGGTCAATTGGCCGCTGCCGGCCGGCCCCATCAGCCCAACCATGCGGGCATAGGAATCGATCACCGGCCTGGCCTTGTCGAACGTCGCCTGTTCGCCGCCGCACATGACAGTGAGCACGCCGTTTTCCGCGCCGGCCTGACCGCCCGAGACGGGCGCGTCGACAAAGCCGATGCCGCGGCCTTCGGCCGCTGCTGCAAGTTCGCGCGCCAGGTCCGCCGAGGCAGTCGTGTTGTCGATGAAGACGGCGCCTTTATTCATGGTCGAAAATGCCCCGTCGGCTCCTGTCGTGACGGCGCGGACATCGTCGTCATTGCCCACGCAGGCAAAGACGAAATCCTGGTCGCGGGCCGCCTCGGCCGGCGTGGCGGCTGATTTTCCGCCATGTTCGCCGACCCATTTCTCGGCCTTTGCAGCGGTGCGGTTGTAGACTGTGACGTCGTGCCCGCCCTTGTTCTTCAGATGTCCCGCCATGGGATAGCCCATCACGCCGAGACCGAGAAAAGCGACTTTAGCCATATCTATACTCCTTGATTCCCTGGACGGGATGATCAGCGCTTGAGATGTTTGGTCAACCGCCGCTCGATCCACTCGATCGTATGGCGCAATGTTTCCACGATGGCGAGATAGATCAACGCCGCCCACAAATAGGTCTGGAAATCGAAAGTGCGTGAATAGGCGCGGCGCGTCTCGCCCATCAGGTCGTAGACGGTGATGATTGCGACGATCGCCGAACCCTTGATCATCAGGATGATCTCGTTGCCATAAGGCCTGAGCGCTACGATCAGCGCTTGCGGCAGGATGATCTTGCGGACGGTCTGGAACTTCGACAGACCGAGGGCGGCCGCGCCTTCCCACTGTCCGCGCCCGATGCTCTGGATCGCGCCGCGGAGTATCTCGGCCTGATAGGCGGCAGTGTTCAGGGTGAATGCGAAGATCGCGCAGTTCCAGGCTTCGCGGAAAAAGCCCCACAGGCCGATCGCCTCAAGCTGGTCGCGGAACGAGCCGAGGCCGTAATAGACGAGAAAGGCCTGGGCAATCAGCGGCGTGCCCCTGAAGAAATAGACGTAGCCATAACCGATCGCCGACAGAACCTTGTTCTTCGACATGCGCATCCAGGCGATCGGAATGGAAAGCACCGCACCGGCCGTGACCGAAATGCCGACCAACGCCAGTGTCACGCCGAGGCCGGACAGATAGGCCGGGGCGTATTTTTGAAACAGCTCCGGGTTCCAGGCATTGACCAGGAAGGCGAGGAGCCCAAGCCCGGCCACCGCCCAAAGCGCCACGAGCGCGGTGCCGAAGATGCGTTCGCGCGTCCAGCCGCGCGGTGGCGCGGGTGGCTTTTCGACCGTGCTCGGGGCTGCCGCCATCTCACTCATGAGTGTTGGCCGCCCCGGCCGACGCGCCTTTCGATCAGGGTGAAGGCAAAGGAGGAAAGGATCGCCAGGACCAGATAGATGAGGCAGGCGGTGCCGAAGAAGAGGAAGGCCTGCCTTGTCACCCGGGCGGCAATGCCGGTCTGGCGCAATATGTCGGCAAGACCGATGACGGAAACGAGCGCCGTATCCTTCAAAAGGATCAGCCAGAGATTGGACAGGCCCGGAAGCGCAATGCGCACGAGTTGCGGCAGAATGACGAGGCGCATGGTCTGGCCGTTCGTCAGGCCGATCGAGTAGGCGCCTTCATACTGGCCGGCGGGAATGGCGCGGAAGGCCGAGAGAAAGACCTCGCTGGCATAGGAGGAGAAGACGGCGCCAAGCGCCACCATGCCGGCGACGAAGCTGTTGATCTCGATACTCGCCTCCGGGTCGAACAGGTGCAAGACCTGCTGGAGCCCGATCTGGGCGCCGTAGAAGACGAGAAACAGGGTCAGCAGTTCGGGCAGGCCGCGGAAGATGGTCGTATAGATATTGCCGGCAAGCCGGAGGCTCGGCTCGGGCGAGCGCTTGGCGAGCGCCACCAAAAAGCCGGCCAGCAGTCCGATCGGCAGCGTTGCCAGCGCCAGCGATACGGTTATCGCCACGCCCGATGCAATCTGGTCGCCCCAGCCCTGCGGGCCGAAACCGAGCAGCGTGGCATAGTCTTCCATCCAGCCCTTCCGGCATTCGCGGTCGGCGTCGTTTCTGGCAGGGACATCGCAGCAAGATTGAGATCAGCCTTGCCGCGTTCGTCCAAGGCGCGGCACAAAACGGTGCGACCATGTCTTCGCACGATGCGCCGGCGTGATGCAGTGCATTGCGCCGGCCATCGCGTGTCGCCCCCCCTTATTCCCCGTAAATGTCGAAGGGGAAGTATTTCTTGTTGATCTCGGCGTAGGTGCCGTTTTCGCGAATGGCCTTGATCGCGGTGTTGAAGCGGTCGCGCAGCTCGGTCTCGTCCTTGCGCAAAGCAATGCCGATCCGGTCGTCGCTGCTCACGGGGTCTCCCTTGAACTCGCAACACGCCCCGTCGTCACTGTTGATCCAGTCATACTGGACGCCGAAATCCGCCAGGACGGCATCCACGCGGCCGGTATCGAGATCGGACCAGGCCTCGAGCTGTGTCGGATAGGCCTTCAAGTCGGCGTCGGGATAGGTCTCTTCGGCGAAGATCGCCGCAATCGTGCCTTCCTGCACGCCGATGACCATGTTTCCGACCGCCGACGGGTCCATGTCGCTGTCTTTCGGCGCGATGAAGACGAGCGAGTTCACGTAGTAGGGGTCGGTGAAATTCACCTGCTCCATACGTTCCGGCGTGATCGACATCGAGGCGACGATGGCGTCGAACTTGCCGGCCTGCAGAGCTGGGATGATGCCGTCCCAATCCTGTGTGACGAACTCGCATTCGACCTTCATTTCTTCGCACAGCGCTTCGGCGATCTCGACGTCGAAACCCACAAGCTTGCCGTCGGCGGTCAGGTTGTTGAAGGGCGGATAAGCGCCTTCTGTCCCGATCTTGAGGGTTTCCTGGGCGTTGGCCGCAGAAAACGATGCGGCGATGGCGGCGGCCGAAGCGGCAAGCGCCAGACGCTTCATGATAGGCATAGTGTTCCTCTCTCTTATAGATCTGACCCGGCGTTGTGCCGCGGTGGTTGTTGAGGCGCGCCCCCCGACGGCCGCACCTTGGCCCGGATATTCCCATTGTTTTCCGTCGAATTGCAACCGCCAACGACACGAGATCGATGACGTTGGGGAATGTGTTGCCAGCGTTACGAGGAGCCGGGCGGCCCGCCAGGCCATGCCCATGCGACGACAAAATCGGCGATGGCGGCGATGTCGTCGAGATCGAAGACCGGCAGGCTTTCGTCGCTGACGGAATGGTCCGCCGCGATGGCGACGATGTTGGCAAACCGGCCGGTCATGGGCGAGGTGTCCGTGGCCGCGCTGCGGCGCGCCTCGATCTTGGGGTGGTCTTCGCGCTTGTAACCCTCGACGACGACGATGTCGCAGGGCGAAAGCCGCCCGAGGACCGCCGCCAGCGTGGGCTCCGGCTCGTCCTGCAGCTCGTGCATCAGCGCCCAGCGATTGGACGAGACGATCGCCACTTCGCGCGCACCGGCCTGGCGATGCCGCCAGGAATCGGTGCCTTGCCGGTCGATGTCGAAGCCGTGATGGGCATGTTTGACCGTGGCGACTTTATAGCCGCGCCGCGCCAGCTCTGCGACCAGCCTTTCGGTGAGCGTGGTCTTGCCGGAATTCTTCCAGCCGGTAATGCCGATGATTCGATTCATTCCATGTGCCGTCCGTGCCCAAAACCCTCGAGCGGCTTCAATGCATTCATGGCGCATGGCGCCATGTCAATCCGTGTCGGAGCCGGGCAGGGGCCCTTCGGTGCGATCGATATGCATGCCGTAGAGGGTCGCGCACAAAGCCAGGCAGCTCGAGACGAGCATGACCAGAATGAGCGGTTGGGCGCCGCTGTCGGGCGAAAGCAGCAGGCCGGCGATGACGGAGAGCGCCGCCCCGCCGCCGATCTGCATGGCGCCGCCCAGACCCGAGGCCGAGCCCGCCAGATGCGGCCGCACGCTGACGATCCCGGCATTGGCGCTGGGCAGCGTCATGCCGTTGCCGAAGCCCAGAAGCATTGCCGGGCCGAACAGCGACAGGGCGTGCACGAAACCCGAGCTGAACAGCAGCAGCGAAACAATCATGCCGGTCGCGACGATGACGTTGCCGGCCAGCATCATCCGGTTGATGCCGAAGCGGCGCGCAAACCGGGCCGATATGAAATTGCCTCCCATATAGCCCAGCGAAATGAGCATGAAATAGAGCCCGTAGCCCGAGGGCTTCAGGCCGAGAATCTCGGTCGACACATAGGGCCCGCCGCCCAGGAAGGCGAAAAAGGCGCCGGAAGTGAAGGCGGCCGTCATCGTATAGGCCCAGAAGCGGCGCGATGTCGCGAGCTCGGGATAGGAGCGAAACTGCGCCAGCATGCTGGGCGTTGGCGCATGGTTGGTCTCGTTGAGGTCGAGATAGACGATTGTGAAGGCCGTCAGCCCGAAAACCAGCGTCAGCACGAAGGTCGATTGCCAGCCGTACCATTCGTCGAGAAAGCCGCCGATCACCGGGCCGATCATAGGCACAAGCGCCATGCCCATCGTCACATAGCCGATCTTGCTCGCGGCTTCGTCGGTGCCGACCGTGTCGCGGATGATGGCGCGCGAAAGAACCATGCCGGCGGCGGCGAAGGCCTGGAGCACGCGGCAGGCCAGCAGCAGTTCGATGGTCGTGACGAAGAGGGAAGCAACGGTCCCGATCAGGAAGACCACCAGACAGGACAGCATGACCGGGCGCCGGCCGTAGCGGTCGGATGCCGGGCCGATCAGAAGCTGCAGTCCGGCGGTGGCCGCCAGATAGAGCGATACCACGAGTTGAGCGACAGCATTGTCGGTTTCGAAATGGCGGGCGATGCTGGGCAGCGACGGCAAGAAGACGTTCATCGCCAGCGCGCCGGTGGCCGTCGCCATGACGAGTGTCACGATATGCGGCGAGCGGGGCCGCTCTATCCTGCGATCGCTCATCATGTCGCCGGTGCCGGCATGCTCATATGTTTCACCCATTGCTACAGACCGTCGGCGGCCATGGTGGAGGGGGCGCTTTCGGCCGCCATTCTCCGTCTGCCGACGACGCGTTCGCGGTGGAACGCGTAGAGCCCGGAAAGGACGATAATCGTCGCGCCCGCGATCATTGCGCTATCCGGTATGTCGCCGAACAGCACGATGCCGAGCGCGATCGACCAGATGAGGGCCGTGTAGCGGAAGGGGGCGACGAAGGATATGTCGCCGAGCCGCATGGACATGATGACGAACTGATAGCCGAACAGGAGGAAGATCGCGGCTGCGGCCAAAAGTGCCGTGTTCGCGCCGTCGAGCGGCGACCATCCGCCGAGCGGCACGGTCAGGGTGGCGCCCGCGACGGCAACGGCCGCCGCTGTCGCCGTCGAGACGAAGAGCGACGGGACATCGTCGTCGATGCACTTGGTGGCGAGGTCGCGCAAGGTGCAGAAGCACACCGCCAGGAAGGCGAGCAGGGAATAGGCGCTGAATCCTTCGAAACCGGGCCGTATGATAGTCAGCACGCCGAGAAATCCGGCCAGGATGGCGAGCCAGCGCCGCCATCCGACCGGTTCGGCAAACAGCACCGCAGCCCCCAGCGTGACACCCAGCGGCAGGGCCTGGAGAATGGACGTCGCGTTGGCGATCGGCAGGTGGGCAAGTGCCAGCATGAACGAGCAGGTCGCGCCGACATCGCCGAGAATGCGCAGCACCACCATCGGCCGCATCAGCCTTTCAGGATTCTGCAATGCCCCGGCGCGCCAGGCGAGCAGCGCGATGAGCGCGGTCGCGATGATGCCGCGCACGAACATGATCTGTCCCATGTTCATCGACTGGGACAAGAGCTTTGTGATGCCGTCATTGATCGTGAAGCCGGCCATGGAGACCGACATGAAGATCGAGGCGCGCAGATTGGCAGACTGGACCACGGGTGTTTCCGATGTTTCTACCGCATGTAACACCGGAGCGCGGATTAGCAACGCGAAACGACTGGGCCAGTCGCCAAAGCCAAATTCCGGAAGACGACGCGCGTTCCATCGGGCAGCACGATGGTGGGCCGTGCGGCGAACGTCCGGTTTCAGCCGCCGGTCACGCTCATATGGCGCGAGACCGATGGCCGGCTGGTCCGCCGGTCGATGATGAAGTCGTGGCCCTTGGGTTTGCGGGAAATTGCCTCGTCGATCGCCCGGTCGAGCAGCACATCGCCTTCCGAGGCGCGCAGCGGCGCGCGCAGGTCGGCCGCGTCCTCCTGGCCGAGACACATATAGAGCGTGCCGGTGCAGGTCAGGCGCACCCGGTTGCAGCTTTCGCAGAAATTATGCGTCATCGGCGTTATGAAGCCGAGCCGGCCGCCGGTTTCGGCGACATCGACATAGCGCGCCGGACCGCCCGTCTTGTAGGGTATGTCGGTCAAGGTGAACTGGCGTTCCAGCTGGGCCCGCATCAACGACAGCGGCAGATACTGGTCGGTGCGGTCGGCGTCGATCTCGCCCATCGGCATGGTTTCGATGAGGGTCAGGTCCATGCTGCGGCCATGTGCCCAGCGCATGATGTCGGAAATTTCGTCCTCGTTGAACCCTTTCAGGGCCACGGTATTGATCTTGATCTTCAGCCCGGCCCGCTGTGCGGCGTCGAGACCGGCATTCACCTTTGCGAGATTGCCCCAGCGGGTGATTGTCCGGAATTTTTCCGGGTCGAGCGTGTCGAGCGACACGTTGATGCGCCTGACGCCGCAATCGGCCAGTTCGTCGGCGAAACGGGCAAGTTGCGAGCCGTTGGTCGTCAGCGTCAACTCATCGAGCGCGCCGGTCTCGAGATGGCGTCCCAAGCCGCGGATGAGATGCATGACATTCTTGCGCACCAGCGGCTCGCCGCCTGTCAGGCGCAGCTTGCGGACGCCTTTTTCGACAAAGGCGGTGCAGAGCCGGTCGAGCTCTTCGAGCGACAACAGGTCCCTCTTGGGCAGGAAGGTCATGTCTTCCGCCATGCAGTAGGTGCAGCGGAAATCGCAGCGGTCGGTCACCGAGACGCGCAGATACTCGATCTGGCGGCCGAACGGGTCGACCATACTGCCCATCGCGGGACGCTTCGTGTCGATGGTTTCCAGCACACGCTCCTCCACTTGCCTTTTGGCCAATGTCGTGACGTTTCGGACATGGATCAAGACGACGATTGACGCCTTTGGTAACATCAGCGTTATATCTGACGCAATATATCGCTTGCTGCCGGCATTGTGTTTTTTCAGCGCGGCGCGCTGCCGAAAGAAGGACTGCCATGATCCCGCCCACCGAACTGAGAGTGTCGAAGGACCGGCGTTTGCTGACGGTCACTTTCGCCGACCGGGAGCCGATGGAACTTCCGGCCGAGATGCTGCGGGTGCTGTCCCCATCCGCCGAGGTGCAGGGGCATTCGCCGGAGCAGCGCGTGACGGTTCCCGGCAAGAAGAATGTCGAGATCCTGCGCATCGAGCCCGTCGGCAATTATGCCGTGCGCATCGTCTTCGACGATCTGCACGACACCGGTATCTACACCTGGGATTATCTCAGCACGCTCGGAGCCGAAAAGGCCGAGCATTGGCAGGCCTATGTGAACGAACTCGAAGAAAAGGGATTAAGCCGCTGACTTGCAGCCGTCGCGGCCGTCGCACAACCGTCATAGTCACCATGTTAGGCGCGGGCGCGCCGCATAACTGTGGGGAGCTTGGCCGTGAATGAAATCACCTCGGTGGAAGAACTGGAGGCGCTCTACGGCCTGCCCGGCGAGACCTCGCTGGTCAAGGAACTCGATCGCATCATTCCCGAATATGCAGCCTTGATCGCGGCATCGCCCTTCCTGGCGCTGGCGACCGCGGGGCCCGAGGGACTCGATTGCTCGCCGCGCGGTGATCTCGCCGGATTCGTGCGCATCCATGACGAGCGGACGCTTATGCTGCCGGACCGGCGTGGCAATAACCGTGTCGATTCCCTGAAGAACATCGTGCGCGACGGGCGGGTGGGTCTGCTTTTCCTCGTCCCCGGTTCGGGCACCACGCTGCGCGTCAACGGCCGCGCGCGCATCGTGGTCGACGAGGACCTGTGCGCGTCGTTTGCCGTAAAGGGAACGCCCGCCCGCTCGGTCGTGGTGATCCATGTCGAGGCGGTCTATTTCCAATGTGCCCGTGCCATCGTGCGCTCCGATCTGTGGAATGCCGAAAATCATGTCGATGCGAAGTCCCTGCCGTCGCCCGGACGCATTCTCGCTGTGACCAGCCAGTCGAGGATCGACGGCGAGGCCTATGATGCCGAATGGCCCGAGCGCGCCGGCAGGACGATGTGGTAGTTCTGCCGCGCATCAGCCGTCCTGCTTCGCTTGCCTCATATTGGGCAGGAAGACCGTCAGCAGGCCGATCAGCGGCAGGTAGGAGCAGATCCGGTAGACGAAGTCGATCCCCCTGGCGTCGGCGATGATGCCAAGCACCGCGGCGCCTATGCCGCCGAGCCCGAAGGCGAAGCCGAAGAAGATGCCGGCGATCATGCCGACGCGGCCGGGCACGAGTTCCTGGGCGAAGACCACGATCTGCGGGAAAGCGGAGGCCAGGATGAGGCCGATGATAGCCGTCAGGATCGGCGTCCAGGCATAGCTTGCATAGGGCAGGGCCAGGGTGAAGGGCAGTACGCCGAGGATCGAGAACCAGATCACGGCCTTGGAACCGAACCGGTCGCCGATCGGGCCGCCGAGTATGGTGCCGACGGCCGCCGCGCCGAGGAACACGAACAGCAGCACCTGCGCCTCGCGCACCGAGAGGCCGAACTTCTCGATGACGTAAAATGTGTAGTAGCTCGAAATGCTCGCTATGTAGACGTGCTTGGAAAAGACGAGCAGGATCAGGATGATCAGCGCGCCGGCAACGCGACGCCGTGGCAGTTCGAGGCTCGTTGCCGGCCGCGCCCGCGTTGCATGGGCGGCGCGGTAGGCATTATACCAGGCGCTCACCCTGGCGAGCACGATCATGCCGACGAGCGCGGCGAGCGAGAACCACGCGACGCTGATCTGCCCGCGCGGTACCACGATGAAGGCCGCCAGCAGCGGGCCGATCGCCGTGCCGATATTGCCGCCCACCTGGAACAGCGCCTGGGCCAGGCCGTAGCGGCCTCCCGAGGCCAGGCGTGCCACGCGCGAGGATTCGGGGTGAAAGATGGCCGAGCCGATGCCGACCAGGCTGGCGCCTGCAAGGAGCAGCGAGTAATGGGCGGCCGTGGCCAGCAGGATGAGGCCGCACAGCGTCGAGGCCATGCCCGCAGGCAGCGAATAGGGCATTGGCCGCCTGTCGGTGTAGAGGCCGACGAGCGGCTGGAGCAGCGAGGCCGTGACCTGGAAGCTCATGGTGAGCAGGCCGATCTGCCAGAAGTCGAGCCCGTAATCGGCCTTCAGCATCGGATAGATGGCCGAAAGCAGCGACTGCATGACATCGTTCAAGAGATGGCAGAAGCTGACCGCGATGAGGATGGCATAGGCCGTCTTGTCGACTGGGAAGCTGCGGGCGTTGAGTGTGGCGTCGGCCATGTTTTGTGCCTGTGAGAACGGAATCGCTGTTGTCTGTGAAGGCCACGTCCTTACACCCCTTGCCGGGCGTCCTGCTTTCGTGGTTTGGTCCATTTATTATGCAAGTGGGCCAAACGCAAAACCGCGCCACACCAAAAGCGCCCGAGCGGCATTCTCCGGGGTTCGATGCCGTCCACACCGAGCGTCTGGCGGCGCTGGCGGCGGCAGACGAGCCGGTGGTGGCCTTTGCCTTCGATTATCCCGCCAGCCACGACGTGCCGCCGCATCGGCACAGCCGGGCGCAATTGCTGCATGCATGCAGGGGCGTCGTGCTGGTCTCTTCGGCCGCGGGACGGTGGATGATCCCGCCCGACCACGCGGTCTGGATCCCGGCCGGGGTCGAGCACGCGGTGACCATGCTCGGACCGGTGCGCATGCAGTCGCTCTATGTGCTGCCCGAAATGGCGGGCGGCGGCGCGGGGGTGCTCAAAGTGGTCGGATTGACCGATCTCATGCGCAGCCTCATGTCTGAAGCGGTCGAAATGAGTGCCGCGATGGCGGCCTCGGAACGGGGCGCTTTGCTGTTCAAGCTGCTCTTGGCGGAAATTCCGCGGCAGGCCGAACGTCCGTTGGGGCTGCCCTTTCCAGCCGAGCCGCGGCTGGCGGCGCTGTGCCGGCGCTTCATGGAAGATCCGTCGCCCGACGTCACAATCGATTCCTGGGCGGGCGAGACCGGAATGAGCCGGCGCAGCTTCACCCGCGCCTTCAAACGCGAGACCGGCGTCAGCCTGTCCATCTGGCGTCAGCAGGCAAGCCTGTTTGCCGCGCTGCCACGGCTGGCGGCCGGCGAGACGGTGACCAGCGTGGCACTGGACCTGGGCTACGAAAACGTGCCGGCATTCACCACCATGTTCAAACGGATGCTGGGCACCCCGCCGCGCAGCTATTTTCGCGATGGTGCGGGCGGGGTGCCGCCGGTTTAATCCCTTATGAAGGCGAGCAGGTCGGCATTGATCACGTCGGCGTGGGTGGTGCACATTCCGTGCGGATAGCCCTTGTAGGTCTTGAGTGTCGCGTTCTTGAGCAGGTTTGCCGACAAGGGAGCCGAGTCCTCGTAGGGCACGACCTGGTCGTCGTCGCCGTGCATCACGAGCACAGGCACGTCGATGGTTTTCAGATCGTCGGTAAAGTCGGTTTCGGAGAAGGCCTTGATGCAGTCGTAATGGGCCTTGGCGCTGCCCATCATGCCCTGACGCCACCAGTTCTCGATCACGCCTTGCGACACTTGAGCGCCCGGACGATTGAACCCGTAGAACGGGCCGCTCGGTACATCTAGGAAGAACTGGGCCCGGTTGGCCGCCAGAGCCGAGCGGAAGCCGTCGAAGACGTCGATCGGCAAGCCTCCTGGGTTGTTCTCCGTCTTGACCATGATCGGCGGCACTGCGCCGATGAGCACCGCCTTTGCGACCCGGCCCTTTCCGTGCCCGGCCACGTAGCGTGCAACTTCGCCGCCGCCGGTCGAGTGGCCCACGTGGACCGCATCGCGCAGATCCAGCGCAGCCGCCAGTTCGGCGACGTCGGCCGCATAAGTATCCATGTCGTGACCGGTCCAAACCTGGGTTGAGCGTCCATGTCCCCGCCGGTCGTGGGCAATCACGCGGAAGCCCTTGTCGAGGAAGAACAACATTTGCGCGTCCCAGTCGTCTGCACTGAGTGGCCAACCGTGATGGAAAACGATTGGTTGCCCGGTGCCCCAGTCCTTGTAGAAGATTTCCGTGCCGTCCTTGGTCGTGATCGTAGCCATCTGAGACTCCATTGATCGATTGAAGAATTGCCGGCATCTCGCGGACAGTGGTCCACGCAATCATCCTAATCCTTCCGAATGTCATTTTGGAGATAGGGAGGAGCCAGCGCCCCGAATGCGGCACGGACACGGGACGGTTATCTGAGCCTCATTCGTCGGCCAGCATGTCGATGATGCGGCGCATCTGATCGCCCATGGCATCGCATTGCGCCGGCGTGGACTGTTCCATCACCCGGTCGATCAGACCCGTATAGACCTCTAACGCCTGCATCAGCAGGTCTTCGCCATCCTCGGTCAGGTAGAGGCGCATGACACGGCGGTCCGATAAGTCGCTTTCGCGCCTGAGCAGGCCCTGCGTCTCCAGTTGAGGCATGAGCATGGTGATGTTGGACCGGCCGACAAGCAGCCGGCGTGCCAGCTCGTGCTGCGACATGCCGGGATGGCGGTAGAGATTCATCAGCATGTCGAGCTGGGCGATCTTCAGCCCGAACGGCGCCAGGAGGCGCGTCAGCTCGCGCACCACGGCCTTTTCGGCGCGCACCAGCGCGATCCAGTTCTTGAAACGCGGATTGTCCCAGGGGAGATCTTGTTTTTTGTTCATTCTTGAACTAATATGTTCATGCTTGAACCAATTGGTCGGAGGACCAACATGGCATCATTTCCTCTCACTGTCATCCGTGGTGCGTTCGGCATTGCCGACCATCTGATCCCACGTCTTGCCGGCCGGGCCGCCTTCGAACTGTTTTGCCGGACAAGAAACCCCAACCGCCCGCCGGACAGGGAAAGGCAGGTGATCGAACGCGCCGTGCCTTTCATGGCGGAAGCGCGGCATCATCGTCTGACGGCGCGTTCGGGTTGCGTGGCGGTTCACGAGTTCCGCCCGCCCCACGGTGTCGCGTCGACCTTCCAGGTGCTGGTCATCCATGGCTGGAATTCGCGCACCGAGCACATGGCGCCGCTGATCGAAACGATGCGGGCGAGGGGCGGCCGCGTCTTTGCCCTGGACCTGCCCGGACACGGGTGGTCTTCGGGTCGGCGGCTCAACCTGGCGACCGGGGTCGATGCGACGGCCACGGCGGCGCAATGGTTCGGCCCTTTTGACGCGATCGTCGGTCATTCCTTCGGCGGCGCGGTCGCGGTCAATGCCGTCGTCGGCGCGATCAAAGGCGTTATGCCGGTTGAGGCGGCGCGACTGGCACTCATCGCGGCGCCCAATTCGATGCCTTCCTTCTTTGATGGATTCGGCCGCATGCTCAATCTCGGACCGCGCGCCCAGACGGCCCTGGCCGGGGAGGTCGCACGCATTGCGGGCCGTCCGCTCTCGGAATTCGTCGGGGCGGATCAATTGTCCCGATGCGCCATTCCAACGCTTGTCGTGCATGCCCCGGATGACAAGGAGGTGCCGGCTGCCCACGCCGAGGCCTATGGGCAGGCGGGGCCGCATATCCGGCTCGTCTGGGCCCACGGCCTCGGACATCGCCGCATCATCGCCGGCCCCGGGGTGCTTACGACAATTGCTGATTTCGCCGCGCCGACAAAGCCCGTTCAGCCGGTGCACGGCCGCATGCGCCGCGCCGACGCCGCTTAAGACCGCAAGAGGAAGGTCAGGACTTGCGCGGACGGCCGGGCTCGTGCGGCAGGCCCGCCTCTTTCCAGGCTGAGAACCCACCTGCGATATGGCTCACCTTGTCGAGCCCCATATCCTGCGCCGTCTTGGTGGCAAGCGCCGAGCGCCAGCCGGCGGCGCAAAAGAAGACGAGATGCTTGCCGGAGGAGAAGATGTCCTTGTGGTAGAGGCTTTCCGGATCGATCCAGAACTCCAGCATGCCGCGCGGGCAGTGATGCGCGCCGGTGATCCGGCCCTCACGGTCGAGCTCGCGCGGGTCGCGAATGTCGATGAAAAGCGTCTCGTCATCCTGCAACAGCGCCGCCGCCCCGGCCGGCGACAGCGCCTCGACTTCAGCATTGGCTTCCTCAAGCAGCGCCTTGTATCCCTTCTTCAACGCCATCGCGTCCCACTCCTTCTCAGCGCTTGACCACCACGCGCGTGCCGACATCGACCTGATTGTAGAGATGGACCACATCGTCATTGGCCAGGCGGATGCAGCCTGAAGACATGGCCTGCCCGATGGTCCATGGCGCGTTGGTGCCGTGAATGCGGTAGAGCGTCGAGCCAATATAGAGCGCGCGTGCCCCAGCGGGTTGTTGCGGCCGCCGGGCATATAGGCTGGCAGCTTGCGGCCCTTGGCCGCCTCGCGCCGGATCATCCGCGGCGGCGGCGTCCAGCCTGGCCATTCGGCCTTGCGCGAGACGCGGTTCGTGCCCGACCAGGCGAACCCCTCGCGGCCGACCCCGACGGCATATTTGATCGCCCGGCCATTGCCGAGCGTGTAGTAGAGCCGGCGCTCGGACGTGTGGATGACGATGGTGCCCCTGGCATAGCCCTGGTCATAGCGGACCGTGCGCCGGGGAATGGGCGATTTGTCCGAATAGCGCTTGGCGCGCAGGGAAGGCGGCTCGCCAGCACGCAGGATGCGGGCGAGCAGGCTTTCGGCCTGGGCGTCGGTTGTGAACGAAACGGGCGCAGCCGACAGGATGACAAGCGCCAACACGGTGAGGATAGCCGGTCGCATTCCACCTCTCCTTCGCCCCCGCCGACAGTGAAGCCGGCAAGCCGGTTCGCGTCAACCATGGCGTGCCGTCAACGTTGTCCGCAGGCATGGCCGATGCCGGTGTCAGCCCAGGTTGAGCTCCTTGAAGAAGTCGTTGCCCTTGTCGTCGATGACGATGAAGGCGGGGAAATCCTCGACCTCGATGCGCCAGACGGCTTCCATGCCGAGTTCCGGATATTCGACGACCTCGACATGTCTGATGCAGTCCTGTGCCAGGCGGGCGGCGGGGCCGCCGATCGAGCCGAGATAAAAACCGCCGTGCCGCGCGCAGGCCTCGCGCACCTGCCGCGAGCGGTTGCCCTTGGCCAGCATGACCATCGACCCGCCGAAGGACTGGAACTGGTCGACATAGGAATCCATGCGCCCGGCCGTGGTCGGTCCGAACGAACCCGAGGCATAGCCGGCGGGCGTCTTGGCCGGGCCGGCATAATAGACCGGGTGGTTCTTGAAATAGTCGGGCATCGCCTCGCCGCGCTCGAGGCGCTCGCGGATCTTGGCGTGCGCCTGGTCGCGCGCGACGATGATGGTTCCGGTCAGCGACAGGCGTGTCTTGACCGGATGGCTGGAAAGCTCCCTGAGAATGTCCGCCATCGGCCTGTTGAGGTCGACCTTGACCACGTGCGAGGTCAGTGACTGCTCGTCGATCTCCGGCATGTATTTCGCCGGGTTAGCCTCCAATTTCTCGAGAAAGATGCCGTCCCTGGTGATCTTGCCGAGCGCCTGGCGGTCGGCCGAGCAGGATACGCCGAGGCCGATCGGCAGCGAAGCGCCGTGGCGCGGCAAGCGGATGACGCGCACGTCGTGACAGAAATACTTGCCGCCGAACTGCGCCCCGACGCCCATCTGCTGTGTCAGCCTGTGCACCTCGGCCTCCATTTCGAGGTCGCGGAAGGCGTGGCCGTCTTCGCTGCCGGCCGTCGGCAGCCCGTCGAGATAGCGCGTGGAAGCGAGCTTCACCGTCTTCAGGTTCATCTCCGCCGACGTGCCGCCGATGACGATGGCCAGGTGATAGGGCGGGCAGGCGGCGGTGCCGAGCGTCAGGATCTTCTCCTTGAGGAAGTCGATCATGCGCTCATGCGTCATCAGCGACGGCGTGCCCTGGTAGAGAAACGTCTTGTTGGCCGAGCCGCCGCCCTTGGCGACGAAGAGGAATTTGTAGGCGTCTTCGCCCTCTTCGTAGATATCGATCTGGGCGGGCAGGTTGTTGCGCGTGTTCTTTTCCTGAAACATCGACAGCGGGGCGAGCTGCGAATAGCGCAGGTTCTTCCTCTCATAGGCGTCGAGAACGCCGCGGCCGAGCGCTTCGCCGTCGCCGCCCTCGGTCCATACGCGTCGGCCCTTCTTGCCCATGATGATCGCCGTGCCGGTATCCTGGCACATGGGCAGCACGCCGCCGGCCGCGATATTGGCGTTCTTCAACAGGTCGTAGGCGACGAAACGGTCGTTGTCGGTTGCTTCCGTGTCTTCGAGGATCGATGCGAGCTGCTTGAGATGGCCGGGCCGCAGCAGATGGTTGATGTCGCCAAAGGCCGCTTCCGACAGCAGCCGCAGACCTTCCGCTTCGACGATCAGAACGTCCTGCCCGCGAAAACGCTCCACATCGACATGGTCGGAGGTCAGCTTGCGATAGGGCGTCGTGTCTTCGGCGAGGGGGAAGAGGTCTGCGAGTACGGCGTCGGACACGGGCATGGCTCCTTTGGCTAGCCGGGCATCGTGGAATTTGCGGTCTTTTAGCGCCAGAGGGCGAAATGTCCATCGCTCGGCCGTGGCGCCAAGAGACATTGCCCACAGACGAAGCGTTCAATTTTGTGTGCTTTTTCATAAATGCTTAACGGTGTGCACTCCAATCACTATCATGAGCGGGTGCCTCGGATCGGGTCGTATGCATCTTATTTGGTGTCTAGCGCGTTGAGATATGCCATCCGTTCGCACCTCAACGAATTGGGCCAGGGTCGATGATGATGCGCGTGAGCATGAAGCAATGTTTTATTTCCGTCAGCGTCCTGGCCGCGGCGCTCGCCGCCGGCGCGGCACCGGCCAAGGCACAGAACCTGTTCGAGATGCTGTTTGGCGGCGGGGCCAGGCAGCAGCACCATGGCGCCAATCCTTCTGAACGAAACCGCTTCGGTCAGCAGCGGCGCGCCCAGCCGCAGGCGACAGCCGCACCCAAGCCGCGAAGGCCGATCAAGAAGATCTCGGCGCCGTCATACTACACCTACCGGGCCGATCCGCTTGTCGATGTCGATTTCGCTTCCGTGATCGATGCGCCCAAGCCGGCGGGTTTGGAGCCGACCCTTGCACATGACGGCTTCGGCGAGGCCGTGGGCGAACTCGCCGGCTTCGAGCTGGCGGCCGAAAAGGAGATCGCCGCGGCGCTGCGCGATCATTATGCGCATAACCCGCAATTCATCTGGGTGACCGGCACCAGCGCCAACAGCCGCGCAACCAAGGCCATGCGTGTATTGTCCGAGGCCGCCAGCTACGCTCTCGACCCGGCCGAATATGCCGTGACGGCGCCGCCACCGGGCTTTTCCATGGATGACATGCGCGGCCGCTACCGGGCGCTGATCCGCTTCGAGATGACGCTGTCGGCGCGGGTGCTGCGCTATGCGCGCGACGCCAGGGCAGGGCGCATCGATCCCAACCGGCTGTCGGGCTATCACGATTTCCCGAAGAAGAAGCTCGACCTGACGAGGGCCCTCGCGTCGCTCGCAAGGACACAGGACGTGCGTGCATATCTCGAAGGGCGCCATCCGCAGAACGCGCAATACCAGGCCTTGCGCGTCGAACTGGAGACGCTGCGCGCCAGCGAGGAGAACGAGATCGTCGTCGATCCGAAGCTGCTCATGCGGCCGGGCAGCAGCGATGCCGATTTCCCCAACATGCTCAAACTGATCGTCGCCAAGTCCGACGAGGCCTTTCGCGCCGAGCATGGGCCGACGATCGCCCTCAAGGCAGACACCGAAACCTACTCGGACGATCTGGTGCCGGTCATCAAGGCGGCGCAAAAGGCGCACGGCCTCAATCCGGACGGCATCATCGGGCCGCGTACGGTGGCCGCGCTTGCCGGTCGCTCGCGCGCCGATCGCATCCACAAGGTGGAGATCGCGCTGGAGCAGTTGCGCTGGCATCCTTCCGAACTCGGCAACCCCTACGTCTTCATCAATCAGCCCGCCTACACCGCTTCATTCGTCGAGGATGGCAAGACGAAGATCGCGATGCGGGTCGTGGTCGGCAAGACCACCAACCAGACCAGCTTCTTCCACGACGAGATCGAGCGGATCGACTACAACCCGTATTGGGGCGTGCCGCAATCCATCATCGTCAACGAAATGCTGCCCAGGCTGCGCCGCGATCCGGGTTACCTCGACCGTGCTGGCTACGAGGTCTTCGACAGGCAGGGGCGCCGCATTTCATCGGCGTCCGTTAACTGGGCGCGATATGGCGGCAAGGTTCCCTTCAACGTCCGTCAGACGCCGAGCGAAGCCAATGCACTGGGCGAGTTGAAGATCCTGTTTCCCAACAAGCACGCCATCTACATGCACGACACGCCGTCGAAGAGCCTGTTCAGCCGCGAAAGGCGGGCCTTCAGCCATGGCTGCGTTCGCCTGCAGGACCCGCGCGGAATGGCGGCCGCCGTCCTCGACCGGTCCCGCGATTATGTCGCGGCCAAGATCGGCAAGGGACACTCCTCCGAGAAGGTGACGCGCAAGATTCCCGTTTACGTCGCCTATTTCACCGCCTGGCCGGACGATGCCGGGAGCGTGCATTACTATACCGACGTCTACGGGCGCGACGATCGCGTGATGAAGGCCATGAAGGTGACGGCCGCCACACGCGGTGCGGCAAGCTGAAGTCCGTTCGGTTCACCAATTTGAGAAGACATGGTGGGCGCGACAGGGATTGAACCTGTGACCCTTCGCGTGTGAAGCGAATGCTCTCCCGCTGAGCTACGCGCCCGCTTCGGATCCCGGCCCAAACGCCGTCGCCCGAAAGCTGGCGGCGATATAGTGGCGGGCGCGGGATAAAGTCAAGGACGCTTAGAACATGTCCCGCTCAAACGTTACCGTTTGAGCGAAAGGCACATGTTCCAGAATATTGATCTGGCGCCCCAAATCGTCAGTTGGCGACGGCGCGTATCATTCGATCGGCGAAATCGGGTGTGAGCTCGTCGAAATGCGAAATAACAGCGCTCGGCTCGAAATCGCCGACATGGCGGTCGCTGTAACCGTGATCGACGGCGATCACCGGAACGCCGGCGGCCTTTGCGGTGTCGATGTCGGTCCTCGAATCGCCCACCATGACGGCGCATTCGACCGCACCGCCGGCGCGCAGGACCGTCTGCGTGAGATGGCGGGGATCGGGCTTGCGGAATGGAAACGTGTCGGCGCCGCATATGGCGGCGAAGCGTGGCGCCATGTCCAGCGCCCCGAGAAGCTCATCGGCAAGCGCTTCGCGCTTGTTGGTGCACACTGCCAGGCGGTAGCCGCGCTCGGCAAAACGGTCGAGCATGGCGAGTGCGCCGGGATAGGGCGCCGAACGGCTCGGAATGTTCTTGGCATAGTGATCGAGAAAGGCCGCCAGCAGGGCATCGAGGTCAGACTGCGGCAGCGCGATGCGCCGGGCAGCGTGAACGCGTTCGATCATTGCGCGGGCACCATGGCCGACATATGGACGCATCGCCGCATATGGCTCGGGCTCGTAGCCCGCCGTCGTCAGGGCGTGATTGAGGCTGGCAACCAGGTCGGCGGCGGTGTCGACGAGTGTGCCGTCGAGGTCGAAGACGATGGTCGGCGTCGATGCGCTCATGAACAGTTTCCCTCTGTGTCCGGGTGCTCGTAGGTGGGGCAGGTTGTTGCCTATCCGGGCGCGGACTCGACTTCAAGTCGCGCTCGCCCAAGGCGTGTCGGAAAGCCTTTGCCCCGACAACCAGAAATGCTAGAGCATGTCCCGCTCAAACGGAATCGTTTGAGCGAAAGGTACATGCTCCAGTATATTGATCTGGCGCGCATATCCTTGCTTCAAACGTTTCCGTTTGAAACGAATGCGCGCTAGGAGCGACTTCTTTCTCCTTCGTGCCGGAACGGACTCCCATGGATGCACGACAATTGAAGATCGAGGCTGCGCGCGCAGCACTCGCCCATGTCGAGGATGGCACGACGATCGGCATTGGAACCGGCTCGACGGCCGAGGAATTCGTGCGCCTTTTGTCGGCCCGCGTCGCCGATGGGTTCGTGGTCAAGGGCGTGGCGACGTCGGAGCGCACGGCTGCGCTCTGCCGGGAACTCGGGATCGCACTGACGACGCTGGACGAGACGCCGCATCTTGCGTTGACAGTGGATGGAGCCGACGAAGTCGCCCCCGATCTTGCGCTGATCAAGGGCGGCGGCGGTGCCCTGCTGCGCGAAAAGATCGTCGCTGCCGCATCCGACCGCATGATCGTGATTGCCGATGGTTCCAAGCTCGTCGACGTCCTTGGCCGTTTTCCGCTTCCCGTCGAGGTCAACCGCTTCGGCCTCGGCGCGACGCGACGCGCCATCGATGAAGCGGCCAACCGGCTGGGCCTGACCGGCCCGGTCGCCTTGCGGATGACCGCCGGCGAGCCTTTCGTCACGGATGGCGGACATCTCATCCTCGATGCATCATTTGGCCGTATTCCCGATCCAAGAGCCCTGTCGGATGCCATGCACACCATTCCCGGTGTCGTGGAACATGGCCTGTTTATCGATCTGGCCAGCCTCGCTATCATCGCGGCTGACGATGGAATCAAGACACTCGAATCGACCCGATAAGAAGGGAGTTCACACTTCATGACCTTGTTCAGGACTGTCAGGCGCCATTCCACGGCGATTGTCGCGGCCGTGCTCGTGGCCTGGTCCATTCCTGCCGCCGCGCAGGACATTTCGGAAAGCCATCTCAAGGCGGCACGCACGGCAGTGGCGACGATCAACGCAACCGACGAGTTCGACAATATTCTGCCGCAGGCGGCGCAGGCCCTGAAGATCGAGCTGATCAACAAGGACCCGAACCTGGAGGACTTGATCAATCAGACGGTCGACACCAAGGCGATCGAGCTTGCCAGCCGCCGGGCGGATCTGGAGCGTGAGGCCGCACTCGCCTATGCACGTGTCTTCACCGAACAGGAATTGAACGAAATTTCCGCGTTCTACCAGACCGAAGCCGGCAAGAAGCTCATCGCACAAGGGCCGATCGTCATGCGCAGTGTCTATCAGGCGGCTGAAATCTGGCAGCGCGGCCTTGCCCGCGACCTGGCCCAGGAGGTTGCGGCCGTGCTCGAGGACGAGGCGCCGATCGAACAGGGCGACGGAGCCGGCGGCGGCGCGGAAGAAGCGGCACCCGCCCAATAATCGCGACAATCTTTGCCTGAAAGCCCGGTTCGAGCCGGGCTTTCTTCATTTCGGGCGTTGCGTGGGCCTAGCGCGCGTTCGCTTCAAACGGAACCGTTTGGAGCAAAGATATGCGTGCCAGATCAATATGTTGGAGCATGTACCTTTCGCTCAAACGATTCCGTTTGAGCGGGACATGTTCTAGTTTCGTTGGCGCGGTCCTATATGAGTTGGCGGCACTGTATTGAAGGAATGAATCGGCGTGGCCAAATTCGATTATGATCTCTTCGTCATCGGCGGCGGCTCGGGCGGCGTGCGCGCGGGACGCGTCGCTGCCGGTCTGGGCAAGAAGGTCGGCATCGCGGAAGAATACCGCTATGGCGGCACATGCGTCATTCGCGGCTGCGTGCCGAAGAAGCTGTTCGTCTACGCCTCGCAGTTCCCTGAACATTTCGAGGATGCGGCCGGCTATGGCTGGACGGTGCCGCCGGCAAGCTTCGACTGGCCAACCCTGATCGCCAACAAGGATCGCGAAATCGCCCGACTGGAAGGGCTGTACCGCAAGGGTCTGGACGGCGCCGGAGCCGATATCCTCGATTGCCGGGCCGAGCTTGTCGACGCCCATACGATCCGCCTTGTTGGTGAGAACAGGACGGCGACGGCGGACCAGATCCTGATCGCGACGGGCGGTCGACCCAATCCGCATGCCGCATTGCCGGGCCACGATCTGTGCATTTCCTCGAACGAGGCGTTCCACCTGGAAGAGTTGCCGCGGGCCATTGTCATCGCCGGCGGCGGCTACATCGCGGTCGAGTTCGCCAATATCTTTCACGGTCTCGGGGTCGACACCACGCTCGTCTATCGCGGCAAGGAGATCTTGAACCGTTTCGACGCGGATCTGCGCGGCATGCTGCACGAGACCATGGAAAAGAAGGGCATCCGGATCCTTTGCCACACTATCTTCGAAAAGGTGGAGCGCAACGGAGACGGGCGCCTGTCGGCACATCTGTCGAACGGCGAGACGATTGCCGCGGACCAGGTGATGCTGGCGCTCGGCCGGATACCGAATACGCAGGGGCTGGGCCTGGAGGCGGCGGGTGTCGCAACCGGGCCTGCCGGGCAGATCATGGTCGACGACTATTCCCGGACCAATATCGACAATATTTGGGCCATCGGCGACGTGACCGACCGGGTGCAACTCACTCCGGTCGCCATCCACGAGGCGATGTGCTTCGTTGATACGGCATTTCGCGACAAGCCGACCAGGCCCGACCATGACAACGTGCCCACGGCTGTCTTTTCGCAGCCGGAGATCGGCACGGTCGGGCTGGCCGAGGATGTCGCCGCCAAGCGCTTTGAGGAAATCGAGGTTTACAGGGCCGTGTTCCGGCCGATGCGCCACACGCTCGCCGGGCGCGACGAAAAGATGCTGATGAAGCTCGTCGTCGACGCCGCCAGCCGCCGGGTGGTCGGCGTGCATGTGCTGGGTCCCGACGCCGGCGAAATGGCGCAGATCCTCGGCATCGCCGTGAAGGCACGGCTGACCAAGGAGGACTTCGACCGCACCATGGCGCTGCATCCGAGCGCGGCGGAAGAACTCGTGACGATGTATCAGCCGAGCTACCGGGTGAAGTACGGCGAGCGCGCCGCGGCCTGATGATCGCTGCGGTCGGAAGGACGCATCAAGGTGCCAGGAGCGGCATGACGTTTGCTGCAGGTAAGACCGGCGATGTCGAGGCGTTGCAGCGTCTGGCCGAAGATGGCGGTTTGATCGCCTATTTCGGTTACGGCTCGCTGGTCAATCGCGTCACCCACCGCACCGCCATCGTTGCCGCCGTGCCGGCCCGATTGCACGGCTGGCGCCGCATCTGGAGGCCGCGACCCGACATGCCCGGTTTTCCGGCGGCGCTGCTGACCGTCCGGCAGGAGCCGGGTGAGGCGGTGGATGGGCTACTGGTCTTCGATCACGCTGACAACCTGGCCGCCGTCGATTCCCGCGAAGCGCGATACCGGCGCGTCGAACTGGCCGCGGACCAGATCGAAGGGCAGGTGCCTGCGGTCGACTGTCCCCTCTATGTCTACGAGGCCGACGAAAAGCTTCCGCCGCACCGCGAGGCGCCGCAGATACTGCGCTCCTATCTCGACGCGGTGATGCAAGGCTTCTTGGTCGAGCACGGAGATGACGGTCTGCGTCGCTTTCTCGCCGAGACCGACGGCTTCGACACACCGATCCATGAGGACCGGGAAGCCCCGCTCTACCCGCGCTCGGTTCGTCTGTCGCAAGCGGAGCGGGAATTGTTCGACCGGTTGTTGAACGAGACCTGGCCCCGTCCGGGAAACTGATGCCGATAGGCCCGGCAAGCCCACGACAGCGGGATTGCGGGGTGGTGTCGCAGTGCTGCATCCTGTATAGAGCCGCATCCTGCAATCGTGCAGGAGCCGGGCGTGCCGATCCGCGCGCTCCCCATGTGTCAATTGGGTGTTGTTATGACGAAATGGTCTCCGAATTCCTGGCGCACGAAACCGATCCTGCAGGTTCCCGCCTATCCGGATCAGGCCGCTCTGGCCGAGACCGAAAAGCAATTGGCGACCTATCCGCCGCTGGTTTTTGCAGGGGAAGCGCGCAAGCTGAAGAAGCAGCTCGCCGCCGTCGCCAATGGCGAGGCGTTTTTGCTGCAGGGCGGCGACTGCGCCGAAAGCTTTGCCGAGCACGGGGCCGACAACATCCGCGACTTCTTTCGCGTCTTCCTGCAGATGTCGGTGGTGCTGACCTATGCCGGCGCGCAGCCGGTGGTCAAGGTCGGCCGCATTGCCGGCCAGTTCGCCAAGCCGCGCTCGTCCGACAACGAGACCAAGGACGGCGTCACGCTGCCCAGCTATCGCGGCGACATCATCAACGGCATCGAGTTCGACGCCAAGTCGCGCATTCCCGATCCGGCACGCCAGGAGATGGCTTATCGGCAGTCGGCGGCCACGCTCAACCTGTTGCGTGCCTTCGCCCAGGGCGGTTTCGCGAACCTGGAGAACGTCCACAAATGGATGCTCGGCTTCGTCTCCGACAGCCCCCAGTCGGAGCGCTACGAGGCGCTCGCCAACCGCATCACCGAGACGATCGACTTCATGCGGGCGGTCGGTATCACCTCGGATACCAATTTCGCGCTGCGCGAGACCGATTTCTACACCAGCCACGAAGCATTGCTGCTGGGCTATGAGGAGGCGCTGACGCGCGTCGATTCGACCTCCGGCGACTGGTACGCGACGTCGGGCCACATGATCTGGATCGGCGATCGCACGCGCCAGCCCGATCATGCGCATATCGAATATTGCCGCGGCATCAAGAACCCGCTCGGCCTGAAATGCGGCCCCTCGCTCACGCCGGACGGTCTCATCGAACTGATCGACGTCCTCAATCCGGAGAATGAGCCGGGACGGCTGACGCTGATCGCCCGCTATGGCCACGACAAGGTCGGCGAGCATCTGCCCAAGTTGGTTCGTGCGGTCGAGCGCGAAGGCCGCAAGGTGGTGTGGTCGTGCGACCCGATGCACGGCAACACGATCACGGCGGCGGGCTACAAGACGCGTCCGTTCGACCGCATTCTCGGCGAGGTCCAGAGCTTCTTCGATGTGCATCGCGCCGAGGGCACGCATCCCGGCGGCATCCATGTCGAGATGACGGGCAAGAACGTCACCGAGTGCACCGGTGGCGCGCGCGCCATTCGCGACGAGGAATTGCAGGATCGCTACCACACCCATTGCGATCCGCGGCTGAATGCCGATCAGGCGATCGATCTGGCTTTCCTGGTCTCCGAGCTTCTGAAAAAGAGCAAGGCCGACAGGCCCGTTCGCCAGGCGGTCAGCGCCTGAAGCGAACCGCATGTGCTGCATGGAGGGCGCCGCTATGCCGGCGCCCTTTTTCGTGCTGGACGCTCCGCCGCGCGCCGTGCATTTCACACGACTGATCTGTTCATTGAAAAATATGCGCTTGAGTCGCCCGACGAGAAAAGCGATGCCGGTGAGCAAGGAGGACAGTTCGATGAGTGATGTTCATGCAGGCGGCTGTCTGTGCGGGGCGGTACTCTACACGGTTTCAGGACCGCTGCGCGGTGTCGTCTATTGCCACTGCACACAATGCCGCCGTCAGACGGGCCATATCTACGCCGCAACCAATGTTGCCGACGACCGGATCGAGATCGACGGCGCCGACAACCTGACCTGGTACGCGGCTTCGAACCTGGCGCACCGGGGGTTTTGCCGCATCTGCGGCTCGGCGCTCTTCTGGAAACCCGACGATGGAGGCCATATCTCGATCATGGCCGGGACGTTCGACACGCCGTCCGGGCTCGAGAGTGAGAGCCACATCTTTGTTGCCGACAAGGGCGATTATTACGAGATCTCCGACGGGCTTGCCCAATATGCCGGCCCCGGGCCGTCATCTGCAGCATCTGGACGTTGAACGATATTGCAACACGCGTTCGGCTTCGTTGAACAATCAGTTGCCTTTCCATGCCCTCCCGTGTTGCGTCACGTGGCGCTAGATAGGAGGGCAAGGAGGCTTGTCCCATGAGCGTATCAGCCACAAAGATGCCGACGCTGTTCATCTCGCATGGCGGACCGAACATCGTGATCGACGACATCGCCGCGCGTCACTATCTGGAAGGCCTGTCCGGACTTTTTCCGCGGCCGAAGGCGATCGTTATCATGTCGGCGCATTTCGAGGCCGACGGGGTTGTCGTCGTGTCCGACCCGAAACCGGAAATGATCTATGATTTCGGCGGGTTCGCGCCGGAACTTTACGAGATGCAATATCCGGCGCCGGGCGACCCTGATCTGGCGGGCCGGGTGGTCGGCCTGCTCGGGGAGGCCGGGCTGGAGCCCTCGACCGTCGGCAAGCGCGGCTATGACCACGGCGTATGGACGCCCCTCAAGCTCGCATTTCCCGAAGCCGATATTCCGGTCGTGCAGGTTTCGATCGATCCGCATCGCGACGCCGCCTGGCACTACCGGGCCGGTGCCGCGCTGGCGCCGTTGCGCGACGACGGCGTGCTGCTGATCGGCTCCGGGCACATCACGCACAATCTGCGGGCCTATTTCGGCGCCGCGCGCCTGGGGCGCTCGGTCGATCCCGAGATGCCGCAAAAGGTCAAGGCGTTCACGGACTGGTTTGCGCAGCGCTTTGCCGCCGGCGACCGGCAGGCGATCCTCGACTGGAAGGAGAAGGCGCCTTATCCGGCCGACAACCATCCGACCGACGAGCATCTGATGCCGCTCTTCTTCGCCTATGGCGCGGCGGGCGAGGGCGCGCATGCCGAGCGGACGCATGATTCGGTCGAGCAGGGGTTCTTCGCCTACGATTCCTGGCTGTTCCAGTGACGCTCCACGGTTTCCTTCCTGCGCCGGGCGATCTAAATCTTGGCCGCCCGGCGAATCGGAGGAAGCGATCGTGGAAAGGATCATCAATGCGGCAATCAATTCGTGGCGGGCCTATCGCTATCTGGTCCGACACGAGACCGCATTCCGGCAGGAACTGGTGATCCTCACCCTGGCGCTGCCGCTCGGCTGGCTCCTGGCGGCGACGTGGCGGGGCTATGCGCTGCTGCTTGCCGCGATCCTCCTGGTTATCCTGGTCGAAGTGCTCAACACCGGCATCGAGGCGGCCTGCGACGCCTTTTCGCGCGAATTCAATGTCGACATCCAACTGGCCAAGGATTGCGGCTCGCTTGCCGTCGCGATCGCCATCGTGATTGCCGGCGGAGTCTGGCTACTGGCGCTCGTCGAGCGCCTTACCGGCAGCCCGGTCTGACCGGCGGCGAGTTCAGCCGGCCGTCCGCAAGCGCCCGACCAGCCGCACTGATCGCCTTAGCACCGTGAACGCGGAACCAAGGGCCACGATCCATAGTGCTACAGCCAAAAGTTCGTTGCGGCCGTTCCAGATGGGCTCCAGCAGCGAGACAAGAGCGGCGGCGGAGACCAGCGCCATGCGATGCGGCTTGGCCATGGGGCCGGAAAAATCGGCCGGCAGCCCGCTGGCGCGGCCGAGCTCGCGCACATAGGCGGTGAGCACCGCAAGTGCTGCTGCGGCCCAGCCGAGCGCCGGAAGGCCCACGCCGTAGCCGAGACCGACGAGAATGACGATATCGGCGATGCGGTCGGGAAACTCGTTCCAGAAGGCGCCGTCGGGCGCGTTTTTGCCGGCCTCGATGGCGACCATGCCATCGAGCAGATTGCACAGAAGACGAAGCTGGCAGAACGCCGCCGCCAGGATGAGCAGGAGCGGGCGCAATGTCCCCTCTGCGTCGCCCGCCAGCCAGAAGCTGGCGCCGGCGGCAGCGGCGAAGACGATGCTTGTCGCCGAAATCTGGTTGGGCGTGATCGCGGTTGCGGCCAGCTGGCGCGTGAGAAGCTTCGCCCAGCCCGTGTCGCGGCTGGCCAGCGGGCGGCGGTTTTCGTTCTCATTCATGTCAGTGACCACCAGTAACGCACCAGATGGAAGAAGATGGGGGCGGAAAAGATGACCGAATCCAGCCGGTCGATGAAGCCGCCATGGCCGGCGATCAGATGGCCCCAGTCCTTGACGCCCCGATCGCGCTTGATGGCCGACATGACGAGACCGCCGAAAAAGCCCATCAGCACGATTGCGAACGAGAGCAGCCCCGCCTGCAGCGGCGAAAAAGGCGTGATCCAGTAGAGGGCGGCACCCAGGGCCGTGGCGCTCAGAGCGCCGCCGGCAAAGCCTTCCACCGTCTTGGAAGGCGAAAGATGGGGCGCGATCTTCGTGCGGCCCAGGAGCTTGCCCCAGACATATTGCAGGACGTCGCTCGACTGCACGACGATCACCAGAAAGGCGATCAGCAGCACGTTGCGCCCTTCATAGCCGGGGATCTGCAGGCTGAGCAGGGCCGGCACGTGGGAGACGCAGAAGACGCAGATCATCAGCGCCCATTGCACCTCGGCGATGCGGATGAAAAAGCGGTTCGTGTCGCCGCGCAGCGCCGCGATGATCGGCATGAGCAGGAAGGCGTAGACCGGGATGAAGATCGAATAGAGCCCGTACCAGTCGATATAGATCAGGTAATACTGGATCGGCAGGACCAGGAAGAAGGCGGCGGCCAGCGCCCAGTGATCGGCCCGGCGCGTGTCGGTGAGGGTGATGAATTCGCGCAGCGCCGCAAAGGAGGCGAAGGCGAAGAGCAGCGTTGTGCCGAAGCGACCGAATAGCAGGGCGAGCCCCATCAGGACGATCATGATCCACCACGCTTTCACGCGGTCGTTCAGGTTTTCGATCACATTGTTGGTGCCATCCGGCGACAGGCGGCGCTGGAGGACATGGCCGGCGATCGAGGCGGTGACGAGCACGGCCGCAAGGCCTGCCAGGAGCGCGATCAGATCGGCATGATGGGCGTTCATGCGCCATTCTCCGCGCTTTTGAGGGAAAGAAGGGCGGCCTCGGCGCGCGCGATGAAGGCGTCCTTCTCCTCGTCCGGTTTGACATGCATCGCCTCGCCGAAGGTGACGGTGCAGATGAAGGGGATTGGCACGAACTCACCCTTGGGCAGGACGCGGTTGAGATTGTCGATCCAGACGGGCACGAGATCGACGGCGGGCCGCGCTCTGGCCAGATGATAAAGGCCGCTCCTGAAGGGCAGGAGAGGGGTGTCAGTCTCATTGCGCGTGCCCTCGGGGAAGACGATCAGCGAGGCGTCACCATCGAGCGCCTCGGCCATCTGGGCGATCGGATCGTCGGCGCGTGTCTCGCGGTTGCGGTCGATGAGGACGGCGTTGAAGACGTCGCGGCCGATGAAGCGCCTTACGGGTGATTTCAGCCAGTAGTCGGCGCCGGCCACGGGCCGGGTGCGCCGCTGCAGCCGCTCGGGCAGCACGGCCCAGAGCAGGATGAAATCGCCATGGCTGACATGGTTGGCGAAATAGATTCGCTGACGCTCGACCGGCTCGACACCCTGCCAGATACCGCGCACGGCGGTGATGAAACGCGCAAACAGCGTGATTGCCGTTGCCGCCAGTTCCGCCGCTAAACCCATTCTTCCCCCGCCAGGTGTCGAGCGTTCAATCCGGCGCTTGTATAAGTCGCATCGCAGGAAAGGCCAACAGTCACTGGACATGCGGGCTGCATGTCAGCAGCCTCACAAGAGGTTGGTCGGGGGCAATTGGCGCGGCGACAGGGCTCGGATAGTCTGCCGCCTTGGCAGAATCCCGGAGGTCGCCATGCTCGAATTCGCCAAGATCCGTGCCCGCGCGGCGGCCCGCAAGGGCGGCGAGGAGGAACTGAAGCCGCTGCTTGGTGCAACGCCGGACAATGCCGCCGTGGCCGGTCTCACCGACGACCGTATCCTTTCGGTCATGGCCGAGCGCATCTTTTCGGCGGGCTTCGTGTGGAGCGTGATCGATCAGAAGTGGCCCGGCTTCGAAGAGGCCTTTCTGGGGTTCGAACCCAAGCGGTTGCTGTTTCAGCCGGACGATTTCTGGTACGGCCTGGCGTCCGACAAGCGTATCGTGCGCAACCCTCAGAAGATCAAGGCGGTGCGCGAGAATGCGGGTTTTGTCGATCGTGTGTCGCGCGAGCATGGCGGGTTCGGCAGATTTATCGCAGAATGGCCGGCCGACGACCAGGTCGGACTGATGGCCTGGCTGGCAAAAAGCGGCAGCCGGCTCGGCGGCAATACGGGACAGTATTTCCTGCGCTGGATCGGCTGGGACACGTTTGTCGTTTCGCGCGATATGGCGGCCGCCCTGCGCGATGCCGGTGTGGCGATCGGCGAAAGCCCGAGCTCGAAAAAGGATCTCGCCGCCATCCAGGCGCAGATGAATGCATGGGCGGCCGAATCCGGCTTGCCGAGGGCGCATATTTCGCGGATTCTTGCCCTGTCGATCGGCGAGAACCATTCCCCGGAGAAGCTGCGCGAATATATGGGCGAGTAGCCAAGCCCCGCATATTTTGAGCAGTTGCTGTGCCTGTCCGGTCAGGCTAAACCCCTGTCATGAGCACGAATATGTCACCGCCGCCCGACGTTTTACGCATCGCCGTCGCCCAGCTCAATCCGACCGTCGGCGACATTGCCGGCAATCTCGCAAAGGCGCGCGAGGCGCGGGCCGAGGCGGCTCGCCACGGCGCCAACCTCGTGCTGTTCACCGAACTCTTCATTGCCGGCTATCCGCCGGAGGACTTGGTGCTGAAACCGGCCTTCGTGGCTGCCTGCGAGCGTGCGGTGCACGAATTCGCCGCCGACACCGCCGATGGCGGGCCGGGCGTCATCATCGGCACGCCGCTCAAACGGCAAAGCGGGCTGCACAATTCGGTCATGGTCCTCGACGGCGGCAAGGCGATTGCCGAGCGTTACAAGCTCGACCTTCCGAACTATGGCGAGTTCGACGAAAAACGCGTCTTCCAGGCCGGACCCGACATGCCCGGACCGGTCAGTTTCCGCGGGGTGCGGCTCGGTATCCCGATCTGCGAGGACATCTGGCACGATGTCGGCGTGTGTGAGACGCTGGCCGAAAGCGGTGCCGAAATCCTGCTCGTGCCCAACAGCTCGCCCTATTACCGCGGCAAGGTCGACGTGCGCCATCAGGTGGTCATCCGGCAGGTGATCGAGAGCGAGCTGCCGATCCTGTATGCCAACCAGCTCGGCGGCCAGGACGAGCTCGTCTTCGACGGAGCCTCCTTCGCCATTGCCGCCGACAAGTCGCTGGCCTTCCAGATGAGCCAGTTCGAGGAAGCCGTCGTCGTCACGACATGGAAGCGGGACGGCGATGGCTGGGCATGCACCGACGGGCCGATGTCGCGCATTCCCGAAAAGGAGGAAGCCGACTATCGGGCCTGCATGTTGGGGCTGCGCGACTACGTCAACAAGAACGGCTTTCGCAATGTCGTTATCGGCCTTTCGGGCGGCATCGATTCGGCCATCTGTGCGGCCCTTGCCGTCGACGCGCTGGGCGAGGAGCGTCTGCGCTCCGTCATGCTGCCCTATAAATATACCTCCACCGAGTCCCTGGCCGACGCCGAAGCCTGCGCCCGCGCACTTGGCTGCCGCTACGACATCGTTCCGATCGCCGAGCCCGTGGAAGGCTTCAACCACGCGCTCACCCAGATCTTCGAGGGAACGGACACCGGCATCACGGAGGAAAACCTGCAAAGCCGCGCGCGTGGCACCATTCTCATGGCCATCTCCAACAAGTTCGGCTCGATGGTGGTGACGACGGGCAACAAGTCGGAGATGTCGGTCGGCTACGCCACGCTCTATGGCGACATGAATGGCGGGTTCAACCCGATCAAGGATCTCTACAAGATGCAGGTCTATGCGCTGGCGCGCTGGCGCAACGCCCATATGCCGCCCGGTGCGCTGGGTCCGTCGGGCGAGGTGATCCCGCAAAACATCATCGACAAGGCGCCCTCGGCCGAACTCAGGCCCGACCAGACCGATCAGGATTCGCTGCCGCCCTATCCGCAACTCGACGACATTCTGGAATGCCTGGTGGAAAACGAAATGGGTGTCGACGAAATCGTCGCACGCGGCCACGACCGCGAAATCGTCCACAAGATCGAGCACCTGCTCTATGTTGCCGAATACAAGCGCCGGCAGGCTGCGCCGGGCGTGAAGATCACCAAAAAGAATTTCGGCCGCGACAGGCGCTATCCGATCACCAATCGGTTCCGGGATCGCAGCTAATCAGAGGCCGAGCGCCTGGCGCTCACGCCAGGGGTGGCTCCAGATCCTCGCGGCTTCCGCGCACCGCGTCGACGATGCCCCAGTCGCGCGCTTCCTCGGCACTCATGAAATAGTCGCGGTCGAGCGTGCGTTCGACCTCGTCCAGCGAGCGGCCGCAGTGCTTTGCGTAAAGGCCGTTCAGCCGGCGCTTGACCCTCAAGATGTCCTCGGCATGGCGTTCGATGTCGGACGCCTGACCCTGAAAGCCGCCGGAGAGCTGGTGCAACAGGATGCTGACATTGGGCAGTGCGACACGCATGCCCGGTTCACCTGCCATCAGGAGGAACGATCCCATGGACCGCGCCGTGCCGTAGCACAGCGTCGCCACCGGCGCGCGAATGAACTGCATCGTATCGTAGATGGCGAGCCCGCTCGTCACCACGCCGCCGGGGGAATTGATGTAGAACTGGATTTCCTTCTTCGGATTCTCCGATTCCAGAAACAGCATCTGGGCGCAAATCAGCGAGGCCGAGGCATCGTCCACGATCCCATTGAGAAAGATGATGCGCTCGCGCAGGAGACGCGAAAAGATGTCATAGGAGCGCTCGCCTCGTTGGGTCTGCTCGACCACCGTGGGAACAAGGTTCATTGAGTTGCGCATCGGTTCTTCTCCCCGGATTTCGGTCCAGTCCACATCAAGCCGCCAGCGCCACCGGCGCGGCGTTGGCATTGGCGGGCGTTCCCATGGCGCCGGGAGGCGTATGGTCGAGGCGAAACGCGGTGCCGCCGTTGTCTGCTGGCGCCAGCCTTATCGTGACATATGTGTCGGCAAGGCCACTCTCTCCAGCCTCATGCCAGCGGTAACGCACCAGCGTGAAGGGCCGCGCATCGACAATCTCGAAACCGGCCTGGTCCTTCTCTCCGTCTGACGACGCATCGAGCGGCGCGACACCCAGCCATTCGGCCGCTAGGTCCGGCTCGGTAAGCGCGCGCCAGACCGTCTCGGGCGGCGCGTCGATCCGACATTCGACAGCGACCGTTCCATCTTCGCCGATGCGGGTTTCGGGTTGGTTCATTGATCCATCTCCTTGACCAGTCGCTGGAGCTTTTCGACGCGCGCTGGCCAGTAATCGCGATATCGCACCACCCAATCGAGCAGCGGGCGCAATCCTTCAGGATCGACGCTGTAATTGACATGCCGGCCCGCCCGGCGCTCTCGCACCAGTCCCGCCTTGCGCAAGACGGCGATGTGCTGCGAGATCGCGGGTTGCGATATGGCGAAACCGGCCCGCAGTTCGGTGGCGTTCTTCTCGCCGGCTGCAAGGCTTTCGAAGACCGCGCGGCGGGTCGGATCGGCAAGCACTCGAAAGATCTCTGTGTTCTCCATGCAATTGAGATAAGCATTGACTTATTTGATTGGCAACCCCTTGGTCGAACGCCCAGTCAAAAGCATAGGACCAGCCGGGTTTTGGCCTTTGCCCGGCGCGAAGGCGCGGATAGGATGACAACGCAATCCGATCCGTCCTGACGCCCGGTTCCAGCCGGCATCGCCGCGAGACTTCATGCAGTTTTTCATCTTCATTCGTGACAATGCGCGCTGGCTGGCGGGCGGGTTCCTGCTGACCTTCTTTTCCTCCTTCGGCCAGACCTTCTTCATTTCGCTTTCGGCGGGAGATATCCGCGCCGAATACGGGCTTAGTCACGGCGGATTCGGGGCGGTCTACATGTTGGCCACGCTGGCAAGCGCCCTGACGCTGCCGAAGCTCGGACAGATCGTCGATCGGCACTCGGCGCAGAAGGTGGCGATGTTCATCATTCCCATGCTGGCGCTTGCCACCGTCATGATGTCCATCTCGCATCATATCGCGCTGCTCGCCGTCACGCTCTACCTGCTCAGGCTCTTCGGCCAGGGCATGATGACCCAGAACGCCTTCACCGCCATGGGGCGCTGGTTCTCCGCCCAGCGCGGGCGCGCCGTGTCGATCACAACACTCGGACACAATGCCGGCGAGGCGGTCTTTCCGCTGCTGTTCGTGCTTGTCGCCGGCTGGGTGGGCTGGCGCAATTCCTGGCTCGTCGCGGCGGCCGTCCTCGTCGTGATCGCCCTGCCGGTCGTTGCCTCCCTGATCGCGATCGAGCGCGCGCCGCGCTCAACCGACCCCGTCTCCAGCAAGCCGGCGGTGCGCGACTGGACGCGGAGCGAGGTGTTGCATGACCCGATCTTTTATCTCCTGTTGCTGGGCGTCGTGGCGCCCGGCTTCATCGGCACGACGATCTTCTTTCACCAGGTCTATCTGGTCGAGCTGCGCGGCTGGTCGATGGAGATGTTCGCCACGTCGTTTTCCTTCATGGCCGTCATGACGATCACCTTCGTGCTCATTTCCGGCCATCTGATCGACCGTTTCTCCGCCATATCGCTGCTGCCGGTCTTTCTTGTTCCGCTCGGGGCGTCATGCCTGATCCTGGCAAATTTCGACGCGCAATGGAGCGCCTTTGTCTTCATGGGGCTGATGGGCGTGTCATACGGCTTTTCCTCGACGCTGTTCGGTGCCCTGTGGCCGGAAATCTACGGTCTGAAAAATCTGGACTCCGTTCGTGCGGTCACGGTCGCCATTCTCGTCTTCGCGACGGCGGCCGGGCCGGGCCTTACCGGTGCGCTGATCGACCTGGGTGTTGCCTACGATGCACAGATTGCGGTGATGGGGCTTTATTGCTTCGCCATGGTCTTTCTCATGACCTATGTCACGGCGCGGGTGAAGGCGCGCGTCTTGCCAGCACCAGGCCTTTCGGATACCTCGCAAGCATGACTGTAACCGTCCGCTTCGCCCCGTCTCCGACCGGCAATATCCATATCGGCAATCTGCGCACGGCGCTGTTCAACTGGCTGTTCGCGCGCAACCGCAATGGCCGGTTCATCCAGCGTTTCGACGATACCGACCTTGCGCGCTCGACCCAGGCATTCGCCAACCAGATCCTGTACGACCTGCATTGGATCGGCATATTCCCCGACGCGGTCGAGTATCAATCGAAACGCTTTGCCGCCTATGATGCGGCAGCCGAACGGCTGAAGTCCGCCGGTCTGCTCTATCCATGCTATGAGACGCCGGAGGAACTGGAGCTCAGGCGCAAGGTCAGGTTGTCGCGCAAGCTGCCGCCTGTCTACGGGCGCGAGGCACTGGATCTGACCGAGGAAGACAGGAAGCAGTTGGAGGCGGAAGGACGCCGCCCGCACTGGCGTTTCCTGCTGCCGAATTTTGCCGCCGATCCGCATGAGACGCAGCGCACCGAAATCAGCTGGAACGACGTGGTGCGGGGAGAGGAAACGGTGGACCTGGCGTCGCTGTCCGACCCTGTGCTCATCCGCGAGGACGGCACTTATCTCTATACCCTGCCGTCCGTGGTCGACGATAACGACATGGGCGTGAGCCATGTCATACGCGGCGACGACCACGTGACCAACACCGGCGTCCAGATTGCGTTGTTCAAGGCGCTTGGCGCCGAGGCACCGGCCTTCGGTCATCACAATCTGCTGACCACCGCCAGCGGCGAGGGGTTGTCAAAGCGCACCGGCGCGCTCTCGGTTGCCAACCTTCGCGAGGACGGGCTGGAGCCCATGGCGGTCGCCTCGCTCGCCGTCCTCACCGGGACGTCCGGCAATGTGACGGCCGCCCGGTCGCTGGACGAACTCGCCGACGAATTCGATCCCGCATCCAGCTCGCGGTCGGCAGCGAAATTCGATCCCGCCGATCTCGTCATCCTCAACCGCACTCTGGTTCATGAACTGCCCTTCGAGGATGTGCGCGACCGGCTGATGGCGCTTGGCGTCAAGGGAGAGAAGGCCGAAGCGTTCTGGCTTGCCGTGCGGGGCAATCTCGACAGGGTTTCCGACGCCGCCGCATGGTGGCGCATCGTCACTGAGGGGCCGGAGGCGGGCGCTGCCTTCACCGACGAGGAGCGTCAGTTCCTTCGCGCTGCGTTCGACCTCCTGCCGGACGAGCCGTGGGACCGCTCGACGTGGAAAGAATGGACCGGCGCGGTACGCGAGGCGACGGGCCGCAAGGGCAAGGCGCTATTCATGCCCTTGCGCCTGGCGCTCACCGGCCGCCAGTCGGGGCCGGAGCTCGCAGATCTATTGCCCCTTTTGGGTCGGGAAGGAACTCTGGCCCGACGACCCTGACCTTGCGGTCGCGGGGGACATTCCCCGACGTTCTGGCATCGCTATCCCGTGCAGTTGATGTGCGAGGCTCGGACGCCGTACTCGCTTCCTCCCCGATGACCGAGGAGCTTCCTGACCCACTGCAGCCGCATTGCGGCGGGCGTTCGTAGCCGGGCTGGCGGTAGAGGGATGCGTTTGGCAGTTCCTCGTAGAGTGCCCCGGAGCGCGAGACCACGGGCCCGCTTCCTTCACCATCCTCGCTGGCAATCCGCTGAACATAGAGCTCGACATCCGAGCCGGGGCAACGCGCGGCGCAGGTTTCGGCATCATTGTCGAAGGCTTCGGGCGGCACGTCGTCGGAGATAGGAAAGGTGTAGCCATCGCAGGCGCGAACGCACAGGGTGCGGTAGTGCGGCACATTCTGCCGTGGCTGTTGCGGCATCACGCGATACATGCCCGGTGACTGCTGCACGAGGCCCGGAGCGTTCGCCAGCCCTGCACGGC
Source organism: Mesorhizobium xinjiangense (assembly GCF_009749525.1). Taxonomy (GTDB): domain Bacteria; phylum Pseudomonadota; class Alphaproteobacteria; order Rhizobiales; family Rhizobiaceae; genus Mangrovimarina; species Mangrovimarina xinjiangensis. Next base: position 201,846 of record NZ_WOAC01000004.1, on the reverse strand, counting down.
AGTGATTGGCCTCGAGCGAGGCCATAAGCCGTCTGCGTTCGCGGCGCTCGTCCGGACCGCCGCCGGCGAGCGCGTTGTGCTCGCGTTTCAGCTTGCGCAGATTGTGCTGCATTCGCTCCAGGCTGCGGCTCAGGGAGTGACAGGCATTGCCCGCATCGGACCGGATGATGCTTCCCTCGCAACCGGCCCGCCGACGTTGGTTCCGGACCTTGGCAATCTGCCTCTGCTGGGTCTGAATGGCCCGCGTGTATCGTTGGACCATGCGCCGGTCGGCGCCGCTGTCGCCCGAAAGGGCGGTGAGTCTGCTTTCGAGCCGGTTGCAGATCGGCGACCCGGCGTCGGCTTCACCAGATCCGGCACCGGCCGATACCGCAAAAGCGATGATGGCGATGGCGGCAAGCTGGCGTTTCATGGCCGATCCTTCGCTTCGTCTGCCAAGACTTGCCGCTTCAGCTTCCAGCGCTGACCGGTTGGGATGCCTCGACCACGGCCAGCGCCGTCATGTTGACGATACCGCGCGAGGTGACCGACGGTGTGAGAATATGGGCCGGACGGGCGGTGCCGAGCAGGATCGGTCCGACATGCAGGCCGTCCGTCATGGTCTTGATCGTGGTCAGTGCGATGTTGGCCGCATCGAGGTTGGGGAAGACGAGGAGGTTGGCTTCACCCGTCAGCCTGGAATGCGGAAAGACGCGCTGGCGCAGGACTTCCGACAAGGCCGAATCGCCGTGCATCTCGCCATCCGCCTCCAGGTCGGGCGCGCGCTCGGCAACCAGTTCGGCCGCCCGGCGCATTTTCAGCGTGCTTGGCGTGTCACGCGAGCCGAAATTGGACAGAGAGAGCAGGGCGGCCTTGGGTTCGATGCCGAAGCGGCGAATTTCGTCCGCCGCGAGAACCGTCATCTCGGCGATCTCCTCGGCCGATGGCTCGACCGACACATAGGTGTCGGTGAAAAAGGTGACGCCGCGCTGCATGATCAGCATCGACAGCGCCGAGAGGTCGCGCACGCCCGGCTTGCGGCCGATAATCAGGCCGACATTGCGCAAATGGCGCTCGAACCGGCCCTCCAATCCGCAGATCATCGCGTCCGCTTCGTCGCGCATCATGGCGAGCGCGGCAATCACCGTATTGTTCGTGCGCACCATGGTGCGCGCGGCTTCCTGGGTCACGCCGCGGCGTCCGGCAAGCCGGATCAGAAGGTCGACATAGGCCCGGTAGCGCGGATCGTCCTCCGGATTGACGATATCGAAATCCGTGCCCGGCCTGATCCTGAGCCCGTAGCGCTTGAGCCTGACGTCGATGACGTGCGGCCGGCCGATGAGGGTCGGCTTGGCGATGCCTTCCTCCAGTACGACCTGGGCCGCGCGCAGCACGCGCTCGTCCTCGCCGTCGGCATAGATGACGCGCTGCTTCGCCGCCTTGCGCGCGGCGGCAAAGACCGGCTTCATGATGAGACCGGAGCGGAACACGAACCGGTTGAGCCGATCGATATAGGCCTCCCAGTCGGTGATCGGCCGCATGGCCACGCCGCTTTCGCAGGCGCCGCGCGCAACGGCCGGCGCAATGCGCAAGATGAGCCGGGGATCGAAGGGCGAGGGGATCAGATATTCGGGGCCGAATGTCGGTGTGTCGCCCGAATAGGCGCGTGCGGCGACGTCGGAAGGCTCCTCGCGCGCCAGAGCGGCAATGGCGCGCACCGCGGCCATCTTCATTTCTTCGTTGATCGCCGTAGCGCCGACATCAAGCGCTCCACGGAATATGTAAGGAAAACACAGTACGTTGTTGACCTGATTGGGGAAATCAGATCTGCCTGTGCAGATCATGGCGTCCGGGCGGGCGTCTCGAGCCACTTCCGGCATGATCTCCGGAACAGGATTGGCAAGCGCCAGAATCAGCGGCTTGTCGGCCATCTCGGCCAGCAATTCGGGTTTCAAGACCCCTGCGGCCGACAGGCCGAGAAACACGTCGGCGCCGCCGATGACGTCGGCGAGGCTGCGCGCGTCGGTTTCCTTCAGGTAGGGTTCCTTCCAGCGATCCATCTCCTCGACGCGCCCCTTATAGGCGACCCCGTGCCGGTCGGTGACCCAGATATTGTCCCGGCTGGCGCCCAGTTCGACGAGCAGGTTGAGGCAGGCGAGTGCGGCGGCGCCGGCACCCGAGGTGACGATCTTGACCTTGTCGATGTCCTTGCCGGCCAGTTCAAGGGCATTGAGCACGGCGGCAGCGACGATGATCGCCGTGCCATGCTGGTCGTCGTGGAAGACCGGGATCGCCATGCGTTGTTTCAGTTGTTCTTCGACCTCGAAGCATTCCGGTGCCTTGATGTCTTCGAGGTTGATGCCGCCGAATGTCGGCTCGAGCGCTGCGATTGTCTCCACCATTTGCTCGATCTCGGGAGCGTCGATCTCGATGTCGAAGACATTGATGCCTGCGAACTTCTTGAACAGGACCGCCTTGCCCTCCATGACCGGCTTGGAAGCGAGCGCGCCGATATCGCCGAGCCCCAGAACCGCCGACCCGTTGGACACCACGCCGACGAGGTTGGCCCGTCCGGTATAGTAGGCCGCGGTGGCCGGATCGGTGTTGATCTCGAGGCAGGGCACGGCCACGCCGGGAGAATAGGCCAAAGCCAGGTCGCGCTGGTTGCCCAGCGGCTTGGTCGCCTGGATCTCCAGTTTTCCCGGAGAGGGATAGCGATGGAAGAAGAGGGCGGCTTCGTCGAATTCGGATTTGGCGGGCTTGGGTTTCTTCTCGGTCATTTGTGCGGGTCCGGATTGCCTGTCGGTTGCACGCTACCATGACCGTCGGGCATTTTAAGTTGCGAAACGGCGAAACAGCTTCCTGTTCCGCCGCGACAATTGGGCCGCGGCCACATGGGCCCGGTTTGGACGACGGCCGCGTTCAGCGCGCGACCACCGTTTGACGCTGCTCGCCAAGGCCTTCGATGCCCAGATGCATCGTCTCGCCGGCCTTGAGGAAGCGGGGCGGCTTCATGCCGAGGCCGACGCCGGGCGGCGTTCCCGTGGTGATGACATCGCCGGGTTCCAGCACCATGAAGCGCGACAGGTAGGAAATGATCGCCGCAACGGAAAAGATCATGGTCGAGGTATTGCCGGTCTGCATGCGCTCGCCGTTCACGTCGAGGAACATGGCCAGGTTCTGCACGTCGCCGATCTCGTCGGGCGTGACCAGCCAGGGGCCGAGCGGGCCGAATGTGGGCGCGCTCTTGCCCTTGATCCATTGTCCGCCGCGCTCGGCCTGATACTCGCGTTCGGAGACGTCGTTGCAAAGCGCATAGCCGAACACGTGATCGAGCGCGTCCTTCTCCTCCACATAGTCGCATCGCTTGCCGATGACCGCAGCGAGTTCAACCTCCCAATCGAGCTTCTGCGAGCCCTTGGGCAGGAGCACGTCGTCGTCCGGTCCGCAAAGCGAACTCGGCGCCTTCGAAAAGACGATCGGCTCCTCGGGTATGGCCGCCCCCGTTTCGGCGGCATGGTCGGCATAGTTGAGGCCGATCGCGATAAAATGGCCGACACGGGCGACCACCGGCCCGATCCGGGCGTCGCCCGGCGCTTTCGGGAGCGCGGAAAGGTCGGCCGCCTGAAGCGTGTTCTTCAGGTCCGGCGACAGGGTCTCAGGCCCGTAATCCGCGACGAGGCTGGAGACGTCGCGGATCGCGCCGTCGGTATCGATCAGGCCCGGACGTTCCGATCCTGGATTTCCAAAACGTATGAGTTTCAATTAACTACCCTCGCTCTTTGAGAGATGTCTTCAATTTTTGGGTCAGAAAGCACTGTTGTAGAGGCCGCCATCGAGGATCAGGTTCTGTCCGGTGATATAGCCGGCATGGGCCGAACACAGGAAGGCGCAGGCCTTGCCGAATTCCTCCGGTGTGCCGAGGCGGCGCGCCGGAATGTCGTTGGCCACCTTGCCTGCCTGCTCGTCGACGCTCACGCCCGCCTTTGCGGCGGAAAACTCCAGCGTCTTCCTGATCCGATCGGTGTCGAACTTGCCCGGCAGGACGGCATTGATGGTCACGTTGGAGCGGGCGACGGTGCGCGCCACGCCGGCCAGGAATGCAGTCAGCCCGGCCCGTGCGCCGGAGGAAAGGTCGAGGCCGGAGATCGGCTGATAGACCGACAGCGAAGTGATGTTGACGATGCGACCGAACCCGCGTTCGCTCATGCCGTCGATGACGGCCTGGATCAGTTCGATCGGCGTGACCATGTTCTGCGTGACGCCTTCGAGCAGAGCCTCGCGGTCGAGCTCGCGGAAATCCTTTGGCGGCGGCCCGCCATTGTTGTTGACCAGAATGTCGGGGTCCGGACAGGCCGCGAGCAGGGCGGATTGGCCCTTGGCGGTCGAGACATCCGCCGCCACCTCCGTGACCGAAACCCCGAACAACTCGCGGATCTCGGCAGCGGTGGCCGCCAGCACCGCCTCGTCACGCCCATTGACGACGAGATCGCAGCCAGCTTCGGCAAGCGCCATCGCACAGCCGCGGCCCAGCCCTCTGCTCGACGCGCAAACGATCGCCTTTTTGCCCTTTATCCCAAGTTCCAACGGCCTGTCCTCCGTGCCAAATCAACCGGCGCGCACACTATCCCACGGTGCCCGGAAACCTCAACCGTCATATGGCTGTGACATGAATCATGTCTTGCAGTCATATCGAACATCCGGGGACCCGCACATGACCGGCACACCGATCAAGACCTTCCGGACCCTCTTCATTTCCGATGTTCACCTCGGCTCCAAGCCGGCCAAGGCGGAATTCCTCATCGATTTTCTCCGCTTTCACGAGGCCGAGACGATCTATCTCGTCGGCGATATCGTCGATGGATGGCGGCTGAGACGTTCCTGGCATTGGCCTCAGGCGCACAACGACGTCGTGCAGAAGATATTGCGCAAGGCGCGCAAGGGCACCAGGGTGATCTATATCGCCGGCAATCACGACGAGTTCCTGCGGCCCTTCCAGGGTGTGCATTTCGGCGGGATCGTCGTGGCCGACCGCGCCATTCACGAAACGGCCGACGGCCGTCGCTACCTCGTCATCCATGGCGATCAGTTCGATTCGATCGTCCACAATGTGCGCTGGCTCGCCTATATGGGCGACAAGGCCTACGACATCGCGATCGTCATCAACCGGGCCGTGGGCACCGCGCGGCGCCTGTTCGGCCTGCCATACTGGTCGTTTTCCTCCTGGGCAAAGGTGAAGGTGAAGAAGGCCGTCTCCTTCATCAGCACCTTCCAGACGATCGTGGTGCAGGAAGCGCGCCGGTCAGACGTCGACGGCGTCATCTGCGGTCACATCCATCATGCGGCGATCGAGCACATGGGTGATGTCGAATACATCAACACCGGCGATTGGGTGGAAAGCTGCACGGCGATCGCCGAAACGCATGACGGGCGTTTCGAGATACTGACCTGGACGGGCGTGAAAGGCGGCAAGCGGGCCGTCTCCCCCGAAACGGTCGTCAGCTTCCCTGACAAGACATTCGAAGCCGCCTGACGCGCAGCTGGCCGAGCCAAGATGTCTTCTGGCCTGCATACGGCGCCTTTCGCTCTGCCTTTCGCCGACCGTCCGGTTGCCCGGACATCGCGCCAGCGCCTCGGCGCTTGCGGTCCGCCTGTGCGCCCCCATGCAGAGCGGCTGGGCGCGTTCACCGTACCGTGCGTCCGCGCGGCCGGCGAGCGAACATCGTTTCGGTGCGGACCGGCCTACCCCCAAAGGGCAGGTTCGGGCGGTGAAATGAGAGAGCCGGCATATGTCAGGCCGGGCGCGCGGTCCCTGGCCAACAGCAGCGGCCCGTCGAGATCCACATAATCGGCGTCCTGGGCCAGCAGCACGGCCGGCGCCATGGCCAGGGACGTGCCCACCATGCACCCGACCATGACGCCGTAACCGCGTGCGCGCGCCTCTTGGCGCAACTGAATTGCCGCGGTCAGGCCGCCGGTCTTGTCGAGCTTGATGTTGACCGCGTCATAGAGCCCGTTGAGTTCGTCCAGCCTCTCGGCGGTATGAACGCTTTCGTCGGCGCAGATCGGCACCGGATGTGGCATGTGACGCAGGATCTCGTCCTTGCCGGCCGGCAAGGGCTGCTCGACGAGCGCCACGTGGAATTGAGCGGCGGCCAGCAGGTTTTCCTTGATGTTGTCCTCGGTCCAGCCCTCATTGGCATCGAGGATGATGCGGCTGTTGGGAGCCGCGCTGGCGACGGCATGGATGCGCGCGACGTCGTTGGTCGAGCCGACCTTGACCTTGAGCAAGGGGCGCAGGGCGTTGGCCCGGGCCTGGGCGGCCATTTCGCCGGGCTCGTCGAGCGAGATGGTAACGGCGGTGACGACAGGCCGCGGAAGGATATGGCAGGCTTTCTGGTGGGCCCTGTGACCAATCATCTTGGCTTCAAGGTCCCAGAGCGCACAGTCGACGGCATTGCGTGCCGCACCTGGCGCCATCGCCTCGAGCAGTTCCGTTCGGCCGATGCCCTTCTCGATTTCGGCGCGCGCCTTTTCCAGCGTGTCGGCAACGCTGTCCATGCTTTCGCCATAGCGCGCATAGGGCACGCATTCGCCCTGGCCGCTATGAATGCCGTCGGTGATTCGGCACGTAACCACATCGGCCTGGGTCTTGGCGCCGCGCGAGATCCTGAACTGTCCCTCGATGGGAAAGCTCTCGACCTGATAGTCCATGCGACGCGACATATTTCAATCCTCGATAACGCTCCGCCGGCATGTGGTAAATCGACATGGCGGAAATGAATCTTTATGAACATGAGCATGTTGACCGAAGACGGAACGGATGCAAGCCCGCCTGAAGTGGGCGGAGCGGAACCACCGCCTCAGTTCGAAGAGAACGAGGCCGACGGCGCAATGCGCGTGCGTTTCAGCGGCACATGGACAACCGCCGAGATCGGCGCGGTCGATCGCGGGATGCGTGAGCTTGAAAAGCGCCGGGGGATTCGTTCGCTCGTGCTCGACCTGTCGGAGCTCGGGCGCATCGACACGGCCGGAGCCTGGCTGATCAAGCGCCTTGCGGTGACGCAGGAGAAGTTCGGCGCGCAAGTCGCCATCGAGGGCGGGACGCGCTCTGCCGGCATTCTGCTTGCCGCGGTCGATGACGCGATCCGGCACGAACAGGAACCCGACACTGTGCCCGCCCGCAGGGGGATCCTGGGGTTGTTGGAGACGATCGGCCGCAGCGTCTACCAGTTCGGCGGAGAGTTCATTCTTGGCATGCACATTCTCGGCGCGACCATTCGCGGCTCGCAGATGAAACTGGGCCGCGGCCACGCCGTCAATCCGGCGGCGGTCGTCAGCCAGATGGACCGCATGGGCGTTCGGGCCGTACCCGTGGTCGTGCTGATGTCGACCATCGTCGGCGCGATCGTGGCACAGCAGGGAGCGTTCCAGCTGCGCTATTTCGGCGCCGAGATCTTCGTCGTCGATCTGGTCGGCATTCTGGTGCTGCGCGAGATGGGCGTTCTGTTGACGGCGATCATGATTGCCGGCCGATCCGGCAGCGCAATCACCGCCGAGGTCGGTTCGATGAAGATGCGCGAAGAGATCGACGCGCTGACGGTCATCGGGCTCAATCCGGTGGGCGTTCTCGTCATGCCGCGCCTGGCCGCGCTGGTTATCATGCTGCCCTGCCTGACGGTCGTTGCCAATTTTGCCGCGATCGGCGGTGCGATGGGTGTGAGCTGGGTCTATTCCGGCATCACGCCGGAAGCCTTCATCGATCGGATGCGCGATGCTATCGACTTGTCGACCGTTCTCGCCGGGCTGATCAAGGCACCGTTCATGGCAATCATCATCGGCATCATCGGCTCGGTTGAGGGCATGAAGGTGGAAGGCAGCGCCGAATCGCTCGGTCGCCATGTCACGTCGTCGGTCGTGAAGTCGATTTTCATCGTCATTGTCGTCGACGGCCTGTTTGCCATGTTCTACGCAGCGATCGATTTCTGAGGCCCTGTCGATGGTCGATACGAAGCCAAATGGCAAGCCTGCGGCTGCCGCGCCGAAAGAGACGAAAGAGGTCATTCTTTCGGTGCGCGACATCTCCGTGTCGTTCGGTTCGCAGACCGTTCTCGACCGCCTGTCGCTCGACGTCTACCGCGGCGAGATATTGGGCTTCGTTGGCGCGTCGGGATCAGGCAAGTCGGTCCTGTTGCGCACGATTCTCGGCCTCAACAAGAAGCAGTCGGGCACGATCCGCCTCCTGGGTGTCAATTTCGACCGCGCCGGCGATGCCGAACGTTTGCGGCTGGACATGCAGATCGGCATGCTGTTCCAGCAGGGCGCGCTGTTTTCCGGGCTCAATGTGCGCGAGAACATCCAGGTGCCGATGCGCGAATATCTCGATTTACCGCAGCGTCTCATGGACGAACTGGCCATGCTCAAGCTGGAGCTGGTCGGCCTGCCGGCCAATGCGGCGGAAAAATACCCCTGGCAACTGTCTGGCGGCATGGTCAAACGGGCCGCACTTGCCCGCGCCCTGGCCCTCGACCCGGCGATCGTATTCCTCGACGAGCCGACATCGGGCCTCGATCCGATCGGCGCGGCCGAATTCGATGAACTCGTGGCGCAGCTTCGCGATACGATGGGATTGACGGTCTACATGGTCACACACGACCTTGACAGCCTGTTTTCCGTCTGCGACCGCATAGCGGTGCTTGGGAACAAGAAAGTGCTGGTCGAAGGAACCATCCAGGACATGCTTGCGGCCGACGATCCCTGGGTGAAGTCCTATTTTCACGGCAAGCGCGCCCGGCGCATCGTCGTCGAAGGCAATGACGCAGATCACGTCGCGGGGGCCGCACACTGATGGAGACCAAGGCCAACTACGTCATCGTCGGCATTTTCACCGTTCTGGCGGTGCTGGCCATGTTCGGCTTCATCTACTGGGCCGCCGGCATCAGCCTCAACGGCGAAACCACGATGCTGCGCGTGCGCATCCCCGGTTCGGCGGCAGGGCTCGGACGCGGCAGTTTCGTACTTTTCAACGGCGTGAAGGTGGGCGACGTGCGCCGCGTCTATATCGACGTCACCAATCCAAACGTGGCGATTGCCGATGCCGAGGTCGACCGACTGACGCCGATCACGCCGTCAACGGCTGCCGATATCGGCATCGCCGGGCTGACCGGCCAAGCCAATATCGAACTGCGAGGCGGCAATCCGCAGGAAACGAACCTGCTCGAAAAGGCGGAAGCCGACAATACCGTCGCCGAGATCACGGCCAACCCTTCCGCCGTGACCAGCCTCCTGCAAAGCGCCCAGGATATTTTTACCCGCGCCGAGAAGGTGATGACGCAGCTCGAGGATTTCACCAAGGAAGCGCGTGGCCCGCTCGTCGAAACGCTCGACAATGCGCGCACCTTCTCGCAGGCCCTCAGCCGCAATGCCGACGGTGTGGATACCTTCCTGTCGAATTTCTCCGAGCTGTCGCAAAAGCTCGGCACCGTTTCCGACAGGCTCGACACGACGCTGGCGGCAGCGGAGGATCTGCTGCGCTCGGTCGACCGCGACAAGATTGCGACCATCGTCGGCAATGTCGAGCAGTTTACGGAAAAACTCGATTCCGCGACCGGCGATCTCGACACCGTCGTCGCCAATGTGAACGAGACCGTTACGTCGGTGCGTCGGCTGTCGGATGGAGCGGGTGAAACGCTGGGCAAGGTCGACGACATCCTCGCAAGTGTCGATCCCGAGCGCGTCAAGTCGACAATGGACGATATCGACGGGGCCGTGACCGACGCACGGCAGGCCGCGGCGAATGTCGCAAAGCTGACCGATCGTTTCGCAATGCGGGGCGACGACGTCGACCGCATCATCACCGACGCGCAGGAGATGTCGGCCAGGCTGAACCGGGCGTCGGTGCGCGTCGACGGAGTGCTTGCGAAGGTCGACAGCCTGCTTGGATCGGGCGACGCCGAAGGGGTGATGCAGCAGGCGACCGAGACGTTGCAGGCGTTCCGTCAGGTTGCCGACACGCTCAATGCGCGGCTGGGCACGATCACCGACGGCCTGGCGCGGTTCAGCGGCCAGGGGCTGCGCGATACCGAGGCACTCATTCGTGACGCGCGCCGTTCGATCAACCGCATCGAACAGGCGGTGAGCGACCTGGAGCGCAACCCGCAACGCATCATTACCGGTGGAGCAGGGGGCGTTCCACAATACGACGGGCGCACACGGCGTTGACAAGCCGGCCCGCCCACCGCAAGTAACTAATTAAGCGATGGTCCGTAGGAGAGGGCCCGTCGGAGGGGTGGATGACGACGGGGACAAACGGGTGAGAAACACTCGCAACACAGTCCTGGCGACGATTCTGGCCGCGACGCTGTCGGGTTGCGCCCTTTTGCCCGGCGGTGGCCCGGCGCCTCTTGATACGTTCGAGCTCACGGCTCCACAGGTCGTGGCCGCGCGCGCGTCGCGTTCGCGCACCCAGGTTCTGGTAGCCGAGCCGACGGCCCTCAAATCGCTCGACAGCCAGAATATCGTCATCAGGCCGGGATCCGGCTCCGTCGCCTTTCTGAAAGGGGCGCAGTGGAGCGATCGCCTGCCACGCATCGTCCAGGCCAGGCTTGCCGAGGCGCTGCAGCGGTCCGGCGGTTTCGGCGGTGTCGGCAAGCCGGGTGAGGGCCTGGCGATCGATTACCAGGTCATCGTGGACGTGCGCTCTTTCGACATCAGCCTGGCCGGCGGCGACCAGGCCCATGTCGGGCTGTTCGTGCGCATCCTCAACGACCGCAACGGCGTCGTGCGCGCTACACGCCTTTTCGAAGCCAGGTCACCGCTGACCGGCCGCTCGAACGCCGATTATGCGGCTGCGCTCGACCGGGCTTTCGGGCAGGCCGCAATGGATATCACCGACTGGGTCAACGCCACGATCTGACGGACGGGCGATAGTGAATTTCCAAGTTCTCGTCGCGGCAACAAAAAACGCGGCGGAGTGGTCCGCCGCGTTATTGCACGAATCGTGCGTCCTTGCCGTCCTGTCAGCGCAATCGGCCGCTCGCATGGGCCAGCATCGTGTAGACCTTGCCCGTATCCGAGGTGAGATAGGTCTGCGTCATCATGTTGTCGCGGTCGTTGCTCGAGACATCCTGCAGCAGCTTCTCGAAATCCTCGCAATAGCGGTCGACGGCGCTGCGGAATTCCGAATCCGACTGATACTTGCGGCGGATCTCGTCGAACGTCTGCTGGCCCTTCAGCGTATAGAGGCGGCGCGTGAAGACGTTGCGCTCGCCGCGCCTGTAGCGCTGCCACAACTCGATCGACGCCTCGTGATCGATCGCCCGGGCGATGTCGACCGACAGCGAGTTGAGCGATTCCACGACATGCAGCGCTGAACGGTCATCCTTGGCTGGCTGCGCCGCTTCATCCTGCGAGGCGCGACGGAGCAGGTTCTGGACCCAGCCGCCCTGGTTCGCATCGCCGCCGGCATTTTCCGGGCGGGCAGGAGAGACGGATCCGCGCAGCGCGCCGTTCGCTGCTGGAGTGGGGGTTGGAGCCGGAGCCGGATTGCTCGGCGCCGCACGTGGCGCGGGCCGCGGGGCGGCCGCAGGCGCAGGCGCCTGGCGCTGTGATGCGGACGCGGTGGCATCGTACATCCGTCCCGACTTGGTGACGATGTCGGAGAGTTCCTTGAGCGCATTGATCTGCTCGCCGACGGCGCGGCGGATCGCACCGGTCGAACGCTTGGTTTCCTCCGGCAGCTCCAGGACGCCCTTGCGCAGTTCGCCACGCGTCTCCTCGAGCTCGCTGCGGATGGTCTGGGCGGTGCGACGGATCTCCTCCGTTGCGCCGGCAAAACGCTCGGTCGCCCCTTCGATGACCGACGAGATCGACTGGCTGATCTGCTCGGTGGTCGCGCGCGTGCGGCCCTCGGCCTTCTCGACCGTCTTGCCGACGAGATCCTCGAATGAGCGCATTGTGCGTTCGATATCTTCCGACTTCTTGACCAGCCCGACCGCCAGTTCCTCGAGCGCCGTCTGGCGGTCTTCCAGCGTCGTGCTCAGGTTTGACTGCGCCGACCCGATCAGATCCTGGGCGTTGGACAGAACACGGCTGTGTTCGTCGAAGCGATTGGCGATTGTGGCAATCTCCTTGAGCGTCTGCGATGCGAGATCGGTAAGGCGATTGGCGTTCGTATCGATCATGCGGGCGGAACTGGAGAAAGTCTGTGCCGCTTTTTCCGCATTGGCCGCGAACGTTTCCGTCGAGCCCGAAAGCTGCTTGTCGAGCGCGCCGAGGTTCTCCGTGGCCGCGTCGATGAGCGACGACAGCCGGCCGTTGGAATCGCTCAGCCGGTCGATGAGCGTGTTGACGTGATCGCCCAGCGTCTCGCGCGCGCCTTCGACGGCGGTAAGCGTTTCGGCAGTGCGGCTGGCGATCGCGTTGACCAGTGCGGCATGTTCGGTGCGCAGCCGCTCCGTGGCCTTGTGCGTCGCGTCCTCCAGGCTCTTCTGCAACTCGCCGCCGCTCTGGGCGAAGCTGTCGGCCAGCGGCCGCGCCTGCTCCTCCAGCACCTTGCCGATCTCGGCCGTGCGGCTTGCCAGAAGCTGGTTGAGCTCGCGTGTCTTCTCGTCCAGCGTCTCCGACGCCCGGCCGGTGCTCTGGCTGATATGCTCGTTGACCGCCGAGAATGTCTCGGCGATGGCGTTGGCGCGGGCAACGAGCTGTTCTTCGGTGCTCGAGACCTGCTCGACCAGTTTTCCGCCGACATATTCGGCGCCCGAGCGCAGGCGTTGCTCGGCCTGATCGAGTTCGCTGTTGATGCGGCTGACGATGGCTTCGGCGCCGCCGCCGAGACGTTCTTCGACACCGGCCAGTTCAGAACCGAGACGCTGCGACAGACGTTCCGCACTTTCGTCAATGCGCGTTTCGACGCCGGCGATCGAGGCGCCGATCTGCTGCGCCCGGGCGTCGACCTGGGAGGCGATGTCCTCGGTGCGCTGGACGATCGACTGGGCCGTGTTCTCGGCGCGTGCGGCGAGCTTCTCGTCGGCTTCGTCGAAGGTGCGGGCGATCTCGGAGGCGCGTGAGGACAGCAGGATCGCCGTTTCGCCTGCGCGTTCGGAAAGGCGCCGGTCGGTGTCCTCGAAGACGCTGGCCAGTTCGCCGGCCCGTTCCGTCAGGCGGCTGGCCGTAGTCTCGACGCGCTCGCCGAGGCTGTGCTCGGCGTTGTCGAAGGCGGCGGCGATGTCGGACGCGCGCTGCGACAGCATTGCCGAACTGCTTTCGACACGTGCCGCAATCCTTTCATCGGCATCGACAAATGCCTTTTCGGCGTCTCCGGTGAGGGTTGAGGTGATCTCGACCACGCGGTCACGCAACGAGCCGGCGACCACGATCGCCGAATTCTCGATCGTCTGGCGCACATGGTTGACACCCCCCTCGAGCGCTTCGCGGATGGTCGAGGTGCGCTCGTCGATGACACCCGTCTGCTGGCGGAAGGCGTCCTCGATGCGCTGGACGTCGGCGGCAAGGGCGTCCGTGATCTGGCCGCGGCTCGAGGCCAGCAGCTCGACATGCGCCTGGACCGCCGCATCGACGGCGGCACGGGTATCGGACAGCTTCTGCAGGTCGTGCTCGAGTGCCCGGGCCATGATGTCCCGGCCCTCGGAAAGCTTGGCGACGTGACTGGTAACGGAGGCGTCGATGCCGGCGCGCGTGTCGCCCAGCCGGCGCAGGTCCGCCGCCATGGCCGTCGCCATCTGGTCGCGCGCCGAATTCAGCCCCGAAAGCTGCTCGGCGACAACGGAATCGATCATGCCGCGCGTTTCGGTCAGCTTGGCCAGGTCCGACTCCAGGGCCTGGGTCAGCCCGTTTCGACCCTCGGCGAGACGGTTGACGTGATCGGCAACGGTGGCATCGATCATGCTGCGCGTTTCGGTCAGTTTGGCCAGGTCGCCTTCGAGGGCCGAGGTGAGCTGGTTGCGGCCCTCTGCCAGGCGGGCAATCTGTTCGGCGACGAGATTGTCGACATCGGAACGCACCGAGGCGATCCTTTCGAGGTCGCTCTGCAGGGCAGCGGTGAGCTCGTTGCGGCCCGAGCTGATCCTGCTGACCTGCTCGGTGACGAGATTGTCGATCTCGGCCCGGGTTTCGCCGAGTTTCCCAAGATCCGTCTCCAGAGCCTGGGCGAGGGAGGTGCGCCCCACATTGAGCTGGTCGAGGTGGCTCGCCACGATGGCGTCGATTCCCGAGCGGCTCTGCTCGAGTCGGTTGAGATCCTCTTGTAGCGCCTGCGTGAGCGCGTTGCGGCCCTCTGACAGCTTGTCGAGGTGCAACGAGACCTCGCTGTCGATGTCCGAGCGCGTGGCCGCCAGGCGGTCGAGGTCGTGCTCGAGCGCCTGGGTGAGGCCGTCGCGGCTCTCCGACAGCTTGGTGAGGTAGCCCGAGACGATCTCGTCCATCGTGCCGCGCGAATCCTCCAGCTTCTGGAGATCGGTTTCGAGCAGCTCGACCATGCGCGCGCGGCCGGCTTCCAGCCTTTCGCCGAAATCGGCGGCACGCGATTCCAGCATCGTCGACGTCGACATGACCAGGTCGGCCATTTCGTTGCCGATCTTTGCCTTGCCGTGGTCGATCGCCTGGGAAAGTTCGTCGCGGCCGCTGTTGTAGGCTTCGGCGATCTCGCGCGTGCGTTCCACCAGCGATTCGTTGATCTGCCGTGCCCGCGCCTCGAGTGCGGCATTGAGCTTTTCGGTGCCGGTATCGAGCGCGTGGACGCGCGTTTCGAACTCGCTGATGAGCGTCTGGCCGCGTTCGGCCAATGTGCGCTCGATGCTTTCCAGGCGCGTGTCGAACTCGTCTGTCAACGACTTGGTGGCGCCGCCGAGCACGGAGACCATGCCGGATGTGCGCTCGTCCAGCATGTCCGAAAGCGACCGCGTGACCGTCTCGGTGCTTTCGGTCAGTGAGGCAATGCGTGTATCGAGCAGGCTGGCGAAGGCTTCGCCCGAGGTGGTGATGCGGTCCGCGATCGTGTCCATGCGCTCGTCGATGGCGCCGTAGATTGCAGAGCCGCTCTCGTTGACCCTGCTGATGAGTGTGTCGCCGGCATTGGAAATGGTGAACTTGAGCTCGGTGGCGGCATTGAGCACGTTCTCCTGGATGATGCCGCTGGCCGCCGAGAGTTCCCCCTTCAATTGCTGATGTGCGCCGGTGATGGACGAGCGAACCCGCTCTGCATGGCTGATGACTGATTCGCGTTCGTTGCCCAGGCCGTCGACGAGCGTGCGGATACGGCGCTCGTTGTCGGAATAGGCGCGCTCCAGCTCGTTGACCTCCGTATGAACCAGGGTCTCCAGTTCCACCGCGCGCGCCAAGGTACGCTCGATGCCGTCGCCCATCGCCTGCACCTCGCGACGAACGGCCTGTCCAACCGTCATCACCCTTTCCTGTGCAAGCGATTCGGGTTCGGCGAGCCGGAAGGCGGCTTCCGTCATCGACTGGGCGGCAAGACGCATCTCCTGGGCACGGCGAATCATCACCGCAAATCCCCAGAACAGAACGATCGGCAGGACCGTCCCGACGCCGATGCCGATAGCCCCGGGCATCGCGGCAAGCTGAGACAGCGAACTGATCTGCCAGATTTCCGGTGCGTAGAGCATGTGGCCGAGGGCGATGCCGCCTGCGATCCACAAGACCGACAGAAGGGCGGCGCCCCAGTAGACTGTGCGCGGGGCGCGACGATCGATCGTGGAAAAAGCGGTGCGGAAATCTTTCTGGCGATCGTCATTTGCGGCCGACAGGGCAGCGGCCGTGCTGGCGGGTGACGGCGCGGCGGGGCGCAGGTCCGGGCGTGCCGTTTCTATGGACGGTTTCGTGGTCGGCGATGCGGCGATAGCGTCGTCTTCACTCTCCGGGCCGGACGTCGCCGGCATGGGCTCATCCGCCGTGCCTGCCGTCTGTATGGATTCGATTGCATCGGCGTCGGCGCGGCCTTCGCGCGCAAGCTCCTCGGCGGCCTGCGAAATCTGCGCCTCCAATTCCTCCATAGAGGCGGTCAAGTCGATATCGGGGTCGTTGAGATCCAGGTCGAGGGCTTCTTCGAGCTCCCGCTCGACATCGCTGTCGAGAGCCTGCGTCATCGTGGTTTTGCGAGCCATGCCGTCTCTACCCTGTACTGTTACGCCCGGAACCGCCACTTTCCGGTACATATTTACCCCGTATGTGCCGCGCATTTCCGGCTGGCGTATCGTAGTGGCACACCGGGGTAAAGAAAACATGCATTCCGCGACATGGGTAAAAGTTTAAACATAAGGTTAATGCCCGTCGTTCGCCGCGCGTCGAAATTCCGCCACATCAGCCGGCTTGTCGTTAACCGGTTATCCACTGGCGAAGGCTAGCCTGACCCGGTGGAACGCAATGGTGCGGCGCCGCGCAGGCGTCGGGAGACGGGCAGTGCGGGGCTCCGGACCCGCCGAGCGAGGCCCAAGGCGACGAAATTGCCGGCCGGGGCGGCAAGTGCGAGTAGAGTAGATGGCGTATCCGAGTGTGGACACCGTGGCGTTTTCAAAGCCCGGTGGCGAGTATTGTGTTCCCTCCCGTCAAAGGCCGATCGATCTGGTCCATCTTGCACGTCAGACATTGGGCGACCGAGACCTGGAGCAGGAAGTGCTGTCGCTGTTTCTCCAGCAGGCCGTGTCGGTGAAGGACAAGATTGTCGAGGCGGAGCCGGCACAGCGGAAATTCCTGGCCCACGGGCTGAAAGGCGGCGCACGCGGTGTCGGCGCCTTTTCCGTGGCGGAAGCGGCCGAGAGGGTGGAGGAGGATCCGCTCGACAAGCGCAAACTCGGCCGGCTGGCCAGCCGGATCGACGAGGTCCGCGAATTCATGGCTTCGATCAACCGCTGATCGTCCGGCCGACATGCCGATGCGGCCGTGCGTCCGGTTGACAAGGTGGCGCGAAACGCTAATTCGGCATGGCCAGTTCAAGCAGGGCGATGCCGAATGACGAAGCTTACCTATATTGCGCATGACGGAACGCGGTTCGAGGTCGAGGCCGAAAACGGCTCCACGGTCATGGAGAACGCGATCCGCAATGCCGTGCCGGGCATCGAGGCCGAATGCGGCGGCGCCTGCGCCTGTGCGACCTGTCACGTCTATGTCGACGAGGAATGGAGCGATGCCGTCGGCGAGCCGGAGGCGATGGAAGAAGACATGCTCGACTTCGCCTTCGACGTACGTCCCAGTTCGCGCCTTTCGTGCCAGATCAAGGTGAGCGACGAGCTCGACGGACTGGTCGTGCGCGTCCCCGAGCGCCAGGCCTGACACGCAGCAGAGGCTTGCGCCGGCACACGGCTTTGGGCAAGGCTGCAGGCGGTATCCATTGCCGCAGGGTCAGTCCATGACGAAGAAGACCGACATTGTCATCATCGGCGCCGGACCGGTCGGCCTGTTTGCCGTGTTCGAACTCGGCCTGCTCGATCTCGACTGTCATCTGATCGACATTCTGGACAGACCCGGCGGACAATGTGCCGAACTCTATCCGGAAAAGCCGATCTACGACATTCCGGGTTGGCCCGTGATCTCGGCGCAGGGACTGGTCGACAAGCTGATGGAGCAGATCGCCCCCTTCAAGCCGGAATTCACCTTCAACCGGGTCGTGGCCGGGCTCGAAAAGCTTGCCGACGGCACGTTTCGGCTGACAACGGACGAGAACGAGGTGTTCGAGGCGAAGGCGGTGGTCATTGCCGCGGGTGGCGGTTCCTTTCAGCCCAAACGTCCGCCCATTCCCGGAATAGAGGCCTTCGAGGGCACGAGCGTGCATTATGCGGTGCGGCGCATCGAGGATTTCCGCGGCCATGACATCCTGATCGTCGGCGGCGGCGATTCCGCGCTGGACTGGACGCTCAACCTGCAACCGGTCGCCCGCTCTGTCACGCTGGTGCACCGGCGGCCCGAATTTCGCGCTGCCCCCGACAGCGTCAACAGGATGCGCGCCCTGGAGGCAAGCGGCGACTTGCGGTTTCAGCTCGGTCAGATCACCGAACTGCGTGGAAGCGATGGCGCCCTGACATCCGCGCTCGTCAAGGGGCCGGAAGGGGAGACGGAAATCTCCTGCACGCGGATGCTGCCCTTTTTCGGCCTGACCATGAAGCTCGGCCCTGTCGCCGAGTGGGGGCTCAATCTGCACGAGAACACGATCCGCGTCGACACCGAGAAGTTCGAGACGTCGACGCCCGGCATTTTCGCCATCGGCGACATCAACTGGTATCCGGGCAAGCTCAAGCTGATCCTGTCGGGTTTCCACGAGGCGGCGCTGATGGCCCAGGCTGCCAAGCACATCGTTCATCCCGACGAGCGCGTCGTCTTCCAGTACACGACATCCTCGACAAGCCTGCAAAAGAAGCTCGGCGTGATCTGAGAGGCGGCTATTTGCGCCTGCGGGCTGCTTCGATGCGCTCCAGCCGGTAGGTCAGGATGCGCAATAGCCGGTCTTCGAAATTCTTCGCTTCGATACGGTCGAAACGCGCCTGTGCGCGGTCGTGCTTTGCCAGTATGCGCTGATTGATCACGGCGGCCCGGCGCTGGACATGGGCGCAATCGCGCATGCGGCCGATGGTCTCCAGGGTCTGCTCAAGCTCGCGGGCATGGCGCTTGGCGATCTGGACGTGGAAATCCTCATGGCGCTTGATGTCCGAGGCCAGCGTGTCCCAGATCAGCCGCGTATCGTAATCCGCGCGACGGCGCTGCCGCCAGCGCGGAAGGATGATCTTGGCCTTCAAGGTCACCGTCGCGTCGTCGATCGCGCACCAGCGATCGGTGCTGGCAAATGACAGCTTGGTGGAAAACTGCATGCGTGTTGCGCCGGGATGGCGACGGCCGGCGCCGTTGATCTGCGGCCCGCGGCGCGACAGCTCCTTGTCGATTTCCTCGATCGTCGAACCGCCGACGGAAAAATAGCTGTAGCTGCGCGAAACGGTCTGCGCGTCGGCCGGCCCGGCGAAGAAGGGGAACGCGGCAAGTGCGAGAACTGTTCTTCTAATCATGGCCGATCCCAGCTATTTGCAGCATGCGCCAGCGTCACAATCCGCGCAAGAGGCTGGCGTGGCCGGTGCGAGATCGTATGAAGGATATGGGGCACATGCAAATGTTTGAACCGCGGCAATGGCAGCTCGCGCATGGCCGGCATCTCGAACTGGGGCCGCGGGCCGTGATCATGGGCATCTTGAACGTCACGCCGGACAGCTTCTCGGACGGCGGATTTTTCTCCGACACCGCAAGCGCGGTCGAACATGCAAAATCGATGATCGCGGACGGTGCGGCGATCGTCGATGTCGGCGGCGAAAGCACGCGGCCCGGCAGCGCAGCCGTTTCGGCTGCCGAAGAGGAGAGCCGCGTGCTGCCCGTCATCGAAGCGCTGGCCCGCGATACCGACGCCATCATTTCGGTCGACACCTACCGGGCCTCCACGGCGCGCAAGGCGGTCGCGGCGGGTGCCCACATCGTCAACGACATCTGGGGCCTGCAACATGATCCGGCCATGGCTGTGGCGGTTGCCGCTCTGGATGCCGGCGTCGTCATCATGCACAATAGCCGGGACCGGCAGACGGCGCCCGATCCGGTCGACGATCAGTTCGACTATCTCAAATCGTCGCTCGACATCGCCGCCGGGGCAGGCATACCAAATGAGCGCATCGTGCTCGACCCCGGTTTCGGCTTCGGCAAGGATGCGCAGGAAAATATCGCGCTGATGGAACGCTTCGACGAGCTTGCGGCGCTCGATTTTCCGCTTCTGGTGGCAACCTCGCGCAAGCGGTTCATCGGCCATATGACGGGCCGGGATTCCGGCGACAGGGATGCCGGAACGGCGGCGACGAGCGTCATCCTGCGCCTGAAGGGGGCGGTCCTATTCAGAGTGCACGATGTCGCAATCAATATGGACGCGCTGAATGTCGCCGATGCTATCGTTGCGCGACGGGCGTCGAGTTGAACCACAGGGACCACCCATGTACACGATCACCATGAAGAATTGCGCCTTTTTCGGTCGTCACGGCGTGCACGACGAAGAGGAAATGCTCGGCCAGCGCTTCTATGTCGACGCACGGCTGACGATCGACGCCGGCGATGCGCTGGAAGGTGATTCCATAAAAGGTACAGTGGATTATGGTGTCGCCTTCAAGGTGATCGAAAAGATCGTCACGGGCGAGCGCCGCTTTCTCATCGAGGCGCTGGCGCATGATGTGGCTCGTACCATGGTCGAGACGTTCCCGGAGATTGCGCGTGCCGAAGTCACCATTCGCAAGCCCAACGCTCCGGTGCCCGGCGTCCTTGACTATGTGGAGGTCAGCGTTGCCTGGCCGCGATGATGTCCGTGCCTTTCTGGGGCTGGGGGGCAATCTCGGAAATCCGCTCCAGGCCATGGCCGAGGCCCTGAGAATTGTCGATGCCGATCCCCTGACACGGGTCGTGGCCGCGTCGTCGGTCTATCTGACACCGCCCTGGGGACCGATCGAGCAGCCGGATTTCCTCAATGCGGTGGCGGAACTGCGGACCTGTTTGCCGGCGCGCGGGCTGCTGGAACTGTGCCTGGGGGCGGAGCAGAAGCTGAAACGGATACGCATGCAGCCGGGCGGTCCCCGCCTGATCGATGTCGACATCCTGCTCTATGATGACGAACGCCACAACGAGCCGGACTTGCAGGTGCCGCACCCGCGCATGCTGGCGCGCGCCTTTGTCCTGTTGCCGCTGAGCGAGATCGCACCGGATCTCGTCATCGGCGGCCGCGCCGTCACCGAAAGGCTGGATGAGGTCGATCGCACCGGCATTGCCGTCGCCACTGCCGGCGGCGATTGGTGGCGGGAATAGGCGCTGGAGACCGAAATTCAGTCGCGTGCGATTGCGCCGACTGCTGTCGTGTCGACGCGCTTCAAGTTGACGCCGATGACGGGCACGAGTTCGTCCTCGACGCGCACAGAGACCGTAACGTTCATCGTGTCCGGCCCCTTCATGCTGGCCAGCATGGCGCCGTTGAGCTTGTTGCGGTTCAGGCCCATGACGACCTGATGCTTGTCGACGCTGCCCGAAACGATATCAAGCCCCTTGCCCTCGGCACCGTCGAGAAAGGTGCCGCGATAGGAATCGCCGGCGCGTTCGATCACCGCCGACATCTTCTGCGAGAAGACGCCGACCCGACAGGTGCCGTCGAGCGCCATGCCCGTCTTGTCGTCCGCGGAGTCGCCGACAAGCCGGCAGGTAAAGCGTGTTCCCTTGTATTTTCCCGCAACGATCTCGCCCGGGCCCGTCCACTCGCCCTCCACGGCACGGAAGAAGTGATGGTCCTTATCGGCCGCAACGCCAGGGGCCGATACCGACGCCGCCAGAGCGCCGGCGGCCAGGACGGAGTGGATTGCACGCGTGAACATCGGACACCTGATAGCGGGGGATTCGAACTCGTCGGAGTGTGAGCTCGGAATGGTTAACGGTTCGTCTAGTTAAGTCAATTTGACATGTTCATCTTGACACCCGGATCGCTGTTTTGCGGTGAAGGCGTGATATTCTGGACACCGGCAGGGTCGGGAGGATAAGAAGCCGTTTCGGTTTTCAGGGCGGGATATTGTCCGCCCCTTCTCAAGAAGGTTGGGCATGAGCGGCGTAAACGCGATTCGGTCGGCATTTCTGGACTATTTTGGCAAGAACGGGCACGAGATCGTCGCCTCGGGCCCGCTTGTGCCACGCAACGACCCGACCCTGATGTTCACCAATGCCGGCATGGTGCAGTTCAAGAACGTCTTCACCGGCCTGGAGACGCGACCCTATTTGCGCGCCGTGACTTCGCAGAAATGCGTGCGCGCCGGCGGCAAGCACAACGACCTCGACAATGTCGGCTACACCGCGCGCCATCACACCTTCTTCGAGATGCTCGGCAATTTCTCCTTCGGCGACTATTTCAAGGATGTTGCCATCGAACTTGCCTGGAAGTTGATTACCCGGGAATTCGGCCTCGATCCCGAAAAGCTGCTGGTGACGGTCTACCATACCGACGACCAGGCGGCGGATCTGTGGAAGAAGATCGCCGGCCTGCCGGACGAGCGCATCATCCGCATTCCCACCTCGGACAATTTCTGGGCCATGGGCGATACCGGACCCTGCGGCCCGTGCTCGGAGATCTTTTACGATCATGGAGAGGGCATTCCCGGCGGCCCGCCCGGCAGCCCCGACGAGGACGGCGATCGCTTCATCGAGATATGGAACCTGGTCTTCATGCAGTACGAGCAGGTGACGCCGGACGAGCGCATCGACCTGCCGCGACCCTCGATCGACACCGGCATGGGCCTGGAGCGCGTCGCAGCAGTGCTGCAGGGGGTGCACGACAATTACGATATCGACCTCTTCAGGGCCCTGATCGAGGCCTCCGTGGAGGCCACCGGCGTTGCCGCCGACGGCAAGCACCGCGCCAGCCACCGCGTCATCGCCGACCACCTGCGTGCCACGAGCTTCCTTATCGCCGACGGTGTCCTGCCGTCGAATGACGGCCGCGGCTACGTGCTGCGCCGCATCATGCGCCGCGCCATGCGCCATGCGCAATTGCTGGGCGCCCGCGAACCGCTCATGTGGCGCCTCGTGCCGGCGCTGGTGCGCGAGATGGGCCAGGCCTATCCCGAACTGGTGCGCGGCGAGGCGCTCATCACCGAAACGCTGAAACTGGAAGAAAGCCGCTTTCGCAATACGCTCGCCCGCGGGCTGGGCCTGCTGGAAGAGGCAACCGGAAGCCTGGATGCGGGCGCCAGGCTCGATGGCGAGACCGCTTTCAAGCTCTACGACACCTACGGTTTTCCGCTCGACCTGACACAGGACGCCTTGCGCCAGCGCGACATCACCGTCGACGTCGACGGGTTCAATGTCGCGATGGAACGCCAGAAGGCGGAGGCGAGGGCCAATTGGGCGGGCTCCGGCGAGGCAGCGACGGAGGTGGTCTGGTTCAGCGTGAAGGACAAGGTCGGCGCGACCGAGTTCCTCGGCTATGAAACCGAGGACGCCGAAGGTGTCGTGACGGCTCTGGTCAGGGACGGCGCGCAGATCGATGCGGCACAGACCGGCGAAGAGGTGGCAATCGTCGTCAACCAGACGCCGTTCTACGGCCAATCGGGCGGCCAGGTCGGCGACACCGGCATGATGAAGGGCGAAGGCTTCTCCGTCGCAATTTCCGATACGCAGAAGAAGGGCGACGGCGTATTCGTCCATTACGGCAAGGTCACTTCTGGCACCATGAAGACGGGCGCAGTGGTCGAGATGCAGGTCGACCATGCGCGGCGCACGAAACTGCGCGCCAACCATTCCGCGACCCATCTCCTTCACGAGGCGCTGCGCGAGACGCTTGGCACGCATATCGCACAGAAGGGTTCGCTCGTGGCGCCCGACCGGCTGCGGTTCGACTTTTCGCATCCCAAGCCGATCGGGCCGGAGGAACTGGAACGGGTCGAAGACATGAGCAACGCCATCGTGCTGCAGAACAGTCCGGTCGAAACCCATCTGATGGCGGTCGACGACGCCATCGCCAAGGGCGCGATGGCTCTGTTCGGCGAGAAATATGGCGACGAGGTTCGTGTCGTCTCGATGGGCACCGGCATTTCCGGCGAGAAGGCCGGCAAACCCTATTCGATCGAGCTTTGCGGCGGCACCCATGTCAGGGCGACCGGCGATATCGGCCTCGTGCATATCGTCTCCGAAGGGGCCGTATCGTCCGGCGTGCGCCGCATCGAGGCGCTGACGGGTGCGGCCGCGAGGCATTATCTCGATGAGCAGGAGCAGCGTCTGAAATCCGCCGCCGCGACGTTGAAGGTTGCGCCGGCTGAGGTGCCTGCGCGCCTGGAAAGCCTGCTCGACGAGCGCCGGCGCCTCGAGCGTGAACTGGCCGAGGCGAAGAAGAAACTGGCGCTTGGCGGCGGTCAGGCGGGCGGTGCCGAATCGTCCAGCGAAACGGTCGCCGGCGTTGGCTTCATGGGCCGCGTGGTGGAAGGTGTTTCGCCGAAGGATCTGAAGCCCCTTGCCGATGAGGGCAAGAAGGCGCTCGGCTCAGGCATTGTCGTCTTCGTCGGCACGTCCGAGGATGGCAAGGCGAGCGTCGTCGTTGGCGTGACCGAGGACCTGACCGGGCGCTTCAGCGCCGTCGACCTGGTGCGCAAGGCCTCCGAGGCGATCGGCGGCAAGGGTGGCGGCGGCCGCCCCGACATGGCACAGGCCGGCGGTCCCGACGCCGCACAGGCCGGCGCCGCCATCGAGGCGGTCAAATCGGCGATGGACGGGTAGGGCGCTGCTGCGCCCGCTCAGCTTGTGGGTTCGCTTGCCTGAAAGCTCGTCCTTGCCTGAACGGCGTGCCACCAGCGGGCAACGGCCGGATAGTCCGCCACGAGCGCCGCGCCTTCCGGCGCCTTGACGAAATAGGCAAGCATCGAAGCAGCGTAGAGGTCGGCAAGCGTCAGCGCATCGCCGATCAGCCACGACTTGTCGGCAAGTTGCCTGTCCAGCACCGACAGGCAGGTGCGCGCCGTTTCGAGCGATGCGGCGATCAACCTCTCGTCCGGCGTATTGTTTTCTCTGGGCTTGGAAACGCGCTCCACATAGACGCCCCAGACCATCGCGCGATAGGCATAGGCATCGAGCAGACTGACGATCTGGTTCATCACGGCCCGCCCGAACGCATCGGGCGGCTGCAATAATGGTCCGTCATAGGCTTCGTCGACATAACGCGTGATGGCGCTTGTCTCGAACAGCTTTAGCGAACCGTGTTCGAATGCGGGAATGCGTTTGAAGGGATGACGCTCCTGATACCAGTCCGGAACGCCGTCCTTGGAAAAGATGTCGACCGGAATGCATTCATGGTCGACACCCTTTTCCAGCAGAGCAAGCCGCGCGATGCGCACATAGACGCTGTAGTCAGCGCCAAACAGGCGCGGCTTGCCTGTCATTGCGGGCTCAGCCCATCGCCTTTTGCAGGTTCTCGTCGATCTTGTCGAGGAAGCCAGTGGTGGAAAGCCACGGCTGGTCGGGGCCGATGAGCAGCGCCAGGTCCTTGGTCATGTGACCGGATTCGACCGTGTCGATGCAGACCTTTTCGAGCGTTGCTGCAAACTTGGCCAGCGTCTCGTTGCTGTCGAGTTTGGCCCGGTGCGCCAGACCGCGCGTCCAGGCGAAGATCGAGGCAATGGAGTTGGTCGAGGTTTCCTCGCCCTTCTGGTGCTGGCGGTAGTGGCGCGTCACCGTGCCGTGTGCCGCTTCGGCCTCGACCGTCTTGCCGTCCGGCGTCATCAGCACGGAGGTCATCAGGCCGAGCGAACCGAAGCCCTGCGCCACGGTGTCGGACTGCACGTCGCCGTCATAGTTCTTGCAGGCCCAGACATAGCCGCCCGACCATTTCAGCGCCGAGGCCACCATGTCGTCGATCAGGCGATGCTCGTACCAGATCTTGGCGTCCTCGAACTTCGCCTTGAACTCGGCCTCGTAGATCTCCTGGAAGATGTCCTTGAAGCGCCCGTCATAGACTTTCAGGATCGTGTTCTTGGTGGAGAGATAGCAAGGCACCTTGCGCATCAGCGCATAGTTCATCGAGGCGCGCGCGAAGTCGCGGATTGAATCGTCGAGATTGTACATGGCCATGGCGACGCCGGAGGAGGGCGCGTCGAACACCTCGTGCTCGATTTCCTGGCCGTCCTCGCCGACGAACTTGATCGTCAGCTTGCCCTTGCCGGGGATCTTGAAATCGGTGGCGCGGTACTGGTCGCCGAAAGCGTGACGGCCGACAATGATCGGCTTGGTCCAGCCCGGCACCAGGCGCGGCACGTTCTTGCAGATGATCGGCTCGCGGAAGATCACGCCGCCGAGGATGTTGCGGATCGTGCCGTTGGGCGAGCGGTACATGCGCTTCAGCCCGAATTCCTCAACGCGCGCCTCGTCCGGCGTGATGGTGGCGCACTTCACGCCCACACCATGCTTCTTGATGGCGTTGGCGGCGTCGACGGTGATCTGGTCGTCGGTCGCGTCGCGCGACTCGATGCCGAGGTCGTAATATTCCAGGTCGATGTCGAGATAGGGATGGATCAGCTTATCCTTGATAAAGTGCCAGATGATGCGCGTCATCTCGTCGCCGTCGAGTTCGACGACAGGATTGTCCACCTTGATTTTCGACATTGGATAAGGCCTCGTCTTCGGAAAAATGGCGGGGATCCACCGTGGATGGGAATGAAGTTGGCGTCCCTATAGCAAAGCCGCATTGGGCGCGCAAACGCCTCGACCGGGATCAGCGGCACCTCGGCCGCCCGCGCAGAACGGAGGTGTATATTGCGACCATTGCCGCTACAGTTCGCGGCGGCATGACCGATTTTCGCATGAGCATGGTCGACACGGGCGAGGTTCGCCTACAGGTCGCGGAGGCTGGGGATACCGCCCGGCCTCTGATCGTTCTTCTGCACGGCTTTCCCGAATACTGGGTCGCCTGGCGGGCGGTCATGGAGCGACTGGCCGCGACGTTCCATGTCGTCGCGCCCGACCAGCGCGGCTACAACCTGTCCTCCAGGCCGGACGGGGTGGACGCCTATCGCGTCGGGCATATGGTCTGCGATATCGACGCCCTGGTGCGGCAATATTCGCCCGACCGCCCATTCGTGCTGGCAGGTCACGACTGGGGCGCCTCGGTCGCCTATGCCTATGCGATCGCCCGTGGAGAGCGGCTGAGCCATCTGGTCGTGGCCAATGGCGTGCATCCCGCCTGTTTCCAGCGCGCCATCCATGACGATCCGGGCCAGCGCGCCGCCAGCCAGTATATCAACCGTCTGCGCGCGCCGGATGCGGAAGAGCGCCTCGGTGCCGACGGCTACCGACGCCTGCTGAAGATGATCGCCGGATTCTCGAAATCGGACTGGATGACGCCGGAGATGGAAGACGAGTATCGTGCGGCCTGGAGCCGAACCGGCGCCCTGACGGCGATGCTCAACTGGTATCGGGCCTCGCCGATCGACGTGCCGGCGGTCGGCGTGCCGGCGGCGGCGAGCAATATTCTCTCCCAACCGGCTGACGCCTTTCGCGTGGCGATGCCGCATCTCGTGATCTGGGGGGAGGCGGACGAGGCGCTCAGGCCCACCTGTCTTGCCGACCTGCCGCGATATGCGCCGGACCTGACGGTGCGGCGCGTGCCCGGCTGCGGTCACTGGATCCTGCACGAGCGGCCGGACGATGTGGCCGCGGCCATTCGCGAGTTCGTCGCCCCGCGTTAAACTATTCGACATCGTTCCTCGTCGGCGATTTTCCAGCCTTGGGCGGCATTGCCCCGACATAGGCCGTCGCCATGGCAATCCACGATCGAAGAGCGTCCTGATCGAGCGTGGCGGGGTCGACGACGACGAACCCCATCATTTCGCGGTTCGTGAACGCCATACGCGTTGCTCCGGGTCTCGAGAGCGCATCGGCCTCCTGCGCCTCGCCAACCCGCACCAGCAGGCCATCTTCGCGCATGGCACCCACCAGCATGTTGCCGTTCAGCGTGAAGCAGACGCCGCCGAACATGCGGATCTCGCCGCAATTGGGATCGTCCGCGAGGATGGTGCGGATGCGGTCTGCAAGTTCGCTCATCTCGGCATTTCCCTCGACACGCTTCATTTTCGCGTCCGAATATGGCAGGGACGCCGAAACGCCGCAATTGACAGGCAATTGCCATCCAACATGACCGAAAACACAATCGATCCCAATTCCCGGCCGGCCGAGCCGGTTGTCATCCTCGTCGAACCGCAGCTCGGCGAAAATATCGGCATGGTCGCCCGCGCCATGGCCAATTTCGGGCTCGGCCAATTGCGCCTTGTCAGTCCGCGCGACGGCTGGCCGAACGACAAGGCGCGTGCGGCGGCGAGCCGCGCCGATCATGTGATCGAGGCGACCCGGCTGTTCGGCAGCGTTCAGGAGGCAATCGCCGACCTTTCCTTCGTCTTTGCCACGACCGCACGCCAGCGCGACGGCTTCAAGGAGGTGCGCGGTCCCGTTGAAGCGGCACGTATGCTGCGCGGACGTGCCACGGCCGGACAGCGGACCGGTATTCTGTTCGGGCGCGAGAAGTTCGGCCTTTCCAACGAGGAGGTTTCGCTCGCCGACGAGATCGTGACCTTTCCCGTCAATCCGCAATTTTCATCGCTCAACATCGCGCAGGCGGTGCTCCTGATGTCGTATGAGTGGATGAAGTCGGGGCTGGACAAGGAAACGGACACGGCCTTTTCCGGTCCGTCCGTCGTGCCTGCCGACAAGCACCATCTGCAAAGTCTCGTCGATCATCTCGAACATGCGCTGGAAAGCCGGGGCTATTTCCGCCCGGCCGAGAAGAAACCGAAGATGCTCGACAATCTGCGCGCCGTGCTGACGCGGCCCGGCTTCAGCGAGGCCGAGATCAAGGTACTGCGCGGCGTTCTTTCCTCGCTCGACTATTTTTCCCCCAGGGAGCCGCGCGGCGCCGGCTATCCCGAACGCAAGGCGCGCGCGGCGAGCGCGGCAGGCACTGGCCGTGGCAATGCGGGCCGTTCGGATGACTGATCGACCCGTTCTGGTCTTCGATTCAGGGATCGGCGGCCTCACCGTGTTGCGTGAGGCGCGGGTCCTCATGCCGGATCGGCCCTTCGTCTATGTCGCCGATGATGCAGCCTTTCCCTATGGCGCCTGGGAGGAGCCGGCTTTGCGGGCCCATATTCTGGCGCTCTTCGCCCGGCTGTTCGAGCGCTTCGACCCGGAACTCTCCGTCATCGCCTGCAATACGGCGTCCACGCTGGTCATTCATGCCCTGCGCGAGACCTTTCCGGAGCGCGTCTTCGTCGGCACCGTTCCGGCGATAAAGCCGGCCGCCGAACGCACGCGGTCGGGCCTCGTCTCCGTGCTTGCCACGCCCGGCACCGTCAGGCGGCAATATACGCGCGACCTGATTCGCCAATGGGCGAGCAAATGCCATGTCCGCCTCGTGGGCAGCGAGCGGCTTGCGGCGCTGGCCGAGGCCTATATGCGCGACGGCTTCGTCGATGAGGAAGCGGTGCGCGATGAAATCGCACCCTGTTTCGTCGAGGCCGGAGATCAGCGCACCGATATCGTCGTGCTCGCCTGCACGCATTATCCGTTCCTCGTCAATCGGATGCGCAAGACCGCCCCATGGCCGGTCGACTGGATCGATCCGGCCGAGGCGATCGCGCGTCGCGCGCTTTCGCTGCTCGAAACTGTGCCGGAAGGCGCCGCGGCCGGACCGCGGCAGATGGAAGACGTTGCGATCTTCACCTCCGGTCATGCCGACAATGCCAGGCGGCGTCTGGTGCGCGGCTTCGGGCTGGCATATCGCGACGCCTTCGCCCGCAGGGGCTCGGGCGAAGGCCATGATACGAAGGTGGCCCCATCCACCGCGATATCGATGGAGACCGGGGCAGCGCGCGGCGTGTAGGAACAAGCAGGTCACGCCATGTCTCGCCCGGTCCGGAACCTGGTCGGCGGCGGAGCCGTTGTTCACCTTGCACGAAGGAGACTACAATGCCCGCCACCTCGAAAGCGCAGCAAAAGGCCGCTGGCACCGCCCTTGCGGCCAAGCGGGGAGACATCAACGAGAGCGAACTCTACGGCGCCTCGCGCGAGATGTATGAGACGATGACCGAAAAGGAACTGGAAGAACTGGCCGAGACCAGCCGCGAGGGTTTGCCGGAAAGGAAGGACGGCTGAAGTGTCGGGGAACGGGCGTCGTTGACATGGGCATGAAACTCCACTAAGTCACCGCGACCGTCGGGCAGCGATGCTCGATTTATTGACGTGTCCCGTGGATTCAAGCGCGCAGCGTGCGCAAGAATCCTGTCAGGCTTCGAAAACGGAGGCCAGAGGAGGGCGCGTTTCCTTCACCCGGAACACGAGGTTTCGGGTGTATTGTTTTGAAAGGGAATGCGATGAGCAAACGCGATTCTGCAAAATACAAACTCGACCGCCGTCTTGGCGAAAACATCTGGGGCCGTCCGAAATCCCCGGTCAACCGCCGCGAATATGGTCCGGGCCAGCACGGCCAGCGCCGCAAGGGCAAGCTGTCGGACTTCGGTCTGCAGCTGCGCGCCAAGCAGAAGCTCAAGGGCCACTACGGCGACATTTCGGAAAAGCAGTTCCGCAAGACCTACGAGGAGGCCAACCGCCGCAAGGGCGACACCTCCGAAAACCTGATCGGCCTTCTGGAGTCGCGGCTCGACGCGGTCGTCTACCGGGCCAAGTTCGTCCCGACCATTTTTGCCGCCCGTCAGTTCATCAACCACGGTCACGTCAATGTGAACGGCCGGCGCGTGAACATCGCCTCCTATCGCTGCAAGCCGGGCGACGTTATCGAAGTGCGCGAGAAGTCGAAGCAGCTCGCACTCGTGCTCGAGGCCGTGCAGCTGGCCGAGCGCGACGTGCCGGACTATATCGAGGTCGACCACAACAAGATGGTCGCGTCCTATGGCCGCGTTCCGACGTTGGGCGACGTACCTTATGCCGTGCACATGGAACCTAACCTGGTGGTCGAGTTCTATTCGCGCTGATTCGCCTTCGTTCCTTCGAAGCAAAATGTGGAGGGAGCGGTCCATGATCGCTCCCTTTTTTGTTGCCTAAAGTGAAAATCCCCGATTTCGTTGCGGTCGCTGGAACATGTCCCGCACAAACGGAATCGTTGGAACGAAAGGTCCATGTGCCAGCATACTGATCTGGCGCGCATATCTTTGCTTCAAAACGTTTCCGTTTGAAGCGCACGCGCGCTAGCGGGCGCACCACGAATTTCGGATTCGAGTTCGGATGAAATTCCCGACTATACGGTTGGCAAGATTCAACACGACCGCTCGAACGGAGAACAACGGCACCAGCATGGATAGCCCTATGATGAAGCCGTCGACCAGCATGTCGGCCCCACGCACCCGGCGCTACGTCGCGGCGATCGTCCTTGGCTTTTGCGCGCTGTGGACGCTCTATTCGAGCCTCAGCCGCTACAATCTCGATATCCATGGCGACATGGTCGAGAATTTCGCCTGGGGCATCGGCTGGCAACTCGGCTACTACAAGCATCCGCCGCTGTTCAGCTGGATCGCCGCGGCGTGGTTCTCGGTCTTTCCGCGGACGAACGTGTTCTACTTCCTCCTGTCGGCGGTCAATATCGGCGTGACGCTTTTGGTGATGTGGCGGATCGCCCTGCGCGTCCTCGACGCAAATCAGCAGGTCGTACTGGTGGCCTGCGCCGTCGTGCTGCCGCCGCTGACATTCCTTTCGACCAATTACAACGCCACCTCGGCCATGCTGCCGTTCTGGGCCCTGGCGTTCCTGTTCTATTTGCGCACGATCGAGCGGCGCAGCGCCTTTGACGCGGTGCTGCTCGGCGCCTTTTGCGCGCTCGCCATTCTGGCCAAATACCATTCCGTAGTGCTGGTGCTGGCAATTGCGATCCATGGTCTCACAGACCGCGACGTCAGGCCGATTCTGGCGACGCGCCTTCCCTGGCTGGCGGCGCTGACAGGTGCAA
This sequence comes from Mesorhizobium xinjiangense, assembly GCF_009749525.1. Classification (GTDB taxonomy): domain Bacteria; phylum Pseudomonadota; class Alphaproteobacteria; order Rhizobiales; family Rhizobiaceae; genus Mangrovimarina; species Mangrovimarina xinjiangensis. The sequence goes on along the minus strand of NZ_WOAC01000004.1, from coordinate 170,360 downwards.
TCGTTCTGGTGCCACATGCCTACTGGATGGTGCAGAACGATTTCGAGACGGTGCGCTACGCGTCCAACCAGGGCGACGGAGACATTGCCAGCGCGCTGATCTCGGTGATCGAATTCATCGTGGCCATCCTTCTCTACTCGGCACCCGCCTACCTGCTCCTGTGCCTGCACCGCTATTGGAAAGACGGGCTGCCCGTCGTCGGCGTCTACCAATTCCGCGCCCTGTGGCGGATCGTCGAGGGCAGGGCGCTCTTTGCCCTTATGGCTCTGCCGGTCGTGCTGACGATCGTCCTCGGCCTCGCCACCAATGCCGAGCTGTCGTCTCTGTGGGCCATTCCCTTCTTCGTCTTTTTGACCTTCGCCATGGTGCTTTGCCTGCCCGGGCCGCTGGCAGCGCGGTATCCCAAGGTGGTTCCGCCGTTCCTCGCGCTCTATGCCGTCCTTCTGCTTGTTGCCGCACCCTTCGTGCGCCAGGAAACGCTCGATGTGGCACGCAGCAACAGCGCCATGCCGATCACCACGATCGCAGAGGCCGTCCAGGCAACATGGCGCGAGCGCACCGGCCGGAAGTTGGCCATCGTGGCCGGAGAGGCAAATTTCCTCGCCAATGGCACGGCTTTTTATGCATCCGACCGTCCCTTTGCGATTCAAGGGCATTCATTCGCCCAGACGCCCTGGGTATCGCAGGATGACATCGCGCGCGATGGTGCAGCCGGCATATGTCACGCCAGGAAGTCGGATGGCTGCATGAAACGCATGGCGAAGCTGTTCGGCCGCATCGACGGCAAGGCGCGCATCACCGTGCCGGCGGTGGAGGGGGCGGGTGGGCCGCAGAGCTGGATCTTCGACGTCTACTTCCGCGATCCGCAACAGGCCGAATCGTGATTCCGTTTGAAGCGAATGCGCGCTCGAACATGTCCCGCTCAAACGGTGACGTTTGAGCGAAAGGTACATGTTCCAGCATATTGATCTGGCGCGCATATCTTTGCTTCAAACGATTCCGTTTGAAGCGAATGCGCGCTAGCGCCCTACAACAACCGGTCCTCGATCGACCATCGCGCGGCAATGAAGTTGAGGATGGCGGCGACGATCACGCCGAAGATCTTCGCCGGCATAACCCCGATGACGCCGGTCAGCGCCAGCAGGAAGCCGCTCGATATGCCGAGCGAGATGACGGCGCCGAGCGAGATGAAGCGCAGCGCCGACCGCGCGTCGGACAGGCGCGTGTCGCGGTCGAACGACCAGCGCGAATTGACGGCATAGGAAAAGACAACCGCCACCAGCCACGCCAGCACGTTCGCCACGAGCGCGGCCATGCCTGCGGCCACCAGTAGGCTGAAGACCGCAAGGTCGATCAGCGTGTTGGCGATGCCGACCAGCACGAAGCGTCCGGACTTGGTGGCGAGCGATTTCTGTCGGTTCGGCTCTTGCGTCATGGGTCGATCCCGGCCAGGGCAACGCCGCTTTCCGAAAGAAGCGCCTCGAAATCCTGTGAGGCGAGGAAGTCGAGTTCTACCGGGCGGGCTTCGATCAATTTGTCGCGCCGGCGCAACGCAGCGTCCGTCCGACCCGGATGGCACATGAAGACGGCGCCGTCGGGCAGTCTCTTCAGGCTCTCCCGCATCGTCGGAGCAAATTTATCCGGCCTTTCCCACGGGTAAAAGCCGGCAAGCGGCCCGCGCACCATATAGCCGCTTCCGGTTGCGCTGCCGGCGAAGCCGGCCGCCAGAAGGCGCACGAAGCCGGTCTTGCCCGGCAGGGGGGATTGCCCGACCGCCGGGGCGCCGCGCAGCCAGGGCTTTGCCGCGAAATCGGGCGCGCGTTCACGCAGCCAGGTGCGGACCGGCTGCAGGAAATGGACATGCTGGTGTCCGTCGATGAAGGCGGGCGGCCGCTGCATTGCCTCAAGGAAGCGCCCGATCTGCGCATCGAGCTCGCGCGCAATGTCGCTGGTACGAATCTGCCCGAAAAGAAGCCCCCGCAGCAACCGCGGCAAGGATGGCATGGTTCCGTCCGGCGCAAGCGTGCTGCGGCCCGTCAGCGACGGCTGGTCGGTCAGGGTCAGATGCAATCCGACTGCAACGGTGCCTGCAACGTCATGCAGACGTCTTGCCTCGTCCGGCCAATCGGAAAACACCGTCATGCAGCCGGTGCCGGAAATCATGCCCGCGGCAAGCAATTCTAGGATTCCGTCATCGACGGCCGGGGAGAGACCGTAATCGTCGGCGATCAGCCAGATGCGGCGCATCACAGCGCCGAACGGCCCGTGCGGCCAGGTTCCAGAATGTCGCGGACGACATAGATCGGCCGGTCCTTGGATTCGCTGAGTGCCACCCAGACATACTCGCCGACCAGCCCCAGAAGAGCGAGATTGAAGCCGCCGAGGATGGTAACGGCGACGAACAGGCTCGGAAAGCCCGGGACGTCGATGCCGTGGAACAGCACCTCCAGCACGATCTTGACGCCATAGAGCATGCCGGCCAGCGCCACGACCAGCCCGGCGCCCGAGACAAGGCGCAGCGGCACGGCGGAAAAGGAGGTGATACCCTCGACCGACAGCGCGAACAGTCCGCGCCGCGACCATTTGGTGTTGCCGGCCGCGCGCTCGGCCGGCCGGTATTCGATCGCCTTCTGGCGAAAGCCGATCCAGGCGAACAGTCCCTTGTTGAAGCGGCGCCGGTCGCGCAACTGCGCAAACGCGTCGACGGCCCTGCGCCGCATGACACGAAAGTCGCCGGCATTCTCGGGAACCTTGTAGCGCTGGCCGAGATTGATAAGCCGGTAAAAGAGCCGCGCCATGCCGGCACGCCGCCAGCCCGTCTCGCGGCGGTCGGAGCGCACCGCATAGACGACGTCCATCTCGGGATCGGCGAGGATTTCTCCGATCAGCGTCATGCAGACTTCAAGCGAATGCTGCAGGTCGGCATCCAGGAGCAGGACGAGATCGCCCTTGGCGTGGTCGATGCCGGCGAGCAGCGCGTACTCCTTGCCGAAATTGCGGCTGAGCCGCAGGATCTTCCAGCGGCCCGACAGCATGCTGGCGAAGGTTTCCGCGCTGCCGTCGGTGCTGCCATCGTCGATCAGAACCTTGTCGACCAGCAGGCTGTAGCGCCGTTTCACCTCCGTCTCCAGCCGCTCCAGCATGGAACAGAACTGCGCGGCGGGCGCCGCCTCGTTGTAGAAGGGGGAGACAATCGTGAGGGTCGGCATTGGGTACGGATCTGGCCTTGCTGGTTTACGGGGTGACCGCTTCTATCGTAAGTGCGGAGCAATTCCTACACTCAGCCGGTGGCAGATCATGAATGCACCCACGACGTTAGAAGCCGAACCGGGCCTGGAGGCCATTCCCGCAGTCTATGCCGGCGCACCGTCCTCCGTCGAGTTCAACAAGCTGCGCAAGCGCCTCATGCGCCACACGCGGCAGGCCATTGTCGATTTTGCCATGGCGCGGGCAGGGGAGCGCTGGCTGGTGGCTCTGTCGGGCGGCAAGGATTCCTACGGCCTGTTGGCGCTTCTTCTTGATCTGCAATGGCGCGGGCTGCTGCCGGTCGAGCTCTTGGCCTGCAATCTCGACCAGGGCCAGCCCAACTTTCCGAAGAATGTTCTGCCCGATTATCTCGATTCGATCGGTGTGAAGCATCGCATCGAATATCGGGACACCTATTCGATCGTCACCGAAAAGATCGGCGAGGGCCGCACCTACTGCTCGCTCTGCTCGCGCTTGCGGCGCGGCCATCTCTACCGCATCGCGCGCGAGGAGGGCTGCGCGGCCCTGGTGCTCGGACATCATCGCGAGGACATCCTCGAGACATTCTTCATGAATCTCTTCCATGGCGGGCGATTGGCGGCCATGCCGCCAAAGCTGATCAATGACGAAGGCGATGTCGTCGTCCTGCGCCCGCTCAGCTATTGCGCCGAGGCCGATCTTGCCAAATTCGCCGGCGCAATGCGCTTTCCCATTATCCCGTGCGACTTGTGCGGCAGTCAGGACGGATTGCAGCGCAACGCCATGAAGGCGATGCTGGATGATATCGAACGCAGGATGCCGGGGCGCAAGGACACCATGATCCGTGCACTGACCAATGTGCGGCCGTCGCACTTAATGGATCGCAAGCTGTTCGATTTCGTCGGTCTCGTGACCGGCGCGTCCGAAGCCGCCGACGTTGGACCGGAGCGTCAATAAGGAGACGTTCTATTCGACCGGCGGATTGTGCGGCTGGAACAGGCGTCCCTTCTCGCCCACCAGCACCATGACAAGGGCGAACACGGCGGCGAAAAAATAGCCCGCTGCCAGCGGTGTCACCGTGCCGTCGAAGGCCTGGCCGATGAAGGCTCCGAGCAATCCCCCGCCGACCGTCTGCATGAATCCCTGCACCGACGAGGCGGTGCCCGCCACATGGCCAAGCGGCTCCATCGCCAGGGCGTTGAAATTCGAGCCGATCCAGGCGAACTGCATCATGGCCAGCGCAAAAAGGCTGATGAACAGCCAGAACGGCACCGGGCCGAACAATGACGCCGTGAAGGCGATGGTGTTGACGATCAGAAACCCGATCAACGCCCCGTGCGCGAGCCGGCGCATGCCAATTCGTCCGACAAGCCGCGAATTGAGAAAGGACGAGACGGCCATCAGGCCGGCGACGGCGGCGAAGTAGACCGGGAACATTGTCCCGGTGTCATAAATACCGATGTAGACCTGCTGGGCCGAATTGATGAAGCCGAACAGGGCCCCGAAAACCGCGGTCGTGGCGATCGTGTAGCATATGGCGACGCGGTTCGTCAGGACGATGCGGAAGCCCTGGGCAATGACGTCGAGCCTGAACGGACGCCGGTATTCTTCGTGCAGCGTCTCGGGCAGCCGCATTGCCGTCCACAGGGTGAAGACAAGAGCCACGCTTCCCATGAACAGGAAGATCATGTGCCATGTCGACAACAGCATCATGACCTGGCCGATGCCGGGCGCGATCACCGGAATGATCATGAAGACCATGAAGACGAGCGACATGACTTCGGCCATGGCCCGCCCGCCATAGACGTCGCGGACGAGCGAGACCGAGATGACGCGGGTTGATGCCGCGCCCAATCCCTGGACGAAGCGAAAGGCCAGAAGCGTGGCGAAATTGGGCGCGAAGGCGCAGGCGAATGCTGCCACGACATAGATGCTGAGGCCCGTCAGCAGCGGCACGCGCCGGCCGAACCGGTCCGAGACGGGTCCGAAGAGCAACTGGGCGAGGCCGAAGCCCGTGATATAGGCCGTGATCACATATTGGCGTGTGTTCTCGTCCTCCACGCCAAGGCTCGCGCCAAGTTGCTGCAGGCCGGGCAGCATGATGTCGATGGCCAGCGCATTGAGCGCCATCATGGCGGCCGTGATGGCGATGAATTCCCAGCGTGCAATGGCGAGCGGCGCCGTCGGCGCCAGGGCAGCCCTCTGGTCCATGTCAATTGATCCAGATTGTATCCACAAAAAGAAAACGCGCCGGCCAGCCGACGCATTTCACTCACTCCATTCCCGGGCGCAGGCCCGGGAATGGCCAAATCAGTACCTTGTCAGGCGGCGCCTTTGACGCTCACGCCTTTCTCGTCGAGAAAGCCTTGCAACTCACCCGCCTGGAACATCTCGCGAATGATGTCGCAACCGCCGACGAACTCACCCTTCACATAAAGCTGCGGGATGGTCGGCCAGTTGGAATATTCCTTGATTCCCTGCCGCAATTCGTCGGAGGTGAGCACGTTCACGCCTTTGTAGTCGGCGCCGACATAGTCGAGAATCTGCACGACCTGACCGGAAAATCCGCACTGCGGAAAACCGGGCGTGCCCTTCATGAAAAGAACAACGTCGTTGCTCTTGACCTCGTTGTCGATGAACTCATTAATGGCGGTCATTGCATCCAGTCCCTGTTCCTCCGGCCAACGTCCGGAGACGGATATCATCCTCTGGCCCCTAGATAGAAGATCATCGGCCATATGTCGAGGCTCGAGGCGGTTCAGGATGTTTCCTCCCGCCGAGCCTTGACGCTTCCGGCCCAGCCGAACGGCCAGAATCCGTTGGCCCGAGCGGTATCATTCGGGTGCGCTGGTCTGCAGCGCCAGGGCGTGCAGAACACCGCCCATATTGCCCTTCAGCGCTTCGTAGACCATCTGGTGCTGCTGCACCCGGCTCTTGCCACGGAAGCTCTCCGACACGACTTCGGCCGCATAATGGTCGCCGTCGCCTGCGAGATCGCGGATGGTAACGGTGGCGTCGGGAATCGCGTCCTTGATCATCCGTTCGATCTCATGTGCGTCCATGGCCATGGGTTTGCCTCCACCGCTGCTTGTTTGAGTGAGATATGGCGTTCCGCTGCGCGCGGGTCAATTGGCCGAGGGCAGTTCGCCTTCCATGAAGCGGGGGAACCATCCCTCATGCGCCGCCTTGAGCTGTGTCACGGCGAGCGGTTGTGCTGCCGGCAGCCGCAATTCGCCGCCGCCGGTGCTGCCGATCCAGGGAGCCGACACGCCCAGTTCCGCGCCGCGCTCGATGATCGCCCTGAGCTCGGCACCCGAGGCAGCGACGGTCACCAGATAGCGTCCCTGGTCCTCGCCGAACAGAACGGGGATCGGATCGCAGGCATAGGGCAGGTTTGCCGCTGCGCCGATCCCCGATGAGATCGCCATCTCGGCCAGCCCCACGGCGAGACCGCCGTCGGACAGGTCGTGGACGGCTGTCGCAATCCCTTCCCGGATCAATTCGCGAACAAAGTCGCCGGTCCTCTTCTCGTGCTCCAGGTCGACGGGCGGCGGCGGACCGTCGAGGCGGCCATGAATGTCGCGCATATAGATCGATTGTCCGAGATGCGTGCCCCAGCCCTCCGGCGCGCCGACGAGCAGGATCGCTTCGCCCTCGGCGGCAAACCCGGTGCGGACCATCTTCGACCAGTCGGGGATGAGCCCGACGCCGCCGATGGTCGGGGTCGGCAATATGCCCTTGCCGTTGGTCTCGTTGTAAAGCGAGACATTGCCCGAGACGATTGGAAACCCAAGCGTGGTGCAGGCTTCGCCGACACCCTTCACGGCCATGACGAACTGGCCCATGATCTCCGGACGTTCCGGATTGCCGAAATTGAGATTGTCCGTGGCCGCCAGCGGTTCGGCGCCCGTCGCCGTCAGATTGCGCCAGCATTCGGCAACGGCCTGCTTGCCGCCTTCATACGGATCAGCCTCGCAATAGCGTGGCGTGACGTCGGAGGAAAAGGCGAGCGCCTTGGTTGCATGGCCCTCGACCCGGACGACACCGGCGTCTGCGCCCGGAATCTGCAGTGAATTGCCCTGGATCAGCGTATCGTACTGCTCCCAGACCCAGCGCCGCGAGGACAGGTCCGCGCTGCCCAGCATCTTGAGCAGCGCTTCGGCGATGTCGGCTTGCGGGATATCGTCTGCGGCAAGCGGCGCCGGCTTGGCCGGCTCGACCCACGGGCGGTCGTATTCCGGCGCCTCGTCGCCCAACTCCTTGATCGGCAGGTCGGCAACCTCCTCGCCGCGATGGAGAACGCGGAAGCGCAGATCGTCCGTCGTCTCGCCGACCACGGCAAAATCGAGCCCCCATTTGCGGAATATCGCCTCGGCCTGCGCTTCCTTCTCGGGCCGCAGGACCATGAGCATGCGCTCCTGGCTCTCCGACAGCATCATTTCATAGGCACTCATGCGCTCTTCGCGTACCGGCACCTTGTCGAGGTCGAGGCGGATGCCGAGATCGCCCTTGGCGCCCATTTCGACGGCCGAACATGTGAGCCCGGCCGCGCCCATGTCCTGGATGGCGATGACGGCGCCCGACGCCATCAGTTCGAGACAGGCTTCGAGCAGGCATTTTTCTGTAAAAGGATCGCCCACCTGCACGGTCGGGCGCTTTTCCTCGATCTTCTCGTCGAACTCGGCCGAGGCCATGGTGGCGCCACCGACGCCGTCTCGGCCGGTCTTGGCGCCCAGATAGACGACCGGCAGCCCGACGCCCTCGGCCTTGGAGTAGAAGATGCCGTCGAGCTTGGCCAGGCCGGCGGCAAAGGCGTTGACGAGAATGTTGCCGTTGTAACGGGCGTCGAAATTGACCTCGCCACCCACGGTCGGCACGCCGAAGGAATTGCCGTAGCCGCCGATGCCGGCGACGACGCCGGCGACGAGGTGGCGGGTCTTGGGATGATCGGGCGCACCGAAACGCAATGCATTCATCGAGGCGACGGGCCGCGCGCCCATGGTGAAGACATCGCGCAAAATGCCGCCGACGCCGGTGGCGGCGCCCTGATAGGGCTCGATGTAGGAGGGATGGTTGTGGCTCTCCATCTTGAAGACCACGCAATCGCCGTCGTCGATGTCGACCACGCCGGCGTTTTCGCCCGGCCCCTGGATCACCCGCGGGCCGGAGGTCGGCAAAGTACGCAGCCATTTCTTGGAGGATTTGTACGAGCAGTGCTCGTTCCACATGGCCGAGAAGATGCCCAACTCGGTGAATGTCGGCTCGCGGCCGATGAGATCGAGTATACGCTGGTATTCGTCGGGCTTGAGGCCGTGGGCCGCAATAAGCTCGTCGGTGATCTTGACGTCGTTGATGATGGTCATCGGGAGCATTCGATTCCGTTGGCGCGCTTGATCAGGCTCTTAGCGCACCTTGCCGCGCCAATACACCGCCCATTGGCCAAAAATTGCGGGAAAATGCAGCCTCGACACCGCTTCAGCCATAGCTGTCATAGCTCGCCGCCCCGCCTTCCAGGACACGGCGGACGGTATCGAAGCCGCCCTGCACCTCTTCGCGCGTGCGCAGGGCGGAAAATGCGATGCGCACGCGGTGATAGACGTGCTCGGTGCGTCCAGGCTTGAACTCGTCCTCGTCGTCGATGAGCACGTCTTCATTGGCCACGGCATGCTTGAAGATGCCCGAAAGCCAGGGGTCGGGCAGCTTCAGCCAGACGAACGGCGCGTGGGCAGCGGAAACGAAGTCGAGACCGGCAAAGCTCGCGCGTGCCATGGCTTCGCGTGCTGCGATCTCGGCGCGCACCTTGGCCAGGATATCCGCAGCCGCACCCGACAGAACGAGTTGCGCGGCCAGTTCGGGCATAAGGAACGGCTTGCCGCCCGACAGCATCTTGTAGGTCATGAAGACGCGCGGCGCGAAATGCGGCGGACAGGCGATCCACCCGGCGCGGATCCCCGCGGCGACCGTCTTCGACAGCCCGCCGATGTGAAATGTCCGCTCCGGCGCCAGCGCCGCAAGTGACTGCGGTCCCTCCGGCAGCAACGCGCCATAAACCGCATCCTCGATCAGCCACACATTGTGCTTGCGGGCGATCTCGACGATGTCCGCCATTCGGCTCGCCGACAAATTGGTCAACATCGGATTTTGCAGGCACGGCATCAGGAAGACGATCTTCGGATGCTGCTGGGCGCACAGGCGATCGAAATCCTCGGGAACGACGCCACTTTGGTCCGATTCCACTGCGATCGGCCGCCGCCCGATCAGCGTCGCACTGCGGGCGATCGAGGAAAATGTAAGGTTTTCGAATACGATTCGGTCGCCTGGCGCAGTGACGGCGGCGATCACCGCCATGATTGCCGCATGGGCACCGAGCGTAGGAACGATGGCCGAGGGATCCGGCGTCCAGCCGCCGCAGTCGAGCCACCGGCAGCCTGCTTCGAGCCAGCCGGGCGAGGGGGTGCGCACATAGTCCAGGCATTCCTCCCGGGACCGGGCGGCGATGCTGGACGTCAGGTTCTCGATGACCGCCGACTGCCCGACGTCGGGCGCGGCGGTGGAATCCATGCGCAGCTTGCCCGGCACGGGCGGAGAGCGCGTGCCGGTCAACGGGGCGGGAAGGGCCGGCGCCGTGGCCGCTTCTTCCTGCCCGAGCACATAGGTGCCCCGGCCGACCTCACCGGACACGAACCCGCGCTCGCGTACCAGCTTGTAGGCGCGTCCGACCGTTCCGATCGTCACCCCGATGTCGAAGGCGAGATTGCGCTGCGGCGGAAGCTTGGACCCAACCGGAAGGATGCCGGAGACGATATCGCTTTCGATCTGATCGGCGAGACGCAGATAGAGCGGCCCGGAGCCGTGCGGCAGCGAAGGAAGCCAATTTGTCATGGTGACAAATCTCTATATTGCGATCATTGGCGAGTCAAATCATGGATAATACGGGGAGGATTTCGGTGCAATTCGTACGCGGGAGCGCAGAGATGGGTACAATAGATACAATTCGCCAAGATGGTGCTGCTGGGCAGTATATCGCCAGACGTTTCCGTTCGAACTATCTGCGTGTTGTGGTCACGCGCCTCGTATCGGCATTCATCTGGATCGATGGACGCATGGAACGTCAACGCAGCCGGCGCGATCTGATGGAACTGACTGACGAACAGCTCAAGGATATCGGTGTCTCGCGCAGCGAGGCCTACCGCGAATGCATGCGTCCGTTCTGGGATTGAGTGAGGCGTTCGCCGGCCACCGTGGATCGCCGTCCCTTTCCGGCCAGCCGGTCGAGAAGGACAATCACCGCGCTCATGGCGACAAAAACGGCGGCTATGATCAGGATTGTCGCGATTACGGTCAGCCAGCCATTGGCGGTTACATCGAGGAACGGGTAGGGCACTTCTCCGGCAATCGGGGCACGGATCATCGCGTAGCCGACATAGGCCACCGGATAGATCATCCATGATGGAATCTGACGATAGGACAATTGCCCGTCGGCGCCATCTAGGAGCCACCACAGCAGAAGAATGGCAGGCGCGCCGGCATGCAGGATGACGTCGGAAAGGCGGAGCATGCCGGTGGGATGCCAGAGGTCCTTGAGTATGGTCCAGTAGACCAGGACAACCAACGCCGTCGCCGCGAGTACGCCGCCACGGACGGACGCTCTTCGAAAGAAGGCTGGCCTGGCGAACAGGGCGGCCATATGGGTAATCACCATCAAGATGTTGGTCAGGATCGTGAAGAAGGAAAAATAGTCCACGATTGCGCCGCCATAGCTGCGCCCCGCCTCGATCAGGGCAGGCACCATCAGGACGAATTGCAGGACCAGGACGAACAGACCGACCACAATGCCGGCAATGTTGAGCAGGCGTGCCATCCTACGAAACTCCAGCGTGACCGACGGTTGTCGAGCCTAGCGCGCGTTCGCTTCAAACGGAAAGGTTTGAGCGGGACATGCTCCGGACTGCTTCATTACTTCACGGAAGTGAAAACCATCCGAACGCCTTGCGCAACCGCAGAATGAGGGCCCGTTTCCGTCCGCATGACTGATTGCATGCCCTTTTTACGCCTGACGGCAAGGCCGAAGACCGCGGCACCACGACTTGAACGAAGGCGCCGTCAGGCTGTCGCGGCGCAAGCAGAAGAACCTGCATTCCAGCGGCGAATGTCGGCCGCGATGCGGCTGCCCAGCGGCCCGTCCATCAGTGGCCCGAACGCCTGGAGGTCAGGCCGAGGACCTTCTGCCTGAACGACCAGCAGCGGCCGCAATTCCGGGGCCTGCGCAGGCACCAGCAAGAAGCGCGGGCGACCGGAAAAGGAATTCAACTCGTCGGCCAAGCGGTAGGATCGGAAATCCGGGTCCTTCGAGGCAAACCAGCATTTGTGCGCATGGATGGCGATGCGCTCCATGGTCTGAAGCGCCGCACTCTTGCCGGATGCAGCAGGACCGGACCCCGACTGGCAGGCCGTCAGCGCGATCAATGTTGCCGCACAGACGAAAATGCGCTGCCCGAAATCCGAAATCATCAAGCAGCGATCCCCAGCGCGCTTTCGAACAGGGCACGCCCGTCCGAGCCGCCGTGGGCGTCTTCGATCAGGTTTTCAGGGTGCGGCATCAGTCCGAACACATTTCCGCTCGTGCTGACGATACCGGCAATGTCGTTGATAGCCCCGTTGGGATTGGTGCCTTCAGCGTAGCGGAACACCACCTGGCCATCACCTTCGATCCGGCTCAGCGTTTCGGCATCAGCGAAAAAGTTGCCGTCATGATGGGCGACCGGGCAGCGGATGATCTGACCATGAGCGTAGTTGCGCGTAAAGGCCGTATTGGCGTTGGCGACCTGCAGCTTGACTTCGCGGCAGACGAATTTGAGCGATGCATTGCGCATCAGCGCGCCGGGCAGAAGACCCGCTTCCAGCAGGATCTGGAAGCCGTTGCACACGCCCATCACCATGACGCCCTTCGCGGCCTTCTCGGCCACGGCGCGCATGACCGGCATGCGCGCCGCAATGGCGCCGCAGCGCAGATAGTCGCCATAGGAAAAGCCGCCCGGAATGACGATCAGATCGACATCGGGGATTTCGGTGTCGGTCTGCCACACGGTGAGGGGCGGGTTGCCCGAGACCTTCGTCAGCGCCGCGATCATGTCGCGGTCGCGGTTGAGGCCGGGAAGGAGGACGACGGCTGATTTCATGTGCTCGTATCGTAGGGTTGTTGCGGACGTTCGGCCATTTCGCGAAGATCCTGGCGGCGTTCTATGCGCTCAAGGCGCTCGTCGTGGCGTCCAAGGATCCCGTAAATATTGTGAGTGTCCTGCTGTATCGCGATCATATGACCGCGAGTGGAAACCAGTTCCTGCTTTATTTCCGTTTGGCCGGTTTCGAGGTTGTCCAGCCGAGTTTGCATCTTCTTGAGGAGTTCATAGAGCAGGTCATTGCTGACTTCAGCCATCAAGCGCCTCCGAATGCAACCTCTACGCGATCTTGATACTATAATCCTCAATCACCGTGTTCGCCAACAGCTTCTCGCACATCTCCTTGAGCTGCAATTCGGCCCGGGCATGATCGGCGCTGTCGATCTCGACATCGAAGACCTTTCCCTGCCGCACCTCGCCAACGCCGTCAAAGCCGAGCGCGCCGAGCGCGCCTTCGATCGCCTTGCCCTGCGGGTCGAGGACGCCGTTCTTGAGGGTGACGGTAACGCGGGCCTTGATCACGGTGTTCAATCTCCGGCTGAGGCTTGTCGACGCGGTCGCATGCGGCCAGGGTCAATGTTTGACGAGGGTCGGTCCGGACGGTCGCGGTTGGTCGTTCTCGTTCATGATGCCGAGCCGGCGCGCAACCTCCTGATAGGCTTCCACGAGGCCGCCCATGTCACGACGGAAACGGTCCTTGTCGAGCTTGTCCTGGGTGGCGACATCCCAAAGCCGGCATGAATCGGGTGAAATCTCGTCGGCCACGACGACACGCATCATGTCGCCCTCGAAAAGACGGCCGCATTCGATCTTGAAGTCGACAAGCTGGATGCCCACGCCGAGGAACAGGCCGGAGAGGAAATCGTTGATGCGGATGGCGAGCGCCATGATGTCGTCGATTTCCTGCGGGCTCGCCCAGCCGAATGCGGTGATGTGCTCTTCCGACACCATGGGATCGTCCAGCGCATCGGCCTTGTAGTAGAACTCGATGATGGAGCGCGGCAGCATGCTGCCTTCCTCCAGTCCGAGCCGCTTGGCCAGAGAGCCGGCAGCAACGTTGCGCACGACCACTTCGAGCGGGATGATCTCGACCTCCCGGATCAGCTGCTCGCGCATGTTCAAACGGCGGATGAAGTGTGTCGGAATGCCCATCCGGTTCAAATGGGTGAAGATGTATTCCGAGATCCGGTTGTTGAGGACGCCCTTGCCGTCCACGATCTCGTGCTTCTTCTTGTTGAAGGCGGTGGCGTCGTCCTTGAAGAATTGCACCAGCGTTCCAGGCTCAGGGCCCTCATAGAGGATCTTGGCCTTGCCCTCGTAAATGCGGCGGCGGCGGTTCATAGGATAACTCTGGTCCTTGCGTGTTGACAGTCAGTCGGGGGACCGATCGTAGTGCCGTCGAAGTGCGGGCGGCAGAACAGGTTCTTCGGCGCGTCTCTAGCGCAACTGCATCATCTACTCAATCGGCAAATGAAGCCAGTCACCCGGAATCGGATGTTGAAGCAAGGCTGCCGCCGCGCTTCCTGCCCACCAGTTCGACCCGAACACCGAAAAGCTTTGATTTCGGGCGAGGCTCGCCCTACAAAATTCATAGGCATTTGAGCCTGCGGAGAAAGGAACATGACGAGCATGAAAGACCGGGAAGAAAGCTTCGAGCGCAAGTTCGCCCATGACGAGGAACTCAAGTTCAAAGCCATGGCACGGCGCAACAAGATGCTCGGGCTTTGGGCTGCCGAAAAACTCGGCAAGGCCGGTGCGGATGCCGAGGCGTACGCCCAGGAAGTCATCAATTCCGACTTCGAGGAAGCGGGCGACCATGACGTGTTCCGAAAAGTCCGTGCGGATTTCGATGCTGCCGGGGTCGACCAGTCCGACCACCAGATCCGGCGCACGATGGACGAATTCCTGGCCGTGGCCGTCGACCAGGTAAAAAGCGGCTAAGGTGCTGGACCAGCCGATTCCGCTTGCAAGGACCGCCCGTTCGGGCGGTTTTTGCTTTCGGGGCGGCATTCGCTTTGCTTGAATGCGGTCGATCTTTGTCCAGGGAGGATTCGTGGAAATGAGTTTGCGATCGCGGCTGCAGGACGGCGAGACCCTGTTTACGGCCTGGTCGGGCGTTCCGGACACGCTGACCGTGGAAATGGTGGCGAGACAGGGCTTTGATGCCGTAACGCTCGACATGCAGCACGGCGGCCATCACGAAGACAGCGTCCTGCGCAGCATTCTGCCGGTCACGGCGGCCGGCAAACATGCTGTGGTGCGCATTCCCGTCGGCCGCTTCGACATGGCGAGCCGCGCACTCGATTTCGGTGCCGAGGCCATCATCGCGCCCATGGTCAATTCGGTGCAGGATGCGCGCGACTTTGCCGCCGCCATGAAATATCCGCCGCTCGGCGAACGCTCATGGGGACCGACATTCAGCTTGCCGCGCAGCGATCTGACCGACACGCAGGACTGGCTCAAGCAATCGAACGTGCGCACGCTTTCCTTCGCCATGATCGAGACGCGACAGGCGCTCGACGCGCTCGACGGCATTCTGGAGGTGCCGGGCATAGACGGCGTCTTTGTCGGGCCATCGGATTTCTCGATTGCCTGGACGGAGGGCGCGGCGGTCGATCCACTTCTCCCAGACATGACCGAGACCCTGGCCGACATAGGCCGGCGCACGCTCGATGCCGGCAAGGTCGCCGCGATCTATGTCATCGACATGGGCCTGACCGGCCGCTATGCGGCGATGGGCTACCGGTTCCAGGCGATCGCGTCGGAACACAGGCTGGTCGAAACGGGAGCGCAAATGCTGATCGAGAACGCCAGAGCGGGTCTCAAGCAGGCCTGACCGTGTCTTGCGGGGTCAAAGCCGCGAAAGAAACTGCGCGAAGACCATCGAGCCTTCCGGCCACGGCCCGTGCCCGGAGCCGGCGTTGATGTGGCCGGCCTCACCGGCATCGATGAACAGGGACCCCCACGCGCCTGCAATGTCTTCGGCGATGGCGAATTCGCAGAACGGATCGCTGCGGCTGGCGATGGTGACCGACGGGAAGGGAAGCGGATTGCGCGGGTAGGGGCCGAACGTCATCAGGTGCTTCGGCCGGATCTTCGGATTGGCCACGTCGGGCGGCGCGACGAAAAAAGCCCCGGCAATCGGCTTCTCGATTGCGGGCAGGGCGTGAATGGCCGTCGGTATGCCCAGGGAGTGACCGACCAGGACGATCGGCCGCTCGGCCTTATTGGCGGTATCGGCGAGCCGCTGCGTCCAGTCCTCGCGCACCGGCTTGGACCATTCGTCCTGCTCTACCCGCCGCGCCGTCGAAAGCCGGCCCTCCCACCGCGTCTGCCAATGGTTGGGGCCCGAATTCGTATAGCCGGGAATGATGAGAATATCTGCGTCCTTGACCTTCATGCGCGCTCATGTAGCGACCGGCCTGTCGCAGTGCAACCCGCCGCTTTCAGGCATTCCGGCACATCCCTCCGGGTGCCGGTTCGTCAGGAACCGAACACGCGTTCGAAGATCGTGTCGACATGCTTCGTGTGATATCCGAGATCGAACTTTTCGCGGATTGCGTCTTCCGACAGGGCGGCTCGGACATCCTTGTCTGCGAGCAATTCTTCAAGAAAATCTTTGCCTTGCTCCCAGACCTTCATGGCGTTTCTCTGAACCAGCCGGTAAGCGTCCTCGCGTGAAACGCCGGCCTGCGTGAGCGCCAGGAGCACGCGCTGCGAATGGACGAGGCCGCGGAACTTGTCGATGTTCTTTTGCATGGTCTCGGGGTAGACGACGAGCTTGTCGACAACGCCGGTAAGCCGCGCCAGCGCAAAATCCAGCGTCACCGTGGCGTCGGGGCCGATCATTCGCTCGACCGAGGAGTGCGAGATATCGCGCTCGTGCCACAGCGCCACGTTCTCCATCGCCGGCATGGCGTAGGAACGGACCATGCGCGCCAGCCCGGTCAGGTTCTCCGTCAGCACCGGATTGCGCTTGTGCGGCATGGCCGACGATCCCTTCTGGCCGGGCGAGAAATATTCCTCGGCCTCCAGCACCTCGGTGCGCTGCAGATGGCGGATTTCGGTGGCCAGGCGCTCGATCGAGGAAGCGATGACCCCGAGCGTGGCGAAGTACATAGCATGACGGTCGCGCGGGACGACCTGGGTCGAGACGGTCTCCGGCTTCATTGCGAGCCTTTGCGCCACATGCTCCTCGACCCGCGGATCGATGTTGGCGAAGGTGCCGACGGCGCCGGAGATGGCGACGGTGTTGATTTCCTCGCGTGCCGAGACGAGCCGCTCGCGGCAGCGGGCGAACTCGGCATAGGCCTGGGCGAGCTTGACGCCGAAGGTGGTCGGCTCTGCGTGGATGCCGTGCGAACGGCCGATGGTGACGGTGTCCTTGTGCTCGAATGCGCGGCGCTTCAGGGCGGCGAGCAGACCGTCGATGTCGGCCAGCAGGATATCGCTGGCGCGCACGAGCTGGACGTTGAAGCAGGTGTCGAGGACGTCCGAGGAGGTCATGCCCTGATGGACGAAGCGCGCCTCGGGTCCGACGATTTCGGCCAGGTGGGTCAGGAAGGCGATCACGTCATGCTTGGTTTCGCGCTCGATCTCGTCGATCCGGTCGACATCGAATTTGGCGGCCGATCCCTTTTCCCAGATGGTCCTGGAGGCTTCTTTCGGAATGACACCGAGTTCGGCCAAGGCCTCGCAGGCATAGGCCTCGATTTCGAACCAGATGCGAAACTTGGTCTCGGGCGACCAGATGGCGACCATATCCGGCCGCGAATAGCGCGGGATCATGATTGTTGTCCTGCTTCATGGAGGAAAGCTGGTTCGGCTGTAGCAGAGGGGAGCGGCAAGCTCAACGCGCACGTGCGGTCAGGCACAGCGCAAAGACGATCAGCGCTGGAACGCCCACCGGCAGATAGAGCCGCAGGCCAAGGGCCGCGAACTGGTAGAACGCGCCGAGGATCGTGAATATCAATTGCAGCGTCCAGTCGACCGAGGGGAACGATGCGTGCCACTGGGCGAAGTAGACGCGGTGATGCATGGCATAGAGTGTGGCGGTCGCGCCGATCGTACCCGCGGCCAGGGTGAACAGGTGAGCGGCAAACCGCGCCTCGATGCGTTGCGTGGCAATGGTCAGGCGAAATCCGATGCGGGCAAGCAGATATCCGACCACGCCGCCGAGGCCAAAGATCGTGGAAACCGCGCGGATTTGCTCGTCTGTCCGCCAGTCGAGCCAGATCAGGGACACCGCCGCGCTGAGCGCCATCAGCGCACCCCATAAGGCGGCGCCGGTGGCAAATTGCAGCATTGCTGCCGGGCGGGCTCCTTGCGTGGCCGCGCCCGGCACATGGCGGTCAGGCGACGTCACGTCAGGCTCGACCAGGCGGGATAGAGGTCGTTGTCGTCCGGCTGTGCGGCATGGACGCCACGCGCGATGGCACGGGCCATTGTCGAGGCCGAAGCGGCATAAAGCTCGGAGGAGGCCGCCGCGTCGGGCTTGATCTGGCTGGCGCCGGTTGCAAGCGCGAACACCAGATCGCCGTCGACGGGCGTGTGCGACGGCCAGATGGCACGCGCAAAACCGTCATGGGCACTGATCGCCAGGCGTTTCGCCTCGGCCTTGCTCAGGACCGCATCGGTGGCGATCACCGCGATCGTGGTGTTGGCGCCGTTGCCGGCCAGATCGCGGAACTTCATGCGAATGTCCGTGGCGTCGGTGGGCAGGGGGGAAGGATAGCCGAGACCGCCGAACTCGTCGCCGGCCTCGAAGGGAGCGGCCCAGAAATGCCGGCTGCGCCCGATCGTTGCCGAACCGGTCGGATTGACGCCGACGAGCGCGGCCACCGTGATGCCATTTGGCAGGACCGTGGATGCAGAGCCGAGCCCGCCCTTCAATCCGGCCGTCAAGGCGCCGGTGCCGGCGCCCTGCGTGCCGATGGAAAAGTCCTGTCCCGCCGCGTCGGCCGCCTCATAGCCCATTTCGCGGTAAGGCGGGTAACGGCCCCAGACCTTCTCCCCGCCATTGATGAGGTCGAACAGGATTGCAGCCGGGACGATCGGCACCCGCTGATTGCCGACCTTGTGGCCGATGCCGCGCTCGCGCAGCAGGGCCTGGACGCCGGAGGCTGCATCGAGCCCGTAGGCCGATCCGCCGGCCAGCACGACGGCGTTGACCGTTTCGACGCTGTTGTGCGGCTCCATCAGATCGGTCTCGCGCGTGCCTGGCGCGCCGCCCAGCACCTGGTACGAGGCGACCGCCGGCGTGTCGCACAATACCACCGTCACGCCCGACTTCAGTCGCAAGTCCTGCGCATTGCCGACGCTCAGGCCGCCTACGTCGGTCAGCAGGTTTTTCTCTCCCGTCTTGAACTGCATCACTCCGTCACCTGTCTGAATGTCTCGCCATCGAACTCGAACAGCCGGTAGGGATTGCCCTGCCAGTCTCCCATATCGTCAAAACGCACCTCGCCGAGCACTGTGGCGAAAGCGCCGTCCTGCAGGGCCGTCGCCACCGTCATCTCGGGAGAGGTGGCGGAGCGTACGGCCTGGAGCGCGGTCTCGACCGCCGCATAGGTCGGCAAGATGTAACCCTCCGGTACGACGCCGCTCTTTCGCATAACCTCAACGGCTTGCGGATCCGCCAGATCCGCCCATTCCGGCAGGCCAATCATCAAGGTTCCGGGCGCCAGCGCCACATCGTTGTCCGCTGCGCGCAACGTCTCCCCGCCGGCAATGGTGAGACCATAATCCAGTTCGGCAGCGTCGCGGCCAAGGATCGCGATATCGGAACGGTCGCCACCGGCCAGCACATGGGTCGCGCCGGCCTTGCGCAGACGGCCGGCGAGCGCGATCTGATTGTCGAGCTGCGGCCGGAACGTGTCGGTAAAGACCGGATTCAGGCCGGCTTGTTCCGCGGCCAGCCGAAAGCCCTCCGCCAATTCGCGGCCGTAGATCGTGCCGTCGTCTATGATGGCGATGTGCTCGTCGCTCCAGCGCCGGATGAGATAGGTCTGCGCGGCCTGCAATTGTTCGGCGGCGCGCGGGGCAAGGCGGAAGACCGGCCAACCGGTCTTGTTGCGCCGCTCGGTCAGGCTGTCGACGCGCACGCCGGTCGTGACGACCGGAATGCCGGCATCCTTCAGGACGGGCAGTGCCGCTTCGATGGAATCGATGCACAGGAAGCCGACCGCCACGCTGACCTCGGCCTCGACGAATTGCTGCGCGGCGGCCCGCCCGCCATCGGCGCTGCATTGATCGTCGGCGATTTCGAGGGCGGCGTCCCGGCCGTTCTCGGCGGCAAGCGCAGCGCCAGAGCGCATCTGCTCGCCGAGCGTGGCAAAGTCGCCCGACAGCGGTGCGGCAAGGCCGAGCCTGGTTTCGGCCGCCAGCGCACCCGTTGTGCTGACCACGACTGCGAGGAGGGTTGCCGACAGGGCTGGCAGAACATGCATGCGCGTTTTGGGCCTGAAACCATGTGCAAAGGTCTGGCAAACAGGTAAACAAGCGGACCGGGCGGCGCAACATGCTTGTCAGGCTGCTTGTGACGCTGCCCAGTATCCCTATATTTCGGCCACGCGCCGCAAGGAACAATTCAATTGCTGAAGAAGAGCCAGATCGAACCCAAACATTATCGCGATGCGATGGCGAATTTTTCAGGCGCCGTCCATATCGTCACCACCGACGGGCCGGCCGGTCGGCGCGGCGTTACAGCCATTGCCGCGTGTTCCGTCTCCGACAATCCGGCGACCGCGCTGGTTTGCCTCAACCGCGAGAACCGCGCCAATGATTGTTTCGTCGAGAACGGCGTTTTCGCACTCAACACGCTTTCGGCGGACCAGGAACCGCTCGCCTCGCATTTTTCGGGATTGACCGGCCTGGCGCAGGACGACCGCTTTGCCGCCGCCGATTGGGAATTGCTGACGACGGGCGCTCCCGCATTGGTCAATGGCATGGCGGTGTTCGATTGCGAGCTCATCGAAGCCAAGGACCTGGCCACGCACCGGATCCTCATCGGCAAGGTGACAGGCCTCAATGTCGGGGATACGCTCGACCCGCTCATCTATTTCAACAGGGCCTATCGCACGCTCAAGTCTTGAGGCCCATGTCTGGAGAGACAATGAACCGCAAAACCGGGAACGGCCTGCCGCAGTCGATCGACGAGACGCTGGCCCTGCTCGAGGGCGCCGACTATGTCGCCGACCGCGCTCTGGCCACCGTTCTCTTCCTGAGCCTGCGCATGCAGCGTCCGCTCTTCCTGGAAGGCGAGGCCGGCGTCGGCAAGACCGAGATCGCCAAGGTGCTGGCCCAGGCGCTCGACCGCCGTCTCATTCGCCTGCAATGTTATGAAGGGCTCGACGTCTCCTCGGCCGTCTACGAATGGAACTATGCGGCGCAGATGGTCGAGATCCGCATGGAGGAGGCGACCGGCGTTTCCGACCGCAAGGCGATGGAGCGCAACGTCTTTTCCGAAAAATACCTGATCCGCCGGCCGATCCTCGACGCGCTTTCCGGGCGCGACGGCAAGGCCCCGGTGCTGCTTATCGACGAGCTCGACCGCACCGACGAGGCGTTCGAGGCCTTCCTGCTCGAAATCCTTTCAGATTTTCAGGTCACGGTGCCGGAGCTTGGCACGATCAGCGCCGAGGAGCCGCCGATCATCGTCATCACGACCAACCGGACGCGCGAGATCCACGACGCGCTGAAGCGCCGCTGCCTTTATCACTGGGTCGACTATCCCGATGCGGCGCGCGAACTGGAAATCGTGCGGCGCAAGGTGCCGCATGCCAACCAGCGCCTGTCGGACGAGGTGGTGCGCTTCATCCAGAGACTGCGCGAACTCGACCTGTTCAAATCGCCCGGCGTCGCCGAAACGATCGACTGGGCCAGCGCGCTGACCGAGCTCGACAAGATCGCGCTCGATCCCGAAACCATCTCCGATACGTTGGGCGTGCTGCTGAAATATCAAGACGACATCGCCCGCATTGACGAGGGCGAAGGCCGTCGCCTTCTCAAGGAGGTGAAGGCTGAACTGGCAGAAGGGTAGGCATCGATGCCGATCAATCCCTCCCTCCCGAAAACCGCCGATGCCGACGGGCGCATTGCCGACAACATCGTCTATTTCGGCCGTGCGCTGCGCAAGGCCGGCATGCGTGTCGGCCCGGCCTCGATCAAGGATGCGATCGAGGCGGTGCTGGCTGCCGGCATCGGCACGCGCGAGGATTTCTACTGGGTGCTCCATTCCGTGCTCGTTACGCGCCATGAAGACCATGCCGTGTTCGACGAGGCGTTCCGGCTGTTCTGGAAATCGCGCGAGCTGATCGAGAAGATGCTGGCGATGTTCTCACCCATCGCACCCGACAGACGCGAAAAGGCCAGCCAGCGTGCGGCCGAGCAGCGCGTGGCGAGCGCCCTGTTCGACGGGCACGAGAAGGACCGCCAGAAACGCGAAATGCCGGAGGTCGAGGTCGATGCGCGCTTTACCGTCTCGGGCAACGAAATCCTGAGGCAGAAGGATTTCGCCCAGATGACGGCGCGCGAGATCGCCGAGGCCAAGCGCGCCATCGCCGGTTTGAAGCTGCCGGTGGACCTTATCGCGACCCGGCGGTTTCGGCCCGATCCGCACGGGCGGCGCGCCGACCCGCGCGCCATGCTCAAGGGTGCCATGCGCACCGGCGGCGATCTGATCGTGCCGAAGTTCAGATCGGTGCGTACCGTTCACCCACCCTTGGTCGTGCTTGCCGACATTTCCGGCTCGATGAGCCAGTACACGCGCATCTTTCTGCACTTCCTGCACGCACTGACGGAAAAGCGCCGCCGCGTGCACACCTTCGTCTTCGGGACCCGGCTCACCAACCTGACGCGGCAGATGCGCCACCGCGATCCCGACGAAGCGCTGGCGGAATGTTCGCGCGCGGTGGAGGACTGGTCGGGTGGAACGCGCATCGGCGAGGCGCTGCATGAATTCAACCGGCTCTGGTCGCGCCGCGTATTGGGGCAGGGTGCCGTCGTGCTGTTGATTACCGACGGCCTCGAGCGCGATGACGTGGCGGGGTTGCAGCGCGAAATGGATCGCTTGCACAAATCGTGCCGCCGGCTGATCTGGCTCAACCCCTTGCTGCGCTTCGACGGATTCGAGGCGCGGGCGCGCGGGGTGCGCGCCATGCTGCCGCATGTCGACGAATTCCGCCCCGTCCACACGCTCGATTCCCTGTCCGATCTCTGCGCGTCGCTGTCGGCCGGCCGCTCGCGCGACGCCGATCCGCGCATCCATATGGACCTTGGCAATCGGGTTGCGGCGTGACCATATTCGATCAGGAGGAGCGCATGATGCATGTGGCCAATCTCGACGAAAATCGTGATCCGTTGTTGATCGCGGAAGCCTGGATGAAGGACGGCAAGGACGTCGCCGTCGCCACGGTGATGGAGACCTGGGGCTCGGCGCCGCGGCCTGTTGGCAGCCATCTGGTCATCGATACGGAAGGCAATTTCGAGGGTTCGGTGTCCGGCGGCTGTGTCGAGGGTGCGGTCGTGGCCGAAGCGATGGACGTGCTCGACAGCGGCAAGGCGACCATGCTCGAATTCGGCGTGGCCGACGAGACTGCCTGGGAGGTCGGACTTTCCTGCGGCGGCCGGATCAAGGTCTATGTCGAACGGCTGGGCTGAGGCACGAGGATGGATCCCCATAGCCTGAAAAAGCTCAACGCCGAGCGCGAGGCCCGCCGTGCGGCCGTGCTCGTCACCAATCTCGATGACGGCCGAGACCGGGTCATTTGCGAGGGCGACGAAGTGGCCGGAGCGCTTGGCCAGGCGGTGGCGGCGGGTTTGCGTTCGGGGCGTTCGGGCCTCGTCGAGGCGGACGGCACCCAGTTTTTCCTCAATGTCCATCTGCCGCCACCGCGCCTCGTCGTCATTGGGGCTGTTCATATCAGCCAGGCTCTGACGCCGATGGCCAAGATCGCGGGCTTCGACGTAGAGATCATCGATCCGCGCACGGCCTTCGCCACACCGGAGCGTTTCCCGGACGTGCCGCTGTTGGCCGAATGGCCGCAGGACGTCCTCGAAAAACATCCGTTCGATCCCTATACGGCGGTCGCCGCGCTGACCCATGATCCGAAGATCGATGATCCGGCGCTTGTTTCGGCCCTGCAAACGGGCTGCTTCTATGTCGGAGCTCTGGGCAGCCGAAAGACCCACGCCAAGCGCCTCGACCGCCTGACCGCGGCCGGCCTGTCAGAAGATATGCTCGCCCGCATCCATGCGCCCATCGGCGTCGATATCGGCGCGGCAAGCCCGGCCGAAATCGCCGTCGCCGTGCTGGCCGAAATCATTGCGGCATTTCGCAGGCGGGGGCTCGCCGACAAGAGGGAAGGCAAGGCGGCGTGAAGTTCGGACCCGTTCCAACAGCCGAGGCACAGGGTGCCACCGTGGCGCACGCCGTCATGGCCGGGCGCCGCAAATTCAAGAAGGGGCATCGCCTGACCGCCGCCGATATCGCCGAACTGTGCGAGGCGGGCATTGAACAGGTCACGGCCGCAGTTCTGGGCCCCGATGACATTGGCGAGGATGAGGCGGCGGCCCGGATCGCGGCCGCACTCGGCAGCGAGAATGTCGAGGTCAAGCCTGCCGCAACCGGCCGCGTCAATATCCATGCCTTGGCCGCCGGCGTTTTCACCGTCGATCGAGCCATGGTCGACGCCATCAACGCCGTCGATCCGGCAATCACACTGGCCACGCTCGGTGAATTCGAACCGGTCGAGGCCGGCCGCATGATTGCGACGGTCAAGATCATCCCGTTCGCCGTGCAGAAGGGGCTGGTCGAAGCGGCCGTCGAACGATGCGCCGGCGGCCGTGCGTTCGGTGTCCAACCCTATCGGCCGCGTCGCGTCGCACTCATCCAGACGGCGCTGCCGGGCATCAAGGCGAGCGTGCTCGACAAGACACGCCGCATAACAGAAGAACGCCTGGCGCGGTCGGGCAGCGTGCTGGCGGGCGAGCACAGGCCACCGCATGACGAGGACACGCTTGCCCAAGCGATCGGCGAGGCCGCGCCGACATGCGACCTGCTCCTGATTTTCGGGGCATCCGCGGTCAGCGATCCGGACGACGTAATTCCCGCAGCCATCCGCAAGGTCGATGGCATCGTTGAACGCTTCGGCATGCCGGTCGATCCGGGCAATCTGCTGGTGCTCGGTCGACTGGGCGATAAGCCCGTTCTCGGTGCGCCCGGCTGCGCCCGCAGTCCGCGGGAAAACGGCTTCGACTGGGTGCTCGACCGGCTGATGGCCGATCTGCCGGTAAGCGGGCGCGACATCGCCGCAATGGGTGTCGGCGGTCTTTTGATGGAAATCGCCGAACGCCCGCAGCCGCGCGAAACGGCTGCGCGCGCACGCCACACAGAGGTTCATGCAGTCGTGCTGGCTGCCGGACAGTCGCGGCGCATGGGCGGCCCGAACAAGCTCCTGGCGCGCTTCGACGGCGTGCCGCTTGTCAGGCGAACCGCCGCACGCGTCGTTGCCTCCGACGCCGCCTCGACCAGCGTGGTGATCGGCCACCAGGGCGAAAGAATCACCGATGCCCTCAATGGTATCGAAGTGATTGTCATTGAAAATCATGATTATGCGGCTGGACTTTCAACCTCTCTCAAAGCCGGCATTCAGGCACTTCCGGCGGCCGCTGCCGGGGCGATGGTCGTGCTGGCCGACATGCCGGACCTGACGACACCGGACCTGAACCGCCTGATCGCCGCCTTTCACGCGCATGGCGGGCGTGTGGTCGTGCGGGCAACCCATGGCGGAAAGCGCGGCAATCCGGTGATCCTGCCGCGCTCGCTGTTTGGCGCGGTGTCGGCGCTCGAAGGCGATACCGGGGCGCGCCATATCGTCGAAAACGGCAGCGTCGAGGTCGTGGATGTCGAGATCGGCCGGGCGGCGACGATGGATGTCGACACACCCGACGCCTTGCACGCTGCAGGTGGCTCCCTCGAGGCCGCTGGCGCGGCTGATCGTTCGGGATGATCCCTGTCACGTCCCTTGCGCGATTGCTGGTCTTGCCGGCGGCGATCCTGATCGCGGCCTGCGGGACGGGATGGGCCGACGCTGTGGAACTGAAGCCATACAAGGATCGGCTCTTCGGCTATCCGGGCATTTTGTCGAGCACGGACGACGGCGCCGCGATTGCCGTCGATTATCGGGAGTTGCGCGACATCAACCGGCGCGACGCGGTGCCCGAACGGCGCGTGCAGGCCGCCTATGTCGATCTCGGCGTGCGCCGCAGCCAGCAGGATCTCGTCGTGGACGGCATTCGCCACATCGCGGTCGGGCGCACCGATGGCGCGCGCATCATCACCATCTATCTGCACGGCCAGGGCGGCAATCGGATGCAGGGCGCAAACGATTTCACCTTCGGCGGCAATTTCAACCGCATCAAAAACCTGATGGCAAGAAATGGCGGGCTCTACCTGACGATCGATCTCCCCGATTTCGGCGCGGGCGGGGCCGCCGCGGTCTCCCGGCTGATTGCATATTATGGCCGCACGTCGTCCGATGCACCGGTCTTCATCGCATGCGGTTCGATGGGCGGCATTTTGTGCTGGCGCATGGCCGGCGGCAGCCAAGTGGTCGAAAGGCTGGGCGGGCTGATCCTGCTCGGCTCCGACCGGGACGAACGCTTCTTGGCCAGTCCGGCCTTTCGTCGCCGGGTGCCCGTTCTCGTGGCGCATGGCAGCCGCGACAGCGTCTTTCCGATCGACCGGCAGCGGGCATTCTTCGACACTGTTCGGCGCCACGCGCCCGGCTATCCGATCCGTTTCGTGCGCTTCGAGACCGGCAGCCATGGCACGCCCATCCGCATGACGGACTGGCGCGAAACCTTGAACTGGATGCTGTCGCAGCGATGATACCGAAACAAGTGAGGAGGCGTTTGCATGGGCGAGGAATATGTCGATCCCACCCGCGAAATGTTCGGCGCATTTCGCGGATTGGCCGAGGAAGGGCCGATCCACATGCTCAACCTGGTCCGCTTTCGCGACAAGGCCGCCTATCCGGACGGCCGCGAGGCGACCGGCTGGCAGGCCTACGCAGCCTATGGCCGCGAGAGCGGACCGATCTTCCGCCGCGTGGGTGGACGCATCGCCTGGTCGGGCGATTATCGCCTGATGCTGATCGGACCCGATGAAGAGCGCTGGGATCGCTGCTTCATCGCCGAATATCCCTCCGGCGCCGCCTTCGTCGAAATGGTCAAGGACCCGGACTATCAAAAGGCCGTGGTGCATCGCCAGGCGGCCGTGCTCGATTCGCGGCTGATCAGGCTGAAACCGCGCGAGGCCGGGCAGGGGTTCGGTGATTGATGCCGCTACGGTCCTGAATTGTAGTCGAGCACGGTTTCGGGATTGATCTCGCCGTCATAGGACGCATCGACATCGTAGCGGACGAGCGTGAAGCGGCCGTCTCGAAAGAGCCAGGTGCCGGTCGACGAAGCATCGCCGATGCCGCGCCATTTGTTGTGGGACATGATGGTGTAGGTCTCGGGATCGTAGCCTGAATTGACCAGCATGGGGCCGGTCTCGAAGCCGATGGTGCGGATGCTGTCGACCTTCTCCTCGGGATTGTCGTTCTCGTAGCGAATATCCAGTTCGGGCGAGGCGAACTGCAATTCGCGCACCCCGCCCACCTCGTCTGCGAGATAGTAGACGTGGTTTTCGTTGTAGGCGCCCGCGCCGCAATAGAAACGGAACAAATGCGCCTTGCGCTCCGCCGTTTCCGGACCGTCGCTGGCGTAGCGAAAGGCGATCGTATGGCTTTCAGGCTCGACATCCGCTCCGTCGGGAAGGGTCCGGGAACATTCCTCGCCATGGGCGGCACGCAGCAGCCGCTCGGCGGTTTGCGCGTCGCGTTCCAGGGCGGTGAGGGGAGGAGAGTCGCCGCATTGCGGTGGTAGGGCCTCCTGGAGCGACGTGTCGGCCGGCTCCAGCGCGCCTTCGACGAGATGCATCGGCTCGAACGGATCCGACTGGATCTGCGGATTGGCGAGCCGCGCCGTGTAGCAACCGGCAAAGACAGAATCCGTACCATCCTCGTCAACGGCCCGGATGGCCACGGCTATGGTGTAATAGACGCTGCCCGCCGCACCCTCGGCGCCATAGGCACCAGTCAGCACATCGACACGGTCCGTGCCTTCGAAACCGGCGGCGAACGCATCGAAATCGGGAGCCGGCTTATCCTCGCCGAAATAGCCCCAGGCGCGGGCAAATTCCTTGCGGTTGATCGCGTTATAGTAGGATTCAACCAGCGCCACCGGGTCGGACCGGTCGTCCAGATAGACGCTTTCCTGGGCCAGCGCCGCCACCGGCGACCAGACCATGCCGGCAACACATATTCCCCGCAATCCAATTCCGCTCATCGAATCCACCTCCTGCACCGGCCAGAGTTGGCAAAGATTGCGGCGGTGGTGTGAAGGCCGATGAAATTGCGGCGCAGCAGCTGCCCGGTTCAGTTCTTCGCCATCCGGCGCGCCATGCCGGGAAAATCGGCCGGCTTGATGCCGATATCGGCCCGATCGGCAGCGGACATCCGGTTGAGGAACGACATCGCCTCGCGGTAGCGGTGGCTGTCACCGGCGGGGCGCTGAAACAGCTTGCCGAAATAGCTCATCTGATTTCTCCTTATCTTTCCCGCCTTCAATATAGGTGAGGCAGCGCCGATGTTGCAGTGCAGCAATCGCATGCCAGCCATGCGCCGCAAGGCGAATTGCGGGTGATCGGACACCGGCTGTGGTTCGGGACTAGCCACGTACGAGAATTGGCAAGGATTTCCGATGCTTTGCGTTAAGTCATCATGCACATTCTCCGGTTAGACACGCTATGGACGGCGGCGCGGCAGCGTCGCACCCGGTGGATCGGGAATTGACGATGAGCGATTTTTCCAAGAGCGAGTTCGCCGCGCTGCTTGACGAGTTGATCGAGACCAGGGCGCGCGAAGCGGAGGAGGGCGATGGCGCTTCGGCCGCACGCGGCCATGCGTCGATGCCGTTCAGCTATGTCGGCACGCAGGATGCCGCCGAGGCCTTCTTCGCCAGCGTGCCGGGCGAGGTGGTTGCCGATCTTTATCGGCAGAATGCCCGGGCACAGGGCGCGCCGATTGCCATCGACAATCCTCCCGGAATCGAGTCACCCGATCCCGCTCCCCCGCTGCCTTCGATCGATCCGGCAGAAATTGCTCGCGAACTCACGCTGACCGCGAACCGGATTCCACACGACATCGACCGCATCCGCCGCGCATTCGCCTTTGCCAACCATCCAGACCGTGTCGACCCGGCGTTGCGCGAGCGTGCCGAGATCCGCATGCGCATCGCCAACATGCTGATCGACCAGGTGAAGAAAAAGGTGACGAAGCGCCGACGCTGATCATCCGGGCGGTTTTGACGACACCGGCAGTTGGTCTATAAGGCGGCGTCTTTCCCGGCGGCGGCGCCAGCGCGCCATCCGCGATCGCAATCCGGAGCTTTACCATGCAACAGCGCCGTCTCGGCCGCACCGATCTATCTGTTTCCAGAATCTGCCTCGGCTCGATGACATGGGGCGAGCAGAACAGCGAGGCGGAAGGCCACGCCCAGATGGACATTGCCTTCGAGCGCGGCGTCAATTTCATCGACACGGCCGAGCTCTATCCGATCCCGCCCAAGGCGCAGACGCAGGGACGCACGGAAGAGATCATCGGCACCTGGATGCGCGCGCGCGGCAATCGACGGGATGTCGTGCTGGCCTCCAAGGTGGTCGGTCGCACGGCCAATGAATGGTTTCGCGGAGGCCGTCCGTCGAAACTGGTGCGTGCCGATATTGTCGACGCGGTCGAAAAGTCTCTGAAACGGCTCCAGACCAATTATATCGACCTCTACCAGATCCATTGGCCGGACAGGCCCACGCCCTGGGGCGCCAATCCGACGCGCATCGGGATTGCATCCGACCAGGCCGGTGAAACGGTTGACGACGAGACGCCCATCGAAGAGACGCTGGCCGTTCTCGGTGACCTGGTCGAGCAGGGCAAGATCCGCCATCTCGGACTGTCGAACGAAAGTTCCTGGGGCGTGATGCGATTTGTAGCCGCCAGCGAGCGCGGTGATGGGCCGCGTATTGCCACGCTGCAAAACGCCTACAGCTTCGTCAACCGGACCTATGAGGTGAACCTGGCCGAGGTCTGCCAGCGCGAGGATATCGGTTTGCTCGCCTATTCGCCGCTGGCCCAAGGCTATCTGAGCGGCAAATACGACCATGGCGCACTGCCGAAAGGATCGCGCAAACAGCTCTTCGACCGTCTCCAGCGCTACGAGAAGCCGTATGCGGGCGAGGCGATCCTTGCCTATAACGAGCTCGCTCGGCAATTCGGCATGGAGCCGGCCCTGTTCGCCAATGCATTTGTGACGAGCCGGCCCTTCGTCGCATCCAATATCGTCGGCGCAACGAATCTCGACCAGTTGGCTATGGCGCTGGACTCGGCCGATGTAGAGTGGACGCAGGAGATGCAGGAGGCGGTCGACGCGATTCATCAGCGCTTCGGCAATCCCTGTCCTTGAATATGGGCGTCACAGCAGGAATGGAGGACGGTGTGACAGCGGATTTCGAGCCCGGCTCAGGTCGGTTTCCGTCGCCGGGTCCGATATGCGGCCAGTCGGCTATCGAACTGGCACGAGCGATCCGCGAGCGGCGGCTGTTCGTGCGCGAGATCATGGACGCCTTTATCTCGCGCATCGAGACCGTCAACCCGCACGTCAACGCCATCGTCTCCATGCGCCCGCGGGAGGAATTGCTGGCGGAGGCGGACGCTGCCGATACGGCCTTGGCGCAGGGCGTCGAAGCTGGGCCGCTTTTCGGGCTGCCGATCGCGATCAAGGACCTGGCTCTCACCAAGGGGCTGCGCACGACATTCGGCTCGCCGATCTTCGCGCGCCACGTGCCCGATGTGGACGACTATTTCGTCGAGCGGATCCGCCGCGCCGGCGCCATCATCGTCGGCAAGACCAATGTGCCGGAATTCGGGCTCGGCTCGCACACCTACAATCCCGTCTTCGGACCGACGCTCAACGCCTATGATCATCGGTTGACCGCCGGCGGCTCGAGCGGCGGCGCCGCGGTGGCCCTGGCATTGCATATGCTGCCGCTGGCCGACGGCAGCGACATGGGCGGCTCGCTGCGCAATCCCGCAGCCTACAACAATGTCTATGGCTTCCGTCCCTCGCAAGGCCGCGTGCCCGGCGGTCCCAATTTCGAGGCGTTCATGTCGCAAATGGGGATTGAAGGGCCGATGGGGCGGAGCGTCGCCGACATCGCGCTGCTTCTCGGCGTGCAATCCGGACACGACCCGCGCTCGCCGCTGTCGCTCGACGGGCATGAGGATTTCCTGGCCGGGCTGGCTCCGCGCGTACAGGGCGCCCGCATCGCCTGGATGGGCGATCTCGGCGGCCATCTGGCCGTGGAGGAGGGCATTCTGGACCTGTGCACGCAAGCCCTGGCACAGCTCGAAGGTGCGGGAGCGACGGTCGATTCCCATGTGCCGGATTTCGACTTCGAGGCCTTGTGGCAGGCCTTCGTCACCTTGCGCCATGCCACGAGCGGCTGTGCGCTGAAAGCGCATTACGACGATTCCGACAGGCGCTCGCAGCTCAAGCCCGAAGCCGTCTACGAGGCCGAGGGCGCGCTGCGGCTCGAGGCGCCGGCAACATTTGCCGCCTCGCAGCGGCGCACGGCCTGGTATCAGACCGTGGTGCGGCTTTTCGAGCATTTCGACTATCTGGCGCTGCCCACGGCGCAGGTCTTTCCCTTCCCCGTCGAATGCCATTGGCCGGAGGAGATCGCGGGGCGCGCGATGGACAGCTATCATCGCTGGCTCGAAGTGTGCACGCTGGCAACCATGGCCGGCCTGCCGGCGATCAGCGTGCCGGTCGGCTTCGACCCGGCCGGGCGGCCCATGGGCATGCAGATCATCGGCCGGCCGCGCGGCGACTTGTCGGTGCTGAGCCTCGCCGCCGGCTACGAGAGACTGACACCCTTCGGCGTGCGCTGAAGCGGCGGTGCATGGGGCCTGGCGCCAAAGCCGGGCCGTACGCATTCTGCGCTGATGGCCGGACAAGGCAGTTGTTTCGCCAGGGTAGTGCCAAACGTGGCAATCTTTCCAACAACCGGCCAAAATTTGTCACGGAACCGACATCACAGAGTCATGGCACGCGCCTAGATTGTCTCCTGCGGGCGGCGATGAGGAGACTTGGCATGATTCACAGCGAAACCACGCTTGACGAGCTCCTGAACGAGCCGATCATCAGGAAGGTCATGGCGCGCGACGGCGTGCGCACGAACGACATCCGGGCGCTGATGAACGAGATCAGCGGCCGCGCGCGGCACGCCACCCATAACGAGGCGATTCTCCTGCCGCCGCCCGGCCAGATGCGGATGATGGAGCGCAGGGCGTGAAACACCGGCTTGCCGGACATACGCCCGGCCTGCGGGCCGCATTGCCGACGGCCGCCCAAGACATCGGTTCGCACCGATGCCTGCATTTAGACGCGTTCCTCAGTGCAGCCTTTTGGTGCTGAGGAACAATCACATTTCCTTTTGAGATTCGAGAACGCCGTTTGACTGCCGGAAAGCGCGGTCCGGCTCAACGGGTCCGCACCTATGCCACTTGGGACCGCGTATGCGTCTGGTCGCCACGTCCGGCGAGCAGGCCGGCAATGGAAATATCTTCGTCGAGCGCATCCCAATGCAGTCCCATCGGGCTGATTTCGACATCCTCTCGCTCCGCCTTCGTCGCGTGCAACAGGCGCGGAAACCAGGCCAGCGGCACGCCGATTGTGCGGCCGTCGCTTAGGTCCACCCACATGGTGTGGTCGTCGAAGCGGACTTCAGCCGCCGAAATGCTCATGCCAAGCCTGTTCGATCTGCACGTGATTGGTTTCCACAATGGAAATTATAGTCCTTAGCTGACGTGAATTGAAGCCGAAGCTCTCCGCGACCGAAACCGCGGTTCCACCCAAATCTTAGCTTCGCCGTCGCTGCTGCGCACATGCACATGAATCGGCTCTCGCGGATCGCCTTCATTGAGATAGAAGAAGAGGCGATAGGGACCGGAACTGAAGATGAGTGGCATGATCGGCGCCAACTCCCTGCTCAAGAAAATGGCCCGATCTTGCGACCGGGCCAATACGTCATCGTTCCATATACGATATTCGGCGGTTCTTCACGAGCACCCACTTGTACTTCCGCAGGTATCGCACTTTTCGCAGGTCCCGTTGCGCACCATGGTAAAGTTCTGGCACTCCGAGCACATATTGCCGGTATAGCCCTGCATCACTGCCTGGGCGCGGCGTTCGGCGGCCAGCGCCTTGGCATCGGAGGCCTCCTTGGCCGCCTCTTCGGTGAACAGGGCATCGGCCTCTTCGGCTGCCGCGTCTTCGGCCAGTTCCTTCGCCCGCTCCTCATAGTCGCGCTTGAAGGCGCTCGCCGCTTCCTGCTGCTCCGCAACGGCGGGGCGGGCCGCGGTCGACAGCGCACGCACATTGGAGCCCGAATAGGCCGTCGGCACATTCGTCTGCTGCGGGGCAGGGGAGCCGGCCTGGCCCTTCGGGTCGTTGCCGGAAATCACCTTGAAGGCCGCGCCGCGTGTCAGGCCCTTGGAAACCGGCAGCGACTTTCCTTCCGAAATGCCCTTGCCGAGCGTGGTGTTGGAAAAGTCGCTCGTGTCTACATGGGCAAGGTCGTTGCGTCCCAGATAGGAGACCGCAAGCTCGCGGAACACATAGTCGATGATCGACGTGGCGTTCTTGATGGCGTCGTTGCCCTGCACCATGCCGGCCGGCTCGAACTTGGTGAAGGTGAAGGCATCGACATACTCCTCCAGCGGCACGCCATATTGCAGGCCGATCGAGATGGCGATGGCGAAATTGTTCATCATCGCGCGGAAGGCCGCACCTTCCTTGTGCATGTCGATGAAGATCTCGCCGAGCCGGCCGTCGTCGAACTCGCCGGTGCGCAGATAGACCTTGTGCCCGCCGACCACGGCCTTCTGGGTATAACCTTTGCGCCGGTTGGGCAGCTTTTCGCGCTCGCGCACCACCTTTTCGACGATGCGCTCGACGATCTTCTCCGTCACCTGGCTCGCCCGGGCGGCGGTCGGTGCCGCGACCAGTTCCTCCATCAGGTCGTCGGCTTCCTCGTCGTCGTCCGACAGCAGGGAGGCATTGAGCGGCTGCGAGAGCTTGGAGCCGTCGCGGTAAAGCGCGTTGGCCTTCAGCGCCAGCTTCCACGACAGCATATAGGCTTCCTTGCAGTCCTCGACTGTCGCCTCGTTGGGCATGTTGATCGTCTTCGAGATGGCGCCCGAAATGAAGGGCTGGGCCGCCGCCATCATGCGGATGTGGCTGTCAACCGACAGATAGCGCTTGCCGATCTTGCCGCACGGATTGGCGCAGTCGAAGACCGGCAGGTGCTCGTCCTTCAGATGCGGCGCGCCTTCCAGCGTCATCGCCCCGCAGACATGGACGTTGGCGGCCTCGATCTCCTTTTTGGAGAAACCCAGAGCAGGCAGCATCTCGAACGAAAAATCGCCCAACTGCTCGTCGGTGAAACCGAGCGCCTCCTTGCAGAACTCTTCGCCCAGCGTCCACTTGTTGAAGACGAACTTGATGTCGAAGGCGCTCTTCAGCGCCGCGTTCAGCGCGTCGATCTTCTCGTCGGTGAAGCCTTTTGCCTTCAGCGCACCGGGATTGACGCCGGGCGCCTGGTTCAGATTGCCGTGGCCGACGGCATAGGCCTCGATCTCGGCGATTTCGGCTTCAGAGTATCCGAGCGTCCTGAGCGCTTCCGGCACGGCGCGGTTGATGATCTTGAAATAGCCGCCGCCGGCCAGCTTCTTGAACTTCACCAGCGCGAAATCGGGTTCGATGCCGGTCGTGTCGCAGTCCATGACGAGGCCGATCGTGCCGGTCGGCGCAATGACGGTGGCCTGGGCGTTGCGGTAGCCGTGCTCCTGGCCGAGTTCCAGCGCCCGGTCCCAGGCGGCGCGGGCATGCTCGACCAGTTCGGCCTGCGCGACGTCGGCGGCATTAAGCGGCACCGGATTGACGGCGAGCTTTTCATAACCCTCCGTTTCACCATAGGCCGCGCGGCGGTGGTTGCGCATGACGCGCAGCATGTGCTCGCCATTGCGCTCATAATCGGGGAAGGCGCCGAGCTCGCCGGCCATTTCGGCCGAAGTCGCATAGGCCGTGCCCGTCATCAGCGCCGTCAATGCGCCGCAAATGCCACGCGCTTCCGGCGAATCATAGGGAATGCCCGACGTCATCAGGAGACCGCCGATATTGGCATAGCCCAGACCCAGCGTGCGGTATTCATAGGAGAGCCTGGCGATTTCCCTGGAGGGGAACTGCGCCATCATCACCGAGATCTCGAGCACGATGGTCCACAGCCGGACCGTGTGCTCATAGGCCGCGATGTCGATCGTGCCGGCTTCCTCCGGCCGTGCGCCCGGTTCGCGGCCCGACTTGCGGTACTGCAGCAGGTTGATCGAGGCGAGGTTGCAGGCCGTGTCGTCTAGGAACATGTATTCCGAGCACGGGTTGGAGGCGCGGATGGCGCCGGCCGACACGCAGGTGTGCCAGTCGTTCATCGTGGTGTTGAAATGCAGGCCCGGATCGGCCGAGGCCCAGGCGGCATAGCCGATCTTTTCCCACAGATCGCGCGCCTTGACGGTCCTGGCCACCTTGCCGTCGGTGCGCCGGATCAGGTTCCACTCGCCGTCATTTTCCACCGCGCGCAGGAAGTCGTCCTTGAGCGAGACCGAATTGTTTGAGTTCTGCCCCGAGACGGTCAGATAGGCTTCGGAATCCCAGTCCGTGTCGTAGGTCTTGAATTCAATGTCGGTGTGGCCCTGGCGCGCGAACTGGATCACCCGCTTGATGTAGTTTTCGGGCACCTGGTTCTTCTTGGCGGCGCGAATTTCGCGCTTGAGCGCCGGATTCTTGGCCGGCTCGAAACAGTCGTCATTGTCGGCCTGGCAGTTCACGCAGGCCTTCATGATCGCCGCAAGATGCTGCTTGACGATCTTGGAGCCGGTGACGAGGGCGGCGACCTTCTGCTCCTCCTTCACCTTCCAGTCGACATAGTCCTCGACGTCGGGATGGTCGATATCGACGACGACCATCTTGGCCGCGCGCCGCGTCGTGCCACCCGACTTGATGGCACCGGCCGCCCGGTCGCCGATTTTCAGGAAGCTCATCAGGCCCGACGACTTGCCGCCGCCCGAGAGCTTTTCGCCCTCACTGCGCAGATGGCTGAAATTCGACCCCGTGCCGGAGCCGTATTTGAACAGGCGCGCCTCGCGCACCCACAGGTCCATGATGCCGCCTTCATTGACCAGATCGTCGCCGACGGACTGGATGAAGCAGGCATGCGGCTGGGGGTGCTCATAGGCCGATTTGGATTTCACCAGCTTGCCGGTGAACGGGTCGACGTAATGATGGCCCTGGCCGGGGCCGTCGATGCCATAGGCCCAGTGTAGCCCGGTGTTGAACCATTGCGGCGAGTTGGGCGCGACGCGCTGTGTGGCGAGCATGAAGGCGAGTTCGTCCATGAAGGCCTGCGCATCGGCCTCCGAATCGAAATAGCCGCCCTTCCAGCCCCAATAGGTCCAGGTGCCGGCAAGGCGCGTGAAGACCTGCCGGGCATCGGTTTCCGAGCCGTAACGCTCGTCCTCGGGCAGCGCCTTCAGCGCCTCCTCGTCGGCCACCGAGCGCCACAGGAAGGAAGGCACGTCGTTTTCCTCGACCCTTTTCAGGCGCGCGGGCACGCCCGCCTTGCGGAAATATTTTTGCGCCAGAATGTCGGCCGCGACCTGGCTGAACTGGGCCGGCACATCGATGTCGGCGAGCCGGAAGACGATCGAGCCGTCCGGGTTCTTGATCTCGCTCGTCGCCTTGCGGAACTCGATCTCCGCATAGGCCGATTGTCCATCCTTGGTATACCGCCGTTCGATGCGCATCTTGGCTTCCTCATCTCCATTTGTAGCACACTTCGGCCGGGCAGCCTCGTTCCGCCCAACACCCGTATGCCGTCCGCCGCTCGGGCCACGTCGTCAGACGCGCCCCCTTCAATTGCCGCCCGGCGCCGGTCCACCGGCATTGCCGCACGCCCGATCGTCTGACCGATCACGTGCCGGGCGGGCCCCCGTCTCCATATTGCTGATTTGTGGCTCACTCCATCGAGTGCAACACTATCTAGGCAATAGGATCACCGCAAACACTAAATATAGTATTAACAGCTCGTTTACGCTAGTCGTTCTCGTGCGCCGCTGCGAGCATTTCTCAAGGTAAAACAACGCCATTGCCGCCCGTCCCTCATGGCAGGCAACATTGCAAAGACGCAGCAAGATCTGGAATTTCGACCGGTCAATTTTCCCGGCCGCACGCGTCACGAACTGAACACCCGATCCATAAAAGGCGACTCGCAGTCGAGCGTCAAGGGATCGTTCGCGCAAGTTCTAAGACCCCAATATGTTGTATGTCGATCATGTGGATATCGGGGACGGATGAAGATGCGGCTTGTACAGAACGATCGTTCGGGAGGCGTGCGTGACAGCTCACGCAATCCGCCCACGTCAGGGCAGGGGAGTGTCCGTCCTGCCGACCCACACGGCCTAGGCGCCGAGCATGGCAAGCATGGCATACAGGCCGGCCGCGATGGCGGCAGTGGCGGGCACCGTCACCACCCAGGCGGCTACGATTGTCGTGAAATGGGCCCTTCGAACCAGCTTGCGCCGGTTGATCTCGGCACTTGACGGCTTGCTCGGTTTCGACCGGGCGGCATCGCCTTGGCTTTTCGTGCGGCTGGCTTGTACGGCGCCGGTCTGCTCGGCCATGCGGCGACCGTTCTTGCGCTCCAGATAGGCACGACGGCGCGGCGAATGGGCGGTGTACCATTCGCGGAAGAAGCCGACGCCGAAGACCGCGCCGACTGCGATGTGGGTGGAACTGACCGGCAGGCCGAACGACGAGGCGACGATGACGGTGAGTGCAGCCGACAGCGCCACGCAGAATGCGCGCATCGGATTGAGCTTGGTGATCTGCTCGCCGACCATGCGCACCAGGCGCGGTCCGAAGAGAAGCAGGCCGATCGATATGCCGACCGCACCAATGATCATGACCCAGGAGGGAATGGCGACGGCATCGGCCATTTCCCCGCCGCTGGCCACGCGCACGATCGCCGCCAGCGGTCCAACGGCATTGGCGACGTCGTTGGCGCCATGGGCAAACGACAGGAGGGCGGCCGAGATGATGAGCGGGACGTTGAACAGCCGGCGCAGTGACTGGTTGCGGTTTTCCATGCCCTTGGCGCGCCGGCGGACATGGATGTACGCCAAACCCCAGGTAGCGGCGAAGGTCGATATGCCGATGAGCGCGATCGACATTCCGTCAAGATGCACCACCTTGCGCAGACCCTTGGAGGCAAGATAGGCGGCAAAGGCGCCCGCCATGACGGCGATCAGCAGCGGAACCCAGCGCACCGCCGCTTGTATCTTGTTTTCCTGATAGATGATGTGCGCCTTGATGAAGGCGAGGAAGGCAGCCGCGATGACGCCACCCAGAACGGGCGATATGACCCAGCTCGCCGCGATACCGGCGACCACGTGCCAGTCGACGGCCGCAAAGCCTGCTGCGGCGACGCCCGCGCCCATCACCCCGCCGACGACGGAATGGGTGGTGGAGACAGGCGCGCCGAGCCAGGTGGCAAGGTTGATCCACAGCGCCGAGGCCAGCAGTGCAGCCATCATCGCACTGACGAAGAGCGTCGGGTCGGCCACCGCTTCGGGCGCAATGATGCCCTTGGAGATCGTGTCGACGACGTCGCCGCCGGCAATCAGCGCACCGGCGGTTTCAAAGATCCCCGCCAGCACAAGTGCGCCGGCCATCGTTAGCGCCTTGGCGCCGACCGCTGGACTGACATTGTTGGCAACGTCGTTGGCGCCGATATTCATCGCCATATAGGCGCCGATCGCCGCAGCGGCGATGATCGCGACGCCACCAGGCTCGCCGGCCGTGAACAGGGCCGCCGCAAGCGCCACCGCAGCCATGAAGAACAGGGCAAAACCGGGACCGGCCAGCCCGCGCGCCAGGAAACCCGCGGCTTCGTTGACCTGGACCAGTTTCTCCAGGTCCTTGTCGAGCGTAGCCTTGCGCTCCATCGAGCCTGAATCGTCCATTCGATTTCCTGTTCGGGCAGTTCGCGCCATTGTCTCGGGGTCGGTGGGCAAGCGACAATCGTCCGCCGCCGCGCAGCGCTATGATTTCAGGTCTATGACCGCGTCAAGGTCTTATCTTAGCGGGATGGAAGTCGGCAAGGATCTCGGCCAGGTCGGGTTCATTCACGACCCTGGCCGCCTCGTGCGGCTTGAACCAGCGGCGAAGGCGCTCGCCCTTTTCAGGCCATTTGCTGGAGACCTGCTCCACGGCAAGCGGGAATACGATCACCTCGCAGCGCTGCTTGAGCCCGGATCTGAGGCCCTTGCCATAAAAATAACGACCAGTTTCGTCCTTCGCGATGGCGCCACGGATGCCCGCTTCCTCCATCGCTTCGCGGCCTGCGGCATCATGGCCCGCCTCGTCGCCCTCCGGCCAGCCCTTGGGCAGCACCCAGCGACCGGTATCCTTGCTGGTAATCAGCATGATCTCCGTTTCGCCGTCGACCAATCGGTAGGGCAGGGCGGCGACCTGCACGCGCGAAGGCGCACCGCCCAGGAGACGGCGCAGCCGTTCGATCGAATGGTGCCATGTGCGGTTGTTGACGAGCATTCTCGGTAAACCCCTGTCATCTCGACAGTCCAGTTTATGCTGATTCCTGCTTTTTGATCAGACGCTTCGGCAAATCTCTGCAAGAATTCTGTGAATTCCTGCATGCATTGATTCATCGCTGCAGGTCGGACCCGCATGCAGTCTGTGCCGAGGCAACTGGCTTGCCACAGGCATAAATACGCATTGGAAGGTCCGTTTCAAGAGCCCGAACGGTGCGTTTGCCGCCCGCCGCAACTTCGTTCAGCCGGGCTGGCCGTCGGAAATCGGCTGTTGATAGGTAAAGCCCATGTCCCAGGGAAAATAGATCCAGGTGTCCTGGGATACTTCGGTAACGAAGGTGTCGACCAGCGGACGCCCTTTGGGCTTGGCGTAGACGGTGGCGAAATGTGCCTTGGGCATCATGGCCCGCACGATGGTGGCGGTCTTGCCTGTGTCCGTCAGGTCGTCGACGATCAACACGTCTTCGCCGCCATTTTCCAGCAGCGTCGGCGTTATCTCCTTCAAGACCTTCAGATCGCCCTGCGAGGTGTAGTCGTGATAGGAGGCCACGCACACCGTTTCGATGAGCCGGATGCCGAGTTCGCGCGCTATAACGGCCGCAGGGACAAGCCCGCCGCGCGTGATGCACACGATCGCCTTCCATTCACCGTTGGCGCCTGCAAGACGCCATGCCAGCGCGCGCGCATCGCGATGGAACTGATCCCAGGATACGGGGAAGGCCTTTTCTGGAAGCGACATTGCCTAGCGTCTCGACTTTGTAACATCAGGAGAATAGGCAGCGATCCTTAACCGCAAAGCTCCACGCCATGCAAGGCGATTTGGCACAACACGCACTGCAGCGGTTCGATTGTGTCTACTTTCGCTTCGCGCGCGTTCGCTTCAAACGGACGTTTGAAGCGAAGATATGCAGGTTAGATCAATATGAACGACAATCAGTGATTGCCCGGCCCATGAGGCTCGTAGCGGCCGTCGGGCGTCTGGCGAAAAAAATCTCCGATTTGCGGATGCCTTACAGGCTCGCCCGACGTGTCGTGAAGAAGGTTCTGTTCGGAGACATAGGCGACGTATTCGGCCTCTTCGTTCTCCGCCAGCAGGTGATAGAATGGCTGATCCTTGGCCGGACGCATCTCCGGAGGAATGGATTCATACCATTCCTCGGTGTTGGCGAATTCGGGATCGACGTCGAAGATGACCCCGCGGAACGGAAACAGCCGGTGGCACACCACCTCGCCGATGCTGAATTTTGCTTGTCTCATTTC
Organism: Mesorhizobium xinjiangense; assembly: GCF_009749525.1. Classification (GTDB taxonomy): domain Bacteria; phylum Pseudomonadota; class Alphaproteobacteria; order Rhizobiales; family Rhizobiaceae; genus Mangrovimarina; species Mangrovimarina xinjiangensis. The sequence continues at coordinate 129,874 of NZ_WOAC01000004.1, read as the reverse complement.
AGTCATGCTTATAACCCACCGCCCCCTATGTGGCGCAACCGGCAAGAGAGTTCAATAGCGTCGGCCATCATTGGCATTGACCTTGGGCCACGCAGCGTTTAGCGCCAAGCCGATATTGCAGAGCTTGGTTTTATGACGGACGTCCTCGGTCTCGTTCTTCCCTTCTTCGGACTCATCTTCCTGGGCTTCTTCGTCGCCAGGATCGTCAAGCGGCCGCTCGATGCTCTCGGCTGGATGAACATTTTTGTCATCTATGTCGCGCTGCCGGCGCTTTTCGTTCAATTGCTGAGCCAGACCCCGATCGAAAAGCTGACCGAGTGGAGCTACATCTTCGGCGCCGTTTTCTCGACCTATCTCGTTTTCGCGCTGATGTTTTCCGCGTCGATCCTGCGCTCGGGCGGCGAGATCGGCGAAAGCACGATCAAGGGGCTGGCGGCCGCTTACGGCAATATCGGCTATATGGGCCCCGGCATCGCCCTGATCGCCTTCGGAGAGGAGGCGGCAGTACCGGTCGCGCTGATATTCTGCTTCGAGAACATCCTGCATTTCGCCATTGCTCCGATGATGATGGCGCTGTCGGGCGGCGAGCGCCGCAGCCCGTTGGAGATCGCCATCGACGTGGCCAGGAAGATCGTCCTCCATCCCTTCATCATCGCGACCGCGATCGGGGTGGCCGCGGCCGCCTTCGCGGTCACATTGCCGACCCCGCTTGCGCGACTGCTCGAGATGCTGGCCCGTGCGGCAGCCCCATGCGCGCTTTTCGCCATGGGTGTCACGCTGGCGCTGCGGCCGATCAAGCGGGTTCCGCACGAACTGGGCCTGATCGCCGTGCTCAAGCTGATCCTGCACCCGGCCATCTGCTACGTGATGTTGAGCATCGTCGGCGATTTCGATCCGGTCTGGGTCTACACCGCCGTGCTTCTGGCCTCGCTGCCGACCGCGACGAACGTCTTCGTCATCGCCCAGCAATACGGCTTCTGGGTGGAGCGTGCGTCAGCCGCCGTGCTCGTGACGACAATCATGTCGGTCTTCACCGTGACGGCGCTGATCTATCTCATCAAGAGCGGGACATTACCGCCGGACCTGTTCGCGTCCCCGTGAGAGCGCATGGGCGAACCCGCTTCCCGGCTGCAGGCCCTCGCGCATGAAGAAACCGCGCAGCGGCGCAAGGGCCGACAGCGCCTCCAGGCCGATGCTGCGGGCCAACTGCGCAGGCAGAAAATCGCTCAGGAGCGATGCATTCAGCGCATTGACGGCGCCGGACCGGGCCAGGATGTCGGGCCGGCGTCGTCGCGAATAGTCCGCCAGGGCCCGGTCGGCGCCGGGATCTTCGCGCCGCGCCGAGCAAACTGTGACCAGATCCTTGATGTCGCGGATGCCGAGATTGAGCCCCTGGGCACCGATCGGCGGAAAGACGTGCGCTGCTTCGCCGACCAGGGCGATGCGATTGCGCGCAAAAGTGGCGGGCAGAGCGCTGGTCAGCGGATAGACCTGGCACGGGCCCTCGACCGTCACCCGGCCGAGCATGGACTGCATCTGCTCCTCGATCAGCCGCGACAATCTTTCGTCCGGCAAGGCTGCGTGGGCCTCGGCCGTTTGCGGCGACAGCACCCAGACGAGGCTGGAGCGCCTGCCAGGCAGGGGAACTTGTGTGAACGGGCCCGTCTCGGTGTGGAACTCGGTCGAAACGAATTGGTGGTCGGCCTCGTGGCTGAAGTTCAAGACGAGTGCGGCCTGCGGCAGCGACCGGCGGAATACCGTAATGCCGGTCGCCTCGCGGGCCGACGAATTGCGCCCATCGGCGGCGACGGCCAGCTGCGCCTCGATGCGCACTTGCCGGTCGGTCTCGGCGGCTATGCCGTCTTGCGAGATATGCCAGCGCTCGACAAAACCTTGCGTCCAGGAAATGGCCGAGCGGTCTTTGACCGCCGCTTCCAGTTCGCGATGCAGTACCGTATTGGGAATGTTGTAGCCGAACGCCTCCTCGCCGATTTCGTTGGCGCTAAAGCGGACTGGCCGGCTGCGTACCAGCCGGCGCGTCGCGTCGACGATCTGCATGGTGCGCAACGGCGCCCCTTCGGCAATCAAATGCTGGGCGATGCCGATCTCGGTAAGGAATCGCAACGACGGCGCCATGAGGGCGGTGGTGCGGGCGTCATCCGTGCGGACGGCCGGGCCGACCAGGTGAACGGCAAATCCGGCATCGGCAAAGGCCAGGGCCGCCATCAGGCCCGCCGGACCCGTTCCGGCAACCAGAATGTCCGTTCTTTCGCTTTTGCCCATGGCAATCATCTCCGGTCCCGGTATCCGCCGGATGCTGGACACCTCACGCGTAGCTATAGGCCCGAGCCGGGTGGCCGATCAACCGGACCGATTGTCCACTTGTTGTCTGCGGAGTAACGGTCGTAAGTGCTTGTGCGGGCTGCCGTGCTGGCTGTAGTGTCACACGCCGACAATGAAGGCTTGGCAAAGATGACGGTTTGCGGCGGTATCCTCACGACACAAAGACATCCGGGTTACGAGCCGCGCCAAGATGCGTGGGCCGCGCCCGTCCGTCTCCAGATCATTTGCATGCCGGGATGACCACGGCCGTGAATCAACATTCGACACGCAGGAAAGTGACGGCGCCGCAGGCAAAGGCCTTTTCGGTGCATCTTCTCACCGCCTCGGGTTCGTTCCTGGCCTTTCTGTCGCTGGTCGCGGCCAGCGAGATGCGCTGGACGGCCATGTTCTGGTGGCTCGGCCTTGCCCTGTTCGTCGACGGCATCGACGGCCCGATCGCGCGCAAGCTGCAGGTTCGCGAGGTCCTGCCCACCTGGTCCGGCGACATGCTCGACAACATCATCGACTATGTCACCTATGTGCTCATCCCCGCCTTCGCGCTCTATCAGAGCGGCTTCATGGGGGAGGGGCTGTCGTTCCTGTCGGCGGCCATCATCGTGATAACGAGCGCCATCTATTACGCCGACACCGGAATCAAGACGAAGGAGAATTTCTTCAAGGGCTTTCCGGTGGTGTGGAACATGATCGTCTTCACGCTTTTCGTCACCCAGCCGGGCGAATGGATCTCGCTGGCGGCCGTCATCCTGTCGGCCGTCCTGACCTTCGCGCCGATCCATTTTCTGCACCCCGTCAGGGTCAAACGGCTGCGCGCCATCAACCTGACGGTCTTTCTGGTCTGGTGCCTGCTCGGGGTCGTCGCCTTGCTGCAGGATCTGGACGCGCACATGGCGGTCAAGGCCGGGATTGCCGCCACGGCGGTCTATTTGTACATCATCGGCGCAATCATGCAGATTTTTCCCAAACTTGGAGCAGTTGGAGCAAGAGATGCCTAAAGCCGTTCGAGTCCATGCCTGTGGCGGCCCGGAGGTTCTGACCTACGAGGATGTCACGGTCGCACAACCGGGGCCCGGCGAAGTGCTCGTGCGCCAGACGGCGGTCGGGCTCAACTTCATCGACGTCTATTTCCGCACGGGCCTTTACAAGGCCCCGGACGGACTGCCGTTCATCCCCGGCAACGAGGCAGCCGGCACCGTGGAGGCCGTGGGCGAGGGGGTCGACTGGCTCACGCCGGGTGACCGCATCGCCTATGCCGGCCCGATCGGCGCTTATGCGCAAGAACGCGTGATCGCCGCCGACCGTCTGGTCAAGGTTCCAGACGCGATATCCGACGAGCAGGCTGCCGGCATGATGCTCAAGGGCATGACGGCGCAATATCTGCTGCGCCGCACCTTCAAGGTGAAGCCCGGCGACACGATCCTCTATCATGCCGCCGCCGGCGGCGTTGGCCTGATCGTCGGCCAGTGGGCAAAACATCTCGGCGCCACGGTGATCGGCACTGCCGGCTCGGAAGAAAAGGTCCAACTGGCCAAGGCGCATGGTTACGATCACGTGATCAACTACCGCGATACCGATTTCGTCGCCGCGGTGCGCGACATCACCGGCGGCAAGATGTGCGATGTCGTCTACGACTCGGTGGGCAAGGACACTTTTACGTCGTCGCTCGATTGCCTGCGCCCGATGGGAATGATCGTCAGTTTCGGACAATCCTCCGGCCCCATTGCACCGTTCGACCTGGCGCTCCTTTCGCAGAAGGGATCGCTGTTTGCGACCCGGCCCACCCTGTTCACCTATGTGGCGCGGCGCGAGGACCTGGTGGCAACGGCCGACGACCTCTTCGACATCGTCTCGCGCGGTGCCGTCCGTCTGCAGATCAATCAGCGTTACAACCTCGCGGATGCGGCCCAGGCGCATACCGATCTGGAAGGACGTAAAACCACGGGGATCAGCCTGTTGCTGCCTTGAAATTAAGCTGAAATTGTTGAAGCTCTTTCATTGAGCAGCGCGCTATGCGTAATGGGAGCGGCGCGCCTAAAATCGGGCTGGGAACTTATAAGAATAATGGGAGTGGATCGTGGCGGCTGAGAGCGCGCGGGGCGATGCGGCCCTACTTGATGTGCGCGGCCTGACCAAGCTGTTCGGCGAACTGAGGGCCTGCGACGGCGTCGATCTCACGATCGAGCGCGGCGAGATTCATGCGCTGCTCGGCGAAAACGGGGCCGGAAAATCAACATTCGTCAAGATGCTCTTCGGCTCGCTCGAGCCGAACGCCGGCGAAATCCGCTGGGACGGCCGTCCCACTGCAATTGCCAGCCCCGGTGAGGCCAGGGGGCTCGGCATCGGCATGGTGTTTCAGCATTTCTCGCTGTTCGAGGCGTTGACGGCGGCGGAAAACATCGCCCTGTCGCTCGACAGCAGGACGCGAATCTCCACCATCGCCGCCAAAGCACAGGCGCTGTCCCACAGCTACGGCCTGCCGCTCGACCCCTATGCGCTGGTCGGCGATCTCTCGGTCGGCGAACGCCAGCGCATCGAGATCATCCGCTGCCTGCTGCAAACGCCCGAACTGATCATTCTCGACGAGCCGACCTCCGTGCTAACGCCGCAGGAAGCCGACAAGCTGTTCGAAACGCTCGAAAGGCTGCGCTCGGAAGGCAAGTCCATCCTCTATATCTCCCACCGGCTGGAAGAGGTGAAGCGCCTGTGCGACCGCGCAACCGTGCTGCGCAACGGCAAGGTGGTTGGACATTGCGATCCGCGCGGGGAATCGGCCGCATCGCTGGCGCGCATGATGGTCGGCGACGAGGTCAAGGCCGTGGAGCGCCCGCCGCTGAGCGAGCGCGCTTCCACGGACAAACTGCTTCGGATCGAGGGACTGGACCGCCCGCCGGCCACGCCATTTTCCATTCCGCTGCGCAATATAGGCCTCGCCGTGCACGCCGGAGAGGTGATCGGCATTGCCGGTGTGGCGGGCAACGGCCAGAGCGAGTTCTTCGAGGCTGTCTCGGGAGAGGTGAGGCAGGCGTCGCCCGGCACGATCCGCATACGCGGCAAGGATGCCGGACGCGCCGGCATCACCGAACGGCGCATGATGGGGGCAGCCTTCGTGCCTGAAGAGCGTCTCGGTCACGCCGCCGCGCCGGCCATGAAGCTGTCGGAGAACCTGCTTCTGTCGCGCCATGCGACCGACGCCAGAGCCTTTCTGGGGCGCGCAGGCGTGGTCAAAACTGCCGCCATCACGGCATCGGCCAGGCGCATCAACGTGGCCATGGATGTGCGCAAGAGCGGCGAAGACCCCGCCGCCGCATCACTGTCCGGCGGCAATCTGCAGAAATTCATCATCGGGCGCGAGCTCGACCGGAAACCGTCGGTCATGGTCGTCAACCAGCCGACCTGGGGCGTCGACGCCGGCGCGGCCGCGCGCATCCGCCAGTCCCTTATCGAATTGGCGCGCAACGGCTCGGCCGTGCTGGTGATCAGCCAGGACCTGGACGAGCTGTTCGAGATATCCGACGCGATCTGCGTCATGCACAATGGCGAGCTTTCCGAGCCGGTTCCGATCACGGAAGCGACTTTCGAGAAGGTCGGCCTGCTCATGGGCGGGGCCGAACCCGGGCATTCGGCCGCGGCGGGAGCACATTGATGCGGATCGAACTCGTCAAACGCCCGCAGCAATCGGCGCTTTTCGCCGCGATCTCTCCATTCATCGCCTTCGCCATCACCCTCGTCGCTGGTGCCATCCTGTTCAGCCTGCTCGGCAAGGCGCCACTCAACGGCTTGTATGCCTATTTCGTCGAGCCGCTGACAGAGGTCTGGTCCCTGCATGAGCTGGCGATCAAGGCCGCGCCGCTGATCATGATAGGCGTCGGCTTGTCGATCTGCTTCATGTCCAACAACTGGAATATCGGGGCCGAGGGCCAGTTCGTCGTCGGCGCCATCGCCGGTTCGATCCTGCCGGTGGTCTTTCCGGATTTCCAAAGTCCCCTCGTCCTTCCGCTGATGCTTTTGATGGGCATTGCCGGTGGTGCGGCCTACGCGGCAATTCCCGCCTTGCTGAAGGTGCGTTTCAACACCAATGAGATCTTGAGCAGCCTGATGCTCGTCTATGTCGCGCAGCTCTTTCTTGACTGGCTGGTGCGCGGGCCGTGGCGCAACCCGGAAGGCTACAATTTTCCCGAAACGCGCAATTTCCATGCCTCTGCGGTGCTGCCGGAAGTCCTGCCGATGTCAGGAAGAGCTCATTGGGGCTTCGTCTTTGCAATCCTGGCCGCACTGATCTTGTGGTTCCTCGTCTCCAGGACGTTGAAGGGTTTCGAGATCCGGCTGCTCGGCCAAAGCCCGCGGGCAGGGCGGTTCGCCGGCTTCTCGTCGGCCCGCATGGTGTTCTTTGCATTCCTTGTTGCAGGCGGGCTGGCCGGCCTCGCCGGCATCTGCGAGGTTTCGGGCGCAATCGGCCAATTGCGGCCGACGATCTCGCCGGGCTACGGATTTGCCGCCATCATCGTCGCCTTTCTGGGCCGGCTCAATCCGCTCGGCATCATTGCCGCCGGGCTCGTTCTGGCATTGTCCTATCTCGGCGGCGAGGCGGCGCAGATATCGATCGGCGTGTCCGACAAGACGGTGCGGGTCTTCCAGGGCCTGCTCCTGTTCTTCGTTCTCGCCTGCGACACGCTCATCCATTACCGCGTGCAGATCGGCAAGGCGCCGGCAGTCCAGCCGAAGGCTCAATCGCATGAACAGCCGGAGGCCGCACATGGGCATGGTTGAGGCGATACTGCTGACAATCGCGACGGCGGCAACACCGCTGCTGCTGGCTGCGATCGGCGAACTGGTGTCGGAACGCTCCGGGGTGCTCAATCTGGGCGTGGAGGGCATGATGGTCATGGGCGCCGTGACCGGCTTCGCAGTCGCCTACACGACCGGGTCGCCCTGGCTCGGCGCCGTCGCCGCAATCGTGGTGGGGGCATTGTTCTCGCTGCTGTTCGGCTTTCTCACCCTGACGCTGGTGACCAATCAGGTGGCTACCGGGCTTGCCCTGACGCTTCTCGGACTGGGCCTTTCCGGCATGATCGGCGAGCGTTTCATCGGGCTTCCCGGGGTGAAGATGGAAACGATCTCGATCCCGTTCCTGTCCGACCTGCCGCTGGTGGGGCGTCTCGTCTTCGGCCAGGATCCGATCTTCTACATCTCCATCGCGCTCACTGCGGCCGTCACATGGTTCCTGTTTCGCTCGCGCGCCGGGCTGACGATGCGTGCGGTGGGCGACAGCCACGATTCCGCCCATGCACTGGGCATCAAGGTGATTGCAATACGCTACCTGGCCGTGATGTTCGGTGGTGCATGTGCCGGGCTCGCTGGCGCCTATCTGTCACTGGTCTATACGCCGCAATGGGTGGAGAACATGACCGCAGGCCGCGGCTGGATCGCGCTGGCTCTTGTCGTCTTCGCCTCATGGCGACCATGGCGCGTGCTGGCCGGCGCCTATCTCTTCGGCGCGGTCTCGATCGGACAGTTGCACGCCCAGGCGCTCGGCATCGGCATCCCTTCGCAATTTCTCTCCGCGCTTCCCTATCTGGCTACGATCGTGGTCCTTGTTCTAATCTCCCGGAACAGACGGCTAACCATGATGAACACGCCGGCTTCCCTGGGGCGGCCGTTCGTGCCCGATCGCTAGTTCGTCGTGGACAAAGCCCCAATCGAAACCAACAGAGGACGAAACACAATGAAAAAGACAATTCTCGCACTGGCCGCCGCCACGGCGCTCATGTCGGTGGGAACGGCAATGGCGCAGGAAAAGACCAAGGCCTGCTTCATCTATGTCGGCCCGATCGGCGATTTCGGCTGGTCCTACCAGCACCATCAGGGCGTGCTGGAGATGCAGAAGGAGATCGGAGAAGATAAGGTCGAGATCGCTTATCTGGAAAGCGTGCCGGAAGGTGCCGACGCCGAGCGTGCCATCGAACGCTTCGCGCGCTCAGGCTGCGACATCGTCTTCACCACGTCCTTCGGCTATATGGACGCCACCAACAAGGTTGCCGGGCGTTTTCCCGACGTGAAGTTCGAGCACGCAACCGGCTACAAGCGCGAGCACCCCAATGTCTCGACCTACAATTCGAAGTTCCACGAGGGCCGCTACGTGCAGGGTGTGATCGCCGCCAGCATGTCGGAGGTCGGCACGGCCGGCTACATCGCCTCCTTCCCGATCCCCGAAGTGGTGATGGGCATCGACGCATTCGTGCTCGGCGCGCAGTCGGTCAATCCCGACTTCAAGGTCAAGGTCGTGTGGGCCAATACCTGGTTCGATCCCGGCAAGGAGGCCGACGCGGCCAAGGCGCTGATCGACCAGGGCGTCGACATTATCACCCAGCACACCGACTCCACCGCGCCGATGCAGGTGGCCGCCGAACGCGGTATCAAGGCCTTCGGCCAGGCGTCAGACATGATCGAGTTCGGACCGGAGACGCAATTGACGTCGATCGTCGACGACTGGGGCCCGTACTACATCGAACGCGTGAAGGCGGTGATGGACGGCACCTGGGAGCAAATCGACGTGTGGGGCGGCATGGGCGCAGGTCATGTCGTGATGGCGCCTTATGCCAACATGCCTGACGATGTGAAGAAACTCGCCGAGGAAACCGAAGCCAAGATCGCGTCCGGCGAATTCGATCCCTTCACCGGACCGATCAACAAGCAGGACGGCTCGGTCTGGCTGAAGGAAGGCGAGGTCGCGGAAGAGGGCGTATTGCTCGGCCTCAACTTCTATGTCGAAGGCGTCGACGACCAGTTGCCGCAATAGATTGATCCGCCGCGAAGTGCGAAGAGGAGAGGGCGCCCGCGTGGCGCCCTTTCTTGTTTTTCGTGCGGTCGCAAGGAAGCGGCAATTCGCGATTGTTCCGCGTCGGGGCGAGCCTGCACACGACTCCTGACAATCAGGTGTCAGGAGTACGCTGCTATTGGTGGGCCAACGACCCGTCATCATCAGGAGGAGAATGCGATGCTGAAATTCTATCACGCGCCATGGTCGCGTTCGTCGAGCATATTCTGGCTGCTCGAAGAACTTGGCCAGCCGTACGAAATGGAGGTCGTCGACATTCGCGCCGAAGGCGGCGTGCCGGAAGGCTACCGCGAAATCCAGCCCAACAAGAAGGTACCGGCGATCGTCCATGACGGGGCGGTCATCACGGAACGGGCCGCCATCTCCATCCATCTCGCCGATGCTTTCCCGCAGGCCGGTCTCGCCCCGGCAATCGGCGAAACCATGCGTGGTCCGTATCTGACCTGGCTCGTCTATTGCGACGCCGTTTTCGATCCCGCCATCGCCGCCAGGGCCCACGGGCTGACCTACAAGAGCAACGACTATTCCTTCGGCACGTTCGACGACATGGTGCGCAACGTCGACAACCATCTGGCGAAGAGCAACTTTGCCGCCGGCGATCGTTTCACCGCTGCCGACGTGCAGCTTGCAAGCGGCATCAACTATACGATGAACGTCTTGAAGGCGCTGCCTGAAAGGCCCGCATTCGTCGATTATCTGGGACGCATCGGCGATCGTCCGGCATTTCGCCGGACGCAGGAAAAGGACCGGGACATGGCGATGGCGACGCCGTATTTTCAAGCCTGGGCCGCGGCCGCGGGGCAAGGATGATCGCGGTGCCCGGCATGCTTTTTTTGCCTGATGTCGCACGCATCAACTGCATCAAAGGAACGCGAAGGCTCCGATGACCGCCAGGGACAGCAGATAGCACAGGAAGGATGCGACAATGGCCCGTAATGTCGGCACACGGTCGCGCCAATTGTAGAAATCGTTCATCGCCGAGCTCCATCGGCTGCAAGGCCGGGCGCCGCCGCCGTCTTGCGCGGGGGGTGCGCCACCATCCGTCATACTTGCCGAGAAACGAATTCCGAACCGCGATATTCTTCACATGGCCGGACAAATGTGCCGTCGATCTCCAGGTCCGCCGTTTGCCGGCGCACCGTCGTGTGAGCGGGAAGGGCCGAGTTCTACGCCAAGACCGCCGCCTTGGCCAACTCCGCCATTGCCCGTGTTGTCGATCGGAGCTGTTCATCACCCAGGTGCCGGGACAGCTCGGCCTTGGCAGATTTCCATACGGGGAAGGCATCTACCATGAGGCGACGCCCAGAACGGGTCAAGTTTAGCCGCTTTCCTGCGCGGCCACGTCCACCTTCAGCGCGGACCAAACCTCGCGCCTCTAGGTTCTGAACATTTCGGCTGAGAGTAGTCGCGTCGACCCCTGCACTAACCGCGAGATCAACGAGTGTAGCTCCCTCGGCCGCACCGATCCCGACCAAGAGGCTGAACTGCTCGGCCGTCAGCCCGAGCGGCTTGAAGCAGGCGTTGTAGTAACGCGTGATTGCACGTGCTGTCGCCCGAGCCTGAAAGCCCGGACATTCCGCTGCGACGCCCATCAAAAGTTCTGGATCAAAACCGCTCACGTCTGCACCCTCGACATTCCAATATCGGCGTTATAATGTATATGCATTATTTTGCAAAATTTGGAGATGGACCATGCCTGCGTATGTGCATTTCAATCTGCGTGTCATCGACACTACCAAACAGGAGGCGCTAGCTCCTCGCTTTCAGGCGGCTCTACAAGAGGCGGGCGGGCGAATTCTGCACTTCGGCCATGTAGCGCAGGTTCTTGAAGGCGATGCAGTGCCGCTCCCAATAGCTGGAGTGTTTGAGTTTCCAACCCTGGACCAGGCGCTAGCTTTCTACAATTCCGAGAAGTACGCACCGATCAAGGCAGAACGCCAGGAGGCTCAACAAGCGAGAATGTTCGTTGTCGAATCCGGCTAAAGCCCGCGCAAACCCACTGAGTATAACGAGTTGCACCGACATTGCCGGATCGCCGCAAGAACCTACTCGCCGCATGAGGAAGTCACGCTGACGCGCCAATGGCGCGTCCTGCCATTTCAGCAGGCCGGTAAGTTCCATAATCTATCTTATGCAACATCGCTTGGCATGGCATCCGCCACACAAGTCCACGGTCGTCGCATCATGCGATCAGCAGAGTTTTATGCGTTACCCTTCGCCCTTTCGTGCAACCTACTCCTCTAAGCGTCCCGAAGCGTCACGGTCCCGTTCGTATCGCTTCTTGAGCTGAATCGGCGGCAGCCAGGACTCGCGACGGATGGTCCAGAGTTCGTAGGTTGGCATCAGCTGGTCCGGCGCGTCGAGGGAGCCCAGGTTCACTTCGACCTCGTCGTCGGTGCGTCCGAAGACGGTCGAGCCGCAGCGCGGGCAGAAATGCCGCCCGGCATAGGCGCGCGTTTCTCCTTCGACCGTCACCGCATCCTGCGGAAACACCGCGGAAGCGTGAAAAAGAGCGCCATGATGTTTGCGGCAGTCGAGGCAGTGACAAAGGCCGACCCGGTAAGGCCGTCCCGACGCCACGATGCGGACATCGCCGCACAGGCAACCGCCCGTGTATCGATCCATCTGTGTCTCCTTCCAGATCATTTCCAGGAGAAGCGGCAGCCGGTTCTTCGCGGCTCCCTGCCCTCAAAAGAAGAAATACTTTATCAAGGCCACGACGCCCAGCACGAGAAAGACGACGACGAGCATCCACAAAAAGCTCATGCCCCACATGGCCAGACCGCTCATGCCGTCCATCATGCCGCCTTGTTCATTCATCATCGCACAGTCCTTCCCTGGAAATGCTTGTCGCCGTCGAGGCCGCAAAGGTCACGACATGGCTGCATGATCTATTCCCGCGCATAGACACCGGTGACTTCGCCTGGCTTCGAGACCGCGAGGATCTCGAACGGTCCCTGCTTTTCGCCGCCCATGCCCGGCGAGCCGAGCGGCATGCCGGGCAGCGTCACGCCCGTAATGTCGGGACGTTCCGAAAGCAGTTTTCTGACCGTGTCGACCGGAACGTGGCCGCTCACCGCATAGCCTTCGATCATCGACAAGTGGCAGCCCTGGACATCGTCGGGAATACCCGCCTTGCGGCTCATCGGAGCGAGTTCGTGGGTCGGTTCGACCGTGACGGTGAAGCCGTTGTCGCGCAGATAGTCGGCATAGCCTTCGCAGCAGCCGCATTGCGGGTTCTTGTAGAGCATGACCTCCTGGGCTTCGGCCGGTTGGGGCCAGACCATGGACATCGCTCCGGCGCCCGCGATCACCGCGGCGCCCGCCAGGGCAAGGATTGGGTTGCGCATTGTCTTGTTCCTTTTTCCTGTTGTGGTTCAGCCGACGCGAATGACGCCCATCATGCCGGACGCCTGATGTTCCAGAATGTGGCAATGGAACATCCAGTCGCCGGGATTGTCGGCGACAAAGGCGATTTCGGCCGTCTCGCGCGGCGCCATCAGCACCGTGTCCTGCCATTCGCGGTAGCGCGTCGGTTGACCATTGCGCGATATGACCCGAAAGGAATGCCCGTGCAGGTGGATGGGATGATGCCAGGCCGTGGCATTGGTCATCGCCAGCACGTGGGTTGCGCCGCGCTCAAGCGTCAGCATCGGATCGAGGATGTGGCCCTGTGCCGCCATACCGTTGATGAACCAGATGTCGTCGCCGTGCATCATGTTCATCATCGAGCGCATATTGCCCATCATCCCGCCGCCGGCCCCCTCACCGCCCATGCTGCCGCCCAACTGCTGCATGACCATCTGTCCCATCATGCCGCCGTTGAACGTCACCTCGTGACGCATGGCATTGTCCATGTCCGGTTCGGCAAGCGGGTTGGCTGGCAAGTCCATCGGCCAGTCGGGTGCGCGCTCCCTGAGCGGCGCGTCGTCATAGGCAAGATCGACCAGCCGGTATTCGAGGCCCTCGTAGAAGCGGTCGACGACGGAGACGCGGCTGCCCGGCTTACCCGTCAGGTCGACAACGAGATCGACGCGCATGGCCGACCCCAGCACGACCTGCCCGCCATCGGGGGCGTGCGGTGCCACCGGCTGGCCGTCCAGCGCCACGATGACCGGCTCCAGATCGGCGAAATCGAGCGCGAAGACGCGCGCATTGGCGGCATTGATCAGCCGCAGCCTCAGCCGCTCGCCCTTGCGCACGGCAAATGTCTCCGGAACGCGGCCATTGATGGTCACCGTGTTGCCGATGCGACCGCTGTGCATCATGTCGTGACGGCCGCCGAAATCGTCGCTGATGGCGCCCGCCTTGGTGAGCCGCCAGTCGTCGAGCACCCAGGTGACGTCGCGGTCCACCCGGATCGGCTCGGCTTCCTCGACGATCAGCGGACCATAGAGCCCGCGTCCCACCTGCTCGAAGCTGCACTGGTGCGGATGGTACCAGAAGGTGCCGGCATCGACGGCGTCGTATTCGTAGACGAAGGTCTCGCCGGGCGCGATCGGCGTCTGGGTCAGATGTGGTACGCCGTCCATGGCATTGTGCACACGCATGCCGTGCCAATGGACCGTCGTTTCCTCGGCGAGGCCGTTTTCGACGGTGACCCGCAGGCGCTCGCCCTGCCTGACGCGGATTTCAGGGCCCGGCACCGCATCATTGTATGTCCAGGCCTGCGTTTCGGCCCAGGGTTCCGGCACCAGCCGAACAGGCGCCGGGGCACAGCGAAGCTTGTATTCCCGCGCTGCCGGGCTTGCGGCGCTGAAAGTCGGTGGTGCAAGCAGCGAAACGGCAGCGCCTGCCGTTGCCGATGTCAAAAAGGTCCGGCGCGTGAGCGTCGGTGAACGAAAATGCGACATGTGGATGGTCCCGAATAGGGTTTCGCCTCCGCAGCCGCAAAGCGGTTGCGGTCCGGCCTTTCGGCCGTGCGCTCATGGGGCGAACAAGCAGGCGATACCTGCCCGCATCGCCTCAAAAACGACTATCGGGGCGGATGCCGCTCGGGCGGACTCGAGCGCCCCAGGAGGCCGCGCGAAATCGATTGTCCGGGCGAGAATTCTGCAAAATCCGTCTCCGTCGATTCGGATGCCGGCAGCACGGCGAGGGGTACGGCACAGATCTGATCGCAGGCGATCGCGGCATCACGCGTTTCGTCGCAGCCATCGCAACCGCCCGTGTGGTCTTTGGTGGCGGCTGCCATGCGGAGCGACATATCGGTCGTCGCCACAGCCTGCGCGAACGTGGCGGCCGCGAAGGTCGCAAGCACAAGGAAGGCAGCAATGCGCATCAGCCGTTTCATCGACTGAAAATTACTCCGGGCCGCGACCGCTGTCCATGGCGGCAATGTCGCAGGCCCGCCCCACCCTCGCCTTCAATCCAGCGTGAAACGAAACGGCACGCCTTCGAACGCGTCGGCGCCGCGGCCGATCTCTTCGATCGCACGCGTCATGCGGCCTTCACGCGCCAGCAACGTGTCGGCCAGCGCAACCAGCCGGACATTCGGCGTGGCGCTCGGCGAGGCGCTGCGCAGGGCCCTGGCAAGCCAGTGTTCCTCGCGCGCCGGGTTGAGGGCCGCGGCGACGATATAGGCCGCGGCGGTCGAGCGCGAAATTCCGGCAAAGCAATTGATGACAAGCGGCCTCGCCCGATCCCAGGCCTGTGCGAATTCGAGCAGCCCCTCCACATGACCGCGATGCGGCGCGACCATCTCCGGCGCCTCGTCGACAATATCGTGCATGAACAGGCACAGATGATTGTCGACCGAAATACTGGGCGGGCGCTCGAACACGGTGTTTTGGGTGAGCAGGCTGACAAGCTGTGCAGCCCCGGTCCGTGCGACGGTCTCGTTCAGTTTCGACAGTGGCGTCACATAAATCACGCCGGATCCGGATTCATTCATGCGGTTCGCCCCTGTACGATTCCAGCGCCGCCGCAAGGCGCTTCCATTCGCTCTCGCTTCCCGGCAATCCGATGCGCAGCGCATTGGGCATGGCCGAAAAGGCGCGTGTCATTATTCCATGGCGCCCCAGATGATCAAACAGCGCGGGCGCGCCGGCAAAGCGCAGGAAGCGAAACAGCGCCGTTCCCGTCGATTGCGGCAGGCCGGCTGCCGCGAGCAGACGATCAAGCCGTGCCGCGTCAACCTCGAGGCGCTGGCGATTCGCCCTCTGCCAATCGCTGTCGCCCAGCGCTTTGAGGCCGTATTCGAGTGCCGGTCCGCTCACCGCCCAGGGGCCGAGCTCGTCCTTCAGTTTCTCTGCGAGCGGCTCTGCCGTCAACGCAAAGCCCAGGCGAATGCCGGCCAGGCCGAAGAACTTGCCGAAAGAGCGCAGGACCACGAGGCCGCCCTGCCCGATATCCCCGGCGACACTGTGCGTGTCCGATGTGACGTCCATGAAGGCTTCGTCGACGACCAGCAAGCCACCCCTGCCCTGCATCCGTGCCGCCATATCGACAATCGGCTCGCGGGCCGTCATTCGCCCGTCGGGATTGTTGGGATTGACCAGGATGCCGAGATCGGCACCTTCCAAAGCGGCGATGTCGCCCACCTCTTCGACCCTGTGGCCGGCCAGCGCCGCGACGCGCGCATGTTCGGCATAGGTCGGGCCGAGTATCCGTGCCCGGCCCGGCGCGACAAGCCGGGCGATGTGGGCCAAAAGGCTCTGCGTGCCCGGCGCCGGCACCACGCAATGCGATGAGGGCGCCCCGTAAGCCGCAGCGGCCTGCCCGGCCAGTTCGTCCAGGCGCGCCGGCTCCGGCAGCCGCGCAAAGGCCGTGGCGGGCAGATCGAAAAGCGGATAGGAGTGCGGGTTGATCCCGGTGGACAGGTCGACCCAGGGCTCGGGAGCCTGCGGGAAAAGCGCCCTTGCCCGCTCCAGGCTTCCGCCGTGGTCGGCAACAGCAGCAACAGGATTCGGCTTCGCCTCCATGTCAGTGGTCATCGCCCTTATCGCCCTCATTGTGGAACGGGCCTTCGGATACCCCGACCGGCTGTTCAACGCGATCGGACACCCGGTCGTGTGGATCGGCAGCGTTATCGGATATCTCGACGAGCGCCTGAACCGTCCGGAACTGATGGCGCACAGCCGACGGCGCAACGGTGTGATTGCCCTTTTGACGATCCTCGCTGCCGCCGCAATCCCGGCCTTCATAGTCCAGTCGATCCTGTCCTGGATCCCGTTTGGCTTCGTCGTTGCAGCACTGCTTGCCTCGAGCCTGATGGCGCAGCGCAGCCTTGAGGATCATGTCGGTGTCGTCGCCACCGCATTGGACGATGGCGGCGTGGCGCAGGGCCGTAAGGCTGTATCCATGATCGTCGGGCGCGATCCCGAAAGCCTCGACGAGGCCGGCGTGGCACGCGCGGCGATCGAAAGCCTGGCCGAAAATTTTTCCGACGGCGTGGTCGCGCCCGCGTTCTGGCTCTGCGTTGCCGGACTGCCGGGCATTGCCGCCTACAAGGCCGTCAACACCGCCGACAGCATGATCGGGCACAAGACAGAGCGTCACGGCGCATTCGGCTGGGCGTCGGCGCGCTTCGACGATCTCGTCAACCTGCCGGCCTCGCGCCTGACGGCACTTCTCATCATGGCGGCGGCGGTCGTCGTGCCGCACGCGTCGCCGCGCCGGGCCTGGCGCGCCGTGCGCCGCGACGCGCCAAGGCATCGCTCGCCCAATGCCGGATGGCCGGAGGCGGCGATGGCCGGCGCGCTCGGCCTGGCACTTGCCGGACCGCGGCACTATGACGGAGAGGTGGTGGACGACGCCATGATGGGCGACGGCGGGCGCCGCGATGCCGACGCGGCCGATATTCGCCGCGCGCTCCGTCTCTATCGAGCCGCCGATGCCATTTTGATCGGACTTCTCGGTCTCCTGGCGGCGACCGTCTTCATCTTGCATTGGCGATGATCCCGTCAATGTCGAGATGCGCTTCCAGATGCACCGCCAGCCTGTCGAGCACGGCGTCGACCTCCTGCTCGAACTCCAGGACGCTCGCGCTCCCGCCGAGGCGTTCCAGCCATGCCGAACGCTGCCGGTCGTCGGCGAACAGGCCGTGCGCATAGATGCCGGAAATCCGCCCGCTGGCCGACATCGCCCCGTCCGCGCGGCCGTCCGTCAGCCGGGCGAAGGGGCGTTTGCAATCCGGCCCCGTCGTCTCGCCCATATGCATTTCATAGCCGGCAAACGACACACCATCGAAGGTCGTGCCCGATACCGCGATGAGGTGCTTTTCGGGCGTCAGGCGCGTTTCGACGTCGAGATGCCCAAGCCCCGGCACCTCGCCGGCCGGTCCCTCTACGCCATCCGGATCGGCGATCGTCCGGCCGAGCATCTGGTAGCCGCCGCACAGCCCGAGCACGTAGCCGCCGCGGCGGATATGGGCGGCGATGTCGATGTCGAAACCGGCCGCGCGCAATGCGGCGAGATCGGCAATCGTTGATTTCGATCCGGCGAGCAAGACGAGGTCCACGTCGCCGGGCAGCGCCTCGCCCGGCCAGACACGCTTGAGATCGACCTGCCGCTCGGCGGCGAGCGGGTCGAGATCGTCGAAATTGGAGATGTGCGGCAGGATCGGCACGGCGATGCGTATCGGCCCGTCATGTCCGGCGGCCCGGTTCTTGGCGCTCAGGCCGAGCGCGTCTTCCGCCGGCAGCCGGGCGGCCTCGGCGAAATGCGGGACGAGCCCGAAGGCGCGCCAGCCCGTGCGGGCGGCGATTGCGTCCATTCCGGCCTCAAACAGGGCCGAGTCGCCGCGGAAGCGGTTGACGATAAAGCCGCAGATCATCGCCGCATCGTCGCTGGCAACGACATGCTTCGTACCAACCAGACTGGCGATGACGCCGCCACGATCGATGTCGCCGATCAGCGCCACCGGAATGTCGGCGGCACGGGCAAAACCCATATTGGCGATGTCGTTGGCGCGCAGATTGATTTCGGCCGCGCTGCCGGCCCCTTCGACCAGCACGATGTCGGCCTCATCCCGCATCAATGCAAAGCTTTCAAGAACGCTTGCAAGCAGCGATTGCTTCAGGTCCTGATAGTCCGCCGCCCGCGCCGACCCGGCAACCCTGCCCTGAACGACGATCTGCGCGCCGGTCTCGCTTTGCGGCTTCAAAAGAACCGGGTTCATGTGCACGCTCGGCCCAACGCGTGCCGCACGCGCCTGAAGCGCCTGGGCGCGGCCGATCTCGCCGCCGTCGCCGGTGACGGCCGCATTGTTCGACATGTTCTGCGGCTTGAAGGGACACACCCGCAGGCCGCGATTTGCAAGCGCCCGCGCCAGTCCGGCGACGATCAGCGATTTGCCGACGTCGGACCCGGTTCCCTGAAACATGATGGCGCGGCCTGGCACGCTCGGTTCCTTAAAATTCGATGCCCTGCTGGGCCTTCACCCCGGCGGCGAAATGATGCTTAGTTTGCCCCATCTCGGTGACGAGATCGGCCGCCTCGACGAGAGCCGGTTTGGCGTTGCGGCCGGTAACGACCACGTGCAGGTCGGGACGGCGCGCTTGCAGCGCTTCGACCACGCCGTCGAGGTCGAGATAGTCGTAACGCAGGGCGATGTTGAGCTCGTCGAGGATCAGCAGCCCGAGTTCGGGATCGTCCATCAGTTCCTGCGCCTTCATCCAGGCCGCTTCGGCCGCCGCGATGTCGCGCTTGATATCCTGGGTTTCCCATGTGAACCCCTCGCCCATGGAATGCCAGATAACGCGATCGCCGAACTGCACCAGAGCATCCCTCTCGCCGGTGTGCCGTGCGCCCTTGATGAATTGCACGACACCCACCTTGCGGCCGTGGCCCAGCATGCGCAGCGCCAGACCGAAGGCGGCCGTCGACTTGCCCTTGCCGGGACCGGTGTTGACGATCAGAAGCCCCTTCTCGAGCGTCTTGGATGCCACCTCGGCATCCTGAACCGCCTTGCGCTTTTCCATCTTGGCGCGGTGGCGCGCCGACTTTTCCGCGTCGATTTCAGCCATCCTGTTTCACCTGCATCGGTAGTCCGGCGACCATGAAAATCACCTGGTTCGCATATTGCGCGATCAGCTGGTTGAGCCGCCCGGCGGCATCACGAAACCGGCGACCGAGCGCGTTGTCCGGCACGATCCCAAGACCCACCTCGTTGGCGACGACGAACCAGGGCCCGCGCGGCCGCGACAAGACAGCAGCCAGCCGCTCGCATTCCGCCTCCACATCATGGCCCGCCAGCATCTGGTTGCTCAGCCACAGGGTGAGGCAATCGACAAGGACAGGCACGCCATGCGTTTGCCTTTCCAGCGCTGCCGCCAGGTCGAGCGGCGCATCGACCGTTTTCCAGTTCTTGCCGCGCCGCGCCCTGTGCCGCGCGATGCGGTCAGCCATCTCGTCATCGAAGGCCTGCGCCGTCGCGAGATAGATCCACGGCGGCGCGAAGGCCGAAACCAGGTCCTCGGCGTAGCGGCTCTTGCCCGAGCGCGCGCCGCCGAGGACGAAGGTCAGGCGGCCATGGTCAGGCAAGGCTGCCCTGAGGCGCTCGCGTGCCGGCGAAGAAACGTCCGCGCAGCGCGCCCGCCACCGCTCCCAGCAACAGCCAGAAGACGAGGCTGGTCAGCGTCACGGCGACCACGAAACTATGGTGCAGTTCCGCCGGCACGGCCGTGTCGTGGCTCGCAGGCTGCGGTGCCCCGACGATGTGCGGCGCCACGATGACGGCGACACCAATGACCGCCAGGATGGCCGAGCGGCGCAGGGCAATAAGCGCCAACCCCGCCGCCGTGGCAGCGACGGTGGCCACCCACCAGACCTGCCGCGCGCCGAGATCGGCTGCCGGCATGCCCGGCAATTCGGGCGGCAGGCCGAGCCCCGGTGCGAGCGTGAAGGTCGCAAAACCGGCAAAGCCCCAAAACAGGCCCTGGCGCCAATTGGCGATGCCGCCGGCCATTTCCGAAACCGCGACCAGAAGCAGCGCAAAACCGATTCCGGTCACAATGTTGGCCAGGGCCGTGTAGGCGCTGCGCTCGAAGCCGTCTGCCGGCGCCCAGGCCTCGCCACCATGACTGTGACCTGCGGCCGCCCCGTCATGGCTATGACCCGCGGCCGCCTCGCCATGATCGTGGCCAGCGGCTCCGGCGCCTGCCGACTCATAGGTTTCGGCTTCGAGAATGAGCGGCACGGTGGCATAGGCCTGCAGCGCGGTCATGACCAGACCGGCGAGCAGCCCCGCGATCGCCGCGACGAACACGACGTTACGAAAGATATTCATGATATCGGCCTCGTCAGTGGCAGGGAAAGGCCATCGAATGGCGATAGTCGTGGCCGGCGTTGTGCACGACTTCCATGTGGGAGAAGCCCACGAAGCCGATGACGAAAATGCCGAGCAACGCCGCCATGGCGAGCTGCATGAAGCGCGATTGGGATGACGTCTGCGCGTCGAATGCTGCGGAAGCTGTATTCATTTCCTCTCCTTTCGCCCTCCCTCCGAGGGCATGGAATTGCACGTGCGCCGGCAGGTCTCCTGGCTCGCGGATCGACACTCCGTCCCACCTTCCCGGCGCAAGTGCACCAGTGGCTTCCGGGAGGAGCTAACCGCCTACAGTTGCGGGGGCAGCCGCGGCATTGGACCTTGTCGTGTCCGCACCGCATTCCCTCTGGTCCCAAACAAGGGAACCGACGACTCCCGCACCATAATGAAATTTGGCTTGGCCGCAATCTCGATTTTTCCACGCGTTGACAGGCCAATGCGACACGGCCTAAATGCCGCTTGACGGTTCTCCTTATTCGCAAGGAGCTAAGAGGGAATGCGGTGCGGACTTTTTTGCGAAGTCTAATGCCGCGGCTGTCCCCGCAACTGTAGGCGAGGAGTCTTGCGCCACTGGCCACCGGGCGACCGGGAAGGCGGCGTAAGGCGTCGATCCGCGAGCCAGGAGACCTGCCGTCTCACTGAAATCCTCACCGCCTGGCGGGTGTCCCGGGCAAGGAGAACGGCATTTTGACTTTCGACGGCAAAGGTCCGGACGAATTCGGCGCACAGTCCGCAGACGATGATCGACCACGCCGCCCCGTAACCATCCTGGTGTGCAGCTCGTGCCGCGATGCCAGCGGATCGGACGCCCGGCCAAGACCGGGCGAGAGGCTGGCCGAGAATGCGCGCCGTCATGCCGATGGGCATGACGTGCGTATCGTCCCCATCGAATGCCTGGGCAACTGCAAACGCCGCCTGTCGGCCGCCTTCGTCATGGACGGCGCCTGGAGCTACGTCTTCGGCGACCTCGCGGTCGACAACGGCGGCGACCTCGTGGCGGCCGCACAACTGTTTCAAACCACGGAGAACGGTCTGCTGCCCTGGCGCGGCCGGCCCGACTGCCTCAAGCGCGGGCTCGTCTCGCGCCTCCCCCCCATCTCCAGCCTGAAGGGTGAAGAATGACCGCCACCATCAACCGCGTTCCCTGTACCGTCGTCACCGGCTTTCTCGGTTCCGGCAAGACGACGCTGATCCGCAACGTGCTGGAGAACGCCAACGGCAAACGCGTCGCCATCATCGTCAACGAGTTCGGCGATGTCGGCATCGACGGCGATATCCTGAAGGGCTGCGGGATCGATACCTGCCCCGAGGAAAACGTTGTCGAACTGGCCAATGGCTGTATCTGCTGCACGGTCGCCGACGACTTCCTGCCGGCCCTCGACCAGATATTGTCGCGCGAGCCCAAGGTCGATCACATCCTCATCGAAACATCCGGCCTGGCGCTGCCGAAGCCGCTGGTGCAGGCCTTTCAGTGGCCGGCGATCAAGGGCCGCGTCACGGTCGACGGCGTCATCGCCGTCGTCGACGGACCAGCCCTCGCCGACGGGCGGGTCGCATCCGACATGGACGCGCTCGCCGCCCAGCGCGCCGCCGATGATTCGCTGGACCATGACGATCCGGTGGAAGAAGTCTTCGAAGACCAGGTCGCCTGCGCCGATCTCATCATCCTGTCGAAGAGCGACCTTCTGGAACAGGATGCGCTGTCGGCTGTCAGCGGAAAACTGGCCAACCATCTCACGCGCGCGGTGAAAATCGTTCCGACGGCCAATGGCGGAATCGATCCCTCGGTCCTCATGGGCCTGGGGCTGGCCGTCGAGGACGATATCGACAACCGCAAGACCCATCACGATGACGTGGACGATCACGAGCATGACGATTTCGACAGTTTCGTCATCGAACTGCCTGCCATCGGCGACCCCGACGAGTTGGCGCGCCGGGTGGCCGCGGTCGCGGAGGCCGAGAACGTGCTGCGCCTGAAAGGCTTCGCGCATGTCGAAGGCAAGCCGATGCGCCTCGTCCTCCAGGCCGTCGGCCCGCGCGTTTCGCACTATTACGACCGCCCCTGGACACCGCAGGAGGAGCGCCGCACCCGTCTGGTCGTGATCGGCCAGAAGGGGCTCGACCGCAGTGCCGTCGAGGCCATCCTGGCGGCTTGATCAGCCAGCCGTCATCAAGCATCGAGTACAAGGCCCCATGCATATCCTCGCCACAAGCTCCGCCTCGCTGGACGACCTGGTCGAACCGGTCGATCTGCGCCAGGAGCCTGCCGATATCGTGGTGCTTTCCTTCACCGACAGCGATCTGGCCGCGCTGGCAGCCGCCTGGCGGGCGGATCGCGACGCCCTGCCCTCGCTGCGCATCGCCGCACTGCGCGATCTGCGCCATCCCATGTCGGTCGATCTGTGGATCGACAGCGTCGCCGCCCACGCCAAAGTCATCCTCGTGCGCATCCTCGGCGGGTTCGACTGGTGGCGCTATGGCTGCGAGCAATTGCACGCCCTGGCCAGGAAACGCGGCATCGCCTTGGCGCTGCTTCCCGGCGAGGATGTCGACAGCGACGAGAGGCTGGACGGGTGCTCGACCTTGCCGGCGGAGGAATTGTCCGCACTGCTGGCCTATTTTCGTGCCGGCGGAAAGGAGAACATGGCGGCGCTTTTGGCACGGCTTGCCGGGCATGCCGGTCATCCCCTGCCCGCTCCGCCGCCGCGCGACATGCCCAGGGTCGGCCTGTTCGAGCCCGGCCAAGGCATTTGCGATGTCGAGACCGGTCTTGGGGCCATCCCGGACGCCGCGCCCGTCGTGCCGATCCTCTTTTACCGCTCGATGCTGCTTGCAGCCGATGCCGCGCCTGTCGAGGCCCTTTGCGCGGCCCTGCGCGGGCGCGGCATCCATGCCGTTCCACTCTTTTTGACCAGTTTGAAGGATGCCGAATCGGCGTCTTTCGTCGAGCGCTACTGCGATAGAGCGTCCCCTGCCCTGATCGTCACCGCGACGGCCTTTGCCTCCGGTGCCGAGCCCGGCGCGAATACGCTTTTCGACCGGATCGGCGTACCCATCATGCAGGTGGTTGTCGCCACGACGCGACGCGAAGCCTGGGAGGACGGCCAGCGCGGCCTCGCGCCGGCCGATCTCGCCATGCATATCGTTCTGCCCGAACTCGACGGGCGCCTGCTCGCCGGCGCCATCTCGTTCAAATCCGAGATCGAAAGCGACGACGCGCTGGCCTTTCGCGGCCAGGTCAACCGGCCCGAGCCGGACCGGATCGCGCAGGTTGCGGCGCGCATCGCAAATTTCGTCGAATTGCAGTCGCTGCCGCGGTGCGACAAACGCCTGGCCATCCTGATGCCGGACTATCCGGCCGCACCCGGACGCACCGGCTATGCGGTGGGCCTGGACGTGCCGGCCAGCGTCATCGCCATGCTGCATGACCTGAAAGACGCCGGTTATCATGTTGAGAATATTCCCGAAACGCCGCGCGACTTGCTGAAAGAGATCGACCGGCACGGCGCGTACCTGGAACTCGATTCCTATCACACAGCGCTGGACTCCCTGCCGCAGAATGCACGCAAGGCGGTTGAAACCCAGTGGGGGCCTGCCGAAGGCGAGGCCGTGGACGGACGCTTCGCCTTCCGTGCGGCGCATTTCGGAAATGTGAGCGTTGCCTTGGCCCCCGATCGCGGCCGCGCCGAAGACAGACGCGCCGACTATCACGATCCAGACCGTGCGCCGCGCCACGCGCTTGTCGCCTTCGGCATCTGGCTGCGCGAGCGGCTCGGATGTCACGCCATCGTCCATGTCGGCGCCCATGGCACGCTGGAATGGCTGCCCGGCAAGACGGTCGCGCTGAGCAAGGACTGTTTTCCCGAAATCGTCACCGGCGGCCTGCCCGTTGTCTATCCCTTCATCGTCAGCAATCCCGGCGAGGCCGCGCAGGCCAAGCGGCGCATCGCGGCCGTTACGCTCGGCCACCTGCCGCCGCCGCTTACCGGCGCAGGATTGAACGAGGAACAGTCGAAACTCGAACGGCTGGTCGACGAATATGCCCAGGCCGACGGTCTCGACCGCCGGCGCCGCGACCGGCTGGCACGTCTCATCGTGGAAACGGCGCAAAAGAACGGCTTGGCCGCGGAGGCCGGTGTGGATGATACGGACGATCCGGACGCCGCGCTCATGCGCATCGATGCGTGGCTGTGCGATCTGAAGGATTTCGCCATCAAGGACGGGTTGCACATCTATGGCCGGTCCGCGACCGGTGAAACCGATGAAATCCGCGTGGTCAGCGCCGAGCGCGAGCGCAGCTCTCTTCTGGCCGCGCTTGATGGCCGCCATATCGCCGCCGGCCCCGCCGGCGCCCCGGCGCGCGGGCGCACCGACGTGCTACCGACGGGGCGCAATCTCTTCACCGCCGACCCGCGCACCATGCCGACGCCGACGGCCTGCGAACTCGGCAAGGCGGCAGCCGACGAGGTCGTCCGCCGCTATCTGCAGGACCATGGCGACTGGCCGCGCTCGCTCGTCATCGACCTGTGGGGCAGCGCCAGCCTGAGAACCGGCGGCGAGGAAATCGCACAAGGGCTGGCGCTCATGGGCTGCCGCCCGCAGTGGGATCCGGCAACCGGGCGCGTCACCGGCATCGAGGTTCTGCCGCCGGCGGCCATCGGGCGGCCACGCGTCGACGTCACATGGCGCATTTCCGGACTGTTCCGCGACATGTTTCCGACCCAGATCGCGCTGATGGACGCCGCCGTCGCCGCCGTTGCTGCGCGCGATGAAACGGCGGACGAAAACCCGCTGGCGGCCCTCGCCCGTCAGGGAGCCGGGCAGCCGCGGCGCATCTTCGGCTCCTCGCCCGGCAGCTACGGCGCCGGGGTGGAGGCGCTTCTTGCCGGTGGGCAGTGGCAGGATCGCGCCGAGATCGGCCAGGCCTATCTGGAGGCCACCTCGCACGCCTTCGGCGGTGCCGACGGCAACGGCGAGGCCGTGCCCGGCGCCTTCGCCGAGCGCGTGGAACAGGCCGACATTCTGGTCCATTCGGGAGACGATGCCGGGCGCGACCTGCTCGAAGGCTCGGCCGACGTCGCCTTCATCGGCGGATTTTCCGCGGCCGTCGCGGCCCTCGGCGGCAAGGCCGATCTCATCGCGCTCGACACCACCGACCCGGCCAGGCCGCGCGCGCGCTCCTTGGCCGAGGCGGTGACACGTGTCGTGCGGGCCCGGGCGATCAATCCGCGCTTCATCGAAGGCCAGTTGCGGCACGGGCCGCGCGGGGCGTCCGAATTCGCCGAGACGGTGGACAGGCTGATCGGCTTTGCAGAGACGACGGCAGCCATTCCCGGCAAACTGATCGAAGCCGTGCATGACGCCTATCTGGGCGATGCGCGCGTTCGTTCCTTCCTGCTCGAGGAAAACCCGGCCGCGGCCCGTTTCATCGCCGAACGTTTTGTCCAGGCGCGCAGCCGCGGCCTGTGGCATCCGCTGCGCAATTCGCTCGATCACGACCTGGAAGCGCTGGCGGCAGAGGCCGCCCGGCGTCAGGGAGCGGCGGCATGAGCGCGACGCGGATCAGGGGCGCCTGCCCGACGCTGGCCGTACCGATGGCGACCGGCGACGGGCTGCTGGCGCGGCTCCATGCTCCGACGAATGGCCTGGCTCCCACCGCGCTGGCCGGTCTGGCCGAAGCCGTGCAGGCACACGGCAACGGCATTGTGGAGGTAACGGCGCGCGGCAGCCTGCAGATCCGCGGCCTTTCGGATGAGTCCGCTTCACGCCTTGCCAAGGCGGTGGATGGCTTGAATATCGAGGTCCGGACCGGCGTTCCGGTCGATGCTCCGCCCCTTGCCGGGCTCGATCCGCACGAAATCGCCGACCCACACCCCCTCGCCCGCACTATCCGCCAAGGAATCGTCAAAATCGGGCTGGAGGGACGTTTGGCGCCCAAGGTCACCGTTATCGTGGACGGTGGCGGCGCGCTGCATCTGGCCGATGTGGCGGCCGACCTGCGGCTCATGGCCGAAAATCGTGACAGCCGCATCGTCTGGAACCTGGCCTTGGCCGGGTCCGCTGCCGACGCGGCAGGCATTGCAGCGCTCGCCGACAACGACACTCCCACCGCCGTCTTGCGCCTCCTCGAGGCAATTGCAGCGAGGGGACGAACGGCGCGCGCCCGCGATCTCGACGGGCCTGCGACGGAGGCAGCACTGCGCGGTCTGCCCGTCGCGCCGTTCCGTCGATCGCAGGCTAATCGGGCGCCGCGGCCGGTCGGGTTGCATCCGCTCGCCAATGGCGGCGCTGCACTCGGTGTCGGGCTGGCCTATGGCCAGGCGGCCGCCACCGACCTCCGTGCCCTTGCGCAAACCGCTTCGGCCCTCGGCATCGAGAGCGTTCGCAGTGCGCCCGGCCGGGCGATGTTGTTCCTGTGTCCAAGGGCAGATATTGCGAAATACTTGAAGGACGCATCAAAAGACATTGGTTTCATTGTCGATTCTAATGATAGGCGTCTGTCGATCACCGCCTGCGCCGGTGCACCGGCCTGCCGCTCGGCCCATCTTGCGACCAAACCATTGGCGGCGCGGCTTCTTGCCGACGCGCCGCAACTCTTCGACGGATCGATGCGCCTGCATTTGTCGGGCTGCAGCAAACGCTGCGCCGCCCCCCAAAATGCGGATGTGACGCTGATCGGCGGCGAGGACGCCCCCGTCATCGAAACGCAGGACGGCGAAAGGCGGGAATTGACGGGAAAGGTCGCGGAAGACGCGATCCTTGCCGTATTCCGGCGGGCCGCCACGGATTACACGGATCAAAGGAATCCCAGACAATCAGCCGTCGCTGCGTTAAAGCGCGCGGCTCTGGGGAACGCGTCGGACGATGATGAACGCCCGATCGGCCCATACGTGCATCAGGAAGGCAAATGAACGCTCAGGATTACATCAAGGACGGCAACGCCATTTATGATCGGTCCTTCGCCATTATCCGGGCGGAGGCCGATCTATCGCGTTTTGCGCCGCAAGAGGCCGATATCGCCGTGCGCATGATCCACGCCTGCGGCCTGGTTGAGGCCGCGTCCCATTTCGAGTTTTCAGATGGTTTTGTAGCCGCCGCACGCCAGGCCCTGAAATCGGACGCGCCGATCCTTTGCGACGCCGAAATGGTGGCGCACGGCATCACGCGGGCGCGGCTTCCCGCCGACAACGACGTCGTGTGCACCCTGCGCGATCCGCGCACGCCCGAACTGGCCGCCCGCATCGGCAATACGCGCTCGGCCGCTGCCCTCGAATTGTGGCGCGACCGGCTCGATGGCGCGCTGGTGGCGATCGGCAACGCGCCGACGGCACTCTTTTACCTGCTCGATATGCTTGCAAACGGCGCGCCGAAGCCGGCCGCCATTATCGGCATGCCGGTGGGCTTTGTCGGCGCAGCCGAATCGAAGGACGCCCTGGCCTCCGGCGCGCATGGCGTGCCCTACGCGATCGTCCGCGGACGCATGGGCGGCAGCGCCATGACCGCGGCAGCGGTCAATGCCATTGCGAGGGCCGGCCTGTGAGCACCGTACGGGGCAGACTGATCGGGGTGGGCACCGGACCGGGCGACCCGGAACTCTTGACGCTCAAGGCCGTGCGCGCGCTGCAGGAAGCGGATGTGGTGGCGCATTTCGCCAAGATGGGCAATGCCGGCAATGCACGGCGGATCGTCGAGGCGCATATGCGCGAAGATCTGATCGAACTGCCGCTGCTTTATCCGGTGACGACCGAGATCGACAAGGCGGACGGCGCCTACAAGACCGCGCTTGCCGGCTTCTACGAGCAATCGGCGCGCGCCGTTGCTGCCCACCTCGCCGATGGCCGCACGGTCGCCGTATTGAGCGAGGGCGATCCGCTCTTTTATGGCTCCTATATGCACCTGCACGTGCGGCTGTCCGAGAGATTTCCGACCACGGTAATTCCGGGCGTTACGGCAATGTCCGGCTCATGGTCGCAGCTCGGGCTGCCGATCGCGCAGGGCGACGACGTGTTGACGGTGCTGCCGGGAACGATGGACGAGGCCGAGCTTGCCCGCCGCCTCGCCGACACCGACGCCGCCATCATCATGAAGGTGGGGCGCAATCTGCCCAAGATCCGCCGGGCGCTCGCCACCGCGAACTGCGCCGAGCGGGCTGTCTATGTCGAGCGCGCGACCATGGGCAATACGCTGAGTTGCCGGCTTGCCGACAAGTCCGACGATGGCGCACCTTATTTCTCCGTCGTGCTGGTTGCCGGCTGGAGGTCGCATCCATGAGCGGAAAGCTCTATGTCATCGGCCTCGGACCGGGAAATGCGGCACAGGTGACGCCCGAGGCGCGGACCGCGATTGCCGAGGCGAGCGTCTTTTTCGGTTACGGCCCCTATGTCGAACGTCTGGAACTGCGCCCCGATCAGACGCGGCACATATCCGACAATCGCGAGGAATTGGCGCGGGCACGCGCGGCGCTTGAGATGGCGGAAGCGGGACGCACCGTCGCCGTCGTGTCGGGCGGCGATGCCGGTGTCTTCGCCATGGCGGCGGCAATCTGCGAGGCGATCGATTACGGCCCCGACACCTGGCGCAATCTGGATATCGCAATCGTCCCCGGGCTGACAGCCATGCTGGCGGTCGCCGCGCGCGTCGGCGCGCCACTCGGCCATGACTTCTGCGCCATTTCGCTATCGAACAATCTCAAGCCGTGGGAGGTGATCGAGGCGCGCCTGAAGGCGGCCGCTGCCGCCGGCTTCGTGATCGCGCTCTACAATCCGATCAGCCGCGCGCGGCCCTGGCAGCTTGGCAGTGCATTGGACCTCCTGCGCACCATCCTGCCGGCCGAGACGCCGTTGATCTTTGGCCGGGCGGTCGGACGCCCCGACGAACGCTGCGCGGTCGTCTCCCTTGCCGAGGCCGATGCCGACCTTGCCGACATGGCGACATGCATCATCATCGGCTCGCCCGAGACCAAGCTCATCGAACGGCCCGGCCGCACGCCGCTGGTCTATTCCCCGCGTTCATCCAGGAAAGACGCGACATGACCGGCGATCATTTCGGCCGCCTCGCCAGCATTGCGAGCCGCCCTCGCCGCCGGCGCATCGGGTCTTCGAACCATGACGACCGGTATGGCGAGACGCCGCGCCGCGGCGATCTTGCCGTAGGTGGCCGCGCCGCCGCTGTTCTTGGCAAGCACCACTTCGATCCGCTTGCGCCGCATCAAAGCGAGTTCGTCATCTTCGTTGAAAGGACCGCGTTCGAGCCGGTAGTGCGCATCAGGCAGATCGAGCGGCGGGTCGATGGGATCGACGCTGCGAACGAGATAGGTGTGCTGCGGGGCCGATTGCAGCGGCCGCAACTCCTGGCGACCCAGGGTCACGAAGACGCGCTTCGGTGTTTTGCCGAGAGCGCAGACCGCCGCCTCGACCGAATCGACCTCGCTCCAGCGGTCGTCGTCCACAATTTCCCATGCAGGTCGGCGCAGGACGATGAGGGGAACACCGGCCGTCCGGCCCGCCGCACACGCATTGGCCGATATCCGGGCGGCAAAGGGATGCGTGGCGTCGACCAGCAGGTTCGTTCCCTCCTGCTTCAGGTAGGCGGCGAGACCGCTCGCGCCACCGAATCCGCCGGTTCGAACCGGGACCGGTTGCGGGGCCGGATTGCGTGTGCGCCCGGCCAGCGACAGGATGACCGAATAGCGGGCGTCTTCGGCCAGCAGGCCGGCAAGCTGGCGCGCCTCGGTCGTGCCGCCAAGGATAAGGACATGGATCGTCATCATGTCCAGTAACGACCTGACCCAACCAGTTTCAACCGGAAAATGGCTCGCGATCGTCGGGATTGGCGAGGACGGACTGGCCGGCCTCGGCGAGACGGCCCGACAGCGCATCGCGGAGGCCGCGCACATCTTCGGCGGCAGGCGGCACATCGAACTTGCCCGTGAGGCCATTCGCGGCACGCCGCATGCCTGGCCGAGCCCATTCGACACCGAGATGACGGCCGTGCGGGCGCTGCGCGGTAAACCCGTCTGCGTACTCGCTTCCGGCGATCCCTTTTGCTACGGCGTCGGCGTCACTCTTGCCAAGTTCATCCCCATGGATGAAATGGAGGCATTTCCCGCGCCCTCGGCATTCAGTCTGGCGGCCGCACGGCTCGGCTGGGCGCTGCAGGACACGGCCACCATTTCGCTCCATGGCCATTCCGTCGCACGCTTGCGTCCCCTGCTGCACAAAGGCAGCCGAATCATGGCCCTGACCTCCGGCGCCGAGGGACCTGGCGAGATTGCCGGCCTGCTGAATGCATGCGGCTTCGGCGCCTCACGCATGGCGGTGCTCGAAAACCTCGGAGGGGAACGCGAACGGATCGCATGGCATGTCGCGGGCCGGTTCGAGCCGGAGGCAACCGATCCGCTGAACGTCGTTGCGATCGAGGTCGAGGCCGGCGAGGATGCGCGCGCTTTGCCGCTTGCGACCGGGCTTGACGATGAATTGTTCGACCATGACGGCCAGATCACCAAGCGCGAAATCCGCACACTGTCGCTTTCGGCACTCGCGCCACGGCCGGGCCGTCTGCTGTGGGATGTCGGCGCGGGTTCCGGCTCGGTGGCGATCGAATGGATGCTGCGTCACCCTTCCATGCGCGCCGTGGCAATCGAAGCGGATCACGCGCGCGCCGAACGGATCCGGTTCAACGCCGAGCAATTGGGCGTGCCGGATCTGACGGTGGTGGAAGGCATGGCCCCGCAAGCGCTTGCCGGGCAGGCGCCGCCGGATGCCGTGTTTCTGGGCGGCGGCGGTTCGCGCCCCGGTGTGATCGAAACCATCATCGACGCCCTCAAGCCGGGCGGACGGCTGGTCGCCAATGCGGTGACGCTGGAAATGGAAGCCGTGCTTTTGAAGCAGCACGCCGATTGCGGGGGCGAGATGACGCGCCTTTCCGTTGCGCGGGCCGCGCCGATCGGCGGACTCAACGGCTGGCAGCCGGCGCGGCCGATCACGCAATGGGTGTGGCAAAAACCATGATCGTCGCCGGGATAGGATGCCGCAGCACAGTGACGGCGGAGGACGTGGGCGCTGCGCTAGCCGCCGGGCTCGGCGCATATGGCATCGACCATGGCTGCCTCGGGGCGCTGGCGACATCGGCGGACAAGCAGCATCAGCCCGGCCTCGTCGATGCCGCTCGCCGTCTTGGCCTACCCATTCTGGCATTTGACTCGGCCGCGCTTGCCGCCGCCGACGCACGTTGCAGCACGAATTCGGCCGTTTCGCGCCAAAAGACCGGAGTCGGATCGCTCGCCGAAGCGGCGGCGCTGGCTGCGGCCGGCACCGGCAGCCGGCTTGTCGGACCGCGCCTCATCCGTGGCCATGTCACCTGTGCGATCGCCATCGGCAAGGACGAGACCCAAAGCAAGGAAAATCAATGACCGTACATTTCATCGGCGCCGGACCGGGCGCAGCCGATCTCATCACCGTCAGGGGGCGCGATCTCCTGGCGCGCTGCCCGGTCTGTCTTTATGCCGGCTCGATCGTGCCGCCTGACCTGCTCGCCTATTGTCCTTCCAACGCCCGCAAGATCGATACGGCGCCGATGTCGCTCGACGAGATCGAGGCCGAATATGCCGCCGCCCACCGCGCCGGCCAGGACGTCGCGCGGCTCCATTCGGGCGATCTGTCGGTCTGGAGCGCGGTCGCCGAGCAGATCAGGCGCCTGGAGCAGCTCGGAATTGACTATACGCTGACACCCGGCGTGCCGGCGTTTTCGGCCGCCGCCGCCGTGCTGGGCCGCGAACTGACGATCCCGGAGGTGGCGCAAAGCCTGGTTCTCACGCGCGTTTCCGGCCGCGCATCGCAAATGCCCGAAGGCGAGACACTGGCCAATTTCGGCGCCACGGGCGCAACCCTGGCCATCCATCTGGCCATCCACAAGCTGGCACAGGTGGTGGCCGACCTGACGCCGCTCTACGGCGCCGATTGTCCTGTGGCCATCGTCGCGCGCGCGAGCTGGCCCGACGAACGGGTCGTTCGCGGCACGCTGGCGACGATCGAGGCGCTCGTCGCCGCCGACCCGATCGAGCGCACCGCAACGATCTTCGTCGGTCCGGGCCTGACGGCGGAAGGGTTTCGCGAAAGCGCGCTCTACGATGCCGCCTATCAGCGCCGTTTCCGTGGTAGGGACGGGCTATGACGCTTGAGAAAACCCTGGCGCGTCTGGCGCCCGAGATCGTTCCCTTTCAGCCGGGCCATGTCTGGCTGGCCGGTGCCGGGCCGGGCAATGCCGGGCAACTGACGCTGGACGTGGTTTCGGCACTCGGCCAGGCCGACGCGGTCGTCCACGACGCCCTCGTCGATCCGTCGATCCTGCGGGCAGCCGACGGCGCAGACCTGCACAATGTCGGCAAGCGGGGCGGCCGCGCATCGGCCGATCAGGATGAGATCAATGCGCTGCTGGTCGCCCTGGCGCGCGGCGGAAAGCGCGTTTTGCGCCTGAAGGGCGGCGACCCCTATGTCTTCGGGCGCGGCGGCGAAGAGGCGCGCGCCCTGGCCGCCGCCGGCATCGCTTTCCGTATCCTGCCCGGCGTGACCTCGGCCTTCGGTGCCATGGCGAGCGCGGGCATTCCGGCGACCATGCGCGGGCTCAACAAGGCGATCATCCTGGCAACGGGCCACGGGCTGGGGCAGGAGGACGATCTCGACTGGGCGGCATTGGCGCGAACCGGGCAGCCGATCGTGATCTATATGGGCCTGCGCAATCTCGATGCGATCACGCGGGCACTGATCGAAGGCGGCCTGGTGCCATCCACTCCGGCGGCCGTCATCGCGGCGGCGACAACCCCACAGGAACAGGTGCTGGTCGCAACGCTCGATACTCTGGCAGCCGAAAGCCGAACCGCCGGCATGTCGTCGCCGGCCCTTGTCGTGGTTGGCGGCATCGTTTCGATGCGCGCCGAACTCATGCAACTCGAAGCCATGGTGCGCAGCGCATGACGGGACACGGATTCATCGTCGGTGCGGCGCGCTCCGGTTCGGGCAAGACCAGCGTCGCGATCGGCCTCATGCGCGCCTTCCGGCGCCGCGGCGTTCAGGTGCGCGGGGCAAAGTCCGGTCCCGATTATATCGATCCCGGATTTCATGCCGCCGCGACCGGCCAGCCCGGCGTCAATCTCGACACATGGGCGATGTCCCCTGCCCTTCTGGCCAGTCTCGCACGGCAGGCAGCCGAGCAGGCCGAATTGACCATCGTTGAAAGCGCGATGGGGCTGTTCGACGGCATTCGCGCCGAACCGGGCCGCAGCGGGGCGGCGGCCGACCTGGCCCGGCTTTTCGGCCTGCCCGTCCTGCTCGTCCTCGACGTATCCGGGCAATCGCAAACCGCGGCAGCCATCGCCAAGGGATTTGCCGCCTTCGATCCCGATGTGCGGATCGCCGGCGTGGTGCTCAACCAGGTCGCCAGCGAGCGTCATGACCGCCTGGCCCGCGAGGCGATCGAGGAGATCGGCATTCCGGTCGTCGGATCGATCCGGCGCAATCCCGACATGGCGCTGCCGGAACGCCATCTCGGTCTTGTCCAGGCCAGCGAGCATGGGGCAATCGACGCCTTCATCGAGCGGCTGGCCGACACGATGGAGCAATCGATCGACCTCGACGCCGTGAGGCAACTGGCGGGCCCGCTCGAACCGGCCGGTGGCGACGAAACGCCGATTCTCGATCCGCCCGCGCAACGCATCGCGCTCGCCCAGGACGCTGCCTTCAGCTTCGTCTATCCGCATGTCATCGCCCATTGGCGCGCCGCAGGCGCCGAGATCGTGCCCTTTTCACCGCTGGCCGACGAAGGGCCCGACGAGAGCTGCGGCGTCTGCTGGCTGCCTGGCGGCTATCCCGAACTCCATGCCGGACGCCTGGCCGCGTGTGAAAACTTCCGGCATGCGATGCGCCGTTTTGCGCAGACGCGCCCCGTCCACGGAGAGTGCGGCGGCTTCATGATGCTCGGCGAAACGCTCGAAGACGCCGACGGCGAATGTCACACAATGCTCGGCCTGCTCGGCCATTCGACGAGCTTTGCCAAACGGAAGATGAACCTCGGCTACCGACAGGCGCGTCTTCGTGTCGATTGTGCGATCGGCAAGGCTGGCGACACGATCCGCGGCCACGAGTTCCACTATGCGCGGCTGATCGATCCGGGCTCCGACGAACCGCTGGCTGATATCGCCGACGGCGCGGGGAACGCAATCGGTCCCTCCGGCGCACGACGCGGGCACGTCACCGGCACATTCTTTCACGCAATCGCGAAGGGGTGACGCATGGATCAAGGCGTAAGCCTGCGCCGCATCCTCGACGATGTGGCCTTTTGCCTGATCTTCTTCACTCGCATCGGCCTCGGCGGCAATCGCATGCCGGACCGGCCGCTGGGCGAGGCGATCTGGGCGGCGCCCGTCGCCGGGCTCGCTGTCGCGCTGATTGGATCGGCAGTCTATGCGCTGGCCTATGCAATAGGCCTTGCCACCCTGTCGGCGTCCTTCCTGGCGCTCGGTGCCATGCTTGTCGCCACCGGCTGCCTGCACGAGGATGGCCTGGCCGACGTCGCCGACGGCTTCGGCGGCGGATCGACGCGCGAACGCAAGCTCGAAATCATGCGCGACAGCCGCATCGGCACCTATGGCGTTGCGGCGCTGATCGTCACGCTGGGGATCAAGTGCTTCGCCATGGCGCAGCTTGTCCTGCCGGGGCTGCTCGCGACCGGCCTCATCGCCGCCCACATGGGCTCGCGCGCGCTCCTTCCCGCCTTCATGATGATCGTTCCCAACACCCGAAGCGACGGCCTGTCGGTCGGCGTCGGCCAGGTTGGCCAGACCGCCGCCCTGACCGCCCTCGCCCTCGGCTTTGCCGGTCTTCTATTTCTCGGATTGGCGCCTGCGATCATCACCGCCCTCGCGCTCGCCGCATGGCTTCTCGCCTTGCGCTGGCTGGCCTTGCGCCAGATCGGCGGCCGAACCGGCGACGTGCTGGGCGCGCTGCAGCAAGGCGGCGAAGTCATCGTTCTCCTGGCCGCCACCATCGCCCTGACCTGAACATGGAGTACCGCATGACGACCTATTCCTCGCTCGAGGCGCTGCGCCGGGCTTGCAACGAACTGCCGGCAATCGACCAGATGGCAGCCGACGAAGCGGCCGCGCGCCAGGCCGTGCTGACGAAACCGCAGGGCAGCCTCGGACGGCTGGAGGAGCTTGCCGCATGGCTGGCGGGCTGGCAGGGACGCGCCCGGCCAGACCTCCAAGCGGTCGATGTAATCGTGTTTGCCGGCTCGCACGGCGTGACGGCGCGCGGCGTCTCCGCCTTTCCGGCCGAAGTCACGGCGCAGATGGTGGCGAATTTTGCCGCCGGCGGAGCCGCGATCAATCAACTCGCCAAAGCCGCCGGTGCACGATTGCGGGTGATCGATCTCGAAGTCGACCGTCCGACGGCCGATTTCACCCAGGCGCCGGCCATGAACGAGGCCGATTTTCTCGACGCCGTGTCGCGCGGCTACGAGGAGGTGGCGCCCGAGAGCCGGCTGCTTTGCCTCGGCGAAATGGGAATCGGCAACACGACCGTGGCCGCGGCCGTCTCCGCGGCTCTGTTCGGCGGAACCGGTGCAGACTGGGTCGGACGGGGCACCGGCGTCGACGAAGCCGGGCTGCAGCGCAAGGCCAGCGTCGTCGACGAGGCGCTGGCCTTCCATGGCAGCGCCCTCAATGACCCGCTGGCCGTTCTGGCGCGGCTCGGCGGTCGCGAACTGGCTGCCATCTTCGGCGCAGCGCTCGCGGCCCGGCACAATCGAATTCCGGTGCTGCTCGACGGTTTCGTGTGCACGGCTGCGGCTGCTCCCCTGGCGCGTCTTGCGGCGGGCGGCCTCGACCACGCGCTGGCGGCCCACTGCTCGGCCGAGGCCGGTCACCGGCAATTGCTCGAACGGCTCGGCAAAAAGCCGCTTCTCGACCTCGCCATGCGTCTCGGGGAAGCTTCGGGTGCCTGCCTTGCGGTCAACATCCTGCGCTCGGCCGTGGAATGCCACAACGGCATGGCAAGCTTTGCCGAGGCCGGCGTGTCGGACAACTGAGGAGGACGATATGCGCCATCTACTCGTCATCGGCATCGGGGCCGGAGACCCGGAGCACCTCACGGTCCAGGCGATCAACGCGCTTAACCGTGCGGACGTGATCTTCATTCCGGACAAGGGCGCGGAAAAGGCGAGCCTGGCGAAGCTGCGGCGTGAAATCTGCGCGCGGTTCATCAACCGGCCTTACCGCAGCGTGCCCTATGCCGTTCCGACGCGCCGAAAGCCGGAAAGCTCCTATAACCAAACGGTCGACGGCTGGCACGAAGCGATCGCAGGGATTTATGAGCGTTTGCTGTCTGAGGAGTTGAAGGACGGTGAGACCGGCGCCTTCCTGGTCTGGGGCGATCCGTCGATCTATGACAGCACATTGCGCATCATCGAGCGGGTGAGAAGGACGAACAAGGTGGCTTTCGACCATGAAGTCATCCCCGGCATCACGAGCATCCAGGCGCTTGCCGCCAAGCATCGCATCGCGCTCAACACGATCGGCGGGGCGGTCCACATCACGACGGGACGCAAGCTCGCCGAAGACGGGGCTCAGGGCTCGGACAGCGTCGTCGTCATGCTCGACGGTCAGTGCGCGTTCAAATCGCTGCCCGCCGGCGAATTCGACATCTATTGGGGCGCCAATCTCGGCATGCCCAGCGAGACTGCCGTCGCCGGGCCACTCGATGAGGTGGGAGAGCAGATCGAACGCCGGCGCAGCCACGCGCGCGAACAGGAAGGCTGGGTGATGGACAGCTATCTCCTGCGCCGTCGTGAGCCGAATGCTTAGCGCGCGTTCGCTTCAAACGATTCCGTTTGAGCGGGACATCTTCTAAGCCGCTGCGCGATCCGTGAGGAATTCCAGAACCGCCGCGCAGAACAAGTCGTTCTTGTCGCCGGCGACCATGTGGCCGGCCCCGCCGACATCGACATAGCTCGCATTGGGTGCGAGATCGACGAATTCGCGTGCAAAATCCTCGTGCACGAGCTCGGAATTCATGCCGCGCACCAGGAGGACCGGCAGGTGCAATTCCGGCACCCGCGCCGTCAGTTCCTCGGCAAATTCGCGCCCGCCGGTACCGACGCTGCGCTCGCCGCGCATGAAGGCCGGATCCCAGTGCCAGCGATAGCGCCCGTCGTTTCCAAGGCGCAAATTCTTGCGCAGGCCTTCCAGCGAGCGCGGACGGGGCCGGTTCGGCAGATAGGAGGCGATCGCGTCTGCCGCTTCCTCCAGTGTCGCGAAGCCGTCTTCCATGCGCTCGCTCATGAAGCCGGTAATCCTGGCCACGCCGTTGGGATCCATGCGCGGCGTAATGTCGACCAGCACCAGGCTTTCCAGCAACGGACCGAAGCGCGTTTCCGCACCGAGGGCCGACAGACCGCCGAGCGAGGCACCGACGGCCGACGGCGCAGCATGGAACATTTCCGCCGTCTGCCGGATGATGGCGGCCACATCCTCGGCAAAATGCAGGAAGGTGTAGTTGCCGCTTGTCACCCATTCACTCTCGCCATGGCCGCGCAGATCGACCGTGATCGCGCGCATGCCTTCCGCGGCGACGCGCCGTGCCGTCATGTCCCAGGCGCGGCGCGTCTGGCCGCCACCGTGGAAAAAGAGAACCGGGTGTCCTCGCCCATCCCGGAAATCGGCGACGAGCCGGTTGTTCTCCGTGCCGATGAATTCGATCTGCCTCGGTTCGGTCAAAGCGGGTTCTCCTGCAGGAATTCGACCGCCCGCTTCTTGAACGTGCGATCGCCCACCGAGAGCATGTGATCGCGCCCCTCGACGGCAAAAACGGTGGCATTGGCCATCAGGCCCGCGAGCGGCTCGGGCGCGCCCGCAATGTCGTCCTTGGTGCCGACCGCGATCAGCGTCGGTTGCGCGATTGTAGCGACGTCGGCCTCCGACACCAGTTCGCGCGAGGTGGCGATACAGGCGGCAAGCGCCTTGCGGTCGCTCTTCGTCTGGTCGGCGAAGGCGCGGAACATCTTGCCCCGCGGATGGGTGATCGTTGCCGGGTCTTGCGCCATCAGCGCTTCGGCAATCGGATCCCAGTCGCCGACGCCTTCCACCATACCGATGCCAAGGCCGCCCAGGATGAGGCTTGCAACCTTTTCAGGATGACGCAGCGCCACGAAAGTGGCAACGCGCGCACCCATCGAATAGCCGAAGACATGCGCGCGTTCCAGCCCCAGATGGCCGAGCAGCGCCGCGGCATCATCGGCCATCAGCGCCGGCGTGTAATCGGCCGGATCATAGCTCTTGGTCGACGCACCATGGCCGCGATTGTCGAGCGCGATGACGCGGTAGCCCGCCTCCGTCAGCGTCTTCACCCATCCCGGCGCAATCCAGTTGGCGCTGATGCTGGAGGCAAAGCCGTGGATCAGGAGAACGGGATCACCCTTGCCTTCGTCGATATAGGCGATGTCGAAAGCGTCATGGCGAAATTGCTTCATGCTGAAAGGCCGTCCCCGGAAATGTCGCGCCGCCTATCCGTCGCCGGCAACATTGTCGATGGCCGGGTGGCGGATGCGGACGCCTGTGACAATACCCGTCTTTTGCGCAATGCCGGCATTCAGTTCAAGGACAAATCGAGCCGGCTGGCCGGGCGATATGGGATCGGTCGAGAAGGGCTCGCCTCTCAGCACGTCCACGACCCGGCCGTCCTCACCGATAAAGACGAGATCGAGCGGCAGGGGGGTGTTCTTCATCCAGAAGCCGAGCGGCCTGGTTTGCTCGAATATGAACAGCATGCCGTGGTTTTCGGCCATGCGCGTGCGAAACATCAGCCCACGGCTGCGTTCCTCGGGATCGTCGGCAATCTCGATGGCAAATGTCTGCCTGCCCTCGACGGTATCCGCCGTCAGCGACGCGGGGTCGACGGGCAGCACCATCGGCGCATCCTGGGCCAGGCTCGGCGACAGGCATGCCGTGGCAGCGATGACCAGCGTAAGAATCGCGAACAGGCGCTTTGCAAAACCGAAGGCGTCGCGCATTGCGGTATCCGTCAGTTGGCGAAAGGCAGCGTTCCCCGATCCGGGTGGACCTCGGCCGCCATAAGGCCCTTTTCGCCGCGGCCATAACGCACGAGCACGACCTGGCCGGGCCGCAATTCGGCAATCCCGAACTGCCGCAGCGTTTCCATATGGATGAAGATGTCTTCCGTGCCCTCGCCGCGCGTCAGGAAGCCAAAACCCTTCGTCCGGTTGAACCATTTGACCAGAGCGCGCTCCAGTCCGCTATCCGGCGTGACGATGACATGGGTGCGTTGCGCGGGCAGTTCCTGAGGATGCACCGCCGTGCTGGTGTCCATGGACAGGACCTTGAAGCACTGGAAGCCGCGTTCGCCGCGTCGGATCAGGCAGACCACCCGCGCGCCTTCCATCGCCGTGTGAAAGCCATCGCGCCGCAAACAGGTCACGTGCAGGAGCACGTCTCCGACGTCGCCCTCGTCGGGTATGATGAAGCCATAGCCCTTGGCGACATCGAACCATTTGATGGCGCCGGCAATCTCGAGCAGGTCGGTCGATTCCTGATTGCCAGCGGAGCCCAAGGCTCCGGCTCTAACGGCGCTCTGCTCCTCCGAAGAGGTCTTGTCCCCCATTCGAACGCACCTTCTATTGCCAACTCAACTGATTCCCGTTTTTGAGGATATCATCATGCATCCGCCTGTCAGCAGTTCAGACACATTTTTTTGCTTTAACGAACAAGTCCTGCAAGCTTCGCGTAAGCTACGGACCGAGATCAGTGCCTGGAGGTTGCCGTTGGCAATTGTTCGGGCCATATGAGCCAAGCAAATCACTCCCAAACGAGGACTTGAAGACCCATGCGCTATCTCCACACCATGGTCCGCATCAAGGATGTCGACGAATCGCTGGATTTTTACTGCAACAAGTTTGGCCTGGAGGAAGTCCGCCGTATCGACAACGAGCAGGGTCGATTCACGCTGATCTTTCTTGCCGCGCCCAAGGACAGGACGACGTCGGAGCAGAACCGGGCGCCCGAGCTCGAACTGACATTCAATTGGGATCCGGAAGACTATTCGGGCGGACGGAATTTCGGCCACCTCGCCTATAAGGTCGATAATATCTACGACACCTGCCAGAGGCTGATGGATGCCGGCGTGACCATCAACCGCCCGCCGCGGGACGGCAACATGGCCTTCATCAAATCGCCGGACGGCATCTCGATCGAGCTGCTGCAGGAAGGCGAAGCGCTCGAGGCGAAGGAACCCTGGGCATCGATGCCCAACACCGGAACCTGGTAGTTCTAGCACTTGCACGCCGCACGAAGCATGCTAACACCGCCAGAACCACGCGCAGCATGTTTCGGGGGGAGCCCATTTCATGAAGGATGTTCTTGAGGAGCTCGAGCGCCGGCGTTCCGTCGCCCGCATGGGCGGCGGTCAGGGCAGGATCGATGCGCAGCATGCGCGCGGCAAGCTGACGGCGCGCGAGCGCATCGAGGCCTTTCTCGACGAGGGTTCCTTCGAGGAGTTCGACATGTTCGTCGAGCACCGCTCGACCGATTTCGGCATGGAGAAGACGAAGGTCGCCGGCGACGGCGTCGTCACCGGCTGGGGCACGGTCAACGGCCGTACCGTTTATGTTTTCGCCAAGGATTTCACCGTCTTCGGCGGCTCGCTTTCCGAGGCTCATGCCGAGAAAGTGCAAAAGGTCCAGGACATGGCGCTGCGGAACCGGGCGCCGATCATCGGTTTTTACGACGCCGGCGGCGCGCGCATCCAGGAAGGCGTCGCCGCGCTCGGCGGTTATGCCGAGATCTTCCAGCGCAACGTGCTCGCATCCGGCGTCATCCCGCAGATATCGGTCATCATGGGACCGTGTGCCGGAGGCGACGTCTATTCGCCGGCAATGACCGATTTCATCTTCATGGTGCGCGACACCTCCTACATGTTCGTCACCGGCCCGGACGTGGTGAAGACGGTAACCAACGAGACGGTGACGGCCGAGCAGTTGGGCGGTGCATCGGTCCACACGACCAAATCGTCGATTGCCGACGGTGCCTATGACAACGATGTCGAGGCGCTTTTGCAGATGCGCAGGCTGATCGATTTCCTGCCCGCCTCGAACACGTCCCCCCTGCCCGAGGTCGAATGCTTCCAGCCGGTCGACGAGCCCGACATGTCGCTCGACAGGCTGGTGCCCGACAACGCCAACAAGCCCTACGACATCAAGGAACTGATCCTGAAGACGGTCGATGAAGGCGATTTCTTCGAGATCCAGGACAATTTCGCCAAAAACATCGTCACCGGCCTTGGCCGCATGGAAGGCCGCACGGTCGGCTTCGTTGCCAACCAGCCTATGGTGCTGGCGGGTGTTCTCGATTCCGACGCCTCGCGCAAGGCCGCGCGCTTCGTGCGCTTTTGCGACTGCTTCTCCATCCCGATCGTCACCTTCGTGGACGTTCCCGGCTTCCTGCCCGGAACCAGCCAGGAATATGGCGGGCTGATCAAGCATGGCGCCAAGCTGCTGTTCGCCTATGCCGAAGCCACGGTGCCGAAGATCACGATCATCACGCGCAAGGCCTTCGGCGGCGCCTACGACGTTATGGCGTCGAAACATCTCAGAGGCGACATCAACTATGCCTGGCCGACGGCGCAGATTGCGGTGATGGGCGCCAAGGGCGCCGTGGAGATCATTTTCCGCAAGGATATCGACGATGCGGACAAGATCGCAAAACACACCCGGATGTATGAAGATCGCTTCCTGTCGCCATTCGTTGCCGCCGAGCGCGGCTATATCGACGAGGTGATCATGCCGCATTCGACCCGGCGGCGCATTGCGCGCTCACTCAGGATGCTGCGCAACAAGGATCTGCAAAACCCGTGGAAAAAGCACGACAACATTCCGCTATAGCGGTGGTTGTGTAATCCGTCTCACAGATGGCGGCCTCTCCGTCTGCTCCTATACGTTGACCGACTCATACCGCGGGCAATCGGCGAATGCCTGTCGCAGCGGTCGCTCGGACCGCGTAGTGACACAGGAAAGGCCTGTCATGCCCAATTTCGTCCAACAGCCGCAACCTTATGATCTCGTCGGCGATCCGCTTCTCGTCGCGGGCATAGGCCAGGGCTTCGAGGCAATTCTGAACTACAGGGTGCATGACGGCCACGACGAACGCATCGGATTTCTCAATGTCGGCGGCGGCACCGGCGAGCACGGCCAGTTCCAGATCGCCGTGACGATCGGCAACGCTGCCTTCCGGCTCGACCGCATCTTCGTCGAGATATTCGAAGACAGCGCCCAGAACGGCAACGAGATCAACAAGGTGATCGTACCGGTGATCTACGGTCCGCGCATCGTGCCGGGCTATGTCGGTTTCCGCATTCATGTCGTGAAGGCGGGCGACACGCTGTCGAAGATCGCCGAGGAACACTATGGCGATGCCGGACGTTTCAATGACATTGCCCGCGCCAATCCCCAGATCATCACGGATCCCGATGTCATTTCAATCGACCAGCACTTGAAGGTACCGATCGGCTCGTAGCACACAGCACTCGCCGGACAGGCAGATGTGAAGCATTGCGGCACGGCCCTGCCGGGCGTGGGCACGGTAACGCAACATGTCGGCTTCAACCGAATTTGAGCGGCTGCCGCCGGTAAAAGACGGTGGACATTGGCCGCGGATGGAGTCACGATTTCGGCTGCAGGTGGCGGACTTGGCCTAGACCATGGTTAGGAGGCCAATATGAAACACCAGACACTTGACCAGCTGAAAGGACATGCCGAGGTTCTGCAAGACGGTGTCCATCGCGCGATGACACGCAGCGAAAAGCTGCAGCGTTGGGCTGAACTGCTTGAAAGCGTACCGGGCCGTCGGCTTTCCACCCTGCACGAGACCGAATACCAGGTTCCCGCGCGGCGGATGGAAATGCGCAGCGACAACTCGCCGATCTCGGTCGCCTTCAAGGATCCCGTCCTGCGCCAACAGGGCATGACTGCGGACACCTATGGCGAAGCAAAGCGCTTCTTCGAATTGAGCGATTGGCAGCTTCACGACATCATCTGCTATTGCCATTTCGGCGATTCCATCAGTGCCGAGAGCGCGGCCCGTCATGTGCGCGCAGCTGTCAGCTCGGAGCATCCAGGAATGTTGACGCGTCTGCGTGAAGCATTCATCGGGTGATCGAGGGGATCATTGATTGCGCGGCCCGCCGGCCTGGCGGGCCGATCTTTTTGCGGGGCAACGCGTAGGTTCACAATCATAAGACGGCCTTGTCCGAACGGACATACGGCCTGCGAGATCGGTTCACTTTTCCTGGAAACGCTCTACGGCGCCTTGAAGCCGATCTTCTTGTGCGTGCCGTCGCAAAACGGCTTCTTCGAGGAATGTCCGCAACGGCAGAACCACGTTTTTTCGACGCGTTCGACGGCGCGACCGGTGCCCGATTCCACCTCCAGCCGTCCCGTGACCATCAGCGGTCCGTTGGCGACCGGCTTCACGACCACTTCCCCGGTCAGGTCTGAAATCTGCAAGTCGCTCTCGCGCGGCGCCGGTTCTCCCGTCGCCACGAAGCCACCCGCAATATGGCCGTTGTCGCAAAACGGCTTGTTGGCCGACAGGCCGCAGCGGCAAAGCGTGGCGCGCAGCGCCTTGCCATGCCCTTCGATCATCATATCGGCGTGAAAGGCGAGCGGCCCGTTCTCCCGAACCATGACGACGTTGGCGCGCGGCGGATGCTCATTCGCCCCTTCGTCCTTGCGTTCCACGGTAATGGCGCCGGATGGACAGGCATAGGCGACACGCATGACGTCCTCGACCGGTGATGCATCGGGATCGCCCCAGTCTCCCTTGACGCCGGCCTTGAAGACGCCCGGCTCGCCGGTCACGCAGCGCCGCGCATGAATGCAGCGGTGACTGTCGAAGCGGATCGTTATGCCGCGGCCCTCAAAGGTCTGGATCGCCATCTGAACCTCCCGCGCTTGCCGGCACGCAGCCGCACCGTGCGAACCTCATCATAGCACAAACCGTCCCGATACTCCGCAGTCGGGATGTTCAGAACGACTTGGGCGGGACGAACAGGCAGATCGTCCGTCCGTCATTGGCTCCGGCGACCGAGCACCAATGATAGAGCCCGTCGGGCGACTGGCGGATGCGCCTGTCGGAATACGCCACCACCTCCCCGGTGCCGTTGATGACATAGCCGGACCGGCGTTCACTGATGGCGTTTGCCGGAACTTCCCGACAGTCATAGCCCGAACAACAGGAATAGGGGTACTCCCAGCCCGTCTTGGCATCATGGGCAAGGGCCCATTGGGGCGAGAAGGCGGCGGTCGCCAAGACGGCCGCTTGCACGAGGCCCGGAAAGATCCGGCGCGGATTTCGTGTTGCGGACGGGGGATGGGTTTGTTGCGCGTGGTGTTTCATGACAGCGTTCCTGACCA
Source organism: Mesorhizobium xinjiangense (assembly GCF_009749525.1). Classification (GTDB taxonomy): domain Bacteria; phylum Pseudomonadota; class Alphaproteobacteria; order Rhizobiales; family Rhizobiaceae; genus Mangrovimarina; species Mangrovimarina xinjiangensis. Next base: position 84,959 of record NZ_WOAC01000004.1, on the reverse strand, counting down.
TCGGGTGTTTCAAGCCGCAGCTTGCCCGACCTTGAACGCTTTCCTGCCCAGGACCGCCCGTCCCGTTGTCGGCGGCGGCCACAGATCGATCGTCTTCGCCCCCTTCCGAAGGTTAAAGCCTGCCGCGATTCTCTGCGCCCGGCAAGCTCATGCCGCCCTGCATCAATGCCGGCGGCCGATATTCTTCCAACCCTCGGACGGGCAGATGGTTGCCGCAAGCGGCCAAATTGTCTGTGCGGCATTTCTCAGACTGAGCCCAGAGCATGTCCCGCTCAAACGGAATCGATTGAGCGAAAGGCACATGCTCCAGAATATTGATCTGGCGCGCATATCTTTGCTTCAAACGGTTCCGTTTGAAGCGAACGCGCGCTAGAACCGGGCGCCGACATGTGGGGCCGTCTCAGGCCTCATCCCATTGCGGCGAAAAATCATAGTCACAGATGCGAATGCCGGCGCGCCGCAATGACGAGATCTCATCGATCTCCGCATCGGTGAGCGCGAAATCGAAGATGTCGATGTTCTCGGCCAGCCGCTCCTTGCGCGTCGTGCGCGGGATGGCCGCCACGCCCTGCTGGACGTGCCAGCGCAGCACGATCTGTGCCGGCGATTTGCCATGACTGTCGGAGGTGGCACGGATCGCCGGCTCGTCGAACAGCACACCGCCGCGAAACAGCGGACAATAGGAAACCAGCGCCATGCCGTTGGCTTTGCACATGGCGATCAGCTTCGACTGGTCGAGCTTCGGATGGTATTCGACCTGGTTGCAGGCGAGCGGTGCCTCGCTTGCGGCAATGGCACGCTGGAGCAGCACCGTCGGGAAGTTGGACACGCCGATATGGTGCGCCAAGCCGGCCGAACGAGCCTTGTTCAGCGCGCCGATCGCCTGTTCGACGGGAACTTGCGGGTTGGGCCAGTGGATGAGCAGCAGGTCGACATGATCGAGACCGAGACGGCGCAGGCTTGCCTCGGCCGAGCGCTCCAGGTCGCCCGGCGCGATATCGCTCCACCACACCTTGGTCGTGACGAACAGGTCCTCGCGCGGCAGGCCTGCTGCCGCGATGGCCGCGCCGACATCATCTTCATTGTCATACATGCTCGCCGTATCGATGTGGCGATAGCCCGTCGCGATGGCGTTTTCGACGAGATCCTGGCACTGCCGCCCCTTCAGCGTCCAGGTTCCCAGTCCGAGCACGGGCATATTCGCGCCATTTGCATTGATCGTCTGCATTATCGATCCTCCATCTGATCCGCGCCGCCAACCCGTTGCGGGTTGCGCGCTGCGCGGTTCCACGCAACAACTCACAGCATGTATTCGCAAGCCGCATCCGAACAAGCCCCTCTTCGCACGCGCCGGCGCATCGGTGCCATCGACGCGGCCCGCGGCATGGCTCTGCTCACCATGGCAATCTACCATCTCGCCTGGGACCTGGAATTTTTCGGCTACGCACCACACGGCATGACGGCCGAAGGCGGCTGGCGGCTGTTTGCCCGGGCCATCGCCTCGTCCTTTCTCTTCCTCGTCGGTTTCAGCCTGTTTCTGGCCCACGGCAAGGGCATCCGCTGGCAATCCTTTTGGCGCCGGCTGGCCATGGTCGCGGGCGCGGCTGCGCTGATTACGGTCGCAACCCGCCTGGCAACGCCTGGTTCCTTCATCTTTTTCGGCATCCTGCACCAGATCGCGCTTGCCAGCCTTCTGGGCCTGGCCTTTCTCAAGGTTCCGGCGCGCTGGATCGTCCTGATCGCGGTCGCCGTCATTGTCGCGCCGCATGTGCTGCGCAACCCGCTGTTTGATCACCCGGCCTTCTGGTGGTTGGGACTTTCGGCCGACCCGCCGCGCTCCAACGACTACGTCCCCGTATTCCCCTGGTTTGGCGCGGTACTGCTCGGCATGGCCGCCGCCAGGCTCGCCGTCGCTCGCGACTGGCTCGAGCGCGTTGCAGCCTGGTCGCTTCCCTCCTGGAGCGGTATTCTGCAGTTTGCCGGCAGACACAGCCTCGCCGTCTATCTCATCCATCAGCCGGTGCTGATTGCCTGCGTGTGGTTTGCCGCCCAATTGATTCCGCCGGCGGGCATTTCTCCACAAGCGCAGTTGCGCCAGTCCTGCGAGCAACAATGCATGAACGATCTGAGCCGTGCATTTTGCGAGCGCTATTGCGGCTGCGTCCTTGACCGGACGGAAGGAGAAGGCAAGCTGGATCAGGTTTACGGCGGCGTACCGGACCCGCAACTGGACGGGTGGCTCCAGGAAACGGCGGCCGCCTGTACTGCCGAGACCATGCGCGCAAGCAACGAGGGAGGGAACCAATGAGCCAAGCTGAGGAACGGCCGAGCCGCGTGCCCTGGCCGCCGATCATCTATCTCGCGGCAATCGTGATCGCCGTCGCCTTGAGCTACACCGTGCCCCTGCCCTGGCTGGTGGAGCCCACATCCGATCTTCTGTTCGCCGTCGGTCTGGTCGCCATTGCCGGCGCGATCGCTATCGAGGTCGCGGCAATGCGGGCGCTCAAACGGGCGGAAACGACGATCCTGCCGACAAGGGCGTCAGCGCATCTCGTGACGGACGGCCCCTTTTCCTTTTCCCGCAACCCGATCTACCTGGGCAACACGCTGTTCATGATCGGGATAGGATTGATGGCGGGTGCTGCCTGGTTCATCGTCCTGGCGGTGGTCGCGGCCTTCTTGACGCAAAAGCTCGCCATCGAGCGCGAGGAAGAGCATCTGGCAACACGTTTCGGCAAGCGTTACCGCGACTACCGAAAAAGGGTCAGACGCTGGATATGAGCCGGCCGGCCGATCGGCCGTCTCACGTATTCACTCCGAGTTCGACGAGTCGCTCGACGCATGATTCTTCGGCATGGTCGAGCTCGGCAAGGGTCTCCTCCAGGTCACGCCGCTTCTGACGCAACTCGCCGCGTTTTTCCTCGATGCGCTTGATCATCAGTTTGAGCTGGCCCACCTCGCCCGGCGGTTCCTTGTACATCTGGATGATTTCGCGGATTTCGTTGATGGAAAAGCCCAGGCGCCGGCCGCGCAGAATCTGCCTGATCAGGTGACGGTCGGTTGGACGAAACAGCCGGGTCCGGCCGCGGCGGACCGGCTGCACCAGCCCTTCATCCTCGTAGAATCGCAATGTTCGCGTCGATATGTCGAACTCGCGGGTGAGCTCTGTAATCGAATAATATTCCCGCATCGAAACCCCGGTTTAAACCGTTTCACAGCCATCATGTTTGCCATGGCGTTTACGTAAAAGTCAATTCACGTGCAGGCGCGCTGCCGCAACGGGACCGGATTCAGGCAAAGCCGAACCAGAGCGTTGCAAGGCCCAGGAAGGCGAAGAATCCGACCACATCGGTGACCATGGTCACGAAAACCGAGGAGGCGATGGCCGGGTCGGCGCCCAGCCGATCGAGAAGCAGCGGGATGAGAATGCCGGCAAGCGCGGCGGCAAGCATGTTGATGATCATGGCGGTCCCGATCACGCCCCCGAGGCCGAGATTCTGGAACCACAGCCCGGCGACCGCCCCGATAAGCACTGCGAAAGTCGCTCCGTTCAATATTCCCACAGTTGCCTCGCGGCGGATGACGCGCCCGGCATTGTAGATATCGAGATTTCGTGTCGCCAGGGCACGCACCGTCACCGTCATGGTCTGGGTGCCGGCGTTTCCGCCCATTGAGGCGACGATCGGCATCAGGATGGCCAGCGCCACCATCTGCTGGATCGTTGCATCGAACAGCCCGATCACCGAGGCCGAGAGGAAGGCGGTGGCGAGGTTGACCATGAGCCACGGCGCACGCGAGCGCGACGTTGCGACCACGGTGTCGGACAGTTCCTCGTCGCCGACGCCGCCCATGCGCATGAGGTCTTCCTCGGCCTCCTCCTGGATGACGTCGACGACATCGTCGATCGTCAGCACGCCGACGAGGCGTTCGTTCTCGTCGACCACCGCGGCCGACAGGAGGTCGTATTGTTCGAATTCACGCGCCGCTTCTTCCTGGTCCATGGTGGCGGGAATGGCATGGCGCGTCTCATGCATGATCTCCTCGATCTTCACGCTGCGCTGAGTGCGCAGGATCTGGTCGAGATGGACAGCGCCGAGCAGCTTGAACGTCGGATCGATGACGAAGATCTGGCTGAACTCGTCCGGCAGGTCGCGGCTTTCGCGCATGTAGTCGATCGTCTGGCCGACCGTCCAGAAAGGCGGCACGGCGACGAACTCCGTCTGCATGCGTCGCCCGGCCGTCTCTTCGGGATAATCGAGCGACCGGCGCAGCCTGATTCGTTCGGTAAAAGGCAGCCTTGACAGGATTTCTTCCTGATCGGCTCCATCCAGATCCTCGAGGATGTAGACCGCATCATCGGAATCGAGCTGCTGCAGGGCCTTGGCGATCTGATCGTTCGGCAGGGCGCCGACGATATCGAGACGGATCGCGTCATCGACCTCGGTCAGGGCAGTGAAGTCGAAGTCCTTGCCCATCAGCTCGACCAGCGAGCGCCGCTGTTCGGGGAGCATGGCTTCGATCAGGTCGCCGAGCTCGGACTGGTGCAGGCCCGTTATGTCCTGCTTGAGCGTGAGGATGTCGCGATCGGCGATCGCCGCGCCGATATGCGCCAGAAATGCGGGACGGATTGCTCCATCCTCGCCATAGATACCGGATTCGGCCGTTTCAGGTGCGGCGCCGTTTTCGTGTTCGTCCGTGCCCGTCATGGCGCCTCCCGCTGGGATTGCTTCGGGTTCGATGCCAAGCTCTAGAGCAATTCCGGGAGAAGTGGAAACCGGTTCTCCGTCCGCAAATGCGAAAAATCCGGACATGCTGGGCACAGCATGTCCCGCGACGGACTTTGACGCCTACCGTCAATCAGGAAACGACGCCCCTGAACGGGTGATGGCCCTTCCCTTCCCGGCCCGCGGCACGCCGGACGGGACGGCAAGACGTCTTGGCCAATCGGTGAGCGCGTGAGGCCAACGTCGAAGAAGTGGGGTCGACCGGAGTGGGATGACCGGCCGACCCCGCCGTTGCCTCCATACGGGAGATGGTCAGCATATTAGCAATACGTACCCGCGCGACATGGCGTTATCGCACACCTGCTGAGCCGATCGTTTCCGCAGCCCTTGCCGTTCGCCTCACGCCTGAATGACGACCACCCTGGCGCCGGTGGACACCCGGTCATACAGGTCGATCACATCGTGGTTGGTCATCCGGATACAACCGCTGGACACCGCCCCGCCGATCGTCGTTGGCTGATTGGTCCCGTGTATGCGGAACATCGTGTCGCGGCCGCCGCGATACAGATACAGCGCGCGTGCGCCGAGCGGATTGCGCAGGCCGCCGGGAACGCCGGCGGCATATTTGGCGTAACGCTTCTCGCGCCTGATCATGTTCTGAGTCGGCGTCCAGCTCGGCCATTTCGCCTTGCGCCCGATGACGGCGTTTCCGCGAAGCGTCAGGCCCTCGCGCCCGACGCCGATGCCATATCGCATGGCCCGACCGTCGCCGAGTACGTAGTAGAGGCGGCGTTCCGGCGTGTTCACGATGATGGTCCCAGCCGGATAATCCCCGTCGAAGTCAACTTCCCGGCGCCGAAGATCGGGATTGATCTTATTCAGTGGGAGAGCATCGATCGGAAACGCCTCGCTGCGGATGGCAGCATAATTCAATGCATCCGATCGTATATTGGTGACGGAACAGCCGGCGACGAACAAGGGAAGACCGAAAAGCAAACTGCGGCGCGAAATGGACATCGTGACCCCGAAAAATTGAACAGCGATCTATTGGCAAGTAAGGGCTTATGGTTAACGCTTTATTTCAGCCGGTACCATTCACGCGCCTTCGGTTTCGAATGGCGGAAGTGGCTGATCTTCATCATGTGATGCCTCGGGGCAACAGCGTGCGGCCCTCCCGCAAGAACATGTCCCGCTGAAACGGAATCGTTTGAAGCGAACGCGCGCTAATGCTGCGCCCCCGCGTCTTCGACAATCACTTTGACCGGCAGCTTTCCCTCCGGCCCGAAATCCAGGATGAGGTCGAACGTGTCGCCCGCTTCGAGCGGTTGGTGAAGTCCCGAAAGCCAGATGTGCTCACTCCACGCGGCGAGCGAGACGGGCTTGTTCGGCGGCAGGTCGATGCTTTCGGGCCAGGTCGCCGCCTCACCGTCGTTCGCCATCCGGAAGCGCACCGCATCGGCAATCGGGCTGGAGGCCCCGACCAACCGGACGGCGGTATCGCCCCCGTTGAGGAGCGGTCCGTAAACAGCGATGCCGTCGGCATTTTCCTCTGGCGGCGGCGCCCAGACGTGACCGACCGCGATGGAGCCGTGCTTGTAGCTGTGGGCGAGCGCGCCGGCCGGAAAATTGGGGACAGCCCAGGCAAGAGCCAGCGCGGCTGCCAAGAACAGGGACTTGAGTTCCAGCAAGCGGCGATACGGGCGCGCCGGACGGCGCCTGGTGGTCGACATCTCGGTCATCCTTCGTCTCTCCCCTCCACACAGGTCCCCGAACAACGGCATCGTTTTCATCGCCGTGGCGCGTCGTTGTCGAAGCCGACCGTTTCGGCCTTTTTCAGTTTTGCCTCCGTGGCTTGCGAGCCCGCCTTGAGATCGCGCGCGGCCTCGACCTCCTCGGGCGAGAGCTGCTTCTGCCGGAAGAAGGTATAGGACAGGGTGATGTTGCGGAACATCTCGGCATCCTTGTCCTTCAGCATATGCTCATCGACATAGAACACGAGCGGCATGCGGGCGCTTTCGCCCGGCGCGAGCTTCTCTTCGGTGAAGCAGAAGCACTCGATCTTGAAGAAATACGGCGCGGTCTGGTTCGGTGTGACGTTGAACACCGCCCGGGCGACAACCGTCTCATCGGAATTGTTCTTGGCGTAGTAATAGACCTTGGTCGGCTCTCCGAACCGGGTCTCGACCCGTCTTTGCTCGGACCGGAACTCCCAGGGCAGACCGGGTGCCACATTGGCGTCGAACGAAACAGTGACTTTCTCGTTTGTCGACGCCGTGTCCGGCTGCTTTGCAATGGCGCGCTGCACGGTGCCGCCGTAGCCGGTCACAGCACAAAACAGCTGATAGAGCGTCGGCGAATAGACCACCAACCCCGTCATGACGGTCAGAATGGTTCCAATCAGCGCCAAAACGCGGATGTTGCTTGTGCGAGGGGAACTCATGCACTGCTTTCGTTCATCTGGGGTCCCCAGATTTGCGGCATGGCGAACCGCAGCAGCAATGTGACAGCTGAACGCGCGCGGGTTTGACGCACGGAGGTTGTGACGGCCGGCGAAGCGGCGATGCGGGCGGGAATCGTGCCAGAACGGCCATTGAAGGAACCCGTGCGCCGCACGCATCGCGCGGACGCGCGGAGCGCTTGATCCCAACGTGTTGTAAAACAACGATTTTCACTTGAAGACTGGTGCGGTCGAGAAGACTCGAACTTCCACGGGTTGCCCCACAGCGACCTCAACGCTGCGCGTCTACCAATTCCGCCACGACCGCACGTGGTAGAAGCCGACCCTGTCGGCTCGGCGCATGTAGCAAATCGGCCCCAGCGAAACAAGCCTCATGGCGCCAATATTTTGCCCTGACATCCAGGACCGGAAAAGCCTGTTCAAGCCGTTCTGGACCTCGCCCGCATTTGCCGCCATATGTAGCGGCGAAGGAACTTCGTCATGCCCCAACGACACGCTCCAGGACTAAAATTCTTCCCGGCTCCAGGCGCCCCGTCCGTCGAGTGGCGCATCGAGCCGGGCCTTGTCGACTATGATGCCGCGCTTCAATTCATGGAGAGCCGTGCGGCGGATATCCGCGCAGGATCGGCACGCGAATGCGTCTGGCTGGTGGAACATCCCGCGCTCTATACGGCCGGCACGAGCGCGCGCCCCGGCGACCTGATCGAGCCAGACCGGTTTCCAGTCTATCAGGCAGGCCGCGGTGGAGAATACACTTATCACGGGCCGGGCCAGCGCGTTGCCTATGTCATGCTCGATCTCAAGCGCCGGCAGGAAGACGTGCGCGCCTTCGTGGCCGCGCTCGAGGAATGGATCATACGAGCGTTGGCGCGGTTCAACGTGCGCGGCGAGCGCCGGGAAGACCGGGTCGGCGTCTGGGTGATGCGGCCGGACAAGCCGCCGCTTGCCGACGGCGGGCCCGCCGAGGACAAGATCGCTGCCATCGGCATACGCCTGCGCAAATGGGTGAGTTTTCACGGCATCGCCGTCAATATAGAACCTGAGCTCGACCATTTTTCGGGGATCGTGCCGTGCGGCATCTCCGGTCATGGCGTCACCAGCCTTGTCGATCTCGGACTACCGGTGACGATGGCCGATTTCGATGTGGCGTTGCGGGCGTCGTTCGAGGAGGTGTTCGGCGCCAGCGAAGCGGCCGATGCCGGCGGGACCGTTCGAAGGAGTGCCTGACGATGCAAATTGCCAGACTGAGCATGCCCCTGCTTCTCGCCCTGGCTGTCTCACTTGCCAGTCCTTTACATGCCCAGCAGGCGGCCGACGCCATTGCCCCGGAGGGCGCGACCGGCCTCGCTGCGCAAAAAGCCGTCACGGCAGAGCGCCACATGGTGGCGGCCGCCAATCCGCTGGCGGCCGAAGCCGGACGCAAAATCCTGCGCCAGGGCGGAAGTGCGGCCGATGCGCTCGTCGCGGTGCAAACGGTTCTCGGCCTGGTCGAGCCGCAATCGTCCGGCCTGGGCGGCGGCGCCTTTCTCGTCTGGTATGACGCGGCAAGCGGGACGGTGACGACGATCGACGGCCGCGAAACAGCCCCGGCCGCCACCACCGGCGAGCTGTTTCTCGACGCCTCGGGCAAGCCGCTGCCCTTTTTCGATGCCGTGGTCGGCGGTCGCTCGGTGGGCGTGCCGGGTGTCGTGCGGCTGATGGAAATGACCCACGCGAAATACGGCAAGCTGCCCTGGCGGCAATTGTTCGAGCCGGCGGCCACGATGGCCGAAGACGGCTTTGCCGTATCGCCACGGCTGGCAAGCCTGATCGCGGCGGACGCCAAGCGGCTGTCGGGCCAAACCGGCACGCGCGCCTATTTCTTCGACGACGACGGCGCGCCGCTGACGGCCGGCACGCTGTTGCGCAATCCCGACTATGCCCGTTCGCTGAGGATCATCGCCGAGGACGGCCCGGACGCGTTCTACGAGGGAGAGATCGCGCAACAGATCGTCGACGCGGTCAACGGTCACCCGACCAATCCGGGCAAGCTGTCGGCGAAAGACATGGCCGCCTACCAGGCAAAGGAACGCCCGGCCGTCTGCGCGCCTTATCGCGGATATGAAGTCTGCGGCATGGGACCGCCCTCCTCCGGCGCGCTCACGGTCGGCCAGATCCTCGGCATGCTCGAGCATTTCGACCTCGCCGGCCTCGGACCGCAAGACCCCGAAAGCTGGCGGCTGATCGGCGACGCGACCCGCCTGGCCTTTGCCGATCGCGGGCGCTACATGGCCGACAGCGATTTCGTCTCCATGCCCAAGGGGCTCCTGAACGCCGGTTATCTTGCCACGCGTTCCGCCCTCATCCGCCGCCCGGCCGCCCTTGCCCAGGACGAGGTAACGCCCGGCGAGCCGCCCTGGGACAAGGCCGAGCTGCGCATGGACGGCATCGAGACCGAGCGTCCTTCGACATCGCATTTCGTCATCGTCGACGAGGCAGGCAACATCGCCTCCATGACCACCTCGATCGAGAACGGGTTTGGCGCCCGGCTGATGGCGGCCGGCTTTCTGCTCAACAACCAGCTCACCGACTTTTCCTTCGTGCCACAGGACAATGGCGCGGCGGTGGCCAACCGCGTCGAGCCCGGCAAGCGCCCGCGCTCCTCCATGTCGCCGACCATCATCCTGCGTGACGGTGCGCCCGTTCACGCCCTGGGCTCGCCGGGCGGCAGCAACATCATTCCCTATGTCGCCAACACGATCATCGCCCTGATCGACTGGAAGATGGACATCCAGCAGGCGATTGCGCTGCCACATCTGACCAACCGCTTCGGCGACTACGCCCTTGAAGCCGGAACACCGGCCGAGGAAATGGCGGACGATCTCGCCGCGCTGGGATTCGACGTTACGACCCGCGCGCTCAACTCCGGCCTGCACGGCGTATCTGTTGTCGACGACCGGCTCGTCGGCGGCGCCGATCCGCGCCGTGAGGGCGTGGTGCTCGGCGACTGACCGGCGCGCACGGCCGGATCGGGCGACACACTCCCGAACACATAATGTCTGAAGCATGTCCCGCTCAAACGGAATCGTTTGAGCGAAAGGTACATGCTCCAACATATTGAGCTGGCGCGCATATCTTTGCTTCAAACGTTTCCGTTTGAAGCGAATGCGCGCTAGGCGACCAGCCATCCGGCCGGTCAACGGCGCCTTCAAAATGCGCCGATCCACATCGCCATGGCGACGATGAAGGTGCTGACGGAAACGAGCGAGACGACATCCTGCAAGAGATCGGTCATGGAACCCTCATGTTTTCTATCTGTATGCAATATGTTCCATGTTTGTTCTTTTTGTCAAGCCAGCCGGGATATGCTCCTGACACTTCGCATCGGCCCCAAGCGCGATGTCATGGAGCATGCCCCGCTCAAACGAGGTCGTTTGAGCGAAAGGCAGATGCTCCAACATATTGATCTGGCGGCACAGCCAGATTCACGCGTTCGGGAATTCGTCAGGCCGGAATGATCTTGCCGTCCGTCAGCGTGACCTTGCGGTCCATGCGTCCGGCCAGTTCGTGATTGTGCGTGGCAATCAGGGCCGAGAGACCCGAATGACGCACCAGCGCCTCAAGCGCTTCGAAGACGTATCCGGCCGTGACCGGATCGAGATTGCCGGTCGGCTCGTCGGCCAGCAGCACCAGAGGCGCATTGGCAACCGCACGCGCGATCGCCACGCGCTGTTGTTCACCACCGGACAGTTCGGCCGGCCGATGCCCCGCCCGCTTGGCGATCTTCATATAGTCGAGGAGCTGCGTGGCGCGGTGTTCGGCTTCCTGGCGCGCCAGGCCGTGCACGAGCTGCGGCAGGACGATGTTCTCGAGCGCGGAGAATTCGGGCAGGAGATGATGGAACTGGTAGACGAAACCCACATCGTTGCGGCGGATTGCCGTGCGTGCATCGTCCGACAGCTTGCCGCAGGATTGGCCGTTCAGCACGACGTCGCCGGCGTCGGGACGCTCCAGCAGCCCTGCCAGATGCAGCAGCGTCGACTTGCCGGCGCCCGAGGGAGCGACAAGCGCCACCATCTCGCCGCGGCGAAGGGCGAAGTCGGCACCGTCCAGGATGGACAGCGTCTTCGTGCCCTGTCGAAAGCGGCGCTCGACGCGCTGCAACTGCAAAACCGGGTCGGACGCCATCATTCGTACCTCAGCGCCTCGACAGGATCGAGCCGCGCGGCCCGCCAGGCAGGAAAGATCGTCGCCAGAAGAGACAGGACCAGCGCCATCACGATGACCGACACCGTCTCTCCCGCGTTCATCTTGGCCGGCAACTGACTGAGGAAATAGAGCTCCGGATCGAACAGCCGCGTTCCCGACAGCCAGGAGAAGAAGGCACGGATCGATTCGACGTTCAGGCAGACAATGATGCCGAGAACGACGCCGGCCGCTGTCCCCGTGACTCCGATTGCCGCCCCGGTCATCACGAAGATGCGCATGATGGAGCCACGCGTCGCCCCCATCGTGCGCAGGATCGCAATGTCGTGCGACTTGTCCTTCACCAGCATGACCAGACCCGAAATGATGTTGAGAGCGGCCACCAGCACGATCAGGGTCAGGATCATGAACATGACGTTGCGCTCGACCTGCAGGGCCGAAAAGAAGGTCTGGTTGCGCTGGCGCCAATCGCTCAGATAGAGCTGGCGCTGCGCGGCGATCTCGACCGGTTGCTTCAACGCGTCGACCGCATCGGGGTCCTCGACCGAGATCTCGATCGTCTGCGCCTTGCCCTCGCTGTTGAAATAGAGCTGCGCCTCCGACAGCGGCATGAAGACGATCGAGGCGTCATATTCCGACATGCCGATCTCGAATATCGCGGTCACCGGATAGGATTTCTGCCGCGGCACGGTTCCGAACGGCGTGACGTCGCCTTCGGGCGAGGTCAGCGTGATCGAATCGCCGATCCCGAGACCGAGATTTTCCGCCATGCGCACGCCGATCGCCACGCCCTGCGATCCGTCGAACCCGTCGAGCGTTCCCTGACGGATATCGCGGGCCACAAGTTCGACCCGCTTGATATCCTGTTCGCGGATGCCGCGCACGAGCGCGCCCGTTCCGTTGCCCAGATTGCCCGAGGCCAGCACCTGGCCCTCGACCAGCGGGATGGCGTATTTGACGCCCCTGACGCCTTCGATGCGCTCGGCCACCGCGGCGTAGTCGTCGAGCGGGCGGTCGATCGGCTGCAGGATCATGTGGCCGTTGGTGCCGAGAATGCGCGTCAGCAGTTCGGCGCGAAATCCGTTCATCACGGCCATCACGATGATCAGCGTCGCGACGCCGAGCATGATGCCGACGAAGGAGATCGACGCGATCACCGAGATGAACGCCTCCTTGCGGCGCGAGCGCAGATAGCGCCAGGCGACCATGCGCTCGAAAAGCGAGAACGGTCCGGCGCCGGCCCTGCTGTTCTTGCCCTGCCCTTTTGTGGTCTGCCCGCCAGCGTTGCTCATGCACCCCCGCCGAACCGCTTGGCAATGTCGGCGATCGCGATCGTCTCGCGCGCGCCGCTCTTGCGGTTCTTCAATTCCACCTCGCCCGCCGCAATGCCACGCGGCCCGACGACAACTTGCCAAGGCAGGCCGATCAGGTCCGCTGTCGCGAATTTGGCCCCGGCACGCTGGTCCGTATCGTCATGAAGCACGTCCTTGCCGCTTGCCGTCAACACCGTCTCGATCTCGGCGCACACCCGATCGCAGTCGGCGTCGCCCGGTTTCATGTTGATGAGCGCGACGTCGAAGGGCGCCACCGATTCCGGCCAGACAATGCCGTTCTCGTCATGCGAGGCCTCGATGATGGCGGCAATGAGGCGTGACGGCCCGATGCCGTAGGATCCCATGGAGACGTCGTGCTCCTTGCCGTCCGGCCCGGTGACGCTGGCCCCCAGCGGCTTGGAGTATTTGTCGCCGAAATGGAAGATGTGGCCGACCTCGATGCCGCGCGCCGACAATCGTTTCGCGTCCGGCACGTCCTGCCAGGCAGCCTCGTCGTGCATTTCGTCTGTCGCCGCATAAGGTGTCGTCCACCGCTTGACGATGCCGGCGATCGCATCGTCATCGCCGAAATCGGTGGCCGCATCGGGGATGGGCAGCGCAAGAAAGTCGCTGTGGCAGAAGACCTGACTTTCACCGGTATCGGCCAGAATAATGAATTCGTGGCTGAGATCGCCGCCGATCGGGCCGGTGTCGGCACGCATCGGTATGGCCTGCAGGCCCATGCGGGTGAACGTCCTCAGATAGGCGACGAACATGCGGTTATAGGCCGCTCTGGCGCCTTCGTAATCGAGATCGAAGGAATAGGCGTCCTTCATGAGGAATTCGCGCGAGCGCATGACGCCGAAGCGCGGCCGTACCTCGTCGCGGAACTTCCACTGGATGTGGTAGAGGTTAAGCGGCAGATCCTTGTAGGACTTTACATAGGCGCGGAAGATGTCCGTCACCATTTCCTCGTTGGTCGGGCCGAACAGCATGGCACGCTCGTGGCGATCCTCGATGCGCAGCATCTCGGCGCCGTAGTCGTTGTAGCGCCCGCTTTCGATCCACAGATCGGCCGACTGGATGGTCGGCATGAGGATCTCGAGCGCCCCGGCACGGTTCTGCTCCTCGCGGATGATGTTGCAAATCTTGTCGAGCACCCGCTTGCCGAGCGGCAACCATGAAAAGCTGCCGGCAGCTTGCTGCCGGATCATGCCGGCGCGCAGCATAAGACGGTGAGACACGATCTCCGCCTCGCGCGGATTTTCTTTCAGGATAGGCAGGAAATATTGCGACAACCGCATGAATTGAACCATCGATCAGAGTGAAAGCGCCACAGGAATCGGACCAGTTGCATCGGCCCGACCTTCAAGCGCTTCATAGCCATTTCGTGTCCCGAAGGAAAGCCAAGCAAGCAGCCGCGACAATAGGTAGTCCGAATTTGCCGAGGCAGTAAGCACACACTGCCGTCGCCTTGTGCAGTGCAGCACATGAAAGCCGGTTTTCAGGCAAAAAAATTCGTGACAGGACGATGAACGTTAGGCTAGTGTGCCGCCATAAAATAAGAGAGCGGAACAGAAATTCGCTCTCCTGCGCGGTCAAAGTCTTGGGAGGATGCGATCTAGGCGCGGATTTCTCGCTGCCGCCGAATATCGGAAACAGATCGGACGCGTTTACTTGGCAAGGCTTCGGCCTTGCATTTTTTTTGTGCAATCAAGAACTTTGATCCAAAGGCTGAATTGCCGCTGGAACTCAGCTCGCCATAAACCGGAGGGCGTTCAGTCGAATTCCGGGACGACCATCGGCAAGTCGTCTATCCCCAGTCCAAAATAGACTGTCACAGTGTAGAGCGCCCCGCAGATGATCAAGGTCGCGATCGTGGTGCGCAGGACGGCGCGCGCCATATGCGGGCCCCGCGGGGCACTCGGCGTAGTGCCGAGCGTCACGTCGTCCTCGTCGTCCTGCGTGCGCAAGCCGAAGGGCAGCGCGGCGAAAAGCACGACCCACCAGAGGACGAAGAAAATTGCCAGTGCGGAAATCCAGCTCATTTGCTTTGCCTTCGTCAGGCTTGTTCGAGTTCGACAAGCGTTCCCTGAAAATCCTTCGGATGAAGGAAGAGAACGGGCCTGCCATGAGCGCCGGTTCTCGGCTCTCCGCCGCCCAGTACGCGCGCGCCCTGCGCTATCAGCCGGTCGCGCGCGGCGATGATATCGTCGACTTCGTAGCAGACATGGTGCATGCCGCCCGTCGGGCTACGCTCCAGGAAACTCGCGATCGGCGAGGCTTCACCCAGGGGCTCCAGAAGCTCCACCTTGGTGTTGCCCAGGTCGACGAAGACCACCGTTACGCCATGATCGGGCAATTTTTGCGGCGCGCTCACCCGCGCACCCAGCATGTCACGATAGCCGGCGCTTGCGGCTGCCAGGTCGGGCACCGCGATTGCGACATGATTGAGCCGTCCAAGCATTGCGACATCCTTTCGAGTTACGCGGTCGAACGGCGGCCCGCCCGCGCCTCAATCACCGCGTGACGAACACGGTCACGACCGGCTTCTTGCCCCAGGCCTGCCTGGCGGAATTGCGCACGGCGCGCCGCACCGCCTCCAGAACGAGATCGAGATCCTTACGCCTGGACCGGGGAATGCTATCAACCGCGCCCATTGCCGCACCCAGCATAATGTCTTCCAGCGCCTCCCCCGCGCCGTCCGCTTCCGGCAGGCCGTAGGCGACCAGATCCGGCTCGCCGGCCATCTCATAGCGTTCGTCGAGCACGACGTTAACCGCGACATGGCCGACATAAGACAGTTTGCGCCGATCCTTGATGCCGACATCGTCTTCGCTGCCGACGATCAGGCCGTCCTTGTAGATGCGCCCGAAGGGCACCTGGTCGATGATCTCCGCCGGCCCGGGCGAAAGGCGCAGCATGTCGCCGTTGCGCGCCTGCGCCACTTCCTTGACGCCGGACTTGGCGGCCAGCGCACCATGCGCGACGAGATGGGCCGCCTCGCCATGAACAGGAACGGCGATCCGCGGACGCACGAGGTCGTACATGCGCATCAGCTCCTCGCGCCGCGGATGGCCCGAAACATGAACCAGCGCGTCGCTATCCTCGATGATGCGGATGCCCTGTTCGATCAGGTTGTTCTTGATCTCCAGGATGGCCTTCTCGTTGCCCGGGATGGCGCGCGAGGAAAAGATCACCGCATCACCCGGCGACAACGCGACGGTCTTCATCTCGTCGCGTGCCAGCTTGGCAAGCGCGGCGCGCGGCTCACCCTGGCTGCCGGTGCACAGGATGACGAGTTTCTCCCGCGGGACCAGCCCATAATCCTCTTCGTCGATGAACTCGGGCAGACCGTCTAGATAGCCGAGATCGCTCGCCACATCGATGCAGCGCTTGAGAGAGCGGCCGAGAACCATGACCTGCCGGCCGGCGTCGCGGGCCGCTTCGGCGATCGAGCGGACACGGCCGATATTCGACGAGAAGGAGGTGACAGCCACCCGCCCGGGCGCCTTCTCGATGATCTGCTTGAGGCTTTCGCCGACTTCCTCCTCCGAGGGCGAAATACCGTCGCGCATGGCATTGGTGGAATCGCAGACGAGCGCCAATACGCCGGCCTCGCCGATCGCCTTGAAACGCGCCTCGTCGGTCTTGGCGCCGATCGTCGGCGCCGGATCCATCTTCCAGTCTCCCGTATGGATCACCGTGCCGGCGGGCGAGGTGATGGCCAGCGAGACCGGTTCCGGTATGGAATGGGTGACGGCAATCGCCTCGATCTCGAACGGCCCCACGGAAAAGGTGGACCCGGCGTGGTAGATCTCGACGGGAATGTCGGGAGCATTCGCCTCCGACTGCCGCTTGGCCTCCAGCATTCCGGCGGCGAACGGGGTCATCCAGACCGGCGCTTTCAGGCGCGGCCACAAATCCAGCAAGGCGCCGTAATGGTCTTCATGCGCGTGCGTGATGACAATGCCGCGCAACCGCTCCACACGTTCCTCGATAAAGCGGATATCCGGCAAAACGAGGTCAACGCCGGGCAGATCAGGGCCGGGGAAAGTCACGCCGCAATCGACGATGATCCATTCCCGTTTGTCGGGGTGGCCGAACCCGTACAGCGCCAAATTCATGCCGATCTCGCCTACCCCGCCCAGAGGGACGAAGACCAGCTCCTGTGCCGCGCCTTTTGCCATAGTCAGCCTTTCTTCAACACCGCGGCCGCATCAGCCCGTAGTAGCCGACGCGACAGCGCCAAAATGAACATCACCCGCCGCAATCCTGTGCAGGCGGGCGCTTCGGTCACGAATGACGAAGCGGCAATCTTCGTCGATTGTCTCGAAGATGCCGCGTACCACCTCACCGTCGAGCCGCACGGCCACTTGACTGCCGAGCCCGGCCGCCCGCTCCAGCCACCGACGGCGTACGCCCTCCAGCCCCCTGCCCCCGTTCCAAAGCCGCATGGCGTCCATCCAGGCGTCCGATAGCGCAAGGAACAGAGTTTCGGCGTTGTCCTTCGAGCCGAGTGCGGTCAGCGAAGTCGCGGGATAGGGCGTATTGCCCGGATGCGCCACCACGTTGACACCGATGCCGATCGCCACGGCAAAGCCGCCACCGGGCAGCATGGCCGATTCAAGCAGTATTCCGGCGAGCTTGGCGCCGTCGGCCAGAACGTCGTTCGGCCATTTCAATTCGAAACGCCCCGCCTCTCCCGCCGCACTGCCACCATCCACGCCAATGGCCAATCGCCTCGTCGGCGTCGAAGCCTCCAGAGCGTCGCCGAGCGCCAGTCCCGCCACGAAGCCGAGGGTGGCCGCAACCGGCGGCGCGCAGCAATCGACCAAAAGCAGGCTCGCTGCCAGATTGCCTTTAGGCGTCTCCCAGGAACGCCCCCTGCGGCCGCGTCCGCTTTCCTGCTTCTTCGATACGATCCACAGGCGTCCCGGATCGCCGGCCTGCGCGCGCTCCAGCGCAAGGGCATTGGTGGAGCCAATCGTGTCGAAGGATTCAAGGCGATAGCCTTCTAGCGACGCGCCCGGCGCCAGCGCGAATCCCATCGGATCAGAAGAACGTGGTCGCGGCGGCTTCGGCCATGGTTCCGATCGGCCCGCCGATCAGGACATAGAACAGCACGAAGGCGCCCGACACGCCAAGTACGAGGCGAAGCTCGCCGGCCATCGGCAGAAACCCGCCGACGGGCTCGTCGAACCACATGATCTTGATGATCCGCAGATAATAGTAGGCTCCGACCACCGATGCGAGCACACCTATCACCGCCAAGGCGTACAATTCGGCATTGATCGCGGCGAGGAATACGTACCACTTGGCCCAGAAGCCTGCCATAGGCGGAATGCCGGCCAGCGAGAACATCAGGATCGTCAGGATCGTCGCCATCACCGGGTTGGTCGAGGCAAGGCCCGCCAGATCGTCGATCTGCTCGACATTGCCCTCCTTGCGCCGCATGGCCAGGATGAATGCGAAGACGCCGAGCGTCATGACCAGATAGATCAG
Organism: Mesorhizobium xinjiangense; assembly: GCF_009749525.1. Classification (GTDB taxonomy): domain Bacteria; phylum Pseudomonadota; class Alphaproteobacteria; order Rhizobiales; family Rhizobiaceae; genus Mangrovimarina; species Mangrovimarina xinjiangensis. The sequence goes on along the minus strand of NZ_WOAC01000004.1, from coordinate 66,774 downwards.
CATGTAGATGACGACGCCGCGCACGCCCGCCTGGCTGTTGGCGGCGAGACCGACAAGGGCAAAGCCCATATGGCCGATCGAGGAATAGGCCATGAGCCGTTTGATGTTGCGCTGGCCGATCGCGGCGAAGGACCCCAGGAGCATCGACGCGATGGCGATGAACACCACGATCTGCTGCCAGTCGGCGGCGACCGGCTCGAATGCGCCGACGACGACGCGCACGATGAGCGCCATGGCGGCCATCTTCGGAGCGGCGGCAAAGAAGGCCGTGACCGGCGTTGGCGCGCCCTCGTAGACGTCCGGGGTCCACATGTGGAACGGCACGGCCGAGATCTTGAAGGCAAGGCCGGCAAGCACGAAGACCAGGCCGAACACGAGTCCCAACTGCCTGTCGCTGCCTGCCAGTTCGGCAGCAATGGCTTCAAATCCGGTGTTGCCCGTGTAGCCGTAGACCAGCGTGATGCCGTAGAGAAGCATGCCGGAGGAGAGCGAGCCGAGGACGAAATATTTCAGCCCGGCCTCGGTCGAGCGCACGCTGTCGCGGTTGATCGCGGCGACGACGTAAAGCGCCAGGGATTGCAGCTCGAGCCCGAGGTAAAGGGCGATCATGTCGTTGGCCGAGACCATCAGCAACATGCCGAGCGTCGCCAGCATGAGCAGGACCGGGAACTCGAACTTGTCGAACTTCTCCGCCTTGGCGAAGCCCACCGACATGATCAGCGTGACCACCGACCCGATCAGGGTCAGCATCTTCATGAAACGAGCAAATGCGTCGTTGACGAAGGCACCGTTGAAGGCCGTGCCGTCCTGACCGAACAATGCCATCCAGGCGGCCGCGCCAATGAGAATGGCCACGGCAAGACCGGTCACGAGTGTATTGGAGCGCTCGCCGCTGAAAACGCCGATCATGAGCAGGACCATGGCCGAGACCGCCAGGATCAGTTCCGGGGTCGCCAGCGACAGGCTCGTGAGAAGGTCAGCCGTCATGGTTCAAGTCAATCCCTAGTGAGCAAGTGCGGTGGACATGCCGCCATTCGCGGCTTCGATGGACACGGTGACGTTGTTGACCAGCGCCTCGACCGAGGCCGCGGTGACGTTGAACACAGGCGTTGGATAGACGCCGAAGAAGATGACCAGCAGCACAAGCGGATAGATCACGGCCTTCTCGCGTGTCGACAGGTCAAGCAACCCCTTCAGGCTCTCCTTGGTCAGCGCGCCGAACACCACCCGGCGATAGAGCCACAGCGCATAGGCCGCCGACAGGATGATGCCGGTGGTGGCGAAGAATGCGACCCAGGTGTTGACCTGGAAGATGCCGATCAGCGTCAGGAACTCGCCGATGAAGCCGCTCGTGCCCGGCAGGCCCACATTGGCCATGGTGAAGATCATGAACACCACGGCATATTTCGGCATGTTGTTGACCAGTCCGCCATAGGCCGCGATCTCGCGTGTGTGCATGCGGTCGTAGACGACGCCGACGCACAGGAACAACGCGCCCGAGACCAGGCCGTGCGACAGCATCTGGAATATGCCGCCCTCGATGCCTTCCTGGTTCATGGCGAAGATGCCCATGGTGACAAAACCCATATGGGCCACCGAGGAATAGGCGATCAGCTTCTTGATATCCTCCTGCATCAGCGCCACCAGCGATGTGTAGATGATGGCGACGACCGAGAGCGTGAAGATCAGCGGCGCGAAATCGGCCGAGGCCAGCGGGAACATCGGCAGCGAGAAGCGCAGGAAGCCATAGCCTCCCATCTTCAGCAGGATGGCCGCCAGGACCACGGAGCCCGCCGTCGGCGCCTCCACGTGTGCGTCGGGCAGCCAGGTGTGAACCGGCCACATCGGCATTTTCACGGCGAAGGAGGCGAAGAAGGCCAACCAGAGCCATGGCTGCATCCCGGCCGGGAAATCATGCGTCAAAAGCTGCGTGATATCCGTCGTTCCCGACTGCCAGAACATCGCCATGATGGCCAGCAGCATGAGAACCGAGCCCAGGAGCGTGTAGAGGAAGAACTTGAAGCTGGCATAAACGCGCCGCTTGCCGCCCCACACCCCGATGATGATGAACATCGGGATCAGGCCGGCCTCGAAGAAGACGTAGAACAGAACGATGTCGAGCGCGCAGAAGACGCCGATCATCAGCGTTTCCAGGACCAGAAACGCGATCATGTATTCCTTGACGCGCGTTTGCACCGATTCCCAGCTCGCCAGGATGCAAAGCGGCATCAGGAAGGTCGTCAGGATGACGAACAGCATGGAAATGCCGTCGACACCCATGTGGTAGGAAATGCCCGAATCGAGCCAGTCGGCCTTCTCCACCATCTGGAAGCCCGGATCGGACGTGTCGAACCCCGCCCAGATGAGGAGCGACAGGAGAAAGGTGAAGGCGGTCGTGAGCAGCGCGACGTTGCGAATGTTGCGCACGCCCGAATTTCCCTCGTCCCGGATGAACAGGATGATGAGGGCTCCCACCAGCGGCAGGAAGGTCACCGTCGTGAGAAGCGGCCAATCGGTCATTGCTAGAACGAGCTCCCGAGCATCATCCAGGTCACGAGCGCGGCCACGCCGATCAGCATCGCGAAGGCATAGTGGTAGAGATAACCGGTCTGCAGCTTGATGACGCGGTTGGTCATGTCGACCACGCGCGCCGAAACGCCGTCAGGACCGAAGCCGTCGATAAGCCAGCCATCGCCCTTCTTCCACAGGAAACGTCCGAGACGCATGGCGGGCTTGACGAACAGAAAGTCGTAGAGCTCGTCGAAATACCATTTGTTGAGCAGGAAGGCGTAGAGCAGACGATGCTGCCCGGCCAGCTTGCGCGGTGTCTCCGGCGAGCGGATATAGAACTGGTAGGCAACGCCCAGCCCGAGCAGCATGGCCACGAAGGGCGACAGCTTCGCCCACAGCGGTATGTCGTGGAACTCGTGCAGGATGTGATTGTCCGGCAGCGTGAAGAGCGCGCCTTTCCAGAAATGCTCGTAGTCGTGGCCGATGAAATATTCGTGGAAGATGACGCCGGCAAACAGCGCCCCGGCGGCCAGGATGAACAGCGGCACCAGCATGACCATGGGCGATTCATGCACGTGATGCATGACGTCGGCGGTTGCGCGCGGACGGCCGTGGAAGGTCATGAAGATCAGCCGCCACGAATAGAAGCTGGTGAAGATGGCCGCCACCACCAGGAGGATGAAGGCCGTCATCGCCATGGCGTTGTGGCCGACGAAGGCGCCTTCGATGATGGCGTCCTTGGAGAAGAACCCGGCCGTGCCGATGAGAGTGGCCGGAATGCCCACGCCCGTCAGCGCCAGGGTGCCGATGATCATCATCCAGTAGGTGTAGGGAATGAGCCGGCGCAGGCCGCCCATCTTTCGCATGTCCTGCTCGTCCGAAACGGCGTGGATGACCGAGCCCGAGCCAAGGAACAAGAGTGCCTTGAAGAAGGCATGCGTGAACAGGTGGAAGATGGCCGCCGAATAAAAGCCGAGCCCGATCGCCACGAACATATAGCCGAGCTGCGAGCAGGTCGAATAGGCGATCACCCGCTTGATGTCGTTTTGCACCAGGCCGACGGTCGCCGCGAAGAAGGCGGTGAAGGCGCCAATGAAGGTGACGATGATCAGCGCGGTGTGCGAAAGTTCGAAGATCGGTGACAGCCGCGCCACCATGAAGACGCCGGCCGTGACCATGGTCGCGGCATGAATCAGCGCCGAAACCGGTGTGGGGCCTTCCATGGCGTCCGGCAGCCAGGTGTGCAGCGGCACCTGCGCCGACTTGCCCATGGCCCCCATGAACAGGAGCAGGCAGACCACGGTCAGCGCGGCATGATGGTCGAGCTGGTAGCCAAGGAAGTTAAGAACCGTCTCGCTGTTCTCGACGTCCGGCATGAAGGCCTGGGTGCCGTTGAAGATGACGTCGAAATTGACCGAGCCGAAGAGCACGAAGACGCCGAAGATGCCGAGCGCGAAGCCGAAATCGCCGATACGGTTGACGACGAAGGCCTTGATCGCCGCCGCATTTGCCGACGGTTTCTTGTACCAGAAGCCGATCAGCAGATAGGAGGCAAGCCCGACGCCTTCCCAGCCGAAGAACATCTGCACCAGATTGTCCGACGTCACCAGCATGAGCATGGCGAAGGTGAACAGCGACAGATAGGCGAAGAAGCGCGGCCGGTGCGGATCGTTGTGCATGTAGCCGATCGAATAGATGTGCACTAGGGCCGAGACGGTGTTGACCACCACCAGCATGACCACGGTCAGCGTGTCGACGCGCAACGCCCAGTCGGCATCGAGGCTGCCCGACTGGATGAAGCGCATCACCGGCACGGTGAAGGTCTCTCCGTCGCCGAACCCGACGGTGAAGAAGGCCACCCATGACAGGAGCGCCGAGATCACCAGGAAGCCCGACGTCACATATTCGCTCGCCTTGGCGCCGATCGAGCGGCCGAAGAGCCCGGCAATGAGAAAGCCGACGAGCGGCAGAAAAACGATCGTCTGATACATGATCTGTCCCGTCAGCCCTTCATCATGTTGACGTCTTCGACCGCGATCGAACCGCGGTTGCGGTAGAAGACGACGAGAATGGCAAGTCCGATGGCCGCCTCTGCGGCGGCGACCGTGAGCACGAACAGCGCGAAGGCCTGACCGACCAGGTCGCCCAGGGCGGCCGAGAAGGCGACGAAATTCAGGTTCACCGCCAGGAGAATGAGTTCGATCGACATCAGGATGACGATGACGTTCTTCCGGTTCAGGAATATCCCGAACACGCCAAGCGTGAACATGATGGCCGAGACGGTTAGAAAATGTGAGATACCGACTTCCATGATGCTACCCGTCAAATTCCCTTGCCAGTGTCGACTTCCACCACCTCGATGGCCGTCTGCGGAGTGCGGGCAACCTGAGCGGGTATGCTCTGACGCTTGACCCCGACCTTGTGGCGCAGCGTCAGCACGATGGCGCCCACCATGGCCACGAGCAGCACCAGACCTGCGATCTGGAAGAAGTAGATGTAGTCCGTATAAAGAATGTCGCCGAGAGCCGCGGTGTTGTGGCGCTCAGCCAAGGCCGGCGTCGGCATCGCGGTCTGCGCGGCCAGTTCGGGCGCGAAGGAATAGCCGCCGACAACGACGATCAGTTCCGCCGCCAGGATCAGCCCGACCAGCGCGCCGATGGGCGCGTATTGCAGCGCTCCCTGCTTGAGCTCGGTAAAATCGACATCGAGCATCATGACGACGAAGAGGAACAGCACCGCGACCGCGCCGACATAGACGACGAGCAGGATCATTGCCAGGAACTCGGCCCCCGTCAGCAGGAACAGCGCCGCCGCATTGAAGAAGGTCAGGATGAGATAGAGTACCGAATGCACGGGATTGCGCGCGGAGATGACCATGAAGGCCGCCCCGATCGCGATGAAGGCGAAAAGATAGAAGAAGATCGCCTCTAGTCCTGTAAGCATGGGTTCCCCCGGTTCGAGCGGCGGTGCCTGGGCTTCGCCTGTTTCCGGCCCCGACCGTCCCCGGCCCGGGCCGCCCTGTCCTTAGACGAGCGGCTGTCGCCCGTCCATCTCTGTGCATTCACCGATACGGCGAATCCAGTTGAATATTGCGCGCGATCTCGCGCTCCCAGCGGTCGCCGTTGGCGAGCAGCTTGTCCTTGTCGTAGTAGAGTTCCTCGCGCGTTTCGGTGGCGAACTCGAAATTCGGCCCCTCCACGATTGCGTCGACCGGGCAGGCCTCCTGGCAAAAGCCGCAATAGATGCACTTCACCATGTCGATGTCGTAGCGCACGGTGCGGCGCGTGCCGTCATTGCGGCGCGGTCCCGCCTCGATGGTGATGGCCTGTGCCGGGCAGATCGCTTCGCAAAGCTTGCATGCGATGCAGCGTTCCTCGCCGTTGGGATAGCGGCGCAGCGCATGCTCGCCGCGAAAGCGTGGGCTGATCGGCCCTTTTTCGTGCGGATAGTTGATCGTGTATTTCGGCGCGAAGAACTGGCGCATGGAAAGCGCGACGGCGCCGAAAAACTCCTTCAAGAGGAGTGATTTGGCAGCTTGGGCGAGAGCAGACATCGTCATTCTCCCGAAAACAGTGGGGCTACGAAGTAGCCGATGACCGGCAGCAGCACGAACTGGCTGAGACCGGTGATGTTGAGGACGCGCTTGGTCTCCGGCAGTTCGACGCGGCCGGCGAGCAAGCGCAGGAAATAGAAGTCCGCCGCCGCGACGATCAGTCCAACAAGGGCACCGATGAGAGCCATACTCATGTCACGCCACCAGGCCGGTGAATTTCAGGAAGGCGGCGGTCGCCACGACCATGAACAGCGAGATCGGCAGGAAGACCTTCCAGCCCAGACGCATCAGCTGGTCATAGCGGTAGCGCGGCACGAAGCTCTTCACCAGAGCGAACATGAAGAACACCGCGCACACCTTGAGGACGAACCAGACGACGCCCGGCACCCAGGTGAAGGGCGCGAAATCGAACGGCGGCAGCCATCCTCCCAGGAAAAGTATCGTGGTGAGCGCACACATCAAGACGATCGCGACATATTCGCCCAGGAAGAACAGCAGGAACGGCGTCGACGAATATTCGATCATATGGCCGGCGACGAGTTCCGATTCGGCTTCCACCAGGTCGAAGGGCGGCCGGTTCGTCTCGGCCAGGGCCGAGATGAAGAAGACGATGAACATCGGGAACAGGGCGAGCCAGTGCCAGTCCAGGAAGCTGTTGGGCAGTCCGGCCATGGTGCCGAGCCCGTCACGCTGCGAAAGAACGATATCGGTGAGGTTGAGCGAACCGACGCACAGAAGAACGGTGATGATGACAAAGCCGATCGAGACTTCGTAGGACACCATCTGCGCCGCCGAGCGCAGGGCGCCGAGGAACGGATATTTCGAGTTCGACGCCCAGCCGCCCATGATGACGCCATAGACCTCGAGCGAGGAGATGGCGAAGACATAAAGGATGCCGACATTGATGTTGGCGACCGCCCAGCCCTCGTTGACCGGGATGACCGCCCAGGCCGCCATAGCAAGAACGGCCGAGACCAGCGGTGCCAGCAAGAAGACGCCCTTGTTGGCGCCGGACGGGATGACGGGCTCCTTGAAGACGAATTTCAACAGGTCGGCAAAGGCCTGCAGCAGCCCCCACGGGCCGACCACGTTGGGACCGCGCCGCAACTGAACGGCCGCCCAGATCTTGCGGTCGGCATAAAGAATGTATGCGACGAAGATCAGCAGGATGACCAGCATGGCCACCGACTTCAAAAGAATGATCAGTGCAGGCAGCACGTAGATCGTAAAGAAACTGTCCATTGCCCCTGCCCTATTCCGCAGCCTGCTTGAAGCCGCCGCGCGCCAGCGCCGAGCATTCCGCCATCACGGCGGAGGCACGCGCGATCGGGTTCGTCAGATAAAAATCCTTCACGGCCGAGACGAATCCGCTCTTGCCGAGCCGGCCTGTCGTCTTTGCCAGCTTGGCGATATCGGCCGGGTCGCCCGCGGCGATCTCGTCAACCGCGGAAAGATGCGGATGCGTGTCGTAGAGCATGCCGCGCAACTGAGCGAGCGAATCGAAGGGCAACTTGTTGCCCAAAGTGTCGGACAGTGCGCGCAAAACGGCCCAGTCCTCCTTGGCTTCGCCCGGAGCGAAGCCGGCCCGGGACGTCATCTGCACACGGCCCTCGGTATTGACATAGGTACCGGATTTCTCGGTGTAGGTGGCTCCCGGCAGGATTACGTCGGCGCGGTGTGCCCCGGCATCGCCATGGCTGCCGATATAGACGGTGAAGGCGTTGCCGATCTTGTTCATGTCGAATTCGTCGGCACCGAGCAGGAAGAGCACGTCGAGCGCGCCCATCATGGCGGCAATGTCCTTGCCGCCCTCACCCGGCACGAAGCCGAGATCGAGACCGCCGACCCGTGCCGCCGCGGTGTGCAGCACGCCAAAACCGTTCCAGTCGTCGGCCACCGCGCCCACCACTCCGGCCAGCTTTGCCGCCAGTGCGAGCACGGCGCCGCCGTCGCTGCGCGCGAGCGCACCCTGGCCGACAATGACCATCGGACGTTTCGCCTTCTTCAGGACCTGGAAGAATTTGCCGTTGCCCTCGGCCAGATCCTTCAATGTGTCGGGACCGGCACCCAGCATCTCGTAGTCGTAGCGCAGATCGCCCATGTCGCCGACCACGCCGATCGGGAATGTGCCGGCGCGCCAGCGCTTGCGAATGCGCGCATTGATGACCGAGGCCTCGAAGCGCGGATTGGCTCCGACGATGAGCAGCGCATCGGCATCCTCGATGCCTTCGATGGTCGGGTTGAAGATGTAGCTGGCGCGCCCGTTTTCAGGGTCGAGCGCCGCGCCGTCCTGGCGGCAGTCCATATTGGCCGAGCCGAGCGACTGCATGAGCAGCTTGAGCGCGAACATCTCCTCGACCGTCGCCAGATCGCCGGCAATCGCACCAATGCGTTCTGGCGCCGTCGCACCCACCCGCTCGGCGATGGCGGCAAAGGCGGCATTCCACGAGGCAGGGACCAGCCGGCCGTTCTGGCGGACATAAGGCCTGTCGAGACGTTGCGAACGCAGGCCGTCCCAGATGAAGCGCGTCTTGTCGGAGATCCACTCCTCGTTCACCTGCTCGTTGACGCGGGGTAGGACGCGCATGACCTCGCGGCCGCGCGTGTCGACCCGGATCGCCGAGCCGACGGCGTCCATCACATCGATGGATTCGGTCTTCGTCAGTTCCCAGGGCCGCGCCTGGAAGGCATAGGGCTTGGACGTCAACGCACCGACCGGACACAAGTCGATGACATTGCCCTGCAATTCCGACGTCATCGCCTGTTCGAGATAGGTGGTGATCTCGGCATCCTCGCCGCGGCCGATCAGGCCGAGCTCGGAGATGCCGGCGACCTCGGTGGTGAAGCGCACGCAGCGTGTGCAGTGGATGCAGCGCGTCATGATCGTCTTGACCAGCGGGCCGATATACTTGTCCTCCACGGCCCGCTTGTTCTCATGGAAGCGCGACGAGTCGACACCATAGGCCATGGCCTGGTCCTGCAGGTCGCATTCCCCGCCCTGGTCGCAGATCGGACAGTCGAGCGGGTGGTTGATGAGCAGGAACTCCATCACCCCTTCGCGCGCCTTCTTCACCATCGGCGTGTTGGTGAAAACCTCCGGCGGCTCGCCATTCGGGCCAGGGCGCAGATCGCGCACGCCCATGGCGCAGGACGCGGCGGGCTTGGGTGGGCCGCCCTTCACTTCGACCAGGCACATGCGGCAATTGCCGGCGATCGACAGCCGGTCATGGAAACAGAAGCGCGGTATTTCAGCGCCTGCCTGCTCCGCCGCCTGCAACAGCGTAAAGTGGTCGGGTACCTCGATCTCTTTGCCGTCGACCTTGAGCTTCGTCATCCAACTGTCCTCGGCGCTTGCCGCCGTTCCGGTTTTGCCTGCCTGCCGCGAATCACCGCGATCAGGATGTCCTTTTCATCAGTTCCGCGGCCTGTTTCTGCCACGCGTCACGGCCGATACGGCCCTTGAAGCCCAGATGCTCTTCCACCCGGGCGATGTCCTTTTCGCTCCAGGCGGCGATCTGCGCATAGGTCCACACACCGAGCCCGTTGAGGACCTGTTCCATCTTCGCCCCAATGCCCGAGATCATCTTGAGATCATCGGGCCCGGCGCTGAAATCGACCGCCGGACGATCCGCCGCTCGCTCTATCGCGTCCCTCGCCTGCCCTGCGCCGGACGCCTGGTTGCCCTGCGCCACCGCATCGACGGCATCGGCAAAATCCTTTTCGATCGCCAATGCAGTCTCGCCGCCGGCCTGGATGGCCGCACGGGTTGCATCCTCGACGTCCTCGGCCAGGGTGTCGACCGCCGCCTTCACACGCCTGGCCGGCGATTTCGGCGCCTTGTAGGCCGGCGCATCGTCGTCATCAACCTCGCTGCGCAGCGCCACCACCGACATTTTCTGCGCCGCGTCCATCGATCCGGCGACCGCGCCCATCCAGGCGCCGAGTGCCTGTCCGGCCAGGCCCGCGCCAAAGGCCGCGCCGGCGGCAAAGGGCTGCATCATCAGATTGACGCTGCCCGCCGCCTGGTCTGAAAACATCGCCGAGAAATCACGGCTCATCCTGTCAAACTGCGCTTCCATGGTCTTAACGTCAGGCATCAGGTCTTCGGGTATGAACGACATCGACATCGGTTTTCTCCTCGTCGTTGCTTTCAATGCCCGCCCGGCTGCGTCCCTCGAATGCTGTGACCGGCGGCACGCCGGCTCCGTCTTCTTTGTTTCTTCTCACTCCGCAGCGACAAGCACCACCTCGGCACGGTGCGCGTTGCGCGTGAACTCGTCGATACGGCGCTCGATCTCCGGCCGGAAATGCCGGATCAGTCCCTGGATCGGCCAGGCCGCAGCGTCGCCGAGCGCACAGATCGTATGGCCCTCGACCTGCTTGGTGACATCGAGCAGCATGTCGATCTCGCGCTTCTGCGCCTCGCCGCGCACCAGCCGCTCCATAACCCGCCACATCCAGCCGGTGCCCTCGCGGCAGGGCGTGCACTGGCCGCAGCTTTCGTGCTTGTAGAAATAGGCGAGCCTGGCGATCGCTTTGACGATGTCGGTCGACTTGTCCATGACGATCACGGCCGCCGTGCCGAGACCCGATTTCAGATCGCGCAATGCGTCGAAATCCATCGGCGTGTCGATAATCTGGTCGGCCGGTACAAGCGGCACCGACGATCCGCCGGGGATCACCGCCAAGAGATTGTCCCAGCCGCCGCGAATGCCGCCGCAGTGCTTGTCGATCAATTCGCGGAACGGAATCGACATGGCCTCTTCGACCGTGCACGGATTGTTGACGTGCCCCGAAATGCAGAAAAGCTTGGTGCCCTTGTTGTTCTCCCGTCCAAAGGAGGAGAACCAGGCCGCGCCGCGGCGCAGGATCGTCGGCGCGACGGCAATCGATTCGACGTTGTTCACCGTCGTCGGACAACCATACAGGCCGACATTGGCCGGGAATGGCGGCTTCAGCCTCGGCTGGCCCTTCTTGCCCTCAAGGCTTTCCAGCAGCGCGGTCTCCTCGCCGCAAATGTAAGCGCCGGCGCCGTGGTGAACGAATACATCAAAATCGTAACCGTTCTTGTTGTTTTTGCCGATCAATCCGGCTTCGTAGGCTTCGTCAATCGCGCGCTGCAACGCCTCGCGCTCGCGGATGAATTCGCCACGCACATAAATGTAGGCGGCAATTGCGCCCATGGCGAAACCGGCCACCAGGCAACCCTCGACCAACGTGTGCGGATCGTGGCGCAGGATGTCACGATCCTTGCACGTGCCGGGTTCCGACTCATCGGCATTGACCACCAGATAGGCCGGTCGGCCATCGGATTCCTTGGGCATGAAGGACCATTTCAGTCCGGTCGGGAATCCGGCCCCGCCGCGACCGCGAAGCCCGGACGCCTTCATCTCGTTGACGATCCAGTCGCGCCCCTTGTCCAGGAGAGCCTTGGTACCGTCCCAGTGTCCGCGCGCCATGGCGCCCTTCAGGGAACGGTCGAACTGGCCGTAAATATTGGTGAAGATGCGGTCCTTGTCAGCTAGCACGGCCTTCACTCCGTCGTTTCGTCGACAATGTTCAGTCGACGTTCAATTCGCACCAGGCTCTCATCCATCCGCGTCATGGACTGATAGATGTTCCCAATATCCATGTGAGCAGCATTGGTTTCAGAGGACAGACCGCGCACCTGCGCGGAAATCGACACAAGTCGATTGTCCACCTCACCGAGCTTGTGCTCGATGTGCGACAAGCGCCCCTGCATCGTCTTCAGTACCTCGTAAATCAGCTCGTTGCTCACATCGGCCATGGTTCAAATCCTCACCGCGGCTTCTTGCCGAAGACGCGGACATATTCGGCCACGCCGCCCTTGGCCAGCGCCTTGGCCTGTTTGATCCAGTCGTCGCGCTCGATGCGGCCATGGAATTTCAGATAGGCGTCGACCCATTCGCGCTCGGCCTTCTTCCACGAAGCGACTTGCTTGTAGGTAAAGATGCCGAGCGAATGCAGAATTCCCTCGATCTTCGGCCCAACACCGGAAATCAGCTTCAGATCGTCCGGCTCGGACGGCCGCTCGATTCCGGCGGGACGGCTCTTGTCATCAAGCGTGGCAGCCTTGCTGGAGGCCACCACTTCCGGTTTCGCAGCCTGGCGCCGCGACTTGCGCGGCCGCGCCGCGCCTTCGACGGCCGGCTCGGTCTTGTCGGCCGCAACCGCATCGCCCACCGGCGGCGCAACGCTCGTGCGCTTCTCGCCATTGGCGCTCGCCTTGGTGTCGGAAGGCGTATTAACGGCCGGATTTGTTTCGACAGCGTTGGTCTTCGGCCTGGCGGCCTTCGATGGAGGAATCGGATCCCCTTCCGCCGGTTTGTCCGGTTTCGTCGCGGCGGCGCGCGTCTTGACCAGCACGGCCTTCTCGTCCTTGAGCGCGGTCAGGCCCGAAGCGGGCGCGGAGAAGGTCCGGTCGATCTGCGGGCCGGTGGGAACCATATCGCCCCTGCCCGCCTCTAACTCGTCGATGATCTCGGCCAGACGCTCGGGCGTCAGGTCCTCATAGGTATCCTTGAAGACCATCACCATCGGCGCATTCACGCAGGCGCCCTGGCACTCGACCTCTTCCCAGGAAAGCGTGCCGGCCTCGTTGGCGTGGAATTGCTCGGGATGGATCTTCTCGCGGCACACATCCATCAGCGCTTCGGAGCCGCGCAGCATGCACGGCGTCGTGCCACACACCTGGATATGCGCTTTCGTGCCGACCGGGTTGAGCTGGAACTGGGTGTAGAAAGTGGCCACTTCCAGGGCCCGGATATAGGGCATCTCGAGCATGTCGGCGACGTGCTCGATGGCTGCCTGCGTCACCCAGCCTTCCTGGTCCTGAGCAATCATCAGGAGGGGAATGACGGCGGATTGTTCGCGGCCCTTGGGATATTTCCTGATCCACGTCTTCACCTCCGCCGAATTCGCCTTGCTGAAGGCGAATTTGGCTGGCTGAAGAGCTGGCTCTGCGAGACGGCGGACACTCATCTATCTATCGACCTCACCAAACACGATGTCGAGGGAGCCCAACACGGCGGAGATATCGGCCAGCATGTGGCCGCGGCAAAGGAAATCCATCGCCTGCAGATGGGCAAAACCGGGCGCGCGCAGCTTGCAGCGGTAGGGCTTGTTGGTGCCGTCGGAAACCAGATAGACGCCGAACTCACCCTTCGGCGCCTCGACCGCCGCATAGACCTCGCCCTCGGGAACCCGGTAGCCTTCCGTGTAGAGCTTGAAATGATGGATCAGCGCTTCCATCGAGCGTTTCATGGCGTCGCGCTTCGGCGGCACGACCTTGCCGTCCTCGTTGGACACCGGACCTTGCTTGTCGGAACCGAGCAGACGGTCCACGCATTGCCGCATGATCCGCGCGGATTGGCGCATCTCTTCCATGCGGATCAGATAGCGGTCGTAGCAATCGCCATTCTTGCCGATCGGAATGGAAAACTCCATCTCCGGGTAACATTCATAGGGCTGCGACTTGCGCAGATCCCAACGCGCCCCGGAGCCGCGCACCATCACGCCGGAGAACCCCCAGGCCCAGGCATCTTCCAGGCTCACGACGCCGATATCGACATTGCGCTGCTTGAAGATGCGGTTGCCGGTAAGCAGTTCGTCCAGGTCGGCGACCGTCTTCAGGAACGGGTCGATCCACTTGCCGATGTCCTCGACAAGCTGGTCGGGCAGGTCCTGGTGCACGCCGCCGGGCCGGAAATAGGCCGCATGCATGCGCGCGCCGCAGGCCCGCTCGTAAAACACCATCAGCTTCTCGCGCTCCTCGAAGCCCCACAGCGGCGGAGTGAGCGCGCCGACGTCCATGGCCTGCGTGGTGACGTTCAGGAGGTGCGACAGGATGCGGCCGATCTCCGAAAAGAGCACGCGGATCAACTGGCCGCGCATCGGCACCTCGATCTCCAGCAGCCGCTCGACCGCGAGCGCGAAAGCGTGCTCCTGATTCATCGGCGCGACATAGTCGAGCCGGTCGAAATAGGGCACGGCCTGCAGATAGGTCTTGGCCTCGATCAGCTTCTCGGTGCCGCGATGCAGCAGGCCGATATGCGGATCGATGCGCTCGACCACCTCGCCGTCGAGCTCAAGCACAAGGCGCAGGACGCCGTGCGCCGCGGGATGCTGCGGCCCGAAATTGATATTGAAGTTGCGCACGGATGTTTCAGGCATGATGCGCCGTCCTTTCGCGACCAGAGCGAATAGCGAATAGCGAATAGCGAATAGCGAGCCACCGCATCACGTCATCTTCTCCTGTAGCCGCCTGATCATCGACCTGACCATATTTCCAATTCACCCCTTCGCCTTTTCATCGCCCGGCAGCACATAGTCCGTGCCTTCCCAGGGCGAGAGGAAATCGAAGTTGCGGAATTCCTGCCTGAGTTCCACCGGCTGGTAGACGACCCGCTTCACCTCGTCGTCGTAACGCACCTCGACAAAGCCGGTCAGCGGGAAATCCTTGCGCAGCGGATGCCCCTCGAACCCGTAATCGGTCAAAAGCCGCCGCAGGTCCGGGTGACCGATGAAAAGGATGCCGTAGAGATCATAGGCTTCGCGCTCGAACCAGTCCGCACCCGGATAGACCGACGTAACGGACGGCACGGGCGTGTCCTCATCGGTCTGGACCTTGACCCGGATGCGCAGGTTCTGCCGCGGCGACAACAGGTGATAGACGACGTCGAAACGATTTTCCCTCGAGGGATAGTCCGCGCCCGAAATGTCGATGAACGACACGAACTGGCATTGCGGATCGCGCTCGAGAAACGAAAGAACCTCAACGATATCGCCGGGCGCGACCGTCAGCGTGAGCTCGCCAAAGGCAACGGTCGCCGTCTCGACCTCCGCATCCAGCTTCTCCTTGATATAGGCCGCAATGTCCTTCAGCGCTTCACTCATGATGTCCTCGCTCAGCGCTCGATCGTGCCGGTGCGGCGGATCTTCTTCTGCAACAGAAGGATACCGTAAAGCAGAGCCTCCGCCGTCGGCGGGCAGCCGGGCACGTAGATGTCGACCGGGACGACGCGATCGCAGCCGCGCACCACCGAATAGGAATAATGATAGTAGCCACCGCCATTGGCGCACGATCCCATGGAGATCACGTAACGCGGCTCGGGCATCTGGTCATAGACCTTGCGCAGAGCCGGCGCCATCTTGTTGGTCAGCGTGCCGGCAACGATCATCACGTCCGACTGGCGCGGTGAGGCCCGCGGCGCGATGCCGAAACGCTCGGCATCGTAGCGCGGCATGGAAACGTGCATCATTTCCACCGCGCAGCAGGCGAGACCGAAAGTCATCCACATGAGCGAGCCGGTGCGCGCCCAGGTGATCAATGCCTGCGATGATGTGACGAGGAAGCCGTTGTCGGCCAGTTCATTGTTGATCTCGCCGAAGAACACATCGTCGGAACCCACCGGCTTTCCGGTGTTGGGATCGATGATGCCTTTCGGCTTCGGCGCGATCAGGGTCTGAGAAGAATCGTTCAGTCCCATTCCAGCGCTCCTTTTTTCCATTCGTAGATGAAGCCGATAGTCAATACGCCAAGGAAGATCATCATCGACCAGAAGCCGAGCCAGCCGATCTCGCCGAATGACACGGCCCAGGGGAACAGGAAGGCCACTTCCAGGTCGAAGATGATGAAGAGGATCGATACGAGATAGAAGCGGATGTCGAACTTCATGCGCGCGTCGTCAAAGGCGTTGAACCCACACTCGTAGGCCGACAGTTTCTCCGGATCCGGGCTCCGGTAGGCCACGATGAAGGGGGTGGCGACCAGGGCCAGCCCGATCACCAGCGCCACGCCGATGAAGATTACGATCGGCAAATAGGAAACGAGCAGTTCGTTCATCCGTCTGTCATCCTTACCTTCGCGCACAACGTCAGCATAACATTGCAGCGTTTCGATCAACCGCGACACATTGACGGAGGACGCCGGTGCAGCAAAGGCCATATTGCAACGCGGCGACGGTTAGCGCAGCGGCCCCCCGGACGCAAGTCAAACCTGCGCCACAATCTGCCCCGGCCATTGGTGCAGATGCGATTGGCCGGCCATCTGTGCGCGCATTGCCGAAGCACGGGACCTGACAATACGGTGTCGGTAGGCCCGCCGCGACAGGGTCGTTTCGGGTGACAGGAGAGCGGGCGGCAGGCTAAACAAGCTCACGAACGATGAAACGGGAGCACCCATGCGCGACTCGATCTCCTTGGCAACGGCGCGCCGCATCGCGTTGGCATCGCAGGGTTTTGCCGACAGTCGTCCGCAATCGGCCGTTACGCAACGCCATCTCGGCAAGGTCATCGGGCGCACCGGACTGCTCCAGATTGATTCCGTGAGCGCGGTCGTGCGCGCCCATTATATGCCGATCTTTTCGCGCCTTGGCGCCTATCCGATGCATCTGCTCGACAATGCCGCGTCCAAACGCCAACGACGCCTGTTCGAATATTGGGCGCACGAGGCCTCCTTCCTGCCCGTCGAAACATGGCCGCTGATGCAGTGGCGCATGGCCAAGGCCGGACGCAATGAGCGCATCTATCGCCGACTGGCCGAATTTGGGCGCGACCATCAGGCCTACATCGAAGAGATCCACCGCCTTGTCGAACGAGAAGGCCCAATTGCCGCTTCCGACATTGATGGACAGCGCGGGCAAGGCGGTTGGTGGGGCTGGAGCGACGCCAAGCATGCATTTGAATGGCTCTTCTGGGCCGGCCGCATCACGACCCATTCGCGCCGCGGGTTCGAGCGCCTCTACGACATACCGGAGCGGGTGCTCCCTGGTAGAGTGTTGGATACCCCGACCCCCGACGAAGCTGACGCCATACGCGAACTTCTACGCATTGCCGCACGCGCCCTCGGCGTGGCGACTGCCGCCGATTTGCGCGACTATTTCCGGCTGAACCCCGTCGAGGCCGACGAACGGATTGCCGAACTGGTGGAGGCAGGCGAGTTGCAGCCGGTTCGCGTCGAGGGATGGTCGCAAAAGGCCTGGATGTGGAAGGATGCCCGCAAGCCGCGAAAGGTTGATGCACAGGCGCTTTTGGCGCCGTTCGACCCTTTGGTCTGGGAAAGAGGCCGCACCGAACGATTGTTCGGCTTCCGTTATCGCATCGAAATCTATACGCCCGCCGAGAAGCGCGTCCACGGGTACTACGTGCTCCCGTTCCTGCTCGGCGACCGACTGGTGGCTCGTGTCGATCTCAAGGCGGACCGGCGCGCAGGCACACTGCGGGTCATGGCAGCCCATTGCGAATCGGGCGCTCCCCCAGAAACAGCGCAAGCCCTGGCCGATGAACTGGCGCTCATGGCTTGCTGGCTCGGAATGGAGGGGATCGAAGTGCTGCCAAAAGGCGATTTCGCCCCGGAACTGGCCGGGGCGTGCCGCCACGTGGACGTTGGCGAGCGTTTGGCGCTCTTGCCTTCCACATAGGGTGCCGTGCGCCCATTCGGACGCACGAGGCTTGCCAAGCTATGCGCCGGTGCGTGGCTGGCGGTCAGCCGATCTTGCGGACCCGAGCCTTGCGGGCCGCATAGCGCGCGTCACGTTTAGCCTTCTTTGAAGCTTCATCGGCCAGTTGTTCCTCCCGGTTGGCCAGCACTTTGGCTTCCCGGGCGATCTTCTGACGACGTTCTTCCTCTTCACGCGCCTTGCGCTCGGCCTCGGCGGCCGCCTCGCGTTCCGCCTTCAGCCGCGCCTGTTCGGCCAGCTTTGCCTGGCGCCGCGCCTCGCGTTCCTTTTCCCGCTCGGCGCGCGCATCGGCAACCGCTTTGCGCTCGGCAATGCGGGCCTGATATTCGGGATCGTCGGGACCGGGTCTGTTCTTGAACTTTTCGAGAAGAGCGGCCTTGGCGGCCATAGCGTCATTACGCCGTTCGGCGAAATCCTTGATCTTTGTATTCTTCAATTGTGACCTTCGATTCTCGTGCTGAGTATGATGCGCGCCCTAAATGATAAAAAGCCTCACGGCGATCAACCCCCTGGCACAGCAATTTTTCGTTGATCAAGACAATTCAGAGCCGCCATGCGGCGAATGCATGGCCGATCGGCCGACATGGCGAGCCAGACTCTTCACGCATGAAGACTCTACGCGCATGAAGAGCCGTCGACTGCATAGGAGATCAGCCGGGGTTTCAGGCGAGGCTGTTGCGTTTGAGTGTCCCTGAATGCCTCGGCGTGCCCTGCAGGGCAACCTCATTGGCCTCGAGCTGTGCCATTTCGATGAGATAGGCCAGCATTTCGTGATTGTCGGCATCGGCCATGGCCCGCAGCTGCACAAGCATGGAGCGCATGAATTCGAGCCGTTCCTTTTGACTGGTCGATTGGCGAGACATCATATGCCTGATTTCCGTATGCAGCACCGGGGCGGAACCTTCCTGTCCAAAAGTACAGGTTCCTTGAACATGGACGATTCGCAGAATGCAACTGATGCGTGTTGAAGAGTACCGTGCGTAAGCAGTGATTGCAATAGAGATCGGCGGCGACCCGCCGGCAGTCGAGGCCTGGCGATCATCCTGCTGCGGCCGAGGACTTGACCGCGGCTCATTGGCCCGCCATGTGACAGGCACGTTTTTACTGCCGGCGACGTGTGCAATCGGCCGCGCGCCGCAGACAAGGGATAGTTTCAGGCATGGATGTCGTCGTCGTCGAGTCGCCCAACAAGGTCAAAACCATCAACAAGTATCTTGGCCGAGATTATAAGGTGCTCGCCTCCTTCGGTCACGTGCGCGACCTGCCACCAAAGGATGGGTCTGTGCGCCCCGACGAGGATTTCGCCATGTCGTGGAGCGTCGACGGCGCCTCGACCAAACGACTGTCCGAGATCGCCAAGGCGGTCAAGGAAGCCGACGGGCTCATTCTCGCCACCGACCCCGACCGGGAAGGCGAAGCGATCTCCTGGCACGTGCTCGAAGTATTGCGGCAGAAAAAGGTGCTGAAGGACAAGCCCGTCAAACGGGTGGTCTTCAACTCGATTACCAAGAGCGCGGTGCTCGACGCGATGGCCCATCCGCGCGAAGTCGACCCGTCATTGGTCGACGCCTATCTGGCACGGCGGGCGCTCGACTATCTGGTCGGCTTCACGCTCTCCCCGGTGCTGTGGCGCAAGCTGCCCGGCGCCCGCTCGGCGGGCCGCGTGCAGTCCGTGGCGCTGCGCTTCGTGTGCGATCGCGAAAACGAGATCGAGCGCTTCGTGCGAGAGGAGTACTGGCAGATTGCCGCCGAACTCGCCACGCCGCGCCGCGATGCCTTCGAGGCGCGGCTGGTCGGTCTCGAGGGCAAGAAGCTGCAGAAGCTCGACATCAAGTCGGCCGAGCAGGCCGAGGAAATCCGCGTCATGCTCGACGGCGCGAAGTTCACCGCCGCGTCGGTCGAAGCCAAGCCGACCAAGCGCAACCCGGCGCCGCCCTTCACCACGTCGACCCTGCAGCAAGCGGCCTCCTCGCGCCTCGGATTTTCTGCCTCGCGCACCATGCAGGTGGCACAGCGGCTCTATGAAGGCATGGAAATCGGCGGTGAAGTGGCCGGCCTCATTACATATATGCGTACCGACGGCGTTCAGATGGCGCCGGAGGCGATCGAGGCCGTGCGCAAGTCCATCGCATCCGATTTCGGCGACAAATACCTGCCGGAGAAGCCGCGCTTCTATTCCACCAAGGCGAAGAATGCCCAGGAGGCGCACGAGGCCATCCGTCCCACGGATTTCACGCGCAGCCCCGCCGAAATGCGCAAATATCTCGAATCCGACCAGGCGCGGCTCTACGAATTGATCTGGAAGCGCGCCGTGGCCAGCCAGATGCAACCGGCCGAGATCGAACGCACGACCGTCGAGATCGAAGCGCGCAATGGCGACAAGACCGCCGCGCTGCGCGCCGTGGGCTCGGTGGTACGTTTCGACGGCTTCTTCGCAGCCTATGCCGATCAGAAGGAGGAAGATCAGGAGGACGAGGACACACGCCGTCTGCCCGAAATCAAGAGCGGCGAGACACTCGACCGCAACGTGATCAAGGTGACCAGCCACACCACCGAGCCACCGCCGCGCTACACCGAAGCGTCCTTCATCAAGAAGATGGAGGAGCTGGGAATCGGCCGGCCATCGACCTATGTCGCGACCTTGAAGACGCTCGAGGATCGCGACTACGTGGAGATCGACAACCGCAGGCTGATGCCGCAGCCCAAGGGCCGCCTGGTCATCGCATTTCTGGAAAGCTTCTTCGAACACTATGTCGAATATGATTTCACGGCATCGCTAGAGGAAAAGCTGGACGAGATCTCCGACGGCAAGCTGGCCTGGAAGGAGGTCCTGCGGGACTTCTGGAAGGACTTCTCGGGTGCGGTCGACGACATCAAGGAACTGCGCGTGTCCGAGGTGCTCGATGCGCTCAACGATGAATTGGCGCCGCTCGTTTTCCCGCAGCGTGAGGACGGCAGCGATCCGCGCATCTGCCCGCGCTGCGGCAACGGCAAACTGTCGCTGAAGCTCGGCCGCTACGGCGCCTTCGTCGGCTGTTCGAACTATCCCGAATGCGGCTTCACGCGTCAGCTTGGCGATGCCGCCAACGGCAACGGCAATGGCGAGGCGGCCGAGGACCGGCCTTTAGGCAGCGATCCCTTCACAGGCGAGGCGATTGTGCTGAAGAACGGCCGGTTCGGCCCCTATGTCCAGCGCGGTGAAGGCAAGGAGGCCAAGCGCGCCAGCCTGCCCAAGGGTTGGGATGCGGCGACGCTCGATCACGAACGCGCCGTAGCGCTGCTGTCGCTGCCGCGCGACGTCGGTCCGCACCCGGAAACCGGAAAGATGATATCGGCCGGAATCGGGCGTTACGGTCCGTTCCTGCTGCATGACGGCACCTACGCCAATCTCGATTCGGTGGAGGACGTCTTCTCGGTCGGCATCAACCGGGCTGTGTCGACCCTCGCCGAGAAGAAGGCCAAGGGACCGGGCGGGCGGCGCGGCGCACCCGCGGCCATCAAGGATCTCGGGGCGCATCCGGACGGCGACGGCAATATTACCGTCAGGGACGGGCGTTATGGTCCCTATGTGAATTATGGCAAGATCAACGCCACGCTTCCGAAAGGGACCGATCCGCAGAATGTCACGGTGGAGCAGGCGCTGGCATTGATTGCCGAAAAGGCGGCGAAATCGCCCGCCAAGGGCCGCAGCAAATCCACGAGCGCGAAGAAACCGACGAAAAAGAGCGCCACCGCGCAAAAGAAAGCCTGAAGAGATTGGCCAGACGCATCTCCGGCAAGAAATCCGAAGGACGCGGCAGGAACCGCACCGACAAAAGCGCTGCGTCAGACGACACGTCCGCGCTTCCCGACCGCGACGCCGTTCTGCGTTTCATCGCCGAAAACCCCGATCGGGCGTCCAAGCGCGATATCGCAAAGGCTTTCCGCCTGCGCGGCGCCGACCGCATCTGGTTGAAGGACCTCCTTGCCGACCTGCAGGCGGAAGGTCTTCTGGAGAAGCGGGCGAAACGTCTGCACCGGCCCGGCACTCTGCCGCCGGTTGTCGTGCTCGATATCGTCTCGCGCGATGCCGACGGCGGACTTCTGGCACAGCCCTCTGAGGAGGATGTGCGCGAAAATGGCGCACATCAGGTCGCCATCTCGCCGCCGCGCGGCGGCAAGGACCGTGTGGCGGGCGTGGGCGACCGGGTGCTCGCGCGGGTCTTTCCGACCGATTCCCCCGAGGGACCATCCTACACCGGCAAGGTGATGAAGATCTTCGACAAGCGCCGCGAGTCTGTGCTTGGCGTGCTGCGCAAACTGCCCGACGGCAGCTTGCGGATCGAGCCGGTTGAGCGCCGCCAGTCCGAACTCATCGTCGAAGCCGACCATGCAAAGGGTGCCGAGCCCGGCGACCTCGTCGAGGTTGCGCCGCAGCGTGCGCCGCGCCATGGCCTGCCGCACGCCCGCGTGCTCAATATTGTCGGATCGCTCGCCAGCGAGAAGGCGGTCTCCATGATCGCCCTTCACGCCCATGACATTCCGCACGTCTTTCCCGCCGAGGTGCTTGCCGAGACCGAAGCGGCCAAGCCGGCAACGATGGCCAGCCGTGAGGACTGGCGCGACCTGCCGCTCGTCACCATCGACCCGGCCGATGCCAAGGACCATGACGACGCAGTCCATGCCGCACCCGATTCCGATGCCGCCAATCCGGGCGGCGTGATCGTGACGGTGGCGATTGCCGACGTCGCGGCCTATGTGCGCACCGGAACGGCGCTCGATCGCGAGGCGCTGAAGCGCGGCAATTCGGTCTACTTCCCCGACCGGGTGGTGCCGATGCTGCCCGAGCGCATATCCAACGACCTGTGCTCTCTGCGCGAGGGCGAGGACCGCCCTGCCCTCGCCGTGCGCATGACCTTTGCTGCCGATGGCCGCAAGCTGCGGCACGGCTTTCACCGCATCATGATGCGCTCGGCCGCGCGGCTTTCCTACCCGCAGGCGCAAGCGGCAATCGACGGCGAGCCGGATGCCAAGACGCAGCCGGTTCTCAAGACGGTGCTCGAGCCATTATGGGCGGCCTATGGCGTGCTCGGCCGCGGGCGCGAAAAGCGTCAACCCCTGGCGCTCGATCTGCCGGAACGCAAGATCCTGCTCAAGGACGACGGCACGGTCGACCGCGTCGTCGTGCCGGATAGGCTCGACGCCCATCGCCTGATCGAGGAATTCATGATCCAGGCCAATGTCTGCGCCGCCGAGACACTGGAGGCGAAAAAGCAGGCGCTGGTCTACCGCATCCACGATGCGCCCTCACTGGCAAAGCAGGAATCGCTGCGCGAATTTCTCAAATCGATCGGCATGTCGTTGGCGCGCGGTCCGCAGATGCGGCCCGCACAGTTCAACGCGATCCTCGACCGCGTGCGCGATTCGGACGAGGAGACGCTGGTCAACGAGGTCGTCCTGCGCTCGCAGAGCCAGGCTGAATATTCGCCGGGCAATATCGGCCATTTCGGCCTCAACCTGCACCGCTACGCGCATTTCACCTCGCCGATCCGCCGCTATGCCGACCTGATCGTCCACCGCGCGCTCATTGCGGCGCTGGGGCTCGGCAAGGATGGGCTGACAGCCGACGAAGAGGCGCGACTGGAGGACACGGCAGCCCTCATTTCGGCTGCCGAAAGGCGGGCAATGGCGGCCGAACGCGACACGGTCGACCGGCTCGTCGCCGAGCACCTCTCCGGCCGCCGCGGCGAAGAATTCGAGGCGCGCATTTCAGGTGTCACCAAGGCGGGACTCTTTGTCCGATTGCCCGACTACGGCGCCGATGGATTTATACTGGTGTCATCGCTCGGCGATGATTACTATCTATATGACGAAACGACCCATTCTCTGGTGGGTGAACGCTCTGGCAAGGGATACAGGCTTGGAGATGCGGCGGACGTTCGCCTGATCGAGGTCGCGCCGCTGGCGGGTGCCATGCGCTTCGAGATGCTGAGCGATCCGCGAGAGATGCCGATGGCCGTGCGCTCTTATCACAAGGCGGGCCGCAAAGGACGAAGGCTCCAATCCGGACCGCCGCGCCGCGCCGGATCCGGTCGGGCAAGGAGACGCTGATGGAACAGCAGATTTTCGGCGGCCAGGCTGCAGCATCGACCACCGAGCGGCCGCTCTGGCAGGCCATGAAGCGTGGTTTTCTCGGCCGCTGCCCGCATTGCGGCAAGGGCCGGCTCTTCCGCGCTTTCGTCAAGACGACGGACCGTTGCGAGGTTTGCGGCGAGGAATTCCATCATCACCGCGCCGACGATCTGCCGGCCTATCTGGTCATCGTTGTCGTCGGCCATGTCGTCGTCGGCGCCTTCATGGGCGTCGAGGCGGCAATCATGTTGTCGGCCTGGCAGCATCTGGCCATCTGGGTTCCCCTCACCATTCTTTTCTCACTGGCGCTCCTGCAACCGACCAAGGGCGCGGTCGTCGGGCTGCAATGGGCCTTGCGCATGCATGGCTTCGGCGGGCATAGGGATGAGTTGGAGACCCATCCCGAGCAATGAGCGCGAGGCGGCACACGATGATGGAAGGCATGAGTCGGGCGCAGGTCGACAAGGCCGAATCGAAGGATTTCGCCCTTGGCGGCAAGCCGATGCGGCCGCGCGACGCCGCCACGCTCATTCTGCTGGACCGCAGCGGCAGCCAGCACAAGGTGCTGATGGGCCGGCGCCACCGCGCCCACGCCTTCATGCCGGGCAAGTTCGTCTTTCCGGGCGGACGCACCGATCCCGCCGACAGCCGCGTGCCCGTGGCCGCCGGGCTGCCCCTCGCAGAGGAAATGCGGATCGCCGGTGCTCATGCCCGCGCAACGCCGGCGCGCGCCAGGGCCATCGCCATGTCGGCCGTGCGCGAGACCTACGAGGAAGCGGGACTGCTGATCGGCCGCAAGGCCTCGTTCTCCACCTCGAAGGAAGGTTGGCAGGGATTTGCCGAGCACGGCGTTCGTCCCGCCCTCGACGGTCTGCGCTTCATCGCCCGCGCCATTACGCCGCCCGGACGTGTGCGGCGCTTCGACACGCGTTTCCTCGCCGCCTGGCGTGACGACGTGGCCGTCGCCCTGGCCGACGGCGGGCCGACGGAAGAGCTCGAAGAACTCGTCTGGTTGCCGATCGCCGAGGCCAAGCAGGCCGACATTCCGGCCATCACGCGTACCGTGCTGGAGGAACTGGAAGGACGCCTCGAGACCGACCCGGACCTCGAGCCGGGCGGGCAGGCTCCCTTCTACCGCATGCTGCACAATCGATTCGTGCGCAATCTCGTCTGACAACGAAACGGCTGCTGCGATGGTTGGTGTGTTGCGGTCGCAGGACGTCTCAACCGATGAAACGATCCGCTGGCCTTCCCTGGCCGCGGCCATCGCTTCCATTACCGCGGTCGGCATTGCGCTCGGCCTCGGCGTGCCACTCTTGAGCGTGATCCTCGAGGCGCGCGGCCATTCGGCCTCCATGATCGGCCTCAACACGGCGGTCGCCGGCGTCGCCTCCATCGCCGTGGCGCCGTTCGCCATTCCCATCGCAACCAGGTTCGGCGTGGTCGCCACGATCCTGGCGGCCATCCTTGCCGGCGCCCTTTCCTTCCTCGGCTTCTACTTCGCCGACGCCTTCTGGATGTGGTTTCCCTTGCGCGCGGTCATGCACGCGGCAATCACGATCCTGTTCATCCTGTCGGAATTCTGGATCAGCGTATCGGCACCGCCCCACCGCCGCGGCCTCATTCTCGGAATCTATGCAACCGTATTGTCGCTCGGCTTTGCGGCCGGCCCCTGGCTTTTCGCCCAGATCGGCAGCGAAGGCTTCGCTCCGTTCGGTGTCGGCTTCGCCATAACGATCCTCGCCGCGCTGCCGGTTCTGGCGGCATGGCGCCAAAGCCCCGACATCAGCGGGCACGAGACGGGTGGCGGGTTTGCGCGCTACATCTTTCTCGTGCCGACGGCGACGGCCGCCGTGCTGGTCTTCGGCGCCGTCGAGACGGGCGGGTTTGCACTGTTTCCCATCTACGGCAACCGTATCGGCTACAACGAGGCCGACGCCGCAATGCTGTTGACCATGGTCGGCCTCGGCAACGTGCTTCTGCAGATCCCGCTCGGCATGATCAGCGACCGGGTGCCCGACCGCCGCCTGCTTTTGGCATTGTGCAGCCTGATCGGGCTTGCCGGCATGGTCGTGCTGCCGTTCATCGTCGAAAGCTGGTATCTGGCAGCAGCGGTTCTGTTCGTATGGGGCGGCGTGGTCGCCGGGCTCTACACGATCGGGCTGGCGCATCTCGGCGCACGGCTGAAGGGTCACGATCTGGCCTCGGCCAATGCCGCCTTCGTCTTCTGCTACGGTATCGGCATGCTGCTTGGCCCGCAGCTGATCGGCATCGGCATGGATACGTTCGGCCCGCACGGTTTCGCCTGGACGCTGGGGGTCTTCTTCGCCGCCTATTTCATGCTGGCCGCGGCGAGGCTCGTCGCACCTGTCAACAAGAAGGTGTGAGGCTGCTCGGAAGCACGCATCATGGCCGGCGCCGAGCCAGGCGATGGGCCCGTTCA
The DNA here is from genome assembly GCF_009749525.1 of Mesorhizobium xinjiangense. GTDB lineage: Bacteria > Pseudomonadota > Alphaproteobacteria > Rhizobiales > Rhizobiaceae > Mangrovimarina > Mangrovimarina xinjiangensis. Next base: position 40,676 of record NZ_WOAC01000004.1, on the reverse strand, counting down.
CGGCCAAAGACTTGACTTTCCCGGCGGCTGGTTTATGTGTCCGGCAGTTTTCCGCGGCCGGTTGCAAACTGAGCGTTTCTGCGGAGCTTTTTCGCGACTCGCAATCTCATTATCAGAACGGACGAAATGCCATGGCCAAAGCCGCCAACATCAAGATCAAGCTTCTGTCGACCGCAGACACCGGCTATTTCTATGTGACGAGCAAGAACAGCCGCACTAAGACCGATAAGATGGTCATGCGCAAATATGACCCGGTCGCCAAGAAGCATGTCGAGTTCAAGGAATCCAAGATCAAGTAATTGATCGCGCCTTGACCGTTGAAAGCGCCGCCCGCCGGGCGGCGTTTTCATTTGGGCGAGCCATTCACCCTTTCCGCGCAAACAGGGTTTCGAACAGCGCCTGCGCCCGCTTCAACCCGTCATCCGTGAGCGCGACGGACTTCGCCTTGTTGGCCGGATTGCCGATCAATCCCTTCTCGTGCAGGCGATCCAGCGTATCCCGGTCAACCGTCTTCCAGGCACGCCGTTCATCGTGCAATGTCAGCCACAGCAGGCCGAGTACGGTATCGTCGATCTTTTCCGTATCGATCTCCATGGGTGCACCTATAGCCGATCACGGAAACAGATGTGAGCGTCCCAGCGGCGTAAGCCCGAGACATCGGACCACGTCTGATACGGGACCCCCGAGGGGCTCTTGACTGATGAATGCGGGGGCCGACCAGCGTTCTGACAGCGGTACGAGGAGGCCACTGAACGTCAGTGCCGGTCGGCCGACCCCACGCAACCCAGGAGATGCGGCGGACCTGAGCATCATGGGGTATCGGAAAGAACACGTCGCCCCTTGCCCCGCTGCGACGTCTCCTCGGTTCCGTTGCTGCAGACAGTCGCGCAATACTCTCCGAAAATCAACCGCTTCTTAAGCAACTGATTCGATTCGACGGCATTAACCTAAACGGCGCTCGATGCCGCCACGGCCCGGTGCGTAGACCGAACGTGACAGGCCCCTGGCAGCCTCACGCATCTCCCAGATAGGAGTTTATGGTCTCGATGAATTTTGCCACCGAGATCGGCTTGGAGATATAGGCCTCGCAGCCGCCCTGGCGTATGCGTTCCTCGTCCCCTTTCATGGCGAAAGCGGTGACTGCGATGACGGGAATCGAGTGCAGGTCATCGTCCTCTTTCAGCCATTTCGTGACCTCGAGGCCCGAGACCTCCGGCAACTGGATGTCCATCAGGATCAGGTCGGGCCGGTGCGCACGGGCAAGGTCCAGCGCTTCCAGACCATTGCGGGTGCGAACCGTCTCGTAGCCGTTCGCTTCGATGAGATCGCGAAAGAGCTTCATGTTGAGCTCGTTGTCTTCCACGATCATGACTTTCTTGGCCATATTGCCTGCCCATCCGAGGCTGCTCGGCCGAATACTCCGGCCTCATCGTCCGATGCGCCTACTAAACTGACTTGATTGATGAAAAGCAAATCGGAACGGCAAAATTGTCCTAACCGGATCCTCGCTTTAGGGAAGCGATACACCGGTGCACCTCTTGATTGACGCAGTTCAGGGCGGAGAGCCGGCTTCCGCCTTTCCGGGCAATTGCTTACAAGTCGACGCCGTCCGTCTTCGGCTGCAGCGGCCGGCGCAAGCGCCTTGCGCGACCCGGTTGGAATGTCTAGACCAACCGGAAATCAGGCCTGTTGGGAAAAATTGCCTATGAGGAGCGACAACACGCATTCTACCGACGCCCAATCCATCGCGATCAAGGCGCTCGGCTTCATCGCATCAGACGACACGTTGTTGCAGCGCTTTCTCGCCATTTCCGGCATTGAGGCGGAACAGATCCGCACGGCCGCGCGCGAGCCCGGCTTTCTGGCCGGCGTTCTCCAGTTCGTACTGGCGCACGAGCCGACCCTGATGCAGTTTTGCGAAGCCTGCGACGTCGAGCCCGCGGCCGTCGGTGCGGCCATGCACAACCTGCCGTTCGGCAATGACCGCGATGGCGGATCGCAATGAGCGTCGATCCCGAAACGCTCAGACAGATCGAAGCGCTGTCGCTGGACACACGTCCGCTTCTGGTTCTCGATGTCGATGATGTCGTGCTCGAATTCATCCGGCCCTTTCCGCGTTTCCTCGCCGCCAACGGCTATGAATTGCGGCTGGAATCCTTCCGGCTCAACGGCAATGTGCGCGACCGCGCCACCGGCAAGCCTGCACCGCGCGAACAGGTCGGCGAACTCCTCGGAGCCTTCTTCGATGCTCAGGCGGAGTGGCAGACGCTCACCGACGGCGTGGCCGACACGATCGCTGGCTTCGCCGACGATGCAGAGATCGTCATGCTGACGGCGATGCCGCATCGCCATCGCGCCATACGCCGCGCGCATCTCGACAGGCTCGGCCTGCACTGCCCGCTTGTGACGACCGAGATGGCGAAAGGCCCGGCGATCCGCCGCTTGCGGGGACAATCGGACCGGCCGGTCGCCTTTGTCGACGACCTGCCGCACAACCTCGTTTCGGCGCGCGACAGCGTGTTCGACGCGCATCTGTTTCATCTCATGGCCGACAATTCCGTGCGTGCGCTTCTTCCACAGCCGCCTGACGATGTCGTCATGTTGGACAACTGGCGCAAGGCGCGGCTCCCGATCGCCGCGGCCCTGGGCCTATAAGGCAGACCAAGGACCGAGCTCGAGCCGCATGAGCGGCCGGCCCGCCTTTCGCTCCGCGATCTTTTCAAAACGCGCCTTCTCAAAAACCCGCGTCGAGCCGACGAAGAGACCGACCGATCGTGAATCCCTGGATTGAGTGATCGGGCAGGCGTCGAGCACTCTGGCGTTTGAAGAGCGCGCATGGTCGATGCCGGCCGCCACCAGGCGATGGGACAGACCCTGCCTCCTGGCCTTGGTGCGAATGAAGAAACAGGAGATCGCCCAGACGCTCTCGTCGGCCGCCTCGTGCGGTTCGAGCGGTGCGCAGACGCGGCCCGCATTGTTCCACTCCGGCACGTCGGCGCGCGGACCGATCTGCATCCAGCCGACCGCGAGTTCGCCATCGAATGCGAGCAATCCCGGCGCAGGCCCCGCCTCCACCCGCGCCTTCATATGAGCGCGATTGCCGATTCGGTCATTCTCACGCCGCCGTGCGGGCGGCAAGCGAAAATGGGTGCACCAGCAGCCATAGCAAGCGCCCTGCTTGCCGAACAGATCCTCGAAGGCCGGCCAGAGATCCGGCGTCAACGGTTTGATTTCAATGGACAAGACTTCTTCCTCCGGATAGCGGCTTGCCCACCCCGGCCGCGTCGCGTAACATGCAAATGTTCTCTTTATGTTCGCAGCAATGAGCCCGACTGTCAACAACCCGAACCATGGCTTCTGCAGAGACTGTCTGCATCCGCTGGAGGCAGCGGCACCACGCTGCCGGCGCTGCGGCAGTCCGCGCCTTGTCGCCCACAGCGAACTCTACCGGCTGTCGATCGCCCATATCGACTGCGATGCCTTCTATGCCGCGGTGGAAAAGCGCGACAATCCGGAATTGCGCGACAAGCCGGTCATCATCGGCGGCGGCAAGCGCGGCGTCGTCTCGACGGCCTGCTACATCGCCCGCATCCACGGGGTCCGTTCGGCCATGCCGATGTTCAAGGCGCTGGAAGCCTGCCCGCAGGCCATCGTCATCAAGCCGGACATGGAAAAGTATGTGCGGGTCGGGCGCCAGATGCGCGCCCTCATGGAGGAACTGACCCCGCTCGTGCAGCCGATCTCGATCGACGAGGCGTTTCTCGATCTGTCGGGCACCGAGCGCCTGCATGGCCTGCCCCCGGCGCTCGTCCTGGCGCGTTTTGCCCGGCGGCTGGAAGACGAGATCGGCATCACGGCCTCGGTCGGCATTTCCTATTGCAAGTTCCTGGCCAAGATCGCATCCGATTTCCGCAAGCCGCGCGGCTTCTTCGTCATCGGCGAGGCGGAAGCCGTTTCCTTCCTGGCCGATCAGCCGGTGACGATGATCTGGGGCGTCGGGAAAGCGTTTGCGGCTACGCTTGCCAGCGACGGCATCACACGGATCGGACAGTTGCAGGAACTCGACCGCAACACGCTGATGAAGCGTTACGGCACGATGGGCGACCGGCTTTATCATCTGGCACGGGGCCAGGACGAACGCCGGGTCGACCCCGAGCGCGACGCCAAGAGCGTTTCGGCCGAAACCACCTTCGACGTCGACCATGCGCGCCTCGACGAACTCGTTCCGGTGCTGCGCGCCCTGTCGGAAAAGGTTTCGCGGCGGCTGAAGAAAGCGCACATCGCCGGCCGCACGGTGGTGCTCAAGCTGAAGACGCATGATTTCAAGATCCGCACACGCAATCGCCGGCTCGGCGATCCGACGCGCCTTGCCGACCGCATCTTTTCCGTGGGCTTGGAGCTTTTGCGCAAGGAGGCCGACGGCACGCGTTACAGGCTGCTCGGCATAGGCGTCAGCGATCTGTGCGACGACGCCCGCGCCGACCCGCCGGACATGATCGATGAGACGGCGCGCAAGCGGGCCATGGCCGAAGGTGCCATCGACAGGCTGCGGGACAAATTCGGGCGAGCCGCGGTGGAGACCGGCTTCACCTTCGGCAAGGGCCGCAACGCACACCCGCCCGACGGGTCCGAGGAATGAAACGACACTATTTCCTGGCGTGCTTGTCCATGGTGGTCGTAGAGGTCACCGAGACCGGATCGCTGGCTGGAAACGTATCCTCCAGCCCCTCGTCCAGTTCTTCATCGCGCCGCTTGTCGTCGGTGCTCTTGCGCGCCGCACGCTCCTTCCTGAAGGCTTCGGCCGCAGGCGACGTGCGCGATCTGTTCGGTGTGGCGGGCTTTTGGGTTGGCATTGGCGGCTTCCTCGTATCCGGGCCAATCACGTAAGAGGCATGATGGACCTCGGCGTCCCAGTTGCCAAGCCTGCCGATTGCCGGCAACCACCGGCCGGGCGAAACGGCGGCCTGCCAGCACCTTGTCCGTACGCGGCGACGATCAGACGGTCAGGAACTTGCGCACGTCCGGCCTGTCGAGGTCTTCGGCCGGTCCCGAATGAACGATCTGCCCCCGGTCCATTACGTGGACATCGTCGGCAAGTTCGCGGCAGAAGTCGAGATATTGCTCGACCAGCAGGATCGCGATGCCTGCCGTGTCCCTGAGGAAGCGGATGGCGCGGCCGATATCCTTGATGATCGACGGCTGGATGCCCTCCGTCGGCTCGTCGAGCACCAGGAGTTTTGGCCTCATGGTCAGCGCGCGGCCGATGGCAAGTTGCTGCTGCTGCCCGCCCGACAGGTCGCCGCCGCGCCTCGACAGCATGTCGTTGAGCACCGGAAAGAGCTCGAAGACATGGGCCGGGATAGTTCGGTCGGCCCTTTTGAGCGGCGCAAAACCGGTTTCCAGATTTTCCTTCACCGTCAGTAGGGAGAATATCTCCCGTCCCTGCGGCACATAAGCGATGCCCGACCGGGCGCGGTCGTAAGCCGCGCTCCGGCCGAGCGCCTTCCCCTCGAAGGCGATCTCGCCGCTCGTCAGCCGGTGATGGCCGACGATGGCATTCATGAGGCTGGTCTTTCCCACGCCGTTGCGGCCGAGCACGCAGGTGATCCGCCCGGCTTCTGCGCTCAGGGACACGCCGCGCAGGGCTTGCGCCGCGCCATAGTGGAGATGGGCATCGGTGACGGTCAGCATGCTCTCTCTCCTGATCGGGCGGGAGCATTGGTGCATGTGAATGCGCCCCCTCCACCGCCTTCGGCGTTCGCCCTCCCCCGGAAACGGTGTAGGATCAAGCAGCGCGCACGGCTCCCCGGCTGCGCAGCGGGGGCGGCGGACCATGCCGAGCATGGTGGAGAGGGCGCGTAGTTCGTCATACCCTCATCGCCCCAGATAGACCTCGATCACGCGTTCGTCGGCGGCCACATGGTCGAGCGAGCCTTCCGAAAGGACCGAGCCTTCGTGCAGGCAGGTGACCTTGACGTCCAGTTCGCGCACGAAATGCATGTCGTGCTCGACCACGATTACCGAATGGGTCCGGGCAATGTCCTTCAGGAGCCGCGCCGTCTCTTCCGTCTCGGCGTCCGTCATGCCTGCCACCGGCTCGTCGACCAGAAGCAGCTTGGGGTCCTGCGCCAGGAGCATGCCGATCTCCAGCCATTGCTTCTGGCCGTGCGAAAGGTCGGCGGCGGGATCGTACCGGCGCCCGGTCAGGCGGATCGTCTGCAAGATGGCCTCGACCCGTTCGGCCTCGGCAGAGCTGGAGCGATGGAAGATTGCAGGGAGGATGCGGCGCGGCCCTGCAAGCGCAAGCAGCAGATTGTCCTCCACGCTGTGGCTTTCGAAGACGGTCGGCTTTTGAAACTTGCGTCCGATCCCCATGACCGCGATGTCGGCCTCGTCGTGCCGGGTCAGGTCGATGTCGCCGTCGAAGAAGACCTCGCCCGTGTCCGGCCGCGTCTTGCCGGTGATGATGTCCATCATCGTCGTCTTGCCCGCGCCGTTGGGGCCGATGATCGCGCGCATCTCGCCTTCGGCCAGAACCAGCGACAGATTGTTGATCGCCTTGAAGCCGTCGAAAGAGACCGAAACGCCGTCGAGATAAAGAATGGTATCCTTCCTGCCCATCGGTTGCTCCTATTCGGCCGGCTGCGGCTCGGCGCCGCCGCTTGAGGGGCCCGAGCGCACAGAGGAGGACGGCGTGGCCTGGACGTCATTCGTTCCCGGTGTGGGTTCTTCCCCTGCCGGCGGACGCCCCGCCTTGCGTGCCGCCCTGTCACGCCGCGACCGGCGCCATTGGTCATAGGCGCCGACGACGCCCTTGGGCAGGAACAGGGTCACGGCGATGAACAGCCCGCCGAGCGCGAAGAGCCAGAATTCCGGCAAGACGCCGGTGAACCAGCTTTTCGCGCCATTGACCATCAGCGCGCCGATCACCGGGCCGACGAGCGTGCCCCTGCCGCCAACAGCGGTCCATACGACGATCTCGATCGAGTTGGCCGGCGCGAACTCGCCCGGATTGATGATGCCGACCTGCGGCACGTAAAGCGCGCCGGCGATGCCGGCCATGACGGCCGAGGCGACGAAAGCGAACAGCTTGACGTTCTCCGGACGCCAGCCGATGAAACGGGTGCGGCTTTCGGCGTCGCGCACGGCGATCATCAGCTTGCCGAATTTCGATGTGGTCAGAAACGCCGTGACCGCCAGGGCGAATGCCAAAGCGCATGCGCTTGCCGCGAACAGTGCCGCCCGCGTGCCGGGTGCCTGGACGTTGAAGCCCAAAATGTCCTTGAAATCGGTCAGGCCGTTGTTGCCGCCAAAGCCCATGTCGTTGCGGAAGAAAGCGAGCAGCAGCGCGTAGGTCAGCGCCTGGGTGATGATCGAGAGATAAACGCCTGTGACGCGGCTTCTGAATGCGAACCAGCCGAAAACGAAGGCCAGCGCGCCGGGGACGAGCACGATCATGATGGCGGCGAACCAGAACTGATCGAAGCCGTACCAATACCATGGCAGCTCCTTCCAGTTCAAAAAGACCATGAAGTCGGGTAGATCCGGATTGCCGTAGACACCGCGCGTTCCGATCTGGCGCATCAGATACATGCCCATCGCATAGCCGCCGAGCGCGAAGAAGGCGCCGTGGCCGAGCGACAGGATTCCGCAAAAGCCCCAGACGAGATCAAGCGCCAGCGCCAGCAGCGCATAGGTGAGGTACTTGCCGGTCAGCGCGACGATATAGTTGGGCACGTGAAACGGGCTCGACGGCGGCACCGCCAGGTGCAGGACGGGCACGATCACCGCCGCCGCCAGCAGCAACAGGATCACGGTCAGGACGCGGCGGTCGATCCCGCCGGCAAACAGGCGCCGGGTGATCATGCCTCGACCGCCCTCCCCTTGAGCGCGAAGAGCCCGCGCGGCCGCTTCTGGATGAACAGGATGATGACGACGAGGACCAGGATCTTGCCCAGCACGGCCCCCGCATAGGGTTCGAGGAACTTGTTGAGAATGCCGAGCGAGAAGGCGCCGACCAGCGTGCCCCACAGATTGCCGACGCCGCCGAAGACGACCACCATGAAACTGTCGATGATGTAGCCCTGCCCGAGATTGGGCGAGACATTGTCGATCTGGCTGAGCGCCACGCCGGCAATGCCGGCAATGCCCGAGCCGAGCGCGAAGGTGAAGGCGTCGACCCAGGGGGTGCGAATGCCCATCGACGCGGCCATGCGCCTGTTTGCGGTCACGGCACGCATTTGCAGCCCCCAGGCGGTGCGGTTGAAGATGTAGAGAAGCGCGGCGAAGACGGCGAGCGCGAAGACGACGATCCACAGCCGGTTCCAGGTGATGGCCAGTTCGCCGAGTTGGAAGCTGCCCGACATCCAGGACGGATTGCCGACCTCGCGGTTGGTGGGGCCGAAAATGGTGCGCACCGTCTGCTGCAGGACCAGCGAGACACCCCATGTGGCGAGCAGCGTTTCGAGCGGCCGGCCATACAGGAAGCGGATGATGCCGCGCTCGATCGCCAGTCCGACGGCACCGGCGGCAAGAAAGGCCAGCGGCAGCGCGATCGCCAGCGACCAGTCGAACAGCCAGGGCGCCGTGCCGCGGATCACTTCCTGGACGAGGAAGGTCGTGTAGGCGCCAATCATCACCATCTCGCCATGCGCCATGTTGATGACCCCCATGACGCCGAAGGTGATGGCCAGACCGATCGCCGCGAGAAGCAGGACGGAGCCAAGCGAGACGCCGTACCAGACATTCTGCGCCGCGGCCCAGAAGGCCAGGCCGCTCTCGATGGACGAAACGGCGCGCTCGGCGGCCGCCTTCAGATCGCCCTTGGAACGTTCGGCAAATGCCTTCAGGAGCGACAGCGTCTCGCGGTCTGCGCGTGCGCCGAGACGTTCGACGGCGCCCCGCTTTTCGTCATCCGGCAGATCCGAGATCAGAACGGAGGCGGCCCGCGCAGCTTCCAGCGCCGCCTTGACGCCGGCGTCCCGCTCCTTGCCGATCGCCGCATCGAGGGCCTCGATACTGGCAGCATCCGGCGAGGCAAACATGGTTCGCGCCGCCTGCAGCCGCTTGGCGGGATCGGCGGATCCGAGCGTCAGCGATGAAAGAGCATCGCGCACGGCGCGCCGCAGCGAATTGTTGACCTTGACCTTCTCGAACAGGTTCTTCGGTTCCTCGCCCAGCGCTTCTCCGGTCAACGGATCGAAGACCCTGGTGATCTTGCCGGCGTCTTTCGTGATGAAGACCTGATTATCGGACGTGCGGACATGAACGTCGCCGTCGGCCAGCGCATTCAGCACACCGGCCACCGCCGGATCGCCGCTCGCCGCCAGTTCCGCGACGATCGCCCTGGTCTGCGAATAGTTCCCGGTCTCGGCGAATTTGGCGATGATGCCGCGCAACGCCGCATCGTCGGCCTGGGCCGGCGACACCGCCGCGGCGCAAAACGCCGTCAGGATCATTGCGAGCACGCGCAGGAAGGTCATGGAAGATCCGTATCGCCTTGGCCGTTGTTTAGAACATGTCCCGCTCAAACGGAATCGTTTGAGCGAAAGGTACATGTTCCAACATATTGATCAGGCGCGCATATCTTTGCTTCAAACGTTTCCGTTTGAAGCGAACGCGCGCTAGGTTTGGCCCCCGGGCGGACAGGAAACATTGTCCGCCCGGAAGCGTCGCGGTCATTGGTCCGGCCGGCGCGTCAGTTGACGCCCTTGCCGCCGCATTTGCCCGTGGCGACGTTGAAATTGCCGCACGACATCGGCGCACGCCAATCGGCAATCAGGTCCTTGGAATCGGGCAGGTAATCCGACCATTCGTCACCCACGACGAGGCCCGAGGTTTCCCAGACGGTCTCGAACTGGCCGTCTTCCTGGATCTCGCCGATCAGCACCGGCTTGGTGATGTGGTGGTTGGGCATCATGGTGGAGGTGCCGCCGGTCAGATTGGGGACCGAAACGCCGACGATGGCGTCGATGACGGCGTCGGGGTCGGTGGTGCCGGCCTTTTCTACCGCCTCGACCCACATGTTGAAGCCGATATAGTGGGCTTCCATCGGGTCGTTGGTGACGCGGTTGTCATCCTCGATGAACGTCTTCCACGCCTCGATGAATTCGGCGTTTTCGGGCGTTTCGACGGACTGGAAGTAGTTCCATGCCGCCAGATGCCCGACCAGCGGCGCGGCATCGAGGCCGGCAAGCTCCTCTTCGCCGACCGAAAATGCGACGACGGGAATGTCTTCAGCCTTCACACCCTGGTTGGCCAGTTCCTTGTAGAAGGGAACGTTGGCGTCGCCATTGATGGTGGAAACGACGGCGGTTCGCTTTCCGGCCGCGCCGAACGCCTTGATATCGGACACGATCGTCTGCCAGTCGGAATGACCGAACGGCGTATAGTTGATCATGATATCCTCGTCGGCCACACCCTTCGACTTCAGATAGGCCTCGAGGATCTTGTTGGTCGTGCGCGGATAGACGTAGTCGGTGCCGGCCAGCACCCAGCGCTCCACGCCGTCTTCGTTCATCAGATAGTCGACGGCAGGGATTGCCTGCTGGTTGGGTGCGGCGCCCGTGTAGAAGACGTTGCGCTGGCTTTCTTCGCCCTCGTACTGGACCGGATAAAACAGGAGCGAGTTGAGCTCCTCGAACACCGGCAGCACCGATTTGCGCGACACCGACGTCCAGCAGCCGAAAACCGCCGCCACATCGTCGACCGAGATCAACTCGCGCGCCTTTTCGGCAAACAGCGGCCAGTCGGACGCCGGATCGACGACGACCGGCTCAAGTTTCTTGCCAAGCACGCCGCCCTTCTTGTTCTGCTCCTCGATGAGCATCAACATGACATCCTTGAGCGTGGTTTCCGAAATCGCCATCGTTCCCGAAAGCGAGTGCAGGATCCCGACCTTGATCGTGTCCTCCTGCGCCAGTGCCGGCCCTCCGGCGACAAGGCCGACGGCAAGCAGGCCGGCGGAAATCCGCCGGCTGATCGATCCGAGCATTCCCCTCATTATTGAAACCTCCGATTTTTGTTTCACGGCAATTGAGGAATGCAACAGCCGTGCCAATCGGATGACGTGGTTGGACCAGCAACGATTTGGGTGCTTTCGCAGGGGCTAGTGGAACGAATTTGACATTCGATACCCACTCGATGTGGCCTCAGAGGTCGAATTTCAAATTCAAATGTTCCACTAGAATCATAGACTTGCTAGTGGCTCTTTTGTTTCCAACATTTGCCCTCAGGGCCGATACAAATGGGATGCAAATGTTGGAAACGAACCACTAGTGGAACGAATTTGACATTCGATACCCACTCGATGTCGCCCCAGAGATCGAATGTCAAATTCAAAAGTTCCACTAGAATCATAGACTTGCTAGTGGTTCTTTTGTTTCCAACATTTGCCCTCAGGGCCGATACAAATGGGATGCAAATGTTGGAAACGAACCACTAGGCGCTTGCCGCCGCGGCCTGCGGCGCGAACGACCAGGATTCAGGACCCTCACCTGCCACATTTCTAAGCAAGGCCGACCATGCCTGCTCATATATTGCGCACCACGTGTCGTGTGCTCGATCAACAGGCACGGCGTTGCGCGCTGGGAGGGGAGAAGCAGACCATCTTCCGCCTCGACGGCCATCGCCAAAACGTGCATTCTGTCTAATGTTCGGCCTGCCTCCATGCGCTGACCAACTATATCGACCAAACACGCGCATCCGCCGGCTGAATGGCTTTCGCATCGCCACTGTTCAGGGAGGAATGCAAGATGCGCCACGTGACAAGCCTATCGGTTGCCGCGCTGCTCGCCACCACCGGCCTCGCCGCGGCTCAGACCAATCTCGAAAAACTCTCGCAGTTCAAGACCACCGGCACGACCGAATTCACCGAGATCGAGCAAGGCGGCGACAAGTCCGAAGCGATCAATGCGATACTCGAGCAGGTCGACCTGCCCGACGGTTTTGCAATCAGCCTCTATGCCATCGTGCCCGACGCGCGCCACATGGCGGTCGGCCCGCAAGGCATCGCGACCTTCGTGGGAACCCGCAAGACGAAGATCTGGGCCGTGACGGACCGCGACAAGGACCGCGTGGCCGACGAGGTAAAGGATTTTGCGCCTTCGATTGATTTCGCCGTACCCAACGGACCCTGTTTCTCTCCCGAGGGCGTGCTTTACGTCGCCGAGCAGAACCGCGTTCTCTCCTTTCCGGCTGCCGAATTCTTCTATGAGAGCCCGGACGTCGCGGCCTTCAATGTCCTTGCCCAGGGTGAACTGATCCCGGAAGAGGAGGTGAGCTACAACCACACCGCCCGCGTCTGCCGCGTCGGGCCGGACGGCAAGCTCTACATTTCGCTGGGCCAACCCTTCAACGTCCCGGCCGAGGAAAAACTCGATCTGTACAAGCAGCACGGTCTCGGCGGCATCATCCGGATCAACCAGGACGGCACGGGCCGCGAGGTCTATACAAACGGCGTGCGCAACTCCGTCGGACACGACTTCAATCCTGCCAATGGCGAATTGTGGTTCACCGACAACCAGGTCGACGGAATGGGCGACGACATACCGCCCGGCGAGATCAACCGGCAGACCGCGCCCGGCCAGCATTTCGGCTTTCCCTGGTATGGCGGCGGTTCGGTGCGCACGAACGAGTACAAGAACGACGAGCCGCCCGCCGACACGGTCATGCCGGCCGTCGAAATGGATGCGCATGCCGCCGACCTCGGCATGACCTTTTACACAGGCGACCAGTTTCCGGTCAAATATCGCGGCGGCATCTTCTCCGCCCAGCACGGATCGTGGAACCGCACCGAGCCGATCGGCGCACGGGTAATGTTCACCGCGGTCAACGAGGACGGCAGCGCCGGCGAGACCGAGGTGTTCGCCGAAGGTTGGCTGAGCGACAACGGCGAGTATCTCGGCCGTCCGGTCGACGTCGCGGTGCTGCGTGACGGATCGATCCTCGTTTCCGACGATCTCGTCGGCGCGGTCTACAGGATCTCCTATGCGGATTGATGCGGGCCTTGCCGCGAAATGATCCCTGCCCGGCCGGCGGCGTTGCGGCGCTGCCGGCCCGCTTCATCCACGGGAGATGACAATGATCAGAGCGCTTGCGGCCGCGGCCGTTCTAAGTTGCGCCACGGCAGCGGCAAGCCTGGCTGCGGACATGGCAGCAGGCCGCGAAATGGCCCGCCAGAAATGCCAGGTCTGTCACGGCCTCGACGGCATCGCGAAAATCCCCATCGCGCCGCACCTGGCTGGCGAAAGCGCAATCTATCTGCAGACCCAGCTCAAGGCTTTTCGCGAGGGAAAACGGCAGCACGAGATGATGTCGGTTGTCGCCAAGCAACTGAGCGATGCCGACATCGCCGACCTGGCGGCGTGGTACTCGGCCATCGAGATCAGTGCCGAAATGCCCGAATGAAGCTCAATCAGCCGCTTCGAGCATCTCCTTGACGACGGTTGCCAACTGCTTGAGCGAAAACGGTTTTGGCAGGAACCCGAACTTTGCGTCGTCAGGTAGGTTCTTGGCAAATGCGTCCTCGGCATAGCCCGAGACGAAGACGAAGCGAATGTCGGGCTGGCGCTTGCGCAATTCGCCAAGCAGTGTCGGACCGTCCATCTCCGGCATGACCACGTCGGAGACGACGATGTCGATCCGCCCCTCCAGACTGTCGAATATCTCCAGCGCCTCGATGCCGGAGGAAGCCTCGTGCACTGTATAGCCGCGCGAGGTGAGCGCCCGCATGCCGCCCATGCGCACGGCGTCCTCGTCTTCGACCAGAAGAACCGTGGCGGAGCCCGACAGGTCCGTATGCGCAGCCTCCGGCTTTGCCGAGGTGCCTTCGGCCTCGGATGCCGAAGCGCCTTCCGCCACGTCTGCGGCCCGCTTGGCCTCGACATAGCGCGGCAGGAAGATGCGGAACGTCGTTCCCTTGCCGACTTCCGAATCGGCATAGATGAAGCCGCCGGTCTGCTTGATGATGCCGTAGACCATCGACAAGCCGAGACCGGTGCCCTTGCCGACCTCCTTGGTGGTGAAGAAGGGCTCGAAAATCTTCTTCAGCACGTCCGGCGGGATGCCGCTGCCGGAGTCCTCGACCTCCACCACGGCGTAGTCGGCGGCAGCGAGCTCGCGATAGGAAAACCCGGCGCATTCCTCTTCTGTCACGTTGCGCGTGCGAATGACGAGGTCGCCTCCCTCCGGCATGGCGTCGCGCGCGTTGACGGCCAGGTTGACGATCACCTGCTCGAACTGGCCGAGATCGACCTTGACCGGCCACTGATCGCGTCCATGATCGACGCGCAGGCGCACTTCGTTGCCGACCAGCCGCGACAAGAGCATGCGCAGATCGGCCAGGACGTCGGTCAGGCTGAGGACCTCCGGGCGCAGCGTCTGGCGGCGCGAGAAGGCCAGCAACTGGCGCACCAGGGAGGCGGCGCGGTTGGCGTTCTGCTTGATGTTCATGATGTCCTGGAAGGACGGGTCGGACGGCCGATGGTTGGTCAGGAGCAGGTCCGAGGCCATGATGATCGCGGTCAGCACGTTGTTGAAATCGTGCGCGATGCCGCCGGCGAGCTGGCCCACCGCCTGCATCTTCTGGCCCTGGGCCATCTGCGCCTCGAGGGCCTTCTGTTCGGTCGTCTCGACCGCGTAGACAATGGCCGCTTCGTCGGCGTCATCCGTTTCGGCCGCATCGACGACGGCGTTGACGTAAAGGCGCAGATGGCGTTCCTCGTCGCTCGGCAGCACGCTGTCGATGGCGGGGATGTCGGCCTGGCGCTGCTTGGCCTTCTCCAGCGCGGCGGCGAATGTCGCCCGGTCGCGCTCGTGGACCACCTTGTCGAAGCGCACGCGGCGGTCGACGTCGTCGCGGTCGACGACGCTGGAAAACAGCGACAGGAACGGCGCATTGGTGCGCAGGATGCGGCCCTGGCTGTCGATCCCGGCAATCGCCATCGGGGTGGAATTGAAGAAGCGCGTGAAGCGCACCTCCGAGGCGCGCAGCTCCGCCGAAGCATCCTCGCCCAGTTGACGGTTGAGCACGATGGTGCGCGTCGGTCCCGGCGCGCCTTCGCGGCTGGCGGTTGCCCTGTGCATGAAGCGCACCGGCAGGGCCTCGCCGGTAACCGTCTGCAGGTCGAGATCGATGACGGCGTTGCGCGTTGCGCCCGGATCGGCCTTGACCGAACGGATCAGCGCCATGCCGTCGCCGGCCACGATCTCGCCCAGCGTGACCGCGCCCGGCATGAACGAAGCGAGATCGATGCCCAGCCATTCGGCGAGCGTCGCGTTGACATAGGTGATGCGTCCGGCCGGGTCGGCCGAAAAGAAGCCGGCCGGCGCATGGTCGAGGTGGTCGATCGCCTGCTGCAGGTCGAGGAAGAAGCGCTCCTGCTCGGCACGCTCGGCCGAGATGTCCTCGATCTGCCAGGCCGACAGGGGCTGGCGCTGTCCCGGCGAAACGAATGTGCGCGCACGCAGACGATACCAGTGCGCGCCGGGCTCGGATCCGGGCCGCACGGAATGCGAAAGGCGGAACTCGCCGTCCCCTGAGCGCCCGTCCTTCAGCCCGAGGGCGAGACGTTCGACCGTCGGCGCGGCTTCCTGATTGTCGCCCAGAAGACCTTCGATTGTCTTGACGTCGGCCGCCGAGGTGGCACCGGTCAGTTCGGCATACCCGGCATTGGCGTAGAGTACGCGCCCCTTGGCGTCGGTCACGACAAGACCCTGGCGCATGGAATCGACATAGGCCTTGGCCAGTTCGTCGCCGGTCGATCGCGGGGCGATCTGGACGAAGCCTATGGCGCTGGCGAAGAGATAGCCCACGCCGATCATCGCCAGGACACCCAGCATGCCGAGCAGGAACGGATCGCCGAGCCGTTCGCGCAGGATTGCAAATGCAATTGCGGCGAAGATCAGGACGATGACGAAGATCAGGAGGCGGACGATGGTTCCAGGCCGTGAATTCTGGTCGACGATCGGCGCAGGATAGAAATCGTCGCGGCTATCCTTGACCATATTGTCTTTCCGTCCTGCCCGATTCCCTGGTTCAGCTCCCGCCCGGTTGAATCACATTCTTGCAGGGCGGGAAAGCCCAAGAGGCGCGTCATCCCTAAAAACATGACCTGACGCCTGCAGCTGCGCGGCTCGCCGCATGACGCGCTTACCGGCTGCTCGGTGCCCGCTCGAAACCATCGGGCATCAATCTGGAACCCGTCTGCCGGAGTGTGATTGCCGGCGGCAAACGGAATTGATTCCACATTGTTGTCCGATGCACTAACCTTGGCCTGAACGAACAGTGTGGAAAGAGCACCATGAGCACCTGGCTCGACAATATTGGCGGTTCCAGCACCGGATCGGCGATCTGGGCGCTGATGATCGTGCTGGCGGCCATTATCGCCCTGGCCGCGATCTGGCGTATCTATCGTGGTCTGACATCAGGCACCTTCGTTGCCGGAGGACGGCACCGCAAGGCACGCCTGGCCGTTCTGGACGCCGCCGCCATCGACGCAAAACGCCGCATCGTGCTCGTGCGCCGGGACGATGTCGAGCATCTGCTGTTGATCGGCGGACCGACGGACGTGGTCGTGGAAAGCCGAATCGGACCGGCCACAGGCTTGAGCGAACCACTGCCCAGCGCCGCACCCTCTCTGGAGCCCCAGGAACCGGCATTCCTGACCCCGGCGCAGCCGGCGGCAGCCCCCGCACCGCGCGTACCGGAAGCCGCGCCAACGGTCATGGCTGCAAGACACACGTCTGCGGCAACGCCAACACCCGGCGGGCACGCAGCGCCGGGACCGAGCCCGCAGCCGATGCATGCCACGACGCCCCCTGCCCGGGGCGAACCGCCACGTCCCGCGCCGCCCGCCGCCGGCACAAGTTCCGCGGCCGCGCCGCAAACGGGCCGGGAATCCGACGACTATCTCGACCGCGCCCTGCAGGCCGAATTGCGCCGTGACCCGCACCATCGCCCCACTGCCGAAGCGGATCCCTCGCTGGAGGAGGAGATGGAAAAGCTCCTCGGCGATCTATCCTCCGAAACGCGCCGGTAGCGATTCCAAGTGGAAACCGGACTTCCATCCGGAATTGCGAAAAAACAATGGGTTTTGTCGGTCTATCAATGCAGTGGATCGATGTACCGGTCCAAGCGCGTTGGCAAAAAGGCTCAATCGGTACCCATGCCGCCCTGCGGCACAAGCGGCGGCCCGTCGTAGCGCGCACGCGGCCTGATGAGTTGTCCGGTTGCCGCCTGCTCCATCGCATGCGCGAGCCAGCCACAGCACCGTCCCGCGGCAAAGAGCCGGAACGGCGCATCGTCCGGCAGGTCGAAGGCTTCGCTCATCGCGACCAGCGCGAAATCGACGTTCGGCCGCCATCCGGCAAGCTCGTGCACCGCAGCGGCAAGCTCGGCCAGATGCGCCGGCGGCGCAAACCGCGAAAGCAGGATTTCGGCGCGCGGATCGATCCCCTGATAAAGGCGATGCCCGAAGCCCGGTAGCATCTCCCCGCGCCGCATCCAGTCGGTGGTCGCCGCGGTCGCCCCGGTGCGCATGCTGTCGGCAGCAAAGGCGCGCAATTGTGCTGCCACCCCACCGTGACGCGGTCCCAGCAGCGTCGAAAACCCCGCAAGCAGTGCGGCTGCCAGCGGCGCGCCGGTCGAGGCGGCCACCCGGGTGGCAAAGGTCGAGGCGTTGAGCTCGTGGTCGGCCAGGATCACCAGCGCCATTCTGACCAGTTCGGCGGCCGTGCCGGTGCAGCGCCAGGCCGTGGCGAATGACGCTGCGATATCGCCCTCGCGGATCGTTTCGGCGCCCAGAGCCGATGCGACACCGGCAAGCAGCGGCCCCGCCTCGGTCGCCAGGGCGAAGCGGCTGCGGCCGAGCGTCGGCATGCCGTCCGCCGCCTCGCGCGCAAGCAGCGTCATGGCCGCCGTCGTTGGTCCGCGCTCGCGGTCGCATTCCATGACGCGGCCGGCATGCACGCTCTGCGGCTCTACATCCCACAACAGTGCGGCCACCTCCTCCAGCGTCGCCGCGCGGGCCAGCACGGCGGCATCGTGCTGGCGGTAGTAGAGGCGGCCATGGGCGATGGTCGAAATCGAGGTCGGCAGCACCGCCTCCCCCCAGGCGATCGCGTTCTGCGCAACCTGCCGTGCCCTTCGGCCCCGCGCGCGCCGTGTCCGCAACGCCTCGATGTCGTCGCCCGAGTAAAGACTGCGGCGCGGATCGGCAGGATCCGGCCTGGCTGCAACGAGACCGCGGCTGACATAGGCGTAAAGCGTTTGCGGCCTCACCTCCAGCCGTTCGAGGGCCTGCTTGCTCGGTATCCAGACAGACATATTGATTCAGTTGATCAAGATTGACGACCATTGATGATCTACACATTGTCCACGCCACAGCAAGGAGAACACGCAATGACGAACGGATTGGACGATGTGGTCGCGGCCGAAACGGTGCTGTCGGACGTCGACGGCGCAAAGGGACGGCTGGTGATCCGCGGACATGCGGTGGAAGACCTCGCCGCCGGCTGGGCTTTCGAGGATGTCGTGCATTTGCTGCTTGAGGGATTTGTCGACGGATTGCCCGCGGGGGAAGACCTACGATCCGCGATCGGCTCGGCGCGGCTCGGGGTCTTCAAGCGGATCTCGCCCCATCTGGCGGCCTTGCGCGACCTGGAACCGGTCGATGCGCTGCGCGCCGGCCTGTCCCTGCTCGCCGATGGCGACGACCTCGACACCGCCTTGCAGCTCGTTGCGGCGCCCGCCGTCATCACCGCGGCGCGGTTGCGGATGGGGGCGGCAAAGACGCCGGTCGCGCCGGATCCCGCCAACACCCATTCGGCCGATTTCCTGCGCATGATATCGGGCCGGCCCGCCACCGCGCATGCCGCGAGCGGGCTCGACAGCTACCTTGCCACGGTCAGCGACCACGGCATGAACGCTTCGACATTCACTGCCCGGACCGTCGCTTCCACGCAGGCCGGGCTCGGCTCGGCCGCGATCGCCGGCCTGTGCGCCCTCAAGGGGCCCTTGCATGGCGGCGCGCCGGGGCCGGTGCTCGCCATGCTCGACGCCATCGCCACGCCACAGGCCGCGCATGGCTGGCTCGCCGAGGCGCTGGCGCGCGGCGACCGGCTGATGGGTTTCGGCCATCGCATCTACCGTGTGCGCGACCCGCGTGCCGATGCGCTCAAGCAGGCGATCGCGCGCTTGAGCAGCGATGAGGAACTGGCCGGCCGGATCGCGTTGGCCGAGGCGGTGGAAACGGCGGCGCTCGACCTTTTGCGCACGGCGAAGCCGGACCGCTCGCTGGACACCAATGTCGAGTTCTACACCGCGGCGCTGCTCGAGGCGCTCGGCTTTCCCGCGCAAGCGTTTACCTGTGTCTTCGCCGCGGGACGCGTCGTCGGCTGGATCGCCCATGCGCGCGAACAGGCCATGACGGGCCGCCTGATCCGCCCGCAGTCGCGCTATATCGGCCCGGCGCCTCAAATCGCCGCGTGAAGGCCCGTCATACGAATTCAGCGGCCTCACGGGGCCGCTGACGCCATTCCTGTTCCTGTTGCAGGTCGCCGACACAGGCCGGGCCGGCATTAGAGCATATTGATCTGGCGCGCATATAAATCTGTTGGAGCATGTACCTTTCGCTCAAACGTTTCCGTTTGAAGCGAACGCGCGCTAGTCGTCGCGATAGACCTTCTCACGCCGCTCGTGACGTTCCTGGGCCTCGATGGACAAGGTCGCGATGGGCCGCGCGTCGAGCCGCTTCAGCGCGATGGGCTCGCCTGTCTCTTCGCAATAGCCGTATGTGCCTTCGTCGATACGCTGCAGGGCGGCATCGATTTTCGTGATCAGCTTGCGCTGCCGGTCCCGCGCTCTCAGTTCGATGGCTCTGTCGGTTTCCGACGATGCCCTGTCGGCGAGATCGGGATGATTGGCGTTTTCCTGCTGCAGGACTTCGAGCGTATCGCGCGCTTCTCTGAGAATGTCGTTCTTCCAGCCTATCAGCTTGGCTCGGAAGTAGGCTTTTTGCCGTTCGTTCATGAACGGCTCATCCTCGCTGGGTACGTAATTATTGTCCATCGTTTCGCTCATTCGAGTCACCCCGCAGCAATGAACCGGCGCCTATATATTCGGGCCGAATTGAAGGCACAAGCACAAAGAACCGGATGCTCACGCATTTGTTAGGCTGCACCCAAGTCTCTCCTGTCAGGCCAATCCAGGCTTGCCTGCGCTACCGCCAGGCGAATGGCGCGATGATGAAGCGGGTCTTGTCGGCAACACGTTGCATCCACCAAACCGGCTGGATAAACCTGTCGAAACGGGCGCGCGCGCCGCGCCGCACGAGCCATGGGAGCGCCGCGATGAGCCGCCTGTTTCTTCTCAGACACGCCAAGGCTGCATGGCCCGAACCCGGCGGACGCGACTTCGACCGTCCGCTCTCGCCATCCGGCGCCGCCGAGGCCGGCTTGATCGGCCAGGCCATGCTCCGTCTTGGCCTCATGCCTCGGCATGTGGTCTGTTCACCAGCCGCCAGAGCCGTCCAGACATGGCAGGCGATCGCCGAATCGCTCGCTCGCTCGGCCGCCGAAGCCTTCCTGTCGGATTCGCTCTATGACGGCGACGCCTCGTCCTACCTCACCCTCATACGCAATGCCGGCCCCGTCGGCGACATTCTCGTCGTCGGGCACAATCCCATGATCGAGGATGTCGCTGCCGCACTGTCGGAAAATGGCGACGCCGCAGCCCGCTCGATGCTGGCCAAAGGGTTCCCGACCGGTGGCCTTGCCGTCATCAACATTGCCGGCGATCCGCCTGCGGCCTCGCCCGCCACCTGCCGGCTCGAGCGTTTCCTGATCCCGTCCGAACTGTGAACGGCGCAGCCGCAGGACGGCCCGGCATTCAAATCGGCCGGCGAGCGGCCTATATGATGAGCGATCCGGAGAGACAATTTGCCATCGCTGACAAGTCTGACCGACGAGGCGCGCATTGCCCTCGATACATTCGCCGGCCGCGCGACATCGTTTGTGTCGCCTTCGCTGCGGCTCGGCGTCACCGGCCTGTCGCGCGCCGGCAAGACGGTCTTCATCACCGCCCTGGTGCACAATCTCATCCATGGCGGGCGCCTACCCATGTTCGAGCCGCAGAAGTCGGGCCGCATCGCCCGCGCCTTTCTGCAGGAGCAACCGGACGACGCGGTGCCGCGCTTTCAGTATGAAGACCATGTGGCCGCCCTTGTCGACGAGCGAATCTGGCCCGAATCCACGCGCGCCATTTCCGAGCTGCGCCTGACGATCGAATATGAATCGGCTTCCGCCTGGGGACGGATGCTGTCGAGCGGCCGGCTGTCGATCGACATTGTCGACTATCCCGGCGAATGGCTGCTCGACCTGCCTCTGCTCGGCAAGGATTTCGCCGCCTTTTCACGCGACTGCGCCGAACTGGCCGCCCTGCCGGGGCGCGCCGACCTCGCAACCCAATGGCTCGAACTCTCCCGCGCCGTCGACCCTGACGGTCCGGCGGACGAGATGATGGCGCGCAAACTGGCCGAGGCCTTCACCGCCTATCTGCGCGCCTGCCGCGACGACAGCCGCGCGCTCTCCACTCTTCCGCCGGGCCGCTTTCTCATGCCCGGCGACCTGGAAGGCTCGCCCGCCCTCACCTTCGCGCCGCTGCCCGGAATCGGCGAGGGCCGATATCGTCCGGGATCGCTCGGCGCGATGATGGAACGGCGCTACGAGGCCTACAAGACGCATGTCGTCAAGCCGTTCTTCCGCCAGCACATCACGCGACTGGACCGGCAGATCGTGCTGATCGACGCCATGCAGGCGCTCAACGCCGGTCCCGCCGCTATGGCCGATCTCGAACGCGCCCTGACCGAAATTCTCTCCTGCTTCCGCCCCGGAACCAGCAACTTCCTCACCGGCCTGTTCTCGCGGCCGATCGAGCGTCTTCTCGTCGCCGCCACCAAGGCCGACCATATCCACCACGAAAGCCACGACCGCCTGCAGGCGATCGTGCGCAAGCTGGCCGATCGGGCGACGGAGCGGGCCAACGTCTCCGGTGCCGCGGTCGAGGTCCTGGCCATGGCGGCGGTGCGCGCCACGCGCGAGGGCACGGTCAGGCAGAAGGAGCACGAACTGCCGGTCATCATAGGCACGCCGATCGCCGGCGAGACGATCGGCAAGGACACGTTCGACGGCGAAACGGAAACGGCCATCTTTCCCGGAGATTTGCCGGAGAGCCCGGCACAGCTCTTCGATCAGTCGAACGGCTCACCGAAGCCGGAAACGATCCGCTTCGTGCGCTTTCGTCCGCCCAGGCTGGAGCGCAACGCCGACGGCGTTCTCCTGTCGTTGCCCCATATAAGGCTCGACAGGGCCCTGCAGTTCCTGATCGGAGATCGCCTGGCATGACCAGCCAACGCAAACCCGCCGCTTTCAAGCTGACGCCGGACAAGGGGCACGATCAGGCCGGCGATCCCGCCGCCAAGCGCACGAAGTCGGCAGAACCGCGCACGCCGCGCGCCATCGATCTGCGCGAAGCCGTCGTCGATACGGTCGAGACCGACATTTTCGATACAGAGAACGATGATGAAGCGGCCACCGTTTCCGCACCGCCCAAGTCCCGGCGCTTGCGCCTGGGCGGCATCTTGCTGGCGGCCCTCGGCCTGCTCCTGTCTATGGCCGTCGGCATCTGGACCGATCGGCTGATCCGCGACCTGTTCGAACGCGCCGATTGGCTCGGATGGACCGCACTCGCCGCAGCGGCCATCGCCCTCATCGCCCTGGTCGTCATCGTGATACGCGAATTATGGGCGCTGGCGCGGCTTGCCTCCGTCGACCGGCTGCGCAAGCGGGCCGAGGACGCTCTATCGCGCGGCGACACGCGCTCGGCGCGGTCCGTTGTCGACGATATTGCGCGGTTCGTCGCTGCGCGACCGCAAACGGCGGCCGGGCGGCGCAATCTCGAGGACCTGCGCGACGACGTGATCGACGGACCGGATCTGATCCGCCTGGCCGAGGGCGAACTGCTGACGCCCCTCGACAAGGCGGCGCAACAGATGATCCTCGATGCGGGCAAGCGGGTTTCCGTCGTCACCGCGGTCAGCCCGCGCGCCCTCGTCGACCTCGCCTATGTCGTCTTCGAAGCCGCCCGGCTCATTCGGCGCATTTCCGAACTCTATGGCGCCAGACCCGGAACGATCGGCTTTTTCCGCCTGGCCCGCAGCGTCTTGGCGCATCTGGCCGTTACCGGATCGATCGCCGCCGGCGACAGTCTCGTCCAGCAGGTCCTCGGCCACGGCCTGGCCGCACGGCTGTCGGCCAAGCTCGGCGAAGGCGTGATCAACGGCATGATGACGGTGCGCATCGGCATCGCGGCGATGGAAACCTCCCGCCCGCTGCCCTTTCTCGCCGTGCGCCGCCCCAGAATGGGCGACTTCGTGTCAGCGCTTGCGCGTTTCGCAAAGGCCGATGACGCGGCAGAGCCGACAAAAGGCGGATCGGCGTAAGATCGAGCCGGACCCGCCTGGTATGCGCCCCCGGATCGGCCCGTCGCTTCACGGAATCGATGCGCCGATCCAACCCTGCGCTTGAGGCGGTTGCGGACAGAGAACCGGCATCCACGTCGCCTGGAATTGCCGTTAACCCTCGGCGGCCATGTCCCCGTCATCATCGCCGTCAGCGCTGCCCGGGCCCTGCTCGAGGAATTTCTCGGCGATCAGGCCGGCGTTCTGGCGCAGCGCCAATTCGATCTCGCGCGCCGCATCGGGATTGTCGCGCAGGAACTGCTTGGCGTTCTCGCGCCCCTGACCGAGCCGCTGCGAATTGTAGGAGAACCATGCGCCGGATTTTTCGACGATGCCGGACTTGACGCCCAGATCGATCAGCTCGCCGGTCTTCGACACCCCTTCGCCATACATGATGTCGAACTCGACCTGCTTGAAGGGCGGCGCGAGCTTGTTCTTGACCACCTTGACGCGGGTCTGGTTGCCGGTGACCTCGTCGCGCTCCTTGACCGAGCCGATGCGGCGAATGTCGAGGCGCACGGAGGCATAGAATTTCAGCGCGTTGCCGCCGGTCGTGGTTTCGGGCGAGCCGAACATGACGCCGATCTTCATGCGGATCTGGTTGATGAAGATGACCATGGTGTTGGAGCGCGAGATGGAAGCGGTGAGCTTGCGCAGCGCCTGGCTCATCAGCCGCGCCTGCAGGCCCGGCAGGGAATCGCCCATTTCGCCCTCGATCTCGGCCCGCGGCGTCAGCGCCGCCACCGAATCGACCACCAGCACGTCGATCGCGCCGGAGCGCACCAGCGTGTCGCAAATCTCCAGCGCCTGTTCTCCCGTATCGGGCTGCGAGATCAGCAGATTCTCCAGATCGACCTTCAGTTTGCGCGCATAGACTGGGTCGAGCGCATGCTCGGCATCGACAAAGGCACAGATTCCACCGTTCTTCTGCGCCTCGGCGACCGTGTGCAGCGCCAGGGTCGTCTTGCCCGAGCTTTCCGGCCCGTAGATCTCGATGATGCGTCCCTTTGGAAGCCCGCCGACGCCAAGTGCGATATCCAGTCCCAGCGAGCCGGTCGGGATGGTTTCGATCTCCACCACCTGTTCGTTCGCGCCCAGACGCATGATCGAGCCCTTGCCGAATGCCCGTTCGATCTGCGACAGCGCCGCGTCAAGAGCCTTAGATTTATCCACCGAATCGTCCTCAACCAGCCGCAATGAATTCTGAGCCATGATACATTACCCCTTGATCGTCAATGAAGCACGGCCAATTGCCGCTTCCCTTTCACATGTACATGTTTTGTTCCATTTTAGCAAGTGGCGTAAATAGTCATTTCATCAATGACTTATCTGATATGTTCTTTATACGTTCCAGCGCCGTTCTTCTTCAGCATCCCGCAATTGAAACGGGCATGACAGGCGGGCTGCCGCATCGGGCCCATTGCCATGCCGAACGTTGAGTTCAACGATTTATCAGAATCAACCGGTTAACAGCGGCTCATCGGATATCGTCGTCGTCTCGATAGCGTGCGATGGACGGGATGCGGACGGGCAAATCAGTCCATCAGCGGGCGCAGCGCATCGAGCCTCCCGCCGACACAGGCAAACCGGTCTCACGACGCATTGTGCTTTCGCCTCTTCGGCCCTATGGTCGCGCCGCATTTCCGGACACCAGCATGCCAATCCACCACACCCGCGCGCATATCCTCGCCATCGGCGGCGCCCATATCGATCGCCGCGGCCGCATGACGGAAAAGTTCGCGCCCGGCGCGTCCAATCCGGGCAGGATGGACGAGGAGGTCGGCGGCGGCGTGTTCAATGCGCTGCGCAGCATCGTTCAGCGCGGGCACGGCGCATCGCTGATGTCGATGCGCGGCGGCGATGCCGGCGGGCAAGCTGTCGCCGCGGCTGTCGACCGGGCAGGCATCGACGATCTGCCCGCGGTCTTTCTCGATCGGGTAACACCCAGCTATACGGCGCTTCTCGACGACCAGGGCGAACTCGTTGCCGGCCTTGCCGATATGAGCCTCTACGACCTCGGCTTCGTGCGGCATCTGCGCCGCAAGGCGGCGCGCCAGGCGATCGATGCGGCCGACGCGATCCTCCTCGACGCCAACATCCCCGCGCCCGGTCTTGAATTGATCGCCCGCCAGGCAGGCAGCAAGCCGGTCTTCGCCATCGCCATATCGCCGGCCAAGGTGTTGCGGCTGAAACCGGTCCTGCCGGCGCTGTCCGTCCTGTTTTTGAACCGCCGCGAGGCGATAGCGCTGACGGGCCTGCCGCCGCAGAGCGACGGCGCGGACCTTGCCAGAGGCCTTCGGGCGCTCGGCTTGCGGCGCGCGGCGATCAGCGCCGGACCGCAGGCGCTATTCGGCCTCGATGAAACAAACGTCTTTTCCATAGCGCCGCCGGCGCCTGAGCGCGTTGCCGACGTGACCGGCGCTGGCGACGCCCTCGCCGGCGCGACCATCGCCGCCATTCTTGCCGGCCACGATTTTGCCGGAGCACTGCGCGAGGGTCTGGCGGCGGCCAGCATATGCATTGAAACGCCGCGTTCCGTGCCACAGCTCGACGAGCCCCATTTCTCCGCAGCGCTTGCCCGGATCGCCCAACCGGCGATCCTGGCGAAATGCGACCCGTAAGGACCGATCATGACGCCTGAGACCGCATACCGACACATGGATGTCCTCGAACCCGTCGCCGCCGCGCTTGCCGCGGGACGTCCGGTGGTGGCGCTCGAAAGCACGATCATCACCCACGGCATGCCTTTTCCGCAAAACAGCGAAATGGCCGCCAATGTCGAGGCGATCATCCGTGCCGAAGGGGCCGAGCCGGCGACGATCGCCGTTATCGACGGCCGTCTCAAGATCGGCCTGTCGGACAAGGACCGCACCGCCCTTGCACGGCGCGACGACGCCATGAAGTTGTCGCGCGCCGACCTCGCCTTCGCGGTCGCCGAAGGCCGCACCGGCGGCACCACGGTTGCCGCGACCATGATCGCCGCCGCGCTCGCCGGCATCGAGGTGTTTGCTACGGGCGGCATCGGCGGCGTGCACAAAGGAGCGGAGCAGAGCTTCGACATCTCGGCCGATCTCGACGAGCTGGCGCGCACGCCCGTCATCGTCGTTTCGGCCGGCGCCAAGGCCATTCTGGATATCGAAAAGACGGTCGAAGTGCTGGAAACACGTGGCGTGCCGGTGGTGGCGCATGGCAGCGACGTCATGCCCGCCTTCTGGTCGACGACCTCCCCTCACCCAGCGCCCTTGCGCCTCGACAGCGCAGAGGCGATCGCCCGGTTCCACCGCACCCGGGGCGAACTCGGCATATCCGGCGGCATGCTGGTCGCCAATCCCGTGCCGGCGGCCGACGAGATCGCTCAGGACGAAATGGCCGTGCATATCGCCGCCGCCCAGGCCGATGCCGAACGCCAGGGAATCAGCGGCAAGGCGGTCACGCCGTTTTTGCTGTCGCGCATTCTGGAACTCACCGGCGGCGCCAGCCTGAAGACGAATATCGCCCTTGTGGAAAACAATGCCCGTCTGGCGGCGCGGATTGCCGGTGCGCTGGCGGAAAGCCGCGCATAGAGCATGTCCCGCTCAAACGAACCCGTTTGAGCGTAAGCTGCATGCTCCAGCACATTGATCTGGCGCGCATATCATTGGTTCAAACGAAAAAGCCCCGGCCGACGCGGGCCGAGGCTTGCGATCCAACGCATCGACGCGGGACGGTCAGGTCAGCGGCGCCAGACGGATCTCGACGCGGCGGTTCTGCGCCCTGCCTTCCGGCGTGGCGTTGGAGGC
Organism: Mesorhizobium xinjiangense; assembly: GCF_009749525.1. Lineage (GTDB taxonomy): Bacteria > Pseudomonadota > Alphaproteobacteria > Rhizobiales > Rhizobiaceae > Mangrovimarina > Mangrovimarina xinjiangensis. The sequence goes on along the minus strand of NZ_WOAC01000004.1, from coordinate 13,381 downwards.
GATCGGCTGGGTCTCACCGAGTCCGACCACGGAGAAGCGCCGCTGGTCGACGCCCTGTGCGTTCAGATAGTTGGCGACCGAAAGCGCGCGGCGCTGCGACAGGTTGAGATTGTAGTTGTCGTCACCGGTCGAGTCCGTATGGCCATAGACGTCGATCAGCGTCTTGGCATAGCGGTTGAGCACGATCGCCACCGAATTGAGCGTCGAATAGAATTGCGGCTTCACGTCGGAGCGGTCCGTGTCGAAGGTGATGTTCGACGGCATGTTGAGGATGATGTAATTGCCGTCGCGCGTGATGCTGACGCCGGTGCCCTGGAGTTGGTCGCGCAGCTGCGCCTCCTGCCGGTCCATATAATTGCCGACAGTGCCGCCGGCCAAGGCGCCGACGCCCGCGCCGATCAGAACGGCGTTGCGCTGGGCGACCGAGGAGCCGCCGACGGCCAGGCCGGCCAGTGCCCCGAGACCGGCGCCGAGTGCGGCACCGCCAGCGGTATTGGAGATCTTTCTCTCACCCGTATAGGGATCCGTCGTGCAGGCGCCGAGCGCCATCGTGCCGGCCAGCGCGGCCGCAAGCAGTTTGTACTTCATGTCCGTTTCCCTCTCCTCGAAGCCCAGGGGCGATTCGCGGTCAGTCTAAGCAATCTGCGAGCCTTGTAACAAGAATTGCGGCGAAAAACGGAACCGGCCGCCTTCTGATCGATCTGCCGTTCCCGGTTCGCGTCCCTATTTCGCGGCCGTGCGCCGCTTGCGCCCGTAAAGTTCCAGCCGGTGATGCAGGATGTCGTAGCCGAGTTCGCGCGCGATCTCGTCCTGCAGCGCCTCGATTCGCTCGGAACGGAACTCGATCACGTCGCCCGTCTCGACATCGATCAGATGATCGTGGTGCTCCACGCCCGCATGCTCGAAACGCGACGGCCCGCCCTCGAAGGCATGCCGGTGGATCGTTCCGCACTGTTCCAGAAGCTTCATCGTCCGGTAGACGGTCGACAAGGAGATGCTGGCGTCGACGGCACTGGCGCGACGAAATATTTCGTAAGCGTCGGGATGATCGTCGGTCTCCGACAGAATGCGCAGGATCGTCTGACGCGGCCGCGTGATGCGGACGCCCGCCCGGCGCAACTCCGTCTCCAGATCCTTGCCCTTGGTCTGCTGGTTTGTCATGGCCGGATAATGGTCCAGATGACAACCAGTTGCAAATGGCTGCAGGCCCAGTTCCCATTTCTTTTTGCAAACGGTTCGCATTTGCATTGACATATGTCAGCGACCCGTTAGATTGTGGCCGATAGATTGAAAATGCCGATTTCTTCGTCCTCCCGCGACCATTGGAGACCCGCATATGATCCCGACCAGACTGGCCTGCGCCGCCCTTGTGTTCGCCGCCACCCTCACCGGCGCCCACGCACAGGAGGACGAATTCAAGGTGGTCACGACCTTCACGGTCATCGCGGATATGGCCAGGAACGTCGCCGGCGACGCCGCAATCGTCGAATCCGTCACCAAGCCCGGCGCCGAGATCCACAATTACCAGCCGACGCCCGGCGACATTCTGCGGGCCCAGGACGCCGACCTGATCCTGTGGAACGGGCTGGGACTGGAACTGTGGTTCGAGCGCTTCTTCCACAATCTGAGCGACGTGCCCGGCGTGGTCGTCTCGCAAGGCGTGGAGCCGATGGGCATTTCCGAGGGCCCCTATCGCGGCAAGCCCAATCCGCATGCCTGGATGTCGCCAAGCGACGCCCTCATCTATGTCGACAACATCCGCAAGGCGATGGCGGAGCATGACCCCGACAACGCCGAAATCTATGCCGCCAACGCCAAGGCATACAGCGAGGAGATCGAAGCCCTGGTGAAGCCGATCAGGCAGCGCCTGTCGGCGATCCCGCAGGAGCGGCGCTGGCTGGCCACCAGCGAAGGCGCCTTCAGCTACCTGGCGCGCGATTTCGGGCTCAAGGAGCTCTATCTCTGGCCGATCAACGCCGACAGCCAGGGCACGCCGCAGCAGATCCGCAAGGTCATCGACACGATGAAGCGCGAGCACGTGCCGGCCATTTTCAGCGAGAACACGGTGTCGGACAAGCCGGCCAGGCAGGTCGCGCGCGAGACCGGCGCGCTTTACGGCGGCGTGCTCTACGTCGATTCGCTGAGCGAGCCCGACGGTCCGGTTCCCACCTATATCGACCTTGTTCGCGTGACCACCGAGACGATCGCGAAGGGGCTGACGGAATGAACCTCGCCCCGCCCCGGGCCGGCTCCCCAGCGGGCATAAAGGTGGACGGCATCACCGTCACCTACCGCAATGGACACACCGCCCTCTTCGACATGAGTTTCGCAATTCCGCGCGGCACGATCACGGCGCTGGTCGGCGTCAATGGCAGCGGCAAGTCGACCCTTTTCAAGGCGATCATGGGGTTCGTTCCGCTTGCCGCCGGTTCGGTCTCCATTCTCGGCGAGCCGGCAGGCCGGGCGCTCAAGAGCAATGTCGTGGCCTATGTCCCGCAGGCCGAAGAGGTCGACTGGAATTTTCCCGTCCTGGTCGAGGACGTGGTTATGATGGGCCGCTACGGCCACATGAACGCGCTGCGCATCGCCACGCGCCACGACCACGCCATGGTCGACGAGGCGCTCGAACGCGTCGGCATGGGGCATTTGCGCAAGCGCCAGATCGGCGAATTGTCGGGCGGCCAGAGAAAGCGCGTCTTCCTGGCCCGCGCGCTCGCCCAGGAGGGGCAGGTCATCCTGCTCGACGAGCCATTCACCGGCGTCGACGTGACGACGGAGGAAGCGATCATCGCGCTTTTGCGCGATCTGCGCGACGAGGGCCGCGTCATGCTCGTCTCGACGCACAATCTGGGCAGCGTGCCGGAATTCTGCGACCGCGCCATCCTGATCAACAAGACGGTTCTTGCCGCAGGGCCGACCGAGGAGGTTTTCACCCGCGCCAATCTGGAAGTCGCCTTCGGCGGCGTGCTGCGCCACTTCGTGCTCGGCGGATCCGACCTCCACGAAGACAGCGACACCCGCCAGGTGACCGTCATATCCGACGACGAGCGCCCGGTCGTTCTTTATGGCGACGAGGACAAGGAAGGCTACGCCAAGAGGCCTGCCCGGCCAGGCCGCAATGCCGGCGACGAGCGCTGATCATGCAGATCCTTCTCGAGCCGTTCACCTATGGATACATGGTCAACGCCATCTGGGTCAGCGGCCTGGTGGGCGGTGTCTGCGCCTTCCTGTCGGCCTATCTGATGCTGAAGGGCTGGTCGCTCATCGGCGACGCGCTCTCCCACTCCATCGTGCCCGGTGTGGCCGGCGCTTATATGCTCGGTCTGCCCTTCTCGCTCGGCGCCTTTATCGCCGGCGGGCTCGCCGCCGTGTCGATGCTGTTTCTCAACCAGCGCACCAAGCTGAAGGAGGACGCCGTCATCGGGCTCATCTTCACCTCTTTCTTCGGCCTCGGCCTGTTCATGGCGTCGCTGTCGCCGGTCTCGGTCAACATCCAGACCATCGTCCTGGGCAACGTCCTTGCCATCACGCCGGAAGACACGTTGCAGCTCGTGCTGATCGCCGGCGTCTCGCTCTCCATCCTGCTTTTCAAATGGAAAGACCTGATGGTCGTCTTCTTCGACGAAAACCATGCGCGCTCGGTCGGCATCAATCCCTTCCTCATGAAAGCGATCTTCTTCACGCTCTTGAGCGCCTGCACCGTGGCGGCGCTGCAAACGGTCGGCGCGTTCCTGGTCATTGCCATGGTGGTGACACCCGGCGCGACCGCCTATCTGCTGACGGACCGCTTTCCGCGGCTCATCGCGGCATCGGTGGCGATCGGCGCGCTGACCAGCATTACCGGCGCCTATGCATCCTATTTCCTCGACGGTGCGACGGGCGGCATCATCGTCGTCCTGCAGACCCTGGTCTTCCTCGCCACCTTCGTGCTGGCGCCCAAGCACGGGCTGCTCGCTGCGCGCCGGCGGGCACGCGCGGCCCTCGCGGAGGCCGGCCAATGAGCGAGTTCATCGACGTCGCCACCCTGCCCTTCCAGTTCCCCTTCATGCGGCTGGCCTTCATCATTGCGCTGCTGGTCGCGGTGCCGATGGCGCTTTTGTCGACCTTCCTGGTGCTCAAGGGCTGGTCGCTGATGGGCGACGCCGTCTCCCATGCCGTGCTGCCGGGCATCGTCATCGCCTATATTGTTGGGCTACCGCTCGCCATCGGCGCGTTCGCCGCCGGCATGATCTGCGCGCTGGGCACGGGCTATCTGAAGGAAAACAGCCGCGTCAAGGAAGACACGGTCATGGGTATCGTATTTTCCGGCATGTTTGCGCTCGGCCTCGTCCTTTATCTGTCCATCCAGACCTCGGTCCATCTCGACCACATCCTGTTCGGCGACATGCTGGGCATCTCATGGGGCGACATCGCGCAAAGCGCCACGATCGCAGCAATTTCGGTCGGGCTTCTGATGCTTGGGCGCCGCGACCTCCTGCTCATGTCCTTCGACGCCCAGCACGCCCGCGCAATCGGACTTCCCGTGACCCTGCTGCACTACGGCCTGCTGGCGATCCTGTCGCTGACCATTGTCGGCGCGCTCAAGGCCGTCGGTATCATCCTCGCAATTGCGGTCCTCATCACCCCCGGCGCCACAGGCTATCTGCTGACCCGGCGCTTTGGGACGATGATGGCGGTATCGGTCGCGGTAGCCGCGGCGGCCTCATTTCTCGGCGTCTATATCTCGTTCTTCATCGACAGCGCCCCGGCGCCGACGATCGTGCTGGTGATGACGGTGGCATTCATCGCCGCGTTCATCCGCTCGCGACAGGTCGCGACCGCCGCGACCCGACCGCCGGAACGCGGCATGCTCGGTTAGCGTGCGTTTGCTTCAAACGGATATGCACGCCAGAGATATATCACTGATATATTACGCCGTTGCGACGTTTCAGACGAGCTCGACCTCGACCACGCCCTGCACGGCACGCATGGCCGAGGCGATATGCGGCGAGATGCGGTAGCGTTCCGGCAATTCGATCTCGACCTCGCCGCGTCCGCCTTCCTTGATGACGATGAAGCTGACCTGGCCCTCGCCCTTGGCGGAAAGCTGGCTCTGCAAGGTGGCAAGCGGCGCAGCGTCGCGCACGAAGACGCGCAGCGAGCGTTGCACCCGGCTGGCTTCCTCTTCCAGTGAAAACACCGACTGAATGCGCAGATTGACGCCCTCCGGGCGATCTTCGGCCGCGACGGTCACGACGACCGACCGGCCCGCCTCGAGCAAGTCGCGAAACTGCGCCAGCCCCTCCGAAAACAGCACCGCCTCGAACTGGCCGCTGGTATCGGAAAACTGCACGATGCCCATCTTGTTGCCGGTGCGCGTCTTGCGCTCCTGCTTCGACGTGATGGTTCCGGCCAGCCGGCCGGCCGACGCGCCGCGCTTGACGGCGGCGGCGAAGTCCGACCAGCTCTGCACGCGCATCTTGTCCAGCGCCGCCTTGTACTCGTCCAGCGGATGCGCCGACAGATAGAAGCCGACAGCCTGGAATTCGCGGTGCAGCTTTTCGGCCGGCAGCCACGGCTCACAGGCCGGCAGGCGCAACGGCTCGGGCTTTGCCCCCATGGCCGCGCCGAACATGTCCGACATGCCGAGCTCCGCATTTTCCTGCGCCCGCTGCGCCAGCCCCATCATGCGCTCGATGCCGGCCATCAGCGACGCCCTGTCGCGGCCGAAACAGTCGAAGGCCCCGGCGGCGATGAGGCTTTCCAGGACACGCTTGCCGACGACCTTCGGATCGATGCGCTCGCAGAAATCCTCCAGGCTCTCGAACGGGCTTTCGTTGCGCTTGGCCACGATATGCTCGACCGCCGCGTCGCCCACCCCCTTGATGGCCGCGAGCGCATAAAAAATCTGCTTATCGCCAACCTCGAAATCGGCAAAGGAAGTCAGCACCGAGGGCGGAACGACCTCGATACCGAGCCGCTTGGCGTCCTGCCTGAAATCGGAAAGCTTGTCGGTGTTCGACATGTCGAGCGTCATGGACGCGGCGAGAAACTCGACCGGATAGTGCGCCTTCAAATAGGCCGTCTGATAGGAAACGACCCCATAGGCGGCGGCATGCGACTTGTTGAAGCCGTAGTCGGCGAACTTGGCAAGAAGGTCGAAGATGGTGTTCGCCTGGACCTTGCTCACCCCGCGCTCCACCGCACCATCGACGAAACGCACGCGCTGCTTGTCCATCTCGGCGCGGATCTTCTTGCCCATGGCGCGGCGCAGCAGATCGGCTTCGCCGAGCGAGTATCCGGCCAGTTCCTGCGCGATCTGCATGACCTGCTCCTGATAGACGATGACTCCTTGAGTCTCCGTCACCAGGTGGTCGATCTTGGGATGAATGGAGGCGATCTCCTCCTCGCCATGCTTGCGGGCATTGTAGACGGGAATGTTTTCCATCGGCCCGGGGCGGTAGAGTGCCACCAGCGCGATGATGTCCTCGATGCAGTCGGGCTTCATGCCGATCAGCGCCTTGCGCATGCCGGCCGATTCCACCTGGAATATGCCAACCGTCTCGCCGCGCGACAGCATGGCGTAGGTTTCGGCGTCGTCATAAGGGATTTGCGACAGGTCGATGTCGACGCCGCGCCGGCGCACCAGCCGCACCGCCGTTTCCAGCACCGTCAGCGTCTTCAAGCCGAGAAAGTCGAACTTGACCAGGCCGGCCTGCTCGACAAATTTCATGTTGAACTGCGTGACCGGCATGTCTGAGCGCGGATCGCGATACATCGGCACCAGCTCCCACAGCGGCCGGTCGCCGATAACGATGCCGGCGGCGTGGGTCGAGGCGTGCCGATAGAGCCCTTCGAGCTTCTGGGCGATCTCCAGCAGGTTCTCGACGACCGGCTCCTTCTCGACCTCCTCGGCAAAGCGCGGCTCGTCCTCGATCGCCTTGTGCAGCGGCGTCGGATTGGCCGGATTGGAGGGAACCATCTTGCACAGCCGGTCGACGAGGCCGTAGGGCATCTGCAGCACGCGGCCGACATCGCGCAGCACCGCGCGCGCCTGCAACGTGCCGAAGGTGATGATCTGGCCGACCTGGTCGCGCCCGTACTTCTCCTGGACGTAGCGGATCACCTCCTCGCGCCGGTCCTGGCAGAAGTCGATGTCGAAGTCGGGCATCGACACGCGTTCAGGGTTCAGGAAGCGCTCGAAAAGCAGCGAGAAGCGCAGCGGGTCGATGTCGGTGATGGTCAGGGCATAGGCGACCAGCGAGCCGGCGCCCGAACCGCGCCCCGGCCCGACCGGAATGTCCTTCGATTTCGCCCACTTGATGAAATCAGCGACGATCAGGAAGTATCCCGGAAACTGCATCCGCTCGATGATGCCGAGCTCGAAATCCAGCCGCTCGACGTACTGCTCGCGCGAAAAACCGGGCGCCAGGCCGGCCGTGGCGAGACGGTGCTCAAGCCCTTCATGCGCCTGGCGGCGCAATTCGTCCGCCTCCGCCTGCCCGGCATCGGCCGCGCCCTCGCCGGTGGTGAAGCGCGGCAGGATAGGCTTGCGGTTCTTCGGATAATAGGAGCAGCGCAGCGCGATCTCGACCGTGTTGTCGAGTGCCTCGGGCAGGTCGGCAAACAGCGCCGACATCTCCGCCTGGCTCTTCAGGCAATGGTCGGGCGTCAGCTTGCGCCGCTCGTCGACGGCAATCACCGTGCCTTCCGCGATCGCGATCAGCGCGTCATGCGCCTCATAGTCCTCGCGCGTTAAAAAGAAGGCGTCGTTGGTCGCCACCAGGGGTATATTATGGCGATAGGCCAGATCCACGCTCGCCGCCTCGACCGTGCGGTCATAACCGGCCGGCCGCTGCAATTCGACATAGAGGCGGTCGCCGAACCATTGGCGCAATTGCTTGATCCGCTGTTCGGCCAGTTCGGGATGATCGGCCTTGAGCGCCTGGCCGATGGGGCCGGCTTCGCCGCCGGTCAGGCAGATCAGCCCCTCGGACAGTTCTTCCAGCCACGCCGCGTTTATCGTCACCTCGTCAACCGAATCCGATTGGAGATAGGCGCGGCTGACGAGACGCACCAGATTGGCGTAGCCGGCCTCGTTCGCAGCAATCAGCGCCATTGTCGGTGCCTGGTGGCCAAAACCCCGATGGCCGTGCCGGGCATTGGCCACCCCTTCCTCGTCCAGCACGGTGTTGAACTGGCAGCCGATGATCGGCTGCAGGCCGGCCGCCGTTGCCTTTTGGGAAAATTCCAGCGCGCCGAAGAGGTTGCTGGTGTCGGCGATGCCGATGGCCGGTGCCTTGTCGGCGACGGCATGCTTGATGATCTTGGCGATCGGCAGCGCCCCTTCAAGCAGCGAATAGGCGGAATGAACGCGCAGATGGATGAAGGGACGTGCCTGTCCGTTCAGTGCACCTGCCCCAACAGGTAGCGAAGGATCGCGCGGGGACTGTTCGCTCGCCATGGATGACTGCCGCTCACTTCTTGAAGACTCAAAGTGTCATTGTTCCGTATCGCGAGCGGCCGGTAAAGACACTGCCGCCGGCCGTGCACGGCATTCCGATAGTTTCAGACAGCCGCGGGCGAGAGCACTGCATCGATGGCGGCCGCGAGTTCGGCCGGTTCCCCGACGATCTCCACCGCGCCCGCGGCCACAAGCTCCGCCCTGTCGCCAAATCCCCACAGAACACCGATGGTCGGCACATCGTTCGCCTTGCCGCCAGCGACATCGTGAAGCCGGTCGCCGATCATGACTGCATTGGCCGCTTCGATCGGCTCGCTTGCCATGATGTGCCGGATCAGGTCCGCCTTGTTGGCGTTGGTTCCGTCCGGGGCGGAGCCGTGGACCGCGTCGAAGAACCCGCCAAGCCCGAAATGCGCAATGATGTCCTTGCTGTAGGCTTCCATCTTCGAGGTCGCGACGGAGAGGAACCGGCCACTTGCCACGCAGTGCGCGAGCACCTCCTTGATACCGGGGATAAGCTCGTTCTCGAACTTGCCGACGCTCTGATAGCGCTCGCGATAATGGGCCACCGCTTCCCAGATACGCGCCTCGTCATCGGTGTCCAGAAGGACGCGGAACGTCACCTGCAACGGCGGCCCGATATGCGCACGGATTGTCGTATCATCCGGTGCGAGACGCCCCATCTTCTCCATGGCGTGGCGAATGCAGTTGGAAATGCCCAAAAAGGGGTTCGTCAGCGTACCGTCGAGATCGAACAGCACTGCGGCCTGGCTGTCAGCCTTCGCCATGCAAGAAAACTCCTATTCGAATTCGATGATCACCGCGTCGACCGCCAGGCTGTCGCCGGGTTTGGCGTTGATCTTGGCCACGACCAGGTCGCGTTCGGCGCGCAGGACGTTCTCCATCTTCATGGCCTCCACGACGGCCAGCGTCTCGCCGGCCTTGACCTCCTGGCCTTCGGTCACCGCGATGCTGACCACGAGCCCCGGCATCGGGCACAACAGCATCTTCGACGTGTCCGGCGGCACCTTTTCCGGCATCAGCCGGTCAAGTTCGGCGATGCGCGGCGTCAGGACGCAGGCCGTCACCGACATGCCCTTCCACGCCAGACGCGTGCCATTGAGCGCCGGGCGCAGTTGCGCGACGATGTGGCGCGTGCCGACCGTGCCGCGCCAGACCGGCTCGCCGGGGCGCCAGTCGGAAGCAACCGTCATGGCAGCGCCCTCGCCGACCCCGATATCCATCTCGATGGGGATCGAGATCATCCCTTCCTTTACGGTGACGGGCAGGTAGACATCGTCCAGACGGACCACCCAGTCCGGCCGCAACACGCCCGAATGCGGCGCCAGCCGCCCGCTCAAGCGGTCGAGGCGATCCTTGCGCAACAGTTCCACGGCAAGGGCGATGGCAGCCAGCACGCCGCGCTCTTCTTCGTCGGGCACGATCGGCGCGAACCCGTCGGGATACTCCTCGGCGATGAATCCGGTCGACAAGCGCCCCTCGCGCCAGCGCGGATGCTGCATGAGCGCGGCGAGGAAAGGAATGTTGTGCTCGATACCGTCGACCACGAAAGCGTCGAGCGCGTCGGACATTGCGTCGATCGCCGCCAACCGGTCGGGGCCCCAGGTGCACAGCTTGGCGATCATAGGATCGTAGAACATGGAGATCTCGGAGCCTTCGGTCACCCCAGTATCGTTCCTGACGACGCAATCGCCGATGCGCCCCTCCGCCGGCGGCCTGTAGCGTGTCAGCCTGCCGATCGAGGGGAGAAAGCCGCGGAACGGATCCTCGGCATAGAGCCGGCTCTCGACGGCCCAGCCGTCAAGTTTCACGTCGCCCTGCCCGATCGGCAGCTTTTCGCCGGCAGCGATGCGCATCATCTGCTCGACCAGGTCGATGCCGGTGACAAGCTCGGTCACCGGGTGTTCCACCTGCAGCCTGGTGTTCATTTCCAGGAAATAGAAGTTGCGGTCCTTGTCGACGATGAATTCGACCGTGCCGGCGCTTTGGTAATCGACGGCCTTGGCCAGAGCCACGGCCTGCGCGCCCATCGCCGCCCGCGTTTCCTCGTCCAGGAAGGGCGACGGTGCTTCTTCGACCACTTTCTGATTGCGCCGCTGGATGGAGCATTCGCGCTCGCCGAGGTGAATGGCATGACCGTGGGCGTCGGCGAGTACCTGGATCTCGATATGGCGCGGCTCGACGATGAATTTCTCGATGAAGACTCGGTCGTCGCCGAACGAGCTCCTGGCCTCCGAACGCGCACGGTCGAAACCGTCGCGAACCTCCTCGGCGCCCCAGGCGATGCGCATGCCCTTGCCGCCGCCGCCGGCCGAAGCCTTGATCATCACCGGATAGCCGATCTCGCCGGCAATGGTTTCGGCATGATCGGCGTCCTCGATGATGCCGAGAAAGCCCGGCACCGTGTTCACCTTGGCGTCATTGGCGAACTTTTTCGATTCGATCTTGTCGCCCATGGCGCGGATCGCCTTGGGCTTGGGGCCGATGAAGATGATGCCTTCCGCTTCCAGCGCCTCGCAAAAGGACGCGCGTTCCGACAGGAAGCCATAACCGGGATGCACGGCCTCGGCCCCGGTGTCCTTGCAGGCCGCGATGATCCTGTCGGCCGACAGATAGCTTTCGGATGCCGCGGCAGCGCCGATATGCACCGCCTCGTCGGCCATTTCGACATGCACGGCGTCGCGGTCGGCGTCGGAATAGACCGCCACCGTGGCGATTCCCATTGTCTTGGCCGTCCTGATGACACGGCAGGCGATCTCGCCGCGATTGGCGACCAGGATTTTCTTGAACATTTGTGCGGCGTCCCTCCGGCGAACGGCATTCCTTTTATGCAATCGCGACCATGGCCTCAAGCGAGCCGCGCCGGCAATGTGCACACATGCACATCCGTTTCACGCAACGCGATCACGCTGGCGCCCGTCGATGTGATGCCGCGTGAGCGCATTCCGTGATAATTGAACATGGCTCGGGCTTGTTGAGCGGGAGCGACAGGAATGCTGGCACGATTGCGCGAATTTCTTTCAGGGCCCGACCTTTCCGCTATCCCGCCGCGCATTGTCCAGCGCATCGCCCAGCGCGACTGGTCCAACGACATATTGCTGCGCGCGATCCAGCTGGCGATCGTGCTCCTCTTCTGCATCCTCTACGCGGTCTCGCCAAAAACCTACCCGCAGGACGCCTTCACACCCGTGCCCTATGTGCTGGCCGCCTACCTGTCGATTTCGGTCGTCGTTTTGGCGTGGAGCTGTTTGCGGCCAATCCCCGACTGGGCCAACTACCTGTCGATTCTGTTCGATTTTTCACTGCTTTACGGCTTGTTGATAAGCTTTCACATTCAGTACGAGCAACCGGCCAGCTTCGTCCTGAAGGCCCCGACCCTGCTCTACGTCTTCATCTTCATCGCCATTCGCGCGCTGCGTTTCCATCCCAAATTCGTCCTTGTCGCCGGTATGGCGGCGCTCGCCGGCATGGCCTTCATGATCGTCTACGTCACGCGGATCGATCCGGCAGACAGCATGCTCACGCGCTCCTATGTCGAGTATCTGACCTCGAACTCCATCCTCATCGGCGCCGAGATCGACAAGATGATCTCCATTCTCTTCGTCACCGCGGTGCTGGCGATTGCGGTGAACGGCTCGCGCAAGCTGCTCGTCACGGCGGTGGCCGAGCAGTCCGCGGCCGAGGATTTTGAGCGCTTTTTCGATTCTGCGGTGGCACGCAACATCCGCACGGCGCAGGAGCGCATCATGGCCGGCAACGCCGAAAAGCGCCTCGCCGCCATCCTCAACGTCGACATACGCGGCTTCACCGCTCTGGCCGAACAACTCGATGCCGATTCGGTCATCCGCGTCCTGTCGGCCTATCAGGGCCGCGTCATTCCCCTGGTTCAGCGCAACAACGGCGTGATCGACAAGTTCATGGGCGACGGCATCATGGCGAGCTTCGGCATTGGCGGAGCAAGCGAGACGTTTGCCGCAGACGCGATCCGCGCCGCCGAAGCCATTCTTGCCGACATTCGGGACTGGGGCGCACAGGACTTCCTGCGCATTTCACAAACGCCCCTGCGGATCGGTATCGGCATCGCCACCGGCACCGTGAGTTGGGGCGCGCTCGGGCAGGACCAGCGCCTCGAAATGACCGTCATCGGTCCGGCGGTGAACCTCTCGGCCAGGCTGGAAAAGCACAACAAGACGCTCGGCAGCAACTGCGTTGTCGATGCGCGGAGCTGGAAACTGGCCCGCGAACAAGGCTATGCCGGCGCACTTGATGCGGAGTTCCGCCAGGCCAAACTGGACGGTGTGCGCGACCCTGTCCGGATCGCCGTGCTTTCGCTGCACGACGGCAATTCGCCCGCCCGGCTCGATGAAGTATCGGACGTCCGTCCAGCGGGTCTTGAACATGCCCCAAAATCCTGAAACCTTGGCCCTACACTTACCGTCTGAAAGGAACGCCCAATGAAGACCCGCGCCGCCGTTGCCGTTGGAGCCGGCAAGCCTCTGGAGATCATGGAGGTCGACCTGGAGGGCCCGCGCGAGGGTGAGGTCTTGATCGAGGTCAAGGCGACCGGCATCTGCCACACCGACGAATTCACGCTGTCGGGCGCCGATCCGGAAGGCATCTTTCCCGCCATTCTCGGCCATGAGGGCGCCGGCGTCGTCGTCGATGTCGGCCCGGGGGTCACCAGCCTCAAGAAGGGCGACCATGTCATCCCGCTCTACACGCCCGAATGCCGCCAGTGCCCCTCCTGCCTGTCGCGCAAGACCAATCTGTGCACCGCCATCCGCGCAACCCAGGGTCAGGGCCTGATGCCCGACGGCACCTCGCGCTTTTCGGTGAACGGCGAGAAGCTCTTCCACTACATGGGCTGCTCGACCTTCTCCAACTTCACCGTTCTGCCGGAGATCGCGGTGGCCAAGG
>NZ_WOAC01000039.1 GCF_009749525.1 Mesorhizobium xinjiangense | reverse complement strand
CGCGCTGCGACCGCTTCCTGGAGCGGCTTGCCGACTGGGCGGAATCCGGCGCCTGAGCGTTCGCGTCGAACTCCATGACCCGGAGCGCGCACCATCGATCATGAGAAGGTCAGAGCCCCTTTTGGATGAAAAAACGGGGCTCCGTTGCCGCGGCAGTGAATCCGGGTTAACGCGGTGATGGCTGGAGGATTGTCTCGAGATATTGGTTGTTTCTTGCGGCGCGTTTTCGGCGCAGTTTGATTGATCGATCGTCCTCGCCCCAATCGGCGATGTCCTCGAAGTCGTCGCCCGCTGCGATCGTGCTGCAGACGACCAGTAGCAGGACCTCCGGCAATGGATGCGCCACCCGCCAAGGCTCACGGTCGTCCTCGATCAGCGCGAAATGGTCCAGAAGCAGGCGCGGCTTGTCGTCAGTCTCCAGCATGGCAGTGGTCTCCGCATCACCGCCGCCGACAAAATCAGAACCCGCGCAATCCCGAAACCGCCGTTAACCCGAGTTCAGGGCCATGGCGTATTGGCCTGAAGGTTTGATCCCAGCCATGAATTGACGTAACTCTTGCTCGCGTTCTTCTTTGCGGCATCAGGTCGTCCACCATCGCACGACACGCATGTAGCTTTTCCGGCGGTCGCTCGCTTGAGTGAGGCGCCTTGCGAGAGACACCCTTGTCCTTCACGCTGCGCCAGTTGAGATATTTCGTCGCCGTCGCTGAACAGGGTTCGGTGTCGCGCGCCGCGCAGGCCCTGTCGATCTCGCAGTCCGCCGTCACAGAGGCGGTCAAGGAACTGGAAGGCGATCTCGGCGTCGAGCTATTCGAGCGCCATTCGCGCGGCCTGACCATCACCCACAAGGGACATCAGTTCCTGCGTCACGCGACCAAGATCCTGGCCGACGTGTCGGATGCCAGGCGCACCTTCTCCTCCGACCCCGAAGTGATGACCGGCCGGCTGCAACTCGGCGTCACCTCGCTGGTCGCCGGCTATGTTCTGTCGGACTTGCTCGCCCGCTATCGCCGGGCCTGGCCACAGGTGGACGTATCCGCTATCGAAGACAGCGGCGACTATCTGGAACATCTCCTGGTCGGCGGTGAATTGGACGTTGCGGTCATGGTGACATCGAACCTGCGCGACCGCATGGCGCTGCAGGCGGAAATCCTGGAGGTGTCGTCCTACAGGTTGTGGCTGCCGCTCGGACACCGGCTGGCCGGCGCCGATATCATCGCGCTGGACGACATCGCCAGCGAACCCCTGATCATGCTGACGATCGACGAGATCGAGGAGAACACCGGCACGATCCTGACGGCGCTCGGCACCCGTCCCCATATCGCCTTTCGCACACGGTCGGTGGAGGCCGTGCGCAGCCTGGTGGCGACCGGGGCCGGCATCGCACTTCTGCCGGATCTCGTCTACAGGCCCTGGTCGCTCGAAGGCGACCGCATTGAATCGCGCGATATTTCCGGCGCGCTTCCTGTGGTGCAGGTCGGCATGGTCTGGCGCCGCGGATCGGGCCTCTCGCAGACGGCGCGCGATTTCATCGGCATCGCCCAGAGTCAGCGCATCGCGCGGCAGCGGCAGAACTGATATCGGAAATTCCGATATCGACTATCTGACAATTGAATTTGCGAACGCCAGAATTTGCGATCAATGTGCTCTGCGGGAACATCTTGCCGCCGGAAGAGCGGCCTTTCCATTGGGAGAACATTATGAAGAGCCTGAAATCCTGCACTGCCATTGCGCTTGCCCTGTCCTTTGGCGGACAGGCCGTGGCCGCCGAAATGCTGAACGAGATCGGGCCGGGCGAGGGCGAGGTCAGCATCGTTGCCTGGCCGGGCTATATCGAGCGTGGCGAAACCGATCCGAAATTCGACTGGGTGACCAAGTTCGAGGAAGCCACAGGCTGCAAGGTCAACATTAAGACCGCCAACACCTCCGACGAGATGGTGGCGCTGATGAACGAAGGCGGCTTCGACCTCGTCACGGCCTCTGGCGACGCCTCCTTGCGGCTTGTCGCGGGCAAGCGCGTCCAGCCGGTCAATGTCGACCTGATCGAGAGCTGGGAAACGGTGGACGACCGGCTCAAGAACGCGCCATGGCATACGGTTGATGGCGTACACTACGGCGTCCCCTACATGTGGGGACCGAACATCCTGATGTACAGCACCGAGGCATTCAAGGAAGCGCCAACTTCATGGAAGGTGGTGTTCGAGGAGATGACGCTCGACGACGGCAAGTCCAACAAGGGCCGCGTGCAGGCCTATGACGGGCCGATCCATATTGCCGATGCCGCCCTCTACCTCATGCACAACAAGCCCGAGCTCGGCATCAAGAGCCCCTATGAGCTCAATCAGGAGCAGTATGATGCGGCGCTCGAACTGCTGCGCCAGCAGCGTCAACTGGTCGGCCGCTACTGGCACGACGCCTTCATTCAGATTGACGACTTCAAGAATGAGGGCGTGGTCGCCTCCGGCTCCTGGCCCTTCCAGGTCAATCTGCTGAAGGCCGACAGCGAGCCGGTGGCGTCCGTCATCCCCGTGGAGGGTGCGACGGGCTGGGCCGACACGACCATGATGCATGTCGACGCGGCTCATCCCAATTGCGCCTATATGTGGATGGAGCATACGCTGTCCTCCAACCTGCAGAGCGATCTGTCGGTCTGGTTCGGCGCCAACCCTTCCGTACCGGCGGCCTGTACAGACGGGCGCGGCATGCAGACGGCCGAAGGCTGCACCGCCAACGGCATGGACGATTTCGAGAAGATCCGCTTCTGGACGACGCCGGTCTCGCAGTGCGAGAGCCAGGGTGAATGCGTGCCCTATTATCGTTGGGTGTCGGACTATATCGGCGTCATCGGCGGACGGTGAGCACGCGCCGGGCACCAGGTGCGCATTGTCGTTTCCTCGGCGCTCCCGTCAGGGCGCCACGGCCGGCTTTCCTTCCGAATGGAAGCACGCCGGCCGTGAAGACGGCTGATCGCGGATATTACCGACAGTTGAGATCATGACTCCAGCAGTCTCATTCCAAGCCATTTCTCGCCATTTCGGTCGTGTGAAGGCCGTCGACCGCGTCGATCTCGATATCGCGCGCGGCGAGTTCTTTGC
Organism: Mesorhizobium xinjiangense; assembly: GCF_009749525.1. GTDB lineage: Bacteria > Pseudomonadota > Alphaproteobacteria > Rhizobiales > Rhizobiaceae > Mangrovimarina > Mangrovimarina xinjiangensis. The sequence continues at coordinate 24,217 of NZ_WOAC01000039.1, read as the reverse complement.
CATGCTCGGTCCCTCGGGGTCCGGCAAAACGACGTGCCTGCGTCTGATCGCCGGTTTCGAGCAGCCGACGGCCGGCCATATCGAGATCTTCGGCGAAACGGCGGAAGGCGTCCCGCCCTACAGACGCAACGTCAACACAGTCTTCCAGGACTATGCGCTGTTTCCGCATCTCAACGTTGCCGACAATGTCGCCTACGGACTGATGGTGCGCGGCGTCGGGCGCAGGCAGCGCATGCAGCGGGCGGCCGAGGCGCTCGACCTGGTCCAACTCGCCGGATATGGCGAACGCCGCCCCGGTCAGCTTTCCGGCGGCCAGCGCCAGCGTGTCGCCCTTGCTCGCGCGCTCATCAACGAACCCAAGGTGCTGCTTCTCGACGAACCCCTGGGCGCGCTCGACCTGAAACTGCGCGAGCAGATGCAGGAAGAGCTCAAGGCCCTGCAGAAGAAGCTCGGCATTACCTTCGTTTTCGTGACTCACGACCAGGGCGAGGCCCTGTCCATGGCCGACAGGGTGGCCGTATTCAATGAAGGCCGCGTGATGCAGGTTGGTACGCCGCAAGAGATCTACCAGCGTCCAGTATCGCGTTTCGTGGCGGATTTCGTCGGCTCCTCCAATGTCGTGCCGCCCGATTTCGTCGAGCGTGTCTGCGGCAAGAGGGCCTGGGGCAGCCTGCGGCCCGAAGCGATCAGGATCGACCCGCCGGAACGCGGAACGGGCGTCAATGCGCAGGTCCTTTCCAGCAGCTATCTGGGTGCGGCGACGCGGCTCACGCTCGATGCCGAGGGATTGCGGCTGCAGGCCACCGTTCCCTCCGGCACGACGGTGCCGCAGGTGGGCGAGGCAGTCGCTCTCGGCTTCGACCCGGACGCCCTTCACATCATGGAAGGCGAGGCATGAACGCGGCCACCATGCTCGACACCACGCCGGCGCCCGCCATCCTGGCGGGGCGCGGCGGCCTGTTCGGACGCCTGTCAGACCTGTTCTGGCGCAGGCCGCGCTTCCTGCTTCTCCTGCTGCTGGCTCCGCCGCTCCTGTGGCTCGGCATCGTCTATCTGGGATCGCTGTTCGCGCTGCTGCTGCAGAGCTTTTTCTCCATCGACGAGTTTTCCGGCCTTATTCGATACGAGCCGACGCTGAAGACCTATGGCGAACTGCTTCAGCCGGCCAATCTCGACATCATCCTGCGTTCGATCGTCATGGCGGCGCTGGTGACCCTCGCCTCCGGCGTTGTCGCCTTTCCGATCGCCTATTACGCGGCGCGCTACGCGCGCGGCAAATGGAAGGCGCTGTTCTATCTCGGCGTGATGCTGCCCTTGTGGTCGAGCTATCTGGTCAAGGTCTATGCCTGGAAGCTCATACTGGCCAAGGAAGGCATTTTGAACTGGCTGTTCGCCGAATTGCACCTGACCTGGCTGCTCGATGCCTGGCTGTCATTGCCGATCGTCGGGGGCAATTCGCTTTCCTTCTCCTATACGGGCACCTTCATCGTCTTCCTCTATGCCTGGATGCCATTCATGATCCTGCCGACCCAGGCCGCGCTCGAACGCGTTCCGGCGAACCTTTTGGAGGCATCGGCGGATCTCGGCGCCACGCCCGGCCAGACCTTCCGCAACGTGCTGTTTCCGCTGGCCGTGCCGGGATTGGTGGCAGGCTCCATCTTCACCTTCTCGCTGACCCTGGGGGACTACATCATCCCGCAGATCATCGGCACGTCGCGACTGTTTTTGGGCCAGGCCGTCTATGCGCACCAGGGCACGGCCGGCAACATCCCGTTGGCCGCGGCCTTCACCGTGGTGCCGATCGTGGTCATGGGCCTGTATCTGTGGATGGCCAAGCGGATGGGGGCCTTCGATGCGCTCTGACCGCAGCAGTTCCGCCCCCATGGGCCTGAAGCTGGCGGCGGCGGCGGGCCTCGCCTTCCTGCACCTGCCGATCCTGCTGATCTTCGTCTACGCCTTCACCACCGAGGACAAGAGCTATCAATGGCCGCCGCCCGGCCTGACCCTGCAATGGTTCGCCGTGACCTGGAACCGCCCGGACGTCTGGGCCGCGCTCGGCCTGTCGCTCAAGGTGGCCACCATCTCGACGGCGATCGCACTCCTGCTCGGCACACTCTGCGCCGCAGCCGTCAGCCAGTCGCGGTTCTTCGGCCGCGAGACCATTTCCCTTCTGGTCATCCTGCCGATCGCGTTGCCCGGCATCATCACCGGCATCGCCTTGCGCTCGGCATTCAGCATTGCCGACATTCCCTTTTCAACCTGGACGATCGTTCTGGGGCACGCGACCTTCTGCGTCGTCGTGGTCTACAACAACGCGGTCGCCCGCCTTCGCCGCACGGCCGGCTCGATGATCGAGGCGTCGATGGACCTGGGCGCCGACAGTTTCCAGACCTTTCGCCACGTGATCCTGCCCAACATCGCAACGGCGCTGCTGGCCGGCGGCATGCTCGCCTTCGCGCTTTCCTTCGACGAGGTGATCGTGACGACCTTCACCGCCGGCCAGCAGCAGACCCTTCCGATCTGGATGCTGGAAGAACTGGTCCGTCCGCGCCAGCGGCCGGTGACCAATGTGGTGGCGATGGTGGTGGTGCTGGTCACCTTCCTGCCCATCCTTGCCGCCTTCTACCTGACACGCGACGGCGACCAGATCGCCGGCGCCGGCAAATAGCGCCTTCAAGGAGGATATCATGGACACGCAAATGCTCATCGGGTCGAAATTCGAGCAGGGAACCGAAACCGAGGAGCCGATCCTCGACCCCAAGACCGGCAAGACGATCCTCGATCTTCCCGAGGCCAGCCAGAGCCAGATCGATGCGGCCGTCGCGGCGGCCGAGAAGGCATTTGCGAGCTGGTCGCGCACGACGCCGGGCGAGCGTGCCGGCTATCTGCTGAAGATCGCCGATCGCATCGAGGCGGAGGCGGAAGGTTTCGCCCAACTCGAAGCGCTCAATTGCGGCAAGCCGATCAACGCCGTGCGCAATGACGAAATTCCGGCGATCGTCGACTGTTACCGCTTCTTTGCCGGTGCGGTGCGCACCCTGCCGGGCACCGTTGCCGGCGAATACATGGTCGGCCATACATCGATGATCCGCCGCGACCCGATCGGCGTGGTGGCCTCCATCGCGCCGTGGAACTACCCGCTGATGATGATGGCCTGGAAACTCGCGCCGGCCATCGGTGGCGGCAACACGGTCGTATTCAAACCGTCGGAGCAGACGCCGCTGACGGCGCTGAAGCTGGCGAAGATCCTGGCCGACGTCCTTCCCGAAGGTGTGGTCAACATCGTTCTCGGGCGCGGCGAGAGCGTCGGCAACGCGCTGATCAACCACCCCAGGGTGCGCATGATCTCGATCACCGGAGATGTCGCGACGGGCAAGAAGGTGCTGCAGGCGGCGGCCAAGTCGGTCAAGCGCACGCATCTCGAACTCGGCGGCAAGGCGCCGGTCGTCGTCTTCGACGACGCCGATCTGGGCGCGGTGGTCGAGGGGCTGCGCGCCTTCGGCTACTACAATGCAGGCCAGGACTGCACGGCCGCCTGCCGGATCTATGCCGGCGCCAAGATCTACGACAAGCTGGTCGCCGAACTCACGTCAGCCGTCTCCTCCATCAAATATGCCCAGACCGACGACACGCTGAACGAGATAGGTCCACTGATCTCGCAGCGCCAGCGCGACCGTGTCGCCTCCTTCGTCGAGCGCGCCAGCGAACTCAAGCATATCGAGATTACCACAGGCGGGCGACCGGGCGATGGCGGCGGCTTTTTCTACCAGCCGACCGTGGTTGCCGGGGCCTTGCAGGACGACGAGATCGTCCAGCGCGAGGTGTTCGGACCGGTCGTTTCGGTCACCCGCTTCTCGGAGGTCGATCAGGCCGTCGATTGGGCCAATGATTCAGACTACGGACTGGCCTCGTCGGTGTGGACGAAGGATGTCGGCCGGGCGATGGCGACGGCAGCGCGGCTGCAATATGGCTGCACATGGATCAACACCCATTTCATGCTGGTCAACGAAATGCCGCATGGCGGGGTCAAACAATCCGGTTACGGCAAGGACATGTCGCTCTATGCGCTCGAGGACTACACTGCCGTTCGCCATGTCATGATCGCTCATTGACGGCGCGAGCGGCAGTTCTTCGGCCGCAATGCCGATTGGACGCGGCTATTGGGCGGCGTCGCAACCGACGGGGCTGAGCATAACGTCCGCCCCACAGATGAGATCGATCAGCCGTGCGTGATCTTCGTGCCGAGCACGTTGAGGCATTCGCGCATGAAGGCGGCGAGCCCGGTCCAACCTTGGCGGAGACCATGTTGCCGTCGACATAGGCCTCGGGTGGCTTGACGTCGATATATGTACCGCCCACAGCGGTTACTTCCGGTTCGCAGGCCCCGAGCCCAGCCACCTTGCAGCCCTTGAGCACGCCCGGCACCGCCATCAGGATCTGGACGCCGTGACAGATGGGGGCCGGTTCCGGAACGAGTTGGTGTCGACAACCAGACCCTACCGGAAAACACCGATGACCACCGCGCTACCCAGCTACACCGCTCAGTGGGACACCATCCTGCCTTACGTAATATCGTAAGCCTATAAGGCTGTCTGAGGCGCGATCGGCGCACCATGTTGCGGGATCGAGGCGGCGGCGCCAAAGCGGCTGGAAAGGTGATCGCCAAGGAAATCGTAGACTGCCCGCAGGCGCGCGCTCTGACGCAGCTCCGGCACGGCCGTCAGCCAGATGTCCTTTCGCAGAAAGACTTCAGGGAGGCAGCGCAGCAGGTCGGGATCGGCATTTCCAAGCAGGTCGACGACTGGCCCGATGCCGAGACCAGCCCGGATTGCGTGATAGGTCGCCATAAGGCTGTTGCACAGAAGGACATGTCGGTCGGCTGAGAAGATCTTCTCCGTAAGCACTGCGGTGGGCGTGCTTCCGAGCAATCCCACGGCCTTGAAATGTCGTGCCTGCTCCGCACTCTCGGGAAGGCCGTAGCGGGCAGCATAGGCACGTGCCGCGTATAGCGCGATGTCGAACTGGCCAACCTGCTTGGCAATCAGATCGGCTTGGTGAGGCCGGAGCAACCTGATGGCGATATGGGCTTCACGGCTGAGCAGGTTGATCATTGCGTTCTCGATGACCAGTTCGACCTGAATGCGCGGGTAGAGTTCATTGAACTCCCTGATCAGCGGCGCAAGCCAGGTGATGCCGAGCGATTCCGTGACTGTGATCCGGACCGATCCGCGCAGCGCGACATTGCCTTCGATGATTTCGTGCTCGACCTGATCCAGCTTCTCGCGGACGTTTTCGAGTGTGCCGAGCAACCGTTCGCCAGCGGCCGTTACCGCCAGACCGGTCGGTGTGCGGATCAGCAACCGCAAGCCAAGCTGTTCTTCCAGAGCCGCAAGTCGACGGCTCAGTGTCGGCTGACTGAGACCCAGCTGACGAGCCGCTGCGCTTATGCTGCCGGCGTTGGCAATGGCAAGGAAGTCGAGATAGGCATTCCAATTGGCCATACGCTTCATCTATATCCCATATGCATTTTTTTCGAATTCCATGCATCAAATGCATAGCATAATCTTGAAATGCCAACCTGCACAAGGTCGGCGACTCAAGGGAGGAAGAACATGAGATTTTCAGCCGTGTGCCTCGTGGCAACACTCTTGGCAGGCACCGCAACCGCCGGCGACCTGCCGGCTCAAATGAAATGGACGGCATATCCCAGCGATACGTCCGGCTATGCCCAGGCCATCGCCATCGGCAACATGCTCAAGGACAAGGAAGGTACGCGTGTCGCCGTCCTTCCCGGCCAGAATGACATAGCCCGGCTCACCCCTATCAAGAACAGCCATGCCGAATATTGCATGTGCGGGGTTGCCGCCTATTTCGGCGCGGAAGGCGTAACGAACTTCGCTGCGCCCAACTGGGGTCCGATACCGCTTCGCATGATCATGGCAAAGATCGACGGGTCTGGCGTCGGCTTTGCCACACGCGGCGACGCCGGCATCGAGACGGCCGCAGATTTGCGGGGCAAGCGGGTGCCATTCGTGAAGGCTGCCGATGCGCTGAACCTTCCGCTCAATTCCGTCCTGGCATTTGGCGGCCTCACTCGCGACGATGTCGAGACGATCGAATATTCCGGATTCTCGGCCATGTGGGACGGCGTGATCAACGATCAGTCGGAAGTAGCCTTTGCGACGACATTGACGCCCAAGTCGGCGCAACTCGCATCCGGCCCCAGCGGTATCCACTGGATTCCACTGCCGTTCGATGACGAGGAGGGCTGGAAGCGCCTGCAAGAGAAGGCTCCCTATATCTCCAAGCGCGTGGTCACCGATGCATCCGGTCTCGAGAAGGGCAAGAGCTTCGAAGGAGCCGGATATCCCTATCCGTTCCTCGTCACCACGGACGCGCAAAGCGAGGCGGAGGTCTATGCCCTCACCAAGGCGATGGTCGAGAACTTCGACGACTACAAGGATGCCGCGCCGGGCGCCGAGGGTTGGGCGCTCAAGGTGCAGGAACTGCAGTGGGTCATTCCTTTTCATGAAGGCACAATCAGGTACTTCCGCGAGGCCGGCATCTGGACCGATGAAGCCGACAAGCACAATCGAGATCTCGTCAAGCGCCAGGATGTTCTGAAGGAAGCCTGGAATTCCTTCGACATGGCTTCGGCTGGAGAAGGTGAGGAATTCGCCACGAAGTGGCTGACCCACCGCGCCGAAGCCCTGAAAGCAGCGGATATGCCCGTCATATTCGATTGATTGGTAGAAAATCGGTCCGTCTCCGCCGCGTCTGTGCGGACGGAGACGGGAATTTCCGAAACGCGGACCGTCGGGCTCATCACATGCCGGATACCACACCACTACCCACCGCGCTCAGCGGGCGGCAGAAGATGCTGCGTCTTGTCGCCGCCCTCGTTGTGGCGGGCGCGGCCTATCAGACCTTCAATCTCGGCCGCTGGGTGGGCTATGTGCCGCTCAGCAATCAGTTCATGTATGGCGTGCTGGCGCTGTTGCTGCCGTTTTCGTTCCTGCTGTGGCCACGCTGGCGTCCTCTCGACGCGTTGCTGTCGATCGCGGCCTTGATTGCATGCGCCTATTTCACTGCCGTATCGGAGAATATCGTGATGCAGGGGTGGGAATATGCCGCCCCGCCTGTGGCGCAGTGGATGTCGGTGCTGCTTTGGGTGCTTGTCCTGGAGGCTGGCCGCAGAATTGGTGGCAATGTTATGTTCGCGGTCGTCGCGCCGCTGTCTCTATACCCGTTGTTCGCCGACCGCCTGCCGCCCGTCTTGGCCGGCTTTTCGCTGCCTTCGCTCGATGCAGCGTCCTTTTACGCCATGAGCAATGAGGGAATTCTAGGCGTGCCAATGCGCGCATTCATAAATCTGGTCCTCGGATTCCTCATCTTCGGTGTCGCTCTTCAGCGAACCGGTGGTGGCAAGTTCTTCCTTGACCTGGCTTTTGGCGCACTTGGGCATGTGCGCGGCGGGCCGGCCAAGGTTGCCGTGCTTTCCTCAGGCCTGATGGGCTCGATGTCCGGCAGCGTGATTACCAATGTCCTGACGACGGGCACGCTGACGATCCCGACAATGAAGCGCACCGGAATCCCGCCCGCGGTCGCCGGCGGCGTGGAGGCTTGTGCGTCGACAGGCGGGGTTCTCGCCCCGCCGATCATGGGCGCGACGGCCTTCGTCATGGCGACCTTCCTGAAGGTTCCCTATCAGGATATCGCCATCGCGGCGGTTATTCCGACGCTTCTCTATTTCCTCGGACTCTTTTTCCAGGTCGATGCAATGGCCGCGCGCAATGGCCTTGCCGGATTGCCCAGGAAGGAACTGCCACAGATCAGGCAGGTACTGAAGGATGGCTGGTGGTATCTCGCCGTCTTCGCGCTCCTTACCTGGATGCTTCTGGTACTCAACCGGGAGGCCTGGGCGCCGTGGTTCGCCACCGCTATCCTGCTGCTCATCAATCAGATGCTTCCCAGTCACCGGTGGGGATTGAACGAACTTTTCGGCTTTCTCGAGGATGTCGGCCGCCTCTTTGCCGAGATGGCCGGACTGCTGGCCGCTGTCGGGCTGATCGTCGGGTCTCTGGTGGTCACCGGCAAAATCGGCAACATCGCCAGCGACCTCCTCACGATGGCCGGCGGCAATCTCTATCTGCTGCTTGCAATGGGCGCGCTGACGGCATTTGTCCTGGGTATAGGCATGACGGTTACGGCGGCCTACATCTTCCTCGCCGTCGGCCTGGCTCCGGCGCTCGTTCAGGCCGGTCTGGAGCCGCTCCCGGTTCACCTGTTCATCCTGTATTGGAGCATGCTGAGCTACATTACGCCCCCCGTCGCCATAGGAGCGTTCGCGGCGGCCACAATTGCCAAGGCCAGTCCGATGCGGACCGGCCTCGAGGCCATGCGGCTCGGCGGCGTGATCTATCTGCTGCCATTCTTCTTTGTGGTCGCGCCTGCCTTGTTGATGAAGGGAACGGCCTTCGATATCGTCCTCAACTCAGGTTCGGCACTGCTTGGCGTCTTCCTGATATCATGCGCGGCGCAGAACTGGTTCATCGGTCTGGGCGCCTATCCCTCCCGCCTGCCGGGGGTCATTCTCCGCCTGCTGACATTTGGATCGGGCCTCGCCCTGGCACTGCCCGGCGGCGCTCTGACGGGGGTATCCGCCGGCAATCTGCTCGTCGCTGCCGCACTGCTCATCGCTCCTGTTCTCATCACATTTTTCTTCATCGGGAGGATTTCCATTGAACGCCCCAGCCTATGAAACCGATGAGCCGGTACTTACCGAAATCAGGGATGGCGTGGCCTGGCTCACGATGAACCGGCCGCGCTACAACAATGCACAGAACTCGCAGATGACCTATGCGCTCGATACAGCGATAAGGGCAGCGAACGACGACCCCGAAATCAAGGTCATGGTGCTGCGCGGCGCGGGCAAGCACTTTTCGGCGGGCCACGATATCGGCACCCCCGGACGTGACATCGGATCAAGCTTCGCACGGGTAGGCAACTGGTACGATCATGCCGGACTGCCGGGCGCGGAAATGCAGTTCGTACGCGAGGTCGAGGTCTATCTCGGCATGTGCCGGCGCTGGCGTGAGGGACCCAAGCCAATGATCGCCATGGTTCATGGCGCATGCATAGCCGGTGGATTGATGCTGGCCTGGATCTGCGACCTTATCGTCGCCTCCGAGGATGCACGCTTCGCCGATCCGGTGCTCAGAATGGGCTTTCCCGGTGTCGAGTATTTCGCCCACGCGTTCGAGCTGCCGCCGCGTGTGGCTCGCGAAATGGTGCTGCTCGCCGAGCCGATTTCCGCCGAGCGGGCCTACAATCTCGGAATGGTCAACCGGCTTGTGGCGCGCGACCATCTTGAAGAGGAAACAGCAATCATCGCGAAGCGCATCGCCTCCATGCCTCGCTTCGGGCTCGCGCTCACCCGGCATGTATTCAACGCGACCGAGGACATTCAGGGCAAGCGGGCTGCCATGGATATGGCCTACGGATATCACCATACGGCGCATGCCCATAACAGCCTGACCGGCACGGATAACCTTTCCGGCATAAGCGGCAAGGACATGGCGCGGATGAACAAGGAGCGGGACCAGTGAGGCTTGCCGAACGGCTGGAGAGTTCGAGCCCGGCTGATCTTGCCGGGCTGATAATATCAGGCGACCGGATGCTTTCCCAGGATGAACTCCAGCGCCGCGGAATGAAGATCGCAACCGGCCTCAAGGCAATGGGAATTCAGGAAGGTGACAGCATCGCCGTTGTGCTGCGTAACGATTTCGCTTTCCTGGAAACCATGCTCGGCGCCAACATCGCCGGGGTCTATGTCGCCGCCGTCAACTGGCATGCAAGCGCGGAAGAAGCCGCGCATATTCTTGCCGACAGTGGTGCCAAGCTCGTTGTGATTCATGCCGACCTGATGGCGCAGTTCGGGGCAGGAATTCCCGATGGCGTGGCCGTGCTCCAGGTCTCAACACCGCAGGAGATCGCAACTGCCTTTCGCGTCGCCGCTTTACCCGCGCCCGTGGAATGCGATTGGGACGACTGGCGCGATAGCCATGAGCCATACGATGGCCCCGCCGCCGCGCCGCGGTCCAACATCATCTACACGTCCGGCACGACGGGCAATCCCAAGGGGATCGTGCGTGAACCGGCGGTTGGTGATATGGCCGCGCGCGTCCGTGAAGTTCTTTCCTATTCCTATGGCTTGTCGCCGGATGAGCCGATCCGCACGGCAATCACCGGCCCGCTCTACCACTCGGCGCCGAATGTCTACACATTCCATGCCGTCCGGTCCCCGGGGGGGATCGCCATATTGCAGCCGCGTTTCGACGCCGAGGAATTGCTGGCGCTGATCCAGGATTACAAGCTGACGCATCTTCATCTCGTGCCGACGATGCTGGTACGCCTGCTGAAGCTGAACAAGGAGGTGCGCGACAAATACGACGTCTCCTCGCTGCGTTATGTGGTGCATGGCGCCGCGCCCTGTCCGCCAGAGGTCCGGCGGGCGATGATAGACTGGTTCGGGCCGGTCATCGGGGAATATTACGGGGCATCGGAAACTGGCGCCGCCGTGGCACTGCGGCCCGACGAGGCGGACGCGCATGCCGACACGGTCGGGCGGCCCACTCCATGGACGCGGATCGAGATCATCGGCACGGACGGAACGCCGTGCCGCACCGGCGAGATCGGCGAAATCTTCGTAAAGATCGACCGGTACCCGTCGTTCGAATACCGCAACCGACCCGGGGCGGCAGACAAGGTGCGCCGTGGCGATCTCGTCAGTGCCGGCGACATCGGCTATCTCGACGCCGAAGGTTACCTGCATCTTTGCGACCGCAAGTCGGACATGATCATTTCGGGCGGTGTGAATATCTATCCGGTGGAAATCGAAGCGGCGCTCATCGACATTCCTGGTGTCCGCGACGCTGCCGTGTTCGGCATTCCCAACCCCGAATTCGGCGAATCGGTCGCCGCCTGCGTGGCCACCGAACTCGATGTGGCCGAGCTGCGCGAACAACTTGCCCGCCGCCTTGCGCGCTACAAGATTCCGCGCACTTTCCGGCTGATCGAGTCTCTTCCGCGTGAGGACAGCGGCAAGATCCGCAAGAAGAAACTCCGCGAGGCATTGCTGGCGGAAACTGCGAAATAGCGGGTGCGGCAATGGATTTGATTTATACGCGAGAGCAAGAAGACTTCCGTATGGAAGTTCGGCAATGGATGCAGGAGAATGTGCCGGCGGAAGCCCTGTCTTCGTTTGATGCCTCGCGCGAGGGCTTTGAGGCGCATCGGTCCTGGGAGGCCCGGCTCAATGCGGGCCGATGGGGCATGGTTACGTGGCCTGAAGCCTATGGTGGCCGCGGCCTTGATCTTATCCGCTGGCTGATCTTCGAGGAGGAGTACATTCGGGCCGGGGCTCCTTTGCGGGTGAACCAAAACGGCATATTCCTGCTTGGACCGACACTCATGGAGTATGGCAGCGACGCGCAAAAATCGCGGTTTTTGCCGACCATGGCGTCCGGCGAGGAAATATGGGCGCAGGCCTGGTCCGAGCCGCAGGCCGGTTCGGACCTGGCTGCCGTCCGCTCGACGGCGCGGCGGGACGGAGACGACTATCTGCTCAAGGGCCACAAGATCTGGTCCTCGCGCGCGGTCTATGCCGATTGGGCGTTTGGCCTCTTCCGCACCGAACCTGACGAGAAGCGCCACAAGGGCCTCTCGCTGATCTTCTTCCCACTCGATGCTCCAGGGGTGACGGTGCAGCCGATCGCGCAGATCGACGGGGAGACCGGATTTGCCGAAATCATGCTCGATGATGTCCGTGTCCCCGCCTTCAATCGGCTCGGCGAGGAGGGCCAGGGCTGGTCGATCTGCATGACGACGGCGGGCTTCGAAAGGGGGCTCATGCTGCGCAGCCCGGCGCGATATCAAATGGCGGCGGCGCGTCTGGTGGCCTTGTGGAAGCGGCTGGGAGACGACGCTCCGCAATCGGCGCAAGAAGGCGTTCTGCAGGCGGTCATGGATGCGGATGCCTATGCGCTGGCGATCTACAGGACGGCGTCAAAGCTCATTGCGGGTGGGCATATCGGGGCGGAAGCATCAACCAACAAGATCTTCTGGTCGACGATGGATATGCGCCTTCACAGGACCGCGCTCGACCTCCTTGGCCCGCTCGGTACGCTTACCGAGGCGGCCCCGGCCGCTGAGGATGGCGGTGCTTGGCTGGACGGCTACTACTTCGCGCTTTCTGGTCCGATCTATGCGGGTTCGAACGAGATCCAGAAGAACATCATCGCCGAGCGGGTGCTTGGCCTGCCAAGGGCATAGGTGACGAGATGGATTTCCGCTTCACCGAAGAGCAGGAGATGATCGCCGAGACGCTCGAATCTCTTCTCGGCGACATTTGCTCGACGGCGCATTTGCGCAAGATGATCGATGCCGGTCAAACATATGAGGCCAGCAGATGGCAGGCGCTGGCCGAACTCGGCCTTTGCGGTGTGCTGGTTCCCGAGGATTTGGGCGGATTGGGTCTGTCGGAGATCGAGTTCGTTAGAATCGCTGAAATTTGTGGCGCCTTCCTGCTTCCCGAGCCGCTTGTCGAAAGCGCCGGCGTTGCGCTGCCTCTGCTGGCGCAAATTTGCGGAACGGATACGGCTTTGAAGGACATTGTCGCGCAACTCGCCGTCGGCGAAGGGCATGCGGTGCTGTTTCATCCCGCCATGCCCCTCGCTGCGCATGCCGATACGGCGCGCTTCGTTCTGAGGAGCGATGGCAAGCGGATCAAGTACGGTCGACCTGGCGAGATGGGCGTACAGGCTCAACTGGCGGCCGATCCACTGACACCACTTTTCTCGATTGCCGTCGGTGAGGGGTGTTCAGACTCCTTGCCGTCTGAGCAAATCGAAAAGGCTGTCGCCACCGCGCGCGATCGCGGGGCGTTGTTCGCGGCCGCCCGGATGACGGGGATTGCTCAGAGCGCGCTTGATCAAGCCGTGGCCTACGCCAGAGAACGCGAACAGTTCGGCAAGCCTATCGGCAGCTACCAGGCCGTGAAGCATCGTCTAGCGGAAGTCCAGGTCGCCATCGAGTTTGTCAGACCCGTCCTCTACGCCGCTGCGGCACTGGTTGCCCGCGGTGACGATTTGGCGCGCGCACATGTCGCTCATGCCTGGCTGCGGGCTGGGGAGACCGTGAGGCTTGCAACCGAGCGCGCCGTCCACGTTCATGGGGCCATGGGATATTCATGGGAGGCCGATATCCATCTGTTCCTCAAGCGGGCACTTGTCTTGTCGCGAAGCTGGGGGAGCCGTGACCTGCACCTGGAACACGTTGCAATGCGGACGAATCGGTATGGCGCGCTCGATGCCGAACGCCTCTTCGGAGACCCGCGCTGACGCGGGGCACGCCAAATTTCTTACCCCCACCTTCTCCCGCACCCGCCGCCTGACCCCAGCGAAGTTACCGGTCTCCTTTAGCGCGCGTTCGCTTCAAACGGAAAGGTTTGAAGCAAAGATATGCGCGCCAAATCAATATGTTGGAGCATGTACCTTTCGCTCAAACGATTCCGTTTGAGCGGGACATGCTCTCTAGGGCCTGATCGCAACGACCGCCTCGATCTCCACTGTGATGTTGTCGGGCAGCGAGCCGAAGCCGACGGCCGAACGGGCGTGGCGGCCCTCCTCGCCGAATACGGCGATCAGCAGATCGGAACAGCCGTTGATGACTTTGGGATGCGCGCCGAAGTCCGGCACCGCGTTGACCATGCCGAGCAGTTTGACGATCCGCTTGACGCGGGAAAGATCGCCCAGCGCCGCCTGCGTCACCGCCAGAAGGTTGAGGCCGGTCAGCCGCGCATCGTCATAGGCGCGCTCGATCCCGACATCGGCGCCGACCTTGCCGGTGCGTAGGGTTCCGTCCGCCTCGCGCGGGCCCTGCCCCGACAGGAACATGAGGTTTCCCTCGATCACGAACGGCACATAGGTCGCAATCGGCGCGGGCGGCGGCGGCAGGGTGAGGCCGAGCGCCTCGATCCGGGCATCGGGTGACATGGCTAGGGTTCCTCGTCAGCTGAAAAGTTCTGCGTGCCGAATGCAGGCGACGCTGTGTCCCGGGCCGACCTCCTCGGCCGGCGGCACAACCTTGGCGCAGGCCTCAGTCGCATGCGGGCAGCGGGTGCGGAAGACGCAACCCGAAGGCGGGTCGAGCGGGCTCGGAATATCGCCCTGTAGGATGACGCGCTCCCGCTTCACCGTCGGATCGGGGATCGGCGCGGTCGCCAGCAGAGCCCGAGTATAGGGATGGCGCGGCGCAGCGTGGACCGCCCGCGACGGGCCTTTTTCCATCACGCGTCCGAGATAGAGGACCACGATCTCGTCGCACAGATATTCGACGACGGTCAGGTCGTGCGAGATGAACACCATTGTCAGCCCAAGCTCGCGCTGCAGCTCCTGGATGAGGTTCAGCACCTGCGACTGTACGGACACGTCGAGCGCCGAGACCGGCTCGTCGGCGATGATCAGCTCCGGCTCCACCGCGAGCGCGCGGGCGATGCCGATGCGTTGGCGCTGGCCCCCGGAGAACTCGTTCGGATAGCGCCGCGCATGCTCGGCGGACAGCCCGACGCGCGCCAGAAGCTCCTCGATGCGCACCCTGCGGGCCGCGCCTTTGGCTAGGCCGTGCGTGTCGATCGCCTCGCCGATGATGTCGCCGACGCGCATGCGCGGGTTGAGGCTGGAATACGGGTCCTGGAAAATGATCTGCATGCGCCGGCGGTAGGGACGCAGCTCTTTTTCCGACAGGCCGAACAGGTCGACGCCGTCGAAGACCGCCTCGCCGGACGTCGGCTCCACCAACCTCAGCACCGCGCGGCCGGCGGTCGTCTTTCCGGAACCAGATTCGCCGACGATGCCGAGGATCTGGCCGCGTCCGACCTCGAAGGAAACACCGTCGACGGCCTTGACTGGGCCGCTCTTGGTGGCAAACTGCTTTACCAGCCCGCGCACGGACAGGAGCACGTTGTTGTCGGAAGATCGCATGGCGTCGCTCACAGGAGTTCGTGCCTCCGGCAGCGCGTCAGGTGGTTGACGCCGGCCCGCTCCAGCACCGGCGGCTCCGCCTCGCAGGCAGGCTCCACCAGCGGGCAGCGCGGCGCGAAGGAACAGCCGCGCGGCAATGCCATGATGCTCGGCACGCTGCCGGGTATGGGGTCGAGCATGCGCCGCGAACCGTCCGTGGCCCGGTCGCGCTTCGGGTCGGGAATGCAGGCGAGCAGCCCCTTTGTGTAGGGATGTTTCGGCCGCGCGAACAGGTCGGTGACGCTGGCCTGCTCGACGACGCGGCCGGCATACATTACCGCCACCTCATGCGCGATCTCGGCGACGACGCCGAGATTGTGGGTGACGAACAGGATGCTCATGCCGATCTCGCGCTGCAGCCGGCGCATCAGGTCGAGGATCTGCGCCTGGATGGTGACGTCGAGCGCCGTGGTCGGCTCGTCGGCGATCAGCAGCGCCGGACGGCAGGCGAGCGCCAGCGCGATCATCACCCGCTGGCGCATGCCGCCGGACATCTCGTGCGGATACTGGTCGAGCCGCTTGGCGGCGGCCGGGATCTCCACCAGCTCCAGCATCTCCAGCGCCCGCGCCCTTGCCTCGTTTCGCGAGACCGGCTCGTGCAGCCGCACCATCTCCATGATCTGGTCACCGACCGTGAACAGCGGATTGAGCGAGGTCATCGGCTCCTGGAAGATCATCGCGATCTCCCGTCCGCGTATCGAGCGCATCAGCTTTTGTCCGGTCGTGGCGAGATCGACCACCGTGCCGTCGCGAAGCCGGTAGAGGATGCGTCCGCCGACGATGCGCCCCGGATGCGCCAGAAGGCGCATGATCGAAAGGCTGGTCACCGACTTGCCGGAGCCGGACTCGCCCACCACCGCCAGCGTCTCGCCACGCCTGACCGTCAGCGACACGCCGTCAACGGACTTGGCCGCGCGCGATCCCATGATGAAATGGGTTTGCAGGTCATCGGCCTTCAGCATGACGTCGTCCGCGAGCATCGCGGCTTCGGGCCGAACAGGAACTGCAGCGGAATGCGCCATCGCTAGAGATCCTTCCGCAGACGGGGGTCGAGCAGGTCGCGCAGCCCGTCGCCGACGAGTTGGAGCGACAGCACCGTCAGCACGATGGCGATGCCGGGAAAGACCGTCATCCAGTCCGCCTGGCCGACATATTGCCGGCCGGACGCGATCATCGTCCCCCAGGTGGGGATTTCCGGGCTGACGCCGACGCCGAGGAAGGACAGGCCCGCCTCCGCCAGCATCGCATAGGCGAAGATAAAGGTCGCCTGCACGAGGATCGGCGAAACGAGATTGCGCAGCACGTGCCGCGTCATGATGCGCCATGTCGGCACGCCGAGCGCGCGCGCTGCCTCCACGTAGGGCAATTCACGGATCACCAGCGTCGAGGCGCGCACGATGCGCGCGAGGCGCGGCGCATAGACGATACCAAGCGCGACGATCACCGTGGCGAGCGATGGCCCGAGTGCGGCGACCAGCGCGATGGCGAGCAGGATGTCGGGGAAGGCCATCATCGCGTCGACCACGCGCGAGACCAGCGCGTCGGCCTTGCGGAAGAAGCCAGCGACGATGCCGAGCGCGATGCCGACAACGCAGGCGAACGCCGTCGCCGCCGCGCCGACCAGCAGCGAGAGCTGGCCGGCATAGATGGTGCGGCTGAAGATGTCGCGGCCAAACTCGTCGGTGCCGAAGAACCACTCCGCGCCGGGCGGCTTGAGCCGGTTGACGATCGACAGCTTGCTCGGCGAATACGGCGCCACCAGCGGCGCCAGCACCGCCAGAAGCGTGACGACGGCCAGGATCAGCAAGCCGACGGCCAGCGTCTTACGTTGCAGGATCAGCGTCAAAAGCCGCGGCGGGGCGTAGGCGTCGGAGGCGGCGGCCATCAGTAACGCACCCTCGGATCAATCATCAGGTACAGCATGTCGATGCCGAAATTGATCAGCACGTAGATGGCGGCGATCACCAGCAGCGCGCCCTGGATCACCGGATAGTCGCGTCGCAGCACCGCCGAGACGACGAGGTTGCCGACTCCCGGCAGGCTGAACACTGTCTCGGTCACCACCGCGCCGGAGATGAGCAGCGCCGCCGTCAGTCCGATCACGGTAAGCACGGGGATCAGCGCGTTCTTGAAGGCGTGCCGCAGCACCACGCGGAACTCGCTCATGCCCTTGGAGCGCGCGGTGCGCACATAGTCGTCATTGAGCACGTCGAGCATCGAGGCGCGCGTGAAGCGGGTGATCAGCGCCGACGAGACGACGCCGAGCGCCACCGCCGGCAGGACGAGATGGCTGAGCCGCGTCATCAAGGACGCGTCCGGCCCGCCATATCCGGCCACGGGAAACCAGCCGAGCCGCACCGCAAAGACTTGGATGAGGATGAGGCCGAGCCAGAAGCTCGGTATGCTGGCGGCGAGCATCGTCAGCGTCGTCACCGACTGATCGAAGAAGGTGCCGCGCCGGTAGGCGGCCATGATCCCCACCGGCAGCGCGATGCCGGCAGCGATGAGGATCGAGAACAGCGTCAGAAAGAAGGTCGGCTCGGCGCGGTCGAGCAGCGCACTCGCCACAGGCATGTCAAGGAAGATCGACTGGCCGAGATCGCCGCGCAGCAACTGGCCGAGGAAGAAGACGTATTGCATCACGAGCGGCCGGTCGATGCCGAGCCGCGTCCTCAGCGCCTCGATGTCGGCGGGCGTCGCATCGGGCCCCAGCATCACCGCCGCCGGATCGCCGGGAGCGACACGCACGATGACGAAGACGATCGTCACCACCACGAACATCACGCTCAGCATGCCGAGGAAGCGCTGCAGAACGAATCGGACCATCGATCGTCTCCTGTCGTGCGCGATGCGAACCGGGGCGGCGTGCGACCCGGTTCAGGATGGACGTGCTATTCCTGGACGTAGGCGTTCCAGAAATACGGCCAGGGCGACGGTTCGAACCCTTCCAGCCGCGGTGCCTGCGCCGCGAGCGCGCTGAAGTCGCCGACCTTGTAGAAGGGCGCTTCTTCGTAGATCAGCTTCTGGAAGTCGGACCAGATCGCGAGGCGCTTGTCCATATCGACTTCGGTGTTGAGCGCGTTGAGCAGCTTTTCCTTCTCCTCGCTCGCCCACCAGCCGGGATAGGAGGCCGGCAGCGGCGCGATCAGCGCCGGGTCTGGCAGGAACGGGCTGTGGGTGATGAAGATATCCCACAGAGCCGGCTCGGCCCGGCGCTGCACCAACGTCGCCCAGTCGAAGACGCCGAGTTCCACCTGGAAGCCGGCCAGCTTGAAATATTCGGCCGCGACCTGCGCCATCTTGTAGTGGAACTCGTACTGGCGGCTGGTGAGGATGCGCACCGGCGAGCCGTCATAGCCGGCTTCCTCCGCCAGCGCCTTGGCCTTTTCCACGTCGCCCTGGTTGTAGGCGTCGACCCCTTCCTCGTTGCGCCACGGATAGCCTTGCGGATACATCGCGCCGTCAACGGCATAGAATTCCGGCTTGCCGAACGCCGCCGCCAGCATGTCTTCGGAGTTGAATGCCGCCTGGATCGCCTTACGCAATCCGGGATTGGTCATCATGCCTTCCGCGTTGTTCATGATGAACATCGGCCAGCCGAAGGAGTTCATCACCAGCGGCGTGGTCTTTTCCTGGCCTTCGAGCCTGTCATAGGCCTCAACCGGCAGCAGGTCGGCATAATCGTACTGCCCGGCGATCGCGCCCTCGACGCGCGTATTGGCGTCCGGAACCGGCACGAAGCGGATCTCGTCGAGATACTGTTTGCGCGCGCCGCCGAAGCCGTCCGGTTCGCCTTCGCGCGCCGCGTAGTCGTCGAAACGCACCAGTTGGAGATACTGGTCGACCCTGCGCTCCTTCACCATGTAGGGGCCGGTGCCGACATATTCTTCGAGCGTATCGGCGATCTTCTCCGACGGCAGGATCACGGCGGCCGAATTGTTGAACGCCAGCAGCGCGTTGAGCGCGGCCAGCGGCTCCTTCAGCGTTATGCGCACGGTATAGTCGTCAACCGCCTCGAGCTTCTCCAGCTTCTCGGCGACGGCCTTGCCGCGCGAGGCGACGTCCAGCCAGCGCTCCAGCGAGGCGACCACGTCCTCCGAGGTCATGTCGGTGCCGTCGTGGAAGGTCACGCCCTGGCGCAGCTTGATCGAGTGGACCTTGCCGTCCTCGGAGACCTCCGGCAGCGCTTCGGCCAGCAGCGGCATCACGTTCCACTCGGCGTCGAAGGTCAGCAGCGTCTCGAAGAAATGCTGCGTCACCATGCCGAGCAGGTCGCCGGTCGCGATCATCGGATCGAGCGTGTTCAGTTCGCCGATAGTGGCGACGTTGATGACGCCGCCGCGCTCCTGCGCGAAGGCCGGCGAGAATCCGCCGGCGAGAATGGTGGCGCTTGCGAGAGCGGCTAAGCTAATTCGTTTCAACATGACCTCTTCCCCTATGCCGTATTGCATTGACTGGCTTGATTTTCACGCTGCCGCGGCCAGCGTGCCGACGACCGCGACGAATTCATCGACGACGGCCTGCGTGATCTGTTCGCCCTTCTGCGCGGTTCCGAGCGAAGGATCGCCCACGACGCCGGTTCCGCCCGACATGGCGTGCATGGTGCGGAACAGCGCGCCCCGGTTGGCGCGGATCATGTCGGCATTGGCCCAACCGAAGGTTTCGACATAGGACATCGCGCCGATTTTCCCAGCCCGCACATCGCCCGGTGCTGCAAGCAGCATCAGCGAGGTCTCGAACTCGCAGGCATGGTTGATCCCCGAAAAGCCGCTTTCGCGGATCTTTTCCAGTTCAGGCGCCGCCAGCCGCCACCATGTCAGGAATGCCACACGGCAGTCGCGATGGCGTGCGCCGAACTGTTCCAGCAGCACCTGTCCGACAGCTTGGTTGCCGCCATGGCTGTTAAAGATGACGATGTTGCGGAAGCCGTGGCGAACGACGCTTTCGAGGATGTCGCCAACATAGGCGAGGAACGTCTCGTGCCGCACGCTGAGCGTGCCGGCGAACTCCATGTGATGTTCCGAGCAGCACACCTTGACCGACGGCAGGATCAGGATCCCGTATCCGAGCCTCTCTTCCGCGCGGTCGAGGAAATGCCCGCCGATCGCAACGTCTGTATCGAGCGCGAGGTGCGGTCCGTGCTGCTCGACCGCCGCGACGTTGAGCACCACCGGCGTCGACCGGTCGATGGCGTCGAATTCCTGCGTCGTGAGTTTTTCCCAGCGCATCTTTGCCCCGTCAGGAAATCGTGCGCTCGCTGACGCGGTAGCGCTCGAGCGCCCCCTCGTCGAGCTTGACGCCGAGCCCCGGCCCGTCGGCGGGAATGTGTACATGCGGCGGCTCGAAGGCGAGCGGCGTTTCGAGCAGGTCGTGCGTGCGGATCATCCGGCCGAAGATGTCGCCCGGCCACACGCAGCTCCGCGCTGCCGCCGACTGGTGGACATACATCGCCTCGAGGATGCCCAGGTCGACCTCCGAACCGTGCCAGCAATAGAGCCCCGCTGTCGCCGCGATGTGATCGAGGCTCTGGAAGCCGGCGAGTCCGCCATTGAAGTTGAAGCCGTCGACCGCATTGTGCGCCAGCGCGTTGATCGCCTCGTAGGGGCGCTGCCCCTGATAGACGTAGGGCAGCGACACGTGCAGCACGATCGGGATCGATGAGAAGCGGCGGATCTCTGCGTAATCGAGCATCATCCAGCGCGGCAGCGGGTCCTCCAGCAGGAGCACGTTGCCAACCGCCTCCAACTCGCGGATGATCCGGCGCGCATTGCCCGAATTCTCCCAGCGCTGGTTCGGATCGAACAGCACCTTCATGCCGGGCGCATGCTCCTTGATCTTCTCGCACAGGCCGGCGGCATCATCTTCAAGGTCGCACTTGAACTTGATGACATCATAGCCCTGCGCCTGGTAGCGCCGCACCCAGGGGCCGACCTCGTCCAGCGTGCGATGGCTCGACCAGGCGCTGACCGCGACCTTCTCGCGCACGGCGCCGCCGAGCAGGTGGTGCACCGGCACGCCGAGAGACTTGGCGTAGGCGTCCCAGATCGAGCATTCGAAGCCGTCATATTCGCGGCAGAGCGGCAGCGGCAGCTTCTGCAGCGGAAAATTGGTGATGCTGGAGCCGAGAAGGTTGGCGCAGATCGCCTCGATGCGCTGCCATTCATGGTCGCGGTAGAACTCCCCGAGCCCGATGGTGCCGTCGGAGAGCGTCATGCGCACGATCAGCTTGGGCAGTTCATCGAACTGCACGCTCCAGCTCGCCTTGCCGCCGACCGGCAACATGTGCAGCGGCTTGGCGAGCGCTTCGGAATTGATGACGCCCGGATGGGCGGGAACGATCACCTCATCGAAGCGAAACGATGTGATGGTCTTGTCTGCGAGCGGCATTCTGGCGATCCGTGGAAGGAGGTGAGGCCGGCAGAATGTAGTTTTCCTACCAGGATGTCAATCGGCTGTCATATACGACGAGGACGGTCATCTACCGCGCCATATGCGCCAGAATCGCCTGAGATACACCAATTTTCACGAATTTCAGGTGATTGCAGCTCGAAATTCTGAAAAGCGATCCACGGAACATCGCGCCGGGCCCAAAGATCGCAGGTCAAAAAATGTAGCAAAAATACTTCAGTCGCCGACCGGCTGGCTGTCGGTGCTGCCATGCAGGGAGGCAAGGTTTGAGCGAGCGCGCCACAGCTTCTTGCCGACGGCGTTGCGGCGCCATGCGCCGACGAGGGTCGAGAGGCAGTCGAGGGCGAAGAGCTGCCCGTAGCGGCCGCGATTGGGCATGTAGAAGAATTTCTCCTCGTCGAAGGCAATCAGCGGCACCACCACGCTCGCCTTGGCCGCAAGCGGGCTCATAGGATCGGTCACCGCGACCACAGAGGCGCCGAGTGCAACCGCGATCTCGGCGCTGTCCACCAGCGAGCGCGGCCGGCCGGTGACGGAGAAAATCAGCAACGCGTCTTCGGGGTCGGCCGTCGAGGCGATGATCCGGTGCTTGTAGGAATCGGCCGTCGCCGATACGGCAAGATCGAGCCGGAACAGCCGGTTCTCGGCTTCGAGCGCGACATTGGCCGAACTGCCGCCGACGCCGAAGCAGAAGATGCGCCGGGCACGGTGGATGGTCTCGGCTGCCATTTCCAGTGCGGCGGCGTCTCGCTGCGCGAAGGCGCTGGCCAGCGCTTGCGTTGTCGCCTCGTAGACCTGGTCTAGCACGTCGCGACCGGTCTCGGCCGGTCTCGTGCGCTCTGCGGCGATGTACATGCGGCCGATGGCAAAATCCTGCGCCAGCCTGATCTTGAAATCGGAAAAGCCGTCACAGCCCATGCGCCGCGAAAAGCGGATCACGGTCGGCTCGCTCACCCCGGCGCGCGCCGCCAGTTCCTTGATCGAGATGCGGGTCGCCGCCTCTATGTCGTCCAGCACCGTGGCGGCAACCGCCCTGCCCGCGCGATTGAGCTGCTGTAGCTCCATGCGCAGGCGGTCTATCAGGCTGGTCTGGTGTCTCATGGGTCCGGGCAGCAAGATGTTCGATCGCCGGGCAAGCCTAGCGGGCCACGGCGATTGTGAAGACGGATCGCCGCCACGTCAATCACGAGGGTTTTGTCCAGAATCTTTCGCACTTTTGTCAGGCGACGGTTCCGTGGGTTGAAAACTGTTCCCTTTCGGGAAACTCAAGGCCAAGGAAGACCGCTGGCACGTCCCGTCAATCTGCACGCGTTGTGCCGCTGCGCAAGGGCACGACCCTCGAAATGGTCCGGCTCTGCTGCCCCGACAACGCCCAGGCTTCCCTCATCTCGGAAAACTTCGGCCTTCCCGTCCTCGACAGCGACGGCATCCGCGATCTGCACGAGACGCTGATCGTCGAGACCGCTAATGCCCTGGGCGAACACGCCATGCAGATACTGAACCGCACCGGGTTTGCCGGAGGCTCCAACTCCTGAGTAGGATGGAGCATCATGAGCAAGACGACGAACAAGTATTCTCCCGAAGTCCGCGAGCGCGCCGTTCGCATGGTTCTCGACTATCAAGCGCAGCATGACAGCCGCTGGTCGGCGATCCTTTCAGTTTCCTCGAAGATCGGGTGTGCGGCGCAGACGCTGAACGAGTGGATCAAGAAAGCCGTGGTCGATCGCGGTGGACGAGCCGGCCTTCCCACCGAGGTCGCCGAAAAGCTGAAGGCGCTGGAGCGGGAGAACCGGGAACTCAGGCAGGCCAACGAGATCCTGCGCAAAGCATCTGCGTATATTGCCCAGGCAGAGCTCGACCGCCCATTCAAGCGGTGATCGCCTTGATCGGTCCCGGACTTGATCCGGGATCACCGCGGAGAACTCGGGGTCGAGCCGATCTGCAGATATCTGCCGATCGCCCCATCCATCTATCACGATCATGCGGCCAGGCGTGCCGATCCGCCCGGCTGTCGGCGCGGGCGAAGCGGGACGAGGCCTTGAAGGGAGAGGTGCGGCGGGTGGTCGAGGAGAACTTCGGCGTCTACGGCGTGGGCAAGGCCTGGCGGCAGCTCAAGCGGGAAGGCTTCGAGGTCGCTTGGCTCGCACGGTGGCGCGGCTGATGCGGCAGATGGGCCTCGAGGGGGCGATCCGCCGCTAGAAGACCAAGACCACAATTCCCGACAAGGCCGCGCCTTGCCCGCTGGATCACGTCAACCGCCAGTTCCGCGTGCCCGCGCCCAACATGCTCTGGGTGAGCGATTTTACCTATGTCGCCACCTGGCAGGGGGTTGTCTACGTCGCCTTCGTCGTCGACGCTTACGCTCCGCGGATTGTCGGCTGGCGGGTGAGCCGCACGGCCCATGCCGGCTTCGTCCTCGATGCGCTCGAACAGGCGCTGCACGAACGGCGGCCGGGAACAGGATTGGTCCACCACTCGGACCGGGGCGTGCAATACGTCTCGATCAAATACACCGAGCGGCTGGCGGAAGCCGGCATCGAGCCTTCGGTCGGCAGCCTCGGCGACTCCTACGACAACGCGCTCGCCGAGACAATCAGAAGTCGAGATGCTGGGAGCAGGCATAATCTTCAGCATTGGTCAGGCTGCGGATTCCGATTCAAACCGGCCGGGTATTCCGATTTGAAGCCGGCCACCATTCCGACATGAAGCCGGCCGGGATTCCGATCAAT
>NZ_WOAC01000038.1 GCF_009749525.1 Mesorhizobium xinjiangense | reverse complement strand
TCGAAGGAAACGAGCCGGGCCAGGATTTCCTCGCTTGGTGAAAGCGGCATGAACGATACTCCGTGATTGGCGGGATGGCCCGCGATGAAGGTGGTGTCCCGAATCCGGAATTCGCTACAATCACCGACAGCCTGACGTGAAGGCGTCGATCCAGCCGCGCCCCGCGGGAGATCGTCAGGACGGCCGTCTGGCGACCACCGGCACATAGTCCTCGAGGTCGGGCGAAGGGAAGCTGATCGTGCGCCCGGTTTCAGCCGAGCGGTAGAGCCCCATCAGCATCTCGACCACCGCAAGGCCGTCCTCGAACGTCTCGAGCGGCGTCTCGCCCTTGCGGAAGCACTCCACCATGTGCCGGTTCTCGTCCGTGTAGCCGTAGACGCCGGCTTCGTCCTCGAGAACCGGCATCAACCCCTGTTCGGCGTTCTGCTTCTCGACCAGGTCCTCGCCTTCCCCGCCGCTCACCGCGCGTGACATGAAGATCTTGAGACCTGTCGCCAATGAGTTGAATTCCATTGCATATTCCGGCCCGAGCAGTTCGAGCTGGATGCGAAGCCCGGCGCCGACATAACCCCATGAGGTCGTCGCCTCGATCATCAATTCGTTGCCGTCCTCATCCTCCAGCGAGATCGTCGCGCGGGCGAAGTCCTCGGAGGGGCGGTTGCGGTAATCGACCTCCGCGCCGTAGCGCTGGCGCAACTGGTCGGCATAGTTGGGCCGCGTCCATTTCAGGTTGGCGACCGTTCCGTTCACTGATTTCAGGGTCAGGGAGTTTCGCGGCGCGCCGGGGGCCGTCAAGAGGTGGCGCGCCACTTCCACGGAGTGACACATCATGTCCGACAGGACGCCGCCGCCTTGCTTGTCACCCTGCCAGAACCAGGCCTCGTGCGGGCCGGAATGCTCCTCGGCCGCGCGCGCCAGATAGGGCCGGCCGGTGGTTGACGCCGCGCGCCGCCAGATGATCTCCTTGCCGCGCAGCACCGGCGTGGCGAACACCTGATTCTCCAGATAGCCGTGGTTCAGGCCGGCATCCTCGGCCAGGCGCAGCATTTCGCGCGCTTCCGAGATCGTACGGGCAAGGGGTTTTTCGCAGGCCACCGCAATGACCTTCGAGCGGCCGGCCTTCACCTCGCCATGCAGGACCCTCATGATGTCGAGGCGCGTGTGATTGGGAGACGCTATCCAGATCGCATCGACGTCATCGGCCAGGAAGAGGGATTCGAGGCTTTCATGCGCCGTGCAATGGCCGAGACCGAGTTCGTTCGCCCGTACGGCAAAGCCTTCGCGCCGCGCCGCGGTGCGGCTGTAGACGCCGGTGACGTCGACATTGCGTACGCCGATCATCGCCTGGAGATGAAAATCGGCGATGAAGCCCGATCCGACGAAGCCGATGCGCAGTTTCTCGCGTGTCTGGCCGTTCATGTCCTACT
This sequence comes from Mesorhizobium xinjiangense, assembly GCF_009749525.1. Classification (GTDB taxonomy): domain Bacteria; phylum Pseudomonadota; class Alphaproteobacteria; order Rhizobiales; family Rhizobiaceae; genus Mangrovimarina; species Mangrovimarina xinjiangensis. Next base: position 27,497 of record NZ_WOAC01000038.1, on the reverse strand, counting down.
CCTTGATAGCGTTGTCTGACGGTACTGTCCGCCGACCCGATATTCCGTTCGCCTGCACGCGGGCCGACGCGGCGCGCTTCGGCGGCGCCGTCGTCTCGCGCAGCTTCAACTCCGTCGGCAGGATGATCGGCGTTCGATCCTTGGCTTCCCCCGACATCATGGCCGAGAGAAGTTTCATCGCCTGTCGGCCGATCTCCCATCGAGGCTGGCTGATGGTGGTCAGTGGCGGGTAGAAGGCTTCGCTCAGATAGATGTCGTCGAACCCGACAACCGACACGTCGCCGGGAACGGCAAGGCCAAGCCGGTGGAGCTGGTGAATAACGCCGAAAGCCATTTCGTCGTTGGCGGCAAAGATGGCGGTGGGCGGCTCTGTGAGCGCCATCAGCCTGTCGCAGCAGTCGCGGCCGGAATTCAGCAGGTAGTCGCCGCGCTGCACATAATCCGGCGGCACGCCGATCCCCGCTTGCGCCAGCGCCCTGTGATACCCGGCGCGCCGCCTGACGGACATGATTTCGGGAACCGGGCCGGAAATATGCGCGATCCGCCTGTGACCCAGCTCGATCAGATGTGACACGGCTTCGGCTGCCGCGGCCTCATTGTCGATCTGGACATGCGGAAACGCGCTGTTTTCGATCATCTCGAGCGCCACCACGACCGGGAGCGCCTGGGCCGGGTCGATAGCCGGGGGCAGCTTGCCCGTCATGAGGATCATGCCGTCGGCATGGCCGTCCCGCAGCATGTCGAAATATTCGATTTCACGCTCCGGGTCGTCCTCGGTGTTGCCCATCAGGACCGAGTAGCCGGCGTCGCGGGCCGTTGCCTCCATGCCCTTGAGGACCTCGAGGTAGAACGGGTTGCCGACGTCGCGAACCACGAGCAGAACCGCCATGGAACGCCGCGTTCGCAGCCTACGGGCGCTGACATTCGGCCGATAGTCGAGCCGCTGCGCGGCCTCGCGGATGCGCGTCAGGGTCGGTTCGGCCACGAGCCCGGAATCCGACAGCGCCCGCGAGACCGTTGCCGGAGAAACGCCGAGTTCCTCGGCGATGTCCTTTATTTTCGGCCTGCGCCTCATGTCCGCAGCGCTTTTCCTCTGCCGTAGAACAGCATGAGGACGAGGAGCGTGGCGCCAAACACCATCTGCCGGCCTGATTCGTCGATGTTCACGGTTGTGAGGATGCTCTGCAGAATCACCAGGAGGACCGCCCCCGCCATCGTGCCGGTATAGCCGCCCTTGCCGCCGGCGAGCGGCGTGCCCCCGAAGACGACCGCGATGATGGAGGGCAGCATGTACTGCTCGCCCACATTGGCGAAGGACGACCCGGAATAGCCCAGCAGGCAGATGCCGGCGATGGCCGCGAAGACGCCGGAGAGCACGAACAGCGAAACCCGGATCACCCCGACCGGAACGCCGGCCATGAAGGCCGAATGCTCGTTCGAGCCGATTGCATAGATCCTTTGGCCGAAGACGGTGCGTTTCAGCAGGAAGGCCATGAACAGGCCGATGGCGATCCACAGCCAGATGATGCCCGGCAGCCCGAACAGGACGGGCTGGGTGACGAATTCGGAAAGGCCGGGCGCGGCCTTGCCGGAGGGGATTCCCTGGCGAATCACCACCAGCAGCCCCTGCAGGACGCCGAGCATGCCGAGCGTCATGACCAGCGGCGGAATGCGCAGCAGCGTGACCCCGAGCCCGTTCGCAAGGCCGAAGAACGCGCCGGCCGCGATGCAGCCGAGGATCGCAACGGGAATCCCGGCATTCGATCCATCCATGAGATTGCCCGCGATGATCGCGGACAGCGACACCACGCCGCCGACCGAAAGATCGATCCCCTCGCGCCCGCCCAGGATGACGAGGTTCTGGCCCGCCGCGACGATGCCGAGCAGGGCCGCCACGATCAGGAGCCGCAGGATCTGTTGTCCCGATGCGAAGCCCGGCGAGAGGGTTTCGCCGAGCAGCAGCAGGGCGGCGATGAGCGCCAGTGCGACGACCAGCGGCTGCTTGAAGAATGCTACGGCAGACATCATCGCCGCGCCATCCTGCCGACGAGAACGCCGATCATCAGGGCCAGGAGAATGGCGAGCCCCTGAACGAGATTCTGCCATTCCGACGGCGTGCCGATGAAATAGACCAGTGAGTTGATCAGCCCGATGATGAGAGCCCCGACGACCGAGCCGACCACGGTGCCGAAACCGCCGGACAGGGCGCTGCCGCCGAGAACCGCGGCGGCGACAGAGAACAGCGTCATCTTGCCGCCCACAAGCGGGTCGCCGCTGGCGGTATCGCCGGTCACGCAGAATGCCGCCAGGGCCGAGAACAGGCCGCACAACGCGTATCCCTTGATGCGGATGGCGGTGACGGGCAGTCCGGTCTGGAATGCGGCCGGCGCGTCGTCGCCGACCGAAAGCAGATGCGTCACGAGCCGCGTGCGCGTCAGGGCGAAAAGGAGGGCCGCGAGCACTGCGACAACGTAGAAGACGAACGGAACCTGGAACAGGCTGCCGCCATAGGTCCGCCAGAAGGCCGTGGGCGCGGGCGTGCCGGCGACCGGCATGACGTAGAGCGCTAGACCGGTGAAGAAGATGCTCGTTGCGAAGGTGGCCACGATCGCCTGGAGCCGGAAGGCCGCCACGACGATGCCGTTGACCACGCCGCAGGCCAGGCCGACGGCGAGCCCCGCCGCCATCGCGCCGAAGATCGGCAGCGCGCCGCCGCCCCATTGCTGCATCAACGTGATGACGACGACATTGACGAGCGACAGGATGGCGCCGACCGAAAGGTCGATGTCGCCGGCATAGACCACATAGGTCTGGGCAACCGCCAGCAGCATGAGCGCCAGATAGGTTTTCACCAGGCTGGTGATGCCGATCATGCTGACGCTGCGCGGCTGATAGATGCCGTTGAGGACCAGAAGAACGATGAGGATGATCAGCGCCGGAAGGAACGGGAACCGTTCGAAGAAGCGCTTGATCGAGCCGGAGCGATGGGCCGGTGACGCCGTGTCGACCGTCATGCCGCAGCCTCGTATGCCGCTTCGTAGAGGTTGTAGCGCGTCCGGTCCGTGCCGGTGAGCTCGCGCGTGATGCGCCCGCCGTTGAAGACGAGGATGCGGTCGGCATTGACGAGGAGTTCGGCGTCCTCGGAGGAATAAAGAACGATCCCCAGCCCTTGCGCCGCCAGTTCGCGGATCAGCGAGAACAGGTCCGCCTTTGCCGACAGGTCGATGCCCTTTGTCGGATCATCGAGCAGGAGAACGTCCGGCCTGTCGATGAGCCAGCGCGCGATCACCACCTTCTGCTGATTGCCTCCCGACAGCGAGCCGATCGGCAGCGCGAAGCCGCCGAACTTCGTGCGCAGCGATCCCATGGCCGGCTGCGCCTTTGCGCGCAGGGCCGACGGTCGCGCCAGAAACAGCCTTTCCCGCAGGAAATGGACGGGCGTCAGGTTTTCCAGGATCGGGCGGCCCTGGATGATGCCGTCACGGCCCCGGTCGCCCGACACATAGGCGATGCCGTGCGTGATCGCCTGGCGCGGATTTTTCGGGGTGAAACGCTCACCGCCGAGAAGGACCTCGCCGCTGTCGACCGTGGAGGCACCGAAGATCGCGCGCAGGACGGCGGACTGACCCTGGCCGTGGAGACCGCCGAAACCGAGGATTTCGCCCTTTGCCACCTGAAAGCTGACATCGGCGAAGCCGGGGCCCGTCAAATGCTTGCCGGTGAGCGCGGCGTCGCCTGCCGACGGCTGCGCGGCGGATGCGGGGGCTTGGCGCTCGACGAGGTCTTCCTGCTCGCCGACCATCAGGTGAATGACTTCGGCGGGCTTGGCCTCCGAAATGCGCGAGGTGCCGACGGTCGCGCCGTCGCGGATGACCGTCACGCGGTCGCCGATGGCGAAGATCTCGTCCATGCGGTGCGAGATGAAGACCATCGCGCGGCCGTTCTCCTTGAGACGGCGCAATATCTCGAAGAAGCGCTCGACCTGCGAGCGGTCGAGCGCCGAGGTCGGTTCGTCGAAGATGAGAATGGGCGCTTCGGTGGCGAGCGCCTTCATGATCTCGACAAGCTGGCGCTGGTCCGCGCGCAGGCTGTCGACGGTCGCATCGGCGGAGAACCCTTGGCCGGTTACCCCGTCGAACAGGGCGATGTAGCGCGCGGCGCGCTGCGAAAGCGCCTTGCGGTCAATGAACGGCCCGCGCATGGGAAGGTCGGGCAGGCAAATGTTCTCCTCCACGGTGCGATGGCCCGCGAGGCTGAGCTCCTGGTAGAAGATGCCGATACCGAGCGCCTTTGCCGCTTGCGGTCCGGTGACGGTCACCGGATTTCCGTCCAGCAGCACCTCGCCGGAATCCGGCTTCACGCTGCCGGCAACGATCTTGCAGAGCGTGCTCTTGCCGGATCCGTTCGATCCGATCAGCACGTGCACTTCGCCCGCCTCCAGTTCAAGATCGCCGCGGCTGAGGGCCACGGTCGCGCCATAAGACTTTGCGACGCCGCTCAGCTTCAACTTGGACATGCCATTTCCTGACAATATGGGGCGCGGGCAAGGTGCCGCGCGCCCCAATCGCGGTAGGAGGGCTGCTACTTGAACAGCGCTCCCGCTTCGTCGATCGAGAGCGAGTCGGTATAGGAATAGTAGCCCGGATTGCCTTCGATCTCGGTTGCCACTTCCTCGACATTGTCGCCGCCGATGAAGGGGATATCGAGATAAAGCGCGTTGCCGTACTGGCCGGCCTCGGCCGGTTCTTTCAACTCACGCCCTTGCAGCAGGTAGACGGCCACATTGAGCGCGCTCGCCATGACGCCGGGCGGATTGACCGAGGCGCCGGAGTTGAAGTCGTTCTCGATCCACAGGTCGATGAAATCCTTGCGGATTTCGCCGGTGGCCGCGATGCTGTCGACTTTCTCGGCATCCATGATCGAGCGCCATGCGCCGGCGGCCATGCCGTCCTGCACCCACACGCCGTCGATGTCGGGATAGGTCGCAAGGATGTTCTGCATGGCCTGCTGGCCCTGCGCCTGATCCCAGTTCGCGTTCACCTCATTGACGATCTCGATGTCGGGATAGCCCTCGAACACCTCGCGATAGCCGGCGACGCGCATTTCGTTGGCCGGATGACCGGCGACGCCGTTAATCGCCACCACGTCTCCCTTGCCTTCGAGCGTTTCGGCAAGCCATTTCGCGCTCGCTTCGGCCCATCCCTTCTGGTCGATGCCGACATACATCGCATCGGGCGAGGAGACTTCGGCGTCGGTGGAAATCACCAGGATGCCGGCTTCCTTGGCCTGGGCGAAGACCGGGTCGAACGCGGTCGGGCTGTTGGGATTGATGATGATCGCGTCGACGCCCTCATTGATGAAATTGCGGACATGGGCGATCTGGCCCGGCACGTCGACATTGGCACTCTGGACCAGCACCTCGATTTCGACGCCTTGGTCCTTCCATGCTTGTGCGGCGGCCTGCGCCTCTTCGATCATCTGGGTGCGCCACTCGGACCCGACCCAGCCGTTCGACAGGCCGATGGTGAAATCCTGCGCCTGGGCGGCAATCGTCGTGAGAGCGAATGCCGAGACGGTGGAAACGATGAGCGTTTTGAGATTTGCCACAAGATACCTCCCTTACCTTGGCTCGACCGAATACATACACACAATGAAATCGATTTCAACGGCCTCGTTGGCATTCCACCACGGTCATGGCCGTTCATGGGTGAGACCGCCCCGATCGACCGGATTTGATCGGTGCAGTCGCCTTCGACCGGATTGTTCTTGTCGAGCAGGCGGATGCGCCTCGCCTTTGCATCATAGTGATACAATGCGGGTCAGGACCGCGGTCTACGCTTCGTCGTCCTGAAGTCCGTATGAGGCAAAGCTTTTGTGTGTCTCTTCGATCTGCGCATCGGAAAGCAGCACCGGGCCGCCGATCAGCAGCGCATGATAGTACTGCTTGGCGATCGTCTCGAGCTCGACAGCCGTCCACATCGCCTTTTCCAGCGTCGATCCGAGAGCGATCATGCCGTGATTGGCCAGCAGGCAGCCGTTGCGGCCTTCGAGCGCCTTCAGCGCCTCGGCGGAAAGCTCCTTTGTGCCGTAGCGGGCATAGCCGGCGCAGCGCACGTCGTTGCCGCCGAAGGCGGCGACCATATAGTGGCAGGCGGGGATGGGCTTGCGCGCCATGGCGAGGACGGTCGCATAGGTCGAATGCGTGTGCACGATGGCGCCGACATCGGGGCGCGCCCGCATGATGTCGAGGTGAAAGCGCCATTCCGAAGAGGGCTTCAAAGGGCCGGACCATGAGCCATAGTCGCGGTCGATGGGCATGGCGGCGATGTCTTCGGCCTTCATGGTGGCATAGGGCCGGCCACTCGGCGTGATGAGCATAGTGTCGCCGGCACGGGCGCTGATATTGCCTGAGGTGCCCTGGTTAAGCCCGGAAGCGTTCATCTCGATGCAGTGATCGACGATCGACTGGCGCAGGGCGTGCTCGTCCATGAATGGGCCTTCTTTCGCAGGGCTCAACGGTACAGGTTCACGGATCAGGCTGCCGCCTTCGCCCGGTCAGGGAACAGGTCGGCCAGCCCTTGCGCGGAAGCCTCGGTCACGCCGCGTTCGGTGATGAGACCCGTCACCAGCCTTGCCGGCGTGACGTCGAAGGCCGGATTGCCTGCCGGTGTGGCGTCCGGCGATATGCGGACCTGTTCCACTCTGCCGTCGGCATTGCGTCCCCAGACCAGCGACACCTCGTCGCCTGAACGCTCCTCGATGGGGATCTCTTTTACGCCGTCTTGGACGGTCCAGTCGATCGTCGGGGAGGGGAGGGCCACATAGAATGGCACGCCGTTGTCCTCCGCCGCCAGCGCCTTCAGATAGGTGCCGATCTTGTTGCAGACGTCGCCGCGCGCGGTGGTGCGGTCGGTTCCCACGATGACCATGTCCACCTTTCCGCGCTGCATCAGATGGCCGCCGGCATTGTCGACGATCAATGTGTGCGGCACGCCGTGGCCGGCCATCTCCCAGGCGGTCAGGTGCGCGCCCTGGTTGCGCGGGCGGGTCTCGTCGACATAGACGTGAACGGGGATGTCCTGCTCCATCGCCAGATAGATCGGCGCGGTGGCCGTGCCGTAATCCACCGTCGCAAGCCAGCCCGCGTTGCAGTGGGTCAGGATATTGACCGGTTCGCCGGGTTTCTTCGTGCTGGCGATCTTGCGGATGATTTCGAGCCCGTGCCGACCGATCGAGCGGTTCAGGTCGACATCCTCGTTGGCGATCCTGGCCGCGCGCGCGTATGCCGCCGCCGCCCGCTCGGCCTCGGGCAGGGGGCACAGCAGATTGGACATCTCGTCGAGCGCCCAGCGCAGATTGATGGCCGTCGGGCGCGTGGCGTGCAGGTCCCGCCATACGGCGTCGAGGGCCGCATCGGACGGGTCTTCACGCATGCGGATGGCGACGCCATAAGCCGCTGAAACGCCGATCAGCGGCGCCCCGCGCACCCACATGTCGCGAATGGCGGTGGCGATGCCGTCCACCGTACGCACGTTCTCGACACGGAACTCGTGCGGCAGCCAGCGCTGGTCGATGAGATCGACCGACCAGCCGTCATCGTTCAGCCAGATGGTGCGGTAATGGGTGCCTTCAACGTTCATGATTGCCTCCCGGTCAGGACACTGCGGCGCTCTCGTCGAGCTGTTGCGCCAGGTGATTGATCTCGGCAAGCGAAGCGATGTGGCGCCGGTTCACGGCAATGTGGCGTCCGAACCGCAATGCCGCCGCTTCGCAACCCGCCCTCAACCCGGTATCCTCGATCTCTTCGAAATCCGCATTGTGGGCGAGACCGAGGATACGCCGGTGCATTTCCACGCCGGCAAAGCCGAGCATGTCGGTCCAGACCTCGTGCAGCACATGGCCGAGCGCCTGCTCGGCTGCGAGCGTATCGCCCTGATCCTCGTAGAGGCTGCGGTGGTACAGCATGCCCGTGCGCTCCGTGCGCCACAGCCGGGCAAACTCCGCCCGGAAGGTGGTCCACGTCTCTTCGATTACCTTCAATAGATAGGCTCGCATCGAGGCACGGGAACCCCCGGCCTCGTGGCCTTTCTGGGAGAAGAAGGCCATCCAGTAATTGGCCAACAGCATACCGACGTCGAAGGCGATCGGGCCGTAGAAGGCGAATTCCGGATCGATGACCCGCGTGTCTTCGCCCGTAACCATCACCGAGCCCGTATGCAGGTCTCCGTGAACCAGCGTCTCCGCCTTCGAAGCGAAGAGATGCTTCATCCTTTGCGCTTCCACCTTGAGGTCGCGGTCGGCCCTCAACTCGGCCACCAGCGGGTCGAGCTCCGGCGTGTGCCGGTTCATCGGAGCGTCGAAATAGGGATCGGTGAAGACGAGATTTTCCGTGATGTCGCAGAGTTCGGTATTGTCGGCGAACAGGGCCAGATCCGTCTTGCGGGCGCGGGTCTCCATGTGGAGGTCCGAGCCACGGAAAAGCGTCCGCGCCATGAAGAGCCCGAGATCCTCGGCGATCTTCGGCAGCTCTTCACCCTTGATCAGGGCGCGCCGCAAAATGATGTGCGGCGACAGATACTCCATGACGATCAGAGCCTGCGCTTCGTCGAAATAGTAGACTGCCGGCACGGTGCCCGGCGCCCGTTCTGCCTGCCGGGTAAGTGCGTGATACTCGAAAAAGGACCGCTTCAGGGGCAGGGGCCAGCTGTCGCCAACGAGCCGCACATAGGGGAGGGCCTGCTTGACGACGACGCTGCCTTTCTCGCCGTCGACGATGAAGACGAGATTGAGATTGCCGTCGCCCACTTCCTGCACCGTCCAGCGCTCCGGTTCCGGCCCCACTTTGTCGGCTACGGCGGCAATTGTGCTCAGCCGTGCCGGCAGGGTCTCCACCGTCAGTGGCTGGAACGACGACTTCTGCATGCTCTCCTCCCACTTCTGGCCGGCTGTCGCGTCGAAAACATCGCTACGCTAGCAAGGCTCTGTCATTTGTCAATGATGTTGACAAATGATTGAAGGGTGCTAGCGTCACGCTGGGAGGAGATCATGGCAGACGACGCCATTTTTCGCATTGCTGGTCTTGGCAAGGCATTCGGCCCCAACGCGGTGCTGAGAGGCGTGTCGCTGGAACTGCGCGCCGGCGAGGTCACGGTGTTGATGGGCGCCAACGGCGCCGGAAAGTCGACGCTGGTCAAGGTCATGAGCGGCGTTCATCACGCCGACGGCGGCAGCATGCAGCTGGGCGGCAACCCGTTTGCGCCCGCTACGCCCGCCGAAGCCATGGGCGCCGGCGTCGTCACGGTGCACCAGAATATCGACGACGGCGTGGTCGGCGCATTGGATGTCGCCACCAACCTCGTTCTCGACCAACTCAACGCCGCCGGACAAGGTATCTTCTTCAACCCGCGCAGCATACGGCGCAGGGCGCGCGAGATCGCCGACCGCATGGGGCTCGAACTCGATCTTTCCGCCGAGGTCGCGGACCTTTCCCTTGCCGACAGGCAGATGGTGGCGATTGCCCGCGCCATGGCGCATCGGCCGCGGGTGATGATCCTCGACGAACCCACTTCGTCGCTGTCGAGCAACGAGGCTGAACGCCTCTTCACCCTGATCGAACATTTGCGCGCCCAGGGCGTCGCCATTCTCTACATCTCGCATCGCATGTCGGACATCCGCCGCGTGGCCGACCGTATCGTGAGCCTGCGAGACGGCCGCATCGTCGGGCGCTTCGAAGACCGGCCACTCGACTATGAAGGCGCGGTCAACGCCATGCTCGGGCGCAGCCTGGGGCCGCGCAATATCACGAGCAAGGCCGCAACACAGCCGGTATTCGCCGCGGAAGGCCTGCAACTTGTCTCCGGCGCACTCCCCTTTTCGTTCGAACTCGGCGCCGGAGAGGTGGTGGCTGTCGTCGGGCTTGTCGGCGTGGGCAAGACGCGGATGGCCGAGACGCTCTTCGGCATCCACGCGCCCGTCGATGGCCAGATGCGCCTCGATGGCCGGCCTTATGCTCCGGCCAATCCTGCCGTTGCGATCCGCGACGGCGTCTTTCTGGTTGCCAAGGACCGCGCCAAGACCGGTATCGTACCCGACTTCAACATCTATCAGAATATGAGCCTGCCCTTCCTGCGGCGCTTTTCGCAATTCGGCGTGGCCCGGCGCCGGGCCGAGCGCGCCGCGGCCCGACGGCAGATCGCCGATCTCAACGTGGTATGCCGGTCGGAACGCGATGAGCCGGCCACCCTTTCGGGCGGCAATCAGCAGAAAGTCGCGGTCGCACGTTGGCTGTCGCAACCCTCGCGCATGCTTATCCTCGACGAGCCGTTTCAGGGAGTGGACATCGCGGCCCGGCACGACATCGCGGCCAAGCTGCGCGAAAGCGCCGCCGACCGGGCAACGCTCCTTTTTCTGACGGAACTCGACGAGGCCCTGGAGACCGTCGACCGCATGCTCGTCATGTCCGAGCACACCATCGTCGGCGAATATCTGAACAGGGAAGGGGATATCGATCGCCTGCTGGCCGACGTGGCGGGTGGTGGACGAAGTGCGGCGTGATGGAAGGAAGAGGTTAGCCCATGGATAGCAATCTGGCCGAAAAGCCGGCCGCCGCAATGCCCGAGACAGGAAGCGTCCGCCCGCGCCTGCCCATTCGTGCACTTCTCATCCGCTACGGTTTTCTGGCGCTGCTTGCCGGCCTCATCATCTTCTTTTCGCACGCCACGCGCGGCTTCGCCTCGCCGCAGGCTGCCGTCTTCATCCTGCAGTCGGTCTCGATCACCGGCATCCTGGCGCTGGGCGTGACCGCCACGCTGGTTGTCGGCGGCTTCGACCTTTCCATTGGCTCCATCGCCACATCCGCCATGATGGCGGCGGCCTATGTCATGGTGGTGCTGGAACAGAACGCCCTGGTGGCGGTGCTGGCCTGCCTCGCCATCGGCGCGCTTGTCGGCCTCATCAACGGCATCATCATCTGCTACATGCGCGTGCCGGACCTGCTGGCCACGCTTGGCATGATGTTCCTGCTCATCGGCCTGCAGCGCATTCCCACCGAAGGCCGCTCCATCGCCGCCGGCATGACCATGCCTGATGGATCAACCGCGCAAGGTGCGTTCAGCCCGGCCTTCCTGGCACTCGGACGCCACCGCTTCGATCTGTTCATCCCGAACCTGGTGCCGGCCGCCGTGGTGGTGCTGATCGTGCTCGCGGTTCTTATCTGGTTCTTCCTCGAATACACGCGCTTCGGCCGCATGATGTATGCCGTCGGCTCGAATGCGCGCGCCGCGGAGTTCGCCGGCGCGCCGGTCAAGGCCTACAAGATCTGGGCCTATGTGATCTCCGGCATGTTCGCCTCCATTGGCGGTATCCTGCTGGCAGCGCGCCTTGGCCGTGGCGATATCGCCTCGGGCAACAACCTTCTTCTCGATGCCGTCGCCGCCGCCCTGATCGGCTTTGCCGTTCTGGGGGCGGCCAAGCCCAATGCCTTTGGTACGGCGATCGGCGCACTTTTTGTGGGCGTGCTGCTGCAGGGGCTGACGATGATGAACGTGCCCTACTACACGCAGGATTTCGTCAAAGGCGCGGTTCTTGTCATCGCACTCGTATTCACGTTCGCCTTGCTCGGTCGCAATGGCCGCTAGAGCAATTCCAGGAGAAGTGGAAGCCGGTTTTCCGTCCGGAATTGCGTCAAATCAAAGAGTTGGATCGGTTCATCGATTCCGTGGAGCGATGAACCGATCCAGGTGGGAGTTGAGGAGCAAGCAAGTGGAGGAAAACATGGAATTCTCACGCAGACATCTCGGCAAGATCGCCGCCGGCCTTCTGGGCGCCGGCTTGCTGTGGCCGGCGGCCGCCAGTGCGCAAGACATGCCGGCGCCTTTCGACAATCCCGGCGACGTGGAGATCGCGCTGGTGCGCTACCTCTCCACGGGTGACTTCTTTCAAGCCTATCTGTCCGGTGTGGAGGCCCAGGCGAAGGCGCTGGGTGTCAACCTGCGGGTTCTCGATAGCCGCCAGGATGCCGCGCTTCAGGCCGACATGGTGGACCAGGCCATTGCGCTCGGTGTCGATGGCATCGTGATCCAGCACGGGCTGACGGAATCGATGAAAGAAGCCGCCCAACGCGCCGTGGATGCCGGCATCAAGGTCGTCGCCTTCGACGTCAATGTCGAAAACGATGCGATCCCGCAGATCGAGCAGTCGGACCGCGACCTGGCCCGCCTGGCGCTGGAACAGGCGATCAAGGACAATGGCGAGGAATGGAAGGCCGGCTATGTCTATGTCGCCGGCATCGCGCCGCTCGACCGCCGCAATGAGACCTGGGTGGAATTCAAGGAAAAATATCCGGGGATCGAGGAGGTCGCCCAGTTCGGCACGCTCGACAATCCCATCGCCAACTCGGTCGCCAACCAGGCGCGCTCGGTCGTTACCGCCAATCCGGATATCCAGGTCATGTTTGCGCCCTATGACGAGTTCGCCAAGGGCGTGAAGATCGCCATCGACGAGGCGGGCCTGTCGGACGGCATCAATATCTACTCCGCCGACATCTCGACGGCCGACATCTCCGCCATGCGCGAACCGGACAGTGCCTGGGTCGCCACGGCGGCGACCAATCCGGCGGTCGTCGGCGAGGTTTCGGTGCGCGCGCTCGCCATGCTTCTGGCCGGCGAGGATCCGGGCCACAATGTCGTCGTGCCGCCGACGCTCATCACGCAGGACGTGCTGAACACCCAGGATATCAAGAACATGGACGAGCTTTCACAAAAGCTGCCGCAGTTCGCCCATGCCGATGTCGCCGTGCCGGGCTGGATGCCGATCCCGCCGCGCGATTGAGCGCGGTGCAGACAAAGGGGTGGCCTCAGCGCCGCCCCTTCACATGCCGTTACTCGGACGGCATCCCAAGGTACGGCTCATGAGATTGGCGCGGCGGATGCCTCGATATCTTCCCTCGCGCCCGCATGGTCGAGCAGGCGCCCGGCCATGCGCGACGTCACCACCAGGTGGGTAAAGAAGCGGCCCTTGATCGCGGCCAGCAGAGGCTCGAGCTTTTCGTCCTCCTGAACCACCATCAGCCGCCGCGGGATGCTGCGGATCGCATCGAAATCGGCCGAGATGATGCGGCGGTTGTAATCACAGTCGAGCCAGGCGCCCTCGGCATCGATCACCTGGCCGGCAATGACACCCACCCCACCCATCGTCTTGATCGCTCTCAGTTCCTCAACGCTCAGCGCTCCGCATTTGATGACGTGGCTGTCTTCGGCCAGCGTGCCGACGCTGAACAGCGCCAGGTCGCAGGACGCGATGCCGTTGAGCTGCTCGCGGATGACCGGCTCGTCGCGCAATCCGATGGCGAGGGCCTCGGTGCTCAGGACCAGCGGCGCATAGAAGTTGAGGCCGTTGGCGTTGAGCCGGCGGGCGATCTCCATCGTGCACTGGTCGGGGCGGTAGGAATAGGGCGAGCCCAGATTGCCGCAGAGCTCGACAACGGTTACGTTCTCACGGTCGGCATAGGCCATCGTGTCGGCGATCGCGTAGACCGTATGGCCCCAGGCCACGCCGACCCGGTCGCCGTTCTTCACCATCTCGAGAAACACGCTGGCCGCCAGGGTCGGAATTTCCGCGACCGGGTCGGGAACAAGCTCGCCGCGCTCCGTCACCCATACGGTGTCCAGCCCGAAAGCTTCTTCCAGCCGCCGCGCCATCATGTGGCTGCGAAACAGATGGGTGGAGGTGGAGATGTTGACGATGCCGGCTTCGCGGGCGCGGCGCAGATAGAGCGCGACCGAGGCGCGGGAAATATTGAGCCGCTGGGCCACTTCGTCCTGACGGAGACCGTGGGTATAATAGAGCCACGCAGCCTTGTGCACGACCTGATCTGCGGAACGATATGCCATCCAATCCTCCGGATGGACATTATTTATTACCATTGACAAAAGTCAATTGGTCCCTGGTGTCAACCATAAGGCGATGCGCCTATCGAATGCCCGACCCGTCCGGCACGGTCAATTTTGACCAGCGATGGCGCTTCGGCGCGATTGAACGCGAACATGAAGCGCCCTGACACAGAGTTTCAATTGACAGCTTGAAGCGTGGCTAATGTTTGTTCTCGGGCGCAAATCGCCCGGATAGGCGAGCAGCGCCATTGCATACGTTGCGGGGCGCTCTCGTTCACCGAAAGTCTCGTGCAATGACCAAGTTTCACCTGTTGCGCTCAATGCGGAATGCGGACACTATGAATTAATGAATACATTAAGGGAGGAGCCTTAGTGGCCACAGTGATGTTTCGCGATGTCCGCAAGGCGTTCGGGCAGGTGGAGATTCTGCATGGCGTCTCGGTGGATATCGAGGAAGGTCAGTTCGTCGTTCTGGTTGGCCCGTCCGGCTGCGGAAAATCCACCTTGCTGCGCATGCTGGCCGGGTTGGAGCACATCACTTCCGGTGAGATCCTGATCGGCGACCGGGTGGTGAACGCGGTGCCCCCCAAGGATCGCGACATCGCCATGGTGTTCCAGAACTACGCGCTCTATCCGCACATCACCGTGGCCGAGAACATGGGCTTTTCGCTGATGCTGAAAGGCGCTTCAAAAGCCGACATCGAGGCCAAGGTGCGCCCGGCGGCGGAGATACTCGGCCTGTCGCATCTGCTCGACCGCTATCCGCGCCAATTGTCCGGTGGCCAGCGCCAGCGCGTCGCCATGGGGCGGGCGATCGTGCGCAATCCGCAGGTCTTCCTGTTCGACGAACCGCTGTCGAATCTCGACGCAAAGCTGCGCGTTTCGATGCGCTCCGAAATCAAGAACCTGCACCAGCGGCTCAAGACGACCACCGTCTATGTCACCCATGATCAGATCGAGGCGATGACCATGGCCGACAAGATCGTCGTCATGCATGACGGAATCGTCGAGCAGGTCGGCGAACCGCTCGATCTCTATGACCGGCCGGCCAATCTGTTTGTCGCGGGCTTCATCGGCTCTCCGGCCATGAACATGACATCGGGCCGGCTGGACGACAAAGAGCCAGGCGCCTTTGTCACCGCTCAGGGGCAGCGTATCGACGTTGCCAATCTCGGGACCGCGAAGCCCGGCCGCAATCTGGTCTGTGGAATACGGCCCGAGGCGATTCACCTGCGGGGCGATGTTGCGCTGCGGGTCAAGGTGGTCGAGCCCACGGGCTCGGAAACCCACGTTGTCGCCGATCTGGACGGCAATGAGATGACCTGCGTCTTCCGTGAGCGCATCAGGGCGGAACCGGGAGACGAATTGAAGGTCTCGATCGATCCGGATGCCATTCATCTCTTCGACGCAGAAGGGGGGCAGCGTCTTTCGGCGTGACTGGATTTTTGGTGCCGTCGGGGAGGACGGCGTCAAGCACCGGGCGCTGCGGCGTCCAAATTTGATGCGGAAGTCATCCGTATTGCGGCGCCCTCGGGTGCCGGCGGAATTTGAGGAGGAGACGTGCAATGACAATCAATCGCAGGCGCTTTTTATCAAGTACGGCGGGGCTCGCCGCCGGCGGCATGCTGGCCGGATCGCTCGGCATGCAGCGCGCGCTGGCGCAGGAATCGGCGACGATGTTCCAGCCGGAGGAGGGGGCGTCGTTGCGTCTTCTGCGCTGGGTGCCTTTCGTGACAGGCGAGGAGGAAGCCTGGAACGCCAACACAAAGGCCTTCACCGAGGCGACGGGCGTGGACGTGCGCATCGACCAGGAAAGCTGGGAGGACGTGCGGCCCAAGGCTGCCGTGGCGGCCAATGTCGGCTCCGGCCCGGACATGGTCATGAGCTGGTTCGACGATCCGTTCCAATATCCCGACAAGCTGGTCGATGTGACCGATCTGGCCACCGCGCTCGGCGAGGAGTATGGCGGCTGGTATGAAGGCGTCGAAGGCTATGCCAGGCAGGGCGATAAATTCATTGCCGTTCCGCTATGCGCCATAGGAAACGCGGTCTGCTATCGCGACAGCCACATGAAGGCGGCGGGGTTCAGCGAGTTTCCAACCGACACCGACGGGTTCCTGGAATTGTGCAAGGCCATGAAAGCCAAGGGTACGCCGGCCGGCTTCCCGCACGGCAAGGCCGTGGGCGACGGCAACAATTACGCGCACTGGCTGTTGTGGAGCCATGGCGGCATGACAGTGGATGAGAACGGCAAGGTCGCGATCAACAGTCCCGAGACGAAGGCGGCGATCGAATATGCCAAGGCGCTCTACGAGACCTTCATTCCGGGCACGGAAAGCTGGCTCGACATCAACAACAACCGTGCGTTCCTGGCGGGCGAGGTTTCTCTGACGGCCAATGGCGTGTCGCTTTATTACGCCGCTGCCAATGACGAGACGCTGAAGGAGATCGCCGAGGACATCCGTACGACCAATCTGCCGGTCGGCCCGGTGGGCAAGTCCGTCGAGCTCCATCAGACGTCGACCCTATCGATCTTCAACCACTGCAAATATCCGCAGGCCGCCAAGGCCTATCTCGCATTCATGTACCAGGCGGACCAGATGAATGCGTGGATTGAAGGGGCCAGCGCCTATTGCTGCCAGCCGCTGAAGGCCTTCGAGGACAATCCGGTCTGGACTTCCAACCCCGTTCACGCGCCTTACGCGAAGGCATCCGCCTCGCTCAGGCCGAACGGATATGCGGGCCCGCTCGGGCCGGCGTCAGCCGGGGTGATGGCAGACTACGTCCTGGTGGACATGTTCGCCGAGGCGGTCACCGGCCAGCGTTCCCCCGAAGACGCCATCGCCAATGCGGAACGGCGCATCGCGCGCTACTACCGCTGACGCAAAGACAGCGCCGGCACCCGCCGGCGCTGTCCCCCTCTGCGCATCGTTCAATGAAAGACAGGATGACCCATGCAGGATCGCCCGGCGCGCTCATCTTCGATCTTCGGATGGCTTCTGGAAAGCCGCAATGGGCTCGGCCTCCTGTTCATGCTGCCGGCGGCTGTGTTTCTTCTGTGCTTTCTCACCTATCCGCTCGGCCTCGGCGTGTGGCTCGGATTCACGGATGCGCGCATCGGGCGCGAAGGCGTCTTCATCGGCCTGGAGAACTACATCTGGCTGTTCGATGATCCGGTGTTCTGGCTCTCGGTCTTCAATACCATGCTCTACACGCTGGTGGCGTCGGTCCTGAAATTCGTCCTGGGGCTCTGGCTGGCCCTGATCCTCAACCAGCACCTGCCGTTCAAGTCGTTCTTCCGCGCCATCATCCTGTTGCCCTGGGTGGTGCCCACGGTGCTTTCGGCGCTCGCCTTCTGGTGGATCTACGATTCCCAGTTCTCGATCATTTCCTATGTCCTGATGAATATCGGCCTCATCAGCGAGCCGATCAATTTTCTCGGCGACCCGACCAATGCCCGCGCGTCGGTGATCGCGGCCAATGTCTGGCGCGGCATTCCGTTCGTCGCGATCTCGCTTCTGGCCGGCCTGCAGACAATTCCGCAATCGCTCGAAGAGGCGGCGGCGCTCGATGGAGCGACGTCATGGCAGCGCTTCACCAAGGTCACGCTGCCGCTGCTCACGCCCATCATTGCCGTTGTGATGACCTTTTCGGTCCTGTTCACGTTCACCGATTTCCAGCTCATCTACGTGCTGACGCGCGGCGGCCCGGTGAATGCCACGCATCTGATGGCCACCCTGTCTTTCCAGCGTGCCATACCAGGCGGACAACTGGGCGAGGGCGCGGCCATCGCGGTGGCGATGATTCCCTTCCTGCTGGCGGCGATCCTGTTTTCCTTCTTCGGATTGCAGCGCCGCAAATGGCAGCAGGGCGGCGGCGACTGAGGGGAAGAGAGCGATGAGCGAACAGATTGATTCCACCCACCACAGCGCCGTGCATGACGATATCGTGGGCATGGAGCAGTTCAATACGCTGCCACGCCGCATCGTCGTGGTCTATCTGCCCTTGGCGGTCTTCGTCTTCGTGCTCCTGTTCCCATTCTACTGGATGGCGATCACGGCACTTAAACCGAATCACCAGCTTACCGACTACAGCAATTACAGCCCCTTCTGGGTGGTCGAGCCGACGCTGCGGCACGTGAAATATCTGTTGTTCGAAACGTCCTATCCGGGCTGGCTGTGGAACACGATGCTGGTGGCCTTCGCCGCCACCTTCATCTCGCTGGCGGCCTCCGTGTTCGCCGCCTACGCCATCGAGCGCGTGCGCTTCACCGGTGCGCGCGTGACGGGGCTCCTCATCTTCCTGGCGTATCTGGTCCCGCCGTCCATCCTGTTCATCCCGCTCGCCTTCATCGTGTTCAAGGTGGGCATCTTCGATTCTCGGCTGGCGCTGATCCTCACCTATCCGACCTTCCTCATCCCATTCTGCACCTGGCTCCTGATGGGTTATTTCCGCAGCATTCCGTTCGAACTCGAAGAGAGCGCACTGGTCGACGGGGCGACACGCTGGCAGATCCTGACCAAGGTCATCCTGCCGCTGGCCGTGCCGGGGCTCATCTCGGCGGGCATCTTTGCCTTCACTTTGTCGTGGAACGAGTTCATCTATGCGCTGACATTCATTTCCTCGTCGGAGAACAAGACGGTGCCCGTCGGCGTGCTGACGGAACTGGTGCGCGGCGATATCTACGAATGGGGCGCGCTGATGTCCGGGGCGCTTCTGGGTTCGCTGCCGGTGGTGATCCTTTATTCCTTTTTCGTCGACTACTACGTCTCATCCATGACCGGCGCGGTGAAGGAGTGAGGCCTCTCATGTCGCAAGGAGCCCGCACAACGTTTCGCCATTGGCGACGGACGTCCGCGGATCGCCGGCGAGGTTAGCGCGCGTTCGCTCCAAACGGAAACGTTTGAAGCAAAGATATGCGCGCCAGCTCAATATGTTGGAGCATGTACCTTTCGCTCAAACGATTCCGATTGAGCGGGACATGCTCTAGTAGACGGCGCGGCCGCCGGAAATGTCGAACACCGCGCCGGTCGTGAAGGAACATTCCTCCGAGGCCAGCCACGCGATCATCGCCGCCGCCTCGGCCGGCTCGAGAAACCGCTCGAGCGGGATTTTCGACAGCATGTAGTCGATGTGTTCCTGGCTCATCTGGTCGAAGATCGGCGTGCGCGCGGCCGCCGGCGTCAGGCAGTTGACGATCACGCCGGTCTTGGCGAGTTCCTTGCCGAGCGATTTGGTGAGCGCGATCAGGCCGGCCTTGGAGGCCGAATAATGCGAGGCGTTGGGGTTGCCTTCCTTGCCGGCGATGGAGGCGATGTTGACGATGCGGCCGTAGCCGCGCTCGATCATGCCCGGCACCAGTGCCCGGCAGGTCAGGTAGGGCGCGACGAGATTGACCTCGACGGTGCGCCGCCAGATATCGGGCGCCAGTTCCCAGGTCTTGCCGTTGCCGCCTGTGATGCCGGCATTGTTGACGAGAATGTCGATCGCGCCAGCTTCGCGGGCGGCGGCCTTCACGGCGCCTTCGTCGGTCAGTTCCACCACGCGGCCGGTTGCCTTTTCACCCAGCGTGGCGGCGGCCTCGTCGAGGTTATTCGCGTTGATGTCCCAAAGGACCACATCGGCGCCGCTGGCAATGAAGCGCTCCGCCGTTGCCAACCCGATTCCCTGTGCGCCGCCGGTGACGATCGCCCGTCGTCCGGCAAGATCGATCTGGTTCATGAATTGCGCCTCCTCATTCGGTTTTGGCCGCTGTCGTAGCGTGGGCCTTGCATAAGATATACGTTGGGGCGGGCGCCCGAATGCCGGCGGACCATTGCCCAGGGGGCGCGGTCTACCGGTCCGCCGCAAGCGTTGCCCGTTGGCGCAGCAACGAAACGAGCTGCTTGTCGGCCCGGTTGCGATGCTGCTGGTGCAGACGGGTCGCTTCCTCCTCGTTTCCCGCGGCTATCGCTATGAGAATCGCCCGGTGCTCGCGGTCGGAGACGACGGGCAGGGGGCGCAGCTTGGTGATCGCCCGGCGGGCGTGATATTGAAGATCCCATAATTGCCGCAGCATGGCCTGCAGACGTGGATTGCCGCACAGGCCGACCAGTTCGGAATGGAACTCGTCGTCGAGTTCGGACCAGCTTTCGATGTCGCCGCGCTTCGAGGCGCGTTCCATCTGGGTGAGAATGCCGTCCAGGCGATCATGGTCGGCTTCGCTGATGCCGTGCCGCGCCGTCAGTTGCGCGGCCTTCACTTCGAGGGCCGAAAAGACCTGATAGATCTGCTCGATTTCGTCGATGGACAGCGACTTGACGGTGATGCCGTGGCGTGGGCGCACCTCCACCAACCCTTCTTCTTCGAGCCGGATCAGCGCTTCGCGCACGGGCGTGCGGCTGAGGGAAAGAAGGCTCGCCACTTCCGTTTCCAAAAGTGTCGTGCCGGGCGGCAGCCGTCCTTCGAGAATGCGGAACTTCAGCTCATGGTAGGCGCGCTCGCGCGCCGGCATCTTCGCAATGCCCTGCAGGCTGGGTCGTGGACGCGAAGCCGCCTGTGCGTCCTCGTTCCTGTTGCGCGGTGTCCGCGTGACGGTTGCCGCTTTCCTGCGTTCGCTCGCGTTCAGCGTCCTCTCCCTGACTGCCTGATGCGCGGTGCGTCATTCATGGCCGGCTCCGTCAACCGGCACGCTTGCGCGCTTCTTCGTCGGCGATGTGTGCACGGATGATGGAATCGAAATCCTTGTCGGCTCTGAAGCCGGCTTCCTCGGCCCGCCGGGCGCTGAAATCGCGTGGCCAGCCGTCGACGATGGCGGCGATCTGCGGATCGTGGGCTCGCTTTATGCGCGCCACCACTTCATCTCCCGCCACGCGCCGCAGGGCGTCGATCATTTCCGCGACCGTCACGGAGAGGCCAGGCATGGTGAGCGAACGGCGGTCGCCGAACTGTGCCAGGTCCATCGTGCCGGCATGCAGAAGGAAGCCCACGGCTGCGTCCGGGCTTGCCACCCAGTGCCGAACATCCTCCGAGACGGGCAATATGGCTTCCTGGCCGGCCAGCGGCTCGCGGATGATGCCGGAGAAGAAGCCGGAGGCTGCCTTGTTGGGCTTGCCGGGCCGCACGACGATTGTTGGCAGGCGAATGCCGATGCCGTCCACGAAACCCTTGCGCGTATAGTCGGCCAGAAGCAGTTCGCCGACCGCCTTCTGCGTGCCATAGCTGGTGAGCGGCGCGCGCAGGAATTCGTCGTCGATCCGTTCGGGAAAGGGCGCGCCGAAGACGGCGATGGAGGAGGTGAAGACGAGGCGGGGCCGATAGCCCGTGCCGACATGGCGGATCGCCTCCAGCAGATGACGCGTGCCGTCCATGTTGACATCATAGCCCTTTTCGAACTCGACCTCCGCCTCGCCGGAAACGATGGCGGCGAGATGGAATACGATATCGGGCTTGCTCGCGATCAGGCCATTGACCGTTTGCGCATCGGCAATGTTGCCGGCCTGTGCTTCGATCCGGACACCATTGGCCGACGCCAGCGCCGGTTCGATCACGTCGAAGGCGTGGATCGTATCGATCCGGTCGTCACCCAACTTGCCGTCGGCGATGAGCCTTTCGGCAAGTCTACGGCCGACCATGCCGGCGGCACCGATGATCAGGATGCGCATGCGGATTTCTCTCCTCCCGAATTTCTATCTGCTCGCGCATCAATGTATACACAATATCCCGGCAATTCGGAACGGAGAACCGGATCTTCCTACCCTTGAAGGACATGAATGCGTCACCGGCACACCGGGGCCGGGGAGAAGTAGCCGAAGAACGCAGATTGGCCGAGGCGAAATTTCGCCTCGGCATGCTCAACGCCGGCAGCCTGCGCTGAACATCCAGAGGGGCCGGAGCGGATGGTCCAACCCTTGCCGCATAGGATTCAACGGGCCGAGCGCTACTCCACCGACGCAGCCTGGAGCGTCGGTGCAATCCGTGCCGCGCAATATTTGAACTCCGGGATCTTGCCGTAGGGATCGAGCATCGGGTTGGTCAGCCTGTTGGCCGGGCTCTCGTTGAAGCAGAAGGGCATGAAGATCATGCCGTCGGCCACCTCGCGATCAGCCCTCAGGATCGCTTCGACCGTGCCGCGCCGGGTATCGACACTGACCACGTCGCCTTGCGACAGGCCGCGCCTGGCGATCTCGCGCGGGTTCATCGCCGCAATGCCGAAGGGCTCGATCGCGTTGAGCACGCCGGCCCGCCGGGTCATGGCGCCGGTATGCCAGTGCTCGAGGAGGCGACCGGTGGTGAGCACCAGCGGATATTCCTCGTCCGGCACCTCGTCGGGCGGCAACAGGTCGGCCGGCGTGATGCGGCCGCGGCCGTCCGACGTCGGGAAACCGTCGGTGAAGATGATCTCGTTGCCGGGCTTGTCCTCGGCATCGGCCGGATAAATGACGGATTCCTCGCGCTCGATGCGCTCCCAGGAGATGTTCTTGAGTGACGGCATGACGCTGGCCATTTCGGCGTAGACCTCCGAAACGGAGCCGTAGTTCCAGTCAAGCCCGATGCGCCTGCCGATCTCGACGATCAGTTCCCAGTCCTGCCGGGCTTCGCCGGGCGGATCGAGGACGGGGCGGCCGATCTGCACCTGCCGGTTTGTGTTGGTGTAGGTGCCGAGCTTCTCGGCGTGGGCGGAGGCCGGCAGCACCACATCGGCATGCCATGCGGTCTCGGTCAGAAAGATGTCCTGCACCACCAGATGCCCGAGCTTGGCCAGCGCGGCGCGGGCATGGATCTGGTCGGGGTCGGACATGGCCGGGTTCTCGCCCTCGATATACATGCCCTTGATCTCGCCATCGTGGATGGCGTCGATGATCTCCACCACGGTCAAGCCGCGCTTGGGGTCCAGCGTCTGGCCCCAGAAATTCTCGTACTGGCCGCGAATGTCGACGTTTTCGACCGACTTGTAGTCGGGGAAATACATCGGGATCAGTCCGGCATCGGACGCGCCCTGGACATTGTTCTGGCCGCGCAGCGGGTGAAGGCCGGTGCCGGGGCGGCCGACATGGCCGGTGATCAGCGCCAGCGCGATCAGGCAGCGCGAATTGTCCGTTCCATGGGTGTGCTGCGAGATGCCCATGCCCCAGAAGATGATGGAGCGTTCGGCGGTGGCATAGGTGCGCGCGACGTCGCGCAGAACCTCTGCCTCGATGCCGCAGAGCTCCGCCATCGCCTCGGGGGAAAAATCCTTCACCTTCTCCTTGAGCGCCTCGAAGCCGGAGACATTGGCCTGGATATATTGCTCGTCATAGAGCTTTTCCTCGATGATCACATGGATCATCGCGTTGAGCATCGCCACGTCCGTGCCCGGCTTGAAGCGCAGGGAATGGCTGGCGTGGCGCATCAGGTCCTGGCCGCGCGGATCCATGATGATCAGCTTGGCACCGCGCTTGGCTGCCTGCTTGAAAAATGTGGCGGCGACCGGGTGATTGGTGGTCGGGCGCGCGCCGATGACGATGATGCACTCGGCCTTCATGGCATCGTTGAAGGGAGCCGAGACGGCACCCGAACCGACGCCTTCCATCAGTGCGGCGACCGAGGAGGCGTGGCAGAGCCGGGTGCAGTGATCGACATTGTTGGTGCCGAACCCCTGCCGCACCAGCTTCTGGAAAAGATAGGCCTCCTCGTTGGAGCCCTTGGCGGAGCCGAAGCCGGCCAGCGCCTTGCCGCCATGCGCGTCGAGCAGGGACTTCAGCCCGCCCGCGGCGCGGTCCAGCGCCTCTTCCCACGTCGCCTCGCGGAAGACGGTGAGCGGATCGACGCCGCGCAGGTCGATATCGCCCGCTTTCGGCGCATCGTCGCGGCGGATGAGCGGCTTGGTCAGGCGCTCGGGCGACATGACATAGTCGAAGCCGAAGCGGCCCTTGACGCAAAGCCGGTTCTCGTTGGCATAGCCATCGCGGCCGTCGACCTGGACAATCTTGTTGTCCTTGACCGCCACCTTCGTCTGGCAGCCGACGCCGCAGAACGGGCAGACGCTGTCGATCACCTTGTCGAAGGATTGGACGGCGCGGGTCTTGCCCGCATGGTCCATCAGCGATTTCTCGTAAAGCGCGCCGGTCGGGCAGGCCTGAACGCATTCGCCGCAGGTCACGCAGGTGGACAGCCCCATCGGATCATGCATGTCGAAGACCGGCACCGAATGGTCGCCCCGGTTGGCCATGCCGATCACGTCGTTGACCTGCACCTCGCGGCAGGCGCGCACGCAGGCGCCGCAGGAGATGCAGGCGTCGAGATTGACCGCGATCGCCGGATTGGAGGTGTCGAATTCGGGCTCGGCCTTGCCGGGCGCGTACTTCGAGCCGAAACGCTCGCTGCCTGAAATGCCCATGGAGGAGGCCCAGTCCCAGAAGGCGGACTGGTTGTCCGGCCCGTCCTCGGCGGGGCGCATGTTGCTGGCCAGGAGCTCGAACACCATCTCGCGCGATTTCTCGGCGCGGGTCGTGTCGGTGCGTACGACCATGCCTTCGGCCGGCTTGCGGATGCAGGATGCGGCAAGCACGCGCTCGCCCTCGATGTCGACCATGCAGGCGCGGCAGTTGCCGTCGGGGCGGTAGCCGGGCATATCCACATGGCACAGATGCGGAATGCGCGTGCCTTTGCGCTTGGCCACGTCCCAGATCGTTTCGTCTTCGCCTGCGGTGACCGATTTTCCGTCGAGCGTGAAGGTAATCATCTCAAAGGTCGTCCCGGAAATACGTGAGAAGATGGTTGACCGGATTGGGCGCGGCCTGGCCCAGCCCGCAGATGGAAGCGTCGCGCATGACCATTTCGAGGTCGCGCACCGCCTCCTCGTCGAGCTTGCCCTGCTTCTTGAGCAGCGTGACCATTTTCCCGGTGCCCTCGCGGCACGGCGTGCACTGGCCGCAGCTCTCGTGCTTGAAGAAATTCAACAGATTGAGCGTCACATCCTTGATGCTGTCGGCCTGCGAGAAGATCACGATCGCGTGGCTGCCGACAAAGGCGCCCTGCTTGGCGAGTTCGCCGCCGAAGTTGAGCGGAATATCGCCCATCGAGGCCGGCAGGATACCGCCGGAAGCGCCGCCCGGCAGATAGGCCTTGAATTCATGGCCTTCCGCCATGCCGCCGCAATAATCCTCGATCAGCTCGCGCACGGTGACGCCGGCCGGCGCCAGCTTGACGCCGGGTTCGCGCACCCGGCCGGAAACCGACCAGGAGCGCACGCCCGGATGGTCCGGCTTGCCCTTTCCGGCGAACCAGTCCGCGCCCTTTTCGACGATGTCGCGCACCCACCAAAGGGTCTCGATATTATGGTTGAGCGTCGGGCGGCCGAACAGGCCGACCTCGGCGATATAGGGCGGGCGATGGCGCGGCAGGCCGCGCTTGCCTTCGATGCTTTCCAGCATCGCGCTTTCCTCGCCGCAGATATAGGCGCCCGCGCCGCGCCTTAATTCGATGAAGCCGGGCTCGACGAGACCCGCCGCCTCGAGCGCGGCGATCTCGGTGCGCAAAATCTGCAATACGCCCGGATATTCGTCGCGCATGTAGAAATAGATGCGGCTTGCCTCGACCGTGTGGGCGGCGATCAGCGCGCCCTCGAATGTGCGATGGGGGTCCTGTTCGAGATAGATTCGGTCCTTGAAGGTGCCGGGCTCGCCCTCGTCGCCATTGATCGACATCAGGCGTGGGCCGGGAAAGGATCGCACGATGCCCCATTTCCGGCCGGCCGGGAAGCCGGCCCCGCCGAGGCCGCGAAGGCCGGCGTCCTGCATCGTTTCCATCAGCGCGTCGGCGCCGACCTCGCCGGAGCGCACTTTTACCAGAAGCTGATAGCCACCGCTGGCGCGGTAGGCGTCGAGCCCGATATAGTCGGCAACGACCGTATCCGTCTCGCCATCGCGGGCCATCTGCAAAAGCCCCTCGGCGCTGGCATGATCGACCTCGCGGTCGCCGATGCGTGCCGCCGGCGCGGTGCCGCAGCGGCCCATGCAGGGCGCGCGCACCACCCGGACGGAGTTGGGGTCGGCCGTGGCCGTAAGCTCGCTCAAAAGGCTTTCGCAGCCGGCCAGCATGCAGCTTACCGAATCGCAGACGCGGATCGTCAGCGGGGGAGGGGGCGTCTCGCCTTCCTTCACGACATCGAAATGATCGTAAAACGTGGCGACCTCGTAGACTTCGGTCTGCGACAGGCGCATTTCTTCGGCCAGCGCGCGAAGATGGGCGGCGGAAAGATGGCCGTAGCGGTCCTGCGCGAGATGCAGGTACTCGATCAGCAAATCGCGGCGGCGCGGCCGATTTCCCAGAAGGTCGCGGATTTCCTCGAGCGCCACATCGTCAAGTGCGCGTCCTTTGGGCCCACGATCGCGAGGACGGCGATCTTTCATCATCAACACTCTTCATCTCCTACCCTCGACATAGGGCGCCGCGCATCATTGCGATACAAATGGTTTCGCCTGCCGCCCGGTCATGCGCCGCTTTGATGCAGCGACAGAAATCGTTGCGGCCGCCCTGCCATCATCAACCATGCGCCCTATGGAAACGGCGCTCAAGCGGCCGATCGCACGGTTGGCGCCACGTTGCCTTTGCCTCATCTTCCTCAATATCCGAATAGCAATGGTATCGGCCAGATACTCCTCCCTGCGCGACATATTCACCATGAAAGCGACTCGGCTTAGCGGATCATGGTTGAGCTATTGTGGCATTTTGTATTCCACGGCAGGTGCTGTCAAGGTCGAACCTTTCGCGCACGACATTGCCGGCACGTTTCCATGCCGGCGCAATGTCGGAACGGCCGCACCGGGGGTGGGACGTTGGTCCAATTACGCCGACGCCGCCATAGTGGTATCTCTCGGCTACGGCAGAGGGGAACCATCAGCACAGGAAGCAAGCCATGCATAGGAAGTTGAGAGCTACGGTTTTGACCGCCGCCGTTTTGGGTGCGACCGCGGCAAGCGCACAGAACTTCGAGCAATACGGCTCGGAAGCAGGCTGGAATATTGCCATCAAGGAGGACATGGGTCCTGGCTGTTTGATGATGAAGACAAATGAGGACGGTACGCAGATACAAATGGGCATCGACGCTACCGGCGAATTGAAGGGCTATATGGCTCTTTATATGAAAACGCCTGCGAATCTGGCCAAGGGCGACGATTTCGAAGTCCTGTTCGATGTCGATGGCGACCAGTTCGAGGGTGAAGCGATCGGGCAGGAAATCGAAGGCTACAAGGGCGCCTATGTCCTGGTGAACAACCCTGACTTCATCTACGATCTTGCCAAGAAGAAGCAGTTGACCATTACGCCCAAGGGCCACCGTCAGGTTCTGGTGAACCTGGACGGCACCAACGCCGCCTTCGAGACCTTGCGCGCCTGCCAGGATGCCCAAGCTCAATAGCTGGGTCGTGCGCCAGTGGAACGAATTTGACATTCGATACCCACTCGACGTCGACCCCGAGATCGAATGCCAACTTCAAAAGCTCCACTAGAATCATAGACTTGCTAGTGGTTCTTTGTTTCCAACATTTGCCCACAGGGCCGATGCAAATGTTGGAAACGAACCACTAGGAGCGTGTCTGAGTAGTCACTGGTCAAGCGGGTGCGAGTCTGATTCCTTGCTGGGTTATG
>NZ_WOAC01000037.1 GCF_009749525.1 Mesorhizobium xinjiangense | reverse complement strand
TGGCCCGGCCGGCCGCTCTTTTTCGGGTCGCGGGTGCGCTGGCGTTCACAACGCGCGTCATCCCGGCCGAGCGGAGCGAGAGCCGGGACCCATTGAGAGGCGCGGCCGGTCTCCGCAGAGCGCGCGGGCGCTGTTGAAACGTCGATAACGAGGACCGGGCCGTGCTCGACGATGATCTTCCAATGGGTCCCGGATAGCCCTCCGGGCTTCCGGGATGACGATGGAGGGGGTGGCTTCCGGAATGACGGCTGTGGGGCGGGCTTCGGGATGACGATGGAGATTATAGTGGCCCGGCCGGCCGCTCTTTTTCGGGTCGCGGGTGCGCTGGCGTTCACAACGCGCGTCATCCCGGCCGAGCGGAGCGAGAGCCGGGATCCATTGAGAGGCGCGGCCGGTCTCCGCAGAGGGCGCGGGCGCTGTTGAAACGTTCCATAACGAGGACCGGGCCGTGCTCGACGACGTTCTTCCAATGGGTCCCGGATAGCCCTCCGGGCTTCCGGGATGACGATGGAGGGGGTGGCTTCCGGAATGACGGTTGAGGGGCGCCAAACACGCGCGTCATCCCGGCCGAGCGGAGCGAGAGCCGGGATCCATTGAGAGGCGCGGCCGGTCTCCGCAGAGGGCGCGGGCGCTGTTGAAACGTTCCATAACGAGGACCGGGCCGTGCTCGACGACGTTCTTCCAATGGGTCCCGGATAGCCCTCCGGGCTTCCGGGATGACGGCTGATGGGCGGGCTTCGGGATGACGGCTGATGGGCGGGCTTCGGGATGACGGTGGAGCGGAGCCAAATACGCCCGTCATCCCGGCCGAGCGGAGCGGGAGCCGGGACCCATTGAGCAGCGCGGCCGGTCTCCGCAGAGGGCGCGGGCGCTGTTGAAACGTTCCATAACGAGGACCGGGCCGTGCTCGACGATGGTCTTTCAATGGGTCCCGGCTCGCACTCGCTCTGCTCGCTTGGCCGGGATGACGGCGGAGAGGTGGGCTTGCCGGATGACAGCGAGGGATGGGCGTCCGGCATGAGGGAGAGGGGCGGTGTGCGCTCACATGTTCAGGGTGTTGTAGAGGTCATCCCAGCGCGGATTGATGGTTTCGATGAGTTCGAGCTTCCACTTGCGCCGCCAGCGCTTGATGCGCTTCTCGTCGTCAATGGCATCGCGGATATCGTGGTAGTCGCGATACCAGACGAGCATCTTGACGCCGTATTTCTTCGTGAAGCCGCCCGTCAGGCCTTCCCGGTGTTCCCATATGCGTTGCTCAAGGTTGCTGGTCACGCCGGTGTAGAGCGTGCCGTTCTTGCGCGACGCCAGGATGTAGACATACCCGCCCATGAACGGAGTATGCGCGCAAGGGTTGTTATCTGCAACGGGCAAACACGCGCGTCATCCCGGCCGAGCGCAGCGAGAGCCGGGACCCATTGAGCAGCGCGGCCGGTCTCCGCAGAAAGTGCTGGCGGTACTGAAAGGCGCGAAGGCGAGGCCGTTCGACGAAGCTCAGGAGGGCCGTGCTCGACGATGGTCTTCCAATGGGTCCCGGCTCGCGCTCGCTTTGCTCGCTTGGCCGGGATGACGGTGGAGGGTTGTGCTCCCGGATCGTCAATTCCCAGGCCGGCCGCTCTTTTTCGGGCGGCGGGTGCGCTGGCGTTCGTCGGCCGGGTCTTCGTATGAGCCCAGGCCGATCCTGTCGCGGCGGATGGGCTTTGGATCATTGGAGGTGTCGCGCCCCTTCGCACCCCCCTCTGTCCTGCCGGACATCTCCCCCGCAAGGGGGGAGATCGGCTGCTTTGCGGGGGGCGCCTTGCCGAGCGGTTTCTCCGTGCGGCCGACGGTCATCTCGTCCAGCGTGTTCTTCCTGAACAGGGATTTTTCCTGCGTTTCCTGTGGCCCGGACGCGGCCTCCCGCCCGGCTCTGCCGCGCGGGGCGTCCGGGGCGGGATCGCTTCCAGATGGCGGGCTGCCGTCGCCGGGCGTGCCGTAGTCGGCGCCGTGCGCCTCGCGGTGGTCCTGCTTGTGGAACAGCGAGCCGGGGCCGGCCGGAGTGGCGTGGTCGCCGGCGGTGCCCATCTCGTCGAGCGAGGGCTTGGCGAAGAGGGGGGATTCCTTCCTTTCGCTCGCGCTGTCGCCGCTTCGCGGCTCGCTCCGCCCCTCCTTCTTTTGCGCGCCTTCGGCGTCGCGGGATGGCGGGCCATCAGGCCCGACGGCCGGTCGGCCTTGCGGCTGCGCCGAATGCTGCTCATTGTCAGGGGAGACTGACCGGCCTTTGCCGCCGCGCTTCGCCTTGTCCCGGCGGCTCTTCTGCGTGTTGGCAATGCCGGTGTCGCGGGCCAGCGGGTCGTCCATCACGGCGAGTTCGGTTTCCTGCAGCCGCTTGACCTCGTCGCGCAGGCGCGCGGCTTCCTCGAAGTTCAGGTCGGCGGCGGCGTCGCGCATGGCCTTTTCGAGATGCTCGATATGGGCCGCCAGATTGTGCCCGACGAGCTGGCCGGCATCCTCCAGATGCTCGATCTCGGGACGCACATGGTCCTGCTCGTAGACCGAATCGAGAATGTCGGCGATGCGCGACTTGACGCTTTCCGGCGTGATCCCGTGCTCGGCATTGTATTGGAGCTGCTTTTCGCGCCGGCGCTGCGTCTCGGCCATGGCGCGCTCCATCGAGCCCGTCACGCGGTCGGCATAGAGGATGACCTTGCCGTCGACATTGCGCGCGGCGCGGCCGATGGTCTGGACGAGCGAGGTTTCCGAGCGCAGAAAACCTTCCTTGTCGGCGTCGAGGATGGCGACGAAGCCGCATTCGGGAATGTCGAGGCCCTCGCGCAAGAGGTTGATGCCGACCAGGCAGTCGAAGGCGCCGAGGCGCAGGTCGCGCAGGATCTCGATGCGCTCCAGCGTGTCGATGTCGGAATGCATGTAGCGCACGCGGATGCCCTGCTCGTGCAGGTATTCGGTCAGGTCCTCGGCCATGCGCTTGGTGAGCACGGTGACGAGTGTGCGGTAGCCGGCGGCGGTGGTGGCGCGGATCTCGCCCAGAACGTCGTCGACCTGGCTTTTCGCCGGGCGCACCTCGACCGGCGGGTCGATGAGGCCGGTCGGGCGGATGACCTGCTCGGCGAAGACGCCGCCCGCCTGCTCCATCTCCCAGCCGCCGGGCGTGGCGGAGACGGCGACGGTGAGCGGGCGCATGGCGTCCCATTCCTCGAAGCGCAGGGGGCGGTTGTCCATGCAGGACGGCAGGCGGAAGCCATATTCGGCGAGTGTGGCCTTGCGGCGGAAGTCGCCGCGATACATGCCGCCGATCTGCGGGATCGTCACGTGGCTCTCGTCGACGAAGATCAGCGCGTTGTCGGGGATGTATTCGAACAGGGTCGGCGGCGGGTCGCCGGGGGCGCGGCCGGTGAGATAGCGCGAATAGTTCTCGATGCCGGCGCAGGAGCCGGTGGCCTCGAGCATTTCGAGGTCGAAGCGGGTGCGCTGCTCGAGCCGCTGGGCTTCCAGCAGGCGGCCGGCCTTTTCCAGCTCGGCGAGGCGCTGCTGCAGTTCCGCCTTTATCGAGCGGATCGCCTGGTTGAGCGTCGGGCGCGGGGTGACGTAGTGCGAGTTGGCGTAGATCTTGACCGATTTCAGGTCGCCGGTCTTCCGGCCGGTCAGCGGGTCGAACTCGGTGATCGACTCGATCTCGTCGCCGAACAGCGAGATGCGCCAGGCGCGGTCTTCGAGGTGGGCCGGAAAGATCTCGATCGTGTCGCCGCGCACGCGGAAGGAGCCGCGGACGAAATTGACGTCCTGGCGCTTGTATTGCTGGGCGACGAGGTCGGCGAGAAGCTGGCGCTGGTCGAGGCGGTCGCCGATCCGCATCTGGAAGGTCATGGCCGTGTAGGTCTCGACCGAGCCGATGCCGTAGATGCAGGAGACGGAAGCCACGATGATGACGTCGTCGCGCTCGAGCAGGGAGCGCGTGGCCGAGTGGCGCATGCGGTCGATCTGCTCGTTGATCGAGCTTTCCTTCTCGACAAAGGTGTCGGTGCGCGGGACGTAGGCCTCGGGCTGGTAGTAGTCGTAGTAGGAGACGAAATATTCGACCGCGTTGTCGGGGAAGAACTGCTTGAACTCGCCGTAGAGCTGGGCGGCCAGCGTCTTGTTGGGGGCGAGGATGAGGGCGGGGCGCTGCGTCTCCTCGATCACCTTGGCCATGGTGAAGGTCTTGCCCGAGCCGGTGACGCCGAGCAGCACCTGGGTGCGCTCGGCCGTATCGACGCCTTCGACGAGGTCGCGGATCGCGGTCGGCTGGTCGCCGGCCGGCTGGTAATCCGACTTCATCTGGATGGCGATGCCGCCTTCCGATTTCTCCGGCCGCTCGGGACGGTGCGGGGTCCAGATCTTGCCGTCCTTGTGCAGCGGGTTGCCGCTCTCGATGAGCGCGGACAGGGCGGCGACGGTGGCCGTGACGCCGGAGCTCGACAGGCTCTGCGCATCCTCCAGGGAGACGTCGAGGCCGG
This sequence comes from Mesorhizobium xinjiangense, assembly GCF_009749525.1. Taxonomy (GTDB): domain Bacteria; phylum Pseudomonadota; class Alphaproteobacteria; order Rhizobiales; family Rhizobiaceae; genus Mangrovimarina; species Mangrovimarina xinjiangensis. The sequence goes on along the minus strand of NZ_WOAC01000037.1, from coordinate 25,893 downwards.
CGACCGGCATCAGGCCTGCCGCGGCGCGCTCCCTGGCCGAAACGGCGCCGCCCATCGAGGTGCCGCGCGCGGTCTTCGTCGGGGCGTCGGAGCGGGCGGGCACTTTTGATTTCTTAGCGCTCACGCTGTCGCCGCTTCGCGGCTCGCGACCCCCCTTAATCCTTTGCGCGCCTTCGGCGTCGCGGGGAGGCGCGCCATCGGGCGCGACGGCCGGTCGGCCTTGCTTGGCTATGCCCGGTTGGGGAGGCTCTTCCGCCTCTCGCGTAATCTCATCCGCCCAGTCCGAAATCGAGCCTTTGAGCGGTTCGCCCGAAAGGCCGGGCTGCGGCGCTTCCTCGAAGCCGGGCGGATCAAGCGGCTCGGATGCGTCCATGAAATCGGTGATCGGGCTGCGCTTCTTCGGCGCGTCCTTGCGTCCGCTGCCGGCAGGGTTGCGCTGCGTCGTCTTGTCGGGGGATCTGGCCATGGCGCGAATATGGAGAGAGTCAGGGCAAATGGAAAGGGCATTGCGCCGGCGCGATCGCCGGCCGGCAGCGGATGGTGACAGCAGGTTGTCAGTTGCCCCTGATGCGGCTCCGCCTGCGCCGGGCATAGGGTGAGCCTATTCCGTCAAAACGTAATCGTGCGCCGATCGGAAATGGGGCATTATCGAGGTGTGGATCATCCCACCGGCGTTTTGTAGACGTCTCGATCCGCACCCCCCGCGTGGACAGGAGACCTGACCAACGCTGCGCGGCCAGCATCGGACCCCACCCCTACCCGGATGCTGGCCGCGCGAAGGTGCCGCATTTTCCCGTTCGACACGACTGATTACCGGTGATGCTATCCGCCGACCGTCGCCGTGTGGGGCATATTCCCGCCGTTGTCTTCCGGCGCATCGTCTTCGTCGGCCAGCACATCGGGCGCCCGCAGGCGCCATTCGACGCCCGTCGCGGCGAAGACATAATCGACCTCGCCGTCGAGATTCTGGCCCGTCAGCCGGTCGATGACGACGTGGCCGAACCCGTACCGCGACGGCGCGGCAACAGGCGGCCCGCCGATCTCCTTCCACTCCAGGGCGATGCCGCGCCGGCCGCGCCGGGCCCATGTGACGCGGATCCTGCCGTCCTCGTCGGACAGGGCACCGTATTTCGTCGCATTGGTCGCCAGCTCGTGCAGGGCAAGACCGATGCTCTGCACCGCTTCCGGGCGCAGCGCCACGGCGGGCCCCTGCATCTCCAGGCGCTGCGACCCCGGTTCGACGAAGGCGGCGAGCTGTTGCCGGATCAGATCGGTGAGCGCAACCCGGGAACCGCCCGAGCCGAAGAGCAACTCGTTCGAACTGACCAGCGCGGCGATCCGGTCGTCGAAGTCGCGCCGAAACTCGTCCAATGTCGTGGCGCGGCGGCTGATGCGCCGGGCAATCGCCTGGATGACGGACATGATGTTCTTGTTGCGGTGGACCATCTCGCGCATGAGTAAGCGGATCTGTTCGAGCTGCGCGCGTGACTGCTCCTCGCTCGCCCGCAGCGCGGTGCTGCGCTCGCTGATGACGCCGGCGGCCCGGCGGACGGCATGGGTGACGGCATTGGCCTCGGTGATCGGCAATTGCCGGGCGTCGATTGCGCGCTCGGCCGCCAGGTCGGCGGCGGCAACGCGCAGATGCCGCATCGACAGTGCGATGCGGCGGCCGAGCCGGCTGGCCAGGGCCAGGCCCAAGGCGATGGCGGCAGCGGCGAACAGGGCAACCCCCACGAGACCGTTCCACAATGGCGCGTCCAGAACCGACCGGTCGACGCGCACCGAAGTGCGCCAACCGGTAAGCGCCGACCAGCGATAGGCCTCGATCAGATTTTGCCCGTCGTCGTCGTCCGGTTCGATGACACCGGAGACGCGGTCGGGCCGCAGCGGTTGGAGTGCGAGGTCGAGTGTGTTGCCGCCGGCCGGATTGCTGGCGAGAAGCTGTGCCTTGCGGTCCGATACGGCGATCGTCCAGCCTTCCGGAGGTTTTTCATTGCCGATGATCTCGCCGATGCGTTCGGTGGTGAGCGCGATCAGCATCAGATATTGCGCATCGTCACGCGTGACCGGCAGCAATATGTTGATCACGCGCGCATCGGAATCAGAGCCGGCAAAGGCGTCCGACACGTAGGGCCGTCCCGTACGTGCGGCGTTCTCGGCGCTCTCGGTGTCCGCTGTTTGCGGCAAGGGGGTGCCATAGGGCACTCTTGTGTCGAGCAACTGGTCGAAATTCTGATCGAGCAGCACGACATGGGCCGGGCGATTGCGCAGGGCGGCGCGGGCGCGCATGTGAAAGGCGGCGAAGTCCCGGGTTTCGAGCATTTCCGATGTGGCCAGGGTTTCGAGCACCGTGATCCAGGCGTTGATCTCACGGTCGATCGTGGCCGAAGCGCTAGTCGCCATCGCCTGCAGGCGGGCCTCGTTGGCGGCAAGCTCGGTGCGCGTGATCCATACGGCCGCCAGTGCCGCAAGCAGCGCAAGCGGCAGGACGAGCGCCACGGCAAAGGCGATCAGATGCGCGCGCAGTGTTCTCGGCTGGCGCAACAGCCTGGAAAGAAAGTGACGGATCCGCGGCACCGGAACCTCCTCTCAGCGCATCAATATCGCCTTCCCGCCGGACCCTAAAGGAAAAACTGTGGCCACAGCTTGGATGAAAGCGGTCGCACATCGTTCGGCCATCTCCGCGCCCCCCTCTGGCCTACCGGCCATCTCCCCCGCAAGGGGGGAGATTGGCTCGCGTCCCGACCACCGCTCTTTCGGCAGTTTTGGCGATTGGCGGTGCAGGTCGATGGAAGCGTAATCTCCCCCCTTGCGGGGGAGATGGCCGGCCCCTCGACAAGCTCGGAACCAGAGGGGGCAACGTAGCGCTCAGGACATGCAGCCCTGAGGGGAGATGAGCGATGGCTTGTCCGGCCGGGCGGGCCTGGTATATGCAATGGACCGCATAAAGGTTTGGACGCATTTGCATTTCGCGAGAATGCCGTACAATTCCTGTCATAAAGCGTTGTTAGCCAGCAAGCGGCCACAAGCGAAAAGGGACGATTCGATGAAGATTGCAGTTCTGGGCGGCGACGGCTTTGTCGGCTGGCCCACCTCGCTCCACCTTTCCGCGCAGGGACACGACGTCCACATCATCGACAATCTCTCCCGGCGCTGGATCGACACCGAGTTGGGCGTGCAGTCCCTGACGCCGATGGATTCCATCCAGGAGCGCACGCGCATCTGGCATCAGGAGACCGGAAGGCGCATCCATTTCCATCTGATCGACCTGGCGCGCGACTACGAGGTCCTGAAGGCCTGGCTGGCGGAGGAGCGGCCCGACGCGATCATCCATTTCGCCGAGCAGCGCGCCGCGCCCTATTCGATGAAGAGCGACCGGCACAAGAACTACACGGTCAACAACAACGTCAACGCCTCGCACAACCTGCTGAACGCCATGGTCGAGGTCGGACTCGACTCCCATCTCATCCATCTGGGCACAATGGGCGTCTACGGTTATTCGACCGTCGGCGCGGCGATCCCGGAAGGCTATCTGCCCGTCGGCATCGAGACGATGGCGGGCGATACGGTGCAGCAGGACATTCTCTATCCGGCCAATCCGGGCTCGATCTACCACATGACCAAATGCCTGGATCAGCTCGTCTTCCAGTTCTATGCCAAGAATGACGGGGTCAGGATTACAGACCTGCACCAGGGCATCGTGTGGGGCACGCATACCGACCAGACGCGGCTGCACGACCAGCTCGTCAACCGCTTCGACTATGACGGCGACTACGGAACGGTGCTCAACCGATTCCTCATCCAGGCGGCGATCGGCTATCCGCTCACCGTGCACGGCACGGGCGGGCAGACGCGCGCCTTCATCCATATCCAGGATTCGGTGCGCTGCATCGAGCTGGCGCTGAAGAACCCGCCCGGACGCGGCGACAAGGTGAAGATCTTCAACCAGATGACAGAGACACACCGGGTGCGCGACCTTGCCGAATTGGTGGCGCGGATGACCGGCGGCACTGTTGCCTATCTGCCCAATCCGCGCAAGGAGGCGGCGGAGAACGATCTGGTGGTGAAGAACGAGCAGTTTCTGGCGCTTGGCCTCGATCCGACGACATTGGAGCAGGGGCTGCTTTCGGAGGTCGTCGACGTGGCCAAGAAATTCGCCTACCGGGTCGACCGCTCGCGCATTCCTGCCGTGTCCGCCTGGACCAAGGACATCGCGCCGACGCTGGAGCGCGACCCGGAGGGCAAACGGCTGAAGAGTGTGGGGTGAGGCGAATACGCCGCATGACCCTCCCCCTTGAGGGGAGGGTGGCGAACGGAGTGAGCCGGGTGGGGTCGTCTATGCCGAGCACTGCCGATGGGACCCCACCCGGCCGATCGCCTTCGGCGTTCGGCCACCCTCCCCTCGAGGGGGAGGGTCATACCAGCCACGCCTACGTTACCCTCGTCACCAATGCCGACTACGCCATGGGTGCGACGGCGCTCGTACGTTCGCTCAAGCTGACCGGCACGACGGCAGACCTCGTGGTGATGCATACGGGCGGGGCGTCCGTCGACGAACTCAAGCCGCTCGAGGACCTCGGCGCCAAGCTCGTCGAGGCGGCGCTCCTGCCGACATCGGATGCATTCAACGCGCGCCATGGACGGGGAAACATCCACGGCCAAAACCCGTTCACCAAGGGCAGGAAACCGCATTTCCACACCCCGCTCGACAATTTCGCCAAGCTGAGGCTGTGGCAGCTCGAGGAATACGACGCATGCGTCTTCATCGACGCCGATGCGGTCGTATTGCGCAATATCGACCGGCTCTTCCTTTATCCGGAATTTTCCGCCGCACCCAATGTCTATGAGAGCCTGGCCGATTTTCACCGGCTGAATTCCGGCGTCTTCGTTGCCCGGCCGTCGCAGGAGACCTTTGCGCGCATGCTCGACGCGCTCGACGCGCCGGAGGCCTTCTGGAAGCGCACCGACCAGACGTTTCTGCAGAGCTTCTTCCCCGAATGGCACGGCCTGCCGGTGTTCTTCAACATGCTGCAATATGTCTGGTTCAACCTGCCGGAACTGTGGGACTGGGCCTCGGTGTCGGTCGTTCACTACCAGTATGAGAAGCCGTGGGAGGAAAACCATCCCAAGGCCGAGCGGCTGAGGCCGCTGATCGAGCTGTGGCGGGCCTATTATAACGGCGAGGCGATCCCGGACATCGATGCCTTGCCCAATCCGACGATCAAGGCGGGGTGAAGGGGCAGTCGATGAAAGCCCTGGTTTCAGGCGGTACGGGCATCGTTGGACGCTTCATCGTCGAGGCTCTGCTCGGCGCGGGCCATGCCGTTGCGGTCATGGGACGGCGGCCGCCGGAACCGGGATTTTTTTCGCGCCCGGTCGCATTCGTCGAAGGCCGTCTCGATGCGGACCGCGATCAGGCGGCGGCCTTTGCGGGCGTCGACGGGTTCGTCCATGCCGCCTTCGACCATGAGCCGGGAAAATACCGCGGCGGGGAGGGGGATGATCCCGCCACCTTCCGCCGTCGCAATCTCGCCGGCACGATGGCGCTGTTTACGGCGGCAAAGCGCGCCGGCGTCGGGCGTGCCGTTTTCCTGTCGAGCCGTGCGGTCTATGGACGGCAGGCGCCGGGCGCCCTTCTTGTCGAGGAGATGACGCCCCATCCCGACACGCTTTACGGCGAGGTCAAGCTGGAGGCGGAGCAGGGGCTCGCCGCGCTTTGCGATGCCGCGTTTGCCGGCTGCAGCCTGCGCGTCACGGGCGTCTACGGGCCGGCAGGGCCTGGGCGGGCGCATAAATGGTCCGGGCTCTTCGAGGATTATCTGGCCGGGCGGCATATCGCGCCGCGCGTGGCGACGGAAGTGCATGGAGACGACGTGGCCGCGGCGGTCCTGCTGGCGCTCGAAACGGAGGCGGGCGCGGTGTCGGGCAAGGTGTTCAACGTTTCCGACCTGGCGCTCGACCGGCACGACCTGCTGGCGCTGGTCAGGGACGCGGCCGGGGCCACGCATCCGCTGCCGGCGCGCGCCGACCGCGCGGCGCTCAACGTCATGGCGACCGAGCGCCTGCGCGCGCTCGGCTGGCAGCCGGGTGGGCAGGCGTTGCTGGAGCGGACCGTGCGGGCGATGGTAGGCAGGGGGTAGCCGTGCCTGCATATGGTGCGTCTGAACTATTTGAATCTGTGAGTGATTGCGCCTCTTCACACCCCCCTCTGGCCTGCCTTTCGGCGCTCCGCTATGGCTCTGCGCGTTCGTTGCTCGAAAAGCCAAATCATTGGCTTTTCGTCGTCCTTCGGCCGATCGCTCCTCACCCCCCGCAAGGGGGGAGATCGGCAGCTTCGATGCCCCGCTCGTCCTGCAGCGTTGGCGATTGGCAAAAAGGCCTATGCAAGCCGATCTCCCCCCTTGCGGGGGAGATGCCTGGCAAGGCAGAGGGGGGTGCGAAGGAGCCAAGGCCAACAAACGTAGCGGAAGACGCTCACGGAAAAAGCGGCGTCTGCATCATCTCCAGATGCAGGTCGTTGCCGTCATAGGGATGCGCTTCGCAGACCGCCTCGTCGAGTTCCACGCCGAGGCCCGGCTCGGCTGACGGGATGACCCAGCCATCCTGCCATTCGATCTTGTTTTTCAGCAGTTTGGCGTGAAAACCGTCCCAGGTCTTGAGCGATTCCAGGATCAGGAAATTGGGCAGGGTGACGGCGAGCTGGATGTTGGCCGCGCCGACGATCGGCCCGCAATAGCAGTGTGGCGCGACCTGGATGTGGTAGGGCTCGGCCATGGCGGCGATCTTCTTGGTTTCCAGAATGCCGCCGGAACGTCCGAGATCGGGCTGCAGGATCGATGCGGCGCGGTTTTCGATGACGCGGGCGAACTCGGCCCTGGTCGTCAGCCGTTCGCCGGTGGCGACGGGGATCGACGTGCCGCGCGCCACCTCGGCCATAACCTCCGGCATGTCGGGCGGCACCGGTTCCTCGAACCAGAGCGGATCGTAAGGCTCGATGGCGCGGGCCATGCGCAGCGCCCCGGAGGCGGTGAACTGTCCGTGCGTGCCGAACAGGATGTCGCAGGAGGTGCCGACCGCCTCGCGGATCGCGGCAACCATGCGGGTCGAAAGATCGATGTCGGCAAGGCGCGGCTGATGGCCGTCGAAGGCCGTGTAGGGTCCGGCCGGGTCGAGCTTGACGGCGTTGAACCCCTGGCGGACATATTCGGCTGCGCATCGGGCGGCGAGATCGGGATCGGTGTAGACGTTCTTGTCGGGGTTGTCCGCTTCGGCCGGAACGGCGCTGCCCGAATGGGGATAGAGATAGGTGTAGGAGCGCAGCCGCTCGTGCACCCGGCCGCCGAGCAGCTTGAAGATCGGTTCGCCGGCCTCCTTGCCGATAATGTCCCAGCAGGCGATCTCGAGCGCCGAAAAGCAGCCCATCATCGAGACATCCGGGCGTTGGGTGAAACCCGAGGAATAGCAGCGGCGGAAGAAGGTCTCGATGTCGTGCGGATCGTGGCCGATGAGATAGCGTTCGGCGACATCCTCGATCATGCGGGCCGTGACGGGCGGGCCGAAGGTGGCGTTATAGGCCTCGCCAAAGCCGGTGACGCCGCCGTCGGTCGTCAGCCGCACGAAGATGAAATAGCGCCCCCCGATTCCCGGCGGCGGATTGCCGACGACCCAGGTCTTGATGTCGGTGATTTTCATGGGTGGGCTCCGTTTGGGGGGAGTAAGGGAGTAAGGGGGTAGGGGAGTGTGAAAAGCTCCCCGCTGACCGAAACACAAGTCTTGTTGCCAGTCCGGAACATGCCGACGCTTTCTACCCGCCTCAATGCTCCACTCATTTATTCCCCTGTTCCCCTATTCCCCTAAAACACGATCACATTGCGCAGCGCCTTGCCGTCCTTCACTGCGGCGATCGCCTCGTTGATCTCTTCCAGCGCATAGGGGGCGGTGATCAGCTCGTCGAGCTTCAGGCGGCCGTCCCTGTAATGCCCGATCAGGGCGGGGATGTCGGTGGCGATGTCGGTCTCGCCCATCTTCGAGCCGAGGATCTTCTGGTTCCACGACGCCAGGGTTGCCGGGTCGTATTCGGCGAGCACGCCGGAAGGCGGCATGCCGACGACCACCACTGCGCCGTTCCTTGTGATGAGATCGAACGCCCCGTCGAGGGCCTTTTTCGCGCCGACCGTCACGAAGACGAAATCGACGCCGCGGCCGTCGGTGAGCGCCTTGATGCGGGCGGCGGCATCCTCGGTCGCCGGATCGAACGCATGCGTCGCACCGAATTCCAGCGCGGCTTCGAGCTTGTCCTTTGACAGGTCGATCGCCGCGATCACGGACGCCCCGCAAATCCGGGCGGCCTGGATGGCGTTGAGCCCGACGCCGCCGCAGCCGATGACGGCGACGTTGTCGCCGGGCGAAACCCGAGCCGTGTTGGCAACCGCGCCGAAACCGGTAATGACGCCGCAGGCCAGAAGCGAGGCGCTGTCGAAGGCGATGTCAGAAGGGACGGCGACGATCTGGCTTTCGTGCACCAGGGCCTTTTCGGCAAAAGCGCCGGTGCGCATGGCCTGCTCGTATTCCTCGCCGCCGGGGCTCTTGAGCGGCGCGCTGCGGTCGAGCGGGAAGACCTCCTCGCACATGACGCGGCTTTGCCTGCGGCAATAGTGGCAGTCGCCGCAGGAGCGGATGAGCGTGACGACGACATGGTCGCCGGGCGAAAACGCGGTGACGCCGCTGCCCACCGCCTCCACCACGCCGGCCGCCTCGTGGCCGTAGATGGCGGGCAGGACGCCGCCCCACGCGCCCTCGGCGAAGGCGATGTCGGAATGGCAGATGGCGCAGGCCTTGATGTCCACCAGAACCTCGCCGGGGCCGGGATCGGCGATCTCGATCTCCTCGATCGACAAGGGCTTGGCGAATTCACGGCAGATCGCGGCTTTGATCGTCGGCAAGGGGTGCTCTCTCTGTGCGGCGTGTTTCGCCAGAGCCTATGCGAGGCTCGCGATGGTGCGGCAGCAATGACGACATGCGAGGTCGCTATTGCGTCAAAGCACCACGCGCCGTTCCATCGGCCTGAAATCATGCATAATCTTGATGGGCGAATCCGTCGTATGGCTTTTGCGGACGAGGCGGGACTGGAGAGGGATATGAACGAGAACGGGACGAAGCCGACGGGCGAATTGACCCTGCGCACACTCGCCATGCCGGGCGACGCCAACGCCGCGGGCGACATTTTCGGCGGCTGGGTGATGGCGCAGATGGATCTGGCCTGCGGCATCCGGGCGGCCGAACGGGCCAGGGGCCGCGTGGTCACGGCGGCGGTCAAGGAAATGTCCTTCGCCAAGCCGATGAAGATCGGCGATACATTGTGCATCTACACCCATGTGACGCGGGTCGGCCGGACCTCGATGACCTTGAAGGTCGAGGCCTGGGCGCAGCGTTATCTTTCGCAGCTTATGGAGAAGGTCACCGACGCCGACTTCGTCATGGTGGCGCTCGACAAGGACGGCAATCCGACGCCCGTTCCGGCCGAGGGATAGGACACGGGCCCGCTATTGCGCCTCGGTCGGCGTCAGCACGGCGATCAGCGCCTTGCCGTCGGTGCGGTAGATGTCGCCCTCGCCGTTGCGCCCATCGGTTGTCGCGCCGACGCCGGGGATTTCTGAGACCGAGCTGACATAGCCGGCGGTTTCGAGATCCTCGATCAATCCGTCGCGTTCGGCGTCGAGATCGGCCGAGATGTAATGGGTGACCTGCAACGTGTCGTGGCTGAAGCCGATGCCCTGGTCGAAGCTCGCCGCGCCGAGCCATAGCGGCCGGCCGTCCTCGCCGGTGCGGACCACCATCTGCCACAGGCGCACATGATGGCGGCGGTCGGGATTCTTCGACACGGTCTTCTCGAAGGCGAGGTCCTGGCGGCGGCCGTCATAGATGAGCGTGCTGACGGGCGCGTCGTCATAGGTGCGGTCGAGCACGACGCTGATGCCGATGGCGAGGCTCGAGCGCAGAGTGATGGGATCGGCGGGATACCAGTTTGCGGCCGCGAAGGCCTTCAGGATGTCCTCGTGCTGGCCGACCAGTCCGACATTGATCGGACCGCCGGGAATGCCCTGCGGCGTCGTCGTCAGCATGGCCTCTTGCGGACGATGCTCGTCATAGCCTTCCCAGAAATAGGGCAGGGCCACATAAGCGGCGACCAGGTAGAGGATGGTGATGCTGGCGAAACCCGCCGCAAGCGGTCTTGTCCTGAAATAGCGTCGCATGTGGCGCCGGCCTCCCTGTAGTGCCGTGCGTCTTCCATCTACGCATCACACATTCCACGACCGGTACACATGTTCCGGCCGAAGCCTCGGCGTACAAGCCGCGCAGCATACGCGAAAACGGCACTGTCTGTGAATGCCCGTCAGGCGGCATTCTTGACAGGGCCAGACGGGCGCGATCCGGCGTCAGCGGCAGGCGCGGTGCCCGCTGCGGCGCTGCTTGATGTCGAAGTGGAAATGGTCCTTGTGGTCGGCATTGTAGCCGGGCCCGAGAACGGTGGTGAAATAGCTGCACGCATCGGAGCGCACATTGTTCAACAGACCGCGCTGGCGGAAGGCGAAGAGCCCGGGGCGGCGCACGTCGATGTCGCGACCGTTGTTGAGTTCGATGCGCATGACGTCGAGCGCGTTGCCCTTGCCGTGCTCGGACAGGGTGCGCGTGCCGGCGATGCGGCGGCAGGAATAGCTCGATCCCTGATGAATGGTCTTTATGCCCGACATGTAGCGCCAGCGCGCAGCCGGTGCGAGCTCGTTCTTTGTCCATTGGGCAAAGGCGAGCACCATGTCGCAGGTGAGCGTGGCGGCCGGCTTCATCGCGATATTGCCCGACAGGCTCGACACCCTGACCGGCCAGTCGATGCCGCAACTGCCCTCGCTGATCGGCGCCTGATCGGTATAGCGCACGCCCAACCGCTTGAGCTGGCGGCGGCAGGCGACCTCGTCGGCCGGCATGGTGTTGGTCTGGGAGCGCGACATGGGCGCATCCGGACGCGGATAGCCGGCGAGCATCGGGTTCGACGGCACCAGCGCCTGCATGCCGCGGCCGCTCCTTGCGCCGGCGGACGACGCCGAGGCCTCGACCACCGGTTTTGCCGCGGGTTGCGGCAGGCTGGACGGCAAGGCAGCCGCGGACGCCGCCGCCATCTGCACGGGCGCCGTGGAGACGGTTTGCGTTTCTGTCGTCGATGGGATGGCCGCTGGCTGCGCCGGAGGTGGAGCCGCCGTAGCCGCAGCCATTGTGGCGGCCGGCGCGGCGGCAACGACGGTGGCCTGCGGCGTCGCTGCGGCAATCGATGCGGGCGGGGTCGGGCCGCCGGTGTCCTGGGCATAAGGATCGGAAATCGCCGGCGCTGCGGCAGCCGTCATCGGCGCGGCGGCGGCCATTTGGCCGGACGGGCCCCCGACAGGCGCCGGGGGCAGCGGAACCGGGCCACCCGGCTCGGCGGGGGCGGCGGCATAGTGCGTCGAGCCAGTCTCGATGCCCACATCGACCGACGGGCGCAGGGTCTCCGACACGGAACAGGCGGCCAGAACGGCAAGCCAGACGCCGCCCAGCAGGCGCCCGGCTATGGCGCCGCGATGCGAACCCTCGCCACTGTCCTGTTGCTTATGCATGAAGTCTGCCGTCCCTCGACCGCGATGCCGCTTCGTTGAATCGGCGTCATCGTCCAACGTCCTGTTTGAACATGATCTTTTCCGAAAACCGGCGTCCAGTTTTCGGGTCATGCTCCAGCGGTTGCCGGAACAGGCTAAAGTCAAAGGGTAAACGAAAGTTCAGCGCCGGGTTCGGATGTGTGGCCGAAATGTGCCGGCAGCGCTACGCTCATGACAACGAACGCGAAAAGAACGCGGACGGCTCGCTGACCATCTATGTGCAGAACGAGTCGCCGGGTGCCGACAAGGAGTCCAACTGGCTGCCGGCTCCGGACGGCCCGATCTATATAGCCATGCGGCTCTACTGGCCGAAGGAAGCGGCATTGAACGGAAACTGGAGTCCGCCGCCGATCAAGAAGGCGGAATGACTGTTCCGGGTTGGATCGACTCCAACGGTCTCATCAGGCACGGACGCAACCGGTCAAAATCCCTGGCATTCCAATCTATGCACCGGCCGTTTGACCAACGTCCCCTTTTGAACGGGACATGGTCTGGGGCTCATCCGCCCGAGACTTCGATTTGATCACGTACCAGTGCGCCCATTGCGATCAGCCCAACTGCCGCAAAGGGCAGGCATGATAAGAAGGTCCAACTGGCAACGTCCGCAGCCTCTGCGGCGGTCTCCATGGAAAGTAGGCCCGAAGCATTTGCCACGATCCCGACATAGGCCGCGCCGAGAGCGTAGCCGAGTCTTTGTATTGTGGGGATCGCCCCGGAAATCCGCCGGACCTCATTTTCATCGGCGAGTGCGGTGGTTCGCCTTAGGATGAAGGTCCACGCCATTCCGAAGCCGCCACCTTCCAGCGCAGCAAAGACGGCGATCAGCCAGACCGGGCCATTCGGAACCGCATAGAGGAACCCGACGATACTGAAGGCCACGACCGTCATGCCGAGCGCGATCAGCAGCCGATCGAACCGCTCGGGCGATCCACTGACCAGAACGGCCATGACTGTCCAGCCAATGGACGAACAGGCAACGATGTATCCGGCCGTCAAGGCGGATGCACCGTGGATCGTCGTGACCAGAAGCGGCCCGAAAGCTGTGATGGCGATTGTCGCCATCGACAGGGACAAGATCATGAACAGCGCGGCGCCGGTCGGGTGCCGCAGATCGAACGGGCGAACGGGAAGAAGCCGCGTGTCGCCTGCACGCCCGTCCAGCCACAGAAAACCGATCAGACAGATCAGACCGGTGGCAATGGAAGAGGTCGTTCGTACGATTGTGATCTCCACGCCACCAAAGGCGATCAGGACGACAGCAAAACACAACAACGACAGACGTCTGACAGGAAACCCGGCAGCGTCGGTCGTGGGCCGCGCCGCGCCTGTATCGCCTCGCAAGATGATCCAGAGTGCGAGGACGAACGCTTGGAGCGCAAAGAAGGCAAAGCCCCATCGCCAGGTCGCGTATTCCACGAAGAAGCCGCCGACCAGCGGTCCAATGAAGGCGGAGACGCCCCAGAGGGTCGAAACCGCCGCCATGGCACGCGCGGTATAGCGGCGCGAAAAGATCACGCCGATGGCGACGAAACCCATTGCCGCCAAGCCACCGCCGCCGAGTCCCTGCAATGCGCGGCCAATCAGGAGCAGTTCCATGGCCGGGCTGACAGCGCTAAGGACGCAACCAAACCCAAAGAGGGCAGCAGCCATGCTCATCGGTTTACGCAGACCGTAGCGCATCGCCAGCAATGCGCCGGCAGCCCCGGCGACAATAGACCCGATCTCATACAGCGAGACAGACCAACCCACCAAGGCAGTTCCCCCGATCTCCGACACGATCGAGGGAAGCATTGTGGCGACGATCAGGCTGTCTGCGGCATGCAACCAGACGGCAAGGCAAATCAACGCCAGCGATGGTGCGTAAGATCTTCCCAGAAACTCCCGCCAAGAAACGAAAGTCTCTGTATCCAACTCAGCCTTGGTGTCCGCATCAGCCATACTTGTCTCCACTTGACGAACACGCTGCTACGGCCTGAACATTGGTTGAGGTCAAGGAGATTTCGCATGGCAAAGAAAGATTTGTCCGTTGGAGAGGTCGCGCGCCGCAGCGGATTGCCCATCTCAACGCTCCATTTCTATGAACGGAAGGGGTTGATCTCGTCCGAGAGGAATATGGCCAACCATCGAGTCTATCGACGTGAAATCCTGAGGCGCGTGACAATCATCAAGGTCGCTCAGAGCGTGGGCATCCCGCTCTCCGAGATTTCCGGAGCGCTCTCTCATCTGCCTCGCGATTCCACCCCCAACACAGAGGATTGGGCGCGCATCTCCGAAATCTGGCATGACGATCTGACGCGGCGGATCGAGCTTCTGACGGCGCTCCGCGACAAGATGGCGATGTGCATCGGCTGTGGGTGCATCAGCGTAAAACGATGCCCTCTGGTTAACGAGGACGATCACCTGGCCAAAGATGGTCCAGGTGCCCGACTGCTTTGAAAGTGCCAAGCGGTTCTTAAAGCAGCCGTTCGCGACAGTGCGGAGAATGTCTGGTTGCGGCACCGAGAATCAAGGTTCCACCATTAGCGACAACAGGCGGCGCCGTGTTTCCGCCGGGCCAAGTCCCTTCGATCGAAATGGGCGGATTCGAGCTCTCGAGACGTTGGACTGGCATTGGTACAGGCGGGTTTGCAGCCGTTGCGCCACAAGCGTGTGGAGCGATGAACGGTCTCATCAAGCACGGACGCAACCGTTCAATAGCCTTGGCATTCCAATCTATGCACCTGCCGCTGACCGGGAATTTGCGCGCCGAAACGCCCATGCAAAGAAGGTGTCGTCCGGGATTGACCGCAAGAGATGCGCAATCAGAGCAGTTGCTGCGACGGCGAATACAAGCCGCCCGGCGAGCACGCCGAAAACGTCGGCGCCCAATGCCATCACGATCAAAGTGTCCTCGACAATGCTATGTGCAAATCCCATGAAGACGCATGAAATGAAGACCTGGCGCGGCGACAGGTTGCCTGATCGCGCTTCGCGGATCAGCAATCCGCCACCATAGGATATGCCCAGAAACAAGCCGACGGCGGTGAACTGGCCCGTCTCATCCTTGATTCCGGCCAGGCGCAGGGTCGGGGCGAGCGTCTTCATCAAGAGCGCCATGAGGCCTGTCAGCTTCAAAATCTCCAGCCCCCAGGCAAGAGCCAGGAGAATGGCGAGCATGTAGGCAAGCGCCTCCATGAGCCCCGTGAAGAATCCCGTCCAATCAGTGGAGCCAGCCACCGGTATCCAGGTCGGGTTCAGCGTTTCCGCCAGCCAACCGGTTGAGGCATACAGATGGTGGAGGATCATTGCGTAGACGATTGCGCCAGCAATTCGGATCATCGTGGTGACCGCAATTCCCGGCCCGGCCTTCTGGATGATCTTCTGTTCGATCGGCAGGCCGTGCGCGATCAGCAAAAGCGCCGAGAATACCGTAATGTCGGCAACGCTCATCGATGTGGCGGGCACCAGCGTGAAGATCATGGCAATGGCGCCCCATATCCCCACAAGCATTCCCGTCAGCCAGGCAAGGCCCAGTTCCGGCGGCAGCCCAAAAAGCCCCATGAGCGGTGCCAGCGCAGGAGCGGCGAGGTCGATCAACCCGGTTCGCGACATCACCTCGGTCACGATCGTGACCGGAACCATGATGCGCACAAGCTCCCAGTAGATTTGCAGAGTTTCCCGGGTTTTGTGGACGGCGAATCTGAGCGCTGACATCTCGGTCTCCCCAAAAGGTTGCCGTCATCATCTAGCTCGGTCCCATTCGGATTTGCGGTCAAAAATTGCACATCGATGCAATTTTATTGCATGCTGGATCTTGCGATCTTGGAGATGCGGATGGATCGAATCGACAGGAAACTTCTAAACCTGCTGCAGCGCGATGCGTCGCGAACGAATGCCTCCATGGCCGACGAGGTCGGCCTGTCCCCTTCGAGCTGCTTGCGGCGGATTCGACGGCTTCGTCAGGCCGGCGTCATCGACCGGATTGTCGCGCTTTTGAACCCTGCCAAGGCTGGGCGCACGTTGAGAGCCGTGGTGACGGTGGAACTGAGGCTTCACGGTGAGCCGAATACGCGGCAATTTCTCGATCTGGCGGCCAGGGAGGAAGCGGTAGCCCAGGCTCATGCCGTGACAGGGGAGGTCGATGCCGTCCTGATGCTGCGGCTGCGCGACATGGAAGAGTACGATGCACTGTGTCATCGGCTGTTCCAGGACCGGGCCAATGTTGCGCGGTATTGGACAATGATGGTGATCCGGACCGGAAAGGACGAAACCGCGATCGCGCTGTAATTGGCACTGGGCCAATCTATTGCGTTCCGGCACCGAGCGTCACGTTTCCACCATCAGCGGCAATAGGTGGCGCCGTTTCTCCGCTTGGCCAGGTCGAAGTGGAAATGATGCGCATGGTCGGCGTTGGAGCCGGGGCCCAGAACGGTCTTGAACGGACCGCAGGCCGCCCCGCGCACTTCGCGCAGGAAGTCGCGCACCGCACGGTTGCCGCTTGCCGCGACGGGTATGGTGCGCTCATCCGCCAGGACGAAGCCGGAAATGTCGAGCGCATTGCCGAAAGCGTGTTCGGAGAGCTTCTTTGTGCCGTTTCGCGGTCGGCAGACATAGCCCGACGACTGGCGGACGGAGACGAGCCCTGCGCCGAGGTGCTCCTTGGCTGCGGGAGCCACGATATCGCGGGCAAAGCGCGCCGCCGTCTCCGCCGTGGCGCAGTTGACGAGGGCAGGCGGTTCGAGGGCGATGCCGGGCGCAAGCCGCTCGACCAGCACCGGACGCTCGATGGCGCAGCCGCCGCCTTCGACCACCGGCGGTTGAGGACTGAACCCGACGCCGAGCGCCTTCAGCTTTTTCTGGCAGGCGCTTTTGTTGGCGCGAGCGGCGTCGCCGGCCGCGCCGGCGGGGCGTTGTCCAGGCAGGGGAACCGTTTCGGGCAGGTTCGGTGCGGCGCCGGCAACGCCAGCCATGGTGACGGCCAGAAATATCGTGGCGGCAATGGCTTGGCGCGCATTGCTCACAATTCGATTCGGCCGGCTCATGTGTTGAATCACACTGCCCATTGAGCGCCGATGAGAACCTCGACCGTTTTGGGTGGCAAGGCTGGCGCGTTCAAATCGCGTGTCGCGCATGAAAAATGTGCCGGCCGATCCGGGTCGCGCCACGTGTCAGGCGCCGATCGCTTCGAGCCCGCCCTCGAGATAATCGGCCAGCATCGGCATGCCGAGGAGATATTTCGCGGTCTGCCGATTGCCGCGCAGGCGCGCCTCGCCGACCGCGTCGTCCCATTCCGACGCGTCGTAGTCGCCGCGGCCGATCCAGGCGATGGCGACCAGATCGGCCGCCTCGTCGACGTTGAGGTCGTTGATCAGTTCGCGCAATTCTTCTTCGGTCAGATCCTGGGATTCCTCCTCGACCAGCCCGTCATGGAAGTGTCCGTCATGGTCGCCGTCGAATTCGACCTCGTGCTCGGCGCCGTCAAAGTAGTCGTTCGACACGGCGGCACTGATCGCCTTCGCCTTGGTGACGAACAAGCGCACCGTTTCGGGACCGATCGACAGGGACCATTCCGGTTCGACAGGTTTCTGCACGCCGATACTCCTCAGCGCCCCCGCCTCCGGCCAATAATGTATTCAACTGCGCCCTGATGCAATCGCAACCCGCATGAAGGGTTGTCAGGCGCGCCTGCGACGCACCAGAAGGAGCGGCAGCGCCTCGACCGCCAGGATGGCGCCGAAAATGAGGGCGCATCCGGCCAGACCACCCGCCGGCAGGCGTTCGCCGAGGAAGATGGCACCGAAGACGGCCGCAAAGACCGCCTCCGACGACAGGAAAATGGCCGCCTGCGGCGCGGTCGTGTAGCGCTGGCCGATCGCCTGCAGCGTGAAGGCGATGCCGCCGGAGACGATGCCCGCATAGAGGATTTCGGGCAGGGCGAGGCGGATGGCGGCAGGGTCGACGGGTTCGAAGACGGCGGCGATGGCCAGCGCCACGCCCGCGCAGACGGCGAACTGGGTCACCGCCAGCGTTACCGGGCGGCCTGTATGGTTGGCGTGGCGGGCAATGGCGATCATCTGGAGCGCCCAGAACAAGGCACACAGGATGGTCAGCCAGTCGCCGGTGCTCAGCCGGCTGATCGAGCCGCCGGAGAGCAGCCAGATGCCGGCGAGCGCGGCAAAGGCCGCCGGCCAGACCACCGGATGCGGCTTTTGACGAAACAGCAGCACCGCCAGAAGCGGCACCATGACGACGTAAAGCCCGGTCAGAAAGCCGGAATTGGTCACCGTCGTGGTCAGGAGCCCCAATTGCTGGCTTGCCATGCCGCCAAACAGCAACAGGCCGATGACGATGAAGTCGCGCCAGTCGCGCCGGGTGAGCGGTGCGCGCGCCTGACGTGCTTCGCGCAGGGCGAAGGGCAGCATCGCCAGCGTGGCGCAGACAAAGCGCAGGCCGACGAAGAGAAACGGCCCGATCACCGCCATCGCCGTCGACTGGGCGATGAAGCCCATGCCCCATAACGCGCCGGCCGAAAGAAGCACGAGGTTGGCCTGTATCCGTGTCATGGGCGCTCCGCGATCCGATTGTCGGAAAGGCGTGCGATAGCATTGCGGCGGGGTCCGGGGAAGGGCGCACGGTTCCGTCCTGGCTGGACGCGTTGCGCGAAGCTGTCACACCAATGTGAGACCACCGGGCTGCAAAGACGCTTATGGTCGGGCCAATGAAGCTCGCAGGTTGAGGAGGAAGGCATGCCGCACCGCTTCAAACGCAGCCATATCGTCGCCGGGGTTGTCGCGCTCGCCCTGCCATGGGGTTTTGCCGCCCATGCCGCCGACGGAGGAGGTTCCAGTTCAGGCAACCAGTGCAGCGCCGGCAAGGTCTGGGATTCGAGCCAGCAGAAATGCGTGCCCAAATCATCCGAACTCGACACCGACAGCCTGTTCGAGGCTGGCCGCGCTCTCGCCTATGCCGGACGCTATGACGAGGCGATCGATATCCTGAAGCTGGCCGAGAGCCGGGGCGACCCACGGGTGCTCAACATGCTCGGCTACGCCAATCGCATGCAGGGCAAGCTGCTCGTCGGCCTCGGCTATTACGAGGAGGCGCTCAGGATCGATCCAGACCACGTGCTGACGCGCGAATATCTCGGCGAGGCGCATCTGCAAATGGGCGACCTGCCCGCCGCGAGAGAGCAACTCGACGAGATCGCCAAGCGCTGCGGCACCGGCTGCGAGGAGTATGCCGAACTGGCCGGCCGGATCGAGGCGTTCGAGACGAAGGGCGGGTGATCTCGCGCGCGCCTCCGCTCAATCGGCGCGGGTGAGCCGGATCACCTTTCCGTCGGCCTCGTCGGTAAGGAGCCAGACCGAGCCGTCGGGCGCGACGTCGACATCGCGGATGCGCCCGAAGGCACCCTCGAACAGGCGCTCCTCGCCCGTCACCCGGCCCGTGTCGTCGCGGGCCAGCCGCGCCAGAAGCTGGAATTTGAGCGCGCCGGCCAGAAAGTCGCCCTGCCATTCGGGAAACATGGCGCCCTGGTAAACGGCAAGGCCGGAAGGGGCGATCGAGGGATCCCAGTAGTGATGCGGCTGCTCATAGCCCGGTGCCTGCGTGCCGCGCCCGATTGTGCCACCGGAATAATGGACGCCGTAGGAAATGACCGGCCAGCCGTAATTCCTGCCGGCCTGCGGCTGGTTGAGTTCGTCGCCGCCGCGCGCGCCGTGCTCGGTGACCCAGAGAGATTGCGTGACGGGGTCGAAGGCCGCGCCTTGCGGGTTGCGGTGCCCCTTGGACCAGATTTCGGGCAGATGTCGTGCGCCGTCGGGCGAGGGGTTGTCGGATGGAACCGTGCCGTCCGGGTTGATGCGCAGCACGGCGCCGGCATGGTCGGCCATGTCCTGGGCGCGCGCGCTGTCGCCGCGGTCGCCGATGGTGAAAAACAGCGTGCCGTCGGGCGCCACCACGATGCGCGAGCCGAAATGCCTGTTGGCGCGGCTCTTGCCGGTCATGGAAAAGATCGTCTCGACATTGTCGAGCCGCGGTTCGCGGCCGTCGCGCACCAGCCTGGCGCGGGCGATCGCCGTGCCGGCCCCGCCTTCGCCGGGCTGGGAATAGGAGAAATGGATTTCTCCGCTCTGGGCGAAATCGCGGGCCAGCGCGATGTCGAGCAGGCCGCCCTGGCCACGCGCGGCGACCCGCGGCACTCCGGCAAGCGGCGGTGACAGGCCATCATCGGTAATCAGCCGGATGCGTCCTGGCCTTTCGGTGACGATCGCGCCGCCGTCCGGCAGGAAGGCCAGTCCCCAGGGGTGTTCCAGGCCGTCCACGACGACATCGGCTTGAACGGCCACATCCTGCGTCTCGAAGGTCTGCGCCGTCGCGCCCTTGGTCAGCAGCAAGGCTGCAGAGGCCAGGATCGTGAAGACGGCCGCGGCAAAGGTCAGTCTGTTCATCCTCGTCCTCCTCCAGTCCCGGGCGCTCTCATGGCGCCAAGATGGGTGCGTCTTGACGACTTGTCGTCGGGCAGGAGGGCGAAATGGCGACGACGCCTATCACAAGGCAGTGAACGCAGGGGAAAACAGCTCGTCGCGGCGGCGCGGCCCGGCCGACACGCCGCGCAAAACCGGCCGGCCATTTTTTGACGTGAAAATCGGTCCGGAGATTGCTATATCTCATGCAATTCGAGTGTGGCGGTTCCGTTGGCTCTTGCTTGCGGACCGTTTCTTTTTGCGCCCAAAATGGCCTGCGTGGTCGATGGGTGCCGAAAGCAGGAAAGGTCCAGAAGGTATGATCAAGGTCCCGATGACCGCTAACGGTTTTGATACGCTGAAAGAGGAGCTGCGCTGGCGCCAGCAGGAAGAACGGCCGCGCATCATCGAGGCGATTGCCGAGGCCCGTTCGCATGGCGACCTTTCCGAGAACGCCGAATATCACGCCGCCAAGGAGTCCCAGAGCCTGAACGAGGGTCGTGTCGGCGAGCTGGAGGATCTGATCGCGCGCGCCGAGGTGATCGACGTTTCGAAGCTCTCCGGCGGCACGGTCAAGTTCGGCGCCACGGTGGTGCTCGTCGACGAGGACACCGAGGAAGAAAAGACCTACCAGATCGTCGGCGACCAGGAAGCCGACGTGAAGTCGGGCCGCATCTCCATTTCCTCGCCGATCGCGCGGGCGCTGATCGGCAAGGAAGTCGGCGACGCCGTCGAGGTCAATGCCCCCGGCGGCGCGCGCGGCTTCGAGATCGTACAGGTCCGCTTCGCCTGAATGGCGGCAAAAGGACCGAAAGTGGGTTGATCCCGACAACGGAAACGGCAAGGCCGATGCTGCAGGAAAAGCGGGGTTCACGCACCCTCGACATGAAATCGGTCGAGGTCGTGGCGCCCAATTTCAAGAAGCGGCTGTCGGGCGTAACCTCCACGATCGTGCAGTTGGTGCCGCTGCAGGCGCGCAGGCTCGGCATTGCGACGCTCGGACCGGGACTGCCGGACAACCTGCCAAAGATGCGCTGGCGGCAATTGCCGGCGCTGTTGCGGCGGCCGGCGGGCCGGCCGTTCCGCATCTGGCATGCGCGGCGCAATGTCGAGATGATCGCCGGGCTCGTGCTGAAACAGGTCTTCAGGGCGCCGCTCAGGCTCGTCTTCACCTCCGCCGCCCAGCGCGACCACAAGCCGTTCACCAAGCGGCTGATTGCGCGCATGGATGCGGTGATTGCCACCAGTGTGCGCTCCGGTTCCTATCTCGCCGTGCCGTACGAGGTCATCATGCACGGCGTCGACCTGGAGCGTTTTCATCCGCCTGCGTCGAGTGAGGATGCATGGGCCGCATCCGGTCTGCCTGGCCGCTACGGCATCGGCTGCTTCGGTCGTGTGCGGCACCAGAAGGGAACGGACCTGTTTGTCGACGCGATGATCGCGCTGCTGCCGGATCATCCCGACTGGACGGCGGTGATCACCGGGCGCGTGACGTCGGAGCATGCCGCGTTTGCCCGCGAGCTGGAGCGCCGCATCGATGCGGCAGGACTTTCCGAACGCATCCTGTTTCTCGGCGAGGTGCCGGACATCAAGGTCTGGTACCGGCGCATCTCTCTCTATGTCGCGCCGTCGCGCAACGAGGGTTTTGGCCTGACGCCGCTGGAAGCCATGGCCTCGCAGAGCGCCGTCGTGGCGAGCGACGCCGGGGCCTATGCCGAGATGATCGCGCCGGGCCGCACCGGCGACGTCGTGCCGGCGGGCGACGGACAGGCGCTGACGGCGGCCATCCGCCCCTATCTGGACGACCCGGCGCAGACGGAAAATCACGGCAAGGCGGCCTTGATCGACGTGCGGGCGCGTTTCGATCTGGCCAGAGAAGCCAAAGCCATCGGCGCTGTCTATGAGCGCGTGTGGAGCGGGTCGTGAAGGTCGAGGCCCTCATCATACATCTGGCGCGCGCCACCGGGCGGGCGCCGCAGGTGAAAAAGCTGCTGGACGTCCTGCCGATGGCCGGCTCGGTCGTCGAGGCGGTGGACGGACAGGCCCTGTCGCAGGCGGAGATTGCTGCAGTCTACCGGCCGCGCCTGCATCGGCCGCGTTATCCGTTTGTACTGCGGACATCGGAAGTCGCCTGCTTCCGGTCGCATCGCAAGGCCTGGCAGACCATTCTCGACCGAGGTCTCGATGCCGGGCTCATCATCGAGGACGACGTGGAAACGGATGCCGACGCCTTCGGCCCGATGCTTGATCTCGCCCTTGCCACGCTCGGCCCGGGCGACATTCTGCGCTTTCCCAAGGTGGAGCGGCGGGAAGTCGGGCCGGTCGTCGCCCGGGCCGGCGACGCGACGGTCGTTGCGCCGCGCCATCCCGGCCTCGGCATGCAGGCGCAGCTTGTCGGCCGCGAGGCGGCGCGTGCGCTTCTCGCTTTTACTGCGCAATTCGACCGGCCGGTCGACACGACCGTGCAGATGCGCTGGCTGCACGGGGTGCGCGTGCTGACGGCAAAGCCCGTATGCATTCGCGAGATCGACGACGCGCTCGGCGGCACGACGATCCAGGGTAAGTCGAAATCGGTGTCTGATATACTGGCACGCGAGGTGTGGCGGCCCCTCTACCGGTTGCAAGTGCGCATGCGCAATGCTGTATACGGTTTTGACTCGTCGCGCCGACCGACCGCGTGACATGATGGAGGGGCGCCTGCATGGCGAAAAAGCGGTTGTTCGTCGTCGGCAACGGTGTCCTGCTCGAGGATCTGTCCGAGCGCGTCGATGCCAGTGACCATGTCCTGCGGTTTAACGAGCCGAAAGCGTCCATCGGCATGAGCGGAACCAGGACGAATTGGCTGTTCGTGTGCAACACCGGTAAGCCGATGCAGCGCCGGTTGAACGATCCCAAATACCCCAAATCGCCGATTGTGCAGGCGGCGGAGCTGGTCATTCTCCTGTCTCATCCGACGGCGGTGGAAAAATTCGGGCTCAAGCCCAATTGGTGGCAACGGGTCAGGGGACGCCGGGCCGAATGGACCTGGGCATCGCTGATGATGTATGGCAATGCGGGCAAGATGATCGCGGTGTTGCCGCCGAATGAATATGAGGAGGGATGCATCGAACTGGGACTGGACCCCTCCATGGTTCTGGAGAACCGTACATTTCCCAGTACGGGCTATTTCGGCATCCGCTATGCCCTTGCGCGTTTGCCGGCGGATGAGTGGGATGTGGAGATTGCGGGGTTCAGCTGGCAGGGGTGGCATCGCCATACCTGGGGCGACGAGCGCGCCTGGATCGAGCAAAAGGTAAACGAGCGAAACATCCATGTTTGGCCGGCGGGGGACGACTGGAAACCGAAATACGGAAAGAGGGAATCGCAAGTTGGAAGATAGACTGGACATCTATATCGGCTGGGATTCGCGCGAACCCATCGCCTATGACGTTGCCGAAAAGACGCTGCACGAGCGGGCGAGCATTCCGGTCGCCGTGCATCCGATCAAGCTTGCCGATCTGGTCGAGAAGGGCGCCTATACGCGCGAGGTCGATCCGCTGGCGTCGACGGAATTCACCTATTCGCGCTTCTTCACGCCGTGGTTGGCCGGCTACAAGGGCTGGGCGCTCTTTTGCGACTGCGACTTCCTGTTTCTGGACGATGTCGCGAAGCTGCTCGACTATCGCGACCCGTCGAAGGCGGTGATGTGCGTGCAGCACGACTACACGCCCAAGGCGGCCACCAAGATGGACGGCAAGGTGCAGACGGTCTATCCGCGCAAGAACTGGTCGTCCTTCATGCTGTTCAATTGCGAGCACCCGTCGACCAAAACTTTGACGCCGGAGGTGATCAACCGGGAGACCGGCGCCTATCTGCACCGCATGCAATGGGCGGCCGACGACGAGATCGGCGCTGTGCCCGAGCGGTGGAACTGGCTGGAAGGCTGGAGCGAGAAGCCCGAGACGGGGCTGCCGGGCGCTGTCCATTTCACCAATGGCGGCCCCTGGTTCAAGGATTGGCAGGACGTCGATTACGGCGATCTGTGGCGCGCCGAAGCCTCCAAGGTCGATCCCGGCTGGAAGCCGATCTGATCACTATTCTCGACAGGGACGCGGGCGGCGTCCCAGTTGTTTTCTGGTTGCCTGGTTGAACACTGGGCATGGGCAACGCCTCCCGTTCGGCCCCGGACATGTGAATGAAAATCTTTCTCATCAATCTGGACCGAGCGCCCGAGCGGTTGGAGCGCATGACATGTGTCCTCGATGAACTAGACCTTGCCTTTACGCGCATCGCGGCGACCGATGGCCGGACGCTGTCGACGACCGAACTGGATCATTGGGTCGACAGAAATGCAGATCGCAGACTTGCACCCGGAGAGGTGGCCTGTTTTCTAAGCCATCGGCGATGCTGGCAACGCATTGTCGATGAGGGCTTGCCCTATGCGGTTGTCCTCGAGGACGATCTGCATTTCGGGCTCGATGCGGAGCTGGTATTGGGTGACGCATCCTGGATTCCGCCCGGTACAGACGTGGTCAAGATCGAGACAAAGCTCGACCCAACGCAAATCGATAAGGCCGTGACTGCAGCGGTAGGCGAACGCACGCTGCATAAATTACGAGACAAACATGTCGGCGGAGGCGCCTACATCGTGTCGAGCGAAGGCGCCCAACGCCTGCTGCAGATGAGCCAGTCACTGTCAAATCCAGTCGACCATTTCATATTCAATCCAGAACTTGCTTCTGCCGCTTCGCTGCAAACGTTTCAGTTGGTGCCGGCCGTTTGCATACAGGATTTCGTGGTGAAGGATCGAAAGGGCGAACTTGGCCTGGGCAGCGACCTGCACGAGGAAAGGGCGCAGCGCAAGCCGCGCGGCTTGGCCAAACTATGGCGTGAGATCAAGCGGCCCTTCTTCAAGTTTGTTCGCTTTGTACGAACGATTGCAGTCACTCGCCTGACGGATAAACGATGGGCGAAGGTTCCGTTTGAATAGGCGCGGTAGCCGCCTGAAGGCGGCGTTTGCCGTCAAGCAATCTCCACCAGCCCCTCGTCCTTGATCTGGCGGATCGTCAGGGCAGTGCGCACCGTGTCGACATTGGGCGCCGATGTCAGCTTTTCGATGACGAAATTCTGGAACGTGGCGAGGTCGGTCGCCACGCAGTGCAGCATGAAGTCCGAATCGCCCGACACCATCCAGGCGCGGCGCACGATCGGCCAGCCGACGGCGCGGTCGGAAAACGCCTTCAGATCCGCCTCGGACTGGTGGTGCAGCCCGACGAGACAGAAGGCCACGACATCGAAGCCGAGCGCCGGGCTGTTCAACAGCGCGCGGTAGCCGCGGATGACCCCGGTTTCTTCCAGCCGCTTGACGCGGCGCAGGCAGGGCGGGGCGGAAATGCCGACCCGGCGCGACAGCTCGACATTGGTGATGCGGCCGTCATTTTGCAGTTCGCGCAGGATCTTCCAGTCCGTGGCGTCGAGATCGGCCTTCAAGTTCATGGTGTCCCCGGAGAATCGCGCGGCTTTTTAGCATGTCGCGGCGGCACGCTATCCCATTGATGCACACCGGCCAAGCCGGTCGCCGACCTTTTCGCAGGCTCCGCCGCCGCAGGTCATTCATGCGTGATGAAATGAGGGGGCGATACAAATGGGATGCAAATGTCGGAAACGAACCACTAGCGCGCGTTCGCTTCAAACGGAAACAGAGGTGGTGCCGGTTTCTGAGACAGGGGCTTAAGGTGGATCGATCGATGAAAAGGACGATCCAGCATGAAGACACGCAGACGGTT
>NZ_WOAC01000036.1 GCF_009749525.1 Mesorhizobium xinjiangense | reverse complement strand
CTTCGCCGGCAGGACACCCGACGAGGTCTATGCTACGGCAGAAACGACGGAGCGACTGGCGGCGTAAAACGAACCCGATCCACCTTAGAGTCGGTTTCGAAACTCATGATGATCGAGCCAATCGGCGAATGATCAGCATGGCAGATGCGGCGTAGAGGAAGGCTGCGGCGGAATTGACGGTGGCCTCGAAGTCCTTTGCCAGCCGTCTGTTACGATTGATCCAGGCGAAGAACCGCTCCACCACCCACCGCCTTGGCAGAACGACGAAGCCGACCTGATCCGGCTTTTTCCTGACGATTTCGACGAGGATGTTCGTAGCCGCCGTGACCCGCTCGTGGTTGTATCCGCCATCGGCCCAGACGTGCTTGATGAAGGGGAACAAAGGGCGTGAGACCTGAAGCAACGGGCCACCGCCGTCGCGGTCTTGAATGTTGGCGGGGTGCGGTTCGACAAGCAGCGCCCGCCCATCGGTGTCGACCAGCGCGTGGCGCTTGCGGCCGTTGATTTTCTTTCCGGCATCATAGCCGCGAGGCCCGCCGGATTCGGTTGTTTTGACGCTTTGGCTGTCGATGATGGCCGCCGATGGGCTGGCGTCACGGCCGACACGTTCGCGGTCAGCCATGACCAAGGCGTGGTTGAGCTTCTCGAACACCGAGGTGTCACGAAAGGCCGCGAACCAGCGATAGACGGTCGGCCAAGGTGGAAAATCCAATGGCAAAAGCCGCCAGGCGATGCCGCCGCGCAACACGTAGAAGATTGCGTTGACGATCTCGCGCATCGACCAGGCACGTGGACGGCCCGATTTCCGGGCGGCGGGAAGATGATGTTCTATCAGGCTCCACTCCGCATCCGTCAGATCGGTCTGGTATCGAACTGTCGGACGGCTATGTTGAATACGGGTGGTCGGGGTCCACATGAGAATCTCCAGGAAGGTCGCAATTCCTTGGAATCACGTGAACCTCGGCCCCTCAACCCCTTTCGAAACAGCCTCTTAGCCAAGCCGCCAAACTGTCTCATCAGACGGGTCCACCTCTAACGTTTGAAGCGACGATATGCGCGCCAGATAAGTTTGCTGGAGCATGTACCTTTCGCTCAAACGATGCCGTTTGAGCGGGACATGCTTGGATTCGCTTTTTGTCCGCGGCGGCAATCGTAGCAGCGCTTCACAAAAGCTTTCGGGGGAAGGGCATTTCGCCGCCTTGCAAGACGGCCCATGGACCACCTAAATTACGCCCACCAATCATATCAGGCAGGCGCGGGCGGCAAATCAGCGTGGCGCCGCAGGTCAAAAGGCAGGATTCATGAGCGTCAAGCACGCCCCCGTCATCATCGTCGGCTCCGGGCCGGCGGGCTATACCGCGGCGATTTATGCCGCGCGCGCCATGCTCAAGCCGATGCTGATCGCCGGCATGGAGCAGGGCGGCCAGCTGACGATCACCACGGATGTGGAGAACTATCCTGGCTTTGCCGAGCCGATCCAGGGCCCGTGGCTGATGGAGCAGATGCTCAAGCAGGCCGAGAATGTCGGCAGCGAGATCGTCAACGATCTCATCACCGAGGTCGACCTCGACGTGCGGCCGTTCCGGCTGAAGGGCGATTCCGGCGCAGAATACAGCTGCGACGCGCTGGTCATCGCCACCGGCGCCAAGGCCAAATGGCTCGGCCTGCCGAGCGAGGAGACCTTCATGGGCTTCGGCGTGTCGGCCTGCGCCACTTGCGACGGCTTTTTCTACCGCGGCAAGGAGGTCGTGGTCGTCGGCGGCGGCAACACGGCCGTCGAGGAGGCGCTTTACCTGTCGAACCTTGCCAAGTCTGTCACGCTGATCCATCGCCGCGACGAGTTGCGCGCCGAGCGGATCCTTCAGGAGCGCCTGTTTGCCAAGGACAACGTCAAGGTGCTGTGGGACACCGAGGTGCACGAGATCACCGGCGCCGAGGCCAAGCCGCCGCTGCCTGCGTCGGTGACCGGCATTCGCCTGCGCAACAAGAACACCGGCGAGATCAGCGACATGGATATCGACGGCGTCTTCGTCGCCATCGGCCATGCGCCGGCGGTCGAGCTGTTCGAAGGCAAGCTGAAGCAGAAACCGAACGGCTATCTGTGGACCGAGCCGAATTCCACGCGTACGAACGTTCCGGGCGTGTTTGCCGCCGGCGACGTGACCGACGACATCTATCGCCAGGCGGTGACGGCGGCCGGCCTTGGCTGCATGGCGGCGCTGGAGGCGGAAAAATACCTGGCTGAGCTGGAAACGCACAGGCAAGCGGCCGAATAGCATCGCGGCCGGCGACGGTCGGGCGATTGAGGTATAAAAGAAGGGACCGTAAAGGTCCGAAAGAGGGGACGGCATGTCGCTGGACTGGGACAAGCTGCGGGTATTCCACGCGGCCGCAGAAGCCGGATCGTTCACGCATGCGGCGGAGCGGCTGCACCTGTCGCAATCGGCCATTTCGCGCCAGGTCGGCGCGCTGGAGCACGATGTCGGCGTGCCGCTTTTCCACCGCCATGCGCGCGGGCTCGTCCTGACGGAACAGGGCGAACTGCTGTTTCGCACCGCGCATGAGGTGCTGATGAAGCTGGAGGCGGTACGCTCGCGGCTGCTCGAGACGACCGAGAAGCCGTCCGGCGTATTGCGGGTGACGACCACGGTCGGGCTCGGCGCCGGCTGGCTGACGCAGCGCGTCCAGGAATTCCTCGAAATGTATCCCGACATCGAGCTGCAGCTCATCCTGGCCAACGAGGAACTGGACCTGACCATGCGCCAGGCCGATTGCGCGATCAGACTGCGCCAGCCGATGCAGCCCGACCTCATCCAGCGGCGCCTGTTCACCGTGCATCTGCACGTCTTTGCCGCCCCGGCCTATCTGAACAAGCACGGCAAGCCGAATTCGCTCGATGAGCTGGGAAAGCACCGCATCGTCACCTTCGGCGAGCCGGTGCCGCAATATCTGCGCGACCTCAACAGCCTGCAGACATTTGGCATGCCCGAAGACGAGAAACGCCCCACGATCCTGCAGATCAACGATCTCATGTCGATCCGCCGCGCCGTCATGCGCGGCATCGGCATCGCCATGCTGCCGGACTACATGGTGGACGATGATTCGGGGCTGGTGCAGCTGCTTCCGGAGATGGAAGTGCCGTCCTTCGACACTTATTTCGCTTATCCCGAAGCGATGAAGAACCAGGCGAAGCTGAAGGCGTTCCGCGACTTCATCTTTTCCAAAGCGCGCAGCTGGGCCTTCTGATCTGCCTGATTTTTCGTCATTTTTTCGAGGCCTGCCGGCGAACGGATAAGATGCATATTGCGCAGAATCGCTGAGCTGAGATCGACCCATGCAGTTTTGCATGGGTGAAATGCAAATCATTTGCTTGATAATAAGGCAAGGGAAGCTCATATATCGGTCATCTCTTGAGCGCGTTCCTCCTCCCATTGGCGCTCGAGAGTGTTCCCCTCTGGAGGTTTCGCCGTTTTTACGGCACTTCCAATAACTTGGCCGGTCCTTTTGGAACCGGCCATTTTTTTGCCTTGTCGGCACTGCCCGGATTTTGACCCGGCTCACATGCCGCCGATCGCCGCGCAGGCGATGCGCGCGCCGGCGCCGCCGATGGGCTGGCTCATCTGGTCGTCGCGGCCTTCATGGATGACCAGCGCCGAGCCGTCCTCGTCGAGGAGATTGGCCCGCCCATCCGCTTCGGTCAGCGCAACGAGAGGCGAGAACATCTCCACGGCCGCCGTGCCGTCCTCATGCACGATCAGGTTGGGCAGGTCGCCGGCATCGGGGCCGTCGGCATTCATCAGGCCGTGCGCGGCTTCGGACGGATTGACATGGCTGCCCGATGCCTTGAAGCCTTCGGCGGCGTCGTCGCATGTGCCGACGGCGTGAATATGCAGACCATGCGGGCCAGAGGGCAGGTCGGCGACACCGATCGCCAGCATGACGCCATTCGGACCGTCGGTGAGGGTGACGGCGCCGATCTTTTCGCCCTGTGCGTTGACGATATCGCCGGTGGCGGATTCCTGCGCGGCTGAAATGCCCGGCAGGCAGAGTACAGCGGCAATGGCGAGGGATGGAAGGGTCGGACGCATGGGGAGGCTCCTTCTTTGCGTGCGGTTTTTCAGGCGGGTGTATCGGGGAACGGGCGAAGGCTGGAATTGCGGTTGGGTGCGTGGCGATCGCCCTGTGCTCCAGCGCGAGGCGGTCGCGCCGGAGCATCGATCTGCGGCTCAAGCCGCCTTGCCGTGCGCATTCACGACGTCGTCGGCCAGACGGCCGGTCAGTTCGGCCATGTGATCGAACTGGGCTCGATAGGTGCCGACACCGGCGGTCGCGGAACGCAGCTCCACGATGAGATCGCCGATCTCGGCCCGCGGCATGATCGCCTCCACCACGTCCCAGCCCGGCCAGCCGGGCCGCGCATCGAAGCCCAGGATCTGGCCCCGGCGCTGCGGAAGGATGGCCGTCACCTTGGCCGTGGCGTCGGAGGGGGTGAAGACTTCGATCTTCATCATCGGCTCCAGGACCACCGGTGAGCAGGCGGCCATCGCCTCGCGCATGGCAAGCTTCGCTGCCATCTGGAAAGCCATGTCGGAGGAATCGACGGAATGGTACGAGCCGTCGGCGAGGTTGACCGCGATGTCGACCACCGGAAAGCCGAGCGCTCCCGACTTCAGAAAGTCGCGCACGCCGGATTCCACCGAGGGAATGTACTGCTTGGGCACCACGCCGCCGGAGATCGTGTCGGTGAATTCGAAACCGGCGCCGCGCGGCAACGGCCTGATCTCCAGCATCACGTCGCCGAACTGGCCGTGACCGCCGGTCTGCTTCTTGTGGCGGCCGCGCTGGGTAGCGCCCTTGCGGATCGTTTCGCGATAGGGAACGGCCGCCTGCGCCGCTTCCAGCGGGATCTGGTACTTGCCTTCCAGCCGCTCCACCGCCACGCGCAGATGCATCTCGCCATGGCCTGACAGCACGGTCTCGCCGGTGTCCTGGTGATCCATCGCCAGCGAGGGGTCCTCCTCGCCGAGCTTTTGCAGCGACGAGGACAGCTTGACCTCGTCCTTGCGTTCGCGCGGCTTCAGCGCGCTGGTGTTGACCGGCGGCGGGGGCTTTATTTCGAACAGCGCCGGCGGCGCCTTGCCGAGCCCGATCGTGTCGCCGGTGCGGATATCGTCGAGCTTGCCGAGCGCCACCGTCATGCCTTCGGCGGCCGAGGAAAGCTTGGTCTGTTCGCGGCCCAAAAGGCTATAAAGGCCCGACACCTTGCCGAACTTGCCCTGGGCGGAGACGATTTCGCTGTTGTCGGCGATCGTTCCCGACAGGACGCGGGCAACCGACAGCTTGCCGCCATGCGGCGTGTGCACGGTCTTCATGACCTGCATGACGGTGCCGGCCTTGTCGGCGAGGCCGAGTCGCTTGCGGGTTTCGGCGACATCCGGCGCGTCGTGGCGGATCGCCTTCAAGAGGCGAAGGATGCCGTTGCCCTTTTCCGCCGAGCCGATGAGCACCGGAACGACGACGCCCTCGCGCAGGTCGGCCGCCAGGTCGTCGAAAATGGCGTCGCGCGGCGGCTCGATCTCCTCCAGCAACTGCTCCATCAGCGCATCGTCGTTGTCGGCCAGGTGCTCCAGCATCGAAAAGCGCGCCTCGACCTCGCGCGCCTTCTCGTCGTCGGGGATCGCCGCGACCTCGCTTTCGGCATGCTCGCGATAGACATAGGCGCGCTCCAGCGCCAGATCGATCGAGCCGATGACGATGCCGTTCTTGCGCAACGGGATCTGGCGCAGCATCAGCGGCGCGGCGCTGACCGGCTGCAACAGCTTCAGCGTGTCGCGCACGCCGGCGGCCGACTTGTCCATCTTGTTGAGAAACAGCATGCGCGGCACGCCGTAATCGTCGAGCGTGCGCATGATGAGCTGCAGCGCCGGGATCTTTTTCTCGTCCGCCTCGGTGACGACGATCGCCAGGTCGCAGGCCGCCAGCACTGGTTCCGCCTCGTAGGAGAATTCGACCGAACCCGGCAGGTCGACGAAGGTGATGCTCTCGCCCATGAATTCGGTGGTGGCGAAACAGGCCTCGACACTCATCTGATGGGTACGGGCCTCGGGCGTGAAGTCGCCGACGGTGCTGCCTGAGGAAACGCTGTTTTGACGGGGAATGGCGCCTGTCCGCGCCAGGATGGACTCAAGAAGTGTTGTCTTGCCACTGGCGAAGGGACCGATAATGGCAATGCATTTCGGTCCCGTGCGCCTTTCTCCTGCACGATTGCCCATGGTGCTCGACCTCCCTCATGGATTGCATGAGCGGCGGCCGGGCCCCTTTCCGGCCGTCGGCGCCGGGCGGGAGTTTTCTCCCTGCCGGCAAAGAATGATCGTCACACGGGATGGCGTTCAGGGCAAGAGTGGCGTGTATTCACTCTGCGGGCGTTTCATGCATCAGCGACAGGCCTTTTGCCGTGCGCTCGCCAAACCCCTTCCAGTAGGTGTGCTCGGGCTTGGGATTGCCGTCCTCGTCGCGCGCCCATACGCCATCTTCCGCCTTTTCGACGAGGTCGAGATAGGGATCCATGGCCGTGTCGCCTTTCACCTGGCTGCCGAGGAAGGCGGTGGCGAAATGCTGCAGGATGTTGTTCATGCGCACCGTGTCCCAGACCGCGTCGGCATAATGGTCGAAGGGCGCCCAGCCGAGCTTGTCGGAATGGGTCCAGGCCTCGGTCGGCGCGGGAATGGGGGCGGCGGCATTGTGATTGGCGTTGTCGAAGGTCAGAAGATAGTGCTCGGCATTGACGGCCTGCTCGTAGATCGCCTTGACGCCGTTTTCGTAGCTCGACACATCGTCGGCGCTGCCGGCGATGAAGAAGATCGGGGTTTCGATACCGGCGAGCCCGTCGGCATCCCAGAAGCCGCGTTCCATGCCCCAGGGCGCAATGGCGATCACCGCCTTGATGCGCGGATCGGGCAGCGCCTCGTGAGTGTCGGTGCCAGCGACGTGGATGGCCAGCGTTCCTTCCGGCGCGCCCCAGTCGAACTCGGTGCTGGCCTCGGTGACACCGCCGCCGGCCGTGATGACGGCGCCGTAACCGCCCATCGAATAGCCGATCAGGCCCGTGTTCGAGACATCGACAAGGCCGTTCAGGAAGCTGGAATCGTCGCCGGACAGACGGGCGATCTCGCGCAGGACGAAGGTCTGATCGAGCGGCCGGTTGACCAACGTGGAACCGAACTTCGCCTGGTCGCGGTAGGTCGAGTCGGTGTGGTCGATCGAGGCGACGACATAACCCTTGGTGGCAAGATTTTCCGCCAAATGGCTGAGCAGGAATCGATTTCCCGGATAGCCGTGGGAGATGATGACGAGCGGATAGGCGCTTTCGGCATAATCCGGAGCGGCATCGCGCACGGCCCTGCCATGCAGCGTGACCTGCGTTTCGCCGTCGCGCAGATAGACGCCGTCATAGGTGCCGCCAACGGCATCGCCCTCGGCCGGATACCAGACTTCGACCGTCAGTTCCCGGCCGTAGCGCGGCAGTTCCCCGCCGGCCTCGACATTGAGAATGTCGATCTGATCCGGGTTGGCGAATGTCAGGGTCTGCACGCCGATGGCGTGGGGACCGAAGGCGGCGAGCTCAGGCGCGTCGGGACGGATCAGGTCGATCCGGTTCTCATCGGCCATGGCCGGCGTGCCAAGCAAGGCAAGACCGAGTGCGGCAAGGGCTATGTTGCGCATGGTGAGGCTCCTGCTCCGTGTTCAATCGAATTATCACAGAATGCAGATAGCCTCTCCCGCCGACACGTCGATGACAACCCCTATGCAAGGCCATTGCGCCCTCAGAGCACCGGACGCCGTCAGTCCAGCGACGCGGTGAAGCGCTGGATGCGCTCGCAGGCCTGTTCGAGCTGCTCTTCCGAGGTCGCATAGGAGATGCGGAAGTTCGGGCCGAGCCCAAAGGCCGAGCCATGCACGACCGCGACGCCTTCAGCTTCCAGAAGCTCGCCGACGAAATCCTCGTCCGTCTCGATGACCTTGCCCGATGGGGCCGTCTTTCCCAGCGTGCCCTCGCAGGAGGGGTAGACGTAGAACGCGCCCTCGGGCGTCGGGCAGGCGATGCCCCTGGCCTGGTTGAGCATGGAGACGACGAGATCGCGCCGGCCCTGGAAGATCGCCTTGTTGCGTTGGACGAAATCCTGCGGCCCGGTGAGCGCCTCGAGCGCGGCCCATTGGGCGATCGAGCAGGCGCCCGAGGTCTGCTGGCCCTGGATCATGTCCATCGCCTTGATGAGTTCGAGCGGTCCGGCTGCGTAGCCGATGCGCCAGCCGGTCATGGCGTAGGCCTTGGAGACGCCGTTCATCGTCAGCGTGCGCTCGTAAAGCGCCGGCTCGACTTCGGCGATGGTGCGGAAGGCGAAGTCGCCATAGGTGAGATGCTCGTACATGTCGTCGGTGAGCGTCCACACATGCGGATGGCGCAGAAGCACGTCAGCCAGCGCCTTGAGCTCGGCCTCGGTATAGGCGGCGCCCGACGGGTTGGAGGGCGAGTTCATGACCAGCCACTTGGTCCTCGGCGTGATCGCCTTTTCGAGCGCCTCGGGCGTCAGCTTGAAGCCGTTGTCGATGGTGGTTTCGGCAAAGACCGGCGTGCCGTTGCACAAGAGCACCATTTCGGGATAGCTGACCCAGTAGGGTGCCGGGATGACCACCTCGTCGCCGGCATTCAGCGTCGCCATGAAGGCGTTGAACAGGATCTGCTTGCCGCCGGTGCCGACGATCGTCTGCTCGGGCCTGTAGTCGAGATTGTTCTCGCGCTTGAACTTGGCGGCGATCGCCTCGCGCAGCGGCGCGATGCCGGAAACCGGCGTGTATTTCGTCTCGCCGCGGCGGATCGCATCGATCGCCGCGTTCTTGACATTGTCCGGCGTGTCGAAATCCGGCTCGCCGGCGCCCAGCCCGATAACGTCACGGCCTTTCGCTTTCAGCTCGCGTGCTTTCTGGCTGACCGCGATGGTTGCGGAAGGCTTCACGCGGGAAAGGGCGTCGGCAATAAAAGCCATGACTGGGGTCTCCGTTCGGGTGGGTTTACGCTACGCAATCGCAGCGGCCCTCTAATGTCGCAATGCGCGCCAAATCGCAAGGCTTGCCAGTAGTGGGCGCGCGTTTACGATCGGGCAATTCGAACCTGCTTATATACACTCAATGGCCGGCAGAGCCGCAGCGGGGGCGTCGCATTGTGCTATACATGAACCGGGGCAGCCGACACGTGTCGGCATCTTGCGGACAGGGAGCGCCCCGGCATGATCGACGGGATTGACGGTTTCGCCCTTCGGCAGGCGCTGATCGCCGACGAGATCGGCCTGGAAACCGGCATCTTCGGAAACTACAGACTGAAAAGCGCCTTCCAGCCGATCTATCGGCGCGAAGGCGCGCTGCTCGTTGCCTGCAGTGTCGAGGCGCAACTCGCGCCCTTTGCCGGACACCGGCCGGCCGCTCCGGCGCGCCTGTTTGCGGAGGCCGGAGAGGGGCTGCGTGCTTATCTGGAGATGCTCTGCACGACATTGCATCTGCACAATTATTGGCATGCCGGCTTTGACGAGCTCGAAATGTACCCGCTCCATATTGCCGTCGGCCCGCAATTCGGCGGCCACAACGACGCCGAACGGGCGGCGGGCCTGGTTGCCGAGATTTGCGATGAGGCCGGCTTGGCGCCCGAGATGCTGATATGCGGCATCGATGCAGGCGAAGCCGACGCGGGCGCGGGCAGGACCTTTGCCGGCGCCTTGCACCGACACGGGATCGCCGTTTCGATGGGTTTTCGTACCGCCGACGGCCCCTCCTTCGAAGCGCTCGCGGAGACCGGCCCCGATTTCGTGCGCATCGACGGTGCGTGGCTGCGCGCCGTTCGCAATGGCGGCGCGGCGGCGCGGCTCCTTGCGGTGGCGATCCGCGCGTTGGGCGGCTTCGGCACGCGGCTTCTCGTGCAGGGGATCGAGGGACCGGCCGAGCTCGACGCGGCGCTCGAAGCGGGCGCCGCATATTGTCAGGGGTCCCATCTGCATGTGCCACGCCCGGCCGGCGCGATCCTCGACGAACGGCCGCTGTCGGTCGCCTTGCTGCTGGAAGACACAAGCCGGCCCGCGCAGGAAAGGTGATCGCGCGGGACGGCGGCTTGCGGAGCAGGCTATTTCGCCTGCTTGCGAACGTCGCCAGACCGGCGCGCAAACACCTCCTTGGCCGTGTGCAATCCGTTGACGGCGGCGGGAAAGCCCGCATAGACGGCCATCTGGATCAGGATCTCGACGATTTCATCCTGGCTTAGGCCGACATTCAGGCCGGCTTCGAGATGAACCACCAGTTCGGGCTTGGCGTTGCCCATGGCCGAAAGCGCGGCAATGATCGCGATCTCCCGCGATCGCCGGTCGAGGCCGGGGCGGCTGTAGATGTCGCCATAGGGGAATTCGAGAATATAGTTCGGAAGATCGGGAGCGATGTCGACCAGCTCGGCGAGGAAGTCGTCGCCGGCTTCCCGACCAATTTCGGCAAAGGCCCGCCGGCCACGTTCGCGTCGGCTGTCACCGGTATTTGCAGCGTGCTGTGCCATTGTCAGATCCTCTCTTGATGTGCCGACCGCTCGGCGGCCACATGTTGCGGACGCGATGCGCGCAAGGGAGCGCTGCGTGGCAGCGGTGCTGCTCCGAACGATCCCCTCCGCGCATATTCAAAAAAGCTTGAGTCGCTTATTCAGCAAGTTGTGCACCGGTCCGACCCCTCACCGGGTCGGACTGTCGTATAAGTATAGAAGTCAGTCTATAAACACGCAAAAATTGTATCCGCTGCAACCCAAGAGTCAAGGGCGAACAGTCCCGTGATGGTGGCCGAGGAATGCAGCGGCGCCATGGATCAGCCGAATTCATGATTCCTGCAAAACAAATGACTGGATCGAATGGGCGGCACGCATCTAGATCTATCCCGAACCTCTGGAGGTTGCACATGATCACGATCTACGGGATGGGCGACAGCGGCAATTGCTACAAGCCGCGCCTGCTGCTGGCGAAACTCGGCAAGCCGTTCCGCCATGTCGAGGTGAACTCGATCGACGGATCGACGCACACGGCGGACTATCTCGCCAAGAACCCGAACGGCAAGGTGCCGCTCCTGGAGACGGAGGACGGCCGCTTTCTCGCCGAGTCCGATGCCATGCTGCTCTATCTGGGCGAGGGAACGCGATTCCTGCCGGAAGATGCCTTCGAACGGGCGCTCGTCTATCAGTGGCTGTTCTTCGAGCAATACAGCCACGAGCCCAACATCGCCGTCAGGCGGGCATTGTTCGTCTATCCTGAACGCGCCCACCAGGCGACACCCGAACGGTTGGCGGCCACCCTGGACGGCGGCAACACGGCGCTTTCGGTGATGGAACGGCAACTGGCGCAGACACCGTTCCTTGCCGGACAGGCGATCAGTGCCGCCGACCTGGCGCTCTATGCCTATACGCACGAGGCGGAAAAGGGCGGGTTCGACCTCTCCGCCTTTCCCGCCGTTTCGGCCTGGCTGGAGCGCGTTCAAGCCGATCCCGGCCATGTGCCGATCGACTGGCTGCCTGGAGACTGAGCATCAGGGCCGCGTAGTCGGGTTGATAATGGCGGATTGGTTTCCCCCTCCACCGCCTTCGGCGGTCCCCCATCCCCGCTTCGCAGGGGAGGAGCCGGCGGCGGCGGATCCTCCTCCATTTATGGGGGAGGGGGGGCATGGTGGAGGGGGCAAATGCGCCTGCCTTGGGGTGAGGAGCGAACGCGCATTAATCCGGGTTCGAAGCGTCCGGCCGCAGCGACACGCCGTTGAGCTCCGCGGTCACATCGGACAGCATCGGCACGTAGTCTTCGCCATGGCCGGTGGTG
Source organism: Mesorhizobium xinjiangense (assembly GCF_009749525.1). GTDB lineage: Bacteria > Pseudomonadota > Alphaproteobacteria > Rhizobiales > Rhizobiaceae > Mangrovimarina > Mangrovimarina xinjiangensis. Next base: position 19,890 of record NZ_WOAC01000036.1, on the reverse strand, counting down.
ACGGCGAGCGCGAACGCGTTGCGCACCGCCGCACCGAGAGGATTGGCCGCACCGGCCGCATTGGCGAAGGCCGACAGGTAGCTCAGATCCTTCAACCCGTTGGCCAGCGCAAATTTGTGCGCTTCCGGGTCGCGATCGAGCACCCACTGGAAGAATGTCTGGTAGAACGGGCAGTCCATGCGCCCGCCGCGAATGACGCTGTCGAAGATCGCCGGCGTGACGCCGGCCTTGGCGCCGAGCGCCAGCGCCTCGGAATAAAGCGCGGCATAGCCGAGCGAAACGAAATTGTTCAGGAGCTTCATCGTGTGGCCGGAGCCGACCGGCCCCGTATGGACGATCTTCTGGGCGAAGGTCTCGAGAACCGGCCGGGCGCGCTCGAAGGCGGCTTCGTCGCCGCCGGCCATGACGTCGAGCGTGCCGGCCTCGGCGTCTTTCGGCGTGCGCGACAGCGGCGCGTCGATGAGCGCGATGCCTTTCGAGGAGAGTTCCGTCGCCAGCCTGATGGTCGAGGAGGGGTCCGAGGTGGAACAGTCGCAGATCAAAAGCGGCTTGCCCGCCGAGGCCAGGCCGTCCTGCCCGGTGACGATCGCCTCGACCTGCGGGCTGCCGGTGACGCAGAGGATGACGATATCGCTCGCTTCGGCCAGTTCACGCGCCGTTTCGGCCTCTCTCGCGCCGTGTCGCTTGAGCTCCTCGATCGCATCGCGGCGGCGATGGCCGAGAACGGTAAGCTCGAATCCCTTGTCGACGATGTTCTTTGCCATGCCGCGGCCCATCAGGCCGACGCCGGCAAAGCCGATGCGTTCCTTGCTCATCCGTGTCCTCCTCCGGTTCTCGTTCCGGGGGACGATAAGGCTTTTCGCTTTGCGGGTCACGCATCGGGGAGAGGATAGCGGCCGCTTGTGTGCTGACGCCGCCGCTCAAAACAGGAAAGGCGGGATTTCTCCCGCCTTTCCTAACATTTCGATCTACCGGTGCGGCCCTGCAAGGCCGGTCACGGATCAATCCATGCTGCTGAGCTGACCAGCCGAGGACTTGCCGGTGCGGCGGTCCTGCTCGATCTCGTAGCTGACCTTCTGACCGTCGTTGAGCGTGCCCATGCCGGCGCGCTCCACGGCGGAGATGTGAACGAACACGTCGGAGCCGCCGGCATCCGGCTGAATGAAGCCGTAGCCCTTGGTCGCGTTGAACCACTTGACGGTTCCAGTTGCCATATTTGAAGTCCTGTCTTGATTATAACGTCTGTTTGACCTTCGGGCGATCAGCCCTCGGGCCGCCTGTATCGAGATTTTGGAGAAAGACGCAGGCAGACGCGACAAGTCGCAGCCAGTTTGGTCGATCGGCCGAAAATATCAATGTGCAATCGATAAACTGTTGCGGCGCGTTTGGCAATGGTGCTGCGCCGATCAACCGAATTCACGCTTTCGCGAATGTGAAACTCTTGACTGGTCAAGCGTTGGACACAGGATATCCTGTGACGAAAGATTGGGCGCAATCCGCCTGGCGCGTTGCGCCGGGCGCGCGGACGATCCAAGGAGGCACAGATGCCGAAAGCGAAACTTCTCCTGACCCTGGCCGCAACCGGGCTGCTGCTGGCCAGCGTGCCGGCCGAGGCGATCTCGCGCTATAACTCGACGTCGATGAGCTGCGCCCGGGTCCAGGCTGCCGTGCAGCGCGAGGGCGCGGTGATCCTGCGCCATCGCTCGACGCGCAATCCGTCGCTGACGCTGTATGACCGCTATGTCGCCGACGGGCGCTTCTGTGCGGTCGGCGAGGTGGCGGACAATGCCTGGGTGCCGACAAGCGACCGGCGCGACTGCTTCGTGCGCAACTGCAGGAGCTTCGATCGCGATCGCGACGGTTTCTTCTTCCGCGACTGACTGGCAGAGTGACGGCGTTCAAAAGGCGAAGGACGCCTGGGCTGGTGGTGGGGGCGTGAGGTCGATGCCCTCCAGCGCCAGCATTGCCTGCTTGGTCGCCGTGCCGCCGGGGGCGGAAAAGCCGCCGATCTTGCGCCCGGCGGCCAAAATACGGTGACAGGGAACCACCAGCGGCAGGGGATTGGCGCCGAGCGCCTGGCCGGTCTGCCGGGCCTCGCCTTCATGGCCGGCCCATGCGGCAAGCTCGCCATAGGTCACGGTCTCGCCGAAGCCGAGCTGGAAGGCGGCGCGGTAGATCGCCAGGCGAAAGGGCGGGATACCGGCAAGGTCGAGCGGGACATAGGAAAAATCGACCGTCGAACCTTGCGCATAGCGGCCGATGTCGTCCGCAAGCCGCGCGACCCACCGCGGCAGGGCGGCAACGTTCGTCACCGTCATGCAGTCGGCAGGCGCCAGGCGGGCGAGCCGCCGTTCGGTGGCCGCACGGTCACCTTCGGGCAGGCAGACGCGGCACAGGCCGCGCCCTGTCCAGGCAATGCCGATCGGCCCGATCGCCGTCTCGACGACATATTGGCCGGCCAGAACGGTCATCGGCTCCTCTCGCATCGAATTTGCACTCTGTCAGGCTATCACGTTCCGTTCCTTGAACATATGACGAACAAGGCAATGCTGACAGGGGCTGCCAGCGATTGCCGGCCGGTCTTTTGGCCTGCCGCCTCAATGCCGCCCCATTCGGCGGCGTTGAAGGAGAGGGCGGGTGCAACCCGGGAGAGGGTGCATGAAATCGATATCCGGCGGCCTGGCCGTCACGCTGATGGCGGCGTTTCTGGGCGCCTGCGCGAGCAGCGGCGACACCGATACGCTGAACGCCTATGCGGAGGCGACGCCGGGCGCGCCGCTGGCGGAGAATTTCGCCTCCGGCCCGGTCGCGCCGCGCAGCGCCGAGCTCGACCAGCTGATCGCCGCCTATGCCAATCATTACGAGGTTCCCGAATCCCTGGTGCGGCGCGTGGTCAAGCGGGAGAGCAATTTCAATCCGACGGCGCGCAACGGCCCCTATTGGGGGCTGATGCAGATCCGCCACGATACGGCCGGAACGATGGGCTACCGCGGGTCGGCCTCCGGCCTGCTCGACGCCGGTACCAATCTCAACTACGCGGTGCGCTATCTGCGCGGCGCCTATCTGACCGCCGGCGGCAATAACGACCGTGCCGTACGCTACTATGCCAGCGGCTATTACTACGACGCCAAGCGCAAGGGCCTGCTCGACGAGACGGGTCTGGGCACGGACCGGAAGTGAGTAGCGGCAGGCGCCTGCGTTTCCATGCGCGCGCCGATGGGTTGATCAAGGGCTGTCGGGAGTGGGTAGCGCGGTGAGGGTGCTGGTTGAGGCGCCAATCTTTCCACCTCGTCATCCTCGGGCGTGAGACCCGAGGATCCATGCCGGAGCGGCTGCGACCTGCGTAGCGGCGCAGAACTGCCGTCTGCCGCCTCGTTTGTCCGGGACACTCAGGCATGGATCCCAGGGTCTGCGCCTCGCGGCGCTCGGCTCGCCCTGGGATGACGAAGGGTGGGAGAGCCTGCCGCGTCAAAAATACTCCTGCAGCGGCCTGACCTCCAGGCTGCCGGCCTTCAAGGCGGCGATGGCCTCGGCGGCGGCAACCGCGCCCGCCATGGTGGTGTAATAAGGCACCTTCTGCATCAGCGTTGCGCGGCGCAGCGATTTCGAATCCGACACCGCCTTCTGGCTGTCGGTGGTGTTGAAGACGAGCTGGACCTGGCGGTTGCGGATCGCATCCTCGATATGCGGGCGACCCTCCAGCACCTTGTTGATCTTCTCGGCCTCGACGCCGTTTTCCTTCAAATAGCGGGCCGTGCCGCCGGTGGCCAGGATCCGGAAGCCGAGCCCGGCCAGCCGCTCGACCGCCGGCAGCACCTTGGCCTTGTCCTCGTCGCGCACCGAGACGAAGAGCGTGCCCGAGCGCGGCAGGTCGACGCCGGCGCCGAGCTGCGCCTTGGCAAAGGCCAGCGCGTAGTCGTGGTCGAGCCCCATGACCTCGCCGGTGGAGCGCATTTCGGGCCCGAGAAGCGTGTCGACGCCGGGGAAGCGGGCGAAGGGGAAGACCGCCTCCTTGACCGCGATATGGCCCAGCCCGCGTGGGTCGGGCTTCTCGCCGTAATGGGCGAAGGCGTCGCCAAGCGTCTCGCCGGCCATGATGCGCGCGGCGATCTTGGCGATGGGGCGGCCGATCGTCTTGGCGACGAAGGGCACGGTGCGCGAGGCGCGCGGATTGACCTCCAGGACGAAGATGTCGCCGTCCTTGACGGCGAACTGGATGTTCATCAGCCCGCCGACATTGAGCGCCCTGGCAAGCGCGGCGGTCTGCCGCTCCAGTTCGTCGACCAGCGAAGGCGCGAGCGAATGGGCCGGCAGCGAGCAGGCCGAATCACCCGAATGGATGCCCGCCTCCTCGATGTGCTCCATGATGCCGGAGACGAAGGTTTCGGAGCCGTCGCACAGGCAGTCGACGTCGACTTCGATGGCGTCGCTCAGATAGGTGTCGAACAGAAGCGGATTCTTGCCCAGAAGCGTGTTGATCTGGCCGGTCTTGTCGTTGGGATATTTGTGCTTGATGTCTTCCGGCACGAGCCCCGGCACGGTGTCGAGCAGGTAGGACTGCAGCCGGCTTTCGTCGGGGATGATCTGCATGGCGCGACCGCCCAGCACATAGGATGGGCGCACGACGAGCGGAAAGCCGAGCTCGCCGGCGACCAGCCGGGCCTGCTCGACGGAGAATGCGATGCCGTTCTTGGGCTGCATGAGGCCGAGCTTGGTCAGGAGCTTCTGGAAGCGGTCGCGATCCTCGGCCAGATCGATCATGTCGGGCGCGGTGCCGAGAATGGGAATGCCCGCCGCCTCGAGCGCGCGGGCGAGTTTCAGCGGCGTCTGGCCGCCGAACTGGACGATCACGCCGGCGAGCGTTCCCGCCTGCTTCTCGGCGCGCAGGATCTCAAGCACGTCCTCGTCGGTCAACGGCTCGAAATAGAGCCGGTCGGAGGTGTCGTAGTCGGTCGAGACCGTCTCCGGGTTGCAGTTGACCATGATCGACTCGTAGCCCGCATCGGCGAGCGCGAAGGCGGCATGGCAGCAGCAATAGTCGAACTCGATGCCCTGGCCGATGCGGTTCGGTCCGCCGCCGAGGATGACGACTTTCTGGCGATCCGAGATCTGCGCCTCGTCGGAAAGGCGGCCGGCGAATGGCGTCTCGTAGGTCGAATACATGTAGGCCGTCGGTGAGGCGAACTCTGCGGCGCAGGTGTCGATGCGCTTGAAGATCGGATGTACGTCGAGCGAATGACGAATCTTCCTAATGTCTTCGGCGTCTTTCTTCACAAGCGAGGCGAGGCGGGCATCGGAGAAGCCCATGGCCTTGAGCATTCTGAGATTGGCCGCATCTGTGGGCAGGCCGTGCTCGCGCACGCGATCTTCCATCGCCAGGATGCCGGCGATCTGCTCAAGGAACCACGGATCGATCTTGCACATGGCGTGCACTTCGTCGAGCGAGGTGCCCATGCGGATTGCCTGGGCCACCATGCGCAGCCGGTCGGGCGTCGGCGTGCCGAGCGCCGCGCGGATAGCGTTCTTGTCGTCGCTTTCGCCAATGCCGGGGATCTCGATCTCATCGAGCCCGGTCAGGCCGGTTTCGAGGCCGCGCAGCGCCTTTTGCAGCGATTCGGCGAAGGTGCGGCCGATCGCCATGACCTCGCCGACCGACTTCATGGCCGTCGTCAGCACCGGCTCGGAGCCGGGGAACTTTTCGAATGCAAAGCGCGGGATCTTGGTCACCACGTAATCGATCGACGGCTCGAAAGAGGCGGGCGTGGCGCCGCCGGTGATGTCGTTTTCGAGCTCGTCGAGCGTGTAGCCGACGGCGAGCTTTGCCGCGACCTTGGCGATCGGGAAACCGGTGGCTTTTGAGGCGAGCGCGGAGGAGCGCGAGACGCGCGGGTTCATCTCGATGACGACGAGACGGCCATTGTCGGGATCAACGGCGAACTGGACGTTGGAGCCGCCCGTTTCCACGCCGATCTCACGCAACACCGCAATCGAGGCGTTGCGCATCATCTGATATTCCTTGTCGGTCAAGGTCAGCGCGGGGGCGACGGTGATGGAATCGCCGGTGTGCACGCCCATCGGGTCGATGTTCTCGATCGAGCAGATGATGATGCAGTTGTCGGCGCGGTCGCGCACGACCTCCATCTCGTATTCCTTCCAGCCGAGCACCGATTCCTCGATCAGCACCTCGGTGGTCGGCGAGGCGTCGAGGCCGCGCTCGACGATGTCGAAGAATTCCGAGCGGTTGTAGGCGATGCCGCCGCCGGTGCCGCCGAGCGTGAAGGAGGGACGGATGATTGCCGGCAGGCCGACATGGTCGAGTGCCTGCGCGGCGATCGCCATGGCATGCGCCATATAGCGCTGCTTGCGGTCGCCCTCGCCGAGGTTCCATTCCGTTTCCAGCGCGTCGAGGGCGGCGTCGAGGTCGTTGCCCTGATGGGCCGCCTTCAGTTCGAGGCGCTGCGCCTCGTGCTTCTTGCGGTCGGCATTCTTCACCTCGGTGGCGTTGGCGAGCATGGAGCGCGGCGTCTCGAGACCGATCTTCGCCATCGCCTCGCGAAAAAGCGCCCGGTCCTCGGCCTTGTCGATGGCATCGGCATCGGCGCCGATCATCTCGACATTGTAGCGCTCGAGCACGCCCATGCGCCTGAGCGAAAGCGCCGTGTTGAGCGCCGTCTGGCCGCCCATCGTCGGCAGGACCGCGTCGGGGCGCTCGCGGGCGATGATCTTGGCCACGACTTCCGGCGTGATCGGCTCGATATAGGTCGCATCTGCCAGCTCCGGATCGGTCATGATCGTCGCCGGATTGGAGTTGACCAGGATGATGCGGTAGCCTTCCGCCTTCAGCGCCTTGCATGCCTGCGTGCCGGAATAGTCGAACTCGCAGGCCTGGCCGATGACGATCGGCCCCGCGCCGATGATCAGGATCGACTTGATATCGGTGCGTTTCGGCATGGGCTGGGATCCGTCGGTTTGCGTCTTGCACGAAGGGCCGGGGAGGCGGACCTCACCGGCTTGTGCAACAGGATTGTGTTGTCAGGCTAGGCGCGCCTTATAGGGGAGGACACGCGTCAAGGTAACCCCGAAAATGTGCCTCACGGCGCGTGCAACGCAATTCTTCGGCAAACGGGGCCGTCAGCGCCCCGTGCCGCCCACGGGCGCCAAATGCAGAACCGCGGCATTCCGCTCCCGCGGCTCCTGCCTCCCATACGGAGCGGTGACCAGAACGCTGTCGATGAGGCCCGGAAAGCGGCGGTCGAGCGCGTCGCGGCGCAGCGTCACGAGCCGCCTGGTGCCGCTGGGCTCGACGCGGATGATGCCGGCCTCGCGCAATCTGGAAAAATGATAGCTCAGGCCCGTCTTGGAACCCAGGTCGCAAAACTCGCCGCAGGCCATCCCGCTGCCCTCGTGCGATGCGAGATATCCGACGATGGCGAGACGCGTCGGATCGCCAAGCGCGTTGAGTACGCTCGACAATTCGATCTGGTCCAATTCAGGATGCCACAAAGCCATGGCCGGAAAACTACAGACAACCCCTGACAAGTCAACGCCAGTTTCCGTACACGTAAGGTCCTCCACGGAAAATTGTGGCATATAAGACGGATGGCGCACGAACTGCCGCGTTCATGCGCCATTTTCAGCGCGCCAGATCAATATGCTGGAACATGTGCCTTTCGCTCAAACGAACCCGTTTGAGCGGGACATGTTCCAGTGGTTCGTTTCCAACATTTGCATCCCATTTGTATCGGCCCTAAGAGCAAATGTTGGAAACAAAAGAACCGCTAGCAAGTCTATGATTCTAGTGGAACTTTTGAATTCGACATTCGATCTCTGGGGCGACATCGAGTGGGTATCGAATGTCAAATTCGTTCCACTAGATCCGTCAATAGATCGTATCGACCGGCAGTCCGAGCGCCATGGCACCGGCATATTGTGCCTGCGGGCCGCTCTGCAGCGGATGGTACCGCGCGGCCTGAATGTCGCGGAAGCAGCGCTCCAGCCCGTTGCGGCGATAGAAGGATGCGCCGCCGGCAAGTTCCATGGCCAGTTCGACCGTTTCGATGGCGTTGCGGGCGACGAGGGCCCGGCCGATCATCACCTCGTTGACGCTGTCGGCAGACGGGGCGTTGCGCTCGGCCACCTCCACCATCAATCGATGGGCCAGATGCGCGGCCCTCAATGCAGTGTCCATGCGCCCGGCGAGGTCGAGGAGGCTGGGCGTCGACGGCCGCTTTCGGGCCAGGCCAATCGCGATGTCGCGGGCCTGTTCGGCCACACCCAGATAGGCGGCATAGATGAGCGGGAAAGCGACTGTCGCGATGATCTGGAAGACGGGATGCCATTGTCCGGCGGGTCGCGAGAAGGCGACCGCGCTGTCGGGCACGAACAAGCCCTCGACGACAACATCGTTGGAACCTGTTCCGCGCATGCCGAGCGTCTGCCACGTATGCTCGATGCGTACCTCCGGCGCCTTCATCGGCACCGGGAAATGGATGACGTTCCGCGTCCCGTCCTCAGCCGTTGCGATGGCGCCGGTAATCAAGAGGTCGCCAATCTCGGCCCCCGAGGTGAACGCTTTGCGGGCGGAAATCCTGTACCCGCCTTCCACCTTCTCGGCAACGCCCGAGCCGCCGATCCAATCCGAGCCGCCGCTCGACAAAAGGATCAGCCTCTCTGCCGCGACGCGGCGCAAAAGCGGCTCCATCGCTGTCGCGTTCTGATGCCGCCAGCGCCACGCCGGGATCGCCACCTGATGCGTGTGCATGGCGAATGCGAGTGCGGTCGAGCCGCAGGCATGGCCGATTTCGCGCAGCATCTCCGCCAACGCGCCTATGTCGGCGCCAAGCCCGCCGAGCTCGGCGGGAACGCCCGCCTCGACGAGGCCGGCTGAGCGAAGGTCCTCGTAGTTTTCCGCGACGAAGCTGTCGTTGTCGTCGGCCTGCCGGGCCCTGGCGGCAAATTGGTCTGAGAGGCTGCGGGTAATCGCGACGACGTCTTGTGTGTTACCTGTTTCGGCAAGTTTCTGTGCAAGTCCAGTTTCGGCTACCATTGGGTTGCTCCATGCAAGATCTGCCCCGCGATGATGATCTCGCTGCGATCGGTCGCCGTCCAGTTCACGAACTGTAGCGTGGCATTGGCGGGAACCTGCATCGGCGGTATGATCGGCGCGGCGGCTGGCTGTGGGAGAACGGCCAATGGAGCGTGGTGGTTACGGACAATTCTGCCCGATCGCGATGGCGTCGGAGATCCTTTGTTCGCGCTGGACGACACTGCTGATCCGGGAATTCCTCTACGGTTCGACGCGCTTCAACGAGTTGCGGCGCGGCGTGCCGCGCATGTCCCCGGCACTTTTGTCGAAACGGCTCAAGGAACTGCAGCGCGCCGGCGTGATCGTCACCTATACGAATGCCGGCGGTGTCACCGAATATCGCCTTTCGCCGGCGGGAGAAGAGCTTGGGCCGATCGTCATGGGTATTGGGGATTGGGGGCAGCGCTGGGTCGAGTCCGACATGTCGCTGCGCAATCTCGATCCTTCGCTCTTGATGTGGGACATGCGGCGCAAGCTCGACATCGATCTGACCGGCCGCCGGCGCTGCACGATACATTTTTTGTATCCCGAGCTGCCGGAAGGCCAGATGAGCTGGTGGATCGCCCTCGATGGCGGCGACATCGAGCTATGCTATGTCGATCCGGGCTTCGATATCGATCTCCAGGTGACAAGCTCGCTGCGTACCATGACGGCGATCTGGATGGGGATATTGGCGGCGGGCCGCGAGATCGACCATGGACATGTGGCGCTCGACGGCGACCGTGTACTCGCCGGCGCGGTACGCAAATGGTTGGGTGCGAAATCGGCCAAGGAAGCCCGTAAGCTCGGGCCGGTGCCGGTTTGAGGCCGCACCATGATACGGGTGGGCGCTGTCTATTGCCGCGGCTCGATGTCGGCGGAGGAAAACCAGACCTCGCGGAAGGTCGCCGTCGCCGTCTCGTCGGGCGCGTGCTGCCCGGTGAACCAGAGCGAGCGGGTGGCGCGGGCCCCGGCCGGCGTCGGCAGGCGGTCTTGAAACCGCGCGGCCGAGGCGCCGACGCAGGGGATGAACCAGGAGCCCATGAAGGGCAGGGCGCTGAAACCCGAAGGCAACCGCCTGACGAGCAGGGCAAGGCCGATTTCCTCGCTCGGCCGCCAGGGAAAGACCAGCCGGCCGCCCGGTTTCAGCGCCGCGATCCAGGCAACGGGCGGGCAGACGACGCCGGCATTGACATAGACGATGTCGGAGGCGGCGATCCCGACGCTTGTCGCATCATCGTCGCGTATCGTGACGTTGTCGAAGCCTGCGAGATTGCGCGCCGCAGCCGCAGCGAGTTCGGGCTCGATCTCGAATGCCTCGACCTGTCCCCCGGGGCCGACGAGCCGTGAAAGGACGGCGGTGTAGTAGCCCGTGCCGGCGCCGACCTGGGTCACGGTTTCGCCCGGTTGCGGCGCGCAGACGCCGATCCAGCGCGCGTGCAGGAAAGGTTCGCCGTTATTGATGCCTTTTTTGGCGTCGAGCGCCACCAGCACGTCGTCGTAGAGATCGGCCGGATCGCTGGTGCGCCGGGCCCACAGATGGCCGCCGGTGCGAATGCGCCATGGCGCCGGCGGAAGGAACTTTTCGCGTTCGACGGCGGCAAACGCCTCCTCGATGCGCGGGTCGGACCAACCGCTCTCTTCCGCCATCCTGCGGGCGTAGTCGGCGCGAACCTTCGAAAGCTCGGACATGATCGCCAGGTCGGTTTCGCTCGCAACGATCCTACAGCCTATTGGCGAGAGATCATAGCGCCCGCCGGGCGCACAAAAACCCTGTGACAGGTTGCAACCTGTTCGCTACTGTTCGACCTGTACGATAGCCCCGGTGCACCGGGCGATGATCGGAGGGTCTGGTCGATGCGCTGGAAAGGTCGACGGCAAAGCAGCAACGTGGAGGATCGGCGCGGCCAGGGCGGCGGCTTCGGGCGCGGCGGATTCGGCCGTGGGCCGGGCATTCGCATTCCAGTCGGGCGCACCGGCGGCGGCAGCGTCTCGGGTATCATCGTGCTTCTGGTTCTCTATTTCGCCTTGCGCGCCTGCGGCATCGACCCGCTGGAAATGCTGGCCGGCGGCGGCGGACAGGTGAGTTCTCCCGGCGGTGGCGGGCAGATCGCGCGGACCGGGCCGCGCAGCGACGACGAGGCGGCGCAGTTCGCCGGCGTCGTGCTGGCCGAAACAGAAGATGTGTGGAGCGGCATTTTCCAGGCCGAGGGCTACGACTATACCGATCCGACCATGGTGCTGTTTTCGGGACAGGTGCGCTCGGATTGCGGCTTCGCCTCGGCGGCGTCGGGACCGTTCTATTGTCCGGGCGATCACAAGCTTTATCTCGACCTCGCCTTCTTCCGGCAGCTTGAGCAGCAGTTCGGCGCCTCGGGCGATTTCGCCCAGGCCTATGTGATCGCCCATGAGGTCGGCCACCACGTGCAGAACCTGCTTGGGGTGCTGCCGCGTTTCAACCAGATGCGCCAGCAGATGAGCGAGAGGGAGGCCAACCAAATGTCGGTGCGGGTGGAGTTGCAGGCCGACTGCTTCGCCGGCGTCTGGGCGCATTTCACCGATCAGAAGGGCTTGCTCGAAGCCGGTGACATCGACGAGGCGCTGAACGCGGCCAACCAGATCGGCGACGACACGCTGCAGCGGCGCACACAGGGTTATGTCGTGCCGGACAGCTTCAATCACGGCACCTCGGCGCAGCGCAAGGATTGGTTCACGCGCGGCCTCGAGAACGGCCGGCTGGGCGATTGCGATACGTTCAGCGGCCAGATCTGAATAGGGTGGTCGGACCAGCGGGCCGTTAGCTCGCAGGCGGAGACCCGGATTCCGTCAATTGACGTCTATCGCTCGGCCAGGGCCGGCTCGCCCTTGCTCTCGCGGATCAGATTGGCGAAGCGGCGGAAGAGGTAGTGCGAATCCTGCGGTCCGGGCGAGGCCTCGGGATGGTGCTGGACCGAAAAGACCGGCTTGCCGGTGATCGCGATGCCGCAATTGGAGCCGTCGAACAGGGAGACATGGGTTTCCTCGACGCCGGCGGGCAGGGAATCGCCGTCGACGGCAAAGCCGTGGTTCATCGACACGATCTCGACCTTGCCCGTCGTGTGGTCCTTGACCGGGTGGTTGGCGCCGTGGTGGCCCTGATGCATTTTCGTCGTCTTGCCGCCGACGGCGAGCGCCAGCAATTGATGGCCAAGGCAGATGCCGAACAGCGGAATGTCAGTCTTCAGGAGATCGCGGATGACCGGCACGGCATAGTCGCTCATGGCGGCCGGATCGCCCGGTCCGTTGGACAGGAAGATGCCGTCGGGATGCATGGCGAGAATGTCTTCGGCCGGGGTCGTGGCCGGAACGATGGTGACTTCCGCGCCGAGCCCGGCAAGCAGGCGCAGGATGTTGCGCTTGATGCCGTAATCGACGGCGACGATCTGCATGGTCGGCTCGCCGAGCGCGCCATAGCCTTCGTCCCACACCCAGGGCGTCTCGGTCCATGTCGAGCTCTGGCCCGAGGTGACGTCCTTGGCCAGGTCGAGCCCGAGCAGCCCCGGCCAGTCGGCGGCGCGGCGCTTGAGATCGTCGACGTCGAATACCCCGTCCGCGGCATGCGCGATGACGGCGTTGGGCATTCCCTTCTCGCGGATGAGGGCGGTCAGCGCGCGCGTGTCGATGCCGGCGAGGCCGACGAGGCCGCGCCGTTTCAGCCACTGGTCGAGATCGGCGGCGGCGCGATAATTCGACGGATTGGTGATGTCGGCCTTGACGATGGTGCCGACGGCGCCGGCGCGCGCGGCCGGCGTCAGGTCCTCGATGTCTTCCTCGTTGGTCCCGACATTGCCGATATGGGGGAAAGTGAAGGTCACGATCTGGCCGGTATAGGACGGGTCGGTCAGAATCTCCTCGTAGCCCGTCAGCGCGGTGTTGAAGCAGACCTCGCCGATGGCGCTGCCTTCGGCGCCCAATCCGCGGCCTTCGATCACCGTGCCGTCGGCAAGGACGAGCAGGGCCGTCGGTCTATCCTGGCCCCAGGGCGCTGTATTTGCAGGCATTATCGTTCTCCGTCATGGCGCACGCGCCGCCGCGGCGCACAGCTGCCTTGAAATACAGCCGCCAAAAGGCCATATGGCGCGTCGAAAAGCGCGTGGCAAGCGGATTGTCCACTTGTCCCGACGCGCAGGCAACAGGTTATGCAGGGCACGGACAATAGGCCAAGCCAGCGGGGCGGTCAATGACTGCAACAGAAACCGGCCCGAAAAGCTTTTGTCAATAAAAACAACAGCTTGATATGGTAGAAACGGTTTGCCACGCGGTGGACCCGGCGTTATTGTCGTTGTGCCAAGGAGATGTGGAGATGCGCGATCAGATCGCGGAAGCGCTCAAGTGTGCACTGAAGGCGCAGGACAAGCGCCGTATTTCGACGATTCGGCTGATTCAAGCCGCCGTCCAGGACCGCGATATCGCAAATCGCGGCGCTGGCAAGGACCCCGTCAGCGACGAGGAGATCGCCCAGATCCTGGCCAAGATGGTCAAGCAGCGCAGGGAATCGGCGCAGGCTTATGAAGAAGGCAACAGGCTGGAACTGGCGGAGCAGGAGCGCGAGGAAATCGACGTGATCCGCGAATTCCTGCCGCGGCAGATCGAGGGCGAGGCGGTCAAGAAGGCCTGCGAACAGGTAATCGACGAGGTCGGCGCCGACGGTCTGCGCGATGTCGGCAAGTGCATGAATGCGCTGAAGCGCAAATTCCCCGGCCAGATGGATTTCGGCAAGGCCAGCGGCATCGTCAAGAACATGCTGGAATAGGGCCGCCACACGGCGCCGGACTGCTGACGAAAGGACGCCGATCCGTCCGTGGCCTGCCCCGACGCGGGCCGTCTCGCGTGAAATCCTGTCCGAACGTGTGAAAAGTCCTGCAGCCACCCGCTTGTGGACGGAGGCGTTTGCAATGTGGAAGTGCACCAGCCCGCCCTATATAACGCATGGTGCATTTTGAGCGCGTCGAGGGATTTGGACGGAGCGGGCGATGATTCGGGGACTTCTTTCATTCGACAGGTTTCTTTTTCCGCGGATCGCGTGGTGGGTTCATCTCATCGGCTTCATCGCGATCCTGATCAGCATGGTGGTCGGGATCGTGTCCGGCGTGGTCATCATCGGCGCGGGCAAGGGCGACACCGCGGCCGGTCTGTTCATGATCGCCGGGACCATCGTCGGCACGATCGTCTCGATCATCGTGTGGCGCATGATCATCGAACTGTGGATGGTGGCATTCTCGATCGACAGCAATCTGCGCGCCATTCGCCAACACGGCCTGCCGAAATAGGCCGTTGCGGCGGAATGCCGGATCTGTCTGCAAGCAGTGCGACACGCCGGTTTGCGGCCGGCGCGGGATCAGGCGGCGGGCTCCTCTTGCCGGGTCTCGGCGTTCGCAGGTGCCGCCTTGCGGCCGTAGGGAATGCGCAGCCATGCCCGTTCGTGGAGATAATAGAGCACCGATTTGGTGACGACTTCGGTAAACCCGATCGCCGCGGCCAGCTTGAAGCTTCCGGTTATGACCAGCGATATGATCATGGTGTCGAGCGTGCCGGTGACACGCCAGGAGAGCGCTTTTGCGAAGCTGCGCGTGTGCGATTCCATCAATGCGGCCTGACCATGTAAGGGGAAGGATGCGGAAGGATGTCTTTTATCCATCCTTATGGTGCCAGGTCAAAGAACAGGATTGCCGCCAGGCAGTGTGGTCAGGCGAATGAATTGCCAAGGACCGGCATTCGGACGAAGGAATCCTTGCGTCGCGCAGGGGTGCATGGCGTGTTCGAGCAGTTCCACAACCGACCGGCGTTGTGAATAGCGGGGGCAGCCGCACGGGATCGTTGGGCACGCCGGTCGATCATGCTTATATGGGCGGTCAGGAGTTCCCAGCAGCCGATGCGTTTTCCACCCGCCTTTCTCGACGAGATCCGCGACCGCGTGCCGATTTCCTCGGTCATCGGGGGGCGCGTGTCCTGGGACAAGCGCAAGACCAATGCTTCGCGCGGCGACTATTGGGCCTGCTGTCCCTTTCATGGCGAAAAGTCGCCGAGCTTTCACTGTGAAGATCGCAAGGGCCGCTACCATTGCTTCGGCTGCGGCGTGTCGGGCGATCATTTCCGCTTTCTGACCGAGCTCGACGGGTTGAGCTTTCCAGAGGCCGTGGAGCGCATTGCCGACATGGCGGGCGTGGCCATGCCGGCGCGCGATCCGGAGGCCGAAAGACGCGAGTCGGCGCGCGCCAGCCTTCATGACGTGATGGAACTGGCGACGAAGTTCTTTCAGGAGCAACTGCAGTCCTCGGTCGGGGCGAAGGCGCGCGCCTATCTGCGCGACCGCGCCCTGACACCGGCGACGCAACAGGCCTTCCGGCTCGGCTATGCGCCCGACGGGCGCAATGTGCTGAAGAACTTTCTGGCCGGAAAGGGCGTGGGGCAGCGCGAGATCGAGGCCTGCGGACTGGTCGTCTCGGGCGAGGACATCGCCGTGTCGTACGACCGGTTCCGCGACCGGATCATGTTTCCGATCGAGGACGCGCGGGGACGGGTGATCGCCTTCGGCGGGCGTGCACTGTCGCCCGACGTGCCGGCCAAATATCTCAACTCGCCGGAGACCGATCTCTTTCACAAGGGCAATGTGCTTTACAATCTGGCCCGCGCCCGCAAGGGCCTGGGACGCGAGGGCAAGGTCATCGCGGTCGAGGGCTATATGGACGTGATTGCGCTCGCGCAGGCCGGTATTGCCAATGCGGTCGCGCCGCTTGGCACCGCGCTCACCGAAAGCCAGCTCGAACTTCTCTGGCGCATGTCCGGCGAGCCGGTGCTGTGTTTCGACGGCGACCAGGCGGGGCTCAAGGCCGCCTACAGGGTGGCCGAGCTCGCCTTGCCGGTGATCGCCGCCGGGCGCAGCGTGCGCTTCGCGATGATGCCGCAGGGGCAGGATCCCGACGACCTCGTCAAGGCGGGCGGACCGGAGGCGTTCGAGGCGCTGGTTGCCGAAGCGCGGCCGCTGGCCGAGATGCTGTGGCAGCGCGAGACCGCCGGCGGGGTGTTCGATACGCCGGAACGCCGGGCCGACCTGGAGCGCAAGCTGCGCGAATTGACCGGCCGTATCCGTGACGAGAACGTGCGTCGCCATTACAGCCAGGACATGCGCGAGCGCGCGCAGGCGTTTTTCGGCAGTGCGCGCCCGGCGCGCCGCGACGGTTGGGGATCGGGCGCCGGCAAGGGCGGCAGGCCGGGACAGGCGGCGGGCAGGCTGGCCGTTTCACAGAGCCTGGCGCGTTCGGCGCTGGTGCGCTCGACCGCCGGCACGATGCCGATGCGCGAGGCGGTCATCCTCACCGCGCTCATCAACCACCCGCAGCTCATCGACGAGGCCTACGATACGGTCGAGCGGCTCGATTTCGATCATGGCGATCTGAAGCGGCTGCATGCCGGGCTGCTCGATGCGATCGCGCATGACGAGGCGGCCGACCGCGACGGCATCGTGGCGGCTCTGGGGCGGCGCGGACTGGGTCAGGTGTGGGAGACGGCGCAGGCCCTGGTGCGGCGCGCCCGCCAATGGCCGGCCCTGCCGGATGCGGCGCTCGACGACGCGCGCGAGGCGCTCGGCCAGGCGCTCCACTTGCACCACAGCGCAGGCGCTCTACATAAGGAGCTCAAGGCGGCAGAAGCCGCGCTTGCGAGCGAGCCGACGGAGGAACATTACCGTCAGCTTCTCGAAATACAGACGCAGTTCCGTGATGTGCAGGCCATCGAGGCGCTCATCGAAGGGTTTGGCGTATTGTCCGGCAGGACCGGGCGAAACCAGTAGGTGCCTGATTCGCATTTTTACGGCGAATCATGGCAGAGCGGCTTGACCTTCCGGCAAAATGACGGAATCAGGGCAGTTCACAATGGTTAAGATGCGGCCGGGACCTTGCCCGGAGCTTTCGGGGCAGGGCAAAGGTTATCTCGGCCAGACGAAATTATGCCCGACTCATCAGGGTTAGTCGGGCATTAACATGAAGGCGGCTACCTGCAGGCAGGTATGCACGCCGCGACGCGCAGGCCGAGGCGGTGGCCGAAGCGTTGCCGGCATCTTGGAGACATGACGAATGGCGACAAAAGAAAAGGAAGAGGTCGAGACCGAACGCGAAGGTGGTCCTGACGGACCGTTGCTCGACCTTTCCGACGACGCTGTCAAGAAGATGATAAAGCTCGCCAAGAAGCGCGGCTATGTCACGATGGACGAACTCAACGCGGTGCTGCCGTCCGAAGAGGTCACGTCCGAGCAGATCGAGGACACGATGGCGATGCTGTCCGACATGGGCATCAACGTCGTTGAAGAGGACGAAGCCGGCGAAGACTCCGACAATTCGGACAGCGAGGAAGAATCGACCGAGATCGCCGAGCAGTCCGGCACGGCCGTTGCCGCGACGACGACCAAGAAGGAGCCGACGGACCGCACCGACGATCCCGTGCGCATGTATCTGCGCGAGATGGGGTCGGTGGAGCTGTTGTCGCGCGAAGGCGAAATCGCCATCGCCAAGCGCATCGAGGCCGGCCGCGAGACAATGATCGCCGGGCTGTGCGAGAGCCCGCTGACCTTCCAGGCCATCATCATCTGGCGTGACGAGCTCAACGAATCGCAGATCCTGCTGCGCGAGATCATCGATCTCGAGGCGACCTATGCGGGCCCGGAGGCCAAGCAGGCGCCGGTGGTCGAGCGCCCCGCCGAGGACGCCAAGCCGAAGGCCGAGGAAAAGCCGCGCCGCGGCGACGACGACATCACCAATGTCGGCGGCGAGTCGCAGGCGGCCGACGATGAGGACGAGGAAGAAGACGAGGCCAATCTGTCGCTTGCGGCGATGGAGGCCGAGCTGCGTCCGCAGGTCATGGAGACGCTCGATACGATCGCCGAGACCTACAGGAAGCTGCGCAAGCTGCAGGACCAGCAGGTCGAGTCGCGGCTCGGTTCGACCGGCGCGTTGTCGTCGAGCCAGGAACGCTCCTACAAGAAGCTGAAGGAAGAGCTGATCACAGCGGTCAAGTCGCTGTCGCTCAACCAGAACCGCATCGAAGCGCTGGTTGAGCAGCTCTACGACATCAACAAGCGCCTCGTGCAGAACGAAGGCCGGCTGTTGCGCCTGGCCGACAGCTACGGCGTTCGCCGCGAGAATTTCCTCAAGGTCTACCAGGGCTCCGAGCTCGATCCGAACTGGGTCGGGACCATCGGCGAGCTTCCCGAAAAAGGCTGGAAGGAGTTCGCCGCCAAGGAGAAGAAGGGGATCGAAGCGCTGCGCGCGGAGATCCAGAACCTGGCTCAGGAGACCGGCATCTCGATCGGCGAGTTCCGCCGCATCGTCAACCAGGTGCAGAAGGGCGAGCGCGAGGCGGCGATCGCCAAGAAGGAGATGGTCGAGGCCAATCTGCGCCTGGTCATCTCGATCGCCAAGAAATACACCAACCGCGGGCTGCAGTTCCTCGATCTCATCCAGGAAGGCAATATCGGCCTGATGAAGGCGGTCGACAAGTTCGAGTATCGGCGCGGCTACAAGTTCTCGACCTATGCGACCTGGTGGATCCGCCAGGCGATCACACGGTCGATCGCCGACCAGGCGCGCACGATCCGCATTCCGGTGCACATGATAGAGACGATCAACAAGATCGTGCGCACCTCGCGCCAGATGCTGCACGAGATCGGCCGCGAGCCGACGCCGGAGGAACTGGCGGAAAAGCTCGCCATGCCGCTGGAAAAGGTGCGCAAGGTGCTGAAGATCGCCAAGGAGCCGATCTCGCTCGAAACCCCGGTGGGCGACGAGGAGGATTCGCATCTCGGCGATTTCATCGAGGACAAGAACGCCATCCTGCCGATCGACGCGGCGATCCAGGCGAATTTGCGCGAGACGACGACCAGGGTGCTCGCTTCGCTGACGCCGCGCGAGGAGCGCGTGCTCAGAATGCGTTTCGGTATCGGCATGAACACCGACCACACGCTGGAAGAGGTCGGTCAGCAGTTCTCGGTGACGCGCGAGCGTATCCGCCAGATCGAGGCCAAGGCGCTCAGGAAGCTCAAGCATCCGAGCCGTTCGAGGAAGCTGAGGAGCTTCCTCGACAGCTAGCGCGCATTCGCTTCAAACGGAACCGTTTGCAGCAAAGATATGCGCGCCAGATAAATCTGTTGGAGCATGTACCTTTCGCTCAAGCGATTCCGTAGGAACGGGACATGTTCTAAGCCACGGCAGCACAATCACGCAGACCATCAAGCCCGGCCCCTGGTGCCGGGCTTTTTGCTGCATGTCTGCGCGAAGGGGAGAGGGAGAGATTGCCTTCCGCTTCTCGGGAATTGCCGTTTTCGGTCAGTTGGGGGCGGCAGCCGCCGTTTCGCCCGGCGGCAGGATGCGCAGCATGAAGGTGGTGACTTTCTCCCCCGGCTTGAACGGTGCGGGAACCTTGTTGCTGACCGGCTCGAGGCTTTTCAGGAATTGCGCTATCGCGGCGACGTCGTCGTCGGTGTAGTGGGCGAAGGCGTGCCACGGCATGATCGGTGCGAGTTCCCGGCCATCGGGACGTTGTCCCGTCTGCAGCGCCGTCACGATCTGATCGACGGTCCAGGCGCCGATGCCGGTCTCCTCGTCGGGGGTAAGATTGGGGCCCACGAAGACGCCGAGGCCGGGGATCTCGAAACCCACGTCCGAGCCGCCGAGAAAGCGTTCCGTGTCGGGATTGCCGAAGAAGTAGCCTGCGGATTCCGATTCAAACCGGCCGGGTATTCCGATTTGAAGCCGGCCACCATTCCGACATGAAGCCGGCCGGGATTCCGATCAATA
>NZ_WOAC01000035.1 GCF_009749525.1 Mesorhizobium xinjiangense | reverse complement strand
GTCAGGAAAAAGCCGGATCAGGTCGGCTTCGTCGTTCTGCCAAGGCGGTGGGTGGTGGAGCGGTTCTTCGCCTGGATCAATCGTAACAGACGGCTGGCAAAGGACTTCGAGGCCACCGTCAATTCCGCCGCAGCCTTCCTCTACGCCGCATCTGCCATGCTGATCATTCGCCGATTGGCTCGATCATCATGAGTTTCGAAACCGACTCTTAGACCCTCGGTACATCCGGCATGGTTGGGACCACCACAGTTCCGATCCTGCACGCTCGATTCAAAGGGACGACTAAGTTGCGCACCTTCAGCCTGGTGTGGTCAGGGTGCGCACGATCTCTCCGGCCCCTTCTCCGCCTGTGGACCTGGCCGTTGTCGAAAGGCAGACCGATGGATGCCGGTCCGGCCATTAGTACTACGACTTCAGGAACGTGAGCATATCTGCATTGAGCTGGTCCTTGTGCGTATCGGCCAGGCCGTGCGGTGCACCTGAATAGACCTTCAGCGCCGCGTGGGGCACCAACTTCGCCGAGGCGCGCCCAGCGGCATCGATCGGAACGATCTGGTCGTCGTCGCCATGGACGATCAGGGTTGGCCGGTCGAATTTCTTAAGATCTTCGGTGAAGTCGGTCTCCGAGAACGCCTTGATCGACTCATAAGCGTTCTTGTGGCCGGCCTGCATGCCCTGCCGCCAGAATGAGTCGATCATGCCCTGAGAGGCCTGGGCGCCGGCCCTGTTGAAGCCAAAGAACGGGCCGCTGGCGAGGTCTCGGTAAAGAGCCGAGCGGTCGGCCAAGCTTCCCGCACGGAGCCCGTCGAACACTTCGATCGGCAGGCCGCCGGGGTTGGCTTCGGTCTTGACCATGAGCGGTGGCACCGCCGCGATCAACCCGAGTTTGGCGACCCGTGCGGTGCCGTGACGACCGACATAACGCGCGATCTCCCCACCGCCGGTGGAAAAACCGAATAGCGAAACGTCCGCAAGATCGAGTTTCTCGATCAGTTCCGCCAAGTCGTCGGCGTAGTGGTCCATATCATTGCCGTCCCAAGGCTGGCTGGAGCGACCATGGCCGCGACGGTCATGCGTGATGACGCGGAACCCATTGGAGGCGAGGTGGAAGGCTTGGGATTCCCAGCTATCAGCGTTAAGCGGCCAGCCGTGGCTGAGGATGACGGGGGCACCCTTGCCCCAGTCCTTGTAGTAGATGTCGACGCCGTCGGAGGTGGTGATGGTAGTCATGGTTGTTGCTCCTTGTGCAGGGGGTGTGAGAGGCGAGGTGGATCCGGTGGCTCCGCCGGCGGTAGACGCAAGAAATGGTAATGCGGCTGCTCCTACGCCGGCGACGAGAACGCGCCGCCGAGACACGGAATGTGCGTTCTCGTGCTCTTGCTTCGATTCAGTAGTCATGGCTTGCTCCTTTGTTGGATACGATCGGATTTCATGTCCGCGGTGGTTCCTCGGCCGCCGGACTCTGAATGGCGCAGGCGATAAAGGCCTTCATTGCCGCAACCGGTCGATGGCGCCGCCATGGGTCCGAAGCCAGATTCGTTTCCGGGGGAACGGGTGATCGATTACCCGCCGGCGCTGTAGTTCACCGGCACCCAGTCGAACTCGTCGCTGTCGGTGCGAACATGGCCGATGCCGGGAAAGGGAAGATGGGCCCCTGCCACAAGGTAGCCTTGCTCGGCGGCATGGATGAGGGCCCGGCGGCGTGTGGTGGCCGCGGCTTCTGAGTCGACATCGAAATCAATGGCGATGTTCGGCTCATCGAACTGGACGGCATCGCCATGGACGATGTCACCCCAAACGACGAAGGTTTCGCCCGTGTTCTCGACGACGATGGAGCTGTGGCCGGGCGTATGGCCGGGGCGAAGGATGGATCCGAAGCCAGGTACCGGGCTGGCATTGTCAGCAAAGGCGTGCAGGCGGCCGGCTTCGATGTAGGGTTTCAGCGATGTGGTCGCCTCGCGAAACGAACTCTTGGCCGCCTCAGGCGCGCTCTCGAGATTTGCGGGGTCGAGCCAGTATTCCGCGTCCCGCCTGTTCACGTGCAGTGAAGCATTGGCGAATACCGGTTTGCCGCCAATGGTCAGGCCTCCGGAGTGATCGGCGTGTATATGAGTGAGAATGACGTCGTCGATCTGTTCAGGCTTGTAGCCGGCGGCGCGGAGATTGGTAACCAGATGCCCCAATCTTGACCCCAGCAATTCGCCAGTGCCAGCGTCGACCAGAACCAGTTTCGAGCCCGTATTGAACAGATAGGCGTTCACCGAAAGATCGACCGGCGATCGAAGGAAAACCGATCTAAAGATGGCGTCGATATGATCGGGAGTGGTGTTGTTGAAGTGGTTCTCCAACGGCACGGGCAACGTGCCGTCGGAGAGAGCGGTAACCTCGAAATCCCCGACCATCATGCGATAGAAAGCCGGCGCTTGCGTCCTGGCGAAGGGCGCAGCCGCGCGGCTGTTTCGGGTAGTCAAAGCACCTGCGGCAGAGATCGTGAAAAATCCAAGACCGGCTTGCAAGAAAGACCTGCGCGTCGTCATTGCTTCCTCCAAAGGTTGTCCACTCGGCGAGCGGCAAGTGGCGATTTCTGTGACAATGGAGGTGTACTTCCTTTGAGGAAGCTTGATTAGCGCGCCTGATCGGGAATGATTGTCCTATAATTGAAAACAATCGATGTGATAGAGAATGCGGCTGGTGCCGCCTCAGGGCTGGCTCCCTTGGCCATCAATCCTCTTCAGATCTAGACGCGGTATGAGAAAGTCCAGGAATGCCTTGACCTTAGGGGGCTGAACCCGGCCTCCTGGCCGAATGGCATATAGGGTTGGCTTCGGCCCCGCCCATTCGGGCAGGACACGAACCAGATTGCCTGCGGCAACGTCCGATTTGACGCGCACGTCGTTCGTCATCAACAAGCCGACTCCGGCTAGAAGAAACGCGTGAAGTGCCTCTGGATCGCTGGCCACGGCCACTGGCCGCACTCCGAATAGTGATCGCTCGGCTCCGTTCGACAACGGCCATGCCACCACTGGCCGGTTGAAATAGAACTCGGTCAACAGGCAGGAATGGTCCGCCAGCTCCGCCGGATGCTGTGGCGTTCCTGCACGTTCCAGATACGAGGGCGCGGCGTAGATACTCATCGGTAGCACGCCGAGGCGCCGCGCCGTCAGCGTCGAATCGGGTAGGCTGCCTTCCTGGAGCCGCAAGGCGACGTCGATGTCCTTGTTGACCAGGTCGACGACCTCGTGCCCGAGAAGCAATTGGGGCGAAACCTCCGGATAGAATCGGCGAAACTCGGTCAGCAGCGGCGTGAGGACACGCGTTGCCAACCAGTATGGTGCCGTGATTCGGAGCCAGCCGCGCGGATGTTGCTGCAACTCTGCCACTGCGTTTTCGGCATCCTCGAGATCCTTAACCAGTCGCTCGCAGTGCTGGAAATAGACCGCTCCCGCTTCGGTGAGCTTCAGGCTGCGCGTCGTGCGATTGAGGAGCTGTATCTGGAGCCGCGATTCAAGCTCCTGCACCTTTCGACTGATCCGCGTCTTGGGCACCTTAAGCACGCGTGCCGCCGCGGTGAAGCTTCCCTCCTGTACGACCTTCACGAAGGCAGCAGTATCGCTGAAGTCGCGCAGCATAGGAGTCCTCCAGAAGATTTTAATTGTCTCCAATTTCGAGACATTGATGTCCGATTCTGCCCGATAATCAAGAATGCTGCTCGGGATTAAATGATCATTGTCCTATCAACAACAATTCCAACTGGAGACTGCCATGATCAAATCCCTCGCGATCGCCGCCAGTGCGCTGACGCTTTCGGCAACTGCGGCCCAGGCACAGAGTGAGCCTGTCCACAACATTGTTCTCGTCCATGGCGCCTTCGCCGACGGAGCCGGATGGCGCGGCGTCTACGACCGACTGACCAGCCGTGGTTACAAAGTATCGATCGTCCAGAACCCGCTCACGTCGTTTGAAGACGACGTAGCTGCAACCCGCCGCGTGCTTGCCCGGCAGAATGGGCCGGCCATCCTCGTTGGTCATTCCTATGGCGGTAGCGTAATCACGGAGGCTGGCGACGCTCCCAATGTAGCGGGGCTCGTTTACGTGGCCGCATTCGCACCGGAGGTCGGCCAGTCAACGCTGGACCAGTATGCCGAGGTTCCTCCTCCGCCGAACTTTCAGCCCGATGTGCAGCCAGATGGCTTTGCGTTTTTGAACGCTGAGACGTTCAAAGATGGCTTTGCCGGGGACACTGACAATTCTGACGCCGCATTTCTGCGCGACTCCCAGGTGCCGATCGCAATGAAAGCGCTTGAAGCCAAGGTGACCACGGCGGCTTGGAAGACCAGGCCAAGCTGGTACGTCGTGGCGACTGAGGACGGTGCGATTGCACCCGAACTGCTTCGCAGCACTGCCAATCGCATCGGTGCAGTCACGACCGAGGTGAAGGGCAGTCACGTGATCTTCTTCACCCAGTCAGAGGCTGTCGCCGGCGTGATCGAACAGGCCGCCAAGGGTGTGGTGCTGGGCGATACCTCGGTGAAGCCGAACTGACGCCGCCCAATCCCCACCACGTCCAAGGGTGTAAGCGGAGAGACCATCGAGATATGCAAGTATAGGCGCAACTTGAGAGCGCGATCAGACCGCCGGCCGTTGGTAAGATTACGACGGCTGGCGGTGACGTCCGGCTGAGCGTCAGCGATCCCTTGCGCCGCGCGAGGGCAGCGCCCTTAGCGATCCTGCCCGATAGGAGGCAGTCCTTTCGTAGACCACTGGAGCGGCAATAGCGTTCATAGCTGCCGCTCCAGAATTATTCACGCGGCAGACGCGGACATGCAGGCGCGATCCGGTTCACCGATCGCGGCGAATAGTTCGGCATCCTCGCCGATCCCGGAGTTTGGCGTAGTGAGCAGCGTGTCGCCGTAGAAGACCGAATTTGCGCCTGCTATGAGACAGAGCACTTGCGCCTCGCGGTTGAGGGCAGAACGTCCCGCTGAAAGCCGCACTGTCGAGGCCGGCATGATGAGGCGGGCTGTTGCCACCATACGCACCAGCTCCAGCGGATCTACGCGCGGCCGGTTCGCCAGCGGCGTGCCCTCGACCGGAACGAGCGCGTTGATCGGCACGCTTTCAGGATGCGGGTCCATTGTCGCAAGGACGTGCAGCATCGAAGCCCGATCGCGGATCGTCTCGCCCATGCCGATGATGCCGCCGCAGCATAGCTCAATGCCGAAGGAGCGGACGGTTGCGAGTGTCTCTAGCCGGTCCTCATAGGTCCGGGTGGTGATGATTCGGCCGTAGAACTCGGGACTGGTATCGAGATTGTGGTTGTAGGCCGTAAGGCCGGCGGCTGCGAGGCGTTTGGCCTGATGTGGTTTCAGCATGCCGAGCGTGACACAGGCTTCCATGCCAAGGGCGCGCACGCCCTCGACCATCTTGATGACCGCATCGAATCCCTTGCCGTCGCGCACCTGCCGCCATGCCGCGCCCATGCAGAAGCGTTCCGCGCCGGCCGTTTTGGCGGTCGCAGCCAAAGCAATCACCTTTGCCGGGTCCATCAGCTTGTCGCGGGTCATCTCCACCTCGCGGTGATGCGCCGATTGCGGACAGTAGGCGCAGTTCTCGGGACAGCCGCCGGTCTTGATCGATAGCAGGCTCGCCTTCTGGACCTTGTTCGGATCATTGTGCAGGCGATGGACCGCATTGGCCCGCCCGACCAACTCAAGCAGAGGCAGCTCATGCAGGGCGACGATTTGGTCAGTTGTCCAGTCGTGCCGGATCGTTCCATCGGCCGTGCTCATTCGGCTTTGCTCCGAAGGCGGGCAAAGGAGGAGGGAAAAATGGTGCTTGCCGCCGCCACGACACCGATCTTGACCAGATCGCCGAGGAGAAATGGCAGGAGGCCAACAGCAAGGAGCTGGCCGACCGGAACGTAAACGGCAAGCCAGGCCATGCCGATTGCATAGATCGGCACCATTCCGGCAAGCATCGCGCCGACACGTCCGAGCGTGCCTTTGCCGGCCGCCAGCATGCCGACCAGCCATGAGGCGATGAGGTAGCCCAGGAGATAGCCGCCCGTAGGGCCGACCATATAGGCAAGACCGATGCCGCGCTCCGGGGAACCGGAGAAGACCGGAAGGCCGACAGCGCCGGCCGCCAGATAGGCGAGGAAGATGGGAACGGCGATGCGCGGTCCGAACGCCACGGCGGAGCCCATCACCGCCATCGTGTGCAGTGTCATCGGAACCGGCCAGAATGGAATCTGCACCTTGGCGGCAAGGGCCATCAGCGCCGTGCCGGCGATGATGGTCAACGCCGAAAGCGCAAATCGGTTTTCGATGGGTCTCATGGCCACATTGCTCATGCTGTCTCCTTCGCAGATAATAGATAATTTAAAGAATCTATCGCTAAAGGAATCCACAGAAATACGGTCATAGCAATAGCCATGCGCGCGGCACCATTTCTGGGCGGGAGCTAGACGAACTGTGGTCGCCTATTTTGGCTTTCTCTGCCCGATCGTCTGGACATGACGCGCAAGCACGGAAGCCGCCATTTCAGCCTGTCCAGCCCTCAAGGCGTCGAGGATCGCACGGTGATCCCGATCAGTGGGAGCTTCCCATTCCGCACGCCAGCCCGAGAACAGGAAACGGGCGCTGGCCGTGTGCAGATCGTCGATAGCCTTGAGCAGACGCGGCATTCCGCAGGGGGTCAGGATAATGCGATGGAAATTGCGATTGGCTTCTTCCCACGCCTGAACGTCACGCGCACGGTCTCCGGCCCGGTTCGCTTCCTCCGCCTGATCGAGAATGGCCTTGGTCATGTGCGGAACGGCGTTGCGCAGCGCCAGGGCTTCGAGCGCTGCGCGCATCTCTGCCACCTCCCGCACTTCGTCGGGACTGAAGCCGGCGACGCGCACGCCCCGGCGCGGTTCGCTGACGACCAAGCCTTGCGACTCCAGCCTGCGAAACGCTTCGCGCACTGGGACATGACTCGCGCCGAATTCCTCGGCGATGTGGTCCTGCCGCAACTTCGCGCCAGCCTCGATCTCGCCAGCGATTATCCGATTGGCCAGCGTCCTGCTGATCTGTGCTGCGATGGTGTCTGATTTGGCTGTGCTCATGTTTTATAGATAATTCATAGAGCAACGGCACGTCGAGGCCATTCTACGGAGCTCCGTCTAGTTAAGCAGAAAGCCCCGCTCGGAGGAGCGGGGCGGTTTCGGCCTTCGGTACTAGTGACCGTTGCGGCGGGACCAGATGAGGTTCTGTGACTTTCCGTCCTCGGCTTCGACCAGGCTGGCGTAGATCGGCGCCGGGAAGCTCGGATCGTCCAGAAGCGATCATAGGAAGTGCGGCCGATCTCTGGGCGTTTTTCCATCGTCTCCGTGATCAGGGCGGCCCCCATCTGCCTGGCGATCCTTGCCGGCACAGGCTCGGAGAAGAATATCCAGACATGGCCGCCGTTCCCCGACCGCGATCGCTCCAGCGCGGCGGCAACTCCTTTCGCATGACAGGTATCCAATAATGCCCTTGCGTCATCCGCCCAGCTTTCCTTGTCGAAGTCGGCGGCGAGGAACCAGCACGTCTCGTCATGCAGCAATGGATACACCCCGGCGACGAAGTCACCGGAGCGGACATTTCCTCCGCGCAGATGCTTTTCGATGATGTCCTCGGATGGCGGGACGAATGCCTGATGCGGGCATTCCCCGCATTTCACCTTCGGCTTGCCGCAAATCCCCTTCGCCCACTCGTTCGAGCATGCCGGCAAATATCCTGAACCTCCCGTCTTTCTGTTTTCCCATCGAACCGGAAAGACATCTGGGCGCCCAGCGAACAGGCGGCGGAACAGCACGATCTTCTCGGCCGATGACGAGTTGTTGGTGACAGGGGCATCGGCAAAAGAGGGTTGTCCGGCGGCACCGTTATCGGAAATCCGTGTTTGCTCCAGCGTTTCCAATTCGCGCGAAAGCGCCGTCCGCTCCGCATCCAGGTCGGCTAGCCGCTGCCGGATGCGCGCGACTTCCTTCGAAACATCCTTTTCATCCACCAAAGTCGCAACTCACGCTCAAGGTACCAGGTCACAAGACAACATAGACCAAAGGACGCTCGGGCTTAAGGCGGACAACGTGCGAGGAGGAGCGGCTCAATGGTCGAGATTATGCGGAGCGACACAGCTACAAAACCCAGAAAAGCCGGGGCCGTCAGCTCGCGACTCCGCATAATCCCGAGCTACGCATAATCCGTCGCGCCGGCGAAGATGCGGAAGTCGGGGCCGCGCTCGCTCTCGCCCTCGGTGGGGACGAACTTGGCCTTGACGTAACACCTCAGTCCGGCTCGAGGGTCAGAAGGCAAAGGCGCGTCAGTTGCTCCGTCCATCCGGAGATCCTTTCATTGTCCGGATCGACGAGCAGAGCATAGCGCCGGGCGCCCCATACAGCGATTACCAGAGCCTCAATCGTCTCGTCTGTCGGCGACCTGGGAATATCGGCCCATCCGTGGATGGCGGCACTCCACTTCTCTGCAAGTTCCTCGAAGACGCGGGTATGGTGCCAAGGCTCCGCGACAGCGTTCACCAGGTCGAGCATGTCCATGTCGAAATAGGGTTGGTCTGGCTCGTGGCCGCAGGTGATACCGACAAGGCGATGTACGCCATGGCGCCAGGTCGGGAATGAAGCGGCGATCACGTCGCGGTCGATCCGCGCCAGCAGCCAATCGATGGTGAAGCGAACATAGCCGGAGTGAAGGGCCGTCTTGTTGGGGAAGTACTCATAGAGTGTGCCGACGGCAAAGCCGGCTTCCTCCGCGACGGCACGCGTGGTGACGGCGGTCTGGCCCTCGCGACGCCATATCCGAACGTAGGCGTCATATATCGCCTCGACGGTGAAGCGCGCGCGATTCTGCGATGGCCGTTTGTGCGGCTTTGGCAAGGACTTACCTTGCTGCAATTCAGTCTTCGCGCGATCCGAACGCGCCGAACCGCGGGTTCTGCTAGGATTCACGGGAAAATCCCCCGAGCCGACCGCGAGGAACCGATGAATTTGCATTCAATGACGACGACACGCCTGCTGACCAGCAAGACCGACCTGGGCCATACCGAACTCGACTGCACATCGACGACGCCGGTCGAAACAGGCGACGTGGCCCTGAAGGTGGACAGGTTCGCGCTCACGACGAACAATATAACCTATGCGGCCTTCGGAGAGGCAATGAATTATTGGGACTTCTTCCCGACCGGAAGGGACGGCTGGGGGCAGATGCCGGTCTGGGGCTTCGCCGACGTCGTTGCATCCCAGGCGCCCGGGATTGCCGTCGGCGAACGCTTCTACGGTTATTTTCCGATCGCCAGCCTGGTGCTAATGCGCGCGGAACGCGTCACGCCACGTGGTTTCTATGACGGGGCCGATCATCGTCGCCGTCTGACCTCCGCATACAATCAGTACACGCGTTGCTCGAACGATCCGGCCTACGCACCCGAACTGGAAGACCTGCAGGCTCTTTACAGGCCGCTGTTTCTGACCTCGTTCATGCTCGCCGACTTCCTTGAGGACAATGGCTTCTTCGGCGCCCGGCGCATCGTCTTCTCGAGTGCATCAAGCAAGACGGCTTACGGAACCGCCTATTGCCTTGCCGTCATGCCAGAACTCGAACTTATCGGCCTGACTTCTGCGCGGAACGAGGGCTTCGCGCACAAACTCGGCTGTTACGGCACGGTGCTTTCCTACGACCGGCTGGAAACGCTCGATCCTGATGCTGCAACCGTATATGTCGATTTCTCCGGCGACGCAGCTCTGCGGAGGTGTGCGCATCGACATTTCGGCGCTTCGCTGACTTACGATTGCTACGCAGGATCTTCGGTCAATCACGAGTTACTGCGGGAAACCGATCTGCCGGGGCCGAAACCCGAATTCTACTTCGCGCCGGTACAGATCAGGAAGCGCAATGCGGACTGGGGCCCCGCCGCGGTCACGGAACGCTACAACCACGCGCAGGCCCGCTTCTTCGATCGAATTATCAATGCATCGCAGCCTTGGGTGCGGGTTGCGATGGCGCAGGGATTTGAGGGGGCGGCGGCGGTGATCGCCGAACTCGCCGCTCGTGGCGGTGATCCGGCGACCGGTCACATCGTGCGACTGGAGTGAGCGTCGCGGCGGGTGTCACTTGGCAGTTAATTAGAGCCTTTTCCCATTGATCTGAATCGTAGGGGATTGATCGGGATAGGGGGACCCCTCGCGGCGCCGCCGAAAATATGATAGCCCGAGCTCGCAGGTCGACAGCTTCTTCGCAGATGTGCCAAGCGACATCATGGCTTCCCAGGACGGCTACATCACCATGGGCGGCAAGGTTGAGGCGGCGTATTACGTCGAGGAGTATGGCAAAGCCTGGCAGGGGACGCCCGGGGCCACCGAATGGTTGGTGGAAACGACCAAGAAAATGGAACCGCGCGCACGGCGAACGAAATGACGAAGGACAAGCGCACAACTCGCTTGACGCCGGCTGCATGCGAAGAAATCCTGTCCCGCATGCCCAAGACTTGCCGGAAAGTTGTCGCGAACCACGGCCTGGTTGTCGAAAGTGCCGGTTGGCGTGGCATGGACACCGGCTTCTCCTTCGAACCTGTGTTCCGCGTCAGCGTTCCCGCTTCCGACGGAACGGCATTCAATCTCGAAAAAGGAAAGGTTCGAGATCCTCGCAGAGCACTACGGTTTGCAGCCGTCCGACTTTGAACGGGAATTCCGGACCGGAGGTGAGATTTTCCGGATTACCGGCATCGACTCAGAGCGGCCCCGCTATCCGATCTCCGCTGAGCGAATTCCCGACCGCAGAGGTTTCAAATTTACCGCTGAGAACGTTGTCATGCTGTTGCCCGCACAGGGCAAGCCATAAGGTTCTCTGATTGTTCCGCAAGTTGGCCAAATTCGCAGCTTTGAGCCGATTAGGCCTGATTGCACCGACCGCAACGCGTCCCCATCTCGACCATCGAGGCTGTCTATTTATTCGTCCCAATACCCGACAATGCGCGCGCGCCCGGTGCACTCGCCGACTGGAGCTGGTTGAGAACCATCTGGCGTCACTTGTCCGGCGCAAATGCGATGACCTCGATCTCGACCTTGCAGTCTGTCCGTGGTCAGGGTTTTTGGGACAATTGTCTGCCTGATTTAGTGGAGGCTCTGGCCCATCAGGGTTTTCATTCTAAGCGGC
The DNA here is from genome assembly GCF_009749525.1 of Mesorhizobium xinjiangense. GTDB lineage: Bacteria > Pseudomonadota > Alphaproteobacteria > Rhizobiales > Rhizobiaceae > Mangrovimarina > Mangrovimarina xinjiangensis. Next base: position 34,034 of record NZ_WOAC01000035.1, on the reverse strand, counting down.
GGCCTTGCGATGTAGCAAGCGCCGTTGGTTGATGGTGTGGCGTTTGATCCTTTCTCTTGTCTGCAAAATTGTCTGGCCGCGTCCGAAGTAGACATCGGCCGGCGTGAGATTGGCGAGGCTCTCATGGTAGCGCCGGTGGTTGTAGTGATCGACGAAGGCGCCGATCTGCGCTTCGAGGGCACCGGGCAGGAAGTGGTTTTCGAGCAGGATGCGGTTCTTCAGCGTCTGGTGCCATCGCTCGATCTTGCCCTGGGTCTGCGGATGACAAGGCGAACCACGGGTGTGCTCCATCCCTTTGCCGGAGAGCCAGGTTGCCAGTTCGCCGGCAACGTAGCACGGCCCATTGTCGGACAAGAGGCGGAGACGTTGCATCACCCTGGCGTTGTCACAGCCTGATGCCTGCAGGGCGAGTTCCAGCGTGTCGGTGACGTCGCCAGCCTTCATTGTGGTGCACAGCTTCCAGGCGATGATGTAGCGCGAGTAATCATCGAGGATGGTCGAGAGATAGAACCAGCCCCAGCCGATGACCTTCAGATACGTGAAATCGGTCTGCCAGAGCTGGTTGGGTGCCGTCGTCTTGTCATGGAACTCGTCGGCAGCCTTGATGACGGTGAAAGCGGGACTGGTAATCAGATCCTGCGCCTTGAGCAGGCGATAGACCGAGGATTCCGAGACGAAGTAGTCTCGCGTGTCGGTGAACGTCACCGCCAGCTCTCGCGGTGACAGCTCAGGCTCGTCGAGGGCAAGGTCAATGACCTTCTGGCGGACCTCGTCGGGAATGCGGTTCCAGACCCGCCTGGGCTGCGGCTTGCGGTCTTCGAGCGCATCGACGCCGCCGGTGAGGAAGCGGTCATACCAGCGATTGAAAGTAGCGCGCGGAATGCCGAGCTTGTCCAGCGTGCGCTTGGCCGGAAGATGCGACTGCTCGACCAGCCGGATGATCTCCAGCTTCTCGGATGCGGGGTATCTCATTCGTCGTCGCCCCCATCCGCGATCATGCTTTTTTTGAGCAGCCGCAGTTCCAGCGCCTGCTCGGCGACGACCTCTTTCAGGTCGCGGGCTTCGCGCCGCAGATGCTTGACCTCGTCATTGGTGGCTGCACGCGCCGTGTCACCGGCCAACCGCTTCTTGCCGGCTTCAAGGAACTCCTTCGACCAATTGTAATAGAGGCTCTCGGCAATGCCTTCGCGCCGGCACAGCACGGCAATCGACTCCTCGCCGCGCAGACCTTCCAGCACGATGCGGATCTTCTCCTCCGCCGAATACTGTTTGCGGGTGGCGCGGCGGATGTCCTTGATGACCTTTTCCGCCGGCTCCTTCTATGCCGTTAGCGGGTCAGTGTCGGATCGAGCCGGTCGCGCAGCCAGTCTCCGATCAGGCACATCGACAGTGTGGTCAGGAAGATCACGACGCCCGAAAATATGGCAATCCACCAGGCGTTGATCAGATAGGCGCGACCGTTCCCGAGCATTTGGCCGAGGGATGTCATGGGCGGCTGTACACCCAGGCCGAAGAACGACAGTGCCGTCTCGAGGATGATCGTGCCGGGGAAGTTGAGCGTTGCCTGGACGATCAGCCCACCCGCGATATTGGGCAGGATGTGCCTGAGATAGATACGCCATTCGGGCGCACCGACGATGCGCATAGACATGACATAGCCGCTCTCCTTTGCCGAAAGCACCATGCCGCGCGTCAGCCGCGCGTAGCGTTCCCAGCCGTCGAGGCCGACGAGTATGATCAGGAGCGGCAGACTGTTTCCAAGGAATGCCAGAACGGCGAGCGCCAGCACAAGCGTCGGCAGCGCGGCCTGGATATCCACCAGCATCATCACCGCCTCCTCGATCCAGCCGCGAAAACGTGCCGCAACGAAGCCGAGCGTCGTGCCGAGCAGGAACCCGAATGCGGTGGCGCCGAGCGCTACCAGGATCGACGTCCTCGCCCCGTAGAAGATCCGGCTCAGCACGTCGCGACCGAGTGTGTCGGTTCCCAGAAGATAGTCCGCGCTGCCTCCGGCGAACCATGGCGGCTGGAGCCGGGCATCGAGGTTCTGGTCGGCAAATCCGTAAGGGGCAATGACGTCGGCACAGGCTGCGAGAAGAATGACGAGGCCGAGGAGGATCATTGCGGCCAGCACGACCGCGGGAATGGTTCGCAGGCGCCGCGTGGGGTTGCGCAAGGCGTCGAGAGGCGCTTCGATCTCAACCTTCACGGGGCCCTCCCGCAAGTCGTACCCGCGGATCGATCCAGCCATAGGCCAGGTCGACCACGAGATTGGCCAGTACCATCGTCGCGGCAATCGCCATGACGATGGTCTGCACCACGGCGAGGTCACGGCGCGCGACGGACAGGACGAGAAGGTTTCCGATGCCCGGCCAGCCGAACACGTTCTCGGTGACCACAGCTCCGCCGATCAGGAGACCGATTTCGAACCCGAGAAAGGTGATCACCGGGATAGCGGCGTTCGGAAAGACATGACGCAGGATCACGGCAAGTTCGGGCAACCTCTTGCCGCGGGCTGCGCGCACGAAGGGCTGGCCGAGTACGTCCAGAACCGACGTTCGGACGAAGCGCGCGAGCTTCGCCGCCATGGCGGTGCCCAGGGTTAGCGCCGGCATCACCAGGTGAGCGGCACTGCCGTAACCGGAGGACGGCAGGAGCCTGAGCTGCATTGAAAACAGCAGGATAAGCAGCAGCCCGAGGAAGAAGTTCGGCATGGCATAGCCGAATATCGCGACGGTCATCGTCGCATGATCGGCTGGCGTTCCGCGTCGGAGCGCAGCGAAGGTGCCGGCCGGCACGCCGATCAGGAGGGCGAGCGCGATGACGACGCCGCCGAGGATCAGCGTCGCGCCGGCGCGCTCAAGCACGACGCCGAGCGCGTCGCGCCCGTCGACGAGGGATTGTCCGAAATCGCCCTGGGCGAGGGAAATCAGATAGCGGACATACTGCTCATAGAGTGGCCGATCCAGACCCCAAAGCGTGCGGTAGCGCTCCATCACCTCTGGCGGTGCGTCGGCCGGCAGAAGCGCGATGATCGGATCACCGGCCATGCGAAGAACGAAGAAAGCGAGCGTCGCGCAGCCGACGATCGTTATCAGCGCACGTGCCAGCCGGAACACCACGAAACGCAGCATGGGCTAAAGCGTCCCGGCGAAATGGCAGGCCGATGCATGGCCTGGCCGAAGCGGCCGAAGAGCCGGCGCGCTTTCCAGACACAGCTTTTCGACCTGCAGGCATCTTGAAGCAAAAGCGCAACCCGCGCCGGTTGATGCGTCCGTCCCGGCGTCGGAAGATCGACCACTTGGCACACGGCGCTGCCCGGGCTGGTCGGGCGGCAGTGCGTCGATCAACGCCCGGGTATAGGGATGGGAGGGCGTGTCGATGACTGAGGCGATCGGTCCGATCTCGACGATCCTTCCGCAGTAGAGCACGGCCACGCGATCGCAAAGATGTCTCACGACGCGCAGATCGTGTGAGATGAACAGGATCGTCAGCCGATGCTGCGACCTAAGTTCCGCCAGAAGGTTGATCACCTGGGCCTGAACGGACACGTCGAGCGCCGATACGGGTTCGTCGCAAACAAGCACCTCCGGCTTCAGAACGAGCGCTCTTGCGATGAGAACCCTTTGCCGCTGGCCGCCGGAGACTTCGCCCGGAAAGCGGGCCAGGATCGAGTGCGGCAATCCTACATCAGCCATCAGAGAGGCGATCCGTCCTGCCCGCGCATCACGGTCGAAGCCGTGAATGATCATCGGTTCTTCGATCTGCCGGCCGATGCGGATGCGCGGGTTGAGGGCGCCGAGCGAATCCTGGAACACAGCCTGCACGCGGGCTCGTCGTCGCAGCGGCATGGGGTTGGTGAATGTGGCGCCGTCCAGCGAAACGGTGCCTGAAGTCGGAAGCAGCGTTGCCGAGACCATCCGGCCGATCGTCGTCTTTCCGCTTCCCGACTCTCCTACCAGCCCCAGAGCTTCCCCGGCATGAATCTCGAAGCTTACGCCGGCCACCGCATGCACACCAACGCCGCGTCGCAACAGTCCCCGCCGCGGTGGCGGATAGATGCGCGTCAGGTTTTCAGCATGCAGGAGCGGCAAACCGCCCGGGCGCCGGTTCAAAGGGGATTGAAGCACGCAACCGCTCCCGTATTGCCGCGACGTTCAAGACATGGCCTTTGCGTTGAGCACAAATCGTCGGCGCGCGTGCAGCGCGATGCAAAACGGCAACCTGTGGGCCGTGCTTGCAGAGGCGGAACGATCCCGGCAATCGACTCGAGGCGTTCCGTCTGGCGCGAAAGGCGTGGCAGGCACTCGACCAGACCTCTCGAATAAGGGTGTCTCGGCGCGGCGAACAGGTCCGTCACCGGACCACTTTCGACGATTTCGCCGCAATACATCACGGAGACGTCGTGGGCGATCTGCGCCACGACGCCAAGGTCGTGCGTGACGAAAAGAATAGCAAGACCTGTCGATTGCTGGAACTCCAGCATAAGGTCGAGAATCCGGGCCTGCACGGTGACGTCAAGCGCGGTGGTGGGTTCATCGGCCAAAAGCACGCTGGGCCTGGCCGCCAGCGCGATGGCGATGGCGATGCGCTGGTTCATTCCTCCCGAAAGTTCGTGCGGATAGGATTCGAAGCGGGCCCGGGCATGAGGAATACCGACCTGCGCGATCAGGTCTTCCGCTTCGGCGCGCCGTGCCCTGCGGGGAACGTCTGCCGGCAGCGCCTCGACGATCTGCCTGCCGACGGTCATGAGAGGATCGAGCGAGGCTGTCGCGTCCTGGTAGATCATCGCGAGGCCTTCCGGCGGGCCTTTCTCGGGTATCGCGCCGCTTCTGCCCTTCATTCGCAGGTTTCCCGAAACCCCGCGGGCACCTGGCGGCAACAGACCCATCAGAGCGAGACATGTCAGGCTCTTGCCGCACCCGGACTCGCCGACCAGGCAATGGGTTCTGCCCGCCTCCAGCGACAGATCGACATTTTCGACCGCCAATCCGTCGTCCACCGCTACCGCGAGATTGCGGACTTCCAAGATCGGTTCGCCGCGGTGTGACGGCTCGTAGGCATCGATGCCGGGCGCAAATGCGAGTTCGGCCACCGGCACGTCAGAACCGTCCCGCCGGCATGTAGGGCGGCATGTCGCGCAGAAAGGCGTACTTCCCTTGCTTGAGGTCGCTGAGGTAAAGCGGTTCTATTCCGGGCACGGCTTCGAACCTCATTTGATAGCCCTCGTCACCAAGCTCGTAGACAAGTATGCCGAGCTCCCGCCGGGTGTTCGGTACGACATGGTCCTGCGCCGTTCCGTCAGCGGAACCTGCGAGAAAAGCCGTCGACGGGGCCCAGATCAGGTCGATTCCCGAATGGGTGAGGATGGTATGACAATGCAGATGGCCGCTCGCCACGAAGCGTACCGGTGCGGCAGCGAAAGTCGACAGCAAGCGCTCCCGCGGGACCGGTGTGACACACGCCGCAGAGGCTGGATCTCCCATTCCCTCGATGAATAGCGGCTTATGCAGGAACACACCGATACCGTCGAAGCCGTCGCCCGTCAGCTGCTCCTCCAGCCAGCTTTGCTGCTCCGTTTCGGCGTCCAGCCCGCTTCCGTACAGTTGGGCGTTCAAGCCGATCAGGCGCCAACGTCCGATCGTTTCGGCCCAGTGGTCCGCTCCGATGGTGCGCCGCCACCGTGCCAGACGTGGCATGTCGATGAGCTGCTTGGCGTCCTGCCCGGGCGGCTCGTCACCCACGTCGTGATTGCCGGCGATCGCCCGCCAGGGTGGAGCAAGGCGCGCAAGTTCGGATCGGGCAAAGGCGAGTTCGTCGTCCTCGTCCGGTCCGTTTATCGCGAGGTCGCCCGTGATCACGACGAGATCGGGACTCAGCGCGTTGACATGACGTACCGTGTTCCACCAGTTCTCGACAAAGAAGCCGTGCTTCCGCGAGAGATGAACATCGGATATCTGGACCACCCTCATCGATCTCTCCATCACGCGTAGGAAAAGACGTCGGGCCTGAGATCCAGATAGTACAACGGATACTGCGTCCAGTTGACACGCCTGTTCCTGCCGACAATTTCATTGACCGAATAGAGTATGGTGACCGGCGCCTCCTCCTCGAGGAGATCGAGCAGTTTCCAGAACAGACGTTGGCGTTCGGCGGGATCGGTCGCTGCCGCAAACTGATCGCAGACCTCGTTGTAGTCGGTCTGCGGAACGAAGAAATTGTTCTTCTGCAGGAACGAGTTCTTGCCCAAATGGACGATCACGCCTCCGCTGAGCGGATCGGGATAGCGGAACGAGGAGGACACCATGCGCACGTCGGCGCCGGGCTCCATCTGCTGCGCTGCGCTCTCGGCGAATTCCACTTTCGTGTTGATGCCCTGTTCCTGCCACTGAGCCTGGATGATCTGCGCCGCGTCGCCGCTGCCCAGGTAGTAGCTCGGCGGTACGCGAAGGACGATCTCGCCGCCCGAATAGCTCGCCGCGGCCAGAAGCTCCTTTGCCCGCGCGGGATCGTAGTGGAAGTACTTACGATCCTTGTCGTAGAGCTCACCGAAGGCCGGAATTTGAAAGTTGTTGGGTCGGTTGTATTTCGGACCCCATATCGCCTTGGCAACGCGGTCGTAATCGATGGCGAAGCTCAGCGCCCGCCGCATTTTCGGGTCTGAAACCGCCGGGCGGTTGTAGTCGTAGAATAGCATGTGGAGGAGGTCCATCGGAACCGTCTCCGCCGCGACGTCATCATACCCCTCGAACTGGGGCACCTGGTCCGGCAGCACGTTGGTGACGATATCGTATTCGCCCGAGATCAGCCCTGCCACACGCGTGGCGACTTCCGGCACCACCGTGATCGCGACCTCGGCTGCCGCCGGTTTGCCCATCCAGTAGTCGTCGTGGCTTGCAAACACGATCTTGGAATCGCGTGCAAATTCTTTGAGCTTGTACGGTCCGGCTCCGACGGGTTTGGCCTTGAACCCTTCCGGACCCAATTCCTTGTAGGCCTTCGCGCCGATAATCCAGGGACCGTATCCCGCCAGCCTGTGCGGCATGACCACGTCCTCCTGGGCGGTGTGGAGGCGAACCGTCAGGTCGTCGACCCTCTCGACGGCGGTGAGATGTCCGAAGAGAATCTTGCCGTCTGGGTAGGGCGATTCAGGGCCGATGCGATCCTGGCCGAGCGTAGCAAGCATATCGTCGGCCGAAAGCTCCGATCCGTCGTGAAGACGCACCCCTTCTCGCAGCTTCACCTCCCAGACGAGAGGAGACACCTGCGTCACGGACGTGGCGAGTTGCGGTTCGATGGCGGTCGTTCCGGGATTCTTCTCCTCGGCGATGAAATCACGGCGCAGCGGGCGGTCGAAGAGGCAGTCGATCGCCCGCAATCCCACGTTTGTCATCGACTCGAGCGGGTCCAGCGAAGGGCCGAGCGCCTGCACGGCGATCCTTAGGATCGGCCGTCCGTCCTGCGCGAAAACGCGCGCGGCGCCCGCTCCGAGGAAAGTGGGAATGGAAAGGGTGGAGGCAAGGACTCCGAGCGTTTGGCGGCGGGTCACCATGGTGGTCACGTCTCCTTTACGATAGCGGCAGTTCGGCTTGAGCAGGCACTCGCTGTATCGTAGGGGCCGGTCGATACACATTGATGACCGTTTCCGAACACTGTTCGGACGTCGGCCGTGTGGCCGAACCCGCAGCGGCCCACAGCATGTTAAACGTATGTGGTATTCGCGATGTAGTGGCTGCCAGTGTTCAAGGTGGCAAGATGCTCAATTCCGCAGGTATGACTGCAGATCACATCATGGCCGTGGCAGAGCGCCTCCTGGCTCGGGCCTCGCACATCGACCAGGTTCCGATCCGTGCGATCGCGCGCGAAGCGAATGTCAGCGTGTCTGCGATCAGCTATCATTTCGGAAGTCGCGATCACCTCGTCGCGGAGGTCGTGAAGCGTGTCTATCGCCGACTGTGCGCCGAACGCCTCAACCTGCTGAAGGCCGCAGTGGACGCCGGCGCGCCAGAACCTCCGGAGCTCGAAGCCGTCATCGCCGCCCTCGTCGGGCCGTCCATCCGCTGGCATTCCGATCCCAACTCCGGCTACATGGTGTTTCGCCATTTTTCCGCCGTGCAGATCAGCAGCCACGGGCTCGAATTCGAAAGCATCGCCGGATTCTCGGCAGAGCACCTCGGCCCATTCATGAAGGCGTTCGGCAGCATTGCTCCATGGTTGTCGGACGGCGAGATCGGCTGGCGGATTCACTGCGCCCTCGGCATCCGTCAAGTCGCTTTCCGGGATTCCGCGAGGTGCAGAATTCTCACGGAAGGTGCATTCGACCCCGCCGATCCGGAAAGCCTGCTTGCAAACATGATCGATGTGATCGCGCCTATGTTCCGCAGGTCGATTTCGGAACTGGTGTCACTTGGCAATTAATATGAGAATCACATGTCAATGATATCAGATAGATAGGCGGGCACTTAATTTGAGAATGGGCAGATAATTTGATAATGTCGCCTGGAGTTTGTCACCTAATGCGAGAATAAGGCTCCCAATATTTACGGCCCGCAAAACTACCTCATCGAGAAGACTGTGGCCTGTGTTGACGGCTGTAAGCCTCCTCGCAGACGCAGTTAATTTGAGAATCCATCGGCCAATATTCTCATAATTAAATGCTCCATTCGAACCAAACCGGCGCATTCTTAGTGTCTTCTCTATTCGGCGTGTTGAGGTCAAGCGCTTTCGAGCTTTCAATGTGTCCGGAGTTTTGGCGTCTTCCGCAGGCCCTCGCTTCTCTTCGGGATCGGCGTTTTGCCTCTCGGCCGGCCCGTTCGCGCGCCGCCATCACCAGTTCATTGTTGATCGTGCGCAGCAGGCCGTCGTCACGCCAGCGGTAGAAATATGCACCGTCGAGAACGGCGGGAAGTCCTTGGGCAGAAGCCGCCACGCACCGCCCGAGGAGGCCATGTACAAAAGCGCGTTCACCACTTCGCGCAGGTCTGTCTTGCGCGGACGCCCGAGGCGCTTCGGCGACGGGATCAGCGGTTCGATCAGCGCCCATTCTTCGTCAGTCAGGTCGCTTGCATAGCGAGGGCAACGCCGCTCATAGTGCGGCCGAGTGGTTTCGGTCCAGGGCATCGTGTTCTCCGTCGAATCTCAGCAATCCGACAGAATCACAACCTGCTGAAATCACTCACTCCTTTTTGGAACGGACACTTACATTTAGCTGCCAAGCGACATCAACGTTTTGGCCCAGTGCTACAACATCCCCAGGCTCGATAGCACCCCTTGTCGTCATTTCTCGAAGGTCGAGCCCCGCAGTGGCAATCATATGCCCCGACATAATTGGCCACGACTGGGGCATATCGATCACCGCCCGTGAATGGTTTCCGCGCATCGTCAGTTGCAAATCCTCGGCAGGTGGCGCGCCTAGATGTTGATGGTTTCCTGAAGCTTCTCGATCGTGGCAAGAATGTCGTCGAAGGTCGGTGGGCTGTCGTCGAACATCATAGGCGCCATTGCGCGATAGTCGGCTCTAAGATCCCTGACCCGCGCCTCGCTGGGCACCAGCCGCAAGGTGCCTGGACGCGCCGCATCGTAGTCTGCCCAGCCCGACCGAAAGAAGATTGCCTTGTGCTTTGCGACCGCTGCCAATAGCTCAAGATCATCAGCCGCCGCCTTGCCCTCGTCGGAGCCGAGCAGCATAGCGAGATCGTAATAGTGGCGCGAGAAATATTGCGGCGTCGCGGACGCGGCAGGACGATTGGCCTCCGCGTGCAAGGCGGTGGCTTTTTCCCAGAATGTTCGTCGTGCCGAGAGTACTGTGACGGCCGTGTCCGGATCCTCGAAGAAGTCAGGAAAATCCTCGGCCGCGTAGGCGTGGATGACCTTCGTCTCAGCGGGCCAGGGATCACCGCGGGCACCGAGTTCGAGCTTCACCCGTGGCGTGATGTACGCCATGCCTTGATATTCGGCCGCTGGAAGCGCGATCGGGTAGTGGAAATTCAATGTCTGCGCATCGGCTTCATCGATCGAAAGCGACCACTCACCGTTTCTCGGTTCGCCGAGCTCCTCGACGATCGCGGCGCGGAGGGCAGGAAGCAACCTGTCGGCGATATGCCTCTCGACATCCCCCACTAGGTCATCGACAAGCCGCCCTGCCTTCTTCCGGCTGATGCCATCTTGCTCCGGATCGCGATCACCTGTGTAGCCGAGATCCGCCCGATCGAAGGACAGGTCTATGTTCTCGGAGAAGCGGCGGATGATGCCGAAGGCTTTGGACAGAGACGTTCCGCCCTTGAAGACCAGGCTGGCGGCCGCGTTTTTCGGAAGACCGAACAATCGCTTCAAGGTCCAGCAGACCCAAAAGTCCTTTTGGATGATCGTGTCGGCGACGCCGCGGCTAGCACCGGTTTCGCCGAACAGCGCTGCTCGATCACCTGCCGGAAGACGAGCAACCTTGTCCATTTGCTGCCTCTGATGCTGTGTTGCCGATCGAGATCAGCGTGGGCCGCATCCAGGTGGGAGCCTGGACCGCATTGGACGCGAGCAGCCTCTTGTCGCTGGCCGACAGCCGACGGGCTGCAACCCGGGCCACATCAGCGGCGCGAACCGGTCCGACATGGCGGAGAGCTTGGACAACGGTCCCGGCGGGACTGCCCGGTGCGATCAAATGCTTAGGTGACGCGTGTCGCAGATCGATCACGCGCTTGCCTAGCACGATCCGGCGTGAGGGCCCGTCCGTCAGGTAGAGGCTCTTAGCAGGAACCTGCGTCGAGAGGCCGAGTGCATTGGCTGCGTGCGCACCGGCGATCTGCGCGCGCGAACCAGTCTCCCGGGCAAGTGCACGCGCAACGTCGTCCGGCGCCGGCGAAAGCGGCCCCAGCTTCGGATGGACCTTCGGATAGTCATAGAGGCCCCGCGCCAAGCGGCGCAGCTTCCCACTCTTGACCAAACGGGAAAGGGCCTGATCGACGGCGGCGCGCCCTGCCACATCCAGAAAGTCACGGGGCGTGAAGACACCGCCACGCCCGCCAGCGCGGACGCGTCGCATGATACGATCGGGAACTGGTGTTGTGGCTGTCGTCATGTGTCAGAAAATAGGCTACCGTTTTCTGACAATCAAGAGCGCAAGCGACACGTCGCCTTCAGCTTGCGCGAGGTGAGGTTCGCCACAAACCAGGGTAAAACTGCTGTCCGGGAGCCGCTCTCAATAATGTCTGTGTTTCGTCGAGAAGATTTCACTACTTCTTTCCGACCATGGAAAGCGCATCTCTAGACAGGCGAGTCGCCGTTCAAACCAACGGCGAAACAGGGGCTCACCCTCTGAGCCATTTGCGCGACAGACGGTATGTCGTCTTGCTTGGCGAACCTGGGGCGGGAAAATCGACGGCACTACGGTACGAAGCAGCCGCCGAAGGCGGAGCGGCTGTGACCTGCCGAGAGGTGATGAACGCGCGCGTTGATACGCTTCCACTTCCCATGCATCCTCCGGACTGTGGATCGGATCGTCGATCACGCTCACCTGCGTCGTTCCGTCCGCCAGGTCCGCCACGAGGCACGCCCCGGTGTTCAGGATGTTCACAACGAACTCCTGCGCGCATTCGGGGCAGGTCACTGTCTGTTCGGCATAGCCCTGCGCGTCGGATTCCTTGTTTGCGAAGACGTCATAGCCCGGGACTTCTTCAATGATTTCGGTGATCGTCGCCCCGCATCGTGGACATACGAACTCAAGCGACGGTTCCCGAGGCTACATGCCCTGTCCTCTCCATTGTTCCGAAGATGGACGGTGGCGCAAGTTCGTGACCGGGTTCTTAGTCATGCCAGTTCCTTGTAGAGTGGCACCGTCGGGGCGTGTGCGTCGATCGCGATCGCGACATCGGCGGCGAGAGGCAGATGCCCCTTCTCGGCCTCCCAAACCTGCCGAAATCGTTGCACGGTCTCGGCGGCAGTGTCGATGACAAGCCTTTCCGGTAGAAGCGCTTTCGCCGCCAGATGCCGTAGCTCATCCGCATCGAATTCGGCCATCTTTTTGGTCCGAGAGAAATTGAGGGCGGCGGTATCCTCACCGTCGATATAAGGGATGGTCGATACCAGGTCGTAGGCCGGCGAAAACGCGGCCGAGCGCCGATCCGGGTAGATCAGCGACCAGTTTTTGAGGTGCATGTCGCCATTGCCGATCAGCGCGCTGAACACGAGGCGGCGAATGAATTCGGCAGCGCCGACATCTCCCGCCTCGGTGCCGATGACGCGCGCGATGTTGGCGTAGCTCGCACGCTTGTACTTGTCGTCCGGGAAGACCCCGAACACCTGCGCAAAATCCTCGGTGTGGACCGGACCGTCGCCGGTTCGATCGAAGCGACTAACAGCAAGCGCCTGCCCCTTTAGCTCTCCTACTCCTGCTGGAATGCCGGCGATCGTATCGAGATCAATCAGGTTGATGGCCGGCACATCCATGCCAATCATGCCTGCAAGCGTCATCATCGAAAACTCGTTCTCCGGAACACCGGTGAACTGCTGGGACGGAAGCTTCACGATCCACGAACCGCCAACGCCCTCTGCAGGAATTGTCAAGCCGCCTCCCTTCCCTGCGTTCTCGAACGCGGAGAACTTGAGCTGCACACCGGCGAGCGAAAAGCGCAGCGCATTGGGCTTGGCTTTCTCCGGCAAATCCTCGTCATCGCTGGGTGGAAGGGCGTCACCGACCGCCGAATGGATCGAGAGTGCTCCGGGCAGGTCGAGCCCCAGTACCCAGAGCAGGAGGAATTCGCGCTGCTGATTGACCCCTGCCCGCTCGGCGAGATAGCGGCGTAGGCCACCCTCCGGCAGCAGATTCGAAAAGAACGGCGGTACAACCCGCTGTGTCGGGCGGATCTTTGTGATCAGGCCTCCCAGGTCGTCCTTGTACGACAGGCTGAGGGTCGGTCGATCCGGGTTCTCGACGTAATCTTCATTGAAGGCAAAGATCGTCCGATCGCCCTGCAAATGGGTCAGAGTGCCGATAGGCTCGTCGTAGAGCCGCACATCAAGAACCGATACGTCAGGCATCGGCATCGGCATCTCCATCGTCCAGCGAATAGGCGGGTCGGGGCTCAGACGGAGCGGCATGTACGATCGAATTGCGCAGTTGCTGCAGGTTCTGGGCAATGTCGCGGACGACGGGAGCTGCCTGCGCGCTTGCCTGATACCGCTCGAGGCGGGCGATCAGCGCGCGCACCAGCTGCATCTCCTGATCGCTTATGTTAAAGCGTCGCAGGAAGCGAAGCGTGTCTTCGATGCGATCGAGATCGGCCGAGCTACCGTAGAGGTGCTTCATCTTCTTGACCAAGCGCTCTGCGCGAGCAAATCGCTTGTCGTTTGGCTGACCGGCGTGGATATGCATGTCTCGTGTCGCCCGGGCCTTAACCAGGCTCAATACGGCAGGTACGAGCTTCTTCGGGACAAGCATGACCTCGAGATCGAGCGCCCGGGTCAAATCGATGAAGCTCGACAGCCCCGGCTCCATCTTGCCGCTCTCAATTTGGGAGATGTGACTCTGCGTCAATCCGGCCCGTTCGCTGAGCGCGCGCTGACTAACGCCGGAGGCCTCGCGGATTTCGCGTGCTTGCGCGATCAGGCTTTCGCTTTGGTAGGCCATGATATAGAATCCAGATTAAAACACTGATTTCGCTCAGGATACTATATCTATCGTCTTACGCGGTCTCCGTCAACACGTTTGATATAGGGTCGTGATGATTTGGCGCTATGCGATATAGAATAGTGTATCGTTCGATCGTAGGTGTCGTCGAATTGCGCAATACTGCCTTATCGACTCAACGCCGAACTGCTGTGGTGCTATGATTGGCGCCGTCAATGGACAGGGAGGATGGCAATGTATGCACATTCCCTGATCTCCGGTGCGCTTCTGGCACTTGCGGCGACCAGCACGAGCGGAGCGGAGCCCGTAATCTTCCACACGTCACGCTTCTCGGACGCGACGACCGTCGATCTAAGTCTCGTCACCCGCCAGTTGTCGGTCGCTGCCGACTACGATTACGACGTCACCATAGGCCTGACGGAATTGGGAGCAGACGGCGCGCAACGCTACCGCGACCGTGGAAGGCACCGGGCGCGTGTGCGCTGCGGCGCGCCGGCGGGCGTATTGGTCGGAGGCACCGATTATGCCGTCCAGCCGTCCGCCCTGCCGTACGATCCGGCGGACTGGAAGCGGAACCTCTGGCGAACCGTATGCGAGGTTCCGACCTCCTGAACCTGCCCCTGCCGATCGGGAGTAGGCGGGACAGTCAGCGTATGCCATTGGCCCGCTGCAACGCACGGACATAGGCGACGATGGCGGCGATCTCGGCGTCTTCGACCTCGGCGACTGGCGGCATGTCGCCAAACCCCCAGTGATGCTGGCGAACGCCCGACCTTGCCGCAAGCAGAAATGCGGCGTCGCTGTGATGGTTCGGTTCGTAGATGATGTGGACCAGCGGCGGGCCAATTCCGTCCCGACCGCCGGCGTCGTCGCCGTGGCAGGCGGCGCAAAAGCCGAGCGCCCCTCCTGCTCCAGCGCCGTCAGTTGAGACATCGTCACGTCGACCATCGGCGCGGCGGACGCCGTCTCCCTCGGTGCCGGCCAGTAACGCCAGGCGACCAGAGCGACGACGAGCAGGGCGATACCGGCAAGAAAAGCGCGCTTCCAGATCATCGGCATTTCCTTTCCGGGCAACTACGATCTTGACGTGCCGTGGTTGACCTGACGGGATGCGGACCGGCGACAATGAGCACCATGTTCATGGCCGGCTTGTCGGGATGTCGATCTTGGCGACGTCGCCTTTGGCGTGTTCGGCGGCGGGCGGCACGTCGGCAGACCCTGCCGATGTGCTCGTTCCGCCGGCCGGAGCACGGCGCGGGAGATATGCTATGTCTATTGGGCTGCGGCGGCCCTGCAGTGAAACCCCTTGCCGGAAAACCCAGTCTCCTTCCGGTTCGCCGGTGCGAGCTGTCTCAACAGGTCCGTGGAGACGACCAGAGAGGCGCCAAGGGTCTTGGCCAGGCCTTCCAGGCGCTGGGCGACATTCACGGCGTCTCCTACGACCGTGAATTCGTCATGAAATCCGCTTTCGAGGACACCACCGACGATCAGCCCGTGATGCAATCCGATGACTGCATCGAACGTAGCGGCTTGGCCGTTCAGGCGCCGATAACGCCATTCATCAAGCACCATGATGAGGCGTAATGCGCACGCCAGGGCCTGAGCCGCGTCTCCATCAGACGGCTTGGGCTGGCAGAAGACGGCCATGACTCCATCCCCGACGAACTTGTCGACCGTACCGCCGTAGTGGAATACGGTGCCCGCCAGTTCACGATATTCGGCAAGCACGGATGCCCGTTGCGCAGCCGGAGCACTTTCCGCGTAGCTGGTGAAATCTCGCAGATCGACGAACATGATCGCCGCCTGCCTTCTCTGCAGATCGAGCGCCGCGCTTCCATTCTCCAGGTCCGACACGACGAATGGCGAGAAGAATCGCGACAGATTGTTGCGGCGCTGCTCAAGCTTCCTGGCCTCCCTCTTGGCCTGATCCTGCTCGGAAACAAGCAGGAACACGGCAAATCCGGTAAAGGCGAAGCTGATCGTCAGCGCCAGATCCACGTCCAGGAATGCAGACAGGTAGGTGCCCGGACGCAGCGTTTCGTGACGCCACTCCATGACCGCGATCATCGCGACCCAGGCGCTTGTGACGAGACCGCTGAAGAGAAGTATATGGCGCCGCCGAAGGTTCAGGTGGACCGAAAGACCGCCTTGGCCAAGGGCAAGATTCAATGTCAGCGTCAAGATCGCGGCAAGGCGTAGCGATATGGAGCGCAGTTTGCGCATCGCTTCCGAATTCAATGTAGAGGATGGTTCGTTGGTCACCGTCGTCCCATTCGATCAGCCCCCCGCCGAGGAGAATGAAAAGATGCCTGACCAGTCTTCCGCGCTGCGCGGCCGGTCGGCCGGCATTGCGCGATGAGCGGCGGGCCAGCCAAAAGGCCGGCCCGCTGCAGCCGTCATTCCTTGATTTTGGTGACCGTCAGGCGGCCATTGACGCGTTCGGCGACGAACTCGATTGCCAGGCCTTCCTTGACCTTCTCGATCATCGCGTCATCGGCGACGACGAACACCATCTTCATGGCCGGCATGTCGAGGTTCTTGAGTTCCTCATGCCTGATCGTGAGCTTCTTCTGCTTGGCGTCGATCTTGGTGACTTCACCCTTGGTGTAATCGGTGGCGAACGCACCAGTTGCAAGGATAAGGATTGCGCCGAACGCAGCGATTGCCTTGATAAGACTTCTCATGGGATTTCACCTTTTTGTGAGCTTCAGTTCGAGACTGTGATCTCGCCTTTCATACCCAGCTCATAGTGGCCCGGGATGAGGCAGGCGAATTGGAAGTCTCCCGCATTGGCGAAGGTCCAGACGATCTCGCCCGTCGCGCCGGAAACGAGACGGATGGCGTTGGCGTCGTCGTGCTCCATCTCCGGAAACTTCGCCATCAGTTCCTTGTGCTCCATGATTTCGTCGTGAACGTCCATGACGAACTCGTGGTCGAGTTCCCCCCTATTGACGAACTTCAGGCGGATCGTCTCGCCGGCCTTCACCTTCAGCGACGCGGGCTTGAACAGCATCTCGCCCTCGTCGTTTTCAAGCATGGTTATGGTCACGGTCCGCTTGGCCATGGCGGCCTCGCCCGGCTCGCCGATGGCCATGGTTTCGGTATCGCCGTGTCCGTGGCCACCGGCATCGTTGCCCGCTGCGTGAGCGGCGCCTGCGAAGAGTGCCATCGAAGCGACGGCCATGATCAGATGTCTCATGTTGTTCCTTTCCTGGTTGCTTTTTGTTGACGGAGATTCAGCCCTTCCGGTGGCTGCCATGCGGGCTCGCCGGGGCTGTCTGCATTGTGTTGCCTGAACTCGCCGGCTCGGGCGTCGCGCCCGTCCATTCATAGGCGACGGTTCCTTCCGGGTGGTCGTACCAGCCGGGGTCGGAGTAGTCGTCGGCCGAGATGCCCTCGCGGACCTTCACGACCGAGAACATGCCTCCCATCTCGATCGCGCCGAACTGGCCCCATCCGGTCATCATCGGAATGGTGTTGTTCGGCAGGGGCATCTCCATCTCGCCCATGTCGGCCATGCCGCGGCTGCCCATGGCCATGTAGTCGGGCTGCAGGCGCTGGATCTTTTTCGCGACCTCCGTCTTGTCGGCGCCGATGAAGGTCGGAACGTCGTGTCCCATGGCGTTCATCGTATGGTGCGACTTGTGGCAGTGGATCGCCCAGTCGCCGGGATATTTCGCGTCGAACTCGTAGGCCCGCATCGCGCCGACCGGTATGTCGATCGAGACCTCCGGCCAGCGCGCCTCGGGACGCACCCACCCCCCGTCGGTGCAGGTGACCTCGAAGTCATAGCCGTGCATGTGGATGGGATGGTTGGTCATGGTGAGATTGCCCACCCTGACCCTGACACGGTCGTCCTTCGACACGACGAGCGGGCTGATGGCCGGAAAGATGCGGCTGTTCCAGCACCACATGTTGAAGTCGGTCATTTCCATGATGCGCGGCACATAGGAGCCCGGTTCGATATCGAAGGCGTTGAGCAGGAAGACGAAATCGCGGTCGACGCGATGCAGTTCCGGGTCCTTCGGGTGAATGACGAAGAAGCCCATCATGCCCATCGCCATCTGCACCATCTCATCGGCGTGCGGGTGGTACATGAACGTGCCGCTCTTCACGAGGTCGAACTCGTAGACGAAGGTCTTGCCGGGCGGAATGCCCGGCTGGGTGAGCCCCGTGACGCCGTCCATACCGCACGGCAGAATCATGCCGTGCCAATGAATGGTGGTATGCTCCGGCAGCCGGTTGGTGACGAAGATGCGCACCCGGTCGCCTTCCACCGCCTCGATGGTCGGTCCCGGCGACTGTCCGTTGTAGCCCCACAGATAGCCCGTCATTCCAGGGGCGAGCTCGCGCTCGACCGGCTCGGCGACAAGGTGGAACTCCTTCACACCATTGTTCATGCGGTGCGGCAGCGTCCAGCCGTTGAGCGTGACGACCGGCTGATAATCGGGGCCGCTCGTCGGAAAGATCGGCGGCTGCAGGTCCGCAGACTCCATGATCGGAGCCTCGGGCAAGCCCATCGCCGAAGTTTTGGTCCAGGCAGCCGCCCCCGCAAGGAAGGCGCCGCCGCCAAGTATTTGTCGTCTGGTAATCATGTCCGGTTCTCCAAACTCAATGTCCGCCGCCACCCTCGGCCGCGGCCATTTCGGTTCCGCCATCGTCCGGCGAAGCGCCTTCGCCGCCGCCGTGAATGGCGGCCCCGAGGTCGACATCGGCCAGCCAGAAGCGCCGCTTGGCGTCGAGCGAAAGCATGATTGAACTGATCTTGGCACGGGTGTCGGCCAGGAGCTCGAACGTATTGGTGATCATGCCGCTATAGGTCAGCACCGACTCCTCCTCGATCGTGGTCCTGAGCGGTACGACATTGTTGCGATAGTGGCGGGCGATGTCCCAGCTCGAGCGGTAGGCGTCGTAGGCGCTGCGCGCCTCGGAGCGAATGTTGATCGCACTTTCGGCCAGAACGTTGGCCGAACGCATGTAGGCCAGTTCCGCCTTTCGCATCCGTGCCTTGCCGCTGTCGAAGATCGGGATCACGAACTCGACCTCCAGGTTTCCGGCCAGACTGGTCTCCTTCGCGCCGTCCTCTTCCTCCTCGCGCTCGACCTCTATGCCGGTCAGCAGTTCGAGATCGGTCACCATCCGGGTCGCTTCGGTGAGACCGTAAGACAGCGCCAACGCCTCGAGGTCGAGCCTGGCGATATCGAGATCGACCCGATTTCTCAGCGCCTCCGCCTCGATCGCGCGTTTCGCGGCGGGGCGCTTGGGCAAGGCAGGCAGGGCGTTCGGCACCTGATAGTCGAGATCGGCACCCCAAAGCCCCATCAGGCGGGTAAGCCGCTCCTTGGCCGTGCGCGCCTCCATGCGCGCTTCTGCCGTCTGACCGGCAAGCTCGGCATAGAAGACATGCTCGCGCGCCTGTCCGGTCTTGGTGAAGGCGCCCGTCTCGCCGAGCTTCTTTGCCAGTTCCGACGCGGCATCGGCAGCCGCCTGCGCCTGGTTGAGGTAGGCCACGCGCTCCCAGGCGGCGGCCGCTTCGATCCAGGCCCGCCTGGTATCAGCGGCGAGCCTGAGCGTTTCTTCGGCGGCACGCAATTGTGCCTGCCGGAAACGGGCGTCGGCAATGGCGACACGGCGCTCACGCGTGGCCAGCGCCAGGATGTTCGACACCACGGCCGCCTCGACCGTCTGCGTAATGCCGCCTATGCCGGTCATTCCAACGGAAACCCGCGGATTGACCAACATCGTCTCCTGCCAGACGTCAGCGGCCGCCAGACCGATGTCGGCATAGGCTGCCTGCAGGCCCTTGTTGTTGAGGAGCGCCACCTGGACCGCCGTGTCGGGACCGACCGTCTTGTTGCGCACAAGCGCCTGGACCTGGCCGGCCAGCGCGCGCGCCTCGTCGCTCGACTGGGCCCAGACCGCCCGCTTTCCCGTCACGCCAGCAGTTCGCTGCGACACCGTCGAGAAGCCGGCAAGCGGGTTCGCCACATCCGGTCCCGCGGTGGCGCAGGCTCCCGTCAGCAGCGGCAGCAAAATCGCGGCCATGGCTTTTCCCGAAAGGCGCCTCATGGCCGTACCTCCCCGTCGGAAGGCGACAATTGCTCATTGAGCCGTCGCCAATCTTCGGGCTCGACAGGCTCACGGTGCGTGTAATCGACGACGACCGGGTGATAATGGGTGTCCCTCGGACCGAGCCTCGGATCGGCCGCATTGAACATGGGTAGCACTGCAGGCGGCGTGGCCGCGCACGCTGCCAGCGACAGCGGCGCAAAAACCGCGAGAAATGACAGTTTCATCGAAATTCCTGAACATGACGGAATGCATCGGCCGGGGCGGCGCGAGGCCGCCCGGCAGTGAGCGCCCCAAGAGGGCGCGCGTCAGTTCAGGCGTCTGGGGGGGCGGATGAGTTCGGCGTATTCGCCGTCGATCAGTACCGAAAGATGCACCGGCTCGAAACAGCGCTCGACCGGCCGCTGCAATGCCTGGCAATCGACCGATACGGCCGTCACCGACGCGCAATGCACCTCGCAGGCCTTGTCGGCGAAGCGCTTGTCATGGTGGTTCTGGGAACTGTTGTCCTGGCTCGGCTCTTCAGCGACCGATTGGTGATGCTGCGCATGGCTGCCGTGCTCGACAGACGAGGCATCCGCGGCAAGTGCCGTAGCGACCTGGAAGCCCTTTGCATTAGCGACAGCAAACATTCCCGGCTGAAGCACGGTAAGAAACAGAAAGGCGAGCGCCAGGATCGTGCGGAATGCCGCCAATCCCTGGTGTCTCGTTTGCGGGCGCCTTCTCATCATGCATCTTGGGACAATCATTCGCCTGATTTGTCAAGCGCCGACGGGCATACTTTCCCTACGTTGCAACCAAATGTGATCTGCCGAGCCCGAGTCCCTTAATCAGGGAGCGTTGCGCCACAGTCAACTTCCAGGAGCTGCTGGAGCTGCGGGCATGCGAATACCGTGACGCTCGCGCCCGCGAGGAAACCGCGCTCGCGAGTCTTTCCGAACAGACCGGGGTCGAGCTCGAGAAATCGCGTCAAGCCGCATCTCTTCGGGCGCAGGTCGCGGAGAAGAAGAAGCTAATCGACCGCTACCAGGGGGACCGCAAACAACTTCCACCGAAGGGCCGAACAAGACTGCTGAGAGACTGCAGGATCTAATCACGGCCGCGGACAAGGTGCGCGGATACATTCGGTATTTCGCGAACCAGCAGTCGGCCATCACCGGAATATAGGCCGAAGTGCAGGATCTGCGGCAGAACAAGGCGCGGATACGCTACGCACCATGCGCGAGCAGCATCAACGAGCCAAGATCGAGGATGACGATTGGAAACGCTTCCTTCTGACATACTCCGGAAATGTCGACGAGGTGGTGTCGAAGAAAGCGATAGATGCTGCAAAGAGCATGGAGGGTTGGCGCGGTGTCGCGCCAACTGCGCCAGTAGATGACTCTGGTTCCTTCATCCGTCCGACCGACCGACGACCCGGAAAAGTTGCCAGTGGGAACGCTTGAAGCCGAGATCGCCCGGATCGAGAAGATCGTCGCTGCAGACAACGAGACGGCCAAGAGGCTCGCAGCCGTCAGAAAAAGAATCGCCGATGAAACCACGGTGCTGCAAAGCCTCGATGAGAAGCTGAAGATTTTAGAAGGCGACCGGGAGCGGGCAACCTCCTTGGTATTGGAACGTGAGGCTGGCTATACCCGTGTGTTCGACGCCGTCGCAGAAGGAGTCTGCGGAATCCAAAATAGGAGGAACGTACGCGGGCGAGACCGTTAGCGCCAAGAGGACTGGTCTTTGGGAAGCCGACCGTCGGGATCGTGGACTTCGACGGAATCCGCTCTTGTCAGATTTGCAGGGAATAGGACGAGGTTCGTCCCTCCGGCATGGCGTAACGAGGGGAAAAGCAATCCGCGTAGTCCAGAGGAAATCACGGTATCAGCCAGTTTCCATGACGGCGGGATTTTCTTGTCGATGCGCGCGATCCTACGCCACTGACAATCCCACTCACTCCATGCGGGATCCCAGTGATCCGGATCGAAGCCTTCGGACAGGTCGGCAACCTCCTCCAGCGCAATCTTGTAAGCAGCGAGGGTAGCGGGCGGCGTGATGCTGGCGCCTTGCCGATATTCCTCAAGGGCTGTTTGCGGAGCTTCCGATAGGTACAAAGCTTCCACGCCTGGCCGATTGAAGCGGCCGCCATCACCGGCAGCCCGCCCCGCTCGTCGGAAGGAACGCCCATCGCAGTGTAAGGTATCTATGGTAGACGGCGTTCGGACCGATGCGAGTGACTTTCACCCGCGGGCTCCGTTTTCCAGATCACGGATATAGGCCAGGACGGCGTCAGCATGACCATCCGCGACAAGTTCGGCCGCGGTGCGGTGATCGTAGTCGGCAATCGGCTCGTTTCGATACCAATAGATGGCCTTCTGAATATCACCCGTGAGTTCGGCAGCGGCCGATATCACCTTGATCATCTGCCGCATCTTCATTTGCAGACGCTCGGACGAAGGATTGCGCAATGTGTTGCGGTGAACGCCGGTCAGCTCAGCCAAAGCAATGACCTTAACGCCAAGCACCTTAGAAAGGCGCGATGGCGAGATATAGGGTGTCCGAGGTTCCTGGAGGCTATCCACAAACTTCGATACAACGACATTTGCCTGCTCCGCATGAGCGTGTGACATGACTAATTTCCGCACTGTTCAATGCACAATATATGCACATTTCATATGCACATTTTCTAGCAAATCAAGTTTAATAGACTACAGCACGCCCCACGCCCGGTAGCGCCCCCTCCCCGTTATTTCACGGACGCCAAGCTCTTTAACCAGGTTCAACGCCCCGCGTGGCGAGATCCTCGCTGCATTCGCAATCATGGGCGCCGACACGATCGGCCGCGAAAGAAGTAGATCAATCGCAATCGGGAGACTGCTCGTCGACCGCTTGCCGACAGCGCGCCGCTCTAGCTGGCGCTTAGCGAGCGTTAGCCGATCGATATCCTTCATCCCTGCGCTTGCCGTAGCACTCATCGCTTCGAGATAGCCGACCAGCCTCGTCGTTGGATCGCGCGCACGTCGCCGCTCGCGGGGAATTTCCCGTAAGCCCACCGAATAGGCCAGCAAGTGCGATCGGACCTTTCCACGCGATCTTAGGAAATCCGAAACGAGCACCTGCCCGAGCCAGTGCTGGCGTTGTAACGGTTCTAGATGCTCCCAGGCGTCCCAAAGAACGGCCGCCGCCAAGGTGGCCGGTAACCGATCGACCTTCTTCGCCAGTTCGAGCCATTCAGCAATCCGTTCACCTTCATCCCAATCCGGGTCGCGAATGAGCAGCTCCCCAACACTGACCTCCGTTCCCCGCTTCCTTTGCTCGACAGACCCATTGCCATCGACCAGCCATTTGGTTCGGGTGAGAACCTCATCGATCTCAGCCAGCTCGGGCGACAGTGCTTCATCGACGACCAACTCGAGCTCGACCCCCTCCCCTCGCCTGTCAACCGGTTCGGCCTCACCGGAAGGTTCCTCGGCGACACCGGCGAGCGCCATGATCCCCGATCGCGCAACCGCCCATCCGGGATCGTTTCTCGACACCCGCCGCCTCGCCCTGACGATTCGGTGCGCGATGACGAGCTCGTGGCTCGGCGCGCGGATGTCCATTTGCGCATCGTGGAGAACGAGATCCTCGAGATGGACGAGTTCGCCGGCAACCCACATACAGGAGACGGAATCGAAGAAGTCGGCCCGTTCTGCAAAGCCCGGTCCCACCTCAGACCGCGCCACTTTCTCATCGAGCCGCGCGAGCGCGTCCTCCGCAGCCGCTATCGGTCCCAAGAGGGTCTCGTGGCTCAATTTTCCGATTTCGTAAGTCATTGATGTCACGCGTCTTCGATCCTCATACGGAAGCTATCATGATTTTCGCTTCCGTCACACCGGTAATTTCTGAGCTCCTCTATATATAATGCGCGCTGCGGCCTTCGGGATTGAACAGAGACCCGGCAATTCGTGCTCAGATCGACGAGAGGGCCTGTTTTTCTGGGGTTTCTGCCGCTTCAGGTGGTCAAAAAGACACGCAAGAGACGTTTACAAACGATCGGTTATGCATATCTTCTATGTTTGTAAATTCGTCTTCAACACAGCTCTCAGATTCCTCCAGATGGCCAAAACACCGCGCAACCACACCTCCCGTCGACCACAGGGCCAGTTTATCGGCTACGCGCGCGTGTCTACGGACGAGCAAGAGACTGAAGCGCAGGAGATGGAACTGCGGTCGGCCGGATGCGAGATGATCGTCCAGGAGCACGGTTCCGGTGCCTCGCGGACCCGCCCTGCCCTCGCCAGGCTTGTTCGGGAGATCGGCGCCGGCGACACCCTCGTTGTCGTTCGGCTCGACCGCCTGGCTCGTTCGGTGAGCCACCTGCTCGATGTCATCGAGGAGCTGACTGCCAAAGGTGCACATTTCCGCTCGCTAAGTGATCCAATCGATACCACGACGCCGCAGGGCATGTTTTCGCTGCAGGTCCTTGGCGCCGTCGCTCAGCTTGAACGGGCACTCAATTCGGAACGGACGAAGGCAGGCGTCAAAGCCGCCAGGGCAAAAGGCCGATTACCAGGCAATCCTGGGATTCGAGAACGTCGGCCCGAAGCACTCGCCAAAATGACAGCTGCTCAAAAGGCGGCCTACGGTGCGCGGATCCAGTCCACTGCCAACCAATGGCTTCCAATCGTCCGGCGCATGCGACCAGACCACACTTGGGACGACATCTCACGCGTCCTCAAGCGGCGGGGCTTCGATTGGACCCCGGAACGCCTGCGACGGGCTGCAAAATGGATGATCAGCGAAGGAATGGCCGATGAGTCGCTTCTGAGGAAGTCGCCGCCTCGACCGCCCGAGGATCGCCTGATGACGCTGGTGGCGGGCATCCATTCGTCCAATCCGGAGCTCACCTTGCGCGAAATCGCCAATCAGCTCGAGCGCCTTCACGAGCGCACGCCGCGGGGTGGTACGAGATGGGCACCCTCATCCGTCAAGAACCTCCTCGACCGGGCTAAGCGAACGGGCTTGCTCGAGGCATTCGACGGTCTCGTCGACGTCGACTGAGCGCAAGGTCTCTGCCACAGAAAAGTCCGGGGGGTTCGACGAGGCTGTCCAGCTCATCGGGGCATCCTCACCTTCTCGATCGATCCAGTGACTTCAGCAGCGCGTCGGAGACTTCCAGACGCTCGTCTGCCTTGTTCCCATCGTTTCGCGGCTCAGCGGGCTTTCCGACGAAAGACCTACTGGCGTCCAACTTGGCACGCAAGAGCGCCATGACCATTGGCCAGGTCGAGAATTTCCCCTCCCTCGCTTTGTCGGTCAGACTGCGCAGATAACCGCCGGCGCTGTTGATCTGATCAGCCCGCTGGAGGATGGCTGCCAGAGCAATCGCGGCCTGCGCCTCGCCCATGACTTCGCAGGCTTCCCGCCAGGCGCTCGGGCTGACCCCAAGCAGAGGTCTGGCCACCTCCGCGGCGGCCAGAAAGTCTCGCCAGTGGCGTATCTCTCCGCCTTGCACCAGATCCTTCACGTCTGGGCAAGCATCAAGCACGATCCCCAAGGGTAGCTCCCGCTTCGGCAAGCTCCGCAGGTTGTCGTTTTCCGCCGCGCTGCCGCCCGCTTCATCTTCTTTTCTAGAGCCTCTTTTAGATTCAGATGTGGAGTCTGGGTTTGAATTCTGTATGTGGCGACCAGAATGGGACTCATTGGCGTCCGCATTCTGTGTTTTTGCGAATGATTCCAGTACCTCGAGGATTTCCGTGTAGAGGCCATGGAGGTCTATGCAGATGTCTTCGATAAGTTGCCTCGGTGCAGAGCGCGGCAAGCGGCCGACAATGGCCTGATAGGTCTGATGTACCCTGCCCCAGTTGCCTCGAACGTTCTCCTCGATGCCGGTTTCGATAAGCTTGACGATATCTCGGCGCAGCAGCGTGAGGCGCTCCTTGGCGACGCGATGGGCGTTCTTCTCGGCCCGGACGGTCTCCGCTAGTTCCTCGAATTCCTCGGCCCGGGCAACAATTGGAGCCAGATCGAACCCATAGGCCTGTTCGACCTGCCCTCCCCTGCCCTTCCGCGCGAAGCGCTTTCCGTTTGGACTATCCCGGCGGATGATCAGCCCACATTCAACCAGGACAGCCAGATGGCGCCGCAGCGTTGTCGCCGGCATCCCGTTCGCGCGAGCCATGAGCTGCTCGTTCGACGGCCAGACGATCAGTTCACCATCGCCTGCGAGCTCGGTTTCCGGGTGGAAAGAGAGCAGGGCATTGAGAATGGCCAGTGAGCGGTCCGTGGCGCCGATCAGATCGCGCGCTTCCCGGATCGAGTGAAACACTTTCCATTTTTGAACCTGCGCGCTTTCCGGCACTGCCTTCGCAACGGCCTGGCTTGTCATCATGCCAAGCGACATCGTTCGCCGCCCAAAGGGCGTCGTTGGGATATGCGTCTGCATTTTTCTTCACCTATCGCTAGGCAAAAGAAATCTGCTCGCCGAATCGACGCCGGGACTCTTGACAGTGATTCGCGGATTTGCGATTCTCAAGCTGACCAAAGCAGAGAAGGGCTTCCGCGACGGTGACGTTTCGGGGGCCTTTTTCTTTTGCGGTTTCAGTCTCCTGTTTCTTTCTTCTCCGACATCCTGAACGCCTCATAGAGGTCGCCCAGATTGCTGGAAATCCATTCGGCAAAACGCGGACCATCGGTCGCTCCAAGAGCTATGGTTGCCGCCTTGCCGCTTCGCGTGAATGCCGCGCTGACCGAATTGTCATCTGAGGACCAGGTTCTGGGCACGGGCTTGGCCGTCGTCTTCCGAACTGGCTTTCCTTTTTCGTTCAGGGCCGAAAACAGTCGCTCAAAACGGTCATTGCTCTCAAGATCGTCGAATTCAGGGGTGGCCATCACAGCATCGGCGGCTTCCGGTTTCCTGCCAGCCAGCAATGAAAGCTCTACCCATCTCTCCCGGCCGATAGCGGGAGCGGCTCCTACTCTCGAGATGACGGGAGCCGGGATGCGCTTGATGACGGAAATCATCTTCGACACCGCGGCGGCGTTGGAGGCCAGTGCGGAACAAATGACATCTCTGTCGTAACCCATGTCTTCGAGGCGGCTCGCAAACATGGCCTTTTCGATGAAGGTGAGATTGGCCCTGGCGGAATTCTCTTGCCCCTGAGCGATGACGTGCATCTTGTCGTCTATCGCCTTGACGACCGCCCTCACCTTTCGGCCGAGTTCCTTGGCGACTTGAACGCGCCGATGGCCGAAAACAACCATGTAGCGGCCTTCCGCTTCGGGATGCGGCCGCGCCAGAATGGGTGTGTCCTGTCCCCTCTCCCGAATGGCTTCGCGCAGTTCTTGATATTGCTCCTGGTCGTCACCCATACGATCGGAGATGAATGATCCATCGACCACACCCGGATCGAGCTCGACCACATGTTCGCCCTCGAGATAGGCGTCTGCCTGCTTGGCGAGCTCGCTCACAGAGCGGATCATCGACTTCGATGCACCCCGGACCGCGTATGGAGCGGCCGAGCTTGAAGACTCCTCATTCTCAATGTCATTCAAGCCAGCCAGCAGATTCTTTCGGGCCATGACATCAGTTCCTCTTGATGGCTAATGCGCTGATTTTTCGTCGCAAAAGACCGTTTTTGTCAGCCGACAACATCTCATCGTCCCCACGCGTGATGGACCAGGCCTGCAATCTCGCTATTGACCGCTTCGAGGGCTTCCATGGCGCGCTCATATGTCGACCGCGTCATGGTATTCTTCTCAACCTCGTAGAGGCTCTGCTTCGTTATCCCCGCATCCGAGATCGCCGTGGACTTCAACATCTGGTTCTTGAGGATGAACTCCCCGAACAGCGTCTGCAGGAATGCCACCATCTGGGCTTGCGGCTGGTCGGTCGGTTCATATCGCGTGATCACGTAACGGTACCATTCCAGATTCACGGCAGCTCCGGCGCTGCGAATTGGCTCCAGAATACCGCCCAGCATCAGCAGAAACTGTCCCATCGACATCACATCCAGCATTTGGGGATGGATGGTGATCAGGACCGAGGTGGCTGCAGTCAGTGCAGTGATCGTGAGGTAGCCGAGTTGCGGAGGGCAATCGACAACGACTACGTCGTAGCTGTCGTCGACCTCGGCCAAGGCGCTCGAAATACGCGTGAAAAATGCCTTGCCCGCATTTGAATTTCGATCAGCCATCGCAAGCGGCGTATCGTACTCGTACTCCTGCAGCTCGAGATTTGCCGGAACAATGTCGAGACCGGGGAAATTGGTCTCTTGGATGATGTTGGAAAGCGGGATTCTCTCGTCGTCATATCGGATCGCGTCGTAGATCGATTTGATCTGATCGAGCTCCGGCTGAAAACCGTGCAAGGAGGACAACGAGGCTTGCGGATCGAGATCGACTGCGAGAACCCGATGCCCGGTAAGAGCAAGATATTGCGACAGATGAGCGGCTGTGGTGGTCTTGCCTGAACCACCCTTGAAATTTACCACAGCGATGACCTGCAGCTTCTCACCGGAGCGCCGATGCGGAACATACATTCTTGCATCCGAGCGTCCATGCTGATCGAGATATTGTCTCAACTCGAGCATCTGCTCGGCGGTATATGATCTACGGCCGGAGGAGGAGGTTTCCGGAACCGGCCCCTTGCCCTCGAGATGCAGCTTCTTCAGATGGCTTTGCGAAACGCCGAGATATGTGGCGACCTCCGCCAGCGAAAACGATCGCAGATTCTTCTTCGCATGCGGCGGGAACCGTTGCATGCTCAACAGGTGCAGTTTCTTGGAAATCTGATCGCCCTGTTCGAGAATATGCTTCTCGAAGTGCAATGGCGCTTGAGCTGGAACAGGCGAACTCACGTTCATTCGATCAGGCTTCCCAAATAACGATTTTTGGCAAAAATCCACCAATCAACCGTGAGTATGCCCGATTCGTCGCTCTGAACAAGAAATTTTAGGTTAATGAATAGTTAACAGGGCGACGCCGCCTGCTCGGCATCTTTGTGGACAGAGTCATACAATTGATATTTCTACATATTTTGCTGAATTTGTCAGCAGACAACAAAAGTCCCCGGCGGCAAATCCACTGTCCGGCAAAGTGAGAAGGAGAATCACCGGCCTGTCCCGGTCAGCGCCACCGCGCTTCCAGCAGATGACGGGCCGTGATCGAGCCCACCACCCGCCATGTCGGTTCACTCAGCCGGATGATGGTCATCCCGCGCACAATGCCAGAGCATCAGCCTCTCACGCGCGCGACACGAACCACACATTCATAGGATCGCGCGGCAGACGAATGCCTCAACGAGCATCTGTTCCGCAGCTACCGCCATGCCCGTGAGGTCATCGAGAGATGGAGGATCGACTACAATCTGAAGCGACCGCACACGAGTCTCGACGGGCTCACCCCGCACGAATTTGCAACCCGGTCACGAATGGACCACAACGTGAACAGGGCTAGCCTATGAATGGGTACATTCAGGGGAGCATGTCACGAGCATAGCCCCTTTGCTCGATGCGCTCACGAAGGCTGAGCTTCCCCTTTATTTCGGTCCGGAAGAAAAGTGGTATCGGAAAAATGACGGTGAGGTTGGAAATCGTCAATTCGTAGTTGCCGATCCAGATGGCTACCTGCTCCGCTTCTTCGAGGATCTAGGTCGGCGTAGCCCGTGAGCGTCTTCTTCGTCCGCACACCAGACAAACTCCGCCTGGGGATCACCTAGTGGATTGACAGTATCAATATTCGAATGCGCCTTCGCATGATTGAACCGCTGCCGCATACTCTCCTGGTACTTCGAACGATCCATCGCCTCCGCCGATGGTGCACCGACGGCCGCGAAGGCGCACCATCGGGACGATCAGTTGTTGGCAGTGAGGGGGTCGATGATCTGTGGAACTTCCGTAATCGTCGTAACGGGAATTCCGGAGACCTCGGAATGCTTGCGGATGGTTTCCTCGCTATCGGCAAGATACACGCAGAATGTCTTCTCCCCAGCCACGTAGCTGTGCTGCCACTGGACCTTCGGACCGATCTCGGCGAGGGCTTTGTTCGACGCCCGTGCCGCGCCGCAAAGTTCCGTGATCGACATTTGGCCAATACCGGGAATGTCGCGCTCGACGATGTAGCGTTTCATCTGGGTCATTTGTTCCTCCTGTGATCGGGATGGGAACAGCATGACGCAAAATGGGCTTTGAGCCTAATGAGGTTTTTCTTTTCGTTAGAAAGGAAATCTTTATAATCAAAGCTGCGTTTTGTTCCCCCAGAGTCAACTTTCAGCAGATGTCAGGCGCAACACATCTGAGATCACTCCAGGCTCTGGATCTGGCGATCCAGGAGGGATCGCTGCATAGCATGACGCAAAATGGGCTTTGAGCCTAATGAGGTTTTTCTTTTCGTTAGAAAGGAAATCTTTATAATCAAAGCTGCGTTTTGTTCCACCAGAGTCAACTTTCAGCAGATGTCAGGCGCAACACATCTGAGATCACTCCAGGCTCTGGATCTGGCGATCCAGGAGGGATCGCTGCAGGGGGCAGCTCGGCGTCTAGGCATCACCGCCGCTGCCGTCGGACAGAGAATTCGTTTCCTAGAGGAATATCTGGAGACCGACCTGCTTGTCAGGGGGCGATCGGGGCTGCAGCCGACACCTGCGCTCGGTGCTGCACTCGACGATTTGCGAGCGGGTTTCGCGGCGCTCGACAAAGCCACCGACAAGCTGGATTTCCAGCGGGCCGCAGAGATCCATGTCGTTGCCGATCCCGACTGGGCGGATCTGTGGCTTCTTCCGCGCCTTGAGCTCTTTCATCGAGAACATCCCAACATATCCTTCAACTTGAATGGGGAAGGTGATGTCCCAATGCGTTTGGGGACGACGGACTGCATAATCGACCGCGACACGGAAGGTCATGCTGCCGATGGCGAGCCTCTTTATACCGAACGCTTCCTGCCCGTGTGTTCCCTCGAGAACCAGGCCCGGCTTGAAGGTGCTTTCAACCAGCCCTCCGGTGTGCCGTCTCCAAAGTACCTGCCTGTCGGTGCGCTCGACGATCGGGCGAGATTATGGCGTCACTCCGCTGCCGCGGGCCTGGAAGGGTTCCCGTTGCTCCATATACAGTCGCGTCCCTCTCAGCCCCATACGCCGAGTTGGCGGGAATGGGCCGAAACGTTCGGATACGACCGGGCTGAACCCGAGCGAGGGGTGCGCTACGCGCATATGCGCGACGCGCTCGAGGGCGTGAGATCGAACGCGGGGCTTCTTATCTGCGGCCTGTCTCTTGTTCTCGACGATGTCGAAGCAGGGAGGATGAGTTTGCCTTTCCCCGTCTGTGACCATGTGCTCGCGACGAGCCCGTACCGCATCAGGATTCGTGATGCCGCCATGGCACGACCGCAGGTCCGACGCTTCCGCAATTGGCTTATTTCGGAAAGCGAGACAACGAAGTCGCGGCTCGAGAGGCTGGCCGCACCGAGATCTGCGTAGTTGGCGCACCGCGAGCGAATTGGTCCTGAGATCTCGTCGAAAACTTCTTCTGCAAGCTCAAAGAGTTCAAACGCATCGCCATGCGCGCCGACAAAACCGACACCTCGTTCATTGCAATCATCCATCTCGCAGCCGCCGTCATAAATTCACGATGAATCTCAACAGGCCTTAGAGCGGCGCGCCGTCGGCAAGCGGTCGACGAGCAGTCTCCCGGTTGCCATTGATCTGCTTCGCGGGGCGTTGAGCCTAGTTAAAGAGTTTGGCGTCCGTGAGATGACGGGGAGGGGACGCTATCGTGCGTGGGGCCTGTTGTAGCCGAATAAACTTGATATGCTAGAAAATGTGCATATATTGTGCATTGAACAGTGCGGAGATTAGTCATGTCACACGCTCATGCCGAGCAGGCGAATGTCGTTGTATCCAAGTTCGTGGACAGCCTCCAGGAACCGCGGACACCCTATATCTCGCCCTCGCGCTTTTCTGAGGTGCTTGGCGTTAAGGTCATTGCTTTGGCTGAGCTGACCGGCGTTCACCGCAACACATTGCGCAATCCATCGTCCGAGCGTCTACAACTGAAGATGCGGGAAATGATCAAGGTGATATCGGCCGCCGCTGAGCTCACGGGGGATATTCAGAAGGCCATCTATTGGTATCGAAACGAGCCGATTGCCGACTACGATCACCGCACCGCGGCCGAACTTGTCGCGGATGGTCATGCTGACGCCGTCCTGGCCTATATCCGTGATCTGGAAAACGGAGCCCGCGGGTGAAGGTCACTCGCATCGGTCTGAACGCCGTCTTCCATAGATACCTTACGCCGCGATGGGCGTTTCTTCCAACGAGCGGGGCAGGGGCAGCTGGTGATGGCGGCCGCTTCAATCGGCCAGGCGTGGAAGCTTTGTACCTATCGGAAGCTCCGCAAACAGCCCTTGAGGAATATCGGCAAGGCACCAGCATCACGCCGCCCGCTACCCTCGCTGCTTACAAGATTACGCTGGAGGAGGTTGCCGACCTGTCCGAAGGTTTCGATCCGGATCACTGGATCCCGCATGGAGCGAGTGGGATTGTCAGTGGCGTCAGATCGCACGCATCGACAAGAAAATCCCGCCGTCGTGGAAACTGGCTGATACCGTGATTTCCTCTGGACTACGCGGATTGCTTTTCCCCTCGTTACGCCATGCCGGAGGGACGAACCTCCTCCTATTCCCTGCAAATCTGACAAGAGCGGATTCCGTTGAAGTCCACGATCCCGACGGTCGGCTTCCCAAAGACCAGTCGTCATGGTCTTAGTCGAAAAGGGCTGGTTCCTCCGATCATTGCGCATTACGCACCCTTTTTTGAGAAAATTGAGATTCAGTTTGCCACATCCGCAGCGCAGTGCTTCCTTCCTGCCGCGCCTCGCGGCAACGCTCGCCCTCGGACTGTCGCTGGCCACCTCCGCCGTCGCGCAGGACGCCGAAGATCGGCTCGCCGAAACGATCCACCGCGTCGAAGACCGCTTGGACGCCCGGACCGGGGTCATGGTACGCGACACAGGCTCGGACTGGACCTGGGCGTATCGCGCCGAGGAGCGCTTCCTCATGAACAGCACGGTCAAACCCGTGATCTGCGGCGCTGTCCTGGCGGAGGTGGATGGCGGCGCCTTGACGCTCGACGAGGTGTTGCCCATTCGCGACGAGAACCTGCTGTCCTACGCCCCTGTGACAGAAACGCGTGTGGGTGAGTCCATGTCAATCGGCGATCTCTGCCTCGCCACCCTGGACATGAGCGACAACACCGCCGCGAACCTTCTCATGGATCGGCTGGGCGGCCCGCAGGAAGTGACCGCCTTCCTGCGCGATATCGGCGATCCTGTTACTCGCCTCGACCGGCGGGAGCCCGAACTGAACACCTTTGCCCCAGGCGATCCCCGCGACACCACGACTCCGGCCGCGATGCTTGATACCTTGCAGGCCATGCTGCTGGGCGATGCGCTGACGCCGGCCTCGCGTGCGCAATTGGCGGAGTGGATGAGCCGTGGCGGTGTGACGGGCGCATTGCTGCGGGCCGAGGCGCCTGCGGACTGGGAAATCGCCGACAAGTCGGGCGGCGGGGACCAGACGCGCAACATCGTGGCAATGGTAACGCCGCGGGACCACGCGCCCTGGCTTGTGGCCATCTATCTTTCCGATGCCGACGTGGATTTCGTGACCCGCAACGCGGCGCTGCAGGAGATCGGCGCGGCGGTGATGGCTGTTCTCAAGAGCCGGTGAAGGCGGATTTCGGTCAAGATGATTGGCCCATGCAGGGTCTTGGCGCTCTCTTGGTGACGCTCGTCGGTGACGTCGGTGCTACTCTGCAGGTTGGAATTATCAAGCTGGTCGTCCGTGATTTAGGCGATTTCAGGCGTTTGGGACGGCCGTCATCGTGTTCGATGGCGGCTGTTTTTCGGCGCTGATCAGGACGATCGCAAGCAGGAACGCCAAAAGCTGCTTCATCCATGCGATGAACAGCCGCAGATTGTGGCCGGCTGCGGCGAGGATGGCGTTGACGGCATCGCCTTCGGCTCCCTTGAGATGGTTCCTTTCCAGCAGGCCGTCGCTCTTGAGATGTCCGATGACAGGCTCGATGGCGTTGCGCCGTCGCAGTTCACGCCGGATCGTCGGCGAGACGATGCCCCTGGTATGGGCGACATGGACTTCGGCGCGTTGCGGATCGCCGCCATGGCCGCGATAGCCGCGGTCAACATAGGCGCGCCGCACCGTCACGCCGGTGAGCCGCTCGGTCTGTTCTATCTGACCTTCGAGCGTATGGCCGTCGTAGGGATTTCCCGGCAGCGCCATGGCCCCGAGGATGAACTGTCCGCCGGCGCTTGCAGCATTGGTGACGGCAATCGACGTCTTGACGCCGAACTCGTAGCGGGTTCGG
>NZ_WOAC01000033.1 GCF_009749525.1 Mesorhizobium xinjiangense | reverse complement strand
AACCTCACCAAGCTCGCCCAAGCGGCATGAACCCACTATCGTTCAGCCAACAGCCCTATGCCGGAGCTATCTGGACAGGCTCCTAGTGTCCCGATTCTGAAATTCGTTTCATTTGATATCAAGCTCCAGTCGAATTGCAGAATCGCGAGGACACCAGCAAGTTTATGAATCTAGTGTGGTTTTGGTTTTGAAGTTCGTCCCGGCTCCTGATATCGAGAATGCAACGAACTTCAAAACCACCACACTAGGGTGGGATTGCCGTGCGGCGCATGCCCTTGCATCGCCCTCCAGCGCGCGTTCGCTCAAGCGATTCCGTTTGAGGGGGACATGCTCCAGCAAGGCGGAACCGTCGTCCGGTGATCGAAGGCAACGCCGGACGGCGGTTCGTTTTGTGCGCCATCATGTTGCAGATGTGCTGCAGAGTGCGCGGCGGGTATTGCCCCCTTGCCAAACGAAGGGGCTTGATATGCAGACACGATCCCTTGCGCTTGCCACCGCGCTGTCCCTTATTCTTGCGCCCGCCGCTTCGGCCCAGGTCTCGGAGAAGGCGATACAATCGATCTCCTCGCCCGAAAGTGTCGAGACCCGGATCGGCACGCTCGAATTCTCGAATGAGACGCCGAGCGCTGAAACGTCGTCCGCAGTCTACGACAACCTTGATGCCACATATGCCTTTCGCGCCTTCACAGACACGTTCAGGGGTGTGAGCGTTGAGGCCATTCGGATCCGAAGGAGCGCGACAAGGCCGCCGTGGAAGAAGACATCAGGAATGGGCTGATCACGCGCGAGCGGGCCCGCGCGGTTTACGGGCACACCGGCTAAGCGGCGTGAATTCAGCTGACATTCAATCCAAGGAACGCAAGAACCATGAGCAACCAGACCGCCGACCGCTTCTCCCGCCTGCGCGCCGCCATGAAGGCGCATGGCGCCGACCTCGTCGCCCTCGCGCCGGGATCGCATATGGACTGGCTCGTCGGCTTTCACCCGCATCCATCCCCACCTTCGTCGGCGTGCTCGACAAGGCGGTCAAGTGCATCATCGAACTGAACGGTGCCGAGGCGATCCGGCCGGGCGACTGCTACATCACCAACGACCCCTATTACGGCGGCGTCACCCATTTGAACGACGTCGTCATCGCCCTTCCGGTCTTTGTCGAAGGCGAACTGGTCGCCTGGACCGCCTCCATCGCCCACTGGAACGATGTCGGCGGCCGGACCCCCGGTTCGATGGCGGTCGATGTCAGCGAGATCTTCCAGGAGGGTCTCAGGCTGCCCGCCGTCAAGCTGTTCGAGGGCGGCGAGCCCCTGGCATCCGTCTTCGACATCATCGCGGCGAATTCGCGCCTGCCGGATTTCGTCCGCGGCGATCTGTGGGCGCAGGTGGCGGCGAGCCGCAAGGCGCAGACACGCATCGTCCAGCTCGTCGAGACCTACGGCCTCGAAGCCTACCGGGCGGCGCTCGCGGACCTGTTCGAGGAAGGCGAGCGGCGCGGCCGCGCCGGCCTGGCAACCCTGCCCAACGGCACCTACCGCATCGAGGAGGAACAGGACGACGGCGCCGTCTGGAAAGCCGCCATCACAATGAGCGACGACCGTTTCGTCGTCGACCTCACGGGCAATTGCGAGCAGCGCGCCGCGCCCTACAATACGAGCCGCGACGGGGCCGTGATCTCGGCCCAGATGATCTTCAAGGCGCTGACCGACCCGACATTGTTCGCCAATGCCGGCTCCTTCCGTGCCCTGGAGGTGATCACCGAGCCGGGCTCGGTCTTTCACGCCACCGGCACGGCGCCGCACGGCTACTATTTCGAGACGCGCATCAGGCTCTACGACATGCTGTGGCAATGCATGGCACGGGCGATGCCCGAGCGCCTGCCTGCCGGCCACTTCGCCTCCATTTGCGGCACCGTCATTGCCGGACGGCATCCCGACACCGGGCGCGCATTCACCATGGTCGAGCCGCAGATGGGCGGCTGGGGAGCGACCGCCGAGCGCGACGGCCTCGATGCGATGTATTCGGCCAGCCACGGCGAGACATTCAACTGCCCCGTGGAGATCTGCGAGGCGCGCTACGGCATCGACGTCACCTACAAACGCCTTAACGAGGCCGAGGAGGGCAGGGGCAGGCACAGCGGCGGCAAGGGCCTGTCGGTCAGCTATCGCCCGCGCGGAAACCCGGTCGTTTCGGCCGGCTACAGCCGCAACAAGCAGCCGGTCTGGTCGCTGGAAGGGGGACGCCCAGGCGGCACCAATTCGCTATCGGTGCGGCGGGTGGACGGCCGGGTGGAGAACCATGCCTTCGTCAGCGGCCTCGTCATCGCGCCAGGCGACGAGATCGTCGTGCGGACTGCCAATGGTGGCGGCTGGGGCGCACCCGATCCGCGATAGACTCGCTGTTCATAAGGCGCAACGTCACCGGATAGACGCCTCGGAGATGCGTCAGTCCGCTGCCACCATGTCGGCTATCCGCCGTCCGAGCCGGCCGTCCACATTGCCCAAATCGAGCACCACGCTCATGTGGTTGAGTGCCGGCAGAGGCAGCAGTTCGGTCTCAAGTCCTTCGTCTCCAAGCTTGGCGTGAAGGCTTTGCGCCTGCTCATGGAAAGGCGCTGTTTCGTCAGTTCCATAAGTAAGTGTGCGGCGTGGACCGGCATGATGCGTAGAGGCAAGGGGCGACCACGCGGCGGCTTCCGCGTGGGTCATTTCGGCTTCGTGGCGCAGAAAGCTGTCGGGAATGCCCGACAGATCGTATATGCCGCTCAACAGCAGCATGTCCTTGAGAGCTGGCAAGACCGCGGCGCCCGCCTCTCCCGGAGCGCTTGCCGCAAGATATGAGGCCAGATGCGCGCCGGCAGAGTGGCCGCTGACGGATATGCGCGAGGGGTCGGCGCCGAAACTGGCGGCGTGTTCCTGCAGCCACAGCACCGCGCGCCGGACCTGATCGACCAGGACCGGCAGCCGCTGGCCGGGCATCAGGTCGTATTCCACCAGAGCGGCAATGCCACCGGCGGCCAGCACCGGACTGGCGACGAAGCGATAATCCGCCTTTTCACCGGAGCGCCAGTAGCCGCCATGCACGAAGACGTGCAGAGGCGCATCCTTGACCGCATCGTCGGGCATGATGATGTCCAGCGTCTCGCGCGGCCGCGCGCCATAGGCAATGTCGGTGCACATCCTTGCGCGTGCCGAAAACTCGCGGCTGCGTGCCGCAAACTCAGCCGCAATGGCATCGAAGTCCGGCACAAAATCGCGGATGAGATAGAGGTCTTTGCCAGCCATTCGATTCTCCCCCGGGTCTCAGAACTCAACGGCATAATATTTGGCTTCCATGAATTCCAGTATGCCGGTGACGCCGCCCTCTCGTCCAAGGCCGCTCTGCTTGACGCCTCCGAATGGCGCAGCCGGGTCGGACATCAGGCCGCGATTGATGCCGAGCATGCCGGTCTCGATGCCCTTGCCGACACGCATGGCGCGTTTCAAATCCCGAGTGTAGACGTAGGCGGCCAGGCCATATTCCGTGTTGTTGGCGAGCTCGATCGCCTGTTCCTCGGTCTCGAAGCGATAGACCGGCGCCACGGGACCGAAGATTTCCTCGTGAGCTATGGCTGCATCGACGGGGGCGTTCTCGAGTACGGTCGGCGGGTAGAAATAGCCGTTGCCGGGCAGGGGTGTGCCGCCTGTCGTGGCACGGGCACCGTGCTTGATCGCCTCGGAGACGAGGTGGTCGATCTTCTGAACGGCCTTTTTCGTGATCATCGGGCCGCACTGGGTGGCGGGGTCGTAACCGGCACCGATCGTCAGCGCCGCCATGCGCTTCGTCAGACCCTCGACGAAGGCGTCATGGATGCCGCTCTGGACGTAGAACCGGTTCGCGGCGGTGCATGCCTCGCCGGCATTGCGCATCTTGGCGATCATCGCACCGTCGAGCGCGGCGTCGAGATCGGCGTCATCAAAGACGACGAATGGTGCGTTGCCGCCCAGTTCCATCGAGCAGCTCACGACCGACTTCGCCGCTTCGGCCAGAAGAAGGCGTCCGACGCCGGTCGAGCCGGTGAAGGAAAGCTTGCGTATGCGCGGATCGGCGAGCATCGCATTGGTGACTGCGCCCGGATCCTTGGTGGTCAGCACGTTGACCACGCCTGCCGGTACGCCGGCCTGTTCACCCAGCCGTGCCATGGCATAGGCGGTGAGCGGCGTTTCTGATGCAGGCTTGAGGATGACCGTGCAGCCGGCGGCGAGAGCCGGGCCGATCTTGCGTGTCGCCATGGCTGCGGGGAAATTCCACGGGGTGATCAGCACCGAGATGCCGATGGGTTCGTGATCGACCAGAATGTTGTGCGAACCGGACGGGGTGTGCCGGAACTCGCCGGGTATGCGGGTGGCTTCCTCGGCATACCAGCGGAAGAACTCCGCGGCATAGGCCACCTCGCCGCGGGCGTCGGGCAGAGCCTTGCCGTTTTCCAGTGCGATCAGAACCGCCAGTTCCTCTGCATGGTCGCTCATCAGGGCGAACCAGTTGCGCAGGACCTCCGAGCGCTGGCGCGCGGGCGTCGCTCGCCATGTCTGCGCGGCTGCCTCGGCGGCATCGACGGCGCGCATCGCATCGTCGACCGTAGCGTCGGGGACTTCGGCGAGCACGTTGCCGGTCGATGGATCGAATACGGGGATGCCCGAGCCCTTCTCCCATCGTCCGCCGATATAGAGACCGTGCGCATGGAGGGAAGGGTCGGCGAAACCGGAGATCTTGGTGTGGAGGGTCATTGTCGATGTTCCTCTGAATGTCAGTCGAGCAGTGAGGTGTCGCCGCTATGGGCCGCGGCA
Organism: Mesorhizobium xinjiangense; assembly: GCF_009749525.1. Classification (GTDB taxonomy): domain Bacteria; phylum Pseudomonadota; class Alphaproteobacteria; order Rhizobiales; family Rhizobiaceae; genus Mangrovimarina; species Mangrovimarina xinjiangensis. The sequence goes on along the minus strand of NZ_WOAC01000033.1, from coordinate 37,504 downwards.
ACCAGCCTGCGCATGTCGGGCAAGGCCAGGGGGCGTGGGTTGTTCTCGATCAGCCTGGAAATGCCGCAGCTTTGCTCGGCCACCCAGTCGAGGCGGTCGTCCTGGAGACCGAGTTCGCGCAATGTCGATGGTATGCCAATGCGGGCAAAAAGACTGGCGATGGCCGGAATCACCTCGTCTGCGCTGCCAAGGCCTGCCGCATTGGCGATTTCGCCGAGTTCTTTCATGATTTCCGGCTTGTTCCAGCTCATGACGTACGGCATCAGGCAGGCGACCCCCGCTCCGTGGGCCGTCTGGGTGAGCGCGCCGACCGGATACTGGATGGCATGCGCGGCGGCGGTGCCGGCCACGCCGAAGGAAAGTCCGGCCAGCGTGGCGCCCATCATCACCTTCTCGCGGGCGGCGGTGTCGGCGCCGTTCATGCAGGCAGCTTCAAGCCCTTGCCAAAGAAGCGATATGGCCCGCAGCGCAAAGTGATCCGAAAAGACGTTCTTGCCGACGAAAACGCGTTCCTGTGCGAGGCCCGGCAGCGGCTCGCGCCGTATGGCGGTAAATGCCTCGATCGCATGTGTCAGCGCATCCGCACCGGCAATCGCGGTCAGGCTTGGTGGACAGGTGAGGGTGAGTTCGGGATCGCATATCGATGCTGTCGGGATGATGTGCGGGCTTGAGATGCCCACCTTGAGGTTGCGTTCGGCATCTGAAAGCACCGCAACCGGCGTCACCTCCGAGCCTGTACCCGCCGTCGTCGGAATGGCGATGATTGGCATGACCGGGCCGGGCACGTTGTGCTCACCGTAGTAGTCTCGCGGATTTCCTCCGTGGGTGAGCAGAACAGCGACGCATTTCGCCATGTCGAGGCAGGAGCCGCCTCCGATGCCGACAACGAGATCGGGAGCGAAATCGCGTGCCGCCACAGCACAGGCGATGGCCGACTCGACCGGAACGTCCGGCAGCGTCGAGCCATCGATCCGCAAGCCAACACCCGCTGCCTCCAGCTGGTTCATCATCGCCAGAAAATGCAGGTCCGAGGTCAGCCGTGCATCCGTGACGACCAGCGCCCGACGCCCGAGCTTACTGGCGACACGGCCCAGGGAGTTGCGCTGGTCGTATCCGAAGATCAGTTCCCGCGGGGCCCTGATGGTGCCGAATAGGTTCATTCCTTTGTTTTCCTTCCACAAATGAGATCAGGCGGCTGCTAGAGCCGAGAGAGTGTCGAAGAGTGCGTCGGGGACATCGACGCCCGAGGACAGTCCCCTGCCGCGCCTCGCCCGCGAGCCGTCACCGGGTATGGCCACGGGCCGGTTCGGATCGGCTGGGCCGGATGAACGCAAAGCATCGAGATACGCGCCGAGTGTCGCGGCATCGCCCGCCCCAGCTGCGGGGTCGATGAGGATCAGCAGGTCGCCCTTGTTTGCCGGGTGTGTGTCGTCCAGGGTGCCGCGCACCTCAGGCGCGAGGCCGGAGCCGGCCAGGGCCGCCACCAGAAGCTCGATGCCGAGGCCCAGGCCGTACCCCTTGGCGCCGCCGAAGGGGGCAATCGCGCCGCCTTTTGCGGCCTCCGGGTCGGTTGTCGAACGGCCGGCGGCATCCACGGCCCAGCCGGCAGGGATTGGTTCGCCGCGCAACGCGTGATTGTGGATCTTTCCCATCGATACGATGCTGGTGGCGAGGTCGAGGACGAACGGTTCGCTATCGGTCGGAATGCCGACGGCCATCGGATTGGTTCCGAGCATAGCCTGCGTGCCGCCGTGCGGATGGACCAAAGCCTCGCTCGTCGAAGCGACGATCCCGATCAGGCCGGCACGCGCCGCCGCCTCGGCATAGTAGGCGAGCATGCCGATATGGTTGGCGTTGCGAACCGCGGCAGCGGCGATGCCGCCAATGGCGGCCGCACTTTCGAGCTTGCGCATTGCCGCCATCAGGACGACGGGGCCGAGACCGCCCTGACCGTCCACGGACAGAAAGGACTTCCTGCTCCAGGTCGCCGTACCGCTGGCGTGCGGGTCGGCGAGCCCCCTGTCGATTCGCGCCAGCAGGCGCGGCAGCCGCTGCAGTCCGTGTGAGGGCAGGCCGCGCAATTCGGCCTCGATCAGGATGTCGGCCTGGAGCTGCGCCTTGTCGGGCGGTGCGCCGTGCCTTTCCAGCGCTGCAACTGCCACTTGCCGGAGTTGGCCGGCGGGAAATCTCATCTCAAAAATCCTATATCAGATCGTATATGATATTATATTTGACATCTGATATCTTATCTGCAACACAATTCTCGGTGTCAACAAGGACTTTCTGGGAGGGCCAAACATGTCATTTGCGGCCGAGCGGCAGGGCAAGCCAGTGGGTCTCAGGTCGAGCAGCGTGGTGGATGGTGTGTATGACAACATCTATCACAGGCTTATGGCGCTCGAGATTGCTCCGGGCGCGCGCATACCCATCGACGCGCTTGCGCGTGAGCTTGGCGTGTCGCAGACGCCGGTCCGCGAGGCGCTCGGTTGGCTTGAGCGTGAAGGATTGGTGCGAAAGGAGCACCTGGTCGGATACAGTGCCGCGCCGCAATGGACACGCAAGCAGTTCGAGGATCTCTACGCCTTCCGCCTGCTTCTGGAGCCGGAGGCCGCACGACTGGCCATGCACAACATGACGCCCGAGGCTTTGACGCTTTTGGAGAGCTCGGCCGCCGATATGGAGCATGGCGAAGCGCCCGTGGACCGGAATACGCGTTACTCCCGCTTTGCGCGAGCTGATGCCCATTTTCACGACGACATCATGAAGATCGCCGGCAATGAGGTGATCCGTAACACGCTGTTCAACCAGCATGTGCATCTCCACATCTTCCGGCTGATGTTCCACACCCGCGTGACGCAGGAGGCGCTGCAGGAGCACGAGAATCTGCTTGCCGCATTCCGGGCAGGGGATTCGGATGCGGCCTATAAGGCGATGCAAGAACACATCGAGCGTTCGCGCGATCGGTTGCTATCGGCATTCGAATGAACATGGTTTCGAAATTGACCGCGGCAGGAGCATCATCCGTGCCGGCCTTCGCGTCCCTGCGCGCGGATGGGCTGGGCAAGTCCTACGGCCAGATCACGGTCCTGTCCGACGTGACGCTCGATATTCATGCCGGCGAGGTGCATGCGATCATCGGCGAGAACGGCGCGGGCAAATCAACGCTCATGAAGCTTTTGTCGGGTCATGCCTCGCCTACGGCCGGGCACATCGCGATGGACGGACGGGCGGTTTCATTTGCCAACGCGGTCGAGGCGGAGAAACACGGTATTGTTCTCGTCCACCAGGAGATCCTCCTGGCGCCTGACCTCACCGTGGCGCAGAACCTGTTTCTCGGTCGCGAAATCCGGCGCGGATTCATGGTGGACGACCGGGCGATGGATCGGCGGGCCGCAGAACTGCTTGCCCGGATCGGGTCCGCCGCTCGGCCGCGGGACCGTGTCAGCGACCTGCCGCTGGCGCAGCGGCAGCTGGTGCAGATCGCACGTGCGCTCCTCGACGAGCGCAAGGTCGTCATCTTTGATGAGCCAACCGCGGTCTTGGCCAATGATGAGGTCGCCGCATTGCTCGACATCGTGCGCGGTCTTCGCGAGCATGGCGTCGCGGTGCTCTACATTTCCCATCGTCTCGACGAGGTCCAGGAACTCGCCGACCGGGTCACGGTGCTGCGTGACGGGCGGATGATCGGCACCTGGCCGGCGGCCGAGCTCACTCAGCGTCAGATGGCGGAATTGATGGTCGGGCGAGAGCTCGACATGCTCTACCCGCACAAGCGTCCTGCAACCACGCACGAGCCTTTGCTTTCGGTCTCCGGTCTGGAGGTCGATCACGGAGCGCAGAAGGCCTCGTTCGACGTGCGGCCCGGCGAGGTGCTCGGTCTTGGCGGCATGATCGGTTCCGGCCGAACGGAACTGATTGAGGGCTTGATGGGCCTGCGGCCGTCGCAGGCGGCAAGCGTCGTGGTGAACGGCAGCGAGATCGCCCATCGTTCCGTCGGTTCGATGATGGAGGCCGGGCTCGTCTACCTGACCGAAGACAGAAAGGGCAAAGGGCTGCTGCTCGACGAGAAGCTCGCGCCGAACCTGACCCTGCAAGCCCTGGAGATCGTCAACCCGGGCACGGTCCTCGGCCGGGGCGCCGAGATGGCGGCATTGCGCAAGGCCGTCGCCGACTACGATATCCGCGTGCGTTCGTTGACCCTCGAAGCGGGCAAGCTCTCGGGAGGAAACCAGCAGAAGCTGCTTCTCGCCAAGGTGATGATGACCGATCCCTCTGTCGTCATCATCGACGAGCCGACGCGCGGCATCGATATCGGCAACAAGAGCCAGATCTACGAGTTCATCGACGCAATGGTGCGGTCCGGCAGGGCCTGCATCGTCATCTCGTCGGAAATGCAGGAACTCGTCGGCCTCGCCGACCGGATTCTGGTCATGCGTGCCGGGAGGATCGTGGCAGAGCTCTTGGGCGAAGAGATCAATGAGGAGAACGTTGTCTACGCAGCCACGTCCGGCACGGGACAACACACGGGAGGCACCGCATGACTACAGCGACCGCAACTGTCGCGACCGCTGACGAAGGAAGGCGAATCCGATGGGCCGATCTTGCCCCCTTCATCGCGCTGGGGGTGATCGTGTTCCTTGGCGTTCTCATCAACTCCAATTTCGCGTCGACGGCCAATCTCATCAACGTCATCACGCGCAGTGCCTTCATTGCCATCATCGCGGTCGGCGCGACCTTCGTGATCTCGTCGGGCGGCCTCGACCTTTCGGTGGGATCGATGATGGCCTTCGTCACGGGCATCATGATCATGACCATGAACGGACTGGCGCCGGCCTATGGCGGTTGGGCGATCGTCATGGGTGCCGGTGTGGCGCTGGTGGTCGGGGCGCTCTGCGGCCTCTTCAACGGACTGATAATTACAGTGGGGCGAATTGAGCCGTTCATCGTCACGCTCGGCACCATGGGCATATTCCGGGCCTTCATCACCTTCATGACCGATGGTGGTTCGCTGCCCATCGACCGCAGCCTGCGCGAGGCTTATCGCCCGGTCTATTTCGGTGATTTCCTGGGCGTTCCCTATCCTGTGCTCATCACGCTCGCCGTCGTCCTGCTCGGCGCCTTCCTGCTCTATCGCACCAAGTACGGCCGTCGGCTGACATCGGTCGGGTCCAACGCCGAGGTTGCACGTTTTTCAGGTGTCAATGTCGGCCGGGTTCGTGCCGCCGCCTATGTGATTCAGGGCCTTTGCGTCGCCGTCGCGGCGATCTGCTACGTGCCGCGTCTTGGCGCCGCAACTCCGACGACCGGCCAGCTGTGGGAGCTTCAGGTCATCACTGCGGTGGTGATCGGCGGCACACTGCTGCGGGGCGGCAGAGGACGGATCTGGGGCACCGTCGCCGGAGCACTCATTCTCGAGATCATCGCGAACGTCATGGTCCTGTCGGACATGGTCTCCGAATATCTCGTGGGCGCGGTACAGGGCGCGATCATCATCATCGCAATGCTTGCGCATCGCTTTACCGGCAGCCGCTGATGGCTGCTCAAAATTGAGTTACGACTTCAACGGAGGAGAAAAATCATGAAGTCCATGACTACAAGGACACGTACATTCGTATCCGCTATCGCCGTGGCGAGCGCCATGTCGATCGGATCTGCAGGTGCACAGGAGCGCGACGTCACCATTGCCGTTTCGATACCGGCGGCGACGCATGGCTGGACAGGGGGCGTCGTCTATCACGCCGAACAGGCCGAAAAGGAAATCGAGGCCTCGTTCCCCAATATCGACGTGGTCCTGTCGACGGCGTCCTCGGCTTCGGCGCAAGTCTCCGCGCTGGAAGACCTGTCCGCGACACGCGATCTCGACGCCCTCGTCATCCTGCCGTTCACCTCTGAGGAACTGACCGGCCCGGTCGAACAGGTGAAGTCCAACGGAACCTTCATCGCGGTCGTGGATCGCGGACTGGCCGATCCCTCGATCCAGGATCTCTATGTTGCCGGCGACAATATTGCCGTCGGGGCCAATACGGCGCATTGGCTGGCCGACCAGCTTGGAGGCGAGGGCGAGATCGTGGTGCTGCGCGGCATTCCCACGGTCATCGATGACGAACGCATCAAAGGCTTCTCCGACGTCATCGCGGAGACGAACATCAATATCCTCGACATCCAGTACGCCAACTGGAACCAGGACGAAGCCTTTACGCTGATGCAGGACTACCTGGCCAAATATCCGAAGATCGACGCCGTCTGGGCCAATGACGACGACATGCTGCTGGGTGTCATCGAGGCCATCGACCAGGCCGGCCGCGAGGACATCCGGTTCGCTCTCGGCGGCAATGGCATGAAACAGGTGATCGAGATGGTGAAGGAAGGCGACGAGCGCACGCCGATTTCCACGCCCTATCCGCCGTCCATGATCAAGTCGGCAATCTACATGACGGCTGGCCAGTTCGCCGGGCAGGCGCCGATGCGGGGTTCCTTCCTCCTGGATGCGCCGCTGATCACGCCGGAGAATGCGGATCAGTTCTACTTCCCCGATTCTCCATTCTGACCTGATCTGACCGAGCGGCACCCGGCTGATGCCGGGTGTCATCCCATTCGAAAATCGAGAGGAGACCTGCGATGAGCGGCAAGAAGATCCTGATGCTCACGGGCGAATTCACGGAAGAGTACGAAATCTACGTCTACCAGCAGGGCATGGAGGCGGTCGGCCACACGGTCCACGTGGTCTGCCCGGACAAGAAGGCGGGCGACCGCATCAAGACCTCGCTGCATGATTTCGAAGGCGACCAGACCTATACCGAGAAGCTCGGCCACTATGCCGACATCAACAAGACCTTCTCCGAGGTCCGGGTCGAGGAGTACGACGCGGTCTACTGCGCTGGCGGCCGTGGGCCGGAATATATCCGCACCGACAAGCGGATTCAGGACATGGTTCGCCATTTCCACGAGACCGGCAAGCCGATCTTCACCATCTGCCACGGCGTCCAGATCCTGATGGCGGTGCCGGGCGTGCTCAAGGGCCGCAAGGTGGCTGGGCTTGGGGCCTGTGAGCCGGAAGTGACCGCAGTGGGCGGCACCTATATCGACGTCAAGCCGACCGAGGCCTATGTCGACGGCAACATGGTCTCCGCCAAGGGCTGGACCGGGCTCGCCGCCTTCATGCGCGAATGCCTCAACGTGCTCGGCACGAAGATCACGCATGGCTGATCGACCATGATCGATCGGGCGCGGACGCTGCACTCCGCGCCCGTCGGCTGTGACTGTCTCCGGGATTATCGCTGCAGTGGGCGGCGATGCCCGGAGACTTCGGCGAGACTGGCTGGCCGGGAGCAGTGACGCTGGTGTGCTCTCGAGACTACTTGCTTGACATAGAGACGGCCTTCGCCGGATGATCGGGAATTGGTCCGACCAAATTGCAAGGAGCTGCGGTAGCGTGAACATTTCGAGCACCCACGAGCAGTCCCCTGCCGCCATTCCCTTTGACACCGGCCGTCTTGACGGGCTCATGGAAGACGCCGGTATCGACGTGGTGTTGGCGACCTCGAAACACAACACCCAGTATCTGCTTGGGGGCTATCGGTTCATCTTCTTCTCGGCCATGGACGCCATCGGCCACAGCCGTTACCTGCCGGTTGTCGCCTATGAGAGGGGCCGGACCGACCACGCCGCCTATATCGCGAACCGCATGGAAGGAGGCGAGCACGCCAACCATCCGTTCTGGACGCCGACGCTTCATCCTGCGACCTGGACGTCCTGGGAAGCGGCGGAGCTTGCGGTCGAGCATGTCAGGACAATCGGCAAGGAGAATGCCCGCATCGGGATCGAACCGGGCTTCCTGCCGGTCGACGCCTACAAGATCATCGCGGCCGGGCTGCCGAACGCCAGTCTCGTGGATGCGACAGCCATGCTGGAGCGGCTACGCGCCGTCAAGACGCCGGAGGAACTGGAAAAACTCAGGCATGCATCCGAGATGATCACCGACGCCATGCAGGCAACGATCGGCTGGGCGGGCGAGGGAACGTCCAAGAGGGCGATCATCGAGCGGCTGCGACAGGAGGAGACGCAGCGCGGTCTCCAGTTCGAATATTGCCTGCTGACGCTCGGCCCCAGCCACAACCGTGCGGCTTCCGACCAGACATGGAATGCGGGCGAGGTGCTGTCGATCGACTCCGGTGGCAACTTTCGCGGATATATAGGCGACCTTTGCCGCATGGGCATCCTGGGTGAGCCGGATCCAGAGCTGGAAGGCCTGCTGGGCGAGGTCGACGCGGTGCAGCAGGCGGCCTTCTCGAAGGTGAAGGCGGGCGCGGCCGGCGGCGCCCTGATCGAAGCCGGCCAGGCGCGTCTGGCGTCATCTCAAATCGCTGCGTTCACCGACTTCTTCGCGCATGGAATGGGATTGATCACGCACGAAGCCCCGTTCCTGATGACCAATCATCCAGTCACCTATGAAGGCGTCGACGTCAACCGGCAGCTCGAGGCCGGCATGGTGATTTCGGTCGAGACGACGATGCTTCACCCCAAGCGCGGCTTCATCAAGCTGGAAGACACGCTGGCCGTCACCGACACCGGATACGAGATGTATGGGGATCGGGGCCGGGGCTGGAATCGCGGCGCTGCCTAGAGCAATTCCAGGAGAAGTGGAAACCGGTTCTCCGTCCGGAATTGCGTCAAATCAAAAGGTTAGATCGGTTCATCGATTCCGTGAAGCAATGAACCGATCTAGCGGCTATTCGCCCGGAGGCAGCAGTCTGAAATCGGGCAGGTCGCGCAGGGCCCGTTCCGGACCGGCCGGCGAATAGACAACGAAAAGCTGCATCGGTCCGGATCCCGTATTGAGCGTCGAGTGGTAGCGGCTTTCCGGTACATAGACGGTGCAGCCAGGGCCGACCTTGCGTGTCACCGGATTCCCGTTCTCGTCCTCGACCATCTGCTCGCCTTCGCCGGCGATGACGAAGATGATCTCCTCCGCGCCGGGATGATTGTGCCGTTCGTGGCCCATGCCGGGTTTCACCTCGACGAGGCCGCCTGAGAAGCGCTCCGCGCCGTTGACCTCGGGCGCGACGGTGAGCGAGAGGCGCCCCCAGTCGAAGCCGAATGCGCTGACATCCTTCGCATAGACGAACTTATCCCCTTCGCCGCTCATTGCTCTTCTCCTCCTATCTGGTCCGGGCCGGCAGTTTTTTGAAATCGGCCGTCTGGCCGCGAATCGCGGCCTCGGCCGGCAGGCGTTCCATTGAGCTTGCACCGTAGAAGCCGTGGCAGACGGCGCAGTTCTCAAGGACGAAACGGGCGTCGTCGGGCATCGCGATCGGCCCGCCGTGGCAGAGGACAATGATGTCGTCACGCACGCTGCGCGCGCCATCCGCGATCGCATCGATCTCAGCCACGCACCGGTCGAGCGTCTTGGCCGAGGTCGCACCGATCGAGCCGCCGGTGGTGACGCCCATGTGGGCGACGATGACGTCGGCGCCCGCCCTGGTCATCGCCTGTGCCTCGTCGGGGTTGAAGACGTAGGGCGTGGTCAGAAGGTCGAGATCGTGGGCGGCGGCGATCATGTCGACCTCAAGCCCGAAGCCCATTCCCGTCTCCTCGAAGGAGATCCGCATCGCGCCGTCGAACAGACCTATCGTCGGGAAGTTCTGCACGCCGGAGAAGCCCATCTGCTTCAGTTCGGCAAGGAACTGAGGCATCAGCACAAACGGGTCGGTGCCGTTGACCCCGGCCAGAACGGGTGTCTTCTTCACCACCGGCAATACTTCGACCGCCATCTCCTTGACGATCTCGTTGGCGTTGCCATAGGCGAGAAGCCCTGCCGCCGAGCCGCGGCCGGCCATGCGATAGCGGCCGGAGTTGTAGATCACGATCAGGTCGATGCCGCCGGCTTCCTCGGCCTTGGCCGAGAGGCCGGTGCCGGCACCGCCGCCGACGATCGGTATGCCTTGGGCAACCATGGAGCGGAAGCGTTCGAGGATGGTCTTGCGGGGGATTGCAGGCATTCAGACACTCACGGACTGGCGATTTCGAGGAAGGCGGCGACTGCCGCCGCGGCGAATTCGGGATCGTTGATGTGCAGCGGCAGTCGAACGACGCGGCGGCTATTCGTCTGCTGGATCGTTTCTTCAAGCGCCTCGAAAAGGGCAGCGTCTGCTTCAGGGTCAAAAAAAGCTCCGCCCTCGATGTCGAGCGCCGAGACGCCCTTTTCGGGGATCAGGAAGCGCACGGGCCCGGCGCACTGATTGAGCTTCGCCCCGATCCATTCGCCGATGCGGCGGCACTCCTCGGCCGTGGTGCGCATCAAGGTGACATTCGGATTGTGCTTGTAGAACTTGCGGCCCCGATAGCGCTCGGGGATCGTCTCGGGCGCCCAGAAATTGACCATGTCGAGAGCGCCTACCGATCCTACATAGGGTAGACCAGTGCGGGCGATCGCTCCGAACCTGTCTTCGGTTGCCGGCAGTACGCCGCCGAACAGGTGGTCGCAGACTTCGGTCGTGGTGATGTCGAGAATGCCTGTCAGCATCGAGCTGTCGGCCAGTTTCTCCATCGTGCGGCCGCCTGTGCCTGTGGCGTGGAAGACCATGCAGTCATAGGAGCCCCGCAGGTGCTCGACGATCGCGGTCACGCACGGTGTGGTGACGCCGAACATCGTCAGGCCGACGGAGGACTTGTCCCCGGTCTCCGGCGCCGGCACGGCCGCCATTGCGGCGATGGCCCGGCCCGCATTGTGCAGAATGACCCTGCTCAACCGGTTCAGGCCGGCAATGTCGGTGACGGACGGCACCATGATGATGTCGGAGACATCGACGTAGGGTGCCGTGTCGCCGGAGGCGAGCGTCGAGACCATGATCTTTGGAACGCCATAGGGCAGGCGTCGCATGCCGGCGGTGGCGATTGCCGTGCCGCCGCCGCCGCCAAGGCCGATCATGGCGGAAATGTCGGTGCGCGAGGCGACGAAGGCGGAGAAGGCATCGGACATTGCTGCGACGGCGGTGCCGCGGTCGTCGGTGGCCAGAACGGCGTTCGCGCCAAGGCGATGGTGGCTGGCGACTTCGGCGGCTACGATGTCGGCAGTGATCGACGGTTCGCGCGTGCCGATGTCGACGATCAGCGGATTGCCGCCGGCATCGCGGACCACGCCAGCCAGATAGGCCAGTTCTTCTCCCTTGGTATCGGCCGTGCCGACGACATAGATGCGCGCCATTCCGCCTCCTTCTCATCGTCGGCCGCCACGAAAGGCGTTGCAATTTGATGAGACGCGCGTATCATATTGATATGGATATCTCACGTCAACAACGAGAGAAGGTCGCTGAGCGCGGGCCTCGGGCTCGGACGCGGCGGCTGATGCTGGAGACGGCGACGCGGCTGATGCAGGAGGGGAAAACGCCCTCGGTCAGCGAGGTGGCTGAAGCCGCCGAGGTCTCGCGCGCCACGGCCTATCGCTACTTTCCAAGCCAGGCTGCGCTCGTGCATGCCGTGGTCGACGAGGCGCTCGGTCCGATCCTGACATGGCAATCGCAATCGGATGACGCCCGGCAGCGCGTCGGGGAATTGTTGCGCAGCTCCATGCCCCGGATCGCCGAATTCGAGGCGACCTTCCGTGCTGCGCTGAAGCTGTCTCTGGAGCAGGCGGCGCAGGGGGAGGGCAGTTCGGATGCGGAGCCGCGTTTTACGCGCGGGCACCGCGTCGATCTTCTGAAGCAGGCCTTGCAGCCATTGCGCGGAACGTTGCCGCCGCAGCAGGTCGGCCGGCTGGCGCAGGCGCTTTCGCTCATGTTCGGCGTGGAGGTGCTGATCGTCTTGAAGGACATGTGGGGCCTGAGCGAGCGGCAGGCCTTTTCCGTGGCCGAATGGGCGGCGCTGTCCTTGGTAGAGGCAACGATCGCGGGAGGGCAGAAAGGCGGGTAGGCAGGGCTCTTAACTGGTTTGACCAGATTGGCTCAATTCGTGCACCCTCACTGGCGGGTATTGACCAGCATCCCTATTGTGGACTTTCATGGCCAGCTGCAAAAATCGGTTGAAATGGGTAAATTTTGGGCAAGTAGCCCAAAAGTCGGGTTTGCGAGAGTGTGAAGAGGGCTTGACTATTCTTCAATTTTGGTAATACCAGATTGGGTCTGAAGGTATTGGAGGATATCCTTCGGATTGTCGGCGGAACGAGGAGAATGAACAGGGAACTTGCGGGCTGCGGCAACTTCGGCACAACCCGCAATGAAGCGCGAGGCCGGCCGAAGCCGGCATGTGCAAAACGGGAGGAATGAACATGCGAAATAGAGCAACCGGCCTTCTGGCTGGCATGGCCTTTACGCTTGCCTGTGGGACGTCGGCGTTCGCGCAGGAGCTCACCATCTTCTGGGCCGAATGGGATCCGGCGAACTATCTGCAGGAACTCGTAAACGAGTACGAGGCAGAGACCGGAGTCCGCGTAACGGTGGAGACCACGCCGTGGTCGGACTTCCAGACCAAGGCCTTCACCGAGTTCAATGCGCGCGGCTCGGCGTACGACATGGTTGTCGGCGATTCACAGTGGCTTGGTGCGGCGTCCGAGGCGGGACACTATGTTGATCTGACGGAGTTCTTCAACAAGCACAACCTTAGCGAAGTGATGGCTCCGGCGACGGTCAAGTACTACGCCGAATACCCTTCCAATTCCGGAAAATACTGGGCGATCCCGGCTGAAGGCGATGCGGTCGGCTGGTCCTACCGCAAGGACTGGTTTGAAGATCCGGCCGAGATGGCCGCCTTCAAGGAAAAATACGGCTACGATCTGGCGCCGCCGGAGACCTGGGCCCAGATGCGCGACATCGCGGAGTTCTTCCACCGTCCGGACGACAACCGCTATGGCATCGCCATCTATACGGACAACTCCTATGACGGCCTGGTGATGGGGGTCGAGAACGCCATCTTCTCCTATGGCGGCGAACTCGGCAACTACGAGACCTACGAGGTCGAGGGCATCGTCAATTCCGAGCAGAACGTGAAGGCGCTCGAGGTGTACCGGGAACTCTACGGCTTCACGCCCCCCGGTTGGGCCAAGACCTTCTTCGTCGAGAACAATCAGGCGATCACCGAGAACCTGGCGGCGATGAGCATGAACTACTTCGCCTTCTTCCCGGCGCTGGTGAACGAGGCATCGAACCCGAATGCTGCGGTGACCGGCTTCTTCGCCAATCCGACCGGTCCGGACGGTGACCAGTTTGCCGCTCTCGGCGGGCAGGGCATCTCCATCGTCTCCTATTCGGAGAACCAGGAAGAGGCGATGAAATTCCTCGAGTGGTTCATTCGTGACGACGTGCAGAAGCGCTGGGCCGAGCTCGGCGGCTACACGGCCCACGCCAAGACGCTGGAGTCGGAGGAATTCCGCAACGCGACACCCTACAACGAGGCCTTCTACCAGACCATGTTCAAGGTGAAGGATTTCTGGGCGACGCCGGAATATGCCGAGCTGCTGATCCAGATGAACCAGCGCATCTATCCCTACATCACGGCGGGCGAGGGCACGGCCAAGGATGCGCTCGACGCATTGGCCGCCGACTGGAAGTCGACCTTCGAAAAATACAAGCGCTACGAGTAGGCCTGGCGGAACTGCGAGAGGGCGGCCACGGTCGCCCCTCGCGTCATTCGGCGGGCATGACCCCTGTGACCGGGAGGAGTAGGTCTTTGGCAACCCTTGTGATGACGAGGCTGGATCCACAATCGCGCGCTGCGCGCCGCGGCTGGAGCGACCTCACGATCCGCAACGCGTTCATCATTCCGACGATCGTGTTCCTGATCGTCTTCAACATCTTTCCGTTGCTCTATTCGCTGTATTATTCCTTCACGGATTTCCGCGCTTCGACGAATGCGCCGGCGAACTGGGTGGGCCTCGCCAACTACCGCGAGCTGCTCAATGACCCCTTCATCTGGGCCAATTTCGCCATCACGGCGAAATACGTCATCGTCTCCGTGGCAGGTCAGGTCATCGTCGGCTTCGGCGTGGCGATGCTTCTCAACCGGTCGATCCCGTTCAAGGGGTTCATCACCACGCTGCTGCTGCTGCCGATGATGCTGTCCATGGCCGTGGTCGGGCTGTTCTGGAAGCTGCTTTACGACCCCTCGTTCGGCATCATCAACTATGCGCTGGGTCTGGGCCGCTTCGAATGGCTCTCCAATCCCGACATGGCGCTCTATGCGGTGGCGATCACCGACATATGGATGTGGTCGCCCTTCGTGATGCTCTTGTCTTTGGCGGGACTTTCAGCGGTGCCGAAGCATCTCTACGAGGCGGCTGCGATCGACCGCGCCGGACCCTTCTACACATTTTTCCGTATAACGCTGCCGCTGGTCGCGCCCATCCTGATGATCGCGATCATCTTTCGCACCATGGAAGCGTTCAAGACATTCGACCTGGCCTTCATCCTGACCAGCCAGCCTTCCGCGGAGGTGATCTCGATCCGCCTCTACAAGATGGCGTTCCAGGAATGGCAGACCGGCATGTCGAGCGCGCTCGCCTACATCATGCTGATCATGGTCGTCGCCATCACCAACATCTACGTGAAATACCTCAACAAGGTGAAGGAGCGCTAAGGTGGCCGCAGTCAAGACACGCTCCGAAGTCGCCCTCAACAGAATTGCGATCGTCTCCGTTCTGATCGTGACGATCATCTTCCTGGCGCCGATCTACTGGATCGCGTCCACAGCCTTCAAGCCGCGCCACCTGGCGACCACCATCCCGCCCACGGTGGTGTTCCAGCCGGAGACATCGCCGTTCGTGAAGCTGTTCCTGCGCCGCTCGCAGTTGCGCGAGCAGCCGACGCCGGAGGAATACGCCGCCGCACCCTGGTGGGAGCAGCTGGTGTTCGACGGTGGCGAAAAGGTGGTCCGCGACGGGCGCGGCAATGTTCAGTTCTCAGGCTATCCGAGCCGTTTCATGAATTCGCTGATCGTGGCGGTGGTCTCCACCATTCTCGCGGTCGGCATGGGAACGCTGACCGCCTACGGCTTCTCGCGCTTCAAGGTGGCAGGGGAACAGGACTGGCTGTTCTTTATCTTGTCGACGCGAATGCTGCCACCCGTGGTGGTGGCGATCCCGATGTTCCTGATGTACCGCTGGTTCGCTCTCAACGACACGCATCTCGGGCTGATAATTCTCTACACCGCGTTCAATCTCTCCTTCTCGGTCTGGCTGATGAAGGGCTTCATCGACGAGATCCCGAGGGAGTATGAGGAAGCGGCGCTGGTTGACGGCTATACGCGCATGGAGGCCTTCTTCAAGATCGTCCTTCCCGAGGCCGCGACCGGCATCGCCGCCACCGCCGTGTTCTGTTTCATCATCGCATGGAACGAATACGCCTTCGCGCTCATCATGACGCGTCGCGACGCACAGACCGCACCGCCCTTCATTCCCAGCCAGGTGGGTTCGGGTCTGCCGGACTGGACGGTCATCGCGGCCGGCACCTTCCTGTTCCTGCTGCCGGTTGCAATCTTCACCTTCCTCCTGCGCAATCACCTGCTCAGGGGCATGAGCTTCGGAGCAATCCGCAAATGAGTTTCCGCGAACTCAACCGCCGCTATCTCGAACCGGGATCGATGTGGCTGATGATCTTCGGCATCGTGGCTCTCTGCCAGCCGTGGAACTTCCTGCTGCACCGCTACGGCATCACGATCACGATCTTCGGGCTGGCGTGCTTCATCATCACCTCGCATATCGGGCCAGGGTCCATAGGTGCCGACGACGATGTTGAGCATGATGCCTTCGACGTTTCCGACCACCACGAAGGGAAGGCCGGAGGAAGCACATGACGCATATCGAGCTTCGCGGCGTCCAGAAATGGTTTGGCAGCGTCCAGGTCATCAAGGACATGAACCTGACGATCGAGGACGGGGAGTTCATCGTCATGCTCGGCCAGTCGGGCTGCGGCAAGACGACGACCTTGCGCGCGATCGCCGGGCTCGAGACGATCGACGAGGGCGACATCCTCATCGACGGCAGGGCGGTTCAACACCTCAAGGCCTCCGACCGCGACATCGCCATGGTGTTCCAGTCCTTCTCCCTCTACCCGCACATGACGGTCTTCGAGAACATCGCCTTTCCACTACGCGCCACGCGCATGAACAAGGACGACCTCGAAAGCCGCGTGCGCGAGATCGCCAGCGTGCTGCGGATCACCGATCTTCTCGACCGCCGGCCCTCGGCATTGTCGGGCGGCGACATGCAACGCGTGGCGATCGGTCGGGCATTGGTGCGCCATCCCAAGGCGATGCTGATGGACGAGCCGATCGGTGCGCTCGATGCCAAGCTGCGCGAGGAGATGCGCGCCGAAATCAAGCGGCTGCACGTCAAGCAGGGCTCGACCACGGTCTATGTGACGCACGATCAGGTGGAGGCCATGAGCCTGGCCGACCGCATCGTCATCATGCATGAGGGCGTCCTGCAGCAGGTCGGTACGCCTGAAGAAGTCTATGCCCACCCGTACAATCTGTTCGTTGCCCAGTTCGTCGGCAGCCCGGTGATGAACGTCGCCGACGCGCGGGTCAGCGAGGAGGGCGGCGCGGTGCGTGTCCACCTCGATCCCAGGGACGCCGGCTTCGAGTTTCCGAGTAGGCTGCTCGCCAAACTCAACGGCCACGCCTCAGGCGGCCTGTCGCTCGGCATCCGGCCCGAAGGGGTGCTCGTGTCACGCGAATCCAAGGCGGGGTATCTGCCCTTGGCGGCACACATCATCGAGCCGCTCGGCTCGCACGATATCGTCGATCTCCAGGTCGGCGGCGGCGTGATCCGTGCCCGGACACCTGCCGGCTTCGTGCCGCGGGTCGGCGAAACGGTCCATGTCCGCATCGACCCCGAGCAGGCACATTTCTTCGACACGGCGACCGGCAGGTCTCTCGGAGTGAAATTGTAGGTCATGGCGCATATCGAGCTCAGAAACATCACCAAGACATTCGGTGCCAAGACGGCGCTGAAAGGGCTGGACCTTGAAGTCGAGGACGGCCAGTTCTTCGTGCTGCTTGGCGAAACCGGTGCCGGCAAGACGACGACGCTGCGCATCGTGGCGGGATTGGAGAAACCGACCGAGGGGACCGTTCTGATCGACGGCGTCGATGTCAGCGATTGGGGGGCGGCGGAGCGTGACGTGGCGCTGGTGCTGCAGCAATACTCGCTTTATCCCCGCTATACGGTTCGCGAAAATCTGGAGTTTCCGCTCAAGTCGAAGATCAGGAAGGTCGAGCCGGACGACATGGCGCGGCGCGTCGACCGGGTCGCCAGGACGCTGCGCATCGATCACCTGCTCGACCGCAAGACGGACCGGCTTTCAGGCGGTGAGATGCAGCGCGTTTCGATTGGCCGTGCGATCGTCAGGCAACCGCGCGTGTTCCTGATGGATGAGCCCCTGTCGGCGCTGGACGCGAAGCTGCGCGAGACGCTCAGGACCGAGCTCAAGAACCTGCAGATGAACCTTGGCGCGACCTTCCTGTTCGTGACCCATGATCAGGTCGAGGCGATGTCGATGGGTGACAGGATCGGCGTGCTCGACAATGGGCGCCTCGTTCAGGTGGGAACACCTTCGGAGATCTACGGCAATCCCCGCAACACGTTCGTGGCACGGTCGGTGGGCTCGCCACCCATGAACCTGATCGACGGCTCGCTCTCCGGCGGGCTGGCGGTGACGGACGCCGGCTTCTCGCTCCCGGTCGCCGCATCGGCGAACGGCGCGGGCAACGGGCGTCCGATCACGTTCGGCATTCGTCCCGAGGACATGTTCCTCGATCCGGGCGCCCCGGCGGAAGCCGCCGTGCATGACGTGGAGAACCATGGCGTCGCCAAGATCGTGACCTTGCGGGTCGGCGAGGGGCTGGTGCGGCTGACAACGTCTGCGCGCGACCGCCTGGCGATCGACGAGCAGGTGCGTTTCTCCTGGGATCCGGAAAAGGTCGTCCTCTTCGACAAGACCAGCGGACTAAGCTTGCGCCACAATACCTGACGGGCCTGATGGCGCCTGCCTGGCTTGGTCTGCTCCACACAATCTGGAGATTCAAACGGCTTCGTGCATCGCCGCTGCCTCTGGGTGAAGAGTAAACGGGGTGCCGCTGGCACCTTGACTAGCTTGCTCAAAATTGGACGTGATCATTTGCCAGTCGCTGACGCTGGTGATAAAGACGCACCATGGAATTTGTTCGCGCTTTCACTTTGATTATTATCACCATTCATCGAGTGGTGGGTTAAGCACGTCATATTTCAAGACAAAGCAACCCGCCGCGAGGCGGGT
This sequence comes from Mesorhizobium xinjiangense, assembly GCF_009749525.1. GTDB lineage: Bacteria > Pseudomonadota > Alphaproteobacteria > Rhizobiales > Rhizobiaceae > Mangrovimarina > Mangrovimarina xinjiangensis. The sequence continues at coordinate 19,259 of NZ_WOAC01000033.1, read as the reverse complement.
TTTGTTTTCCGCTCGCGGCCATTTTGGAGTCCAGAATGTCCGACCATCCCTTGAAAACCCTTATCGAATCTGCAGACCGTTCCATATCGGCCAAAGACTTCGACGGCTTGATGCGATTTTACACCGATGATGCCACCTTGGTGGTCAAGGCAGGCATGTACGCCAAAGGCAAAGACCAGATCAGGAAAGCGTTCGAAGCAATCTCTGCTCATTTCCAAGGTAAATTGAAAGTCCGCCAAGGGAGGATGGAGGTGATCGAGGGCGGAGACACAGCGCTGGTCATCATGGAAACCTGGTTGGATGCCGTCGACGAAAGCGGCATTGCGACGTCGACGGTACGACGTGCCACCTATGTGTTTCGTCGGGACTCGTCTGGCACCTGGTTATGCGCTGTAGACAATTCCTACGGCACGGCTCTCCTCGATAGCTGAGAAGGCTCCCGGCCCGGTGCCCACGTTGGGTCGGGGGACAGCGTTCCGGTTGGCGCAGATTACGTTGCCGCATACTTCCACGGCTGAAGCTGATCGATCCGGCTCTGTTTATGGCCGTTGACAATGACGGTCAGGGTGGCCGTCAGATAGGCGAAGGGATCAACCGAATTGAGCTTGCACGTTTCGATGAGCGACGCGATGGTCGCCCAGTTCTCTGCGCCAGCATCACGACCAGCAAAGAGCGCGTTCTTCCGATTGAGCGATATCGGTGAAGATTGTGCGCGGAGACAATCTCGGGGCGGCGCTCAGGCGCTTTCGAGCTCGGAGTTGGGATTGTTCGCGTCGGTGCCGCTGATCAGGCCCTTCCAGTAGCTTTCCGCACCCTGCAGATGGGCGCTCATCAGGGCCTGTGCGAGGTTGCCGTCCCGCCGCTCCAGCGCCTCATAGATCTGGATATGCTCGGCGTGCGAGCGCCGACCGCGTTCGGGGTCCGAGAAATAGACGGGCAGACGCTGCTCGCCCATCACGTAGTAGATCGAGCAGATCTTGTGAAAGACGCTGTTCTTGGTGGCACGCACGATCTCGAGGTGAAAATCACGGTCCTCGCGCGCAAGCGGCTCTCCTTTGGCCACCTTCTCTTCGGAACGGGCCAGAATTTCGCGCAACCGTTCGAAATTTTCCTCCGTGGCCCGGGTGCAGGCGAGTTCGGCAGCCTTGATCTCGTGGATCTTCCTGAGTTCCACCGTCTCGTAGATCTGGATCGGGTCGAGCGGCAGGCCGGCCTTGGCGAACAGCGCCAGCGCCTCCACGCTGGTGTCGGTCGTCGTGAGATAGATGCCGGACTTGGCGCGGCGCTCCACGATGCGCATTGCCTCCAGTATCGCGAGCGCCTCGCGTATCTGGCCTCTGCTGACGGAAAAATGCTCCGCCAGCTCGCGCTCCGACGGCGTGCGGCCTCTTTCCGGATCGGAATGGGTGTAGAGATAAGCCGCCAGTTCGGGCAGCAGTCCGTTTTCCTTCATCGTCATGAGCCTTGCGCGTGCATTTTCAGGAATCTCTCGGAGATCGTGAATCCCAGCCCCGGCTTGTCGGGAATTGCAATCATACCATCCTTGACCTCGACGGTTTCATCGATCAGGTCGTGGATCATCGGATTGGCACCAAGCGAAAACTCGATGATGAAGCTGGCCGGCGAGGCCGCGCAGACATGCAGGCCGGCAAAGAAACAAGGAGCCCCCGCCCACAGGTGGGGCGCGAGTCTGAGATTGAAGGCGCTGGCAAGCGCTCCAATGCGCATCGCCTCCGTAATGCCGCCGCAGAAAGCCGGGTCCGGCTGGAATATGTCTGCCGCCCGCAGAATGGCGAGTTCGCGAAAGGCGAAGCGCGTGGCTTCCGACTCCCCTGTCGCGATCGGAACCGGGCCCGCAGCCCTTACCTCTGCAGTCCCACGCTTGTCGTCGGCCACCACCGGTTCCTCGAACCAGGCGAGGTCGCAATCGGCCACCATGTGGATGAACCGCTTTGCCTCCGCGACCGTGTAGGTGCCGTGGGCATCGACCATGAGGTCGACTTCGGGCCCGATCGCCTGGCGGGCCGCTCGCACACGGGCAGCCGAAACCTGGGGTCCTCCGTCCATGGCACCGACGCGCATCTTGACCGCCTGGAAGCCGCCGGACGCGATATAGGCGTTGAGCTGTTCGCCGATGTTGCCCGCATCGGCCCAGCCGCCCGAGGCGTAAGCAGGCAGGCGGTCGGCTTTGCGTCCGCCGAGCAATTGCCAGACGGGCTGGCCGAGCGACTTGCCGAGAATGTCCCAAAGTGCGATGTCGATCGCACTGATTGCTGCGACTGTCAGACCCCGGCGCGACAATTCGGGCATGGCATGGCCACCCGAGCCTGCCAGATCCGCCCTTACGCCATTGTAGATCGCTTCCCAGATGGTCGTGATGTCGCCGGCGTGGCGACCAACGAGCATCGGCCCGATTTCGTGGTTGATCAGATGCACAAGCGTGCCGTATGTGCCGGCGCTGCCGGCGGCGTTCTTGCCTTCTCCCCAGCCGACGAGCCCATCATCGGTCTCGACGCGCACGATTGCGGAATCGAAGGTCTGCAGCCGGCCGAAGTCGCTGCGATGCTGGCGCTTCGCTTCTATGGGAATCGTGACCCACCATGCCCGGACCTTGCTGATACGCATGTTCGAACCCAGTCCACCGTCGCCGAGGCGGCAGCCTCGGCCTTGCATTGCGATCTCTATTTGATCAGCGGCAGGATCGTTTCCGCCGTGATGCGCATCTGGTCGGTGTAGAATTTTTCGGTGAGCAGGCTCGAACCGTGGTCCTGGATGAACTTCAGCTGCTCGGGCGAGATGTCGACCGGGTTGCGCTCGACCATGTCGGGATAGCGGTTGGCGGGCGTGCGGTCGACCGGTGCGACGAATTCGTTGGTCAGCGCGCCGTCATAACCGATATCCTCCAGGATGCAGACAATCCTTGGCCAGTCGATCGTGCCGAGACCGGCGGCAAAGCGATTGTTGTCGGCGACATGGAAGTCGAACAGGCGCTTGCCCGCCTTGCGAATCGCCTCCTCGACGTCGAATTCCTCCATGTGAAGATGATAGGCATCGAGGCAGACGCCGCATTCGGGGCTCACCGCGTCGGCCAGCGCCAGCGCCTGCTCGCCGCGGTTGAACAGGTAGGTCTCGAAGCGGTTGAGCGGTTCGACCGCCACGCGCACGCCGACCTTCTTCGCGTGGGTGAAACATTCACGTGTGGCATCCACCACCCAGTTCCATTCCTCCTCTTCCGTGCCATCCGGCACGACCTTGCCGACCGTTGACGGCACAAGGGTTATGATCTCGCCGTCGAGCTCACTCACCATCGTGAGCACGTCCTTGACATACTGGACCGAGCGCTCGCGCTGGCCCTGGTCCTTCGCGGCGAGATTGCGTTCGCCGAGCATCAACGTCACGGCGCCCCAGCAGCGTATTCCATGCTCCTTCAGCAGGGCGCGGGTCTCTGCCACCTTGTACTGTTCGGGTTCTCCTGAAATCTCGATCGATTCGTATCCGAACTGCTTGATCCGCTTCAGGGTGACTTCCAGCGGTTCGGCGCGCATCCAGTTGTGCGTCGACAGATGCATGTCCAGTTCCTCCCGTGATCGATGCGGTCTCCGGCTTTGGTCGCCATGCCGCTTTGTCATTGTTTAGCCCAAACTGGTTAGACCAATTTTGAGCCGTAAAATTCGTCTAGCGTATTATCGTTCACCCTGCAAGGACGAGTCGTGATGCCGATTTCTGTTGAAGTGCACGTATTAATGATGCTTGCCGCCATGCGGAGCCGGTGACTTGCTCACCAGCGCACAATGGTGTCTCTTGACGCGTCGGGCCTGTTTGGTATTACCAGATGACGCTGATGAAATGCGGTCCAATGAACCATATGCCAAGGCGGGAATCGGGCCGCGTGATTGGAGGAGGATAGAGCGATGCCGCAGTCGATGAAGGGCCCCGGGATATTTCTGGCGCAGTTCGCAGGGGACGAGGCGCCCTTCAATTCGCTGAAGAGCATTGCGCTGTGGGCGAGCGAGCTCGGATACAAGGGTGTCCAGATACCGACCTGGGACGGCCGTCTGTTCGATCTGGAGAAGGCGGCTTCGTCGAAGGGCTATTGCGACGAGGTGAAGGGTACATGTGCCGAGGCGGGCGTGGAGGTGACGGAGCTTTCGTGCCATCTGCAGGGGCAGCTTGTGGCGGTGCATCCGGCCTACGACGCGCAGTTCGACGGTTTTGCGCCTGAAAGCGTGCACAACAATCCGAAGGCCCGCCAGGCATGGGCGGTGGACCAGGCGAAGAAGTGCGCCATCGCGTCGCGCAACATGGGCCTGGACGTGGCCGTCGGCTTCACCGGGGCGCTCGCCTTTCCCTATCTCTATCCCTGGCCGCAGCGTCCGGCGGGACTGATCGAGGAGGCGTTCGCCGAGTTGGCGAAGCGCTGGAAGCCGATCCTCGACGTCTACGAGGAGAACGGGGTCGATCTGGGCTTCGAGATCCATCCGGGCGAGGACATATTCGATGGCGCCACCTTCGAGCTGTTCCTTGACGCGCTCGACGGCCACAAGCGGTGCACGATCAACTACGATCCTTCCCACTTCGTCTTGCAGCAGCTCGACTATCTGGCCTTCATCGATATCTATCACGAGCGCATCTCCGCCTTTCATGTGAAGGACGCGGAGTTCAATCCCACCGGCAGGCAGGGCGTCTATTCGGGCTACGCCTCCTGGATGGAACGGGCGGGCCGGTTCAGGAGCCTTGGCGACGGGCAGGTGGATTTCGCCGGCATCTTCTCGAAACTGGCGCAGTACGGCTACTCCTCCTGGGCGGTTCTGGAATGGGAATGCGCGATCAAGAGCGCCGAACAGGGTGCGGCGGAAGGCGCGCCGTTCATCGACCATCATATCATTCGCGTCACCGAAAAGGCGTTCGACGATTTTGCCGGCGGCAAGTCCGACCGCGCGGCGCTCAGGAAGATGATGGGGATCGAAGGGTAGGGCGCGAAGGGGCGGTGGCGAGCGCGCACACTTGCCCGCGCAACATTGCCCCGCCGTCTCGCTCGCCACTTCGGGCCAATTCGGGAGGATAAACATGGTCAGCGCATCGAAATCTGAGGCCGCCGAGAGTCCGATCCGTCTCGGCATGGTGGGAGGCGGGCAGGGCGCCTTCATCGGCGCGGTGCATCGCATCGCCTCGCGCATCGACGGCGAATTCCAGCTCGTGGCCGGTGCGCTGAGTTCCGATCCGAAGCGGGCGCAGGCCTCGGCCCGCGAACTCGGCATCGACCCCGAGCGGTCCTATGACAGCTTCGCGGCGATGGCTGAGGCGGAGGCAAGGCGTGACGACGGGATCGAGGCGGTCGCGATCGTGACGCCCAACCATGTGCATTTCCCCGCCGCGAAGGCCTTCCTTGAAGCGGGCATCCACGTCATCTGCGACAAGCCGCTGACATCCACGCTGGCCGACGCGAAGAAACTCGCCGCGCTAGTGAAGGAAAGCGGCAGTCTGTTCGTGCTGACCCACAACTATACCGGTTATCCGATGGTGCGCCAGGCGCGCGAGATGGTGGCCAACGGCACGCTCGGCACGATCCGGCTCCTTCATGTCGAATATCCGCAGGACTGGCTGACAACCGATCTGGAAAGGACCGGCCAGAAGCAGGCGTCCTGGCGCACGGATCCCGTCCAGTCGGGTGCGGGTGGGGCGACGGGCGACATCGGCACACACGCCTACAATCTCGCCCGCTTCGTCTCCGGGCTCGAGCTCGACACATTGTCGGCCGACCTCGACGCCTTCGTCGAGGGCCGCCGCGTCGACGACAACGCCCATATCATGCTGCGCTTCAAGGCCCAGGAGAGTGAGGACGGCAGGGCCCGGCCAGCCAAGGGCATGATCTGGGCCTCCCAGGTGGCGCCGGGCAACGAGAACGCGCTGAAGCTCAGGATCTATGGCGACAAGGGCGGGTTGGAATGGGAACAGGAGCATCCCAACCACCTCTGGTTTGCGCCCTTTGGCGAGGAAAAGCGCCTGATCACCAGGAACGGCGCCGGTGCGCTCGACGCAGCCAGCCGCGTCAGCCGCATTCCGGCGGGCCACCCCGAGGGCTATCTCGAAGGCTTCGCCAACATCTATTCGGAAGCCGCCCGCGCCATCCGTGCCGCCCGGCAGGGTGCCAGGCCTGACGCGGCCGTCACCTATCCCACCGTCACGGACGGCCTCGAGGGCGTTGCGTTCGTCGATGCATGCGTGCGCTCGGCGAAGGCCAATGCCAAATGGGTGTCGCTCGATATCTAGCGCGCGTTTGCTTCAAACGGAAACGTTTGAAGCAAAGATATGCGCGCCAGATCAATATGTTGGAGCATGTACCTTTCGCTCAAACGATTCCGTTTGAGCGGGACATGTTCTAGCCACGCGGCAAGACGCCGGGAGGGACGCATGAAGATCGGAATGTGCATGTTCTTGTGGACCACGCATGTGACGCGTGACCATGAGGCGCTGCTGCGCGACATCCGGGCGACCGGGTTTGACGGGGTCGAGATCCCGATCTTTGAGGGCAGCCCGGAGCACTATGCCGACCTCGGCCGTCTGCTCGACGAGATTGGACTGGAGCGGACGGCGGTCGCGGCGATGGGCGATCCGGCGATGAACCTGATCTCGGCCGAAGCCTCGCAGCGCAGCGCCGGCATCGAGCACATGAAATGGGTGATCGACTGCACGGCGGCGCTTGGCGCGGACACGGTGAGCGGACCGCTTCATTCCACGCTCGGTCAATTCAGCGGCGAGGGGCCGAGTGCTGCGGAATGGCAGCGAGCGGTCGAGACGCAAAGGGCGATCGGGGCTTACTCGGCCGAAAAGGGCGTGACGGTCGGGCTGGAGGCGCTCAACCGCTTCGAGTGCTATCTCGTCAATACGATGGATGACCTGTCGCGGCTCGTCGACGATGTGGGCTATCCCAGCATCAGGGCGATGTACGACACCTTCCATGCCAACATCGAGGAGACTGACCCCGTCGGCGCCTTCACCCGCAACCTGCGCAACATCGTTCATGTTCACATCTCTGAAAATGATCGCGGTGTGCCGGGGCGCGGCAATATTCCGTGGGCCGAGACGTTCGCTGCGATCCGCAGGAGCGGCTATGACGGCTGGCTGACGATCGAGGCGTTCGGCCGCGGCCTGCCCGACCTCGCCGCGGCAACTAAGGTGTGGCGCGACTTCGCCGAAAGTCCGCAGATGGTTTATCGCGAGGGCTACAAACACATAGCAGAGCATTTGGACTTGGCCCGGTGATGATACGTATTAGTGGGCATGTCCCGGTGATGGTGTAAGAGCCGAACTTCGGAGACAATGCTCTCAGGGAACCCAGCAACAGAAGCCGACTACTCCGTAGGCTCGGCGCGTTTGGGTCGGCAAAAAACTTAGCGACTTAACGAAGTTTTTGCTTGCGCTATCGGCAAATCGAGCGATAGTTAGCCATATGGCTAAGCATGATGCTGATCTTTCGCTGCTCTTCCACGCCTTGGCCGACCCGACCCGTCGGTCGATCCTGACTCGGCTCGCCGAAACGCCCGCGCGGGTGACGGATCTGGCTGGGCCCACGGGACTGCGGTTGCCTACGGTGATGCGGCACCTTTCCGTGCTGGAGGAGGCAGGGTTGATCACCACATCCAAGGACGGGCGGATACGCACCTGCGCCATCGTGCCCGAGGCTCTGAACCCGGTGTGGACATGGCTCGATGAACAGCGGGCCATTTGGGAAGCCCGGCTCGATCGGTTGGACGCATTTGTGATGAATGTGATGAAGGAAAGCGAAGAATGACACGGAACCCGGATTCAAGCAGCACGGCCCGCACGGCGCTAGATGACAGGAAGGACCGTTTTGCGACGCTGACCTTCGAGCGGGACGTGGCCGCGCCGTTATCGGTGCTGTGGCAGGCTTGGACGGCCCCGGCCGCGCGGGCGGTCTGGGCCGCGCCCACGCCCTCAGTCACCGTGGAGTTTCTGGAGGCCGCCACCAGGGTGGGCGGACGCGAGGTCTCGCTCTGCAAGGTCAAGGGCCAGCCAGATATCCGCTGCGAGGTTGGCTGGCTGGAGTTGCAGCCGGCGCTGCGCAGTGTGAACTACGAGGTGATCTCGTCCAAAGGCGTGACGCAATCGGCCGCGCTGGTGACGGCGGATTTCTCAGGCGCGGACGAGCGCAGCCGGCTGGCCGTGACGGTGCAGCTTTCGTCGCTGGCCGAGAATATGGAGGCGGGATACCGGCAAGGCTTTGGGGCGGGGCTGGACAATCTTGCGGGCGCGGCTGAGCGGACCATGGTGCTGGAGCGCGTGATACAGGCGCCGCGAACCCTGGTCTGGGGTGCGTGGATGAACCCCGAGACGTTGCCGCAATGGTGGGGACCGGACGGGTTCTCCTGTCGGACGCAAAGGATCGACCTGCGCGCGGGCGGCGAATGGGTCTTCGACATGATTGCGCCGGATGGCACGGTCTTCCCGAACCACCATCGTTATGGCGAGGTCCGGGCCGAGGAAAGTATCGGCTACACGCTTCTTTGGGGCGAGAATGGGCCGAAACATGCCGATGCCTGGGCCTCGTTCGAGGATCACGACGGGGCGACGAAGGTTACGCTGGGCATGATCTTCAGCACGGCTGCCGAGTTCCAGGAGGCGAAAGGCTTCGGCGCCGTGGAACTGGGTCTGCAAACGCTGGGCAAACTGGAACGCTTCGTCAAGTCCCGCTGACATGCTGCGACTTCCCGTCGGCTTGAATCAGGGCTTGTGGACGAGGTCCTCATCCATGGCGCGTCCGTCCTCATCGGCGACGGCATCCGCCTCTTCGCTCACAAGGGCGTGGAGCCGGTCAGGCTGGACAAGACCGAGGTCTGGGAAGCGGTCAGATCACCAACATGCGCTTCCGCTTCGCGCGATAGGCCGAGAATTCACGAAGGGATACGCGAAGAGGAGGATTCCATGAGGATGCCTCGGGCTGCCAGCTATCGCTGCACCAATCAATCGATAACTTTACGGTGCCCCGGCGCCGCATCTTCATGGAATTCTCCCTCCCCGAACGCCGAGATCATCATTGGAAATTCCAACTCAGAACGGTCTGGGAGGCATGTCAATTGTCCTCGAGCTCAACCTGACTAACTGAGGTAAGGGCGGGATGAAGATCGGGAAAGGACCGTTTTCAGGTCATGACGGCTTCGATCAGGAACGGGCCCTTGCGCGACAGTCCGGCGTCGAGAAGTCTCGAAAATTCCTCCACCGTCGTGGCGCGTCCGGCCTCCACGCCCATGCCGGCCGCCATCTTGCACCAGTCGAGGTTCGGACGATCGAGGTCGAGCATGCGGCGCGCGTTCACGCCGAAATCATTGACGCCGACATTGCGCATCTCGCCTTGCAGGATTGCATAGGCGCGGTTGGAATAGACAACAGTCAGCACGTCGAGGTTCTCGCGCGCCTGCGTCCACAGGCCTTGCACCGTGTACATGCCGCTGCCGTCGGCTTGCATGGCGACGATCTTGCGATCGGGACAGGCGATGCCGGCGCCGACAGCAAGCGGAATGCCTTCTCCGATCGAACCGCCGGTCAACGGAATATGATCGTGCGGATGAAGGCCTGGAGCAAGCGCGGCGAGTTTGCCGCCCGACGTAATGGATTCTTCGCAGATGATTGCGTTTTCGGGCAGGCGGCGCGCCACCGCGAGCGCGATCGTCTCGGCATTCAGCGCACCCGTCGGATCGGCGATCTCGTGCTGCATGAAGCGGTTCGGCACGAACGGCGCATTGGGCGCGATGCCCAGTTCGTCGGCAAGACCGGCCAGGCTCGCCGCCAGATCGTGCTCGTGGCCGGCCATTTCGATCACATCGCAGGCCGGATCCAGAATGGTGCTCGGCTTGCCAGGATAGGCGAAGAAGGCGACGGGCTGCCTGCCTCCGATGCAGATCGCGACCTCGAACTCCTTCATCGTCGAGACCGCAAGGTCGACATTGTAGGGAACCGGACGCGCCGCGACGCGGCCGGCGCCGCGCTGGGTGCGATCCGATGTTTGTGAGAAGAGCGCCGCGCCGGTGGCGGCCGCAATGCGTCCTGCCGTCGCCAGAGCGTCGGCGCGCAGCGCCTTGCCCGCCAGAATGAGGACGGCGCTTTTGCCGCTCTTCAACGCCTTTGCCGCTTCGACCACCCATCGACGACCCTGGTTGCGGCGCTGTTCCCCTCTCCATTCTCGTTTTGCTGCGGTGCTGTCTTGCGACGCACAACGGCAGAGTTTTCTGCGGACCCGGTCGTTCCAGCCGCAGGCGGTCCTTGGCATGTCGGACCTTTCGGCCCGCTCCTCGCACCGCGGCAATCCTTATAAAATAGGAATATTGCTGGTATAGTTGCTTATCAATTGCAATTTGCAAATAAATGCTGCTGTGCACAATCGCAAGGCAAATGACGAATGAGACGCCAGTGCGCTCCCCGACACGACTTTCTCGGTGCCGGGACGTGGCGAACTGGCGGTGGCCGAGGGGCGTGACGCCGCAGGCGCGGATGCGTCCGCACGGGCCCGTTTCGACCAGGCGTTGCTGGCCAGGCTGGAGCTGCTCTTTGCCATCTAAGCCTGCCGGGGCCTGTTGTCATCACCCCAACAGAGTTGCTCACGGCGTGGTCGAGCGTGGACAACATCGGCCCGTCATGCCGCCGATTGGAAAAGCCGCTGCTGATATCGACGGCTGCGAGCCCCTTTTGGATGAAAATTGCCCCTCATGGTGGCGCTGGACGCGATGTTCCTGTCCTCCGACAAGACCGTGCACTATGGGGTGGCCGAGGTGCAATACGGAATCGCGGAGATCAGGCGCTTCCGGGCAGCACAGCAGCCCTTCGACCGCAGCCTGTCGCGTACCCTCATCACGACCTACGGCAAGGACGTGGCGATCGCCTCCACCCTGTTTCACCGGGATGACTTTCCCGGACATGTCAGCCGCCAGATGCAGACATGTGTGAAGACTTCCGACGGCTGGAAGGTTGCCGCCGCGCATGTCAGTATGATGGCAAGTCACGCCTAACAGCCTCGCAACGCGCAACGCCGGCGCTCCTGATTGACGTACCTCACCAAATCGCCATATACGGCCTTCGGGAGGAGCTCGATGGCGAGACCAACAGTAAATGACGTAGCCAGGGCCGCCGGAGTCAGCCTGGCAACCGTCGATCGGGTTCTCAATGCGCGTGCGGGCGTACGGGAAAAGACCGTAGAGCGTGTCAATGCTGCGATCGAGCAGATTGGTTATGTCCGTGATGTCACGGCCGCCAACCTTGCCCGGCAGCGTCTCTATCAAATGGTCTTTGTGCTGCCGGACGCGCCGGCCCTGTTTGTCGATACGCTGCGCGATGCAATCGCCGAAGCAACATCGAGTTCGCTCGCCGACAGGACGGAAGTGCGGATCATCACCTTCCCGAACGGCAATCCACACGCCCTGGTCAAATCGCTACGCGCGCTCAACGCCGACGATACCGACGGCGTTGCGATCTTCGCGCCGGAAACGCCGCATGTGCGCGATGCGATCGCCAGGCTGAAATCCGATGGCGTTCCGATTGTCGCGCTGGTGTCGGACCTCCCCAATACCGAGCGCGATCATTTTGTCGGCATCGACAACATTGCCGCGGGACGCACGGCCGGATTTCTGATGGGGAAATTCCTCGGAAAAACAGGCGGTTCGGTGATGGTTCTGGTGAGCTCCATGCAAGCCAGGGACAATGTGGAGAGGCGCCTCGGCTTCGACCAAGTGATGGCGGAATCCTTTCGGCAGATCGAAGTGCTGCCTTCGATCGAGACCCATGACGACGAGGGTGCCACCGAGCGCCTCGTCACCGAAATGCTGAGAAACAGGCCTGACATTGCCGGCATCTATTCGGTGGGGCATGGCAGCCGCGCGCTCGTCGACGTGCTGCGCGACCACGAACGCCGGGAGAGCATGACGCTCATCGCGCACGAACTGACCAAGATCACGCGGGAGGCTCTGCGCGACAATCTGATGGACGCCGTGGTCAGCCAGGATGTCGGTCACATCGTTCGCAGCGCGCTGCGCGTCTTGCGCGCCAAAAGCGACGGGCGCGACATCGTCCATTCGCAGGAACGCATCCGCATCGAAATCGTGGTCCGCGAAAACCTGATCTGATCGCGCTGTCGCGCCAGCCTCTGGAAATCCGTGTGACGCATCCGCTGCGCGCGCCGCGCGCGAGGGCAGTTCATATATGCGATTGACATGAGGTACGTACCTCATTTAGTCTCAGGCTCGTAAACGTTATGTTTGCGCCAACAGGAACAAGCGAGCCCGATCCCTATGAACCCACTGCGGACGCCCTGATCGAGGCATGTGGTGGTGATCCGAGGGAGGCGGTCATAGCCCTGCTTGGCGAACGGGACTATCTTGCGGGCCGGATTGAAATCCTGGAGGCGAGCCTCAGTTTTGGGTACATCCGTGCGAGGCTGGCGACCGTCGGTCGGCTATAAATCAATTGGGTCAAGGATGTCTGGCCTGTCATTCCGCGGCGACCCGACATCACGCCTGATCGGCCACATCCTCATCCGGTCAACCGGGAACGGCTCCGCACAGCTACGTTGAAGGTAGGGGCGAGGGCAATAGAACGGTACCACTCCCAACCAACCCTTTCCTTCAATTACCTTTTTCATTCCTGGCGCGAATCCGTTCACCCGGATTTTGCAACCGGGTTGGAAGCTTTCGGTCACAACCGACTGAAACTACTTACTTCTTTTTGGAAAAGGCACTTGGTTGGACGTTACATCGCGATGCCGAGGGGCGGGTTGTATCGATTGGCCGCAGAAAACGGATGGAGAAACCACTGTCTCTTTCATGTTGCACTTCGACGATGACGCCGAAAACCTCGCGAATAAGGTTGGCTGTCAAAACGTCATGTGGGCTGCCAAGTGCCACGATCCTGCCCGATTTCATGACGGCGATCCGATCGCAAAACATCGCCGCGTGGTTGAGATCGTGAAGAGCTGCCACGACTGTGAGGTTCAGTTCCCTTACGAGGTGGAGCAGCCCGATCTGATGACCGATGTCGAGATGGTTGGTGGGTTCATCCAGCAGAAGAGTCTCCGGCTCCTGCGCCAGGGCACGGGCAATATGCAGGCGCTGGCGCTCACCCCCGGATAGCGTGTGCCATCTTCTTTCCCCGAAAGCAGCCATGCTGACCTCGCGCATGGCCCGGTCGACGATCTCGTCATCCTCGCGGTTCCAGGGCGCGAGAGGCCCCAGATAGGGCGTACGGCCGAGTTCGACAGCTTGACGGGCAGTGATGCGTTCGGTCGTCTCCGCCTGCTGTTCCACGAAGGCGATGCGTCGCGCGATTTCCTGACGGCGGAATTGATGGATCGGTGTTCCTGCCAAGTACACTTCGCCGACACGCGGTCGCCTTATTCCGGACAGGAGCGACAAGAGACTGCTCTTTCCTGAGCCGTTGGGACCGATGATGCCCAGGAATTCACCCGGAACCACCTCAATCGATACGCCGTGAAGAATGTCCACTCCGCCTGCCGACCAGGAAACTTCGATTGCGGAGATGCTCATGCGGCCGCCCTGCGCTGGCTGAGGATCAGGGCGAAGGCCGGAGCTCCGAACAGTGCCGTGATCACACCGATCGGAAGGACCTGCCCCGGAATGATGACACGTGAAAGAATGTCGGCAGCAATCATGAATACCGCACCGATCAGGGCTGAAACCGGAAGAAGCAGGCTATGGCGCACGCCAACAAACATCCGCGCCGCATGAGGAATAACCAGGCCGACAAAGCCGATGGAGCCGACGATGCTGACCATGGCTGCAGTCATCATGGCTGAGGCGCAAATCAGCACGGCATAGACGCGCCTCACCGGGATTCCGAGCGATGCCGCCGAATCCGCTCCGAAGGCGAAGGCATCGAGTGCACGTGCGTGCCATAGACAGACACCGAGACCGATGACGGCGACTGGCAGCGCAAGCGTGACATCCGCCCAACGCACGCCGGAAAGATTGCCGAGCAGCCAGAACATGATGCCGCGTGCCTGTTCGGCGCTGGCTGCCTTGGTCACGATAAACGACGTGAGGGCATTGAAGAGCTGAGAGCCTGCCACCCCGGCCAGTATGATCGCGCCAGTACCCCGTCCGGCTCGCATGGCAAGCAGGCTGACGAGCCCGAATGCAACCAGAGAGCCAGCGAAGGCACCGACTGGCAGCGTCAACGCGCCTGCCCCTAAGCCAAGAATGGCGACGCCCACCGCTCCGGTGGAAGCGCCAGCCGAGATGCCAAGGATGTAGGGATCGGCAAGGGGGTTGCGCAGCAGTGACTGCAGTACGACGCCGGAAACCGCAAGCGCTGCCCCGCAACATGCAGCAACCACTGCGCGGCTCAGGCGGTAATTCCACACGATTCCCTCGTCGATCGGATCCAGCGCATAATCGGTGCCCAAAATGCGGTTTGCGACGGTCTTGGCGACTACTTCCATGGGAATGGCGGTTTCGCCGCTCGCCGCCCCGAGCCAGAGCGCAAACAGCAGGAGGGCGAGCGCGGCAAGAATGCTGCCGGCCCGCCAGGGCAGGGGAGCTGATCGAGTCATTTTCCGAGGCCGAAACTTTCAACGGCGTCGGCGAGAGCCTCGATGCCGTCAATGGTACGAATCGTCGGATTCATCGTCTGGGCGTCCATGACGACGATGTGGTTCGCTTGGACGGCTGGCATCAGTTTCGTGACCGGATCGGATTTCAGGAACCGGAGCTTGTATTCAAGGTCATCAGCCGGATAACGGCGGCGCTCCATCTCTCCAGCCACGATGATGGTAGGGGCAGCCTTCGCAATGGTTTCCCAGCCGACGGTGGGCCATTCTTCGTTGCTCTCTATGATGTTATCGATGCCCAACACTGACATGATATATCCAGGCGCTCCGTTCCGACCCGCAACATAGGGATCGGTGCCTTCCGCAGGGCTGGAAAACCAGAACACGGCGGAAACCTTGTCATTCGTCGACGCTATCTTTTCCCTGGCGGCATCCTCGCGTGTCTTCAACTCGGCGATCAACTTCTCACCGCGATCCTGCACGTTGAATATTCGTGCGAGTTCCGCGATCTCCCGATAAATCAGTTCTATGGTGAAAACAGTGTGGCGGATGCCGTCTCCGCCGACGCTGTTGTCCTTCCCAAGGCAATCGGAGGGGGAGGTATAGACAGGGATTCCCAGCTCCTCGAACTGCTCGGACGTTGCGATAACGCCCTCCGGCCCGACCTGAGACTGGAACTGGGTGGTCACCACGTCCGGTTTCGTGGAGACTACACTTTCGAAGCTCGGGTCGTTGTCGGCCAGGCGGGGGACAGCGGCATTGGCCTCCTCGTAACCTTCCAGTACCGGACCAAGCCACAGGGCCGTGCCTACGACCTTGTCGGCCAGGCCAAGCAGATAAAGAATTTCCGTCGAGCTCTGACCGATTGAAACGGTTCGTTCCGGAGCGTGAGTGAATGTGATTTCCCTGCCGCAGTTCTCAAACGTCAAGGGATAGTGCGTTTCCGCGGCGTATGTGTTCGCAGGTGAAACGGCGACAAGCGTGGCAACCGCGGAAGCGCTGACGAACATACGGAAGGCGTTGTTGAGCAAGTTTCTGATCCATTTGTGAGAGAGCCCTGCCGACCGGCAGGTCAGGAAATGCTCAGGGCGGGCTTGAGCTATCGATGTGATCTTTTCGTATGGCGATGATCGGCATTCGGCGCGAATTCAATCGCGCAGATGCGATTGTAATGTAATAACATCACGCTGCTGAATTGCAACTCTAACCCGATAAAGAGCGCGCCGGGATTATCTCCAAAAAAGACCCCGGCGGTTGCTGGACGTAATTCTTCGGTGGTGGAAGGCATCGGCGTCAAACCCCTTGATCTGGGGCAGGGGCCGAGCGGATGCATGGATCAGGTCAGAACGGGAGTCCGTTGACGTACGCACCAAGCGATCCACCGGGACACCCCGCCCGAGGACGTTTCTTCACTGGTCACGGCAGGTCTCCTGGCTTGCGGGTCTTCACCTTCGATCCGGCCTTCCCGGGAAAATCCCAGTGACACTGATGGATCGTGGCTCACCGCTCACAGTTGCGGGGGCAGCTCCGGCATCGCCGCATGGCTCACCGGATTCCCTCTTCGCTTTCGAACTTGCGAATCGAAAGACCGTAACAGCCAAACTGTAGGTGCCTCATTGAAGAATGCGCAAGGGCAGATCGGCTCTGTGCGGTGTTTTGAAATTCGAAAGCAGGAGATTATTGGGCGTACACGCTGGCACGCGGCTTCTACGGCAGGTATGCTTCTCCACCGATGACGATTATCTCCTCTTCGCTGAGGGAGCGATGCCAGTGCGAGTAAAGTGTCTGGCGGCCTCTGGGCAGTCGCACGTCATTTCGTAGCAGGCGATGTATCTCCCGGTCTGGCCCATTGCGATTCCTGTGGACATGCTGAGGGCGAGGGTAAGCGGTGCGATAAGCTTCATCAGGTATCCTTTGTGTGGTGAGCGTTCTGCCGGCAGGCCGAAGACGTTCGACCGGCACCGGGGATTGAACGGCGGGCCGCCGTTCGGACCGCGGCGCAATCGTGGGGCGGTCAGCGCCGCCGCAGGTTCATTCGAGGCGGGTCAGTTCGACAGTGACGTTGCCAGGCCGATCGAAGATCGACACGTCGCCCGTGATCTGCCCGAGGATGATGATGCCTGGGGCCGGGACGCTGCCGGAGTTGTAGTAGATCACGAAGTGATTGGAGCTCCACAAACCGAGCGTGCCCACCCCGAAGTCGCGCTGTCGCGGCAGTTCGGGCAGGTCAGACGGCAGGTAGCCTGTCTTTTCCTGCCGAAGATGATCGCGCATCTCGATGGTAAGCGGCAGCATCTCCAGCAACGCATCGGCGGCGCTGTTATCCGCAAGCGTGGCGGTCACCTCGCCCCAGTCGGACGAAATACGAATCTGTTCCTGTGCCATGGCAGCTCCTGACAATCCGAGGGCGAGGCAGGCGGCGCCCAATGTTGATTTCCACATGCGACGTTCCTCCGTTCAGTGGATTTTTTGGCGGGCATGGGACCCGCGCTCGCGCGCAGGCCCGTCCCGCATTGCTCACGCCGCGAGATGCTCGCCGAAGAAATCGGCCAGCCGGTCGAAGGGGATCACGTCCATCTGATCATACAGATCGACGTGGCCGGCGCCGTCGATGATCATCAGCTCCTTCGGCTCGGCCGCGGCCGCGAAGGCGTCCTCGCCGAGGTAACGCGAATGCGCCTCGGAACCGGCGATCAGCAGCATGGGGCGAGGCGAGATTTCCGCGATGTAGGTCAGCAGCGGCATGTTCATGAAGGACAGCGGATTGGTGACGGTCCAGCCGCCGTTCGAGTTGACCGAGTGCGGGTGATAGCCCCGATCCGTCTTGTAGTAGGAGTGGTACATGCGGATGACCGGGTCATCGATGCCGTCGAGGCTGTCCGGCAGACCGCCGGCCATTGCCGGGGCGCCGGTCTCGGCATCCGTCCAGCGCTGCCGGCTCATCTGCGCGAGGGCCTCGGCCCGCTGCTCGTCCGTCAGGCTGTCATAGTAGCCCCGCGCCATGACGCGCGACATGTCGTACATGCTGGTCGTCGCCACGGCCTTGACGCGCTTGTCGGCGGCCACGGCGTTCAACGCCATACCGCCGAAGCCGCAGATGCCGATGACGCCGATCCGCTCGCGGTCCACCGCGTCGTGCAGGCCGAGGTAATCGACGGCGGCCATGAAGTCCTCGGTGTTGATGTCGGGCGAGGCGACGTCGCGCACCTCGCCGCCGCTCTCACCGACAAAGGACGGGTCGAAGGCCAGCGTGATGAAGCCACGCTCGGCCATGGTCTGAGCATAGAGACCGGCCGACTGTTCCTTGACGGCGCCGAACGGCCCGGCGACAGCCAGGGCCGGCAGGGCGGCTTCGCCGCTGTCGGCCGGCATGTAGAGGTCGCCGGTGAGCGTGATGCCGTAGCGGTTCGTGAAGGTGACCTTTTCGTGAGCCACATTCTCGCTGCGGGGGAACGTCTTGTCCCATTCGCCGCTGGCCTGCGCCCGAGCGGGCGCGGCACCCATCGAGACAAGCCCGGCGGCGGCGAGACCTGCCCCGGTGATCATCAGCAGGGTCCGGCGGCCGGCGTTAGGCAGATCGTTGAGTGTGTGAGTTGTTTCTTCGGTCATGTCATTTTCTCCTTCAAGCGATTGATTTCATTTGGTGGTATTGGGACACGCAGCATGTCGAGGTGCACCGGGAGTTCTCCGCGCCTCTGCCCGGTCCTATTCTTCTGCGACTTCAATGGTGACCGGGAACAGGCCGGTCTGACGCGCGAACACTTCCGGATCGCCGTCGAAAGTGCCCAGCGAGACAACTCCGGGCCAGTAGGAGGCGAGCTGCCCGTAATAGAAACCCAAATTGCCGTTCGGCACATAATGCGCGATCTCGCCGGTTCCCGGCTGGCCGCCAAGCTCGGTGCCCTCGGCAGGCAGGGGTGGCTCGATCTCATGAACTTTCGTCGGAAAATCGTCCGTGCCGATGCCGTGATCTGTAAAATCAACCGTCATCGGCAAGCGGTCTGCCAGGTGCCGGGCCATCACGGTCGAATTGAGCCGTCCGGTCATGACCGTATCGCCTACCGTGATCGTGATCGCGGTTTCACCTTGAGTCACCGGAGCTGCTGCGGTCGTCTGGGCAAAGGCCGTCGTGGTGGCAGCAACGGAGCCAAGTGTGAGAAGTACCGCCGTCAGGGAAAATCGCGCTGCGGATCTCGGCGAAGACATTGGAGCGAGGGAGCTTGGCTGTGTCATGTGCGTTCCTTTGAGTCAGTTATTACGTCTTGCATGGCGCCTCATCCGGGTGCCGCCGGCGCCCTGCTGGCGAGTTACTGGCGGTGGTAGGTGACGCGCCAACCTTCGGAGGCGTCGACCGGAGTGATGACGAGCTGGTCGTCGGTTACATCGAAGTTGCGGACGAGGGACTGGCCTTCGAGCGCGCGTACGAGCGAAGAGGCAACGGTGATGGTGAACGTGCCCGCTTCATCGTCGACAACGACGGGGCCGTAATAGGCTTCGTAGCCGTTCATGGTGTACGTCGTGTCTTCAGCATCAGGATTAGCGTTCTTCGCCTGCACAGACAGGGTGCCGCCTTCTGTGAAGATCACCTGTCCCGAATATGGTACAGAGGTGGACCCGTCTGATGAGACAGTTTGGCGGCTTGGCTAAGGTGGATCGGGTTCGTTTTACGCCGCCAGTCGCTCCGTCGTTT
>NZ_WOAC01000032.1 GCF_009749525.1 Mesorhizobium xinjiangense | reverse complement strand
TGGGCGTCCGTCAGTACGAATCGTTCCATCCGAAGCTTGAATCATGTTCAAGCCGCGGGTGGAATCCTGAATCTCAACAGGCCTTAGGGGGCCATATAGGGAAAATTTCAGCAAGGCCTTTCCGAGCCTCACGAAATCCGCTTCGTCGGTATAGTATCGATCGAGAGTACCCAGTGCCCGTTTGACAACGTGTAGTACAGCTTCGAGCCCAAAAACGCGAACAAGGATGAACTGGGCCAGAGCTGGAGAGCGGACGACTAGGTCCCCTGTCTCAAGTCGGACCAACGTTCCAAGTTCATTCTCTACCAATGTTTCTCTAAGCTCTTCAAGTATACCAGAGTAATTTACGAGATCTGCAATATCTAAGAATCTACATAAGTGTTCGAAATCAGCATAACTTAGAAGAGCGCTGAAGGCAATTACTTCTCGCGATGAATTGTCTATACCCTGAAGATTTAGAAGGAGTTCTTCCACTCGCTTGTGAAGCGAACCGGTCTGATAAAGAGTTAGGACTACATCGCGAAGCTGACCGCCGCACTTTTTCTCTACGAGGTTTAGTTTCTCAGACTCTGTCAAGTCGGACTGGGTACCCCAGAGGCCATTCTCATTCAAATAGCGCACTATCCTGTGGTTTTCGTCCTTTAGGGGCATGTTCAGATCGATCTCGATCGGCGTAGCGTTTCCCAGACGTGCGCGAACCCTGTCGTGCGCAGTATCTACGACTATTGACCGTACAGTGGCGAGTACAGTGATATCTTTGCGCTGCATGGCGACAATTGCGGAGGGAAGCTTCGGAAAGCGCATTACGTCGTCAAATACCACCAATGCGGGACTATCCAGCGCCTGAAGATAACTCAGAACATCTCCTGTGTTCTCTGGCTCACGCCGAACCTTGAATATCCGATGATTCTTCTGGGAAAAATGATATGCGAGCTGGTATGCGAAGACAGTCTTACCGTTGCCTATATCACCGTGGACAAGAATCGGTCGCTCTCCAGAGGAGTTTTGAATCGCCCTAGTATATGAGTTTAGACTACGAGTGATCGTGTATCCGCCAGGCTCGCCTGAAATGTCGGCATTGGACAATTTGTCAAGGTCGATATCGCCCGAGATCATGAGATTCTCGATGTCCCGGGATGCCACAGATGCCTTAAGCGCCGGAGAAAACTCCAGTTCCTGAAGGGACATCGGCAATGCAGTGTACTCCCGAGCCGGAGCCCCGGTTCTCTTCGATCCCAAGCACGTTGCGAATGCTGCCATACCGATAGGATGCGCAGAACCGTACTTGCTCATGCGAGTGATGACAGGCTTTCTTGTGGACGGGCTGGTAACGAAATGTACCTTGCTGAGAACTTCTCTTGGCAGTGAGCCAAGGAGTCGTCGAATATCAATATCATTCAACGAGAAACCAACGAAGACGACGCTACTTGCAGTTAGGACATCGTCGTGAAACCGTCGCATCCATGGCGACTTGATAAACGGGGAATTGTCCCTCTGACTTTCCGTTAGCAGAAAGTGCTTCCTAAACTCATCGGCCGCTGCTCGGGTGATGTTTCCATAGATGTGAATGAGCTGGGTCGTGTCAGGCATTGGCGGGAAGACGGGATCCGTAACCTCTCTAGTTGTGATCGGTTTCTTTTCCTCAAAGCAGATATTCTCGACTACATCGTCGTAATTCGAGGTGTATATTCTATACCATGGCTGACAGACAATAACCCTTTGATCTTCTGTTGGTGTTTTTGAGCGGAAATTCGCGTGCAGGGCAGCAGTTAACTTCTCAACTCCGCTCTTGCCATGGAATTGTTGATATTCTTCGGCAGCCGTCTCAAGATCGTAACATTCAATGGACGTTTCTCCGATTTCCTCCAGTAGAAATTTAACAAGACCTTGGACGTCCTTTATCTTATCATCGTTTATGTTCGTTGCTTCTGCAGAGAAGCCAGCTCCAAGAAAGAGGATTGCCGTGCCTGCTTCAATTTGTGACGCCTCTGGTAAAGACATTTCCCCCGTCCTCCAATGTTCCTTGACTCGCGGCCCAACGCATCGTTTGCCTACATTATTAAGCAATCATCAGCATGGGCAAGAGTTGAGAAGCCCTCATCGAAGTGCCGCTATGGAGAAAACACATTGAACGTCGGCTCTGTATCGTTCGTGCCCGCCCGCCTCAGTGAGATCAACGCGAAAGCTCCGCCCCAGATAGATTTCGGACTGGCAGCGTCAAATCGCTAGATCGGATTTTCGATGATGTAGCCGAGCGAGCTGGCGCAAACGACCTCGGTGACGCTCTCACCGACGCGCACGCGTCTGCCACCCTTCAGGCCGACCTCGGGCGCATCGATCTTGCCGGCAAGACGCTGACCGAGCTTCGCCGTAAAGCCCCACGTCAGCACGTTGTCTTCGGGCGACCGCTTGACCTCATCGACGTAGTGCATCTGGATTGAGTTGCCCCAAACCTTGGTCAGGCTGACCGGCTTGCCCTTCGGCGCCGTGTTGACCATAGAAACGCCGATCAGCAGACGTTCCGGGTCAATCTCCATGAGTTCGGCAAACTGGGCGCGGCTGATCGCACCATCTTCGGTCTGTCCGCCTTTCACGGCCTTGATCAGCTTCGGATGGCGCTTCAGCGTCTCCCATACTTCCTCGCCCATGGAGACGGTGTTTGCTCGGTGGACGAGCGGCTTGCGAATGCCGGCATTGAGGACTTCGAATGGATCGGAGTTCGCGAAATCCGAGAACTTGTCGGTTGCCGTTGCGATGACGAGCCGTCTTCCTGCATCGTAATTGTCGGCATCTTGGACCAATCGAGCGGCGCGGATTTCCCGTCCGAGCTCGACCAGGTTGGTCAGTCCTTCGACAGCCGCCGCTTCGGGATCGTAGGAGGCGCGCTTTTCTTTGCGAGCGCGCGCCGCTTCATCGATATCCGTGATCGGGATCACGTCATCGAGGCCGTAGTCCCGGACCTTGCCTTCGTGCTCCACTGCGGTGAACTCCACTTCGTTCACCCGGCCGCGCCGGCCGACTTCCATTTCAGGCACGGTGAAGGCCTCGGCAATGGGGTAGCTCAACCAGCTGAAGCGCTCCGACAGCACCGGTACTTCGGGGAGCACCTGTTTATGGATCATCTCGTGGCTGCGGTTCTTGTAGCCGATGGCGATCGCCGTCAGGGTCGCATCGGTTGGAAAAGGACGATTGGCATCGGTCACTGGGTTTCCTTTCGGTCTTGTGGAAGGTGGGGAAGGCCATGCGCGCCATCGCGCACGCTAAGGATTGCGTCCGTCAAAGTGAGCTTGCGGCCCAGGGCGGTTTGATCCGCCAGATGCTCACGTGCGAGACAGATCAACTGTGAGGCTTCGCGGGCCGTCTCGGCCTCGTCCGGCTCTGTCTGAAGCGGCTCCACCCTGAGCGCTGGACGGTTGACCAGCGCGGCACCGCGCAGCGAAAGGACGCGATTGTCAGAGGTCGTTCGCATGCTGGCCGACAGGAAGCGATATGCTCGGTCTGTGATCAGCTTTGCGGCGCGCTCGGTCCATTCAATCTGCGCCCAGATCGCTCCGTCCCTGACGTCCACGTCCTCGATCCAGCCGGCAGCGGGCGCGAGCAGCCCCTTTGGCGCGGCCAGGTCCTGGCCATGCTCGTAATCAACCGGCAATGACGCTCCGTTTGCTCGGAAGGCCGCAACAATCTCAGCAGCGTCAAAGGTCCATTTTCGTCCATCGCGTGCCTCGATCTGCGGCCCCGCAGGGAGAAGATGGCCCCACATCGGAATAGACAGGTTCGGCTTCTCGGAGGTGCTCACTGGTCGCCCCCTTCGCGGCAATGACCAGTTTGGGCACTGGCATGTGCCGGCGCGCGATCGACATGCCGAATGAGAAGAGAAGTTTCCATATCAGGCCGCCTTGATCCCGAGCCTCTTCAGCCGTCGTTTGAAGTTGGCCCTGTGGCGATAAACCGTCCTGACGTGGACTCCTGCGGCCTTCGCGATTTGGTCTGCGGAATGGCCCTGCTGGATCAGCTTGATGATCTCCATGCGCTTGGCGTGCCTGGAGAATTCCACGCCCATCGGCATGATGATGCGAGCGCCGGTGTTGCCGACGGCAAAATGGTCGCAGATGGCGTCGGCAGCTTCGCGGCCGACCGCATCCACCAGCCAATGATCGTCGGGGCATTTGTGCGGAATGCTGACCGAAGTCCCGCCGTGCAGGCGCGCCAGTTTCAGCGCGGCGTTGAGGCCCGCCACTTCTTCGATCTCGCCAAGTATGTCCCTGCTGAAGTCGGAGCTGCTATTCATCATCACCGGAGAGCCGTTTTGGTCTCGGGCGAGATTAGGCATGTAGTGACGATGTCATGATCCTGACGTGGTCAGGGTAACGGGATGGAGGAGATAAGCGGGTGCGGAGGGTCGTCACTCCCTCGCGGATCCGGCCGGTGAAACCGTCCCGGGGAAACGGAAATGGCTCGCACCCAAGCGCGGTATTGCACGTTTCACGAGAGATTTGAAGCTACGGGTGGAGGGCCGCTACATCCCTCGCCAGCACAAGGTGGCCGAGCGGAGCCCGGAGGCTATGATTCACCCGCCGCTAATATCTAGTTCAGGCAGCGTCCTAGATCAACGTCCAGAAGCGCCACAGGGCGCGCGATGGCGACGTATAGTCAGCCATACGCGGAGCGGGCGAAACGCGCGTCAGCGGGCTTTGAAACCCCCTCAAATTTGATCCTGTTTGCGGCCCGCCATTGCCTTTAACGCGGGAATGACCTTTTCCGCCTTCTCGGCACTGATGAAGCGCAGCGCCGAAACGTGATGGTATTTGAACAACCAAGCATTCAGATGCGCATCGTTTACATCGTCGGGGTCATAACGACACCAGAGGTGGCGCATGTATTCAATCTGTGCCGGGCTGGCCATGCCCGCTCGATTGCCGAATGTCCGCTTGGTCCAGGTTGAACGAAATCCAAGCCGCTCGAACCGGCTCATCACATTCTCAAAGCCTAGAATATCGAGCTCGGCAGCGCTGCGAGCGCCGCCGTACTGATGCAAAATGTCTCGATAGGACTCATCGTCCAGCCCCAGTTGCTTTCTTGCGACATGGATAACGGCAATCCTCTTGGCGGGCAGGTGCCCGCTCCGGCGAGATTGTCTCGTCATGGCCCTATCCGTTGGCGGTTGCGCTTGGGTGCGCGATATCGAAGCCGAACGTCTCGTTGAACTCGCGCCCCTCCGCTTCTTCCCGCCGGGCAGACTTGAGCATTTCTGCCATTGCTGAGGCGGGATCAAGATCGATGCCCGTCGCGATGTTGATGACCTTTGCCGCGAGTTTCGGAGACGTCCCGCTCCATTCTGCAACCAGTCGCAAATCCCTGATTGCGAGCTTGTTCTCCTTTATGTCGCGGTATTGCCGGCGCAATGCCCGGTCGATGTTCTTCAGGTCATCGCATTGCTGGTCGATCAGCCGCATCATGCCGTCGCTGATTTCGCTCACATCGTCGCCAGAACGCACCGTATACGTCATCATGACGCCCAACGCCCGAAGCATGTCGGCTGTGTTCCCCAAGGCGTCGAACGTCTCGACAACGTTGAATTCTACGGCGTTGGTGTCTGGCATGTTTCGGTCTCCTAGTCTCAAGGGTTGAGCCAGCGCAACACGATACAAATGCGCAGATTGGGGTCTCGGTAAGCAAATTCAGGCATGAGCCGGGGCAAGGCGCTTGAGTGCGTCTCGGCTGTCATGAATAGTCAGCACGGCTGTCTCGATATGGTGAAGCTTGAGGACACCCGCGCCGGCGACGGCCCTCGCCTCGCCCAGCAGGCAAACGAGATCGCGCAAGCTGGACCGACTGCCGTAGGCTGCGAGGGCCGCATAGGTGGCGCGGTCAAATTCGACGTCGAATTCAATGGCAATGGAGCGGCAGTCATCGGCGTCGGGAGGATCGACGCGATAAGTGGGTCGAACGCGGTTCCACACTTGCTCCAGCGCCGCACGATCAGCCTTTCGCTCTTTTGCGAGCCGT
Source organism: Mesorhizobium xinjiangense (assembly GCF_009749525.1). Classification (GTDB taxonomy): domain Bacteria; phylum Pseudomonadota; class Alphaproteobacteria; order Rhizobiales; family Rhizobiaceae; genus Mangrovimarina; species Mangrovimarina xinjiangensis. Next base: position 38,047 of record NZ_WOAC01000032.1, on the reverse strand, counting down.
TCTCCGTTACCACACAGGACAAGTGGAATGCGGCATTCCTCAACGATGTTGAGCAGTTCGCGCAATGCGGTCGCTTCAAGGGTCTGGTACTCGTCCACCAGAAGCGGCCGCTCATGCTGGACAAGCTGAAATGTGTCCTGGACGAATTCCGTGCGGGCGAGTTCGCGATAAACCTGATTGGCGTCGTCGCGGGCGGTCTTCCCATGGCGGCGTAGCCCGTAGGCTTCTAGCAGCATGAGATACATGCCGGCCGTGTCCTTGTGCTGGGCTTTGACCAGGCAATAGACAGCACCCAACTCGCGCTCGAAATGCCTTAACGCCGTAGTCTTTCCCATGCCGGGACAACTGATCACGCGCGAAGGATATTGCCATGCCATCGCGCGGTCGATCGCAGTGTGGATGATCCTGACGGCGGAGATTTCAACGAAATTGGTGTTCATGATGCCGCCCTCTTGAGGTTGGCTGCAACCTGTTCCCGAAGCTTCTGGATTTCCCGGCGTTCCTCACGCAGTGCCTGTTCCGGTGACTGTGGCTTGCCTTCCGGCACGATGACGTTGGCGGTGCGTTCGCCCGTCGTCACGGAAACGACCGCGCGGGGCGCATTAGGAAGCATCGGCATCTGTTCTTCGCCGTGGGCCACGATCAGCGCGGCTGCGTCGATGGTAGGGGCCGATTTCTCAAGCCGGCGAAGGGCGGCGGCGTGCTCCTTTTTGCGGCGGGCTGAATGCCGAGCGCCGCGTGGATCGCCAAAGGAATAAACTTCCTCCGGGCTCGCAATCCCGATGAAGGCACCTTCCGGCGTATAAACGTTCACCTCGTTGTAGGCGTGGTAGATCGGCACGCGGACGACGATCGTATCGCCGAGGTAGCGGTCCAACGCAGGGCAGTTCCAGCCGCCCTTGCGCCCATCCAGTTCGAAACGGCCGCCGACCAGCCTGCGCGTGACAGGCCGGGCGAACACCGAATTGAGGTGTGCAGGCTCGGCGACCGCCGCCGACCAACCGGTGTTCACATGCTCGGCAAATGCTTCCGCAGGGCTTCGGCCGGCGAGATCACCCCTCTGCGGAATGTGCTCATATCCCTTCAGAAGCCCAAAGAACCGGGTACGGAAGGCATCGAAACCACCAAGATAGGGCGCGGGAAGCTTGCCGAGAGCCGGCCGCTTCGGGTTGACGATATCGTCGCCGCGATAGCCCTGGCACAGAGACAAGTATTGCTGCTCGAAATGGCCGAACCATGCCTCGATCGGCTTGGCCTTGGCGTTGTATGGCTGTGCGCGGACGATACGGGACTGGCGGCCGTCGCCGCCGGCAAGCGGTATGGCGAGTTGAAGCGCGTCGTCAAGGAAATCAGCAAAGTTGTACTCCTTGCCGTTGTCGAAATAGATCAACTCCGGGAGGCCGAATGCTGGATCGGCCGCCATGCCTTTGAACGTCTCGATGACGTCGATATTGCGGACGCCGCCCCTGCCATCGAAGAACACGAGATCGGTCCACACGCGGCGGGTCGCCACGTCCAGGAAAGAAATCGCCTTTGCGGTACCGAGACGGCCGCTTTCCTTCTCGACCAGCACATTGCAATGGTGAACGTCCGCAACCACCCATTCCATCGGCCGCAAACCCTTAGTCGTGCGCGTGATGTGTGGACCAGCGTCGACGCTCGCCTTGCGGTCGGTGCGGTGGCGGTGAACCTTCTTGTAGATAGCCTCCGCATCGCAAAGATGCGTCGGAACCTTGCAGGCGCGCGTCAACACGGCTTCATCGTTCGGTCGGAAACCGTGGGCTTCCGTCATTTCGCGGAGATACTTGCTCGCGAAGAAGCACAGGTTCTTGCCCTTCATGCCGGCCTTGATCAGGCCGCGTATGTGCTGGCGAAGATTCTCCGCCAGTTTGGCTTTGGTGGCGTCGTCGAAGGGGACTGCCTTGTCCCAGGCGCGGGAGACGACAACGCGCTTCTTGCCTTTGTCGGCCCGGCCGGCTCGGGCAAGTGGGCCGATACTCCCCTCGCCTTCCATGCGTGCAAGCCGGCGCTGTAAGGTACGCAGGCTGATCGGGATGCGCCGGCCATGCCAGTCCAGATGCCTGACGGCCGCGATGGCGTCGAGCGCAGCCTTACGCTCAGCCGATCCCTTCGGATGCTCCAGCGCAGGACCAAGAATATGCAGCCACCATGTCCGCTCACGCGCTGCGGGGCTGCCGGAAATGGTCAATGAGCGGCCTTCAAGCGCCGCTTGAGAGGCCTTCAAACGCTCCTGGAGATAGTCGGGAAGGCTGCATGCCTTGACGATGTAATTCTTGCCACTTCGTCCCGGCCGGCCGTGAATTACACCGACTTCTAGAGCTGCGCCGTCCCAATGGAACCGATGCCCGTCCCCGATCTGCTGGCATATCTTCCGCGCCCTGCGCTTTGACATGCCCGCCAGAGAAGCAAACTCGGTTGTAGTCAACCATGCCTTCATGTGGCAATTCCGCTTTCGCGGATCAGCTGCGCCCGAAGGGCAATAGCCTTCGGTCCATTACGTTTGCCTGTCAGCGCGAAGACAGCCGACATCCGGCAGACTTCGTGCTCCATGCACCAACGGTTGAGCGAACTGCCGGAGGCCACGAAGCCAGCGCGCACCGCAATTAGCAGGCTTGGTCCGGCGTCGAATTGTGATAGGCTGAGGTCAATAGTATTCATTCTGCATACGAGTACGCACTTTGAAGACAACGTCAACTGGCCAAACCGCCGATATGCACGTCAACGAATATCTAGACACGCTGAAACAGCTGACAGGCGTCAACAGTGACGTGCAGCTCGCCGAGAGAATTGGGGTCGCAAAGCAGACAATTTCGACATGGCGCAGAAGGGGAAACGTCCCGCTATCCGTAGAACTACGGCTGGCCGACGAACTCGGACCGGAGGCATCGTTTAGCAACGAATTCCGATATGCCCATACCAGTCGAGAGCGACAGGCTATTTTGGCAGTGTTCTTGAGCCTCTACGATGCAAACAAGGGGCGCTGCGATCCAGTCGAGAATCGGGATCGATACCTGAAATGGTCGCAAGCATTTCTGCACTGTGAGGGCGAAATCACTGATGCCATCCGCAAGATTGGCTTTGTCTCCCAGGATAGCTTTACGATGGCGGAGATGATCCGCACACTCATCGAAAGGGGCGGTCTCCCCTCAGTCGCGCATGCGTTAGACGTGTTCTTGGCTGAGTCGGATAACCCTTAGACCTATTCCTAATTCTGTTCCCTATTCCGGCACGGTTTGGAGCGCTTTGGTTCCCGGTTCCCTATTATCCGGCGTAATTTCAACGACCTATAATTAATTGTCGTTGGGCACGAATTAGGAACAAGCCACGGCAAATTGGGAACCCTGCCACAGATCGGAAACATCAATAAAAACAGTGACGTTCAACCGACGGGGGAACGGGGAACAATTATGGATCGCACTCCTGCCCAGTGCCAAATAATTTTCGGCCCCATAGCGCTTTACCGGAATTTATCGGTTGCGGAACAAGAATGGAACATATAGTGTTTGTTCTGGTTTTGTTTGCTGATGATTCTTGAGGGATGGCGATGCTGACACGCAAGCAACATGATCTGCTTCTCTTCATCCACGAACGGATGAAGGAAACCGGCATTCCACCTTCGTTCGACGAGATGAAGGAGGCACTGGACCTCGCATCGAAATCCGGCATCCACCGTTTGATCACGGCGTTGGAGGAACGCGGCTTCATTCGACGATTGCCCAACCGGGCACGGGCGCTGGAGGTTCTGCGTCTTCCCGACTCGATCGCGCCTGGACTGGGCGCGCCTAGACTGGGCAGGCCTGGACTGGGCGGGCCTGGACTGGGCGGGCCACGCAAGTTCGAGCCCAGCGTCATTGAAGGCAGTCTCGGACGCAAACCGGCTTCGCCGCCTGGCCGGACCGCCAGCAATGACGAAGCGGCTGCTGCCCTGTCCATTCCAGTGATGGGCCGCATCGCCGCCGGTGTGCCGATCGACGCCATCCAGCATCAGACGCACTCCGTCTCGGTGCCGCCCGACATGATCTCGGGTGGTGAGCACTATGCGCTCGAGGTCAAAGGCGATTCGATGATCGAGGCCGGCATCTTCGATGGCGACACGGTCATCATACGAGACGCCCAGACGGCCAATCCAGGCGACATCGTCGTGGCGCTGGTCGACGAGGAGGAAGCGACGTTGAAGCGCTTCCGCCGCAAGGGCGCCTCTATTGCGCTGGAAGCGGCTAATCCGGCCTACGAGACGCGCATATTCGGGCCTGACCGGGTAAAGGTGCAGGGCCGGCTCGTCGGGTTGATCCGGCGGTATTGACGGCTGTTCCGCGGCGTCCGGCGGACTCTCTTGCAAGACGGTAGCGGCCGTCTGCCTGCGGTTTAGCTAGCTCACGTTTCGGAATCGCAGGTGGATGAGCGGATACGGTCGCCCCTGGTCGTCAACAGCAGATCGTCCGGTGCGCTCAAAACCGATGCGTTCATAGAATCCGAGAGCCTGCGTGTTCTGTTCGTTCACGTCAGTCGTCAATCTCGGATGCAAGGAAAGCGCGGAATGGACAAGGGCTTTGCCGACGCCCTGTCCGTGCTGATTGGGGTCGACAAACAAGGCCTCCAAATGCCCGCCATGCAAGTACATGAATCCGACAGGCCGATCTGACGGATCGACTGCCAGCATCATTTCGATCTTCGGAATGAAAACGGAAAGCTCCTTTTCGATCGCCACGCGATCTCCCGGGGCGAGAAAATGGTGGGTTGCATCGACGGCCTTGCGCCAAATTTCCATGACGCGGACGACATCTTGGGCGGTGGAAGGACGAAACTCAATCATTCGGCAACTCCTACTGCATCGGTCCGAGAACAGGAATCGATTTTCGCGGCGCGTGGATTTCAAAATGCCGGGCGCCGCAAAAGGCTCCGAGGCGATGCAATCCGCTTGGCCCGTGTCACGACAATCATTGCTTATCACGCCGCCAGGGCGCCAACCCCCGCGCCTCGCGTGAATATTGCCGATGCCCATGCCAGGGGCGATAGGGCTCGGCAATGGAGAAGCGGACCCGCGGTTTGTCCCCTTCTCCCAACCGGATTTCGGCGCTGCCGCGGCGCGCCAGGTCGCGCTTGGTCAGGATGAGGACCCCGCCTCCGCACGGATTCGCAACCGTCGCATCGTCGATGACGAGCACGCTCGCCATGGCGCAGGCACGCCGCCCTGCCGCGCCGTCTTCGGCCCAGGCGACCACCGCGCCGCTCTCGTGGCGCAACAGGCAGAGCGTGTCGTCGCAGACAAAGCCTTGCGGTCCGCCGAGGCCGGCCGGGGCGACCATGTCGGCATGTTCCGGCTTCTTCAGGCTGGTTGCCATCGCGGCGTCCATCCAGATGCCGGTGACGAACCCGTTCGGCCGTGTCCGGTTGACGGCGAGCCGTCCGTCTTCGAGCCGGACAGCCACCAGGCGGGCATCCTCCGAAATCAGGACGGCGGGCCGCTCGCCGGTCAAAAGCAGCACCATGCCGGCCGCGGCGACCGGCAGCGCCGACAGGCGCAGCCGTGTCGCGGGCAAGGTGAGCAGCACCAGCGCCGCGGTGAGCGTGAGAACCGACGCTCCGGAAATGGCGCCGACGGCATCGAGCGGCGAGCGCGCCGCCAGCCATTGGGCGATGCCGATGACGATCGCGATCCCCCGTCCCATGACATCGAGCGCCGGCCCCTCCAGCCCGAACGGAATCAGGAGGCCCGCCACCACGGCTGACGGCATGACGACGGCCGACACGATCGGCATCGCGGCGAGATTGGCCAACAGGCCGAGCGGGGCCAGACGGTGAAAATGCCACACGCCATAAAGTGCGGTGGCGGCACCGGCGACGAGCGACGTCGCCGCAATGCCGGCGCCATAGAAGACGATGCCGCGCGCCAGCCGCGAGGGCAGCGATCGTTCGGTGGGGGCGCCTTGAGCCCAGCGCCGCGCCGAACGCTCCGACCACCAGCCATAAAAGGCGATCAGAGCCGCGGTCGCGGCAAACGACATCTGGAAGCTCGGCCCGACCACCTCATGGGGCGCAATGGCGATGACGATGATGGCGGCGATTGCCAGATTGCGCATGGTCAGCGCGGCACGGTCGAAGAGGAGCGCGACCAGCATGACCGCGATCATGATGAAGCTGCGCTGCGCCGCCACCGCCGCGCCCGAAATGAGAAGATAACACGCAGCGGCCGCGAGACCGGCGATCGCGGCATATTTGCGCACGGGATGGCGCGAGGCGAATCCCGGCGCAAATGCGAACGCGGCACGCAGGCCGAAGATCACCGTGCCGGCGACGAGCGCCATATGAAGACCGGAGATCGACAAGACATGGGCAAGCCCCGTCTTGCGCAGCGCTTCATTGACCTCTTCGGGAATGCCGCCGCGCGTACCGGCGACCAGTGCCGCGGCGATCTCGCCTTCCGCCCCTCCGATCCGCCCGCTGACGCGGTCGGCCAACGTCTGTCGCATGGTCGCGATCCGCGCCGCCAGGCGTTCCATGCGTCCTGTCGTTGCATCCTCCATGTCGACAAGACGCACATCCCCCATGACGAAGCCGGTCGCCCCGCGCCCGTCCATGTAGCTTTCAAATGAGAAGTCATAACCGTCGGGCCGTGCCGGTCCCGAAGGCGGAAACAGCCGAACCACGGCACTGACCACCGCGCCCGGCGCTGCCGCCTCGGGCACGGTGCGCGTCGTCACCCTGATGCGGTCCGGCGCGTAGCGCAGATGGGGTCGCTCGGTGGCCAGAATGTCGAGTGTGAGCCGGATGCGCCCGTCTGGACGTCGTTCGGTTGCGATGATCCGACCCGTGACGACGCTCGAGACCGTTGCCCCGAGCATGGGCGTGTCGGCCCGCCAGGCCTCGAGCTTGGCGGCCGTTGCGCCGAGAAAGACGACGAGACAGCCGGCGCTCAATAGCCGCGGGACGGTCCGGCGACGGCCGGCGAGAAGGACCAGGGCCGATGCGAAGGCGACCGGCAACAGGACAATCCATGCCGGCTCGATCGGCAGCGCCAGGTAGATGCCCGCCCCCAGCGCCAACAGGACGGGAATAAAGAGAAAGAGGGTACCGCGCTCGCCCTCCTCGCGCATGGCGGCCGCGAGAACCGGTCGAATACGCGCCAGCCACGACGGTGACGCCGACACCGCAATCGAGGCCTGCAACCCCGACGGAGATCGCGCGCCCGGCGTTGTCTCGAAGTCAACGTCGGCCTCGCCGCCGTTGCGCTCGCTGAAGCGCATCATCCCCCGCTCATCGGGGTTTTCGCGCCCGGCATTGTCCATGGGCAATGTGTCCCCGCCCCGATCGTCGTCCCCGAAATGCTTGCGCCGCAACGATCCTATGATACATGAGCGCAACACAAATGCACCTCGGCGAACGCCGGCCCACGTCCGGGCGCCGCCAAAATTCCTGGATTGACCATGAGCAAACCCGTCGTAACCCGTTTTGCGCCCTCACCGACCGGCTATCTGCATATCGGCGGCGCGCGCACGGCGCTGTTCAACTGGCTCTATGCCCGCCATACGGGCGGCAAGATGCTGCTCAGGATCGAGGACACGGACCGCGAGCGCTCCACCGAGGCCGCGACGGCAGCCATCCTCGACGGCCTGTCCTGGCTGGGCCTCGACTGGGACGGCGAGCCCGTGTCGCAATTTGCGCGCGCCGAGCGCCACCGTGCCGTGGCGGAGGAGCTCGTGGCCAAGGGCCAGGCCTACTATTGCTACGCTTCGCAGGCGGAACTGGAGGAGATGCGCGAAAAGGCGCGCGCCGAAGGCCGTCCCCCGCGCTATGACGGACGCTGGCGCGACCGTGCCCCCTCGGAAGCCCCTGCCGGCATCAAGCCGGTCGTGCGCGTCAAGGCGCCGCGCGAGGGCGAGACGGTGGTGCATGACAAGGTCCAGGGCGAGGTGCGCTTTCCCAACAAGGATCTCGACGATTTCATCATCCTGCGTTCCGACGGCGGCCCGACCTACATGCATGCCGTCGTCGTCGACGACCACGACATGGGCGTCACCCACATCATCCGCGGCGACGATCATCTGACCAATGCCGCGCGCCAGACAATCATCTATCAGGCGATGGGCTGGGAGGTGCCGGTCATGGCCCATATCCCGCTCATTCACGGCCCGGACGGCGCCAAGCTGTCCAAGCGGCACGGCGCGCTGGGCGTGGAGGCCTACCGCGCCATGGGCTACCTGCCCGAAGCGCTGCGCAACTATCTGGCCAGGCTCGGCTGGAGCCATGGCGACGACGAGATCATGTCGACCGCCGACATGATCGGCTGGTTCGAGATCGAAGACATCAACAAGGGTGCGGCCCGCTTCGACTTCCAGAAGCTGGAGGCGGTCAACGGCGTTCACATGCGCCAGACGGCCGACAAGGACCTGGTCGACATCCTTCTCGCGTCGCTTCCCTACCTGGAAGGCGGAGCGGAACTGGCCGAACGCCTGGACGAGGACAAGAAGGCGATGCTTCTCGCGGCCATGCCTGGCTTGAAGGAACGCGCGAAGACTCTCGTCGAACTGATTGGCAGTGCGGGTTATCTGTTTGCCGAACGTCCGCTTGCGCTCGATGAAAAGGCGCAGAAGATTCTCAGCGACGACGCACGTACCGTTCTCGGCGGGGCGTTGGGCGCCCTCGAAGCGATCAGTGAACCGTGGACCGCAGAGAGCACCGAAGCGGCCGTTCGTGCCTATGTCGGCGAAACGGACCTCAAGCTCGGCGCGGTTGCGCAACCCTTGCGCGCGGCATTGACCGGGCGCGCGACCTCGCCCGGCGTCTTCGACGTGCTGGGCGTTCTCGGACGCGACGAATCATTGGGCCGGATCCGCGACCAGGCACGATAAACGGCAGGCCTCGGCCAGTGGCGTTGCCTCCTCGCTGCCATTCAATCGTTTCAGCAGTCCAGTGGGCGGTCTGCCGGGTTCAGGCACATAGACGTCGATGGCGGGATCAGGGTTTTGCGATGCAACATAACCATTGGACCAACTTGGCACGGGGTACGAAATCGGCTAGCTAAGGCGCACATTTCTCTTGTCCGCAGGCGCCGCCTCCGGACTTGCCCCCCTGCCCGTCCGGAGAGATCGAAGAAGGAGATACCGATGACCGATTCAACTGCAAAGCTGGTGTATGGCGGGCAGGAGCTGGAATTGAGCGTGCGCGAAGGCTCGGTGGGCCCGCAGGTGATCGATATCGCGTCGCTTTATGGCAAGACCGGCGCCTTCACCTATGATCCGGGCTTCACCTCCACGGCGAGCTGCGAATCCAAGATCACCTATATCGACGGCGACAAGGGTGTTCTTCTGCATCGCGGCTATCCGATCGAGCAGCTCGCCGAGCATGGCGATTTCCTCGAGGTTTGCTATCTGCTGCTGTACGGTGACCTTCCGACCAAGACGCAGAAGGACGATTTCGACCATCGCGTGACGCATCACACGATGCTGCACGAGCAGATGTCGCGCTTCTTCACCGGCTTCCGCCGCGACGCCCATCCCATGGCGGTGATGTGCGGCGTCGTCGGTGCACTGTCGGCCTTCTATCACGATTCAACCGACATTTCCGATCCGCACCAGCGCATGGTCGCCTCGATCCGCATGATCGCCAAGATGCCGACGATCGCGGCCATGGCCTACAAGTACCATATCGGACAGCCCTTCGTTTATCCGCGCAACGATCTGGGCTATGCGGCCGACTTCCTGAACATGTGTTTTTCGGTTCCGTGCGAGGAATACAACGTCAATCCGGTGCTGGCGCGCGCCATGGAACGCATCTTCATCCTGCACGCCGATCACGAGCAGAACGCATCCACTTCGACCGTGCGGCTTGCCGGCTCGTCGGGCGCCAACCCCTTTGCATGCATCGCCGCCGGCATCGCCTGCCTGTGGGGCCCTGCCCATGGCGGCGCCAACGAAGCAGCCCTCAACATGCTGGCCGAAATCGGCTCAGTCGACCGGATCCCCGAATTCATCGACCGCGCCAAGGACAAGAATGATCCATTCCGTCTCATGGGCTTCGGTCACCGGGTCTACAAGAACTACGATCCGCGCGCCAAGATCATGCAGAAGACGACGCATGAGGTGCTGGGCGAGCTCGGCATCAAGGACGATCCGCTGCTCGACGTGGCAATGGAACTCGAGAAGATCGCTCTTACCGACGAATATTTCATCGAGAAGAAACTCTACCCCAATATCGACTTCTATTCGGGAATCACGCTGAAGGCGCTCGGTTTCCCGACCACGATGTTCACCGTCCTGTTCGCACTCGCCCGCACGGTCGGCTGGATCGCCCAGTGGAAGGAGATGGTCGAAGACCCGCATCAGAAGATCGGCCGTCCGCGTCAGCTCTACACCGGCGCGACCACGCGCGACTATGTGCCGATCGCCAAGCGCTGAACCGGCATCCGGCAAGCATTTCGCGGCGTCTTTCGGGGCGCCGCTTTCTTTTTGTCCGGACGTCTCGGATATGGCCTATCCGACAGCAGGGCGCGCGTGGCTCAAGCGTCGAGATGCGACAGGACGGCTTCAGCGGCAATCACGCCGGATGGACGGTCGGTCTCCATCGTCGAACGCACGACATCGAAACCTTCCAGTTGCGCCGCACGCATGTGGCTGTCCCGGGCAAGCTGCTCGATATGACGGGCGATCATCTCCGGCCGCACGAACTGGTCGAAGAATTCCGGCACAACCGGGCGGTCGGCGATAAGATTCGGCAATGCGGCCGACCAGACGGTGATCATCCGGTAGAGCAGCCGCCCGAGGAAATCGGCCTTGTAGCACAGCACCGTCGGCACCCGCGCCAGGGCCAATTCGAGCGAGACCGTACCCGAGGCCGCCAGGGCGACATCGGCCGCGCCGAAGGCGGCATATTTCTCCGCCACGCCCGTGACGATTTCGGGCCGGATGCTCCAATCGGCCGTCGCCTCTTCGACCAGTCCACGCACATGCTCGACCGTCGGCAGGACAAGCCGCACCGTATACCCGCGCCGTTCGAGCGCCGCCACGCTCTGGCGGAACGGATCGATCAGCGCGCGCACCTCGCTGCGCCGCGATCCCGGCAGGAGGAGAAGCGTCAAAGGATCACCCGCTGTGCGCGGCAGCCTGTTGCGCTGGCGTTGTGATGCCGCGGTCAGTTCCGCCCGGCCGGCCAACCTGTGGCCGACATAGGTTCCCGGCGGCCCATCGAGCCGTTTCAACGCCTCGGCCTCGAAAGGCAGGATGCACAGCACCCGGTCGACATAGGCCGCCATCTTGCGCGCGCGTTCCGGCCGCCAGGCCCAGACGCTGGGACAGACATAATGGATCACCGGCAAGTCCGGACAGGCCGCCTTCACCTTGCGCGCCACACGCAGGCTGAAATCGGGGCTGTCGATGGTGATCAGGCAATCGGGCCTGGCGCGCGCAATCGCGGCGGCGGTGGACGATATGCGGCGCATGAGCTGCGGCAGCCGCGCGACGATCTGTGTCACGCCCATCAGCGCGATCTCGCCGGGATCGAACAGGCTGTCAAGGCCATGAGCCGCCAGATGTGCACCGCCGACACCGATCAGTTCCACCGGTCGGCCGGTCGCCTCGATGAGGCCATCGACGAGGTCGGCGCCGAGCAGGTCGCCCGATTCCTCCCCGGCCACGATGGCGACGCGCAATGGAGTGCCGCCGGCCATCACATGCGCTCCTGAGAGAAACCGACCACGAACAGGCCCAGCGCATCCGCCCGCTCGATCAGCGCCTTGTGCTGCAGAACGAGCGAGCGCCCTGCCTCGACAGCGATCCCCGCCAGCCCGGCGGCATGCACCGCGTCGGCGCTTTGCGGACCGATCGCCGGGAGGTCGGCCCGCAATTCCTGGCCGGGCTTGGCGCATTTGACCAGGACGCCGCGGCGATGCGCCTTGATGCGCCCATTGGAGCGCAGTTCGCGTACCCGTTCAAGCAAGCCGTCGGTGCCTTCCACCCCCTCGAGCGCCACCACCCTGCCGCCGATCGCGACCGCCGCCTGGCCGATATCGAGAGCACCGATGGCGCGCGCGGCCTTGATGCCGGCTTCGATGTTGCGTTCGTCCGCCGCTGTCGGACGGACCTTGCCCATAGCACCTTCGGTCGCCAAAAGGTCGGGCGCGATTTCGTGTGCGCCGACCACTTTGATGCCTCTTTCCTCGATCAGTCCGACCAGTGCGCGCAAAAGGCCGTCATCACCCTTGCGCAGGCCCGCAACGACCCGTGGCAGGAGACGCAGGAGCCCCAGGCTCCAGGGCACGGCGCCGAGCGACGGACGTCGCGCAATACCGCCGGCCAGCACCACATGGGTGGCGCCAAATCCGCGCAGCACCTTCACCAGATCGGCAAATTGCTCGATCCTGATCGAGCCCATGTCGCAGCCCGGGAAATCGTCTGGATCAACCCCCTCGCCTTCGACGACGACGACGGCGGGCCGTTGTCCGGCGGCGACCAGGCTCGACGCGACCTCGACCGGAAGAAAACCGCTTCCGGCAATGATCGCTATGCGGCTGCCGGGCGCCGCAATGCGCGTGATCTCGTCACTAGACGGCTTCGTCGCCTTCATCGGCATCGCCCTTCAACGGCGGAACGATAAAGTAGCGCTTGCCGCCCTGCTTCATGAAGCCAACGATCTCGCCGACCAGCGGCGTGTCGGCAAAGTCGCGCGCGGCAATTTCCAGGTTCTCCTTGAGCGGACGTTGGGGATCGAAAATGACGCGGTAGGCCTCCCGCATGCGCATAATGTCGGCTCGCGCCATGCCCTGGCGGCGCATGCCGACGACGTTGAAGCCGCGCAGCTTGGCCCTGTTGCCGGCAGCCATGCCGTACGGAATCACATCGCCAACGACGGCGGAGCATCCGCCGAGAAAGGCGCGGTCGCCGACGCGCACGTTCTGGTGCACGGCGGTCAGACCGCCAATATAGACGAAATCGCCGATCTGGCAGTGCCCGCCCAATGTGGCCCCGTTGGCAAACACGGCGTTGCGCCCGACCACGCAATCATGCGCCACGTGGGAATAGGCGAGGAAAAAGCCGTCGTCGCCGATCACGGTGCGGCCGGTGCTGGCATCGGATCCGCAATGCATGGTCACGCATTCGCGGATGATGCAGTTCTCACCGATCTCCAGCGCGGTCTTTGCGCCCTTGTGCTTGGCATCCTGAGCCGGTCGGCCGAGAGCGGCCTGCGGATGGATGACCGCACCCTTGCCGATCGTCGTCTTGCCCGTCACCGAGACATGGCCGACAAGCTCGCAATTGTCACCCACGACGACGTCTGGACCAACATGGCAGAACGGCCCGATCCGCACACCCGTACCCAATTGCGCGCCGGGCTCGACAACGGCGGACGGGTGGATCGTGGTTTCATTCCCAGTCATTGGAGGCACATCAGACATCCGGCTTGGGCGACATCATGGCCGATATCTCGGCTTCGGCGGCCTTCGCACCCTCCACCGTCGCCTCACAGGCAAAGCGCCAGATATTGCCCCTTTGCTTGACTTTCCTGACATGAATTTGAAGCTGGTCGCCCGGCACCACCGGACGGCGGAACTTCGCGCCGTCGATTGTCATGAAGTAGACGAGATTGGGCTTGTCCATCCCGGTGTTGCGGATGCAGATGGCGCCAGCCGTCTGCGCCATCGCCTCGATGATGAGCACGCCGGGCATCACAGGCTGACCGGGAAAATGGCCCATGAAATGCGGCTCGTTCATAGTCACGTTCTTGATGCCGATGGCAGAACTGTCGCCGTCGATCTCGATGATCTTGTCGACGAGCAAAAACGGATAGCGATGCGGCAGCAGCGCCATCATGCCTTGAATATCGACAGCGCCAAGCTGCGCCGTCCCGGTCTCCGACATCATTCCTCTCCTGCCGACTTCCTGGCACCGACCATCCGCCGGATTGCCGCGACTTCCCGAAAAAAATCCTTCATCGGCCGGGCCGGGGCCCCTGCCCACCGCGCCCCTGCGGGCACGTCATGCATGACACCGCTCGACGCCGCAAGCTGCGCCCCGTCACCGATTGTGAGATGATCCGCAATCCCCACCCGGCCGCCGAGCAGAACGCCGTCGCCAAGCGTCACCGAGCCCGAAATGCCGACATGGCCGGCAATGGCGCAATGGCGGCCGATGCGTACATTGTGGGCGATCTGGACCAGATTATCGATCTTCGTTCCCTCGCCAATCACCGTATCGCCGAGCGCTCCGCGATCGATCGTCGTATTGGCCCCGATCTCCACGTCGTCCTGGACGATCACGCGGCCGATCTGCGGCACCTTCGCCAAACCGCTCGGACCGGGCAGAAATCCGAACCCGTCCTGGCCGATCCGCACGCCGGCATGAATGATGACGCGGCTGCCCAGAAATCCTGCCTGGATCGAAGCTCCGGGCCCGACATAGCTGTCGCGGCCGACCTGACAGTCCGATCCGATCACCGCATTGGGCGCGATCACCGCCCCCGCACCGACCGAGGCACGCGGACCGACGACGGCTCCCGCTTCGACAATGGCCCCGTCCTCGATATGCGCATCCGGTGCGATATGGGCGGCAGCCGAAACGCTCGTTTCACCGGTCAGCGCAGCCGGCCTGACCGCCGAGGGATAGAGAAGCCTGGCCACTTCCGAAAAAGCCTGCGCCGGCGTCCCTGTCACGATGACGGCAACGCGCTCGGGCACGCGATCGGCCAGCCCCGCAGGACACAGGATCGCGGCGGCGTCGAGTTCGGCAAGCGGCGCGGCGTGTTTCGGCCCATCGACGAAGACGAGCTTGCCCGCTCCGCCATCGGTTGCAGCGGCCACGCCGTCGACGACCATCGCCGCCTGCTCGGGGCGCAGCAATTCGGCACCCGTCAGCGCAGCGATCTCACCGACCGTGAGCCGTCTTGCTGGCACGAAGAATTGCGGCTCGGTCATGGACGCGGCGTCCGGCTGTAAGCAGACATCATGCTTTCCAGGATGCACCCGGGTCACAGACCCGGGCCATCGGGGCCAACCCGATCAGAAGCGGGTCGAAATGCCAAAGTTGAAGTTTTCCACCTCGTCCGTGGGTTCCTTCTTCACAGGCACGGCATAGTCGATGCGCAGCGGCCCGAAGGGCGACGCCCACAACAGGCTCACACCCACGGATGCGCGCCATTCCATATCGGTCGTGTTGGGATCAACACCCTCCACTTCATTGCCGTAGAGTGTCGCCGCGTCGGCGAACACCGCGCCGCGCAGGCCGAGCGACGGCGGCACGACCGGGATCGGGAACTGCGCCTCGGCCGTGGCGTTGAAATAGGTTTCGCCGCCGAGATGGTCGGTGGCGATCTGGCTGGAGGTTGGTCCGATGCCACCGACCTCGAAGCCGCGAATCATGCGATCGTTGTTCATGAACTGGTCGAAGACGCGCAGGCCCGAGCCGGTGTCGATGACATGCCCCGCACCGCCCGACAGCAGGCCGACGATATCATACTGCTCCGAAAGGAGATGATAGTAGTTCGCGCGGCCGGTGAGCTTCACCCATTGCGCATCGCCGCCAATGCCTGCCACCTCTGTGGTGAAGTTGGCGTAGATGCCCTCGCGCGGCATCTTGAAGTCGTCGAGCGTGTTGTAGATCAGGCTGCCGCTGACCGAGGACTTGACCCACGGGCTTTCCTCGATCGCGTTTTGGATGGCTGACGAGACGGGGCAGAAACCGCTCGAGATCGACCCTGGAATGCCGGGACATTCATCACCGTCGATGCTGTCGTCGTATTCATACTCTTCCTGGACGTAGTTGTAGGCCAACTGCGTCGTCAGAGCCTCGGTGATGGGCAAGCCGAAGCGCACGGTGGCACCGGTCGACGCCGCTTCATAGTAGTCATATTCGCGCGTGCGGCGGTAGATGTCGAAGCCGGCCGAGATCCTGCGCCCAAGGAAGTAGGGCTCGGTGAAGGAGAAGGAGTAGTCGCGCGAATCCTCGCCGCCACCGACCGACACCTTGATGTACTGGCCGCGGCCCAGGAAATTGCGTTCGCCGATCGAGCCCTCGACCGACACGCCGCCGGAACTGCTGGCCGTCTCGCCCGTCGAGTAACCGGCGCCGATCGACAACTCGCCGGTCGCCTTCTCCACCACGTCGATCACAAGATAGACCTGGTCGGGCTGCGAGCCCGGTACGGTCGAAACATTGACCGTGGTGAAGTAATCAAGCCTTTCCAGGCGGCGCTTGGCCCGCTGGACCAGCACCTGATTGAAGGCGTCGCCCTCGCTGATGTCGAATTCGCGGCGAATGACGAAGTCGCGGGTGCGGCTGTTGCCGCGAATCTCGATCCGCTCGATATAGGTCCGCGCGCCCTGATCGATCTGGTAGACGACAGAGATCGTACGGTTCTCGAAATTGCGGTCGCCGCGCGGCGTCACCTCGGCAAAGGCATAGCCCAGGCCGACCACCTGCTCGGTCAGCGCGACGATCGAATCCTCGACGTCTTCGGCGCTGTAAACCTTGCCGGTGCGCGTCTCGAGCAGCGAATTGAGCGATTGCGCATCGACGCCCTCGATCGTGCTCTCGACCGACACATCGCCAAAGGTATAGCGCTCACCCTCGTCGAGCGTGACGGTGATGGCGTAGGAATTGTTCGCCTCATCGAGCTCGGCCGAGGACGAGACGATGCGAAAATCGGCAAAGCCACGATTGTAATAGAAGCGCCGCAGCGCCTCCTCGTCGGCGCGCAGCCTGTCCTCGTCGTAGACGTCGTCGCGGAACAGGAAGGAAAATATCGTCGAACGCTTGGTCGAAATCACATCGGTCAGGCGGCGATCGCCAAAGGCATTGTTGCCAACGAAATTGATCGACGAGATTTTCGTGCGCCCGCCTTCCTGAATCTCGAAGACGACATTCACCCGATTCTCGCCCAGGTCGACGACCTGCGCGTTGACCACGGCATCGTCGCGCCCGATGCGGCTGTAGGATTCGCGGATGGCGGCGACGTCGGTATCGAGCGTGGTGTTGGAGAAGGTCCCGCGCGGTTTCAGCTGAACGCCCTGTGCGAGGGTGGCATCCTTGATCTTCTTGTTGCCCTGAAAGATCACCTGATTGACGATCGAATATTCCTCGACCTGCACGACAAGCGTCGAGCCGGCCTGGTTGATCCGCACGTCGGAGAACAACCCGGTTCCGAACAGGCTCTTGACCGCCTCGTCGACATCAGCGGGAGAGAAACTCTGCCCCGGCTTGATGTTGACGTAGTTGCGGATGGTTTCGCTTTCGACCCGGCGATTGCCGCGCACATCGATGCTGTTGACGACCGCGGCCTGCGCCACTGCCGTGGCGGCCAATTGAACGGCAACCGATCCGGTCGTCGCCATGGCTGCCATCAGGGCGGCGGCGGACACCGCGCTCAGAAAATTACTGCGTGCCTTCATCGGGCTAAATTACCTTGTTCTCGTAGTCCCCACGGCGAGAAACCGGATGTGTCGTACATGACCGATACCCTATTACCCGGAAATTCCATACACGCAAGGCTTCTGGTTAATTTGCGTTTACTAATCCTTGGCGCGTGACCATATGGCCACGCAATTCCCGGCGCATGGTAAATAAGACGTCAATTCAACGACCTGCCGAATCCCCCACCCCTCTGTCAGCATCCGAAAATATCATTCCAGAACACAAAGCCCATGAATGCCAAGACCATGAGCAGACCGGCCCTGTAAATCAGATCCATCACGCGCTCTGATACAGGTTTTCCCGTGAGGGCTTCAACCCCATAAAACGCCAAATGACCACCATCGAGCGGCGGAATCGGCAACAGGTTGAGCACGCCGATCCCGACCGACAACAAGGCGATCAGTTGCACGAGCCAGTCAAACCCTTTGCTGGCCGCCTTTCCGGCCATGTCGGCGATCTTCACCGGCCCGCCGAGCTGACAGCGATCCTCACGTCCAACGACAAAGCGGCGCAAAAATTGTCCGGTGCGAACGATGATGTGGCCCGTCTCGGCGGTAGCCTCGCCCAGCGCCTGCACGGGTCCGTATTCGATCAGCCGCGGCTGGCCCATATCCTGGTTGTTGACCACGCCGATGACGCCGATCTTGATGTCGTTGCCGAGCGCGTCCTTCTGCTCGATCAGTTCCGGCGTCGCCGTCAACGCGACTTCCTTGCCGTCGCGCGACATGACGAATTCGATCCGGTCGCCGGCGCGCCCGGAGACATAACGCTGTACGTCGCCGAACGTATCGACCCGCGCTCCGTCCACGGAGACGAATCGGTCTCCAGGCAGGAAACCGGCCGCCTCGGCCGGGCTGTCGGCGCGTACCTCGGCCACCATCGGTTCCATGACATAGCGGCCGTGCAGAGAAAACATGACCGCAAAGACGGCAATCGTCAGAAGGAAATTGAAGATCGGACCAGCGGCCACGGTCGCCGCCCGCTTCCAGACAGGCTGCAGATGGAAAGCGTGCTTGCGCTCGGCCTCGCTCAACTTTTCCACGCTGTCGGCATCCGGCGTGCTGGTGACGTTCATGTCGCCGAGGAACTTGACGTAGCCGCCGAGCGGAATCGCGCAGACTTTCCAGCGCGTCCCGCGCCGGTCGTTGAAGGCAAGGAGTTCCGGCCCGAAGCCGATCGAGAAGGCTTGCACCCCAATGCCGCACCAGCGGCCAACGAGATAGTGACCCATCTCGTGAACGAAAACGACGATTGTCAGCACGAAAACGAACGGAACGATCGTGCCGATCAGAATCCCTTCGGTGCTGAAGATGGAAGTCAGAATATCGCCCAAGACTCGTCCTCTGAGACCGTCATTGCCCGCCGCTGCCGAACTGTGCAGCACGATTGCCCGCAGGGGCATGGCGCAAAGCGCCGCATGCCACCGCCGATGTCACATGCCGAACAAGCCGGAAGACGGAGCATCCGGGCCGGACATCAGCCACCCGATCACGTATAGACCTAAAGCGGCGGCGACAAGCCCGTCGACGCGATCCATCACTCCGCCATGTCCGGGAATGAGGTTGGAGGAGTCCTTCACGCCGCAGCGCCGCTTGACCGCCGATTCGAACAGATCCCCCACCTGCGAAACAATCGACAGGAGAGCAACAGTGGCAATCAGCACCAAGCCCGTCGGCGCCCCGGCCAGGGCCGCCACGGCCCATCCGGCCGCCAGGGCACACAGCATCCCGCCGACGGCGCCGCTCCAAGTCTTGCCCGGCGAAATCGCAGGCGCGAGCTTCGGTCCACCAACCGCGCGGCCGACGAAATAGGCAAAGATATCGGTCGCCCAGACGACGGCGAACAGGAATAGGGTCGCCACGAGGCCAGGCGTGTCGTTGCCGCGAATGAATGCCAGCGCAATCGCCGGCAACGCCGCATAGGCGATCCCGAGCGGGCCGGTGCGCACCTGGCGCAAGAGGAGCGCGAGGACCAGGGACGCGACTATGGCAAACAGCGCCGCGCCAAACACGGTCATGGCACCGAGTCCGCCCAGGAGTAGCGCCAACGGAATCAAAAGCAGCACAACGTTGATGGCGAGCGCCGCACGTTCACGCGCAAGCCCGGTCATCGTCGCCCATTCGTAAAAGATTGCCAGCGCCATTGCGCCGACAAACGCCCGAAATGCCACGCCGCCGACGATTGTCAGTGCCAGCACGACGGCAATGAGGATAAGCGCCGAAACGATTCGCAGTTGCAGGTTACTCATGCCGCGCCCTCGCCTGCGCGACACACTCGTGCACGGCTGTCACGACACGGCGTCCGCGGCGACCTTGCCGAAGCGGCGATCCCTGCCCCCAAACTCCTCGATCGCCGCCACCAGATCCGATTCGGTGAAATCCGGCCAGAAGCAGGGGGCGAAGACCAGTTCGGCATAGGCAGCCTGCCAAAGGAGAAAGTTGGACAGCCTCTGATCGCCGCCGGTGCGGATGATGAGATCGGGATCGGGCACGCCGGCGGTGTCGAGAAAGGCGGCAAACGTCTCCGGCGTTATCTGGCTGGCCGAGATTTCCTGGTTGGCCGCCATGCGGGCGATCTTGGCCGCGGCTCGCGCGATCTCGTCGCGCGAGCCGTAATTGAAGGCGATGATGAGGATCATCGCGTCATTGTCGGCCGTCAGCGCCTCCGCCTCTTCCAGAAGCGTACGGATATCGGATTTCAGTCCCTTGCGGTCGCCGATGACGCGCACCCGCACGCCGTTCTGGTGCAATTCGGCCAGGTCACGGCGAATGAAGATCTTGAGCAACCCCAACAGGTCGCTGACTTCGGATTGCGGCCGCGACCAGTTTTCCGAGGAAAAGGCGTAACAGGTCAGCCAGGCGACGCCCTGCTCTCCTACGGCCCGCACCGTGCGACGCAACGCCTCCACTCCGGCCCGATGCCCGGCCGCACGCGGCAGGCCGCGCGCCTTGGCCCATCGACCATTGCCGTCCATGATGATCGCGATATGCGAAGGCTTGGTCATTGAACCCTTTCAGGAACCGTCGCCGTTCGGTCAGACGTGCATGATCTCCGCTTCCTTCTCCGCCAGAATGCTGTCGATGGAAGCGATCGTATCATCGGTGAGCTTTTGCACCCGGTCGGATTTGGCGCGCGCGTCGTCCTGGCTGAACTCGCCGTCCTTTTCGGACTTCTTGAGACTTTCCATGCCGTCACGGCGAACGTGACGGGCGGCGACGCGGGCGCTTTCGGCATATTGATGCGCAATCTTGACGAGTTCCTTGCGCCGCTGCTCGTTGAGCTCGGGCAGCGGGATGCGCAGCGTCGTTCCGTCGACGATCGGGTTGAAACCGAGATTGGATTCGCGAATCGCGCGGTCGACCGCACCGACCAACTGCTTGTCCCAGACCGAAACCTGGATCATGCGCGGCTCCGGTACGCTCACCGTGCCCACCTGGTTGACGGGAACGCTCGAGCCATAGGCATCGACATGGATCGGGTCGAGCAGATTGGCCGAGGCGCGCCCCGTGCGCAGTGACGCCAGATCGTGCTTGAAGGCGTTGATCGCGCCATCCATTCGCCGCTGAAGGTCCTTGATGTCGAATACACCACTCATCTCTGCTACTCCTTCTCGGGCCACATAACAGCGCCTAACCGTCGGCGACAATCGTGCAGTGGCCTTCTCCCTTGAGAATTGCTCCGAAACCGCCCTTCTCGTGAATGGAATAGACGATTATCGGTATGTTGTTTTCCCGCGCAAGGGCAATTGCGGCGGCGTCCATGATCGCCAGCCCGTCTTGCAGCACGTCATTGTGGCTGATGCGGTCGTAGCGGCGGGCATCGGGATCCTTCTTGGGATCGGCGGAATAGACGCCATCGACCTGGGTGCCCTTGAAAAGTGCATCGGCGCCGATTTCGGCCGCCCGCAGCGCTGCCGCCGAATCCGTGGTGAAGAAGGGATTTCCGGTACCGCCGGCGAATATGACGACCTTGCCGGCATTCATGTAGGCCATGGCCTGGCGCTGGGAGAAGCTTTCGCACAGCTCGGGCATGGCAATCGCCGACAGCACCACGGCATCGACGCCGATCTTGACGAGCGAGGTCCTGAGCGCGAGCGAATTGATGACGGTGGCGAGCATGCCCATGTGGTCGCCTGTGACACGATCGCCGCCCTTCGAGGCGACGGCGACACCGCGAAAGATGTTACCGCCGCCGATCACGACACCGACCTCGACCCCCATTTCGCGGGCTTCGGCAATGTCGGAAGCGATGCGGTCGGCCACAGAAACGTCGATTCCAAACCCCTGCTCGCCCATCAACGCCTCGCCGGAGGCCTTCAGCACGACACGGCGAAAGAGCGGCTTGGCGCACATGGTGAACCTCACAGGGTCTGAGAAATGAAAGCAGATTTGCGATACACGAAGGGCACCGCGATGTCACGCGGCGCCCCGTTCAGGCTAGTGGTTCGTTTCCAACATTTGCATCCCTTTTGTATCGGCCCCGAGGGCAAATGTTGGAAACAAAAGAACCACTAGCAACTTTATGATTCTAGTGGAACTTTTGAATTTGACATTCGATCTCGGGGTCGACGTCGAGTGGGTATCGAATGTCAAATTCGTTCCACTAGCGCGCATTCGCTTCAAGCGGAACCGTTTGAAGCAAAGATATGCGCGCCCGACACAATCAGGACTTGACTGCTGCAGCGACTTCGGCAGCGAAATCGGTATCTTCCTTCTCGATGCCCTCGCCGAGTGCCATGCGCACGAAACCGGTCAGCTTGGCCGGGGCGCCGATCTCCTTCTCGGCCTCCTTGAGCGCCTGCTCGACCGTCAGGTCGGGATTGATGACGAAGGACTGCTTGAGCAGCACCACTTCCTCATAAAACTTGCGCAGGCGTCCCTCGACCATCTTCTCGATGATGTTTTCGGGCTTGCCCGAGGCGCGCGCCTGATCGGAGAAGATCGCCTTCTCGCGCTCGACGGCGACCGGATCGACCTCTTCCGGCGTCAACGCCAGCGGATTGGTCGCGGCGACATGCATGGCGACCTGGCGGGCAAAGGCGCGCGCGGCCTCGGCGTCGCCGGTGGTCTCGATGCCGACCAGCACCCCGAGCTTGCCGAGATTGTCGGAAACCGCGTTGTGCACATAGGTTGCGACCGCTCCGGAGGCGACAGTCAGCTTGGCCGAGCGGCGAAAGCTCATGTTCTCGCCGATGGTGCCGATGGCGTCCTTGATGGTGTCGGCGACGTTCTTTTCGGAGCCCGGATAGGTGGCGGCTGCCACGGCCTCGGTTGAGCCGTCCGTCGTCAGTGCCACGGCCGCAATGTTGCGCACGATCTCCTGGAAGGCCTCGTTGCGGGCGACGAAGTCGGTCTCGGAATTGACCTCGACCACGACTGCGCTTGCGCCCTGCGACGCCGTGCCGATCAGGCCCTCGGCCGCCGTGCGACCCGCCTTCTTGTCGGCCTTGGCGATGCCCTTCTTGCGCAGCCAGTCGACCGCCGCCTCGAGATCGCCATCGGTCTCCTTGAGCGCCGCCTTGCAGTCCATCATGCCCGCGCCGGTCATGTCGCGGAGTTCTTTGACCTGTGCTGCAGATATGCTCATGCTTGCCTCATCTTTCTTGCGGAAGCGGCCGGACCTTGCGCCCCGAGCGCCGCCGGCCGTCCGATTCCGTTGTCTTTCCTACACGTCGCGGGCGTCGCAGATTCGTGCGACGCCGATATTAAGACGCGTTTCAGGCCTGCGTATCGGACGCAGGCGCCTCTGATGCAGGCGTCTCAGATGCAGGCGCCTCAGGTGCGGGCGCTTCAGGTGCGGGCGCCTCAGGTGCGGGCGCTTCGGCGACCGCCGGCTCCTCGATGGCCGCCTCGACCGGAGCCTGCTCGGAAGCTCCGACGTCGACGCCGAGGGCGCCCTGCTGACGGGCGATGCCGTCGATCGCCGCCTTGGCGATCAGGTCGCAGTAGAACGAAATGGCCCGCGCCGCGTCGTCATTGCCGGGGATCGGATAGTCGACCTTGTCGGGATCGCAATTGGAATCGACGATCGCAACGACCGGAATGCCGAGACGCTTGGCCTCCTGGATGGCGATCGCTTCCTTGTTGGTGTCGATGACGAACATCAGGTCGGGCGTGGAGCCCATGTCCCGGATACCGCCAAGCGCCTTTTCGAGCTTGTCGCGCTCGCGCTCGAGATTGAGACCCTCCTTCTTCGTGAAGCCCTGAGCATCGGCGGCGAGAAGCTCGTCGAGTTTGCGCAGGCGCTGGATCGAGTGCGAGATCGTCTTCCAGTTGGTGAGCATTCCGCCCAGCCAACGCGAATTGACGTAGTACTGCGCGCTGCGCTGCGCCGAATCTGCAATGAGATCGGACGCCTGGCGCTTGGTGCCGACAAACAGCACACGGCCGCCGCCAGCCACGGTGTCGGACACGACCTTCAGCGCCTGGTGCAGCAGCGGCACGGTCTGCGACAGATCAATGATGTGAACGTGATTGCGGACGCCGAAGATATAGGGCGCCATCTTCGGGTTCCAGCGGTGCGTCTGGTGGCCGAAGTGAACACCAGCCTCGAGAAGCTGGCGCATGCTGAAATCGGGCAGAGCCATCGTCATTTCCTTTCCGGTTCAAGCCTCCACGGGCCACGGCGCAATCGGACCATCCGATCCCGCCACCGGAGGTTTCCGCCGGATTTCTCCCGGTCGGCCACCAAAGCCCGTGTGTGGAATGAGCGCGCACATAGTGGATTTCGCACGGCAATGCAAGCGCAAGGTCGGCAGCGCGCCCGCATCGTCGGCATCTCGCGGCTTCAGCCGGCTGCGCCGAGGTCCCTTCCCTTCCCGGCCTGCTGGCCCTTGCGCTCACCGGCAACACGTTTGCCGTTGGGCACCTTGACGCGGCGGAAGATGGCCACGATCTCCTCGCGCCCGCAGGGTATCGCGCCGCGCGCGATGGCGCGGCTGCGCTCGAAACCGGTGAGATCGTAATGCGGCGCCGATGTCTTTGGCGGCCCCTGATAGGACAGCCGCGTGATGCCGAGCTTGGCGGCAAAGCGGTGCAACTCGGCGGTATCATCGGCCATCAGGTGGCACCAGCGCCGGCCGGCGAAGCGCCAGATCGCATTATCGACATAGACCGCCAATGCGCGGCCTACTTCTTGCAGGCTTCGGCATCCTGGAAGATCGCAAGGTCAACCAGCTTTCCCTTCATCGAAAAGTCGCCGTAATCCATGGTGAGATCGCGCGTGATGCCGTTCTCGTGCAGCTTGAAATTGATCCGGTAGTCGGGAACAACCTCGCCTGATTCTTCAACCTGATCGAAATAGGCGATGGAAACGGGCCAGAAGGTTTCCGGCTTGATCGTTCTTGCAGTGGGAAATTCCGCGTCCCCGGGCATGGGTTCACGTTCCTTGCCGATGACCACGCTCGTCGTCATCACCTCATCGGCCTCGTCGGACCCGTCATACAGCGTCGTCTCATAGAATGTCTCGCCGGCCTCGGCCTTGGAAATGAGCTCGTACAGGTGCTGCGTGGGAAACTGTGTCGCAGCAAGCTGGACATCGGTTTCCTCGGGTTCGTCGAGTTCCACCATCGTCTTGTTCTTCTGACGCGTCGCCTTGCCCCGTATTTCGCGGTCGAGCGTCTGGTCGACATAGGATTTTGTGACGAAATTGAACGTCTTGCCCTCGGCGTCCTCATATGTCGTGGTCTGCTGGTCGGTGACGCGCGAGACCTCGGCGGTCTCGATCCGGGTGACGAAGCGGAAGCTCACGGTGTAGCCTTCGCAGGGCGAACCATTGAACTCATAGACCATGCGGCCGTTGATGCCCGTAATGCCGGAGCGCTCCGTCGCGTCGGCGAGCACGATGTCGTAGACCGCCCTGTGCGGCACGAGCAGCGGCTGGGCCAAGGCGGGAATGGCGGCGAGCAGCGGGGTTGCCGCGGAGGCGATGCAAAATAGGCGCGCAGCGCGCATATAGTTCTCCCATTCGTTCACTCTGGCGGACGTCCGTGCGCCGGCTTCGATTCTGCGCCACACTATTAAAAAAGTCGTGGCGGAAGCGAGGCGAAAATAGCAGATTGCCGCGCGAAGCAGAAAGGAGCCGTCATGAGCGACACAGTCGAGGCGCGTTTGAGCGCCATGGACATCACCCTGCCCGCCGCGGCCGCACCCGCCGCCAACTATCTTCCCTACCAGGTATCGGGCAAGCTGCTGTTCACCGCCGGCCAGTTGCCGCTGGAGAGCGGAAAGCTTGTCGCCACGGGCCTTGTCGGGCGGGATCTCGACACCCAGACGGCGCAGAAGGCGGCGCGCCGTTGCGCCATCAACGTGCTGGCCCAGGCAAAGGCGGCGCTGGGCGATCTCGAGCGGATCGGGAAACTGGTCAAGATCAGCGTCTTCGTCGCCTCCGTGCCCGAATTCACCGAGCAGCATCTCGTCGCCAATGGCGCATCGGACCTGTTTGCGGCGGCGCTCGGCGAAGCCGGCAAGCACGCCCGCTCGGCCGTCGGGACGGCGTCGTTGCCGCTCAATGCGCCGGTCGAGATCGAAGCCGTTTTCGAGATCGCGTGAGGCCATGGTGAGCGATCTTTCCTGGCTGACCGCCCGCCCGATCGCCCATCGCGGCCTTCACGACATGAACAAGGCACGATGGGAGAACACGTTGCCGGCATTCGAGGCGGCGGCGCAGCGCGGCTATGCGATCGAATGCGACGTGCGGCTGACGAAGGACGGCGTCCCGGTCGTCTTCCACGATCCCGATCTCAAGCGCCTGACTGGACGCGACGGGCTTGTCCGCGACATGGCGTGCGAGGACCTTTGTGCGCTGACCATCGGCAGCACGGTCGACCACGTGCCCACCCTGCAGCAAATGCTGGACCTCGTGGCCGGCCGCGTTCCGCTGGTCGTCGAACTGAAGGGGTGCCGGGGCTTCGACGAGGGACTGGTCGCGATCGTGGCCCGCCACCTGTCTGACTATGACGGCAAGGCCGCAATCATGTCGTTCGATCACTGGCTGATCCGGCAGTTTGCCGCACAGGCGCCCGGCATTCCGGCGGGTCTGACCGCCTGCGGCAGCAATACCGAGGAGATCGAGGCCCATTTCTCGATGCTCGCCCACGACATCGACTTCGTTTCCTATGGCGTCTTCGATCTCCCCAATCCCTTCGTCCGGTTCGTGCGCGAAAAACTCTCCATGCCCGTGATCTCGTGGACCGTCCGCGAACAGGGCGACGTGGAGCGGACATTCGCCCATGTTGATCAGATGACATTTGAAGGCTTCGAGCCGGCGCCTGCCACGGCCTGACAAGGTGATGTCAGAAGAAGACTTGTTTGCATTGCAGCATGGCTTATCTTTCGGGGCATGAATGTGAGTGAAGGCGGCGGCCGCGGACAAAGCGAAGGCGACGGGTTCCTGATGCGGGTCGCGCCTTCACTGGAGGCGTTTACGGCCAGGGAATGGGCCGGCCTGTCGGGTGCCTCGCGCCACTGTGCAACGCGCTCAGAATTTGATTCAGGGACTTCGCTTGCTGAATCCGATTCTCCATACAACCCATTCATTTCATACGATTTCCTGAAATCTCTCGAAGAGTCGGGCTGCGCCGTGCGCCAGACCGGCTGGCTGGGACAGCATCTGCGTCTGGAAGCCCCTGACGGGTCGCTCCTGGGCGCCGTTCCCTGCTATGTGAAGTCGCACAGCCAGGGCGAATATGTCTTCGACCATGGCTGGGCCGACGCCTTCGAGCGCGCCGGCGGGCGCTATTATCCGAAGCTGCAGGCCTCGGTTCCCTTCACCCCGGCGACGGGACCGCGGATGCTCGTCGCGCGCGGCGCAGATGCCGCAACCGTCCGCGCGGCGCTCGCCGGCGGGCTCAAAACGCTCACCGAACGGCTCGGCGTTTCCTCCGCGCATGTCACCTTTGCGCCGCAGGCCGAGGCAGAAAGCCTGCAGGAAGCAGGCTTTCTGCGCCGTACCGACCAGCAGTTCCATTTCTTCAACGAGGGCTACCGCTCGTATGATGATTTTCTCACCACTCTCGCATCGCGCAAGCGCAAGGCGCTGAAGAAGGAGCGCCGCGAGGCCATGGCCTCAGGTGTGACGATCGAGTGGCTGACGGGCAGCGACCTCACCGAGGCCGTCTGGGACGATTTCTACCGTTTCTACATGGACACGGGCAGCCGCAAATGGGGCCGGCCCTATCTCAACCGGCGCTTTTATTCGCTGATCGGGGAGCGCATGGCCGACGACATCCTGCTGGTCATGGCGCGGCACAATGGTCGCTACATCGCCGGCGCCATCAACTTCATCGGTTCCGAGACCCTCTACGGGCGGCACTGGGGCTGCATCGAAGACCATCCCTACCTGCACTTCGAGATCTGCTATCATCAGGCGATCGACTTCGCGATCGAACGCCGACTGAAGACGGTCGAGGCGGGAGCACAGGGCCAGCACAAGCTGGCGCGCGGCTACATGCCGGTGACGACCCACTCGGCCCACTATGTCGCCCATCCCGGCCTGCGCCACGCCATCGCCGATTATCTCGAGCACGAGCGCGACGAGGTGGAGCAGGTTTCGGAAATCCTGCAGGAGCGCGGACCGTTCAGGAAAGGCGAGTAAGTAGCGAGTAGGGTATGAAATGAAGACTGCAGCGATGCAGTCTTGACGACCCTGCCCGCTGTTCACTACTCGCTATTTGCTCGACAGAGAGGATGCCATGACCACGGCCTACGATCCCGAAAACGTCTTTGCCAAGATCCTGCGCGGCGAGATGCCGGCGCACAAGGTCTATGAGGATGACGATACCTTCGTCTTCATGGACATCATGCCGCGCGGCAAGGGCCATTGCCTGGTCGTCCCGAAGCGCCCTGCCCGCAATTTGCTCGACGTCGAGGACAACAGCCTTGCCGCAGTCATGCGCACGACGCAGAAGCTGGCCCGGGCAGTGATGAAAGCATTCGATGCCGACGGCGTGACGATCCAGCAATTCAACGAGCCGGCCGGCGGGCAGATCGTCTTCCACCTGCATGTCCACGTCCTGCCGCGCTTCGAGGGCGTAAAGCTCGATCCGCCGGGCGGTCCGATGGAAAAGCCGGAAGTGCTCGCCGCCAATGCCGAGGCGATCCGGGCGGCGCTGGATTAGACCGCCGTCGCGGTCTGGTTCAGGCGTCCTGAATTCCCATGGCGCGCGAGCCCGTAGCGAAATACGGCACCGCCAGAATCTTGCGCGATGCGTAGAGGCCGAGCACGAAGACCACGGCGCCACCGGCAAGATCGACGAGGTGATGCCCGCCATGGACGAGTATCGCCGGAACCATCAAGAGGTTCACCGACAGGAACAAGGGGAACAGCGGTCTTACGGACGCCATGAACCAAACTGACATCAGCGCCATCACCGTATGGAAGGATGGAAAGGCAATGAGACCAAGTGCGTCTTTCGGTGAGATTCGGCTCGAGCCGTTTGCCATCAACCTGTTTAGCTCCGCGCCGTAGTCCGAGCCAACCACGATACCAAGTGCGCTTTCGACGTGTTCCGGCAGGTCGTAATAGGCCGACGGTCCTGAACTCGGAGCGATCGTCCAGATGCCGATCGTCAGGATCGCCCCAAGGAGTCCTGTCAGCAAGAATCGGTGCAGTTGGTCTCGTCTGCCGGCAAAGCCGAGTACCAGGATGACGACGACGAGTTGCGGCAGCGAACTCAGATAGACGAACCGCAGAACGGATCCCAGAGGCGGGACCTGCGTTACCGCGGCGACGAGATCCGGCCACGAATAGCCGAGACGGGTGTCGATTGCGATGAGTAGCGTATCAATGCGCTCTCCGCCGACGGGCAGAAGCAGGTAGTTGAACAACGAAGCAACGAGAGTGAAGAGGATGAACAGCCCCGCCGCCGTCGCGGTCATGGCGATGCGTTCGTCACGCCCAACGAAGCGATAGACCTGGCCAATGCCGAAGACTGCGAGTCCCATTGCGCCTGCGCTGGCATATCCGATCCAGTCGACCGCCTGACCGGCATGCAGGATCATGGTCAGATCAAGAACCAGCAGCAGTACGATGATGATCGCGGCAATACGCTCGCCCGGATGAAGTTGCATGGCTGACCTCCCACCCCGGTAAAGGTTTAACAGCCATATTTCTAAGATAGTGCTAATAGAACTGCAGCATTCCGACAAGCAACACGGCTTCAGCCACCAGGATACCGACGATGACGCGCTTTCTGGCCAGGAGATAGGCGACGAATCCGATCCCGGCCGCGGCAAGGCGCAGGGCCAGCGGCGTGGCGGCCAGCGCTCCGCCCGGAAAGACGATCAGTTTGGCGATGACCGCCGCGACAAGTGCGGTGGCGATCGAGCGGATCAGCACCAGGGCGTCGGATTCTTCCGAAATGCGTCCGCCCAGCATGACGCCGAGAAAGCGCCACAGATCGGTCGCCAGCCATCCTGCGGCGAGAATGAACAGATAGGGCCACCACCAGGCGTCGAATGCATCGAAGCTCATGTCCGCCGCCTCCGCGCGGCGATGACGTGCCACGCATAGGCGGCGACGCCTCCGACCACCCCGGCAGCCAGCAGGTCGATTTCCGGCACGAGAAGATGAAACACGGGGCCGAGGGCCAATCCGAGGACCATCGCGACATGAGACGCGCGCTCGCGCGCCGAGCCCCACAGCGAGGTCAGGAAATACATCGGCGTGAGAAGCAACAACGCGGCCGAAGCCGCCGGCGGCAGTCGCCCGGCAGCGATGTAGACGATCGTCACCACCGCCATGTTGGCCAGCACCAGCGTGCCGCCCAGTCCGGCATAGAATGCGGTGCGCATGTCGCGCGGCACATGCCTGAAGCGGTCGAGCGCAAGCACCCATGATGTCACCGCCACGAAATGGGAGAGCGCGTAAAGCACCCATTTGCGGGTCTTCGGCGTCCGCATCTCGGGCACGATCGCGACGACCATCGGCATCAGGCGGACGGAAGAAAGCGATACCGCGAAGGCGGCGGCGGGCAGCGAGGCGTGCGACAGGATCGCGCCGACCAGAACGACCTTTGCCGGCAGCGCCCACACCACGCCGACCATAAAGACGGTCTGCACGACGGTCAGACCGGCCTCCTTGGCCAGGCCGGCAAAGCCGACAAAAGCACTGGCAAGGATCAAACCGGGAATGGAGAACGCCGCACCGGCGCCGCGCCCGAACCAACGCCAGGCGCCTGAGCGCGTGCCGGACGCCTTTGGACTCAGCGGGTCAGACATGCGTTGGCCGTAACATGCCGGACGCCGCTTGGCGACGGCCATTGTTCGACCAATCGTTGCACCAAGGAATGAAATGAGGGGGCGCCTTGCCCTCCCGGATCAGGGACGGCAAGGCGCGGCCCATCAGCCCTTGCGTGGCAATTGCGGAACAAGGCTGCGCTTGGGTCCGCTCGTGCCCTTCGGTGCCGGTTTCGCCTTGGCCGCGCCGGTCTTCGTCGCCTTGGACTTTCCGGCAGCGGGTTTCCTGGCGGCCTTGCGGGCCGGCGTTTCCTTCTTCGGCTTCACCGGAACTTCGTCGGCCAGGACCTCAAGCTTCAGGCCGGTCGTGCCGTCGTCCTTCGTCTCGACGGTAACCTTGACGGTGCCGCCCTTCTTCAGCTTGCCGAACAGCACCTCTTCGGCCAGCGGCTTCTTGATGTGCTCCTGAATGACTCGGCCGAGCGGACGGGCGCCCATGCGCTCGTCATAGCCCCTGTCGGCCAGCCAGGCGACGGCCTCCTCCGACAGGTCGAAGGTAACGCCGCGCTCGGAAAGCTGGGCCTCGAGCTGCATGACGAACTTGTGGACCACCTTGTGGATCACCGGCACCGGCAGCGAACCGAACGGGATGACCGAATCGAGACGGTTGCGGAACTCGGGCGTGAATATGCGGTTGATCGCCTCCACGTCGTCGCCCTCGCGTTTCGACGAGCCGAAGCCGATGGCGGCCTTCTGCATGTCGGACGCACCCGCATTGGTCGTCATGATGAGAACGACGTTGCGGAAATCGATCTGCTTGCCGTTGTGGTCCGTGAGCTTGCCGTGGTCCATCACCTGCAACAGGATGTTGAACAGGTCCGGATGCGCCTTCTCGACCTCATCGAGCAGGAGCACGCAATGCGGATGCTGATCGACGCCGTCGGTCAGAAGACCGCCCTGGTCAAATCCGACATAACCGGGCGGCGCGCCGATCAGGCGGCTCACCGTGTGGCGCTCCATATATTCCGACATGTCGAAGCGCAGGAGTTCCACGCCGAGCGAAGAGGCAAGCTGGCGCGCCACTTCCGTCTTGCCGACGCCGGTCGGGCCGGAGAAGAGGTAGCAGCCGATCGGCTTTTCGGGCTCGCGCAAGCCGGCACGCGCCAGCTTGATCGAAGAGGCCAGCGCCTCGATCGCCTTGTCCTGGCCGTAGACGACGCTCTTCAGTTCGGCCTCCAGATTGGCCAGCACCTTCTCGTCGTCGGCCGATACCGTCTTCGGCGGGATGCGCGCCATGGTGGCGATCGTCGCTTCGATCTCCTTGACGCTGATCGTCTTCTTGCGCCGCGCCTGCGGCAGGAGAAGCTGCGAGGCGCCCGTCTCGTCGATCACGTCGATCGCCTTGTCGGGCAGCTTGCGGTCGTTGATGTAGCGCGCCGACAGTTCCACCGCCGCCTTGATGGCGTCGTTGGTGTATTTCACCTTGTGGAACTTTTCGTAATAGGGCTTCAGGCCGCGCATGATATCGATCGCGTCGTCGACCGAAGGCTCGTTGACGTCGATCTTCTGGAAGCGGCGGACAAGCGCCCTGTCCTTCTCGAAGAACTGGCGGAACTCCTTGTAGGTCGTCGACCCGATGCAGCGGATGGCCCCCGACGAAAGCGCCGGCTTCAACAGGTTCGAGGCATCCATCGCACCGCCTGAGGTGGCCCCTGCGCCGATGACGGTGTGGATCTCGTCGATGAACAGAATGGCGCCCGGATAGTCTTCGAGTTCCTTGACCACCTGCTTCAACCGTTCCTCGAAATCGCCGCGATAGCGCGTGCCCGCGAGAAGCGTGCCCATGTCGAGCGCGAAAATGGTCGATTCGGCCAGGACCTCCGGCACTTCGCCTTCCACGATGCGCTTGGCCAGCCCCTCGGCGATCGCCGTCTTGCCGACGCCGGGGTCGCCGACATAAAGCGGATTGTTCTTGGAGCGCCGGCACAGCACCTGGATGGTGCGGCTGATCTCGCTCTCGCGGCCGATCAACGGATCGATCTTGCCGGCCTTGGCCTTGGTGTTGAGATTGATGCAATAGGCCGTCAGGGCATCCTGCTGCTGCTTGCGCTTGCCGCTCTCCTCGGCATCGCCGCCGCCCGCCTGGCCGGGTTCCTCTTCGGCACCGCGCGGCTGCCGCGCTTCCGTCGCGCCGGGACGCTTGGCAATGCCGTGGCTGATGTAGTTGACCGCGTCGTAGCGCGTCATCTGCTGTTCCTGCAGGAAATAGGCGGCATGGCTCTCGCGCTCGGCGAAGATCGCGACAAGCACGTTGGCCCCCGAGACCTCCTCGCGACCCGAGGATTGAACATGAATCACGGCGCGCTGGATAACCCTTTGGAAGCCGGCCGTCGGCTTGGAGTCCTCGTCGTATCCGGTGACCAGATTGTCGAGCTCGGTGTCGATATAGGTCAGCACCGTCTGCTTCAACTCATCGAGGTCGACATTGCAGGCGCGCATGACCGCGGCCGCATCCTGATCCTCGATCAGGGCGAGCAAGAGATGCTCGAGCGTCGCATATTCATGGTGACGCTCATTGGCAAATGTCAGCGCCTGGTGCAGCGCCCGCTCTAGGCCTTGGGAGAAAGCCGGCATTCAGTACCTCACTTCTTTTCCATCACGCACTGCAAGGGGTGCTGATGCTGACGGGCAAAGTCCATCACTTGCGACACTTTGGTCTCGGCCACCTCGAATGTATAGACCCCGCATTCGCCGACGCCGTGATTGTGAACATGCAGCATGATGCGGGTCGCCGCCTCGTGGTCCTTCTGGAAAAAGCGCTCCAGAACATGCACCACGAATTCCATCGGCGTGTAGTCGTCATTGAGGATCAGGACACGATACAAGCTCGGTTTCTTCGTCTTGGGCTTGGTGCGCGTGATGACGGCCGTACCGCGACCGTTCTCCTTGCCGCCTTCGAAATCGCCCTGCATGCGCCTTGCGTAGTCCTGCATGGCAACCCCACCCGTGTACAAATCCACCGTCCTTGCTTCCCGAAACCAGAGTGCCGAATGTAGGCACTTACATGGAGATTTTAAGGCCTTCTGGCTTCCTGACAATATGGCTAGTGGAACGAATTTGACATTCGACACCTCACCCGATGTCGTCTCCGCGATCGAATGTCAAATTCCAAAGCTCCACTTGCACGTCGTTCCGTTGGACGACATCCGCGTCAAATTTCATCACTTCGACGCAGGCAAACAAAAACCCGGCCATGCAAAGGGCGCAGCCGGGTTCGTGCGCAGGCGCCTGCCCGCTAACGAAACGCTGTAACCGGTCCCCGCCCGGTCACATTTCGTTTATATGGTCGTCTATTCGGACTTTGCCATCACCGATTCAAACGGCTTGCAAGCGTCCTTCGCCATGTCCGCGTAGAGTTCACCTATCTTGGTGGCCTCCGCGACAAAGCCTTCGTAGGATTGCTTGGCGTAATCGGTCTGAACCTCAAGGGCTTTCTCGAGCGACTTGGAGGCGAACATCTTCTCAAGCGCGCTGGTTCCGGCCTCGAAGCTGTTCTTGGTATACTCCGTCGTCTCGACGGCGATGGCCTGCGCACCCTTGGACAGGGCGGCGGCGCTCTTGAGGCTCGTGTCGACGAATTCCTTGCCGGCTTTCGAGGCTTCTTCGAATGACTGCATCATGATGTGCGACCTTGCATCTGGTTGAGGGGAAAGCAACGCGTTGTGCGATGCATAACACTAGTGTGCAGTGCACAAAATTGCAACAGCGTCGAATCGGCCGGTCGGATAAAACTTGCATCAAACCCGGCAGAAATGCTGAACAGACCGACAACCATAAACGGATTGGTAACGCTGCTGCATCTAACGTTCCGGCCTTGTATGGGCTGGAATGAGAGAGCCGGTCCGCAGCGGATCCAATTTTGAGCAGGTGTGACAGTGCGTAAGGCGAACATTTTGAGCTTCAAGGTTCGGCAGGCGGTCGCCAGGTCTTTCATCGCTTTCCTATGCGCGGTCGCGATGCTGGCCGCCGTACCCGCCCAGGCCGCGAAATATGCAGGCTTCGTGATCGATGCCAATACCGGCGAGACGCTCTACTCCGATCAGGCCGACGAGTACCGCTATCCGGCCTCGCTGACCAAGATGATGACGCTCTACATGATCTTCGAGGCGCTGCAGGCCGGCCGCATCAAGAAAGATACGCGCATCACCTTTTCGCCTCATGCCGCAGCGCAGCCGCCGACGAAGCTGGGCGTGCGCGCCGGCGGATCGATCACGGTCGAAACGGCGATCTATTCGCTGGTGACCAAATCGGCCAACGACGCCGCGGCCGCCGTGGCCGAGCATCTGGGTGGGACCGAAAGCGGCTTTGCCCGCATGATGACGCGCAAGGCCCACAGCCTCGGCATGAAGCACACGACCTTCCGCAACGCCTCGGGCCTTCCCAACTCCGCGCAGAAGACCACCGCGCGCGACATGGCGACGCTCGGCCTGGCGCTGCGTGAGCACTTTCCGCAGTATTACTCCTATTTCTCCACCCGCTCCTACACCTTCGGCAAGCGACGCATGGGCAACCACAACAAGCTGCTGGGGCGCGTAAAGGGCGTCGACGGCATCAAGACAGGTTATATCCGTGCCGCCGGCTTCAATCTCGTCGCCTCCGTCAAGCGCGACGGGCGCAGCATCGTGGCTGTGGTCATGGGCGGCAAGACCGGCCGCAGCCGAGACGCGCACATGGCCGACCTCATTCAGCGCACCCTGCCCAAGGCGTCGAGACGTGACAGCGGTCCGCTGGTGGCCAAACGCGTCATCTCGCCGAGCAATGCGGTTGCTGTTGCCGCGGCCAATCTGCCGCGCCGCGACATCCCGACACCGGCCACGCGGCCACAGATCGCGGACGACGCGGCAGCGAGCATACAGACCGCCTACGCCCCGCAGCCCGATGCCCGGCCGGCGCTCCAGGCCATCGCCGCGGGGACCGAGGACGCGCAAGGCTCCGTCGACCCGGTTCAAACGGCATCGACCGACATGAAGGGCTGGGTCGTGCAGGTCGCCTCGACACCCACAAAGCAGGATGCGCTGTCCGTGCTTGAGCGGACCAGCGAGACCGCCGGGCCCATTCTGGCCAACGCTTCGCCTTTTACGGTGGTGTTCGAAAAGGACGGAACGACCTTTCATCGCGCCCGCTACAGTGGCTTCGAAACGAAGACGGCGGCATGGGATGCCTGTTCGGCCCTGAAGAAGAAGAAGATCGCATGCTACGCGGTCGAGCAATAGCGGCGAAGGCTAGCGCGCGTTCGCTTCAAACGGAAACATTTGAAGCAAAGATATGCGCGCCAGATCAATATGTTGGAACATGTACCTTTCGCTCAAACGATTCCGTTTGAGCGGGACATGTTCTAGCCTCCCGGGATCAGTATCGTGTCGACGGAGACCTCAACCATGACCAGACAGCAGGACGTCCTTGGCCTCGTTGATGCGGGCAGCCAAAAAGGAGGTTCCCCCGAGGTCGGGGTGCAGTCGCTGCATCAGGCGGCGATGCGCATTGCGGATTTCGGCCGGGCTGGCTCCCGCTTCAAGACCAAGGATCTGGTAGGCCTCCTGCTCGGTCATGGCGCCCGAGCTTGGCGCGCTTCTATGCCGCTCGCCCGTGTCAGCCTTCGCGTCGTCTCGCCAACCGGGCGCGCGGCCGTCAAGATAAGTCTCCAATAGCTGCAGGCTCTCCAGGTCGCCTTCGAGCGCCTCGCGCAGTTCACTCAGCTCCGCGACACTGAGATCGTCGAGCGTGCGCCCCTCGAAGCGGCCGGCCAGGACGATGCCCTCCAACCGCCCACTCTCGTGGTCGAGTTCCATTTCCAGGGCCGCGGTACGCACCGTTGAGACCTTGCCGGGCGTCGGGCGGGCGGCACGGCGCGCCCGTGTCGACATCCACCAGCCCAGGCCGGCCGAAAACGCAACGCCGGCCAGCCCGACCCGACCAATGAGAAGCATGACGGCCGCAACCACAATGAGGGCGATCGGCCCGGCGGTCTGCACGACGTCGACGATCCGGGCGGGACTGCTGCGCACGAATGCCAGTGTGGCAAAGAACAGAATGAGCAGGACCGCGACGGCATAAAAGGCGAATGTCATCTACCGCGATCCTGCTTTCCGCCGCGCATGTGCTCCAGCATCAGCCGGTCCTCGGGCCGGTTGCGTGTTTCCAGCGCCTTGAAGCCGCCGGTCGCATAGACCGCGATGGAAGACAGGAGCCGTGCCAGCGTGGCAGCGGATTGCCGGTCGAAGCGGAACCAGGCTCCGCGCGAAAGCCGCGCGATCTCGCGATAGGCCTGCTCGGCAACACCGTCATGGCCTTCCTGGAAGAGGAACACCGGAACGCCATGCAGGCCGAGCGTGCCGGCCTTGTCGGCCAGATCGTCGATCTCTTCCTCCATCGCATCGCCGATGTAGACCAGCGCGCTGATCTTCTCACCCGCGTTCTCCTTGATCGCATGGGAGAGAACCTTGCCGATCTGCGTGCGTCCGCCACGGCATTCGATGCCGGTCATGAGCCGAGTCAGCGCGCCGGTATCGGTGACGAATTTCGAAGCCCTGCATTCACCGAAGCCGCGAAAATAGACGAGCTGCACCTGCAGCCCCCCTGCCCGGCCGACTGCATCGAACATTTCCGACTGCAGCCGGCAGGCAAGGTCCCAGGTCGGCTGGCGGCTCATCGTGGCATCGAGGGCAAGCACGAGACGGCCGTGTCCGCCACCGGCCACGGTTCCGATCGATCTGGCCTTCTCCAGAAACGCCTCGACGTCGCCGGTGCTCGAACGCGGTTTTTGGGCCGGCTTGGCGTCGGTCCGTGTGGCCGGTGTCTTGCTCTGTTTCATCCTGGAAAAGATGTGGCGCAATTCGCAGATGCGCAAGTCCCGGCGGGGCTCAAAGAAGCCCCAGGTCGGCCAGTTCCTGACGCAACTCCGGCGGAAGGGCCTGCAGGCCGGCATCTGCGGACGCAATATCGGCCGGCGCTTCGCTGGCCTTGAGATAGCGCCAGCCCTGGAAGGCGCGGCGCGGCTGCCATTGCGTGGGAACCACTTCGGGCTCGAAGACCAGGCGGCAGCGCGAAATCCCCTCCTCGTCGGTGAACGGGCGAATGTCGATGAGCCGCTGCCGGCACTGGACGTTTCCTTTGATCACCCAGTAGAGCGAGCCGCCGTCAAGCAGTGCATCGCGCCGCTTGGGGATCATGCGCGTCGTGTGGAAATGCTCCGGCGTCACGCCGGCGCGGCGCATCTCCGCGCGGCGGAAATCGATCCAGGCCTCGAGATCCTCGATGCTATCGGCGCCGACACAGAGCTTTACCAGATTGAGCGTCATACTCCCTGCTTTAGCAGGTTGCTGAAGAAGCCGCCAATTTTGCCGGCATTTCTTTGATGGGCGTTTTCTGGCGTGTCTTTACGTGATCCTTGCGATG
>NZ_WOAC01000031.1 GCF_009749525.1 Mesorhizobium xinjiangense | reverse complement strand
GCGCATCGCAAATCACTCCATCGCTCCCAGCCGAGTGAATCACAATTCCCGTGCCATTGTTGGAGTTTTTCAGCAACCTGCTAGAGCAATTCCAGGAGAAGTGGAAGCCGGTTCTCCGTCCGGAATTGCGTCGAATCAAAGAGTTAGATTGGCGAACCGATTCCGCGAAGCGGTGAGCCGATCTAGCCGACGGCACGCCTTCTGGCGAGAGGCGAAGTGGCGCAGGGCGCCTTCAATTCCTGCCGAGGATGATATCGAGGATGGAGCCGGGGCGGCGCACCGACGGGCCGCCCACCTCGGCCGCGGGAACCGGATGGGAGACCGACGCCGTCCTGTCGCCGGCCGCTTCGGGTGGACGCGCGTTGCCGGCCTCGGCGACCGGGCGTTGCGGCCGTATCGCGGGTGCGTCCTGAGCGTCGGGCAATCGCCTGCGCCAGCCGGCGCCGGGCAGCGCGGCGACCGGAACGCCCTCATGCGCGGCAGCCATGAAGTCGTGCCATGCCTGGGCCGGCAGGTTGCCGCCGGTGACGCCCTTCGTCGCGCTGCCGTCGTCATTGCCGAACCAGACGCCGGCGGTGAGATTGGCCGTGTAGCCGACGAACCAGGCATCGCGCGAGTTCTGGCTGGTGCCGGTCTTGCCGGCCGCCGGCCATCCGAAGCCGGCCTTGCGGCCGGTGCCGGCGCGAACCGTCTCGGCCATCATGGCGTTCATCATGGCGACGATCTCGGGCTTCAGGACGCGCTCGACCCCGTCATTGCCGTGTTCGTAGAGCACCTTTCCGGACGTCGTCGTCACACGGCGCACGAAATGCACGTCGGGACGGTAGCCGCCATTGGCAAACGGCACATAGGCCGCCGTCAGTTCCAGCGGCGTGACTTCCGAGGTGCCGAGCGCGATCGAGGTATTGGCGTCGAGCTTCGACTTGACGCCCATCCTGTGCGCCGCCTCGACCACCGCCTTCGGCCCCACTTCCATGGCAAGCTGCGCGGCCACCGAATTGAGTGATTTCGACAGGGCGGTCGTCAGCGTGACCTCGCCGTAATATTTGCCGTTGTAGTTCTCCGGCGTCCATTTGCCGATCCTGATCGGCGCGTCGTTGCGCACGCTTTCGGGCGTGCGGCCTTGTTCGAGCGCGGCGAGATAGACGAAGGGCTTGAAGGCCGAGCCCGGCTGGCGGCGGGCTTCAGAGGCGCGGTCGAACTGCGAATTGGCATAGTCGTAGCCGCCGACCATGGCGCGCACGGCGCCGGTATTGTCGATCGCCACCAGCGCGCCCTGCGAAACCGAGCGCTTGTCGCCCTGCTCGTCGATCAGCC
This sequence comes from Mesorhizobium xinjiangense, assembly GCF_009749525.1. Taxonomy (GTDB): domain Bacteria; phylum Pseudomonadota; class Alphaproteobacteria; order Rhizobiales; family Rhizobiaceae; genus Mangrovimarina; species Mangrovimarina xinjiangensis. Next base: position 49,142 of record NZ_WOAC01000031.1, on the reverse strand, counting down.
GCCGCATCGTTTTTTCCGCCTGCTTCTGCAGCGTCAGATCGACGGTCGTGTCGACGATCACGTCGGCGCGCACGTCGCCGATCAATTCCGGCAATTCCTCCATGACCCGGTCGGCGACATAATGCTCCGAGCCGGTCCAATAGGCGGCGGCACGGGTGGCCGGCGCGCTCATTGCCGCCGTCATCTCGCGGTCGCCGATCATGCCCTGTTCGGCCATCGCGGACAGGACGATCTGCGAGCGCGCCTCGGCCGCCTTCGGGTCACGCGCCGGCGACAGACGCGACGGCGCCTTCAAAAGCCCGGCCAAAAGGGCGGCCTCGGACAATGAGACGTCACGCGCCGACTTGTCGAAATAGCGTCGCGCCGCCGCTTCCACGCCATAGGCTCCGGAGCCGAAATAGACCCGGTTCAGATACATCTCCAGGATCTGGTCCTTCGAATGCCTGTGCTCCAGCCACAGTGCGAGAAGGACCTCCTGCACCTTGCGCTCGATCGTCCGGTCGGGTTCCAGGAACAGGTTCTTGGCCAGCTGCTGGGTGAGCGTCGACCCGCCCTGCACGAACCCTCCCTCCAGCACATTGGTCACCATGGCCCGGGCGAGGCCCAGCGGATCGACGCCGAAATGCGAATAGAAGCGGCGGTCCTCGATCGCGATGAGGGCCTGGGGGATGTAGGGCGACATTTCATGCAGGCCGACGGCCTCGCCGCCCGTCATGCCGCGATTGGCGAGCAGCTTGCCGTCGACCGAGACGAGCTTCACATTGGGCGGACGATCCGGCACCGCCCAGGTCGTGGCGCTCGGCATGCGCGCACCGTAATAGGCGACAAGCGCCGTCGCCGCGATGCCGCCCCAGATGCCGAGAACGAGCGACCAGTAGGCGAGACCGCGCACCAGGCTCAGCATCCAGCCGCCGCCCTTGCGGCGTGGTTTTGCGGCCTTCTTGCGGCGGTCCGACGATGATTTCTTGCGTTTGGGACCCGACTTTCGCGACGGCTGTACGACGCGGTCGTCATCGCTGACCGCGAGGTCCGAGGCCTTTGACCGACGGGCCGGCTCGTCGAAGCTTGGCTCGATACGCGCACTGGTTTTCCGTCTTGCCATAAGGCCGATACCCCTTATCTCCCGGCTCATGTCCCGGATCGGAAATTCGCTGCACCCGCGGCGAACGCGGCGCGAACTCCAGATCCACCAGACCGGCGGGACGCTGGGCTGAAGCCTAAATGCGGCGATTTAAGGTGCAGTTAAACGGATTCGAGGCATTCCGTTTATCATTCAGTAACGTCCGTGGGCCCGCATCAAGCGTGCCGGCCCGAATTCGGAATCGAGATGCGAAGCGAAGAGACAAGCCGAGAGATCAGACAGGCCGGCGTCCCCCAAGGGGGACATTGCCTGAGTGCCGGCCCTGCGGTTTTCCGCAAACGGTCTGCCGCACTGCCACGCTGTCATGACGGCATTAAGGATGGATTAACGCCAATTCAAACAGGCCGTCCGGATCGTTCTGGCGAAACAACAAATCCCCGCCAACGCGTGGGGCGATGGCGGGGAACTGCGCAATCCGGTTGGGAGGTGTGGTGGGGGGTCGAATGCGTCCGGAATGCAGGACGAATTGTGCCGCAAACAGAACCGGTCGGATATGGCGTGATAGCGCCATATCCGATATCCGGCTCAACATCCAGCAAACGTTAATCTTTTGATTGCCGGGCCTTGCTAGGATGCCGTCTCTTTTGGGGTCTTGGGGGACGTCATGCATCCACACGGCAATATGGCCGCGCCCGGCCGGGCGCGGATCGACTGGGTCGATATCGGCAAGGGCATCTGCATCATTCTCGTGGTCACGGTCCACGCCACGATCGGCGTCGAGCTGGCGGCCGGACGCGAAGGCTGGATGCATTACGTCGTCGCCTTTGCCAGACCCTTCCGCATGCCCGACTTCTTCCTCATCTCCGGGCTTTTCCTCGGCCTCGTCATCGACCGGCCGTGGCGCCGCTACCTCGACCGCAAGGTCGTGCATTTCGCCTATTTCTACGTATTGTGGCTGACCATCCAGTTCGCCTTCAAGGCGCCGGGCATGGCGATGGAAGGCGGCTGGCAGGCACCGGTTCGGATCTATCTCACCGCCTTCGTGCAACCTTTCGGCACGCTGTGGTTCATCTATCTGCTGCCGATCTTCTTCGTCGTGACGCGCCTGGTGCGCGGACTGCCTGCCTGGCTTGTCCTGGCTGCGGCGGCGGCGCTCGAGTTCCTGCCCGTGCATATGCAAATCGTCATCGTCGACGAATTCTGCTCGCGCTATGTCTACTTCTTCGCGGGCTATGTGCTCGCGGAGCGGGTGTTCGCCTTCGCCGATGTCGTGCGCGTCAATCGGGCGCTCGCCCTTTGCGCCATTCTTCCATGGGCGGCGGTCAACGCATGGCTCGTCTTCACGCCGGCGCCCGAGATGCTGGCGCCATTCCTGCAAACGCCGCTCGGCAATTCCGGTGCAACCGGCGGCTGGTCGGAACTGCCGATCGTCTCGCTGGCGGCAGGCGCGGCCGGCGTGTTGTTCGTCGTCGCGGTTTCGGCGCTCCTGTCGACCGTTTCATGGAGCGGCTGGCTGCGCTGGCTTGGCGCCCATTCGATCGTCGTCTATCTCGCCTTCTTCCTGCCGATGGCCGCGGCGCGCGTTGTCTTGCTGAAGACCGGGCTGATCGCGGATATCGGCACGGTGGCGTTCCTGGCCACGGCCGCAGGTGTCATCGGGCCGGTGGTGCTTTACGGCCTGGTGCAATGGACCGGGCGCGGCCAGTTCCTGTTCGAACGGCCCGGCTGGGCGCGGGTCGAGCCGCGACAGGTGCGCCCAAGGGAGGCCGTCGCCCCGGCGGAGTGACGGCCTGCAGATCAGCTATGGGCGAAGATGTCCTGCTCGCCCCAGCCCATCAGGTCGAGCTTCGCCCGCGTCGGCAGAAAGCGGAAACAGGCATCGGCCTCGCGGCGGCGCTCCTCGCGCGCCAGCCGCATTTCCAGCACCTCGCGCAGGCGATGCAGATAGAGAACGTCGGAAGCGGCATATTCGAGCTGCTCGGGCGTCAGCGTCTCGGCCGCCCAATCGGACGATTGCTGGACCTTGGACAGCGACACGCCCAGAAGCTCGTTGCACAGGTCTTTCAAGCCGTGACGGTCGGTGTAGGTCCTGGTCAGCCGCGAGGCGATCTTGGTGCAGAAGACCGGCTCGGGCATCGCGCCCAGCCAGTGATAGAGCGCCGCCAGGTCGAAGCGCGCATAGTGGAAGATCTTGGTGATCTTGCGGTTGCGCAGGAGGGCGGCGAGATTGGGCGCCCGCTTCTGGCCGCGCTCGATCTGGACGACGTCGGCCGTGCCGTCGCCGGGCGACAGTTGCACCACGCACAAACGGTCGCGAAGCGTATTGAGGCCGAGCGTCTCGGTGTCGATGCCGATGGCATCGACGTCGTAGTGAGCCAGATCGGGCAGATCGTTCTTGTGAAAACGGATGGTCATCGTCTGTCGCTCCGCCTCCGCTTCAGCGCGCGATCGCATCGAGGATGCGGGCCCAGGAACGTTGCCCCTTGTGGAAGGAGGAGAGTTCGTACTTCTCGTTCGGCGAATGCACCCGGTCGTCGGGCAGACCGAAACCGACGAGCAGCGAATCCATGCCGAGCAGGCGCTGGAAATCGCCGACGATCGGGATCGAGCCGCCCATGGCGACCATCACCGCCTCGTTCGGCCATTCGTCCGAAAGGGCCGTTTTCGCCTCCTGCAGGAGCGGCGAATCGAAAGGCAACTGGATGGCCGGCGAATTGCCGTGCTGGTGGAACTCGACCGAGCAGTCAGCCGGGATGCGCGCCTTGACGAATTCGCGGAAAGCGGCGCGGATCCTGTTCGGGTCCTGCTTGTGGACGAGGCGGAAGGAGACCTTGGCCGAGGCCTCGGCGGCGATGACGGTCTTGAAGCCCTTGCCGGTATAGCCGCCGGTGACGCCGTTCACCTCCGCCGTCGGGCGCGCCCAGGTCAGTTCGAGCACCGAGCGTCCCTTTTCGCCGGCCGGGATCGACAGACCGACCTCGGCGAGAAAATCGTCGGCGCCGCGCTCGAGTTTCTCCCAGACCTTGAGGATGTCGGCCGGCGTTTCCTCCACCCCGTCAAAGAAGCCGGGGATCGTCACGCGGCCGTTTTCGTCATGGATATCGGCGAGAATCTTCGACAGGATGTGGATCGGGTTGGCCGCCGCACCGCCGTAGAGCCCGGAATGCAGGTCGCGATTGGCCGCCTTGACGACGATCTCCTCGCCGACGAGGCCGCGCAGCGCCGTCGAGATCGCAGGCGTTTCGTGGTCCCACATGCCGGTGTCGCAGACCAGTGCAAAGTCCGCCTTCAGTTCCTCGGCATTCGCCTCCAGAAAGGGTTTCAGCGACGGCGAGCCGGATTCCTCCTCGCCCTCGAACAGGATCGTCACCCGGCAGGGCAGCGCGCCATGCGCCGCCTTGTAGGCGCGGCAGGCCTCGACGAAGGTCATGAGCTGGCCCTTGTCGTCGGCGGCGCCGCGGGCGCGGATGACCTTGCGGCCCGCCTCGCCCGTCTTCACCGACGGGGCGAACGGATCTTCTTCCCACAGCTCCAGCGGGTCGACCGGCTGAACGTCATAATGGCCGTAAAAAAGCACATGCGGCGCGTCGGGCGTCGCACCCTCGTGATGCGCGACGACCATCGGATGGCCCGCCGTCTCGCGTATACCCGCCTCGAAGTCCATCGCCGACAGATCCGCCACCAGCCATTCGGCCGCCTTGCGGCAGTCGCCGGCAAATGCGGGATCGGTGGAGATCGACTTGATGCGCAGAAGCTCGAACAGGCGTTCGAGACTGTGGTCGAGATTGTCGTCGAGGGATTTGAGAACCGGCTCAAGAGCAGTCATGTCGGGGCCTTCCGTCTTTCGATGAAGGCGCGACCCTAAAGCGGCGTGCCCGAAAGTGGAAGCCGGTTTTCAGGCATTGTGTCAGGACGCAGCGACGCGGAAATCCCGATGCATGGCCGCAATAGGCGTCCTTTTGCATGCCACCTGGACGCCGCCGCCTGGCCTAAGCGTTTGCGCTTTGCTGGGAGGATCGCTCGAGCCCTGCGGCTGATCCGGCCGGCGCAAAGACCGTGATGGCCGCGGGATGCACCAGGAACTGTGCCGGCGTCGAGGTCACGATCTCGCCGTCGGCGTTGACCGGCATCGGCTTTTCCGTCTCGATCCTGAAGTTGACGCAGCGCGCCGTGCGCACCTCGCTCCACGCGCTATGACGGCCGCTGCGGAAGGAGCGCAGCATCAGCGCAAGCTTCCACACATTGCGCATTTCGAGGCTGTAGAGGTCGAGATGGCCGTCGTCGATCGCCGCCGTCTCCTCCACCACGTTGCCGCCGCCATAATGGCGTCCGTTGCCGACCGCGATCTGCATGCTCGAGGCCGTGGTCTTTTGGCCCTTTTCGGTGATGGTGGCGCGGAAGGACCGTGCCTTGCCCAGAACGCGCAGCGCGGCAAGCGCGTAGCCGAGGCGCCCCCAGCGCTTCTTCAGTCCCGCATCCAGCCCGTGGGCGAGATCCGCGCTCAGACCGATGCTGGCGACGTTGAAGAAACCATGGCCGTTGACCGAGCCCATGTCGATCTTGCGTGTGGCCCCGGCGACGATCACATCGGCCGCCATCTCCAGATCCATGGGAATGTCCAGCGTGCGTGCCAGGTCGTTTGCCGTGCCCGCCGGCAAAATGCCGAGCGGAAGACCGCTTTCCATGACCGCGAAGGCGCCGGAGGCGACCGTTCCGTCACCGCCGCACAGGACCACCAGATCGGCGCCGGCGCGCAATCGCACGATGTCGCGCGCGATCTCGGGCAGGGCCGAAAAGGACTCCACGGTCACCTCGATGCCGCCGACCTCGAGGCGGCGGATGACGGCGTCGAGACTTTCGCTGCCGCGCCTCGACTTGGGATTGACCAGGAGCAGGGCGCGACGCCCGTCACGGTTTTGTGCCATGCCAAACTGTCCGATCGTGCGTATCGTTCACTTGAAATGAAATGGCCACCGTGGTGGAGGGGGAACCACGGTGGCCGTACTCAAAAGGTGCGGCAGCCCGGAGAGGGGGGATGAGGCTGCCGCGTTGTTCGGCGAGGCGGGGGACGGGCCTTTGACCGAACTCGGCTATAATTGCCGATGCCCCAAAAGATGGTGTGGAAAAGTGGCGATTCAAGGGCACAAAAATTACACGTTTGTAACAAACGTGTGATTGCCGGCGTTTGGCAGGATCGCGGTTCGCAGCGGCCCTTTCGCGTGGATTTCCGCGCCGCGCCGCGCTATGGCTTCGGCCATGAAAAACGGTGATCACCTCTTCCTCGTCGACGGCTCGGGCTACATTTTCCGCGCCTATCACGCCCTGCCCCCCTTGACACGCAAATCGGACGGTTTGCCGGTCGGTGCCGTGTCCGGATTCTGCAACATGCTGTGGAAGCTGATGCAGAATGCGCGCGATACCTCGGTGGGCGTCACGCCGACCCATTTCGCCGTCATTTTCGACTATTCGTCGAAGACGTTTCGCAACGAGCTCTACCCCGAATACAAGGCCAACCGGTCCGAGCCGCCGGAAGATCTGATCCCGCAATTCGGCCTCATCCGCCAGGCGACCAAGGCCTTCGACCTGCCCTGCATCGAGATGGAGGGCTTCGAGGCCGACGACCTGATCGCGACCTATGCCAGGCTGGCGCGCGAAGCCGGCGGCGATGCGACGATCATCTCCTCCGACAAGGACCTGATGCAGATCGTCTGCGACAAGGTCTCGATGTACGACCCGATGAAGGACCGTGAGATCGGCGTGCCCGAGGTGATCGAGAAATGGGGCGTGGCGCCCGACAAGATGATCGACCTGCAGGCGCTGACCGGCGATTCGATCGACAACGTGCCCGGCGTGCCGGGGATCGGGCCGAAGACGGCGGCACAACTGCTCGAGACCTACGGCGATCTCGACACGCTGTTGGAGCGGGCCTCGGAGATCAAGCAGAACAAGCGCCGCGAATCGATCATCGAGAATGCCGAGAAGGCGCGCATTTCACGCGAGCTCGTGCGGCTGAAAAACGACGTGCCGATCACCGACGGGCTCGACACCCTCCTCCTGCAGCCGCCCAACGGGCCGAAGCTGATCGCTTTCCTGAAGGCGATGGAATTTTCCTCCCTTACGCGCCGTGTGGCCGACGCCACGGGCGCCGATGCCGGCGAGATCGAGCCGGCCGAGGTCGCGGTGGAAAGCGGCGGGAAGGCGCACGGGCCGGATGTCGGGGCCGGCGATGGTGCGAACGCCGAAAGCGTGAAGGATGCCGGAGCCACGGGCCGGCCGACGGACGCACCGGCATGGACGCCAAAAGCCCTTGCCGCGGCGCGCGCCGAGGCCGCCGTCGCCTCGCCCGTCGACCACGGCGCCTATGTCACGATCCGCGACATGGAGACGCTCGAGGCCTGGATTGCCGAGGCAAGAGAGGCCGGCGCCTTCGCCATCGACACCGAGACGACCTCGCTCGACCCGATGAGCGCCGAACTGGTCGGCGTTTCGATCGCCACGCGACCAGGACGCGCGGCCTATGTGCCGCTCGCCCACAAGAACGGCGCCGGCGACCTGCTCGGCGGCGGGCTGGTCGAGGGCCAGATTGCCTCCGCGGAGGTCCTGGCGGCGCTCAAGGACCTTTTGTCGGACCCGTCGGTGCTGAAAATCCTCCACAACGCCAAATATGACTGGCTGCTGCTCTACCGGCTCGGTCTGCCGGTGGCGCCGATAGACGACACGATGCTGATCTCCTACGTGCTGGAGGCCGGCCGGGGCAGCCATGGCATGGATGCGCTGTCGGAACGCTGGCTCGGCCACACCCCCATTTCCTACAAGGAGGTCGCCGGCTCCGGCCGGAAAATGCTCACCTTCGACATGGTCGACATCGACAGGGCCTCGGCCTATGCGGCGGAGGACGCCGACGTGACGCTTCGCCTGTGGCGGGTCCTGAAACCGCGTCTGGCCGCCGACGGGCTGGTCTCCGTCTATGAGCGGCTGGAGCGGCCGCTGGTCCCGGTCATCGGGCGCATGGAGCATCGCGGCATCCGCGTCGACCGGCAGATCCTGTCGCGGCTTTCCGGCGATCTCGCACAGACGGCGGCGGGCATCGAGGAAGAGATCTACAAGCTTGCCGGCGAGCGCTTCAACATCGGCTCGCCGCGCCAGCTCGGCGAAATCCTGTTCGGCAAGATGGGCCATGCCGGCGCGCGCAAGACGTCGACCGGGCAATGGTCGACCTCGGCCCAGGTGCTGGAGGACCTTGCGGCGGAAGGCCACGAACTGCCGCGCAAGATCGTCGACTGGCGCCAGGTCACCAAGCTGAAGTCCACCTATACCGACGCTCTGCCCGGCTTCATCAACCCTGAGACCAACCGCGTCCACACCTCCTATGCGCTGGCCGCCACGACGACGGGACGCCTGTCGTCGTCGGAACCCAATCTGCAGAACATCCCGGTGCGCACGGCCGAGGGGCGCAAGATCCGCACGGCCTTCATCGCCGAGCCCGGCCACAAGCTGATTTCGGCCGATTACAGCCAGATCGAGCTCCGTGTGCTGGCGCATGTCGCCGACATTCCCCAGCTCAAACAGGCCTTCGCCGACGGGATCGACATTCACGCCCTGACGGCCTCGGAAATGTTCGGCGTGCCGGTGGAAGGCATGCCCGGCGAGGTGCGCCGGCGCGCCAAGGCGATCAATTTCGGCATCATCTACGGCATATCGGCCTTCGGGTTGGCCAACCAGCTTTCGATCCCGCGCGAAGAGGCGGGCGCCTACATCAAGAAATATTTCGAGCGCTTCCCGGGCATCAAGGACTACATGGACGCCACCAAGGCAGCGGCGCGCAGCCAGGGCTATGTCGAGACGATCTTCGGCCGCCGGGCGCACTATCCCGAGATCCGCTCGTCCAACCCGCAGGTCCGCGCCTTCAACGAGCGCGCCGCCATCAACGCGCCGATCCAGGGCTCGGCAGCCGATATCATCCGCCGCGCCATGGCGCGCATGGAAAAGGCGCTGGCCGCGGCCGGGCTGGAAGACATCAGCATGCTTTTGCAGGTGCATGACGAACTGATCTTCGAGGCGCGCGCAGACGATGTCGAAGCGGCAATCCCGATCATCCGCGCGACGATGGAGAATGCCGCCATGCCGGCCGTCGCCATGTCGGTGCCGCTGCATGTCGACGCGCGCGCGGCCGACAATTGGGACGAGGCGCACTGATCAAGAAGCTTTCCGGTTGGGAACCGGGGCATCGCGTATAGGTCGTTATGCCCCCTCCACCGCCTTCGGCGGTCCCCCTCCCCCGCTTCGCAGGGGAGGAACCGGCACCGCCGCCGCGGATCCTCCTCCATTTATGGGGGAGGGGGACCATGCGAAGCATGGTGGAGGGGGCAAAGGTGATTGCCCTAGCGCGCATTTGCTTCAAACGGAAACGTTTGAAGCAAAGATATGCCCGCCGGATCAATATGTTGGAGCCGGCACCAACAAGGAAGGCCGCGGCCTGTCAGCCGGCCTTGGCCGCGCAATCCGCGCAGAGACCGCGCACCTCGATGATGGCCTTTGCGGGCTGAAACCCGGTTTCGCTGGCCAGGCCCTGCAGCCGCTTGACGACCGTGGCGTCGGTGAACTCGATCACCTGCCCGCAATCCTCGCAGATGGCAAAGGCCGTCGTCTCGTGCTCATGCGCATGATCGCCGGTGCAGGCGACGAAGGAGTTCAGGCTTTCCAGGCGATGGACCAGGCCGGCCTTGGTCAGCCGGTCGAGCGCCCGGTAGACCTGCAGCGGGGCGCGAAAGCCTTGCTCCCGGAGCTGGTCGAGCAGGGCATAGGCGCTCAGTGGCGCGCGCGCGCTTTCCAGCGCGTCGAGAACCAGCACCTGGTTGCGCGTCAAATCCGCCCGAACGTCGATATGGCCTGCCGTCATCGCCTTCGCCGATTGTTTTCCAGCCCCCTATGTCGCCGCCCGGCCGCACGGATGCAAGGGTCGGGCGCGCAAAATCGCCAACTAGGCCACGCCGGCCCCTGTAGCGAACGTGCCCAGCACCTCGTCCAATTCGTTGAGAGAGGCAATCAGCCGGTCGGCGCCGAGGTCGGCCGCCGGTCCTTTGGTATAGCCGCCTTCCACGACGATGGCCGCGATGCCGGCGGCGTGGGCCGATTGCACGTCGGCGGCGCTGTCGCCGACGAGAACCGTGCTCTCGGGCGTCGCCCGGCAGGTCTTCATCGCCGCCAGAACCATGTCCGGCGCCGGCTTTTTCGGCATGCCGTCGGTGCCGCCGACGACGGTTTCGATGAAGCGGGCAAGGCCGAGGCGCTCGAGGATCGTTTCGGCGGCGCGTTGCGGCTTGTTGGTCACCACGGCAAGCCGCATGCCGCGCCCATGAAGCCGTTCCAGGACCTCCCCGGCGCCGGACATCGGCGTCGTCAGAACGGTCAGATGATCGTCGTAGATCGAGACCATGCGGTCACACTGGGCGGCGAGTTCGTCCGGCCCCGGCCGCAGGCCGCGCGCGGCAAAGGCACGCTCCACCAGCTTTGGCAGGCCGTGGCCGACCATGGACTTCACCTCGTCCAGCGACAGCGGCGCAAACCCGTTTTCGGCCAGCAGGATGTTCACCGACGCGGCAAGGTCCGGCACCGAATCGATCAGCGTGCCGTCGAGGTCGAACAGCACGGCCACCGGCCAGGCAGGTTCCGCAGACGCCATTGTCAGACGTCCTGCTTCCACTTGATGGAACAGCCGATCGAGGCGACCTGGTCTTCCGGTCCCTCGCCCGTTCGGGCGATCTGGCGCATGGCTTCGACAAGGTCCCGGCGCGCGCCCTCGGCGTTTTCGTTGCGTCCGGCCTCGTCGAGGCGGCCGCGATATTGCAGCTTCATGTCGGCATTGAAGCCGAACAGGTCCGGCGTGCAGGCGGCGCCATAGGCACGGGCCAGTTTCTGGTCCTCGTCATGCAGATACGGAAAGAACAGGCGGTGCCGCTCGGCGAACAGCTTCATCTTGTCGAAGGAATCGGCGGGATAGGCCGCGGCATCGTTGGAATTGACGGCGACGAAGCCGACACCGACCTCGTCGAGCACGCGCGCGTCTTCCACCATGCGGTCGATCACCGCCTTCACATAGGGGCAGTGATTGCAGATGAAGGCGACGACGAGGCCGCCGGGGCCTGCCAGGTCGAAGATGCGGTATGTCTGGCCGTCAACGCCGGGAAGTTCGGCGTCGACCGCCGGCCAACCGAAATCGCAAACGGGAGGAACTGCTGCCATGGTGTGCTGCCTCCTTCTCTGGAACAGAATTCGCGCTTAAGCCGCGCGCCCGATCGCGCCGTCGCCGGCCTCACGGATGGCGGCAATGTTGGCGCGGTAGGCGGCTTCGCCGCCGCCCTTGAAGACGGCCGAGCCGGCAACCAGCACATTGGCGCCGGCGGCCGTCACCAGCGGCGCGGTCTCGGGCGTCACGCCGCCGTCGATCTCGATGTCGATCGGCCGCTCGCCGATCAGCGCCTTGACCCGCTTCACCTTCTCGACCACCGCCGGGATGAAGGCCTGGCCACCGAAGCCGGGATTGACCGTCATCAAAAGCACGAGGTCGAGCCTGTCGAGCACATATTCGATCGCGCTTTCGGGCGTCGAGGGATTGAGCGACACGCCCGCCTTCTTGCCGAGATCGCGGATCGCCTGCAGCGATCGGTCGAGATGCGGGCCCGCCTCGGCATGGACGGTGATGATGTCGCAGCCGGCATCGGCGAAGGCGGCGAGATAGGGATCGGCCGGCTCGATCATCAAATGGCAGTCGAAGACCTTGTCGGTGCGACCGCGGATCGCCTTGATGACCGGCGGTCCGAAGGTGATGTTGGGCACGAAATGACCGTCCATCACGTCGAGATGGATCCAGTCGGCGCCGGCGGCGGCGACCGCCTCCACCTCCTCGCCCAGGCGCGAGAAATCGGCCGAGAGGACGGACGGCGCGATGATGGTACGATTGCTCATGTTCCGGGCCCCTTACACAGATCAGGCAAGGTCAATTGGCCTTGCCGGCCCGCATTGTCAACGCCCGCCGGGCTGCTCTTTCACGCCGAAGGTCAGGCGACGGCGCGCGCCAGCGCGCATTGCGACCAGAGATCCGACAATGCGCCGATCAGATGATCGATGTCGGCATCGGTGTGCAGCGGCGAGGGCGTGATGCGCAGGCGCTCCGTCTTGCGCGGCACGGTCGGATAGTTGATCGGCTGAACATAGACGCCGTAATTGTCGAGCAGCAGGTCGGAGATCCACTTGCACTTCACCGGATCGCCAACCATCACCGGCACGATATGGCTCGGGTTGGGCATATAGGGGATGCCCATCGCGTCGAGCCGGCCGCGCACGGCCCTGACCCGCTCCTGATGGCGCGCGCGCTCGACCTGGCTCGTCTTGAGATGCCGGATCGAGGCCAAAGCGCCGGCGGCGACCGAAGGCGGCAGGGCCGTGGTGAAGATGAAGCCGGACGCATAGGAGCGGATGAAATCGCACAGCGCGGCCGAGCCGGTGATATAGCCGCCGACGACGCCGAAGGCCTTGCCGAGCGTGCCCTCGATCAGCGTGATGCGGTCCATCAGGCCTTCGCGCTCGGCGATGCCGCCGCCGCGCGGTCCGTAAAGGCCGACCGCATGCACCTCGTCGAGATAGGTCATGGCGCCGTGCTTTTCGGCGACCGCGACGATCTCGGCCATCGGCGCGATATCGCCGTCCATGGAATAGACGCTCTCGAAGGCGACGATCTTCGGCCGGTCAGGTCCGTATTCGGACAGGATGCGGTCGAGATCCTGCACGTCATTGTGCTTGAAGATGCGCTTTTCGGCCTTGGAATGGCGGATGCCCTCGATCATCGAGGCGTGATTGCCGGCGTCGGAGACGATGACGCAGCCGGGGATGTTGGCGCCCAGCGTGCCGAGCGAAGCCCAGTTCGATACATAGCCGGAGGTGAAGATCAGCGCCGATTCCTTGCCGTGCAGATCGGCCAGTTCGCGTTCCAGAAGCACGTGATAATGGTTGGTGCCGGAGATGTTGCGCGTGCCGCCGGCGCCGGCGCCGCATTTGTCGAGCGCCTCGTGCATGGCCGCGATCACCGCGGGATGCTGGCCCATGCCCAGATAGTCGTTCGAGCACCAGACGGTGACGTCGCGCATCTCGCCGTCGACAAACCGCGTGGCGCGCGGAAACGACCCGGCGTGCCGCTCGAGCTCGGCAAATACGCGGTAGCGGCCTTCGGTGTGCAAGTCATCGAGCTTCGTGGCGAAAAAAGCTTCGAAGTCCATCGTCCAATCTCCTTGGAAGCGTTCTAACCTACCGTTGTCGCTTTGTCTTCCCGAAACAAACGCGGCAAAACGTTCCATCTCGAATTGCTCCCCACGCCGGCAGGCGAGGCGTCCGGCCGGCCTCCCATGGGTCGGACGAACGGCCGTCTCCACATCGCCTTTTCGCACAGGACCGCAACACGCTCCGTCAAGCGTTTCACATCGATACGCTCAGAGCGTGGTGACCATGCGGTGGGTCGGCGGATGGACCATGCGCACCAGCGTGATCGGGCGTTCGGCCAGCCATGTCATGCGCTCGGCGACGAAAACCGCCTCGCCCTCGGGCAATTGCAGGACGGCCTTTTCCTCCTCGGACGCCCGCGCCGCGCCGAACACAAATTCGGCATGCGAGAACGGCGCGTTGGCGACCAGCCATTCGTTCGGGCCGGTCTCCTCGAAGCTTTCCTTTTCGGCCTGCGGCACGGCGGAAAGATTGATCCAGCGATCCTCATATTGATATGGCCTGCGGTCGGCGGTGTGCAGGCAGCGCGCATGCATGACGCGCGCATCGGCCGGCAGGGCGAGCCGGGCGCGCAGGAAGTCCGGCGCGGCGCGCACCTCGCGGCTCAGCAGCGTGTAGTGGTATAGGCTTCCCGCCTGCTCGATTTCCTGGCGCACCAGCGGAATGGCGAAGCGAGCCTGGCGCACGGAATGCAGGGCGACGCGCGTGCCCGACTTGCGCTTGCGCTCGACCAGACCCGAGCGGGCAAGCTCCTGCAGGGCGCGGTTGACCGTCGCCCGCGCAGCGCCGAATTCCACCGCCAGCGCCTCCTCGCCCGGTATGATCGCGCCCGGCTCCCAGACGCGCCGGGCGATGCGCCGCTCGAGCTCGGCCCGAATGTCGCGAAAGGAATTGCGGCGCATGGCGCTGTTTCCGTTTGACACATTATGTCTATACATAATAGCATCAAATCCAGGTTTGAAAACCGGAAACCCTCTGCCATGCCCCGAAATATCCTGTCCGGCCTGCGCATTGCCACAATGGACAAGGGCGATACCGCCTACGGTCTGGTCGAGCGCGGTTCGATCGGCCTCGAAGATGATCGCATCGTCTGGGTGACGGCCGGGAACGCGGTGCCCTCGGACTGGCGCGGTGTCGAGATTGAGGATTTCGGCGGCCGGCTGGCCACCCCCGCCCTCATCGATTGCCACACCCACCTCGTCTTCGGCGGCAACCGCGCCAAAGAGTTCGAAATGCGGCTTGAGGGCGCAAGCTACGAGGAGGTCGCGCGCGCCGGTGGCGGCATCGTCTCCACCGTCGCCGCCACCCGCGCCATGGGCGAGGATGCGCTGGTCGAGGACGCCTTGCCGCGCCTCGACGCGCTGATCGGCGAGGGTGTCGCCACCGTCGAGATCAAGTCCGGCTACGGGCTGACGGCCGAGGACGAACTGAAAATGCTGCGCGCGGCGCGGCGGCTGGAGACAATGCGGCCGGTGCGCGTGAAGACGAGCTATCTCGCTGCCCACGCCGTGCCGCCGGAATATAAGGGCCGCGCGGACGCCTATATCGACGAGATAGTCCTGCCCGGCATGGAAGCGGCCAGCGATCTCGGCCTCGTCGACGCCGTGGACGGATTTTGCGAAGGCATAGCCTTTTCGCCCGAACAGATGAACCGCGTTTTCGCCAGGGCGCGCGCGCTCGGCCTGCCGGTCAAGCTCCACGCCGAGCAGCTTTCCGATCTGGGCGGCGCGAAGCTCGCCGCCTCTTATGGTGCGCTTTCGGCCGACCATCTGGAATATCTGGACGAGGACGGCGTGGCGGCGATGGCCGAGGCCGGCACCGTCGCCGTACTTCTTCCGGGCGCCTTCTACACGCTGCGCGAGACGCAATTGCCGCCCGTCGCGGCGCTGCGCAGGGCGGGCGTGCCGATTGCGGTTGCAACCGACTGCAATCCCGGCTCCTCGCCGCTCGCCTCGCTTCTTCTGACGCTCAACATGGCCTGCACGCTTTTCCGCCTGACGCCGGAAGAGGCGCTGGCAGGGGCGACGCGCGAGGCGGCAAGGGCGCTGGGGCTTCAGGATGAAACCGGCACCTTGGAGCCCGGCAAGCGCGCCGACATCGCCATCTGGGACGTGGAGCACCCTGCCGAACTCACCTACCGCATCGGCTTCAATCCGCTTCACCGCCGTATCGTGGGAGAAGATGCATGACGCTCGTGCTGCAACCGGGCAAGGTCTCCATCCGCGAGTTGGAGCGCATCTGGCGCGAGAAGCCTGCCGTTCGCCTCGATCCCGCCTGCCACGCCGGCATCGAAGCCGCCGCAAAGCGCATTGCCGGGATCGCCGAGGGCGAAGATCCGATCTACGGCGTCAATACCGGTTTCGGAAAACTGGCCAGCGTGCGCATTCCGCCGTCGGACGTGGCAACCCTGCAGCGCAACCTGATCCTGTCGCATTGCTGCGGCGTCGGGGATCCGCTGCCGGGCGACATCGTGCGGCTGATCATGGTGCTGAAGCTCATATCGCTGGGGCGCGGCGCCTCCGGTGTGCGGCCGCAGACCGTGGCGCTCATCGAGGCGATGCTGGAGCGCAACGTCCTGCCGGTCATTCCCGAAAAGGGCTCGGTCGGCGCATCGGGCGATCTCGCCCCGCTCGCGCACATGACGGCGGCGATGATCGGCGAGGGCGAAGCCTGGTTCGCCGGCGAACGCATGCCGGCCGGGGCCGCCCTCGAGAAAGCCGGACTGACGCCGATCGTGCTCGCCGCCAAGGAAGGACTGGCGCTGATCAACGGCACGCAGGTGTCGACGGCGCTGGCGCTGGCGGGCCTCTTCCGCACCCATCGCGCGGCACGCTCGGCGGTGATCACCGGCGCCCTGTCGACCGATGCGGCGATGGGCTCTTCCGCCCCGTTCCACCCGGAAATCCATACCTTGCGCGGGCATCGCGGCCAGATCGACACCGCTGCCGCACTCTGGCGGCTGCTCGACGGCTCGCCGATCCGCGAGAGCCACCGCGAAGGCGACGAACGCGTCCAGGATCCCTACTGCATCCGCTGCCAGCCGCAGGTCGACGGCGCCTGCCTCGACATATTGCGCATGGCGGCGGCGACGCTCGAGACCGAAGCCAATGCTGTGACCGACAATCCGCTCGTGCTTTCCGATGGCTCCATCGTCTCGGGCGGCAACTTCCACGCCGAACCGGTCGCCTTTGCCGCCGATCAGATGGCACTCGCCATCTGCGAGATCGGCGCAATCGCCCAGCGCCGCATCGCGCTTCTGGTCGATCCGGCGCTGTCCTTCGGCCTGCCGGCCTTTCTGGCCAAGAAGCCGGGGCTCAATTCCGGCCTGATGATCGCCGAGGTCACGTCGGCCGCGCTGATGTCGGAAAACAAGCAGATGGCCCATCCGGCTTCCGTCGATTCCACGCCGACTTCAGCCAACCAGGAAGACCATGTGTCGATGGCCTGCCATGGCGCGCGGCGCCTTCTCGCCATGACCGACAATCTTTCCGCCATCATCGGCATCGAGGCGATGACCGCCGCGCAAGGGGTCGAGTTGCGCGCACCGCTGAAAACCAGTGCCGAACTGCAAAAAGCGCTCGGCGCCATCCGCGCCGCCGTACCGCCGCTGGAGGTCGACCGCTACATGGCGGCCGATCTCGAAGCGGCAGCGGAACTGGTGCGCTCAGGCGCGCTCAATGCCAGCGTCGGAGCGGACATCCTGCCGGAATTGAGGAGCGAGCCGTGATGCCGGTCGCAGCCCGCCTGGTGCATTTGCCGCAAATGATCGTTACCCCGGCCCAGACGCTGCGGCCGGCACAGGGAGACTGACCATGACCGATCCGCGCCACAACGTCCGCGAGGTGAAAGCGCCGCGCGGGAGTGAGCTCAATGCCAAGAGCTGGCTGACCGAGGCGCCCTTGCGCATGCTGATGAACAATCTCGACGCCGAGGTGGCCGAAAACCCCAACGAACTGGTCGTCTATGGCGGCATCGGCCGCGCCGCGCGCACCTGGGACGATTTCGACCGCATCGCCGCGACACTCAAGGACCTCGAGGACGACGAGACGCTGCTCGTCCAGTCCGGCAAGCCGGTCGGCGTCTTCCGCACGCACAAGGACGCACCGCGCGTGCTGATCGCCAATTCCAACCTGGTGCCGCACTGGGCCAATTGGGATCATTTCTCCGAGCTCGATAAGAAGGGCCTGATGATGTACGGCCAGATGACGGCCGGGTCCTGGATCTATATCGGCACGCAGGGCATCGTACAGGGCACCTACGAGACCTTCATCGAGGCCGGACGCCAGCACTATGACGGGAACCTGAAGGGCCGGTGGATCCTGACCGCCGGCCTCGGCGGCATGGGCGGCGCGCAGCCTCTGGCCGCGGTCATGGCGGGCGCCTGCTGTCTTGCCGTCGAATGCGATGAAAGCCGCATCGATTTTCGGCTTCGCACCCGCTATGTCGATGAAAAGGCCACCTCGCTCGACGAGGCGCTGGAGATGATCGAGCGCTGGACGAAGGCCGGCGAGGCGAAGTCGGTCGGCCTTCTGGGCAACGCCGCCGAGATCGTGCCGCAGTTGCTCAAGCGCGGCGTGCGCCCCGACATGGTCACCGATCAGACCTCGGCGCATGATCCGGTCAACGGCTATCTGCCGAAAGGCTGGACGGTTGCCGAATGGCGCGACAAGCGCGAGAGCGATCCCAAGGCGGTGGAGAAGGCGTCCCGCGCCTCCATGCGCGACCATGTGGAGGCGATGGTGGCCTTCTGGGAGGCCGGCGTGCCGACGCTCGACTACGGCAACAACATCCGCCAGGTGGCCAAGGAAGAAGGTTTCGACAACGCCTTCGCCTTCCCCGGCTTCGTGCCGGCCTATATCCGCCCGCTGTTTTGCCGCGGCGTCGGCCCCTTCCGCTGGGCCGCACTTTCCGGCGACCCGGAAGACATCTACCGCACCGACAGACGAGTGAAGGAGCTTCTGCCCGACAATGAACACCTGCATCGCTGGCTCGACATGGCGCGCGAGCGCATCGCCTTTCAGGGCCTGCCGGCGCGCATCTGCTGGGTCGGGCTCGGCGACCGGCACCGCCTCGGCCTCGCCTTCAACGAAATGGTGGCGAGCGGCGAATTGAAAGCGCCGGTGGTCATCGGCCGCGACCATCTGGATTCGGGCTCCGTCGCCTCGCCCAACCGCGAGACGGAAGCCATGAAGGACGGCTCCGATGCCGTCTCCGACTGGCCGCTGCTCAACGCGCTCTTGAACACCGCGTCCGGTGCCACCTGGGTATCGCTGCATCATGGCGGCGGGGTCGGCATGGGTTTTTCACAGCATGCGGGCATGGTGGTCTGCGCCGACGGCACGGACGATGCGGCGCGACGTCTCGAGCGCGTTTTGTGGAACGACCCGGCGACCGGCGTCATGCGCCATGCCGATGCCGGCTATGACGAGGCGCTTTCCTGCGCCCGCGAGAAGGGCCTGCGGCTTCCGGGAATTCTTGGAAACTGAGGGGCGCAGGTCACGCCACCTTCTTGGCCTCCTCGCGGATTTCCTCGGTCAACCGGATCTTGAGGTCGAGGAAATCCGGCTCCGCCTTCATCCGGTAGTCGCGTGGGTGCGGCAGCGGCACCTTGACGTCGGCCTTGATGCGGCCCGGACGCGCCGACATCACCAGGCAGCGGCTGCCGAGAAAGATCGCCTCCTCGATATCGTGGGTGACGAAGAGCACGGTCTTCTGGTCGGCTTCCCATATTTCCAGGAGCAGTTCCTGCATCAGGCCACGCGTCTGGTTGTCGAGTGCGCCGAAGGGCTCGTCGAGCAACAGGATCGCCGGATCGTTGGCGAGCGCGCGGGCGATCGCCACGCGTTGCTGCATGCCGCCCGAGAGCTGCTTCGGCCAGTGCCGCTCAAAACCCTTCAGCCCGACCTTGCCGATATAGTCGGCCACGATCGCCTCGCGCTCGGATTTCGCCATGCCCTTTTCGCGCAGCCCGAATTCGATGTTCTCGGCCACCGTCAGCCAGGGGAACAGCGTGTAGGACTGAAAGACCATGCCGCGATCTGCACCTGGCCCGGTCACCTGGCGTCCGCGCACGACGACCTTGCCGCCCGACGGCTCGTCGAGCCCGGCGACGATGCGCAGGAGGGTCGACTTGCCGCAGCCCGACGGCCCGAGAATGGTCACGAAATCGTTTTCGCCGACCTCGACCGAAACGGGCGTGAGTGCGTGTGTGGGCTGACCGCCGTGCACGCCGGGAAAGGTTCGCGACACATTGTCGATCGAGACGGCGCTCATGCCAGGCTCCACGGAAAGAGACGACGATTGGCCTCCTTGAACAGGAAATCGGAGATCAGGCCGATCAGCCCGATGACGATTATGCCGAAGATGATCTGGCCGGTGTTCAGGAGCGCCTGGCTGTCGACGATCATGTGGCCGATGCCCGAGGACGAGCCGATCAGTTCGGCGACGATGACATAGGTCCACGCCCAGCCCAGGACGAGACGCAGGATCTCGGCGATCTGCGGCGCTGCCGAGGGGATCAGCACCCGCCGCACGACACCGTTGTCGCCGGCGCCGAGCGTATAGGCCGCCTCGACGAGGTCGCGCCGGGTCTGACCGACGGCGACGGCCACCATGAGGATGATCTGGAACACTGCGCCGATGAAGATGACGAGCAGCTTCTGCGTTTCGCCGATGCCCGCCCAAAGGATCAACAACGGGATGAAGGCGGAGGCCGGCAGGTAGCGGGCGAAGGAGACGAAGGGTTCGAAGAAGGCCTCCACAGCCTTCCAGGCGCCCATGGCGATACCCAGCGGCACGGCGACAAGGGCGGCCAGCACGAAGCCGCCAAGGACGCGCCAGATGGTGATCGCGATGTCGTAGCTGAAACCGTACTCGGTCAAGAGGCTCCAGCCCTCCTCGACCATTCGCACCGGGCTTGCCAGGAACAGGGGCGAGACAAAGCCGCCGAAGGTGACCAGCGACCAGACGGCAAGAAAGATCAGGAAGAAGAGAATGCCGAGCCCGATGCGCATGGGCGCAGGCACAGGGCGCAATGGCCGGAGATAGGCCGGTCTGGACGAAGAGGAGGACGACTGATCCATAGGGCGGGGGTCTCAAGGGTCGTTCGGTTTGCGGGACCGCGTGGCTTTGGCATTCATCCACAACGGGGTCAACGCCCCGAGCTGGAACATGTCCCGCTCAAACGGTGACGTTTGAGCCAAAGTCACATGTTCCAGCATATTGATCTGGCGCGCATATCTTTGCTTCAAACGTTTCCGTTTGAAGCGAATGCGCGCAAGGCGGAGCGAGGCAACATCACGGAGGAAGACACCGGCAGCGGCCGGATTTCATCACGTCAATGACAATTTCCGGCCACCGGCACGCATGGTGCAGCGTAACGGCGGTGCTATTCCATCCAGCTCGTATCGATGAGCTCGGACGTCTCGGGGATCGACTTGATGACGCCGATCTTTTCGAGCAGCGGACCTGCCTTGGCGTAGAACTCCTGGATGCCGCCATTCATGAAGGCCTTGTTGGCCTCGGCATCCTGCCATTCCAGATAGCCGGCGGACTTGCCGAACTGCTCGCCGGTCTGCTTGACGTCGGCGCCCATGATCTCGAAAGACTTGTCCTTGTCGTTCTCGATCATGGCCAGAGCATCATAATAGCCCTTGGCGAGCGCCTTCACCGCCTCCGGATTGCTGGCGATAAATTCCGGTGTGCAGCCGAACGTGTCCATGACGACCGGATAATCGATCGTCGTGGCGATGATCTTGCCCGCGTCGGGATTGTCGCGCACGGCGGAAAGGTAGGGTTCGTAGGTCATCGCCGCGTCGTTCTGGCCGGCGATGAAGGCCTGGGCTGCGGCAGAGGGCTCGAGATTGGCGATCGTGACGTCGTCGAGCGAAAGACCGTTCTCGTTGAGCATCCAGGCAAGCACGAAATAGGGCGACGTGCCCGGCGCAGACGCAGCGACGGTCTTGCCCTTCAGCTCCGTGATCGAATTGACGTCGTTGCGCACCGCCATGCCATCGGCGCCATGCGACATGTCGAGCTGGAAGAGCTGCTTGATCGGCACGCCATTGGCGTTCCAGATCATGAAGGTTTCGACCGTCGTCGCCGCGCACTGGATGTCGCCCGAAGCGATGGCGAGATGGCGGTCCTTCTGTGGGATCTTCTTGACCTCGACGTCAACCCCGTTCTCTTCGAAGATACCGGCCTCCTTGGCCAGTGTCAGCGGCGCAAACCCGGTCCAGCCGCTCATGCCAATGGCGACCTCGGTGCCTTCAGCCTGCGCGGCGCCAGCCGCCAGCACGAGTGCGGCTGCGGCCGCGCCCAACCCCGATACGATCTTCATGTTCCACTCCGAATGCTTGCTCGAAAGAGCCTCCCGGAACGGATGGCATCACACCGAACAGGGGCTGTCAATCACCCTCGCGCACAGCGATTGCGCAGTGCACAATTTCTGTGCGCGCAGCGATGCGAAGGTCAGCGGCCGGAGCCCGGCCGGTAGACGAAATGATCAAAATCGGCGACGCGCGCGCGGCCGCTGGTATCGAACGCCGCCATGCCGACGAAGGCTCCGGTGAAGGAGCCGTGCTCGCCACGGCCCGCCTCGTCGGAGACGATGCTGGCATCGAGCATCGGACCGATCTTCTGCCAATCTTCATCGCCCTCGAGCGAGAAGAAGAACTGCAGCTCGGCCCCGTGAACCTCGGCCGCGAGTGCCACCGCGCCGTGATCGGGGATCGAAAGCGGCTCGGAAAGCGGGAATGTCAGCCGTCCGTCCGGCCAGTCGCCGGGACACGACATGATCCGCAGCACCCGGCCCTTGCCGGGATGAAAGGTCGCCGCCAGGAAATGAAACTTGTGGCGGTTGTAATAGTGCACCAGGCCGGCGGCCTGCTGGTAGGTGTCGGGGTCGAAGCCAAGCGCCGTCTCGGCGCGGAAATCGAAATCTTCCTGGCGGCGCGCGACCAGCGCCTGCTCGAACCAGCTGCCGATCGATTCCCGGCCGATGAGGCGCAACCTGCCCGGATTGTCGGTGAGCGAGAAGATGCGTTCGGGATAGGGCGTGCGCAGCCACTGGAAATCGGCCGGCAGGTCGGGACCGGAAAAATCGTAGCGCCGGGTTTCCCGCTCCGTTGGCTCCGGCGCCCCCTTTGGCGCCTCGACCTCGACCGCCGGCACATGGCCGCCCTGGGCCAGCCGCAGCCAGCCGTCGTCGCCCCACACGCAGCGCTGGATCGCCGTTTCGCGGCCGAGCGGCGAGCGGCGCAGGCCGGGGAGCGGCCGCGAGCACAGATGCGTATGATAGACCTCGCCGTTCGGCGTTTCCACCATCTGGCCGTGGCCGGCGCGCTGCAGGACCGCGTCGGGCGCGTCCTTCGAGGTGATGAGATGAATGTCTGGATGCAGCTCGTATGGCCCGTCGATCCGGCGCGCCCGCGCCATGGTGACGGCGTGGTCATAGCCCGTCCCGCCCTCGGCCGTCGTCAGGTAGTACCAGCCGCCGCGCTTGAAGAGATGCGGCCCCTCGACGAGCCCGTGCGGACTGCCGGCGAAGATGTTCCTGACCGGCCCGACCAGCCGGCCTTCGGCCGCGTCGTATTCCTGCATCAGAATGCCGTCGAAGGAGGGATGCTTCGGATTGCCGCCGACGCCCGTCGAGACATGGTTCCATTGCATGTTGAGGAACCATTTGCGCCCGTCGTCGTCGTGAAACAGCGACGGGTCGAAACCGCTCGAATTGACATAGACGGGGTCGGACCACGGCCCCTCGATCGCCGGCGCGGTGACGATGTAGTTGTGTGCGTCCTTGAAATTGCCGTCGAGCCGCTTGACGTCGGTATAGACCAGCCAGAACAGCCCGTCGGCATAGGAGAGGCATGGCGCCCAGACACCGCCCGAATCGGGATTGCCGCGCATGTCGAGCTGGCTTGCGCGCTCCAGCGGCCGCTTGACGAGCCGCCAGTTCACCAGATCGCCCGAGTGATGGATCTGGACGCCGGGAAACCACTCGAAGGTCGAGGTGGCGATGTAATAGTCGCCGCCGACGCGGCAGATCGAAGGGTCGGCATTGAAGCCGGGCAGGATCGGATTGCGTATCATGCTAATATTACTATCGCGCTGAATGCTTCCGCGCCAGCCGTGATACGGGGAGGATACGACCTTCACCCTCGTCCTTCGACAAGCTCAGGATGAGGGATGAAGGCCCGCGTTTGGTGTCAGTGTCCGCGTCTCGAAACCGGCAACATATCTGCCGCGCCTCCACCCTCAGCCTGCCACAACGCCGTCCCTTCAGCCCTCATCCTGAGCCCAACAGAACAGAGCCCTCATGGTGAGCCTGTCGCACCACGAGGGCGGGACGCGAAACCACGCCTTACACCTCAACCTCCGCCGCCATGCCCTTTTGCCTGGCGAGCTCGACCGCGGCAGCGGCCACGGCGAGGTCCTGCAGCCCGACACCGGTGCCGTCGAACAGCGTAATCTCGTCATCGGAGGTGCGGCCCGGATGCTCGCCCGTGATGACGGCGCCGAGCGGTGTCACCGCGTCCTCGCCGATCAGGCCTTCTGAAAAGGCATGCTGGGACTCGCCGATCGAAATGGCTTGCGCCACCTCGTCGGTAAACAGCGTGGCGGCGGCGACAAGCGCGGCATCAACCTCCTGCTTGCCCTTGGTGTCGGTGCCCATGCAGGCCAGATGCGTGCCGGGGCGCACATGTTCGCGCATCAGCGTCGGGGCAAAGCTCGACGTGATGGTGATGATGACATCGGCCTCCGCGCCCAGGCGATCGAGCTCGACCGCCTCGAAGGGCAGGCCGATATCGGCCGCCGTCTCCTCCAGCCGGGCCAGCATCTCGGGGTGCAGGTTCCAGCCAACGATTTTCTCGAACCCACGCTGCTCGACCGCGGCGCGCAGCTGGAAGGCGGACTGGAAGCCGGCCCCGACAATGCCGAGCACCCTGGCGTCCTTGCGCGCCAGATGGCGGATCGAGACGGCGGACGCCGCCGCCGTGCGCATGGCGGTGAGATAATTGCCGCCCACCATGGCGCTCGGCCGTCCGGTATCGGCGTCGAACAGGAAGACGGTCGACTGGTGGTTGGTCAGGCCGCGCTTCTCGTTGCCCGGCCAGTAGCCGCCGGATTTCAGTCCCAGCACGAGTTGCGAGCGGTCGAAACCCGACTTGAAGCCGTAGAGCGCATCGGCATGGCCGATCGCCTCGCGGACGACGGGGAAGTTATAGGCATCGCCGCGCGCCATGGCGGCGAAGACGCTCTCGACGGCTTTGAATGCGGCGGAACGGTCGATGATTTCGCGGCAGGTCGCCTCGGTCACGATGAGCATGCGGGCCGACCTCAATACGCCTTGCCGCGCGCCGAGACCGGCCACAGCGTCTCGACCTTGCCGCCGCGCACGCCGACATACCAGTCGTGCACATTGCAGGTCGGGTCGCAATGGCCGGGCACGAGGCGCAGCTTCTCGTTGATCTTCAGGACACCCTTCGGATCGGAAATGACACCGTGCTCATCCGAGCATTTGATGTATTCCACGTCGTCGCGGCCGAAGACGACGGGCAGGCCGGAATCCACCGACTGCGCCTTCAGCCCGGCGTCGCAGATCGCCTTGTCGGGCTTGGCGTGGCTCATGACGCTCGTCAGGAGGAACAGCGCGTTCTCCCATTCGCCTTGGTCGATGCGCCGGCCGTCCTTGTCCCTGATGCGCCCGTAATCGGCGTCCATGAAGGCGTAGGAACCGCATTGCAGCTCGTTGTAGACGCCCGAGCCGCTCTCGAAATAATAGCTGCCCGTGCCGCCGCCGGAGACCAGCTCGGATTCCAGCCCCTCGGCCTTGAGCGCCGCGACCGCCTCCTTCACCTGGGCGATCGCAGCATCCAGCTTTGCCTTGCGATCCTCGTAGGAGTCCATGTGCTGCATGGCGCCCTGATAGGCCTGGATGCCGGTGAATTTCAGGCCCGGCGCGGCGTCGATCGCCTTGGCGATGGCCACCACGTCCTCCTTGGTCGTGACGCCGCAGCGCCCGGCCCCGCAGTCGATCTCGACGAAGCATTCGATGGTCGTGCCGTGCTTGCCGGCCGCCGCCGACAGGTCGGCGACATTGTCGATGTCGTCGACGCAGACGATTATGCGCGCGCCGTATTTCGGCAGACGGGCAAGGCGGTCGATCTTGGCCGGATCGCGCACCTGGTTGGAAACGAGAATGTCCTTGATGCCGCCGCGGGCGAAGACTTCCGCCTCCGAGACCTTCTGGCAGCACACGCCGATGGCGCCGCCGAGCCGCTCCTGCAGCTTCATGACGTCGACGGATTTGTGCATCTTGCCATGGGCCCGGTGGCGCATGCCATGCGCCCTGGCATAGTCGCCCATCTTCTTGACGTTGCGTTCCAGCGCGTCGAGATCGAGGATCAGGCAGGGCGTCTGGATCTCGCTCTCGTCCATTCCGATGGCGGCGGGGACGTCGTAACCGACTTCGAGCTCGGCAATCTTTTCATGCTTGGTCATGGGTTTTCTCCCCTTAAGCTTTCATCCACGGCAGGCGGTCGAGGTCGACATTGCCGCCGGTGATGATCACGCCGACCTTCTTGCCGGCAAATATTTCCTTGTTCTTCAGCATCGCCGCCAACGGCACGGCGCTCGACGGCTCCATGACGATCTTCATGCGCTGCCAGATAAGCCGCATGGCGTCGACGATCTCGTCTTCCTCGGCCAGCAGGATGTCCTCGACATGGTTGGAGACGAAATGCCAGGTCAGATCCTTGAGCGGCACCTTCAGCCCGTCGGCCACCGTCTGCGGCGCGTCGTCGGCGATGATATGGCCGGCTCTCAGCGAACGGTACGCGTCGTCGGCGTTCTTCGGCTCGCCGGCATAGATCTTCGTCTTCGGCGCGATGGTCGACAGGGTCAGGCAGCAGCCGGAGACCATGCCGCCGCCGCCGATCGGCGCGATGACCGCGTCGAGCTCGCCGAGATCCTCGATCATTTCCTTCGAGCAGGTGGCCTGTCCGGCAATGACGCGCGGGTCGTTATAGGGATGGACGAAGTCGGCACCGGTCTCTTCCTGCACTTTCGCAAAGACGGCCTCGCGCGAGGAGGTCGAGGGCTCGCATTCGACGATCCGGCCGCCATAGCCGATGACGGCGGCCTTCTTGGCCTCGGGCGCCGTCTTCGGCATGACGACGGTGACCGGGATGCCGCGCCGGCCGGCGGCATAGGCGAGCGACAGGGCATGGTTGCCCGAGGAATGGGTCGCGACACCCTTTTGCGCCTTTTCGTCAGACAGGCCGAAGACCGCGTTGGACGCGCCGCGCGCCTTGAAGGCGCCGGCCTTCTGCAGGTTCTCGCATTTGAAGTAGAACTCGGCGCCGACGAGCCCGTTGATATAGGAACTGGTCAGGATCGGCGTGCGGTGAACGTAGGGCGCGATGCGCTCATGTGCCGCCAGCACGTCGTCATAGGTCGGAATGTCCATCCTCGTCCCCTGTCAATCAGGCCGCCACGCACACATCGGAGGCGTTCTCGGCGCAGCGGCTCGTGCGATAGAATTCCTGCGCCGCGGCGACGCCCTCGCCCAGCTTGAGCGGAAAATTGAGATCGGCCATGACCATTTCCGCCGTGGCGATGCCGGCCAGCGCCATGACGTCCGTCATGCTGCCCAGGTGGCCGATACGAAACACCTTGCCCGCGACCTCTCCGAGCCCGACGCCGAAGGCGACGCCGTATTTGTCCGCCGCATGGGTGACGAAACGCGTTCCGTCGAAGCCGTTGGGAACGACGACGGCGCTCACCGTGTCGGAGTAAAGCCGCGACTCGCGCGCGCACAGGCTCAGACCCCAGGCCTCGACCGCCTTGCGCACGCCTTCGGCGATCCGGTAGTGGCGGGCAAAGACATGGGCGAGCCCCTCCTTTTCCAGCATGGCGACCGAGACGCTCAGCCCCCGGATCAGATTGACCGGCGGGGTGTAGGGAAAGCCGCCCGATGCGTTCATCCTTGCCATGTCGCGGAAATCGAAGAAGCAGCGCGGGCAAGTCGCGCTTTCCATCGCCGCCAGCGCCTTCGGGCTGATGCCGAGAATGGCGAGGCCGGGCGGCAGCATGAAGCCCTTCTGCGAGCCGGTGATGGCAATGTCGACGCCCCATTCGTCCATGCGGAAATCCATCGAGGCGATCGAGCTCACCCCGTCGACGAACAGCATCGCCGGGTGCTTCGCCGCGTCGATCGCCCGGCGCACGGCCGCAATGTCGCTTCTCACGCCGGTCGCGGTCTCGTTGTGGCAGACGAGCACGGCCTTGATGGAATGCGTGCGGTCGGCCTTCAGAATCTG
This sequence comes from Mesorhizobium xinjiangense, assembly GCF_009749525.1. GTDB lineage: Bacteria > Pseudomonadota > Alphaproteobacteria > Rhizobiales > Rhizobiaceae > Mangrovimarina > Mangrovimarina xinjiangensis. The sequence goes on along the minus strand of NZ_WOAC01000031.1, from coordinate 21,464 downwards.
CTCGAAGGCGTCGGCCGGCGCGGCCGCACCCCACGGCGCCTCGACGATCTCGACGTCGAGATTGTGGCGCTGGCAGAGATCAATCCAGCGGTGCGAGAACATGCCGTAGCGTCCGGCCAGCACCTTGTCGCCCGGCGACAGCGTGTTGGTGACGGCGGCTTCCCAGGCGCCGGTTCCGGTCGCCGGAAAGATCAGCGTTTCGGCCTCTCGCGTGCGCAGGATGCGCTTGACGCCGTCGAGTGCCGGTTTCAGCATTTCGTGAAAGGACGCCGAGCGATGGTCGATGGAGGGATAGTCGATCGCGCGGCGCAGCTTTTCCGGAATGTTCGTCGGACCGGGGATGAAGATCGGGTTTTGCGTGGACATGGGCGTTCTCCCGCTGCCGTTTGCCAAACGGTCTTTGCTGTGTGCGGTCAATCTACGGCTGGCCGGTCGCGTCGGCAATTTTTTTGAAAAATATTTTCATTTCGATTTTGCGGCGCGTAAGACGCTGACATAAAATGGCAATTTCTTTTTTCGCAGGACAAAATAGTTTTCCAGGACATTGACGGGCGGCCGCGCGAGGCTATGGTTTGCCCGTCAGGAGACAGCCGATGGACCGGAACAATGCGCGTGCCCGCGGCAGGCCGCGATCCTTTCACAACACCGCCGAAAGCACATATATCCAGTCGCTCGACCGGGCGATGGAGGTGCTGAAGGTGGCGGCCGCCGGCAACGGCATGTCGCTGACCGAGATCGCCGAGGCGTCGAGCCAGTCGCCGTCGACCGCCTACCGCATCCTCATCACGCTGCAAAAGCACGGCATGGTCGAGTTCGACGAGGCCGGCCAGCTCTGGCATGTCGGGCTCGAGGCCTTTCGCATCGGCAGCACCTTTCTGGGGCGCACGCGCATCGTGGAACGCAGCCGCGCCGTCATGCAGCGCATCATGGCGGAGACGGGCGAGACGGCAAACCTCGCCATCGTCGACGGCGGCGAGGTGATCTTCGTCAGCCAGGTGGAGACGCACGAGCCGATCCGCGCCTTCTTCAGGCCCGGCACGCGCGGCCCGATCCATGCATCAGGCATCGGCAAGGCGCTGCTGGCCTATTTCGCGCCGGCGCGCATCGACCAGACATTGGGCGAGCGCCCGTTCGACCGCTATACCGAGAGCACCATCGTCGACAGACAGGCCCTCATCGACGAGCTTCGGCGCATCAGACAGCGCGGATGGGCGATCGACAACGAAGAGCGCACGCCGGGCATGCGCTGCATCGCGGCGCCGATCTTCAACCAGTTCGGCGAAGCGATCGCCGGCATCTCGCTGTCGGGGCCCGCGGTGCGCGTAACGCCGGCCCGCGATGCTCAGTTCGGTCGGCTGGTCGCGGCGGCAGCCGAAGAGGTCACCAGTTCCATCGGCGGCGTTGCACCCGCCGGGTGAGGCCGCTTCATCCCCCGGAGATCAGAATGGGATCGTCAAGGCGATCTCGCCCGAGAACACGTCGAGATCGTCCTGCCCGATCCCACTATATTCCGGCTGCTCCGCATGAGGAAGAACTGTAATTCTCTATTGCCGCCGAGACGGGCAAGGTCGCCGCGCTGTGGACATTCCGGGCAGCCGATCGAATCGCCCTTCGCATCAACCTTCTTGCGCCTCGGCGGCGCCGGCAGCGAGAGCGACGGATGTCCCGAAGATGAAAATTCTGCAAGATCGACTGGTTATGCGGTACGAAGAAATTCGTCCTATGCGCATCTGCTCGGCGAGGTGAATTGAATCTCAACAAGACTCTCTACTGACTTTATTTATCGGCCTCATAGCTTCTCATTATTTTTCAGCTTGCTATAGTGCATAAGTGGTGCCTTGCCATTTGATACCAGGTCGTTTCTCAGATGTTTAATTCCAACCATCGATCATAATCAGGAGTTTCCTGCAGATCGCGCCCTATCTGGCCAAGCGGGGCGTATCTTCTATTGAATTCTTCCAGCGTCTTGGCATCTCCCCGAACATTTTTCAGAATCCCGATACTTGGCTGCCGCGCGCTCAGTGCTTTCAGGTCGCCAACGAGATGGCATCGGCAACGCAGGATCCATTTGGTGGGGTCCATGTCGGCCATATGACCGAGCTGCGTTCACTCGGTGTCTGGGGGGAACTGATTATGGAGGCGGCAGATGTAGCTCAAGCCTGCGCACATGCGGCGGCCCACGCCTCCATGCTTCATCAGGGATCCGATGTCCGTTTTTCAATAGAAGGCCGAACTGCGCGTATCCTCTACCGTTTCACGGGCCGGCAGGAAGTGGACCCCCGACAGTTCATATTCGGAAGCCTTGCGGTGCTGCGCAAGGTGCCGCTGATGGCCGGCGAACCATCTGCCATACGCGTGCATCTCAGTGCATCGAGAGGACGAGGCGATGACGCGCTCGAGGAATGTCTGGGTCCAAACATCGAGATGGGAAGAGAGCACGACATGATCGAATTCGATCGCGGCTTGCTCGACATGCCTCTCCAACGAGGAGGTGTGGACGCGGCCTCGAAAGTGACCAAAGCGATCGGAACTGCAGTTGAGACCGCGGGCTTGCTGATCGATCAGCTATCGGATCATCGGCAGCTCAAATTGGGGGCGGTCGCAAGGAAACTCGGGCTGTCGGTTCGGACCCTTCAGCGGCGACTGAAGTTTTGCGGCATTGATTTCGAGGACCTGCTCGATCAGACGCGTCGCGACGAGGCGCTTCGGCTGCTCGCCGAGAGCGGTCACACAATGACGGAGATCGCCTACAGCGTCGGTTACAGCGACCCGGCACATTTTACGCGCGCCTTCAAGCGCTGGACCGGAACGGCCCCGTCGCATTTCCGGGCCGACTCGTAACTCCGGTTATACAAGCAACGCCCAGCAGCGGGCGTGATTTCGGCGAACATGGCACGAAATGGCAAGACCGGTTGATCAAACTCCAATAGTCTTCGTGAACATTTCTTTGGGGGAGCAATAGGGCTCAAGCGGGCACGCACCAATCCATCACATTGGGTTTGGAGGAGATCAGGCTTGCGACTGCTGAATCCCACTTCGCTACTAGCGCGTTTGCTTCAAACCGAAACGTTTGAAGCAATGACATGCGCGCCAGATCAGTATGCTGGAACATGTACCTTTCGCTCAAACGTCACCGTTTGAGCGGGACATGTTCTGACCATGTGTTGAAGGCACCATCAAGGAGTTCCTGCAATGTCACTCTCACGTCGTTCATTCACCGCAAGTGCCGCCAGCCTTCTCGCCGCGGCGTCCCTTCCGTCCGGCGCTATGGCGCAGGCGCAGGACGGCCTGCTTCATGATGTCTTCAAGGGTGGTGAAGATTTCTGGCTGGCGCTTGAAGCCTACGCCTATGCATATCCGCTGGTCACAATGGAGATGACCCGGCGCGTCATGACCAACGTGCCCAAGGTGGAGGGAACCCGCGGCCCGATGGGCCAACTCATCAAGCTGCGGGAATATCCGAGCGCCTCGTTCCGCGACGTGACCGCGCCGCATGCCGACACGCTCTACGCCACGAGCTTCCTTGACGTGAACGACGAGCCCTGGGTCGTCAGCATTCCCGACCTCGACGGCCGCTATGCCCTCTTCCCGATGCTGGATGGCTGGACGTCGGTGTTTGCTGTTCCCGGCAAGCGCACCACGGATACGGGCGCGCAGACCTGGGCGATCACCGGACCCGGCTGGAGCGGGACGCTCCCGGAAGGGATGGTGGAGTACAAGTCACCGACCGGCATCGTCTGGCTGCTCGGGCGCATCTACTGCACCGGCACACCCGAGGACTACGCGGCGGTCCACAAGGTCCAGGACGAGATCAAGCTGATGCCGCTCAGCAAGTGGGGCACCGACTGGACCCCGCCGCCGGGCAAGGTCGACCCGGACATCGACATGAATACGCCGGTACGCGACCAGGTGAACGCGCTCGATACGGACGCCTACTTCTCCCTGTTCTGCGAGCTGATGAAGCGCAACCCGCCGACCGCGGCCGATGCGCCATTCCTGGAGAAGATCGCCCGGATCGGCATCGTGCCGGGACATGACTTCGATGCGTCCAAGCTCGACGCCGCTTTCGCCAAGCGCATCCCGCGGCTCGGCTCCGCCCGCATCATGCTGCACTTCAAGGACAGCGGCGGCGACGTCAAGGACATCAACGGCTGGGGTTTCACGCTGAAGACCGGGCTCTATGGCACCGACTATCTGCAGCGCGCCCTGATCACGGCGATCGGCCTCGGCGCCAACCGCCCACAGGACGCGGTCTATCCCACATCGACCGGGCCGGGCGGTGCCATCGTGAACCGCGCCTACCAAGGCTCGGAACATTACACGCTGACATTCAAGCCGGAGCAGCTCCCGCCGGTGAAGGGGTTCTGGTCGCTGACCATGTACGACAAGGACTACTTCTTCGTCGAGAATCCGCTCAACCGCTATTCGATCAGCCCGCGGCAGGACCTGAAGCACAATCCCGACGGTTCGGTCACGCTCTACCTGCAGCACGAGTCGCCGGGCGCCGACAAGGAATCGAACTGGCTTCCGGCACCGGCCGACAAGTTCATACTGATGCTGCGGCTCTACTGGCCGGACGAGAACAACCCCTCGATCCTCGACGGCTCGTGGGTCATGCCGCAGGTGGTGAAGACGAGCTGAGGCGAAACCGCGGGCCGAGAACGACGAAACGGAGAACTACATCTACGCCATAGCCCTCCTAAATAGAGCCGCAGGCGAATAGCAATACATGGTGTTTGCGGACGGGCAGCTTTCGGACTGGCTTCAATAAACCGGCAATCAGATGTCGCAGAATTCGCCGTTATCGCGCCGACTTTCGCGCCTGATTTTTGCGACGGAAGTTGCCTTTAACTTCAGAGGCTACCGGTTTGTCGCAAATGTCAGGATTTCTGCGACGCCATAAAGCGACAAACAACCCCTTGACTTAGAGCGCGCTCTAACCCCTAGCCTTGGATGCGTCGTGACGAAAGAAGGGCGTTCATGAAGATTGGCGAACTGGCGAAGCGCTCGAGACTGTCGGCCCACACCATCCGTTACTATGAGCGGATCGGGCTGCTTCCTCATGCCGACAGGGATCAATCGGGCCAACGTGACTACGACGCATCAATCCTCATCTGGATAGAATTTCTCGACCGTCTCAAAACGACCGGAATGCCTATTCGGGAGATGCTGCGCTACGCCGCTTTGCGCGAGCATGGCGTTGGCACGGAAGCGGAGCGCAGCGCGTTGCTCGAACAACACCGCGAGCGTGTCCGTGCGCATGTGGCCAAACTGCAAGCCTGCCTTCTCGTCCTCGACACCAAGATTGCCGGATATGCCGGCGAGGAACAGAGGATGAAAGAATATGACGCATCAATCCCCGAACGCAGGCGAAAGCCGGCTGGAACGCGGCGAGCGGGCGCTCGCTGAAATCGACGGCGAAGCCGGCCACAATGTCATTACCGCTCTGGCGGACATTGCCCCCGACTTCGCAAACTACGTGTTCGAGTTCGCGTTTGGCGACATTTACAGCCGCCCCGGCCTCGATCTGCGCGCCCGCGAGATCGCGACCATCGCGGCGCTGACGGCGATGGGAACCGCGGCCCCGCAATTGAAGGTCCATATTGAGGCCGGGCTGAACGTCGGGCTGACCAAGGACGAGATCACCGAGATCATCATGCAGATGGCCGTCTATGCCGGCTTTCCTGCGGCGCTCAACGGGCTGTTCGCGGCCAAGGAGGTCTTCGCCGCCCGCTTCCCTGTCCAGCAGGAGCAAGCGGCATGATGAACACGCTTCGCTCTTTGACCGCCGCCGGCGCTCTCGCTCTCGCTGTGGTTCCTGCCTTCCCGATCATCGGGCCGACTTCCGCATATGCGAACCCGGCCACGCCAGAAAAATTATGGGACGGTTTCAGCTCGCCGGTCGGCATGGCGTTCGACGCTGCGGGCAATCTGTTCGTGGCGGAATGGGGTGCGGGTCGCGTCTCGCGCATCGACCCTGCCGGGAATCGCACCACCTTCGCGGATGGAATTTCCGGCCCTTCCGGGCTGACGATCGGCCCTGATGGCACGATCTACGTCGCCTCTTATTCCCGCGATGAAGTCTATCGCTTCACCCCGGCCGGCGAGCGCAGCGTACATGTGACCGGCCTTGCGACACCAGCCGGCTTGAGCTTCGACAGGACCGGCCGATTGCTGATCGCCAACCGCCGCACCAACCAGATTCTCACTGTGACCGGGAGCGGCGGTCTGGAACCCGTCATTGACGGCTTGCGAACGCCGGTCGGAGCGGTCCAGACACCGGACAACGGCTATGTTGTTTCCAACATCGGCGGTGGGGTCACGCTTCTGCGTCCGGACGGTTCGCGCATCGAGGCCGGCGAAGCGTTCGGCACGCCTGGCCCTGGCGTGGCGACGACGAAGGACGGCCGCGTGTTCGTGGTGGATTATGGCGGAACAACAGTGCGGGAAGTCCTGCCGGACGGCCAGTCCCGGGCCGTTGCGGATGGACTGCGAAGCCCGGTCGGCTTGGTGGTCGCCCCTGACGAAGCATCCTTGCTCACCGCCGCATGGGGCGATGGAGCGATCTATCGGATTCCGCTTCCAAAATAGAAGGCAGTTGTCGCGAAAATCCGGATTAAAACGACACTTCTGCGCCTGACTACTGCGAAGGTTATGGTCCATGACGACGGCCACCTGCAAGGGCCGTACGCCGCCTTTGTTGCGCTGAAACAGTTGGTAACCCCGACCAAGATATATCGGGCTGCAGCGTAGAATCGACGGTTTGCTATGCCGCTTGGTGGGCGTGCCGCGGTCGGTGACAGTATCGCGCCGTGGAGGGCAATCGGCGGCGTTTGGCGGAGGGGATGGGCCTCACATCCAACCTTCTCCACCTCTTTCGAGCTTTCCGCCGTTCGGCTTCGGATCTGTATTTCCCTTTTTCTAAAATGGTTTACCCAAAGTCGGCTTTGAACCGGTCGCTCTGGTGCATCCGCTCGTGCAGGATGGTGACGATGCCGATGTCGCCATTGCCGAGCCGTCTCCAGTACACGAAATGCCGCTCGTAGCGGAAGAAGTATCCCTCTACTCCGAACTCGGCCGGCACAGGCCTCGACATCACTCCGCGGCTTTCGATCTTCTCGAAGGCGTCGAACAGCCCGGTGATGTATGCCTCGGCCTGCGCTTCGCCCCACTGGTCGCGGGTGTAGCGGTAGATCTCGTCGAGACGCACCGAGGCCGCTTCCTGGACCCGGATCGCCATGGGCTCAGGCCCGCCGGTTTCGAGCGATCACCTCGGCGGCGGTCATGGGCGTGTAGCTCTCCTCGGGCGCAGCGAACGCCCGGTTCAGTTCCGCCTTCAGGCGATCGAAGGCTTCACGCTCCGCACGCTCCTTGTCGCGGCGGATCAGGTCGCGGATGTACTCACTGACGTTCTCATAGGCGCCGCCCTCGCCAACGTGCGTCGCGACGAACTCGCTGAGAGCGCCGCTCACGCGTACGGTCATCGTTGTGGTGCGCGGCATGGCGGCCGTCCTCCTTCTTCTGTATTCAAGATAACCAAAAACGAACGCAGGACAAGAGGTCGCCCGGACCCCGGAGGTAGCGCACGCTCCTAATCGTCGTCCTTGATCCACCGCTCCGCCAGCGCCAGGAGCACCAACACGATGGCGTCGGAATGCCGTGCGAGTAAGATCAGGTGCTCGCCGCTCGGCCCGCGCTCACCCGCGAACCAGTATTTCACGGTTCTCTCGCTGGCTCCCGTCCACCGCATCGCGGTCTTGATCGCCCGATGAGTCGAGCCGAGCTCCGTATGCAAAGCCAAGGCTATCGCACCACGATAATCGCCCGGAATGCCGTTCAGGTGCAAAAGTGTGCCCATCTTCGGCACAACTGTGCCCATCTTCACCCGCATCTCCATGTTTCTCTCCGTTAAATCTTTGGAGAGCCATGAAAACGGGAGAATCTACTTTGCGCCCGAGACGACCCCCCGACCTCGTCTGGCTAAGCAGGTCTCTATTGGACGGTGACGACCATGTTTTTCGAATCTGCGCCCCGCGCCACCCAACGGTTGCAACGGCTGAATGGCAGGCTGGGAAAGGACCTGCCCTTATCGGAGATCGCCTTTTCTAACGCTCGAGTGTCCCCTGTGTCCGACGATATTGCCGAGTATCCCGCACAGCGGTGCTGGCGTCGTTGGCGGTGATGGGGAGATGCACGTTTGAGAGGCGGCCGGGCGAACAGCGAGGACGGTAGCGCGGCGGCAGAACAGGACGTTCCGGCAGTCGCCTATGTCCGGATGTCGACCGATCACCAGAAATACTCGACCGAGAACCAGCTCGACGTTCTCCGCAGCTATGCCGCCGCCCGCGGCCTGCAGATCCTGCGCGTGTTCGAGGACTCAGGGCGTTCCGGGCTGCGGCTCGACGGCCGCGAGGCATTGCAGAACCTGATGGCCGAGGTCCAATCCGGCCAAGCCGACTTCAAGGCAATCCTCGTCTATGACGTCAGCCGGTGGGGCCGGTTTCAGGATGCCGACGAAGGCGCCTATCACGAGCACGTCTGTTCCCGCGCCGGCATTCGGGTCCATTACTGCGGCGAGCAGTTCGAGAACGACGGCAGCATCGGCTCGAACCTTTTGAAGACAGTCAAGCGGGTGATGGCTGGTGAATACAGCCGCGAACTCTCGGTGAAGGTCTTCGCCGGGCAATGCCGCCTCGTGGAGCTTGGCTATCGTCAGGGCGGCGCGGCCGGATACGGGCTGCGGCGGGTGCTGATCGACGAGCACGGCAACTCGAAGGGCGAACTGTCGCGCGGCGAGCAGAAGAGCCTGCAGACCGACCGCGTGATCCTGGTCCCCGGCCCCAAGGAGGAACAGAGGGTCGTCCAGCGCATGTACGAGATGTTCGTGAACGAGGGGCGGCCCGAGCGGGAGATCGCGGAGGCCCTGAACGCCGGAGGATACCGCACCGATCTCGACCGGCTGTGGACCCGGGCAACCGTGCATCAGGTGCTGACGAATGAAAAATACATCGGGAACAATGTTTTCGCGAAGGTGTCGTTCAAGCTGAAGCAGCGCCGCGTGGTGAACCCGCGCGAGATGTGGATCCGGGCCGAAGGCGCCTATCCGGCCATCGTCGATCAGGCGCTGTTCCGGCGCGCGCGGGAGATCGTCGATGCGCGCAGCCGCCACTTCTCGGACGGGGAACTGCTCGACGCCCTGCGCGCTCCTCAAGCGTCAGGGCATGCTGTCGGGGCTGATCATCGACGAGGAAGACGATCTGCCGTCCTCCAGCGCCTATCGCAGCCGCTTCGGCAGCCTGCTGCGCGCCTACCGTTTGATCGGCTACGAGCCGGACCGCGACTACAGCTACATCGAGGTCAACCGGGCCCTGCGGCAGGCCCAGGCGCGCCCAGCGAAGCCCGCGAGGCTGGCCACGCCCGGCAGGAGCCAGAGCGCAGATGTCCCGCCCCGCCACCAGGCCCAGACGGCGAAGCAGCCGGCAATTTCGGCCAGCGCGGCCAGCGGGTAGATCACCGCGGTCGGCACGTCAGGCGCCGGTCTCGTGGTCGGAGAGGCAGGCGGAGTGATCGCGGAGGACTTCGAGTACCCGGCAGTCGGAGACGGTGTCGCGGCTGCATTCCCTGAGCATGCGCTTCAGTTCCGCACGCAGAGCCTCCAGCCGGGCGATCCGCGCCTCCACCTCCTTGAGCTGGCGATGCGCGATGCGATCCACGTCCGCACAGGGGCGGCCCGGATTGTCGGACAGATCGAGCAACTCGCGGATCGCTTCCAGCGTGAAGCCAAGCTGGCGCGCGTGCCGGATGAAGGCGAGACGGTCGAGATCCTCTTCGTCGTAGCGGCGCTGCCCGCCTTCCGTCCGCCCCGGCTCGGGCAACAGCCCGATCTGCTCGTAGTAGCGGATGGTCTGCACCTTCGTGCCGGTGCGCTTGGCGAGCGTGCCGATGGCGAGCATGGAAGGTCTCCTGATAGCTACAGCCTGTGTAGGTTTTTCTCCGATGGCGAACAAGGTTTCACGAGGACGAAGCTCTCGCACAAGAACGACGAGCGGGGCTTGAACCTACAGTTGCTGTAGGTCGTATATCGAGAGCCGATCGGGAATCACGACGGAGAACGACCATGGCGGACTCGAGCCCAGGACAACGCGAATGGCGCGTGACGGGCATGGATTGCGGGTCCTGCGCCGCCAAGGTGCGCGGTGCGGTCGAGCGACTGCCCGGCGTGGCGGATGTCGATGTCGCACTGATGGCTGAGCGGCTGCGCTTGACGCTGGACGAAAGCCAGACATCTCCCGATACCGTCGAGAAAGCCGTGCGCGGCGTCGGGTTCGGCATCGCGCCCAAGGGGGCACGACCAGAGAAGCCCAAGGGTGGCTTCGTCCTGCCCGACGGTGCGTTTCCCACGGCAGCGGAAGCCCCGGACCCCGAGGGCGGTCCAGCGGAAGACCCTGAAGGACCGCAGGAGGCCCCGGCACCGTCCTGGCATCAGTCAGCGAAGGGGCGGCTCGTGATCGTCACAGGAGCCCTTTTGGCGGCAGCCTGGGCATCGCGCATCGCGTTCCCCGCGGACATCGCCCATTGGGCCTTCATTCTCGCCACGCTGCTCGGGCTCGTCCCCGTGGCGCGGCGCGCGTTCGCCATGACGCGGGCAAGGATGCCCTTCACGATCGAGATGCTGATGACCATCGCCGCCGGCGGCGCGCTCGTGATCGGCGCGGCGGAAGAGGCCGCACTCGTCGTCTTTCTCTTCGCGGTCGGTGAACTGCTGGAGGGAGTCGCGGCCGGCAAGGCGCGCGACAGCATCCGCGCGCTCTCGAAGCTCGTGCCGAAGACGGCGCGGCTCGAAGTGGGCGGACGCACGCGGGAGGTCCCGGCCGGCCGACTTCAGGTCGGCCAGGTGGTTCAGGTCCGCCCTGGCGACCGCGTGCCCTGCGACGGCGAGGTGATCGAGGGCACCTCGGGCGTCGACGAGAGTCCGGTGACCGGCGAGAGCGTCCCGAGCCTCAAGGAGCCTGGCGCGGAGGTCTTTGCCGGGTCGATCAACGCGGAGGCGCTGCTGCGCGTGCGGGTCACGAAGGCGGCAGAGGACAACACCATCGCCCGCATCGTCCGACTCGTGGAAGAGGCCGAGAGCGCCCGCGCCCCGACCGAACGCTTCATCGACCGCTTCAGCCGGGTCTACATGCCCGCCGTAGTGGGGGCCGCACTCCTAGTGGCGGTCGTCCCGCCGCTGGCCTTCGGACAGGCGTGGGTCGACTGGGTCTACCGGGCGCTGGCGCTGCTGCTGATCGGCTGCCCCTGCGCGCTGGTGATCTCGGTCCCGGCCTCAATTACTTCGGCGCTTTCCACCGGGGCGCGAAACGGCCTGCTCATGAAGGGCGGCGCGGTGATCGAGGCGGCGGCGCGGACCACCCATGTCGCCTTCGACAAGACCGGAACGCTGACGCATGGCAAGCCGCGGGTGACGGACGTGACGGTGCTGCGCGGGAGCGAGGATGACCTCATGGCCGTCGCCGCCGGCGTCGAGAGCGGCGCGAGCCATCCGCTGGCCCTCGCGATCTCGGCCGAGGCCGATCGGCGGGGCGTCCCCGCGGCTTCGGCCACCGGCGGCCGCGCGCTGCCCGGCAAGGGCACGGAGGCTTCGATCGACGGCGCGACCGTGTGCGTGGGTTCGCCGCGGCTGGCGGACGAGCGCGGCGCGCTCGACGACGACCTTCGGCGTCGCGTGGCGACGATGGAAGCCGAGGGCAAGACTGTGGTGATCGTGCTCCGCGAGAACGTGCCCCTGGGGCTGATCGCGCTCAGGGACGAGCCGCGGGCAGACGCGGCCGTCGCCGTCGCGCAACTCCGCACGCTCGGCATCTCCTCGGTCATGCTGACCGGGGACAATCCACGCACCGCCCAGGCGATCGCCGGGGGGCTCGGGATCGACCATCGCGCCGAACTCATGCCGGAAGACAAGGTCGCCGCGATCCGGGGCCTGACGTCCGAGGCCCGGGTGATGATGATCGGCGACGGGATCAACGACGCTCCTGCGCTCGCCGCCGCCCATGTCGGCGTCGCCATGGGCTCGGGCACTGACGTGGCGCTCGAGACGGCCGACGCAGCGATCCTGCGCAACCGGGTGACGGACGTGGCGGGCAAGATCCGGCTCGCCCGCGCGACCATGAGCAATATCCGCCAGAACATCGCGATCGCGCTGGGGCTAAAGGCGGTCTTCCTCGTGACCACCGTGCTGGGGATCACCGGCCTCTGGATCGCGATCCTCGCCGATACCGGCGCCACCGTGCTCGTCACTTTGAACGCGCTGCGGCTCCTGTTCTACCGGCCTTCCGAACCTTCCGAACCTTCCGAGACGACAGGACAAGCCGGGCAAGACACGGCGGAGTCGCGCTCCTTGCATGCAAACGCGACCACCTGAAAGGACATACCGATGACCCTCACCAGACGTGCCATGATGGCCTTCACCGCAAGCTTCGCCGCATCCCTCCCTGCGCTGGGTATGGCGGAGGGCACATCCGCGATCCACGTCCTGAAGAATCCGAATTGCGGCTGCTGCGAGGCTTGGGTGCGTATCCTGCAGGCCGAAGGGTTCGAGGTGACCACCGAGACCAGCTTCGGTACGCTCCTGATCCGCCACAAGCTCGACAACGGCATCCCGCAGCAGATGATCTCCTGCCACACCGGCGAAATCGATGGCTACTTCATCGAAGGCCACGTGCCGCCGGAGGACATCCGCAAACTGCTGTCCGAACGCCCCGATGCCGTCGGCCTTGCCGTGCCCGGAATGCCCTACGGCTCGCCCGGCATGGGGCCGGAGGAAAGCCGCGAGGCTTACGACGTGTTCCTCATCTGGCGCGACGGCAGCACCGAGGTGTTCACCAGCTACGAGGCCGCCTGACACGACGTGGTGCCGGTGAGGCCCGGGCGCAAGCGAAGATCATCGGCTACCGCATGCCCGCGCCTGCTCCCGCATCACAGCGTAGTTGCTCAGCATCTCCGCGATCGCCGTTCCCTCCGGCAGCAGGGCCAGCTCCTTGGCCGCCTGCGCCTGGAACTCGCGGCTGTACTCGACGACGGGCGGACACGCTCCGAGCATGACCCCGTCAGAATTCACCGTCGCGCAGCCGCTCAGCAAGCTCGTTGCGATCGCGAGGGAGGCGAGCCGCCGCTTCCAGCATCTGGCGTTGGACATCATTGGCCTTCTCCTGGGTTTCAAGGCGTTCGGCGAGGCGGCCGTCATTCTGCTTTGCCAGCTCTTTGAGCATGGTCAGCCGGGCATCGGCCGTGAGGTAGTCGCCAAACTCCATGTCAGCCTTTCTCCTTGAGCAGGTACTCCTCGATGCGCCTGACGGCGCGCGACACACCGCCATTGCTTTCGGCCAGGCGGCCGACCTCTCCCGCGAGGTTGGCGAGTTGCAGCTTCAGCTCCGAAATGTCTTCCTTGCTCGGCACGTGACGCATCTCCGTTTCGATCTCCTGGATGCGCCTGTCATGGTCGATGAGCTTCTGCGTGCTCTTCTCGAGCTCGGCCGCATTGCGCTTCGAGCTGGCCGTCAGGAAGGTGTAGATGGCCGTTGCGATCGAAATCACTGCAGCGATCGGTCCGGCCCAAATGCGAAGCTCATCCATCAGCCGGCTCTTCCAAAAAGACGATTGCGGTGTTCCTCGCATCTGGCGCAGTCGACGCACCGGCTGGCGGACGGCAGGGCGATGCGGCGGGCAACGTCGATCGGGGTGCCGCATTCCACGCATTCGATGCTGCCAGTGCCGGCAAGCTTCGAACGCGCTGCCAAGATGCCGGCCTCGCGTTCCTGTTCGGCACGCAGGTCGGCAAGTTCGAAGGCCGCTTTTCCGAGCTTCACGGCCGATGCCCTCGCAATACTCTGACCGCGTCGATCGCGGACTGGCCGAGCGTCTTGACGGTATGACCGCCCATGTAGAGTGAGATGAACCAGGTGGTGAGCGTCAGGAGCACCGCGTAGTCGACAAGCTCGATCGCCATCCCGCCGGCATTTACAGCGGGACCGATGATGATGCGCCAGATCCAGAAGAAGGCGAGCAGATACATCCAACCCCAGCGCCAGGCGCTTTGCCAGAAGCCCTCCCTAGTCTCGGCCTCAAGCAGCGCGAACTGGCCGTCGAGACCCTTGGCCCACAGCGCGATGATCTCGGGCATGACCGCCTCGACATCGCGCACGGCGTTTTCCAGTTCCTTGTGCTCGGCCTGGGGAAGGTCGGCCGGCGGAACGCCGACACGCTTGGAGACCTCCTCGACCACGGTCTCGGCAAGCTCGCCGCCGGCCGATCCGAAGCGGTCGCCGAGGACCGTGCCGACGAGCTCGGCGCCAACCTTGGCGGCGATGCCGCCGAGGATTGCTGTAAGGGCCGCCATTTCAGAAGCTCCTCAGCCAACGAGCCAGGCCGGGCGCGAGGGACTGAATGCGCGCGGCGACAACGTCGCGATAGTGAAAGGCCATCCAGATCCCGTAGGCGGCGACCAGGGCGAGCACGATGGGGCCGGCCCATGACGCGATCGCGTCCGCGGCAAAGTCCGTGAGATCGGAGACCGGCACGTGATCTGGCGCGACGACTTCGCCGGCGCCCGTCAGTGCGCCGCCGCCGAGGCCGCCGGCTACGGCACCCTTGGTCTTGCTTCTAGCGTCAAGCTCGCGCTGTAGCGTCGACAGGGTGGCGCGGCCGATCAGCCCGTCGACGGTCAGATCGTGATCGCGCTGGAAGCCTGTCACCGCGTCCAGGCGAACGACGCCAGCCTTCGGGCCTGGATCATATCCAAGCTTGGCCAGGCCGGCACTGATCGCCTCGATCTCGTCGGCCGACAGTGAAATGACAATGCCGGCGTGGGCCACGTTGGGCTTTTGCGGATTGCTGGCGATCTTCAGATTGGCCGGCCACCGGTCATGGCGGATGACATCGAACTCTTCGCGCCGCCGCCGCTGGAGTCCCGGCAGCACCTTGCCGCCACCCTTCACCCAGGCATTGAGCCCGGACTGGACCTTCTTCCAGTCGCCCGCGATCCAAGCCTTAACCCAGCTGGCGCGGCCGATGGCGCCGGTGTTGAAGTGGAAGGATACGCCGCCGTCGAACTCGTGCTGTTTGGCGCGCGGCATCTCAGCTGCAACGCGCGGCTCATAGTTGCGCCGCAGCGCCTTGGCCAACAGCTCGGATGCTTCCGCGCGCGTGATCGTCATGCCTGCCTTCGGCACGACAACGCCACTGGCGGCCGTCAAACCGACGCCGATCGTCCAGATACCAGCCGGACAGCGATAGGCTTTCAGCACCACCCCTTCATGGGCTTCGAGAAAGGCGATTCCCTTGGGACTGGTCTGCATTGCGGCCTCCGGCTCATCGAACGGTGATTGAAGTCCGTTCGAATGTGCCAGCCGCGGCGACAGTCTGACGCCCTGACAGAGTCAGGGAGTGAAGGCCTTGAAGCATGAAAGCAATCGGATGGTTATCGTCGAGTACTGCCACATCGCTGCCCGAGTGGACGGCTATTCAATTTGCGAACTTGATCAGGATGAAGCGCTGAAACCGAACCGCCATATTCACAGCGATAGCGAAGCATTCTCATACAATGTTGATTTCCGAAGAATTATGGCCAACACGTATCTTATTGGAGAAAGTGTTGCGCAAGAAGTTCGTAGGTTGGGTCGAGAATTGCAGCCTAAAGACACGGTGAAAGCCGTAGCCCAAGTAGAGACAATCGATCTCCTTAATCGGGCAGCCCGGATGTCCAACTTCGTGTTCCCAGGTGAGCGAAAGAAGCACATGCCGAAGTTTCAATTCGACGGCGAGACCCTAAGGTTGGAGCGATCTGGAGGGGAAGCAATCGGAGCAATTTCGACAGCCAAGTCCAGCGCCAGAACGACGGGTGACGGGTATACTAAGGCCTGTTGAGATTCAGGATTCCACCCGCGGCTTGAACATGATTCAAGCTTCGGATGGAACGATTCGTACTGACGGACGCCCAGTGGGCGAAGATGGAGCCGCATTGTCTGGGTAAGCCGATCGACCCTGGACGCAGCGGAGGCGACAACCGGCGCTTCATCGAAGCGGTCCTGGCCGAATTTCAGCCCCGCCGAGATCGCCTGCCGCGGCACCGGCAAGCTGCTGATCAACGAACCGGCGCTCGACAGGCTGCAGGCGCTGCGCGACCGGCTGAGCAAGCCGCTGATCGTCCGCTCCGCCTACCGCAGCCCCGAGCACAACCGTGCCGTCGGAGGCGCGACCCGGTCGAAGCACCTCGACGGCGCCGCCTTCGACATCGCCATGGCCAACCACGATCCCGTGGCCTTCGAGGCGGCGGCGCGCGAGGTCGGGTTCCTCGGATTCGGCTTCTACCCGCGATCGGGGTTCATCCATGTCGATCTCGGCCCCGCTCGTCAGTGGGGCGAGCGTTTTCCGGTTCGGTCGACGGCATTTGCGGCCGAGACGCCGCCCGCACGCGAAGTGCTGGCCGACAGTCGCACGATGAAGGGGGGCGGCGCGGCCGGTGTGGCGACGCTGGGTGCCGCGGGTGTCGAGGTGGCGCAGAGCGTCCTGGCTGAGACCCAGTCTGCCATCCTGCCGCTGGTGCCGTACCTCGATACGCTCCGCTGGGTGTTCATCGCCTTGGCGCTCGGCGGTATCGCGGTCACGATCTACGCGCGGCTCGACGATTGGAAACGGGGGCGGCGGTGATCCCCGAGCATCTCGATCCATTGGCAGACGGTGTGCTCATGCTCCACCAGGCGCAATGGCTGGAGGACCAGAGCGATCTCAAGATCTGCGAGAAAGGCCGCCGCACCGGCATCACGTTTGCCGAGGCCCTCGACGACACGCTGATTGCGGCGGCGAAGCGCTCGGCCGGCGGCGACAACGTCTTCTATATCGGCGACACCAAGGACAAGGGCCGGGAATTCATCGGCTACGTGAAGCACTTCGCCCAGGTCGTGGCCAAGGAGCTGGTGGCGATCGAGGAGTTCATGTTCGAGGACCGGCGCGCGGACGGCACGACCGGCTTCATTGCTGCCTTCCGTGTCCAGTTCGCCTCCGGCTTCCGCGTCGAGGCCTTGTCGAGCCGGCCGGACAACATCCGCGGCCTGCAGGGCGTGGTCGTCATCGACGAGGCGGCCTTCCATAAGGATGTCCGTCTCGTTCTCGACGCGGTCAACGCTTTGCTGATCTGGGGCGGCAAGATCAGGATCATCTCCACCCACAATGGCGTCCTCAACGCCTTCAACGAGCTGATCCGCGAAGTCAGGGCGACGGGCGAGCCGCCCTATACGATCCACCACATTCCCTTCTCCAAGGCCGTCGAGAACGGGCTCTTCCGCCGCGTCTGCCTGATCAAGGGGACGCAATGGTCGGCCGAGGACGAGGCTGAATGGGAGCGCAAGATCCGTGCCTCCTACGGCGCCCGCAAGGCCAAGATGCGCCAGGAGCTCGACGCCATTCCCACCGAGGCGGAGGGCGCAGCGCTCACACGTGTGCAGATCGAGGCCTGCATGAAGGTCGGCATTCCGATCGTCAGATGGGCTTGCGACGACGATTTCAAGAACGCGCCCGAGGATATGCGCACGGCCGCCGCACGTGACTTCTGCGAGCGTGAGCTGCGGCCGCTCCTGGAGGCGCTGGACGCGCGCCGGGCGCATGTCTTCGGCGAGGACTTCGCGCGCTCTGGCGATGCCACGGTCATCCTGCCGCTCGAGATCGGCCGCGACCTGGTGCGCCGCGCCTGTTTCGTCCTGGAGCTGCGCAACGTTCCCTTCGACCAGCAGCGCGAGATCCTCTTCTATGTGGTCGACCGTCTGCCGCGGCTGACCGGCGGTGCACTCGATGCAACCGGCAACGGCGCCTATCTCGCCGAGAAAGCCGCCCAGCGCTACGGCGCCACCGTGGTCGATCCGCGACGCCGCCCGCACGCTGGCCACGGCCGTAGGCAATGCCGGCGCCGGACGGGCCAGCGTTGGCGGTGCGATCGCCGGCGCGCGAACCGGCGCCCTTCATGGAGGCACGGACTGATGACGCCGCTGCTTGCCCTTGGCCCCCATGTCTTCGAGATCGCGCCGCTGAACTTCCAGGAGATCGAGCGGCAGACGGAAGCGCATTGGCCGGCCATTGCCCGTTTCGGCAACAGGCCCGGCCGCCAGTTCACCGGCTATGGCGAGGATATGATCCGCATCTACGGCCTGCTCTATCCCGACGAGCTCGGCGGCCGTGAGGAGTTCGAGGCGATCCGCACCACCCAGGCCGCGGCCAGGCCGGTGCTCATGATTGGCTGGTCGGTGAGCTCCTCGACCAAGGCCAAGGTCTTCGGCCGCGTCGTCATCCTTCGGGTGAGCGACCGGCAGTCGAGCATCAACCGCTCCGGCTACGGCCGGCGCCTGGAGTTCGATATCGAGGTCGCGCCCTTCCATGGGGACGGCAAGCCGGTGGGCTTCTTCTTATGAGTGGTGCCCGCGTCATCCCCGCCGGGCGTCTGACCGTGCCGCTGGAAGACATGATGGTAGACCAGGTCTGCTTTGAATATGCGCTGGCGCATCTCGGCGACCGCACGCTTGCCGGCAAGCTCAAGGGCTATGTCGAGGCGACGCTCACCGCCAATCCGGGTCTTGCCGAGCTGGGCGTCATCCTGCCGCGCGGCACGGTCATCGACATGCCCGAATATGTCATCGCCAGCGAGACGGCGAGCGTGAGGCTGTGGGACTGATGGACCGTTCGAGACCCTTTATCGAAGTCAGCGTCGAGGGCCGCAGCGTCGCCGACGCCTTCTATTCGCGCCTCGTCTCCGCAACGATCCACGACCAGCCCGGCCAGGACGCCGACACCTGCGAGCTGGAGTTCGACGATGCCGCCACCGCGATCGCGGTACCGGCGATGGGGGCGAAGATCGCGGTGCGCTTCGGTTTCCGGAACGCTGGCGCCTGGAAGATGGGCGTCTTCGTCTTCGAGCGCGCAGACTATCGCTTCGGCAGCCAGGGCGAGTTCCTGGTCCTGTCCTGCCGCTCGGCCGATATGCGCTCCGACCTGAAGGAACCGCTCTCGGAGCATTTTGACGACACGACGATCGGCGCCGTAGTGCACGAGCTGGCCGCGCGCCACGGCTATGAGGCCAAGGTCAGCCCGGAGCTCTCCTCGATTGCGCTCGGCTATGTCGCGCGCACCGAGCAATCCACCGCCGACTTCCTGACCAGGCTTGCCGATCGCAGCGCGGCGCAGTTCTCGGTCAAGGGCGGCAAGTTCCTTTTTCTGAAGCGCGGCGTCCTGCCGGCCGTCACGATCGACAAGCGCGACTGCGAAAGCGGCGATTTCTCGATCGAGCCGCGTCCGCGCTACGCCAAGGTCGAGGCAGGGTGGTACGACCGCGGCCGCAACCATATCCTTTACGAGACGTCCGAAACGGGCCTCGAAGGGCCTGTGAAGCGCCTTCGCACCGTCTTTGCCGGCGCGGCTGAAGCCCGCCAGGCCGCGCTTGCCGAAGGCAACCGCCTCGGCCGGGCGACCGGCTCCGGTTCGATCACGCTCGCCGGCCGGCCGGAGATCATGGCCGATCAGCCCGTCCTCATCACCGGCATGCGGCAGGAAGCCAACGGCCTGTGGCGCGCCGCCAGCGTCGAGCACCGCTACGATCGCTCCTATATGACCACGATCGAGCTCGAGGCGCCCGAGGAGGGACGCGCGCCGTGACGGACACGACGAAGCACCGTGCCGCGATCCGCATCGAGCATGATGAAATGCGCGGGCTCTTGTCCGTCGAGCATGACGGAACGATCGGCTGGGATGAGCTGCAGGCGATCAAGAACACCTGGTGGGGACCAGAGACCGCCGCGATCGAGGTCTATCCGCCCGACAGACATGTCGTGAACAGCCTGCCCATGCGCCATCTCTGGCGGCTCGGGCCGAACGACTTCTGGCCGGACCTGACCGGATGCAAGCCGCACGGCGCGCTCAGCCTCAAGGAGCGTGACCTGATGGCCAGGATGCAGGTCGGGCTCTTCGGCGCCGAGGATGGCGCGGCTCAGCGCTCGTCTTCGGACAGCAGCTTTGCGAAGTCCTCCAGCGGCAGCGCCGCTACCAACACGGCGTCGACTTGCGGGAGATAGGATTGCCACATCTCCTTTCCCTCAAATCGCGTGTTCTCCGGATGCCCATCCATCCGGCAGAGCGCTCTTGCGGCTCTTTCTCGGGCTGTTTGGCGGCGAGCTCGTCCCATGGCGTGACGATATCCCGAGGCCAGCAATGTTCAAGCTCGAAGTTGGTTCGGAGCCCATTCAGGGAGGCGCCACCGGGATAGGAAGACGGCCGGGTCGTTTCCCGGCAGCGGGGTGTTGCCAAACTGAACCCGCCCGACAGCCACTCAGAATAACCGTCGCGCCCCCTTGCTCTTTCGAGCCGGCGGAATGTGACTGATTCCCTCACGAGACGATATGGACAATTCCGAACTGACCCCGGTCGCGCCTGTGCGCCCCGTCGCCGGCTATATTGGCGGCAAGCGGCTGCTTTCCCGCCGGCTTTGCGAGCGCATTGCGGCGACGCCGCATTCGATCTATGCCGAACCTTTCGTCGGCATGGGCGGGGTGTTCTTCCGCCGCACGGCCGCGCCCAGATCCGAGGTGATCAACGACCGCAACGGCGAGGTCGTGAACCTCTTCCGCATCCTGCAGCGCCACTATCCGCAGTTCATGGACACGCTGCGCTTCCAGATCACCTCGCGACGCGAGTTCGAGCGGTTGAAGGCGAGCGATCCGACGACGCTGACCGACCTGGAGCGCGCCGGCCGCTTCCTCTACCTCCAGCGGCTCGCCTTCGGCGGCAAGGTGGCGGGGCGCAATTTCGGGGTCGATCCGCAGTCAGCCGCCGGCTTCAATCTGACCCGACTCGCCCCGATGCTCGAGGACGTCCACGAGCGGCTTTCGGGCGTCGTCATCGAGAACCTCGACTGGTCGGCGTTCCTGACCCGCTACGACCGGGCCGAGACGCTCTTCTATCTCGATCCGCCCTATCACGGCTCCGAGGGCGACTACGGCCGCGAGCTGTTCGACCGCGGCCAGTTCGAGCAGATGGCCGAGCGCCTAGCCGACCTGAAGGGGGGCTTCATCCTGTCGATCAATGACGTGCCGGAGATCCGCCGCATCTTCTCAGGCTTCGCGATGGAGGAGGTGGGCCTCACCTATACGGTGATGAAGGGTAAGAGCCAGCCGGCTCGGGAGTTGATCATAACGGGGCCTTGAAAGGCCCTTCAAAACACCATTCGAGGAAAACTGCGCTGCTCTAAAAATCAGCGTCAAAAATCCAAAAGTCAGCGGCGCGCTACAACCGTTCCAAAAGCCGCTGACAAATTTCCAAAACCGCGCGACCGGCTACAACGGACCCGCTGTCCTTCCCGAGAGAAGGGTGACAGTTCATTCCGGAGACATGGGTAACACTTCTTGGCCTTTGCGAGGAGAGCAAAGGTGCCTTGG
>NZ_WOAC01000030.1 GCF_009749525.1 Mesorhizobium xinjiangense | reverse complement strand
AGACTGGAACCACTTCAAAACCCCTTCGGGCCGAAAGTGTTACCCATGTCTCCGATATAAACTGTAACCAATGTGTCCGGAACGGACCATTGGACGATGGCGCGCCGCGCCGGGTGATGATGATAACTACGTCTACTCTATTGCCCTCTAGGGCCCGCTTTAGCTGGACGGCTTAGGTTTGTGGCCCTGGATCCGACTTACTGATCTTGGCATTTCGTCTCGCAAGTCAAACGAGGAGAAAACCTCTAAGTTCGAATCCCTCCCGTTCCGCCGTCATGATGTACCTTAGGTCCGAACGGCGCGCACCATGGCGGCTTCACCCCATCGACACCAGCCGTGGATAGTCCGTATAGCCCTCAGGACCTTCTCCATAGAACGTGTCCTTGTTCGGCGCGTTGAGAGGCAGGCCTCTTTGCAGCCGCTCAGCGAGATCCGGGTTGGCGATGTAGTCCCGACCATAGGCGAGCCCGTCGGCTATACCGGCCTCAATGAAGCGTTCGCCGTCTTCCTTCGACATCAGTTCGTTGGCAATGACGACACCACCGAACCGCCGTTTGATCTCGCCGAGCAGGCTATCCTCCGCTTCGATCTCGCGAACAAAGATGAAGGCGATTTTGCGCTTGGCGAGCTCGTCGGCGACGTAGCCGAAAATGGCCCTGGGATTGCTGTCACCCATGTCGTGCTCCTCACCCCGCGGGCGTAGATGCACGCCTACGCGGTCGGCGCCCCAGACCTCGATAACAGCATCGACAATTTCGAGCAGAAACCGGGCGCGGTTCTCCACCGAACCACCATAGCGATCGGTGCGCTTATTGGTCTTGTCCTGCAAGAATTGGTCGATGAGATAGCCGTTGGCCGCATGCAGCTCGACACCGTCGAAGCCTGCTGCCTTCGCTCTCTCCGCGCCCCTGCGGAAGTCTTCGACAATGCCGGGGATCTCATGAGTCTCCAATGCCCGGGGCACCGGATGCGGCCGCTTCGGTCGCAATGCGGAAACGTGACCGGCAGCGGCAATCGCGCTTGGCGCAACCGGAAGCTGGCCATCGAGCAATTCCGGATCCGAGATACGGCCCACATGCCATAGCTGCAGGAAGATGCGGCCGCCTGCTTGGTGAACGGCGTGGGTGACCTGTTTCCAGCCCTCGACCTGGGCATCGTTCCATATGCCCGGCGTGCTCCTATAACCGACGCCCTGCGGAGACACGGACGTAGCTTCACTCAGGATCAGCCCGGCACCGGCACGTTGTCGGTAGTACTCGGCCATCATCGCGTTGGGCACTCGCTCGAGGCCGGCGCGCTTGCGGGTAAGGGGGGCCATGATGATGCGGTTCGGCAGCATGAGGGCGCCGACCTTCAAGGGATCGAACAATCGGGACAACAGCAACTCCTTTTGACTGGGTCCAGATATGGCTCCTGCCGCGCTCAGCAACAATTGCCAGATTGCTCGACCAATTGTAGAGTTTGAGTTGACAATGGAGGTCTAACCAATGTCTTCATCAAACTCCTTCGCGGGTGTGGGCATCTTTATTAGCGCGGTAAAATCCAGCTCGTTCACCGCAGCCGCGGCTCACCTTGGTATAACCAAGTCGGCAGTCGCCAAGTCCGTGGCTCAGTTAGAGGCCCGGCTTGGCACCAAGCTGCTGCATCGCACAACGCGCCGCCTTTCCCTGACTCCGGAGGGTGCTGCTTTCTTCGAACAGGCGGAAGGGGCACTTGAACAGCTCCGGGCTGCAGAAGATGCCGCGCAATCACGGGCCAGCACCGTTCGTGGCGTGCTGCGCGTCGACATGCCGGCGGCTTTCGGCCGACGTGTCGCCATGCCGATCCTGCTGGAGATTCTCAAAAACCACCCCGATCTCCGCCTTGCGGCCAGCTTCTCCGATCGTGTCATCGATCCCGTGGATGAGGGCGTGGATCTATGCCTGCGGTTCGGTGAACTGCCAGATCGCAGCGATATCGCCGCCAGGGCGCTCGGTTCCCAACGGCTGGTTCTCTGTGCGGCGCCGGCCTATCTGGCAGAAGCGGGATCACCGGCCAGCATCGAGGATCTGCAGAAGCACGCATGCATCTTGGGAAGTCGGCCTGATCGACCGGCGTCATGGCGCTTCCTCGACGGAGGTGGTCGAGTTCGCGCGATCAGTCCGCCGGCAACGCATCTGCTGAGTGACGGCGAAGTCGTGATCGACATGGCCGTTGCCGGTTTTGGTCTCTGCCAGGTGCCGGAATCGTTGGTTCACCTCCATCTCGAACGAAACGAACTTTGCGCGGTGCTGCCGAACCACTCCCAAGTAAGATCATCATTCAGCGCAGTCTGGCCAGCAACCCGCACCATTCTTCCGAGAGTCCGTATTGTGGTCGACGAACTCGTCCGACAAGCCAACGCCGGGGTTTTCAGGGAGCCATCGACAGCCGCGATACTCTGATCAGGACCAGCGGAGGCAAGAAAAGCCTGCAACTCCAGCACATCTTGCGGGAAGCGTTCGGAGTTTTCTGGAGTTCTGCGCAGGGCGCGCAGCATCAACTGATCCGTGCCAGGCGCGCAGCCGAGCCCCAGATCGGAGGCATTTTGACGAGCCCTTCGGTTTTTCTGCACGCCCACGGAATAAACGTGCATCAATGCACACATAGCTTGACATTAAAGGTGCGTCGATGCACGTTTCCCGGTGATTGGAGTGTTGAGGTAGTGAATATGCCGGGAGAACAGCTGCCCGTTCCTGCCCGCGCCCAGCGCGCGGATGCAAGTCGCAACCGCGACGAGATCGTGCGCGTCGCCAGGGCTGAGTTCGACGAGAACGGGGTGGACGTTCCGCTCGAACGCATCGCCCACCTGGCGGGTGTTAGTCGCATGACGCTGTCACGTCATTTCGCGGACCGGCAGGAGCTGGCGCTCGCGATTTTTGAAACCGATATCCAGCGGCTGCACGAGATTGCGGCCAAATGGATGGAGCGACCGGATGCCTGTCTGCAGTTTCTAAGGGCTGTGGGCGATGACTGTGCCCGCAGTCTGGCGCTTTCGGAGATATTGGTCCAAAGCGCGTCTGGACTTGAGAAGCTTTCGGACATTAGCCGACGCGTCATCGCGATAGCTCGTCCCCTCTTGCTAGTTTCGCAACAGAACGGCGTTCTCCGTCGTGATTTGACTGATGATGACCTGTCGATCGTCATCGGCATGCTGTTGGGCGGAACCGGCAAAGACCGATCGGAGATGAGGGCAAAGCGCGGAGCGCGTGTCCTGAGTTTGCTCCTTGAAGGGCTCTTGGACCGAACCAAGCCTGAAGCTGCCAACTATTCACATGGCGAAAGCTGAACGGAAAAGCCGGAATAGCAAACAGATGAAGCGAAGAACCGTTTTGTCCATGGCCGCCGGTGCGGTCGCGGTCGCAACGCTGCCAAGGGCCCCAGCCCTCGCAGCAGGAAGAGAAGATAATATGAAATACCGTGGAATTGTTTACGATGTTGGCCTCAGGTTCAATATCGGCCAGCCTTACTCGGTCGAGCCGTTCGACCCCGCACTCGCCGCCCATGACATCAGGGTGATTGCGAAGGAGATGCATGCGAATGCTATCCGCATCGAGGGTGAGGAAATTGACCGACTGGTTGCGGCATCGCGCAGCGCCCATGCTGAGGGCCTGACGATCTTCTTCAATCCCTGGAAGATGAATGTGCCTGTCACTGAGTTGGCGGATTACTACGCGCAGGCAGCGCACGCTGCTGAGGAACTGCGCAAGGAAGGCGCCGACATCATCTTTGTCGCCGGTTGCGAGGCGACCCTGTTTAATCTGGGTATTCTCGACGGCTCGACCGTGATTGAGCGGGTGACCGGCCTTGCCGCCCTCTTTCAGGATATGCAGTCCGAGAAGACGGCAGCGCTCCTGAAGGAGAAGTCGGCGATGCTCAATGACGCGCTGCGCGGCATCGTTGCCGGAGTCCGCAAGGCGTTCAACGGGCAGGTGACCTATTCCGCAGGCATGTGGGAAATGGTGGACTGGAGTCTGTTCGACATCGTCGGATTGGACCACTACCGCGCCGGCGAACCTCCCGAGGAATATGTTGCCGCGCTGGATCGCTATCGGATCGGTAAGCCGATCATCGTGATGGAAGTGGGGTCCTGCGCCTATGAGGGTGCTAGCGCTCTTGGGGCCGGCGGCTTCATGCGCCTTCAGGGAACCAATCCCGATGGCACCGGCATCTTCACGGACGGTATCGTGCCCACCCGGAGCGAGCGCGAGCAAGCTGACTATGCGGCGGAACAGCTTGGACTTCTCGAAAAGGCGGGAGTGAATGGTGTCTTCATCTTCGTCTTCTCGTTCCCGGCCTTTCGTCATAGAGAGGGTGCGCGTGATCTCGACATGATGAGCTTCTCGCTCGTGAAAACCTACCCTGATGACCACCCGAAAGGTCAGCGCATGCCGCCGTGGGAGCCTAAGGAAGCGTTCCATCGCATCGCCGACATCTTCCAGAAAATGCAGCGATAAAGGCGGCTTGTCCTGCGTCGAGGACGGTTGCGATAAGACGGCGATCTTATCCGCTCGGCCTCTATGAGATACACGCCCGCGACGCTGCAGGATCACCATGAACCGACTTCGCTGGCATAGCGCTCCGTCCTCGGTCGGGGCGCTATCGGACACGAGCGCTTCCTCGGTCGAGACCTGGCAACTCAATGCTGCTGACCCGCAGGCCCGCCTAACCGCCACACTTACCGCCATCGTCAATGGCCACAGGCAGAGCTGGATCGACGAACTGCTGCCTTGGAATTATCCGCTTCAGTAACGCGTACACAAAACAGTTGGCCCGAAGCGGACAGATCGTCGTGCAGAGCATCATAGCTTGACCAGTTGCTTGCCGAAGTTCTCCCCCTTCAACATCCGAACGAACGCATGGGGCACGGTCTCAATCCCTTCCGCAACATCTTCCCGCGTCTGAAGCAGTCCTTGCTTGTACCATGACAGCAGATCGGCAATCGCGATCTCGTATTCTCCCTCGTGGTCATCGAGCAAGAACCCTTCGATCCGCGCACGGGTGATCAGCGTCCTTCTGAGATGCCTGAGACCGATGTCGGGCTGGTCAAATCGGTCGGCCAAGGCAATAGTCCCGACGACCACCACCCTGCCAAAGGTGTTGAGGTTCAACATGGCTGCATCGTGAATTGGCCCGGCGGTGTTGTCGATAAAGACATCGACGCCGTTAGGGCATGCGGTGGCGACATCTGCCACGAGATCAACCGAGCTCCGATGATTGACGCCGGTCCGGTATCCAAGCTCCCTGCACCATTCCAGCTTCTGGTCCGAACCCACGACAGCGACCGGGTCGAACCCCTTGATCCGCGCGATCTGGCCCGCAATCTGTCCCACCGCTCCTGAAGCGGCAGAGATCAACACCGTATCCCCCACCTTCGGAGTTGCGGTCTTGAGGAGGGCAAAGTAGGCGGTGAGACCAGGCATGCCGAGATAGCTCAGCGCGGACTGAATCGGAGCGCCCGTAGTTGTCACTGGCTTGGCTGACGCGGCCGGGATAACGCTAAACGGTTGCCAACCAAAATAGTCGCTCATCACGACGTCCCCCGCCTTGAAGTCTGGAGACTGAGACGCAACGACCTCGCCGATTCCGCCCCCGCGCATCAGATCGCCAAGCTTAAAACCAGTCGCGTAATTCTTCGCTGGACTGATCCGACCCCGCATATAGGGATCGACGGAGAGCCATAAGGTTTTCACCAGCAGTTCGCCATCCGCAGCCTCGGGAATTGGACCGTCCTCCAACGTCCAGTTCTCGACGGAGGGCATTGCGGTCGGGTAACTCCGAAGTATCCAGCTAGGATTCGTGGACATGTTCGTCTCCTCAAATTGAGCGTTCGCCGCATTGATGCATGAATCCGATTTCCGTGTTAATGGGAGGCAGGCGAGAGACATTGTCTTGAATTTCGGAAGAATGGCGCATGGATATGATCGAGGCCATGAAGGTGGCCGTGGCCGTCGCCAGGCATAACAGCTTCTCTTCTGCGAGCCGGGATTTGCGCCTTTCGCCTGCCTCCGTGAGCCGCATCGTGGCGGACTTGGAGGCCGATCTCGGCGTACGGCTCTTCAATCGCACCACGAGGCAGATCAATCTGACGGATGCCGGGATGGAGTTCGTGCAAAAGAGCACCGGCCTCCTGGAGGAGCTTGATCTGATGCGGAGCGCGGTGCGCGAACGCCACGAGACCCCTCGCGGCCAGCTCCGCGTCTCCTGCGTAGCGGCCTTTGGCAATGAGCGCCTTGCGCCAGCGGTTCCCGAGTTCAGGCGACGCTTCCCACAGCTCGACCTCTCAATCGACCTCGGCAATCGATTGGTCGATCTCATTGGGGAGCACTTCGATGTCGCCATCCGGGTAGGACCGCTGAACGATTCATCCCTGATTGCGCAGAGGATTTTCACGCAAAGGATCGTGTTCGTCGCTTCGCCTCAGTTCTGCGAACAATATGGGACACCCCAGACCTTAGACGAGATCAGAGCTTGCCCATCCGTTACTCAGGTCAGCGGGGAATGGGGGCGCTTACATAGGTTTTCGTATGAGGGAAAGGTCATTGACTTCGAAGTGCCGCAGCAACTGACAATGAACTCAGCGCGAGCAGTGAGAAACGCCTGCCTAGCGGGAGGGGGCTATTCGCTCTTGGCCGACTTCATGGTCGCCCAGGATATAGCGGAGAACCGCCTGGTGCGGCTGCTGCCGGATTATGAACCCATCGAGCAACCGATCTTCGCCTTCTACGCTCAGCGACGCCACACCCCGCGTAAAGTCAGGGTATTTCTTGAATATTTGGCGGAGGTATTCGGTAGCAAAAATGCCAAGTGAGACCGCATTATAGCTCGGCTCTGGGGCACCATCGCCATATCTAGCAGGCTACATTTCTCCGCACCTCGTTCAGGATTCTTGTCCAAGAGCCGATGGCACACTGTTTACCGAGAATGACGTACCCATTCTCTCGAGCGGATACGGCTTGACGATGGCGGCTACCGCCGCGATCATCTTCGTGCTTTTGCGCAGCGCGTCGAGGTTGCCGACTACGAGGTTCACATCATGGGATCGAAGTCGGCATTGTTCCGAACGCTGATCGCCTCTTCGAGCGGGGAAACGGCTGCGTTCGACGTTCATCGTTCTGTTCTGAAATGGCGCGCCACTTTGGCTGACTTCGCCATTTTCAAGAAATGCCTTCCCGCCAACATCCTTTATTGTCACACGAATGTAGTCGACAGTAATCGGACTGCACGTAGCGGGCCGCCTATTTCAAGAGCTGCCGTTTGAGCAGCGCCTCAAGCCAATCGGCGAAGACCTGTAGTCGTCGCGAGAGATGCTGCCTGTGCGGATAGAGCAATGTCATGGGCATGGGTTCCGCGCGGTGATCCGGCATGACCTCAACTAGTTCTCCCGCTTCCAGATGGGCGCGAACGTCATAAGCCGGGATTTGGATCAAGCCGAGGCCAGCCAGACAACAGGCGATATAGGCCTCGGCGCTGTTGACGGTGACGCGCCCACGCAACGGCAGTGAGCGCAGCGCGCCATGCTCTACCCATTCCCAATCTTCGACCCTGCCGTTGGAGGGCGAAGCATAGTTGACAGCCCAATGGTCGCCGAGATCGTCAGGGCTTTCGGGATTGCCATGGCGCTTCAGATAGGCGCGGCTGGC
Organism: Mesorhizobium xinjiangense; assembly: GCF_009749525.1. Classification (GTDB taxonomy): domain Bacteria; phylum Pseudomonadota; class Alphaproteobacteria; order Rhizobiales; family Rhizobiaceae; genus Mangrovimarina; species Mangrovimarina xinjiangensis. The sequence continues at coordinate 43,950 of NZ_WOAC01000030.1, read as the reverse complement.
GACATTGATGAGCGGCAGCCTACCGATCGGCCTTGCGATCAGTCCGGAATCGTCGAGCGGCCCCACGCGCAGCACGCAATCGACGCTGTCCTCGACCAGGTTCACCGCGCGATCGGTGACGCCAAGGTCGATATCGATCTGCGGATAGAGATCGAGAAATTCCGGCAGCGTCGGCGCAATGATGAGACGTCCAATGCGGCCCGGGACATCGATCCGAAGCTTGCCTGACGGCTGGGCCGCAGTCTGCCGAAACAGGCTTTCCGTATCCTCAACATCGGCGATGACACGCAGGCAGCGATCGTAGAAGGCCGTGCCGTCCTGCGTCGGCGAGACCTTGCGGGTGGTGCGATGAAGCAGGCGCGCGCCGACGCGACTCTCCAGCTCCTGCACGGCCGCCGACACCGATGAGCGCGGGATCCCGAGCGTGTCGGCGGCGCGAGTGAAACTCGAACATTCGACGACGCGGGTGAAGACGCGGAATAGGTCGATACGATCCAATGTGAGAGTGGTCCTTCATTGTGCCGATATTCTGACAGGTGATGTCAGAATGACCATCTTTATCAGTCAATCCTAGACGATATGTTTTCCCAACGAAAGCGGCCGCCGATGTGGTCGCCATACTGGCAAAGGAGGCCACCCCATGACCGACCACAGCATCAAAGGCAAAACCGTCATCATCGCCGGCGGCGCAAAGAACCTCGGCGGGCTGATCGCGCGCGATCTCGCCGCCCACGGCGCCAAGGCGATCGCCATCCACTACAATAGCGCGTCCACCGAGGCCGATGCCGACGCGACCGTCGCCGCCGTCAAGGCCGCCGGCGCAGAGGCCGTCGCCTTCCAGGCTGACCTCACCACGGCGGGCGCGATGGAGAAGCTCTTCGCCGATGCGGTCGCCGCCATCGGCAAGCCGGACATCGCCATCAACACCGTCGGTAAGGTGTTGAAGAAGCCAATCGTCGAAATATCGGAAGCGGAATACGACGAGATGACAGCGGTGAATTCCAAGACCGCTTTCTTCTTCCTCAAGGAAGCCGGCAAGCATCTCAACGACAACGGCAAGGTCTGCACGCTGGTCACGTCGCTGCTCGGCGCCTACACGCCCTTTTACGCCGCCTATGCCGGCACCAAGGCGCCGGTCGAGCATTTCACGCGGGCAGCGTCCAAGGAGTTCGGCGAGCGCGGCATCTCGGTGACGGCGATCGGCCCCGGCCCCATGGACACCCCTTTCTTCTATCCGGCCGAGGGGGAAGATGCGGTCGCCTATCACAAGACCGCGGCGGCGCTGTCCAACTTCTCCAAGACCGGCCTGACTGACATCGGGGACATCGTGCCCTATATCCGCTTCATGGTCTCGGAGGGCTGGTGGATGACCGGCCAGACCATTCTCGTCAATGGCGGTTACACGACCAAGTAGGATCTCGGGCAAGCAAGTTCGGGGCGGCCTGTCCATAAAGCCAGGCCGATCTTTTGCCATCACGAGGGGAAGGACCATACATGCACATGCTGCTTGTCATCATCGGAGGCGTCCTTCTGCTCGGCGTGTTCGCCCTGTTCGGGAAGCTCTGGGGCGGAGATGTCGCCGGGGTCGCTGCGGCGGTGAAAGTGTTCGTGCCTGTCTGGCTGGTCGTGGCGCTCGTCAACATGTGGGTCGGCGTCAACAAGGCTGGCTACACCGTGGCGCAGGAACTGCCGATCCTCCTCGTCGTCTTCGCCTTGCCGGCTGTCATCGCCGGGCTGGTCGCCTGGCAAGGGGCAAGGGTCTGACCGATGGCCGCCGATACTGTTTCGCATGCTGCTGAGGCCGCCTCACATGGCGGCTTCGATCTCATTCCGGTCGTCGTGTTGCTCGGCGCGGCGGTCGTCGCTGTGCCGCTGTTCAAGCGGCTCGGCCTCGGTTCCGTGCTCGGTTATCTTGCCGCGGGATTAGTGATCGGACCGTTCGGCGTCGGCCTGTTCTCCGATACGCAATCAATCCTGCACGTCGCCGAGCTCGGCGTCGTCATGTTCCTGTTCATCATCGGGCTGGAGATGCAGCCCTCGCGGCTGTGGTCGATGCGGGGCGAGATCTTCGGTCTTGGCCTTCTCCAGGTCGCGTTGTGCATCGGGCTGCTCACCTGTGTCGGCCTGACGCTCGGCTATTCGGTGCCTCAGAGCTTCGTCGCGGGCACGGGCTTCGTGCTGACCTCGACTGCTATCGTCATGCAGATGCTCGAGGAGCGCCGTGCGATGGGGCTGCCGAAAGGCCGGCGGATCGTCGCGATCCTGCTGCTCGAGGACCTGGCCATCGTGCCGCTGCTGGCGCTTGTCGCCTTTCTGGCGCCCGGCGGCGAAAACGCCACGCTCACCAGTCGGCTGACTGGCGTCGCCATCGGCCTCGCGTCGATCCTTGGCTTGATCGTCGCCGGTCGCTATCTGCTCGACCCGCTGTTTCGTATTCTCGGCAAGGCCAGGGCGCGCGAGGTGATGACGGCAGCGGCGCTCTTCGTCGTGCTCGGCGCTGCGCTCGCCATGCAATTGGGCGGCCTGTCGATGGCGATGGGGGCCTTCCTAGCCGGCGTGCTGCTGTCGGAATCTTCCTTCCGCCACCAGCTCGAGGCCGATGTCGAGCCGTTCCGCGGCATCCTGCTCGGCCTGTTCTTCCTGGGCGTCGGCATGTCGCTCGATCTTGCGGTGATCGCCGCCAACTGGCGCCTCATCCTCGTCGCCGTCATCGCCTACATGGTGCTGAAGACCATTGGCATCTATGCGGTCGCCCGCCTGTTCCGGGCTGGCAACCGGGAAGCGATCGAACGCGCTGTGCTGATGGCACAGGGCGGCGAATTCGCCTTCGTGCTCTATGCTGCGGCCGCATCGGTCGGCATCATCGACGGCGAGGCCAACGCCATCCTGACGGCGACCATCATCGTCTCGATGGCGGTCACCCCGCTGATGATCATCCTGCACGACCGGTTGATACCCAAGCCCGCTCCATCGATGGATGGGGTCGAGGCCGCCGAAGGCTTATCAGCGGGCGTGCTCCTGATCGGTTTCGGTCGCTTCGGCCAGATCGTTAGTCAGCCTCTGTTGGCGAATGGTTGCTCAATCTCCATCATCGAGACCGACACGGACGCCATCCGCAATGCGCAGGATTTCGGGTTCAAGGTTTATTTTGGCGACGGCGCGCGCCTCGACATCCTTCATGCCGCCGGCGCTCATGACGCCCGCCTTGTCGTCATCGCGGTCAATGACCGCGAGGCGAGTCTGAAGATCGCGGAGCTGGTCAAGGCAGAGTTCCCGCTGGTGCCGGTTCTGGCGCGCTCCTTCGATCGCGAGCATGCCATCGAACTGATCCATGCAGGCGTCGACTATCAGATCCGTGAGACCTTCGAATCGGCGCTGGCACTCGGCCAGAAGGCGCTTGAAATGATGGATGTGGACGAGGAGGAACGCGTGCGCGTGATGGAGGACGTTCGCCAACGCGATTCCGAGCGCTTCGCCCTTGAGACCGCCGACGGCATCTATGCCGGCCGCGACCTGATCCATGGCAATGCTCCAGGCAAGGGCCAACCTACGGAGCGGGAGGCTTCATCATGATCGCCGCGCTCAGGATGCGACCCCGAGGAGACGAGGAGCTGATTTCGGAGGTCGTCGGCTTCTGGAAGGACGCTGGGGCGCAAGGTCGGTGGTTCGACAAGGATGAGGGTTTCGATCGCATCTTCCGGGACCGCTACTTCGATCTTCACATGGCGGTCGCGGCGCGGCGACATGACGGCTGGATCGAAAACCCGAAAGGCGCGCTCGCCTTGCTGATCCTGACCGACCAGTTCCCGCGCAATGCGTTTCGCGGGACAGCGCACATGTATGCGACCGACCCATTGGCGCGGCACTACGCCCGTCTGGCGCTCGATGCCGGGCACATGGAGCAGGTCGAGCCGGATCTGCGGCTGTTCTTCTGCCTACCCTTCGCGCATTCGGAAGATATCGCCGACCAGCACCTATCGGTGAAACTCAATGCTCGATTGGGGCAGCCATGGCTCGATCACGCTGAAGGCCACTGCGACATCATCCGCCTTTTTGGACGCTTTCCGCACCGCAATTTCATGCTGGGCCGCGCCACAACTGCGCTGGAAGCAGAGTTTCTCGAAGCGGGCGGCTTTCAGGGATAGGGATCAAGAGAGGAAAGTCCATGACAAAATCCAGAAGCAGAACTTTGACCGGCATACTCGTCGCAGCTCCCGTTGGCTTGCTGTTGGCCTTCGGCGCCGCCGCGAAATCAAAAGTCGACCCCATGCCGACCGACAATGTGCGGTCCTACTCCGCGCTGTCCAATGGCACGTCTTCGACCTTGGGGACGACGATGAAGCTCAGTCGCACCTCGGCGAGTTTCTCGAAGCTTAAAGGGGAACTGACGCTCCAGTATTCTGACGTCTGGAACAACGGAAACGACACGGACTACGGCGGAAACGTATACAAGGTCCTCAACGCCGACGCGTTCTTCTCGCAGAACAAGGGAAAGAACGGTTTTTGCGACGAACCGGTGCGATGGCTCACCGTCATGGATATGAGCAATCAGCTCGGTGAAGGGTCTGTTCGCATCGGAATGCTCAGCATCGACGACTGGCGCAAATACAGTCCGGACGCTTTGGGCGCGTGCAGTGCCGACACGTTCACGCTGAAATAGCATCGCTGACAAATAGCTTTTGGGGGCATGCCGAGGCCATCGCAGCCTCGTGCGACGCTTATGGGCGCTTCCCGCGCGCCGCAACCATGACCACGGCAAGGCGCTCTCCGGCCATCCTGCAAAACGAAACAAGAAAAGGCCCTTTCAAATGCCAGCATCAGACCTGAAAATCGATACCCGCATCGGCGTTAAGCGCAAGCCACGCCGCATCCTGTCGATTGTTTCCAACACGACGGAGCTCAAGGGCTTTCCGGTCGGCTTCTTCGCCGAGGAAATGACGCGCGCCTTCCTGATGTTCACCGAGGCTGGACATCAGGTCGATCTCGCCTCGCCGAAGGGCGGCGAGGTGATGTTCGACACCCACAGCGATCCACGCACGCCGGACGGCGCCTATGCCGACGATCTGATCAGCCTGGGCTTCGTCCATCATGCGAAGTTTGGGGCGATGCTGAAGAACACCCTGCCGATCAGCGCCGTGTCGGTGGACGAGTATGACGCGGTGTGGGTGGCGGGCGGCGGCGGTCCGCTGCTGACCTTCAAGGATGATATAGCGCTGCATGAGCTGATCGCGTCCTTCTATGAGAAGGGCAAGATCGTCACGCTGATCTGCCACGGGTCCGGTCTTCTATTGTGGACGCGCCTGTCCAACGGAAAGCTGCTCGCTGACGGCAAGAAATGGACCGGCTTCACCGACGAGGAGGAAGAGCAGGTCAACGCCGCCTTCGGCATGACGCTCAACGACTACACCATCCAGAGCGAGGCCGCTGGCATCAAGGGCACCAGCTTCCTGTGCCGTGGCGCCAATGAACCGTTTGCCATTCGCGACGGGCGTCTCATCACCGGCCAGCAGCAGTACAGCAGCGCGCTTACGGCGGAACTCGTGCTGGAGGCACTCGACGAATAGTGATGATTACACGAGCGGCGAATTGGTGTCGGCGCCTGGATCCGCCCCGTTCACACATTTAGCTACCTCAGACAGCGTGCTGATGGGGCGATGCCACATAGATTTCCGACGTCAGGGACAGCCAAATGCGTAGTTCGACCGTAAGCGATTCGAACTTTTTCACCGCCGAACGCCGTCGTTTCTACGCCATCTCGCGCACCGACTGTCCTTCATTCTATGCATAGGTGTACGTTCGGCGGCTACAGCGTATTGTGGAGGGCAATCGACGGTATTTGGCGCACCGCACCGGGTGAAGATGACAACTACATCTACTCTATAGCCCTCTAAGGCACGCTTTCGTTGGGATGCCTGAGGTCGTGGCTCTGGATGCGAACTTACTGCTCATGAGTTTTCTTCGCTTACGTCAAAAGAGGAGCGATCCCTTGCGTTCGAATCCCTCCCGTTCCGGCAGGTGGCACCACGATACCTGCCGGGCCGAAGCCGATGAAACCGAGAACTACGTCTACGCTATAGCCCTCCAAAATGACATCTAAAGCCGTGCTGCGCGTCCCGCGTACCGCACGTCGGGGCAAACAACTTGGGAGCGATGAGCCGTATGAGGGTTCTCATGTTCGAGTGAGCGATTGCCGTCGAACGTTAGGTGCTATCTAAAAAGATATGTCCTTCACATCGGCCAGCTTCGGATTCGACCTGAGCAATCGTGAGATTGCCGCTCTTGTTTATCTAGGCCTGCTACTGGCCGCTGTGCTCCTGTGGAAAAAGGGACGCCCTCTAGCCTTTAATGTCGTGCGCGTCTTCTTTATGCCGAAGCTCGCACTGATCTGGCTGCTCATGTCCTTCTACGTGGCGGCTTGTGTCTGGCTGCTCGCATGGTTGAATCTATGGGACTGGCCCAATCTCAAATCCACCCTGCTATGGTGGTTGACGGTCGGTTTCACCAGCATCTTTGAAGCCCAGCGACTTAAGGACAAACCGCATGTGCTACGTAAGCTGGTGCGCGATGCGTTCACTCTATCTGCCGTCATTCTGTTCATCGCCGAGCTGGTGAGCTTTCCACTTTGGGTCGAACTGCTCATGCTTCCGGCACTTGTGCTTCTCGCTCTCCTTATAGCGGTCGGCGAACATCAAACTGACAAACCCGGCATCCCCCGAGTGCTCGGCCTGCTGCGCGGGCTCCAGATTCTGGCGGGCCTCGCTATCCTCGGCTTTAGCTATTGGTTGGTTGCCACTAGCATTTCCGAATTCTGGTCATTGAACACACTGCGCGAATTCGGGCTGCCCTTGCTGCTCTGGCTAATGTTCATTCCATTCATTTTTCTACTCGCCGTGTATATGACCTACGAGGAAGCCTTCATCCATTTACAGGTGAGACCAAAGCAGGCCCCCATCGTACGCTATGCGCGATGGCGCGCTCTGTTTGCGTTTGGCTGGAATATCGACGGAGTAAAGCGCCTCGCACGAGATATTCGTGGGCGCGACATCGCCGACAAGCAGGGCGTTAAAGAGGCCATCTGGGAAATCAGACGACGCATCAAAATAGAAAAGAATCCGCCCACCGTTATGCGCGCTGAAGGCTGGTCGCCCTACGCGGCGCGGCTATTCCTTGAAGAATACGGCCTGGTCACCGACGACTATCACCGCACGCAGTACGAGTGGTTCGCACACATTCCGTCAGTAAAGCTGAACGACAAAGTGCTGGCCGATCGAATTTCCTATTACCTCACCGGTAACGAGCGCGCCGTGACGCGGCTTCGACTGGCACTCGATGGCTCGAACCAAAACGACACGAGGGAAGCGCAGCGCGCCTTCGATGAACGCGCGCTGACCCTGCTCACGAAGGCGTTCGACGCTGAACGGGCGACGACGATCTACGCCCGCGCTCATGCCTCCGAACCGGAAACCTGGATAGTCGACGGAATGCGGGTATCGCTGAACCGGTCAGATTGGGGAGACGCTCACCTCGGCGGCTATGTCCGGAATTTGACTATTCAGCATCCCAAACATCAAGGAGACAATTTGGGTGTGTGATCTGCACTGTTGGTGAAACCCACTCACTCGGCGACTGCTTCTTCCGGCTTTTGCTCGGACGAAGCTTTTCGCTGACGTCCGCGTGACTTTGTGCGTTCAGTTGACAGACGCGGTTGAAGGTCGAGACCCCGCGCCGTCAACCGTAGGTTACCTCCCATTTCTTGCTCAATCCGTGCGGCTTCCTCATTCAACATGGCGATGAGCCCGGCTAGGTCTAATGCCGCGCCGGTTTCCGGGTGCAGCCATGTGCGGGGAGATTTAATGGTCACTAGCAGGCAGCCAGCGCGGCTATTTTCCGCTGCCATGTATTTGGCGACGAGTTGGTCTTTGATTGTGGCTTTCAGGTCGGCAGCAGAGCGGTCTTTCTCGCCGATCTTCAATTCAATAATCGCCTCATGCTCTGAACCGGTAGAGCGAAGGCGGATGTCGGTTTCTTTCTCATCTGCCGTCACCGCTTCCTGATCGACCGTGTAAGCGGCATTGGCGCTGGTGCGAAGCTCGCGTGCGATCTGCTGACGCATGATTTTCTCATCGTCGATGAGTGCCCAGGCCGCACGCGGTGAGTCGTCACGCAGCAAGGCGTCGTCGATGTCGTCCAGCCGGTCAGTCATAAGCACGAACATCTCATCGCGCGTCAGCGGCGGAAGTTCGCCATATCGGTCGAGCGCCACGATATCGGCCTCGGCGAAGGCGGCTGCATCCGCTTCTTCGGCCGCCCGCTCGCGGGCCATTGCCAACGCCCGGTCTTTGAAATCGGCAAAGAGCGGATCATCGGCCAATCTGAGTTTGATGGCCCAGCCTTCGGCTCCGGTGGTCGATAGAAGCGCGTTGATAATATTGCTTCGGCCACGTTCTGCATGATCCCGTGCGTTGGGAGAAAAGCTACCTTCCTCACGCACCATATCGTCGCACCGACGGATATAATGGTACGCAAGGCGTGCGAGCCTCAGCAGCAATTCTGGGGTGAAGCCGGCCGCCGAGAGGTAGGTTTCACCATCGCCGTGCCGGTCGCCGAAGAGAGAACTGAACCAATCTGTCGCTGGACCGAATTTTGCCGGAGGATGCGGCTGTATGGTCCTCTCAAGCGCATCAATGCCGTCGGCCGGATCGAGACGCATCAGGACCGGGAGCCAGATGCTGCTCACTGCATCTTTCGCACCTTCTGCCAGTTCAGATTTCGCGAGCGCGTGTATATGCGCGATGGTGCTGGCGCCGCCATGTTGCACGAGGATTTGAACTACTTGGCGAAGCCGGTTCGCGCGGGCCGTCTCATCCTCATTGTGGCCAAGCCGCCATTTTCCCGTATCCAACCAGGCACGCAGGCGCGGCACGAAAAGACGCGCTACAGTGGGGGTTCCATACCGAATATCTTGCAGCATGCCGGAATGGACGATGGCTGGTTCATCGAGCTCCGCTGTCAATTCCGCTCCCAGCACGGCGTCAACCGCTGCCGGATGCACGGCGGCAAATCCTTCAAGCCAAACCGGAAAGCCATTCAACTCAATGGAAACGTAGCGGAGCGCTAGTTTCGCTTCTTCTTCACTGAGTTTTTCAGCCCATTGGGGATCCTCGGCCTCGGCGGCGATCCCCGCTAAACCAAGCTGCCACCGGGTCAGATAAGTGCCTTTTTCTTCCTCCGGGCGCTCGCTTCGCAGGGTCGGGCGGTCCTTGCGCCAAAATGCCATGACCGCGAGGCGCAACCGGTTGGCCACCTCCTTGCCAAAGTGTCGCTCGATAAAGCGCCGGTTCCAGCCTGACGCCCGGCTTTCCTCACCGCTGCGTTCCATTGCCCGCCAGAGGTTCCAAGCCGTGTTCTCAGAACGATCGGTGGCAAACACCGCGTCAGGATCATTGATAATTTCGCGCCAGAACATCGCCCAACTGGCGTGGGCTTTCGCGTCGCGGCGTTCTTCGTGCTTCTGTCGTTTGGCATCTTGTCGTTGCCAGCGCTGCTCCTCGGGGCTTGTTTTTTGCGGCTGGGCAAGCTGGTCAAGGCGTTCAAGCAGTTCCGGCAGATCGGCAACATGCGGTTTCAACGCTGACAGATGATCGGTCCATTCAACATTGTCGTCGCGGATGCGGATCGCCGCTTCGAGCATCATCGCGCGGGCGTCAGCGTTGCGGCCGCGATCGGCAAGCGATGCAAGCACCCAATCTGCATCAATGGCACCTAGATGCATCGCCGCCCCGTGAAAAGCCAAGCGAGCATAGCGTTTGAAGGGGTCCGTCAGCGGATGATACGTTTGCAGGAATGCGTCTTCGGCCTCGAACATGAGGCGCCGGGCATCTGGCGGCAAGCCAGGGAGTGCCGCAGTCAATTGTTTGGCGGGCTCGGTGTGGTCGTACTCGCGTTCTGCCAGCCGTAACGCAATCGCGGTTGAACGCATTACTTCTGGCGTGGTGACGCCATTTTGAATCTGACGGAAGCAGGTCGCGGCCAGAGCCGGTAAGAGAAATTGTCGTTTGCTGGCGAGATGCGGCCAGTGCTTTTCGTTCCAGGCGATGCCTTCCACCGCCAGTTCGGTAAGCCCATGACGCAGTGCGTTAAACATATCCGGTGATAGATCGACATGCTCGATCAAGCGCGGGAGATTCCATGAAATGTCGCCAGCCGAGCGCTTCTTTTCCGTGATTTGTGCGAGCGCTTTGCAAAGGAGTTCCACGGGCAGGTGGACTGGGAACAGCCGCAGCAGTGCAGCACGTGCGAGGCGGTTCGGCCAAAGCGCCGCGTCATCAGCCAAGCTCGTGCTGATCGCAGCAAGGCGAGGATCGTCTAGTTGGATGAGCGCATCCAACGCATCAATCCGTTCGCCATAGGGGGCAGAAGCATCGACTGCGACGCTATAGGCAATATCTGCGCAATCGGTCATCTTCCCAAGACCGATCAGATTCAACAGAATTTCGCGGATTTCGTGGTTCTCGATGCCGCCCTTCCACAGGCGCTTGACCTCCGGCCCCAAGTCGGCCGCCGCAAAGCGGTGAAGTTGGATGCTTGGCACGCGCAATCCACGCCATCCGCCCGCGCTATGACGCTCGACATAGGCGCGTAGGGCTCGTTGCCGTTGCAGTAATGAAAGCGACTCGGGGTCGCCAAAATTCAGGAGGACATCCGGCTCGCGCCGCAGCACTTCTTCGAAAATGGCATCGTCGCGCAGCGCTATCCAAGCAGCGACCGGACGCAGTGACGGCTTGACCACTGCTTCCCCCTGCGCCGTTGTTGTAAACAAGATGCGCTTGATCGATCTGACCGGCATACCCTTCTTGCGTAGCGCGAGAAGGTGCTCAGCCGCCAAATGCTCGATCACCGAGCGGTGGTGGAAGCGCACTCGGCCGTAGGAAGCAAAGCCGAAAAGCGACCGTTCCAACAGGGTCGTGCGTTCGCCCTGCGTCCAATCGTGAAGAATATTTGAAGGATCAAGCGGCGCTTCGGTCGGATCGCCATCGCGGTCAGCCTCGGCGCTATGGCGCAAGGTGAGCTTGCGGCTAAGGGTGGCCGCCAGCGCCAAGCGTTGGGCACCTTCCGATGCCTCTTCGGGAGACAAAGCCGTATTTTCCCTACCGTTCTCACGTGGCTTCAACTTTACGGCGATGTTACTCGACACCTGATCGCGATGCGAACGAACGCGACGATGTTCGCGCCAATCAGCACATAGCTCGATCAGGTCCTGCGGTCGGCGTACAAATTCCTCGGCGTTACGCTGCCGGATATCGGCGAGCAGCGTATCTGGATCATCCACGCCTTCCTTGCTCGCCATTTGCTTAATTTGGGCACTAGACAAGGGCAGCAATGCAACGTTGCGCCAATCCCGCGCAGTTTGTTCATCGGATGATTTCTGCGGTCGACGTGCCATCGCGATATTAGCGAACTCTTCGCTGGTCGCCACTTCGTCGGCCTCATCCGGCACCGGTAGGATTTGGCGGAAAAGTTGCTCATCAACGGGAATAGGTCGGGAAGTGATAATCACGCGGACCCGGCCGAGTTGTCCGGCTACCGCCTTCGCCAAGCGCTTCAGCGCCTGCTCGAACGAGCCAAGACTGAGTTTCAGCTCATCGACGGAATCGAGAAAGAAGGTCGCAACATCGGATTGCGCAGTGCGCCATGCATCGAACTGAGTTTCTTCCTCATGCGACAGTAAATCACGCAGGTTACTGCGCGCGAGGTCGGCCAACTCTACATAAAAAGCGGGCTCGCCGGCTGTCCATAGCGACTGCTGCTGCGCGCGGCACTCATAGGTTTTGCCTGCACCTGCCTCAGAAATAATAAGAACGCGCCTCGACTTCAGCAGGTCATCCCAACTCAAGCCCTTATGCCAGCCTAAGTCCATCAGGAAGGCGGTTTGCTCGGCCTCCGTGGTCTTGTCCTCAGGTATATCCTGAAAGCTGCGTTCAATGTCGTTGGTATCAGGTGCTCTTGCCATGCAGCTCTTCTCTTCCTCAGCCAGAACATAATGACAACGCCGACCTCAGGCTATCTCATTTATCGTCATCGGAGAGCAAGAATAGAAGAGTGGTGCCTCTACCCCCTCACGCCGAGGGTAAAGACCGAACAAACAGGCTGAGTTTTGCATCCGGGTGTTGTGTCGACCGAAAGGGTTGGCCGAGAACCACAAAGCCGTAGTCGGGCAACATGTGCTTCATCTGACCGGTCTTGGTTGTGGCATAAACGCTCCGGCTGCCAACCGCCTCGACAGCCGCTGCCACCAGCTTGCGCCCGTTTCCGTTACCGCTTCGAGATGAATGAACCCAGCCAAGTTCGAACGGGAACTCGGCGGCGCGCTCCTTTACACCTGCCTTGGTAAAATCGCCGTAATGGTGACCGACGTTTGGAATCTTGACGGCGGCGGTTCCGATCAGGGTTTCTCCGTCGTGGAGCGTCACCAACGCGACTGCCCGATCTACAAGGTCGGGAAGCGTATGTTCGTTCACCTGAGCGCCCTTTAGGACAAAGGCGATGAACTCCTGCCTCTCACCAGCCGTCATTTCAGTTGCGGTGCATACGCGCAGGGTCATGGTCATCTCTCCAGTAGACTAGCTTTCGATGCGCCCATCTTCGCAGTCGGTTGCCCACCATGGCAGCTATCGCAGTTTGCCAACTTGAATGCGGCCATTACACATCCGCCCGAAAATCACCTCACGGGCAAGGAAGAGCGAAATGGGCTGTGGCGTGCTATCGGCAGTTATACTGATAGGTTAGCGGATGCCGCCAGCACTGTCGTAGAGATAAGGAAGAAACGGAAGATGATTAATGCCTGTTGAAGCGCACTTCCCCGGTCTCACGCCGATGAACCTTAAAATGACGGTACAAGGCATAGCGTACTACACCGACCACTACGACATCGCCATCAACCGCGTGATAGCCGCGCGCGGGCACAACGAGATTTTGGGTCACGAGCCTAAAATCTGCCGCTTCTGTTCCCGATCCGCACCGGCCGTCACGTTCCGCAAGGAAGCGCACGCCGTGCCTGAGCTCGCAGGCAACGGCACGTTGGTGAGCCTTTATGAGTGCGATGAATGCAACGCCCGTTTCGCAACTTTCGAGGATGACCTCGGCAAGATGACGCTGCTGGAACGGTCCGCAGGCCAGGTTCTGGGCAAAGGCGGCGTTCCTTCCGCCAAGACCGGTCAGAAGAAGTCGCGCATCGACATGGGTTCTCGCGGTTTCCTCATACAGGAGCACGAAGGCGACCCCATCACCGCAATTGACCACAACAAGAAAACACTGACGGTCACGATCTCCCCGCACGCCTATCGTCCGCTCGGCGCATACAAGGCGCTTGTGAAAATTGCCCTCACCCTCATGGACGAAAGCGATATCGAGAAGGTTCCAGAAGCCTTGCGCTGGCTGCGCGAACCGGACATTGCAACACACCAGATCAACGACGGAACGAATTACAGCTGCATACGCAGTTGGACCCCCGGCCCCATGCCCATTGCGCACACGCGCGTTATGCTGTTGCGGCGAAAACCGGGCGACCAAGCCGGGCCAATGTATGTAATGGTACTGGCGTTCGGCAACATGACCTTCCAAGTTGTTGTTCCCGCTCCTCAGGAAGACAAACGCCTCAGCAAGAACACGATCAGCCTGCCGCCCGTTCCCGTCTTCGCGTTTTTGGAGAAAGGCAGGGTGCGCGGCCCCACCCGCTTCTGGACGAAAAGCCTCGCTTCACCAGCGCCCGAGAAAGGCGAGCCGAGCGTAGTTTTCCACTTCGACGGCGTGACCGAAGTGACCCCGCCACCGGTGACGTAGCCGCCGGGTCAGAGTTGTGGTTTCCCAGCGAGGAAAGCGAACGGCTATGCCGACTGGTAGGGCGCGCGAGAACCCCTGCGCGTACGACAACCACCTGAAAGACGCTATCCGTTTGATAATGAAAGAGATAGCTCGGCAATTTGTGCGGTAATCGGCGGTGTTTGGCGGGCCGAAGCCGACGAAACGGAGAACTACACCTACGCCATAGCCCTCCAAGACGATACCTAGGAACAGAGTCTAACACGCGGAAATCGTCGATCGGCGCGAACATATAGTCTAGATGACTCCTCCGCGAGTTGATAGATTTGCTTCACGAGGTCTCCCCTCGCATACGCGCTGTAGTAACTGCGGCGTAAGAGCTAATGTCTGCACATATCGTGCGCGCCATATCGACAATGCGACACATGGCGTGATTGGAAGGGAGACCTCGTGCCGCCGTCCTTTTTTGGTATCCCCGTCGTCCGGGTCGCAATTCCTCCCGAACTGGCTAGTGAGGCGGCGCTTCTTGCCTACCTAGGCGTGTCGGCCAAAGAACTGAAAAAGATCTGGTGGTTTCGTGGTCGCATGTACCACCAATTCGAGATCGCTAAGGGGAACGGCAAGTCCAGAATCATCAACGCGCCCGACAAGCGCCTCAAATACCTTCAGCGGAAGATCGCGGCGCTGCTTTACCATCTCTATCGCGTCCGGAATCCCGTCCATGGCTTTGTCGCTGGAAAATCCGTGAAAACCAATGCGTTAGCGCATCTGCGCAAGCGCTTTGTGCTCAACATCGACCTGAAGGACTTCTTTCCGTCGATCACCGAAAATCGGGTCACCGGCGTCCTCGAATCACTTGGCATCGACAGCCGGGTGGCGAGCATCATTGGCCGACTGTGCTGTCACAACTCTCACTTGCCGCAAGGCGCGCCGACGAGTCCCGTCCTCTCCAACATGATCTGCTTTCGCTTAGATAAGGAGCTACTCGCTTTCGCGAAGGCGTCGCGGTGTATCTATACGCGCTACGCGGACGACATCACGCTTTCGAGCCACCAGCCAATGACGGCGCTGTTCGAGGCGGTCCCACCCTCGGGACATTTTGCGCCCGATCAGCTTAAGCCGGCTTTCCGCAATATCATCGTTACCAACGGATTTGCGATAAACCACGACAAAGCACACTATGCCGACCAGCACTCGCGTCGAACAGTTACGGGACTCAAGATTAACGAACTTCTCAATGTTGATCGACGCTATGTCCGGAATATTCGCGCGGCAATCTATTCAGTGGAGAATCTAGGAAAGAAAACTGCGCAGAAGAAATTTGAGAGTAGTCATGGCGGTACATCTGATCTAGGTAAACATCTTGAGGGAAAGATCACTTGGCTCCGCCACATCCGGGGCCAATCTGATCCTGTATTTCGATCGATCGCAGTTCGATTCAACACTAGTTTCCCAGAGCGTAAGATCGAGGTGACACCGACTGCGGCTGAGGTCCGCGACAGGGCTGTATGGGTTGTCGAGCATTTCGAGGGCGATATGGCTCAGGGAAGCGCCTTCTTCCTCAAGGATGTCGGCTTAGTCACTGCTGCCCATTGCGTCGCGGGCGTGGAAGAAGTCGAGGTCTACCATCCGAGCAAGCCGTCTAATGCCTTCAAGGCGAAAGTACTCAAGCGCGACGAGCCTCGTGACCTTGCTATTCTCGAACATGCAATCCCGCCTACCGAGTATTTCGAACTTGAGCAGTCGAACCATTCCGTCGTGGTCGGTGAAGGGCTGGTTGCTGTCGGATATCCAAGCTTTGGCCCAGGCGATAGGCTAAATGTCCGGGACGGGAAGGTGAGTTCGCTGCCTGTCAAACATGGTGTCAAGCTGATCGAGGTGACACAGAAGCTGTCGCAAGGAATGTCCGGCGGCCCCCTCCTAGACCATAACGATGCGGTCGCGGGAATCATTCATAAAGGTGGCCCCGGTGAAGGTCGTGACTTCGCTATCCTGATTGAGATGCTGAACGATTGGCTCGCTGAATAACTTCGAGGTGGACAAGGGGAAAGCGTTCGATGCTCACCACCGAAACGGTGTCTATTTAATATTCACAGGCAGGGAGGTAACCGATAGTCTTCGTAGCGGGGGGGAACGATGCACCTACATTCCTATCGACTGAGAAATTTCCGACGGCTTCGGGACGTGCATGTCGAGCTTGCGTCCGACATCTCCATTTTCGTTGGGGCGAATAATAGCGGAAAAACCTCCGCGACGCAGGCGATGCAGATGTTCCTCGCGGGCGGTAAAGATTCCTTCTCACTGTACGATTTTAGCTCGCACGCTTGGCCGCTGCTCGATGAGATTGGCGAACGAGAGGGGCAGGTCGCCGAGGCTGAGTTCCCAACCGTCTCACTCGATCTTTGGTTCGAGGTGGGAGCCGAAGACCTTTATCTTGTCATCCCCATTCTGCCTTCGACATCTTGGGTTGGGACGCTTGTTGGCATCCGCGTTGAACTCGCGCCCAGAAACATCACCGAATTGATCCAGCGTTATCGCACCGCTCGCGACGATGGTCGGGCCAAAGCGGCGGCGCTGGTCGGCGGCGCAGGCGATTATGTGCCTTGGCCAAAATCGCTATCGGCTTACCTGCTTAAAGAACTGAGACACGAGTATGAGTTGCGATATTACGTCCTCGACCACAGGCAATTTGATGCGAAGTTTCAGGCGGTGGAGGGATATCAGCCGCTGCCGTTGGGTAACGAGCCCGGCGGCAGCGCTGTACTAAAATCACTTATCAAGGTAGATTTTCTCAATGCACAGCGGCACCTCGCGGACCCTTCAACTGCTTCCGGAAGCGGCCGTTCGGAGGATTTGTCGAAGCGTCTGAGCCGTTTCTATCAACGCAATCTCGATCAACGTCAGGACGATCATCAGGCGCTCAAAGCGCTGTTCGATTCTGAGGTGGGCCTCGACAAGCATCTCGCGGAAGTTTTCAAAGGCACATTGGAGCGGTTGGGGCGTTTGGGTTATCCCGGCCTCAATAACCCAAGGCTAGAAATCAAGTCAGCCCTGAACCCCGCGTCCATCATGACACAGGATGCGCGCGTCCACTACATCGTGGGCGAAGCCGCGCAGACAATCATGCTGCCCGACACCTACAATGGCCTCGGCTTCAAAAACCTGATCTATATGGTGGTCGAAGTGCTCGACCTTCAGGAGCGCTGGAAAGCTGAAGAGGAGAAGCGTGCGCCTCTCCATCTCATATTCATCGAGGAGCCAGAAGCACACCTTCACGCGCAGCTCCAGCAGGTTTTCATTCGCAACATACTCGACTTGCTCGTCATTCCGGGCGAAGCGGGAGGATCATTCGCCACACAAGCGGTCATTACGACCCACTCGCCGCACATCCTGTACGAGCGGGGCTTTCAGCCGATCCGCTACTTCCGGCGCGATTTGGTTGGAAACGATCAAGTCACTGAAGTGCTCAACCTCTCCGCGTTCTATGCGCAGGAAACCGAACACCGCGATTTCCTGCAAAGGTATCTCAAACTCACCCACTGCGATTTGTTCTTCTCTGACGCCGCTGTGCTCGTGGAGGGCAATGTCGAGCGATTGCTGCTCCCGATCATGATATCAAAGGCGGCGACATCGCTGCGATCCTCCTGCATTTGCATTCTGGAGGTGGGCGGTGCCTTCGGCCATAAATTCAAATCGCTGATCGAATTCCTCGGGATCGTCACGCTGATCATCACCGACGTAGACAGTGTTACCTTGTTGCCTGCTGATCATGACGGCGATGATGACGACGATGACGAGCTGGAGATCGAAGTCGAGGCCCTTGAGGTGGACGCTGCCAACGATGTCGATGAACTACTCGGTGGTGATGCTCCGGCCGCCCAAGCTGGCGATGCCGCCGATCCTGCCCCCGCCCGTCGTTACGGAAAAAAGTGCTTGCCCGGTGTAGCCGGGGCAGTCACCTCCAACCAGACTCTCGTGAAATGGCTTCCGGCCAAGCTGTCGATCGACGAGCTTTTCGCAGCACCGGAGCAAGAGAAAGAAACGCCGGCGGATGTGACGCCCCGTGTCCGCGTGGCATATCAGACGCCCGTTCCAGTCGCATGGAATGGTCAGAACGTAGAGCTGGCAGGTCGGACGTTGGAAGAAGCGTTCGGGTTGGAAAACGCCGAATGGTGCCAGAGCGCGGAGCAGAGGAAATTGGGTCTACGCCTCCGTGGTGCACTAGCGGACCCGGCGGCGTTGGCAGCCGGCCTTCACAAGAGGGTCAGCGGCGATAAATTCGACAAGACCAAGTTCGCGCTTGGCGTACTTACGGCCCGCCCGGAAGAGTGGCAGGTTCCGACGTACATCCGTGACGGTCTGGTTTGGCTTAAGGCGCAGGTCGATCTCGAAGTTGAGGCCGAACTGGAAGGTGGTGTAGTCGGTGAGTAGCCGCGCTCAACAGCCTGACACACAGGCCGACGTAGATCTTCGGCTGTGCTTGGAATCTCAGCCGCCGACCAGTTTTAACATGGTCGCCGGCGCGGGGTCGGGTAAAACCACTTCGCTGATCAAGGGGCTCGCCTCGATCCTTGCCATCCATGGCGAGCGTTTGCGACTACGCAGGCAGCGCGTGGCCTGCATAACCTATACAGAGATCGCCGCCGGAGAGATTTGGGCTGACGTGGGAAACAATCCTCTCGTCCACGTCTCCACGATTCATAGTTTTCTTTGGTCGATCGCACGCGGCTTCCAACAAGATATCGCCGCTTGGGTTGCAAACAGGATCGACGAGCGGATCACAGAATTACAGCACGATGCCGCCAATTTTGGCCCACGCGTTCAGCAGAAAACGCGAGACAAGAACGCCCACGATATAACGCGCTACGAGCAGCAGCGTGAGGCTATCACTCAAGTTCGCAGCTTCACTTATGGAACAGGAACTGACTACGCCAAAGGTATCCTCGGCCACGATGACATTATCAAAATGGCTTCGCAGTTGATGATTCAACGGCCGCTTTTCCGAACTCTCGTCGCACAACAATTTCCGTTTGTTTTCGTGGATGAGAGCCAAGATACCTTTCCCATTATTGTCGAAGCGTTGATGGCGGTCCAGCAGCAGGAGCAGGCCCGCTTCTGCCTCGGGTTCTTCGGCGATCCGATGCAGCGCATCTATCCCACCGGCATCGGCACAGTTCCCAAACCCGACGATTGGCGGGCGATCCCCAAGCCGGAAAATTTCCGTTCGCCCACCTCGATATTGAATCTCGCAAACGCCATTCGGCGTGAAGGTGACGATCTGGTTCAGATTGGTGGCCGAAAGAAAAAAAACGGTGATCAGGAAGTGCCGGTGATCGGAACGGCGCGATTGTTTGTCTTGCCGACAGATGCTCATCGCGACGAACGCGTGGCGCAGGTTCGGGCGTGGATTGCGAACGCAAACGATGACGAGTTGTGGCAGCCCGCCGACGAGAACGACCCGGTTAAAATGTTGGTGATCGTGCATCGCATGGCAGCGAAGCGATTGGGGTTCGGCGATCTGTATGCGGCGCTCAACGATAAGGCGCCTGAGGCCTTCAAGAATGGCTTTCTGGACGCGTCCGCCTGGCCGCTGCGCCCGTTGGTGTCGTTTCTACTGCCGCTTGCGGAGGCTGTTCGGGACGGGCGAGACTTCGAGACGATGCGGCTGCTTCGGCTCCATTCACCGTTGCTAGAAAAGGCCAACCTCCAAGGCGTGAACATCGCCGAGAGGCTCAATGAACTTCAGGCGGTGAGCAATCAGGTCGGTGAGCTGATGGGACCTCAGTCGCAGGCTACCATTCGTGACGTGCTGACTCTTGCCAAGGAAAGTCGCTTGGTAGAGTTCGACCCGCGCCTGTCCGCGTACCTTGAGGATGTTGCTGTGAACGAGGCCGAAGTCGAGGCCGATGACAACGTAGACGAAGGCGAGGAAGGCCTTTCAAACGAGATCAATTCAATGGCCGCGTTCCTAGCCTGTCCGGCTAAGCAGCTTCGACCATACCAGGCTTACGTTAACGACGAATCGCCTTTTTCCACGCAGCAAGGCGTGAAGGGGGCCGAGTTCGATCGTGTGCTCGTCGTCCTCGATGACGAGGAAGGCACGCACTTTCAATTCTCCTACGAGAAATACCTCGGATTGAAAGAGCTTTCTGCGCGAGACAAAAAGACTTTGCAGGACGGTGGCGAAACAGGCGTCGAGCGGACGCGGAGACTTTTCTACGTTTGCTGCACACGCGCGCGGCAAGACTTGGTCGTTATCCTTTTCGTCGCTGATCCCGCAGCGGCGATTGCGCATATTCGCGGGCTCGGACTATTTCCAGAAGCGGATATTCTCTCGCAGGATGCGCTCGCTTGACTGAATCGAGAGCCAAGCCAGATGAGCCTGCGAGCGTAATACTGAATTATCCCCTTTCATAGAACTTAGGGCTCCGCCCTCGGCGCACTTCGAGAGGCTTCCGCCCAGCTTCCTACGTGCGTGCCGCGCTCCGTGCAGCCGGTTCCCCGCGAAGCCTCACTCCGTTTGCACACCCGGTCTCGGCGACGGCCAGAAGGTCAGGCGCGGCGTTCCGCTTCGCTGACCTTCAGACCCGAGGATCAGAGATATGACCAACGTATCCGACAGCAGCCCCCGCATTTATGTCGCCTGCCTTGCAGCTTACAATAACGGTTTTCTGCATGGAGCTTGGATCGACGCGGATCAGGACGCGGACCAGATCAGGGACGAGATTGCCGCGATGCTTGCCCGTTCTCCGGTCGAGGAAGCGGAGGAGTACGCCATTCATGACTATGAGGGCTTCGAGGGCGTCAGCATCTCCGAATATGCGGGCATCGACAGCGTGGCGCGGATGGCCGCCTTCATCGCAGAACACGGCGCACTAGGCGCGGGCCTGTTGGAGCAGTTCAGCGGCGACATGGACCAAGCCGAAACCGCCTTGCAGGATTGCTATCATGGTCAGTTCGCCAGCCTCGCCGACTACATGGAGGAATTGATCACCGAGAGCGTCACGATCCCCGAGGCACTACGCTACTATGTCGATTGGCAGGCGATGGCGCGCGACGCTGAGATTGGCGGCGACCTGTTCACCATCGAAACTGCGGACGGTGAGGTGCATGTGTTTTCCAACAGGTGAAACATGACTGCCTGTTCGTGCTCATACGGGCACGCGTCGCGGAATCACCGGCTGTCGCCAAGCCCAAATACCTAAAATGATCGGGTTAGCCGCTCAAGGTATCTGCTTTGAGCGGCTTCTATATTTCCAGTGATGATTGAACCTCTTCTTGCCGGGCGCTGCCCAGCATCCCGGCTTGGGGAGGTGACGCCATGCTCAGCATCGATTGGCGATCACCGGCGGCATACGGGCACACAAAGCACATCCCTGCCGCTGGTTTCGCTTGGGAATATTTGCGCCGCAACGACGAATATCGTCAGGACTGCCAGACCGTCGCATTGACCGAAGGGACGGCCACCCGCGACCTTGAAGCGTTCGCGCATCGCTGGGGTTTGCGATTTCCCGTGCGACCCCGAAGCGCCGCATGACCAGCAATCGCCGATCTGGAGTCCGCGCCTTCAACCGCAAGCCGTGATGTTGTCGCCCGTCGATCACAAGGACGACGACACCGAACCAATATTGACGCTGGCGCATCTCGACGGCCTTGACCTGCGCCGCGCCGACGATGGCTGGCACGGCATCTGGCAGGTGGATGGCGTCGCGCACCAATTCTGGCTGCCCGAGGCTGCGCCGGATGCCGACGCTTTCTATGCCGTGACGCTGCCCATGGATTCATTTCTGGAGCTGCGCACGCACGCGGCGCGCCGCTTCTGGCGATCCCTCAACGGCCGCGCACCCGGTTCCGATTTTCGAGCGGTCCCCGCCCAACTCCGGCAATGGCATATCCTATCCCTGCGCGCGCTCGACGCTCGGCTGCATGGCGAGAGCTATCGCACCATCGCCGAAGTCTTGCTTGCCTTTCGCGGCACCAAGGAAGACTTTGAGAACGATCCGCGCAAGAACAAAGCGCGCCGCCTGGTCGCGCACGGCATCAAAATGATGCGCGGGGGCTATCGCCTACTGCTCCATTATCCGATCAAACCCAGCAAACGTTAACCGTGCTAGCGTGACCCTCACTCCTTGTTGGCTGACGCCTGCTCCAGAATCTTCCGATAGCCCCCACGCGACAGCCATTGTGCGCGTTCGAGATGGCTTTGCCAGCAACGGCGGGTGCGAAGTTCATCGGCGACCGGATCACGGTGCAACACGATCTGCGCGACTTCCTTCCAGTCCGCGCCCTCGGCCTTCGCATCCAGCAAACGCAGATAGGTGACGTAATGCCGTTCGTCATAGACGGTTATGGTGTCGCCGGTCGGCGCTTCGTCATCTACATCGGGATCGAGTTCGACGGGAACCCGCATAGCCATTCCCCCTAGGTTCCAGAGAGCCTTGCTTGCGGTGCGCCCCCGCAATTGGCCCCTCTACCTGGTGATCGGGGAGTTAGTAACCGTGACTAGACGGCCCCATGACCTTTAGGCGAGAAGCCCTGGACATACGCCATGAGCTCCCCGACCATAAGGTTCGAGGATGGTGGTGCCGTCACGGCCGGCACCAACCGCTAGTCAGGGGTTACTACGCCCCAGAGCAGCGCGTCTGCTCCGTCTACGTTTCTATCCGAACCGGCCGTGAATGTCTTCGCCTATTCGGCGCAGCAGGCAGCGAGCCGCTGAAATCCCTCAACTATTAGCAACGCACCGCCCCGAAGGGGGGTGCCGCCAGCGCATAGGCGCAAATGCGGCACGCTACGCGCCGCCGATCCCTCGCCATCGTTCGCCACAGTCCGCTGCCGTCCCCGGCAGCCCAATCCCGACTGGAGGTGATCCATGCCCAACCCACTTGCGGGCCTGCCGCCGCGCCTGTTGCGCACCAAGGAAGCCGCGCGCTTCCTCGGCATATCCATCCGCACCCTTGAGAAGCATCGCACCTATGGCACCGGGCCGACCTATCGCAAAGTCGGCGGTCGCGTCCTCTACACCGTCCGCGATCTGGAAGACTGGAGCGCGGCGGGCGAGCGCAAATCCACCCGCGACAAGACCGCCGGCACGGTCTTTCCCGCGCGTCCGCTCACGCCCGAAGAACGGGACGAGTGCTAGATGCTGCGCGAGGACGATCATGCCCCCGCGCAGCCGACCGAGGACAGCGAGCGCAGCCGCCTAGACCCCTTCGTGGTCGCAACGGGCGACGCGCCGCCGCGCGACCAGCGCGACTTGATGGAGCGGCCATTCTTCTCGCTGGCGAAGACCCCGCGCACAAAGCCGATTCTCTACAAGGCCGCCGACATAGAGGTGCAGGTGTTCGGGATGCCCGAGCACGGGATGGCGACCATATGGGACGCCGATGTGCTGATATGGGCGGCCTCGCAGATCGTCGCGGCCGAGAATAACGGCCTCACCACGTCGCGCTTTGTCCGGTTTACGCCTTACCATCTGTTGCGCGCCATCGGGCGGCCGACCGGCAATCACCAATACCGGCTTCTGAAAGCCGCGCTGGCGCGGCTGCAATCGACCGTCATTGCCACCACCATCCGCAATGGCCCGCATTGGCGTCGCCGGCAATTCTCGTGGATCAACGAGTGGGAGGAAATGACGACGCGCGCCGGCCGCGTCGAGGGCATGGAGTTCGTCCTGCCCGAATGGTTCTATAACAGCGTCATCGACCGTTCGCTGGTCCTGACCATCGACCCGGCCTATTTCCGGCTGACTGGCGGCATCGAACGATGGCTTTACCGCGTCGCCAGAAAACACGCCGGCCACCAGCGCCACGGCTGGATTTTCGAGGTCGCGCACCTTCATCAGAAATCCGGCAGCCTCGCGCGGCCGTCCGACTTCGCGCTCGACCTGCGCCGGATCGCGGCCCGCCAACAACTCCCCGGCTACCTGCTCCAGATCGAGCGGGAAGACGGCCGCGAGATGCTACGCATCCGCCCCGAAAACCTGTCAACAGGCACTGTTGATAACCCTGTTAATGCCATCGGCAGATCAGGCGCACGGGGTATCGGCACATCGGGCGCACCACTATCGGCAGATCAGGCGCACGAACCGCAGCTAACGCTTTGGCCTGAAAAGCGGAATCCGACCGCTAACTTATCTAACAGAGAATCTAACTCTTTTTCTTTGACGCGCGCGCAGGCGAAGCGTGGTGCCGGTTCTGCCCGAAGGGGCGAGCCATGACGGCCGCGCCCGACGCGCTGCGCCTGCGCAGCCCCCAGCACATCACCGGAGACGAACAATGACCCGTCGCGCCCACCGCAGCGCGCACGGCCGTCCGCTGCCGGACGGGCCTGCGCCTTTCACAACACTGGTCGAGCTGACCTTCGAGAAACGCAAGGTCGAGCACTGGATACGCTTCGGCCGCAAGAGCTACGAGCAGATCATCGACCGTCGCCGGAGTGTCGTCGGCTTCGCGCCGGGCAGCGTCTTTGCCTTCGTGCGATGGGCGAAGGGCGAGCACGGCACTGTCGTTTCGCGCATCGACATCATGCGGGCCATCGGTCGCGGCGAGCCGTTCCAGACATTGCCGTTCGTGCGCCCCGGCGGCGAAATCCTGTTGCGCCTCGATAGCTGGCCCAAGGTGCAGCGCGCGCTTGTCGCTATCGACGCCGTGGATGCGCTCGGCCTCGATCCGGCCGACGCCTCGCCGGAGCATTGGCGGCACGTCCATAACCGTTTGACCGCCAATCTGGAGCCGCACGCCTACACCCCCGAGCGACATGCCGCTTGGCTTCATCGCCGAAGGATCGACCCATGACGCGCCGCCGCACCCTCACGGTGACGGCGCTCGCCGTCATCGGCATCGCTGCTGCAAGCGCGGTCGAGACGCCGACGAAACTCATATGGAACGCCACCGCCAGCGCGCCAGTCGGCTTCTACACCGTCGAGCCGGCCGACCGGATCGACGTGCCCGAGCTGGTCGCCATCATGCCGCCCGAACCGCTCGTCGGCTTCATGGTCGAGCGCGGCTATATCGCGCGAGGCGTCCCGCTGTTGAAGCGCGTCTTGGGCCTGCCCGGACAGCGCGTTTGCCGCGCCGGCCGCACGATCACGGTTGACGGGATCGAGATGGGCGAGGCGCTGGAGCGCGACAGCCTCGGCCGCGATTTGCCCATCTGGCAGGGCTGCCGCGTCATCGGCGACGGCCAGCTTTTCCTCATGAATTGGGAGGTCCGCGACAGCCTCGACGGCCGCTACTTCGGACCCATCCCCGCAGCTTCCGTCATCGGCCGAGCGGTCCCGCTCTGGACCGATGAGGAAGGCGTCGGCCGCTACGAGTGGCGCGCGCCGACGCACTGAAACCACCCCCGAAAACCAAACGCAGGAGATTTCCCATGGCAGAGATAGGCACCTTCACCCGCACCGAAACCGGCTATGCGGGGGAGCTTCATTCGTTCGGCCTCCACGAAAAGCTGTTCATCGTCCCGGCCAAGCCGAGCGACATGAAGAACGCGCCCGACTATCGCGTGCACCTCGATAGCGAGGACGGCCCGGACGCCGGCCCCGCATGGAAAGACTCCAGCGAGAACGCTGGCGAGTTCCTGTCGATGCGATTGGAGGGGCCAATCTTCCCGTCCCCGATCCGCGCCAAACTGTTCCAGTCCAACGACGATCCTTCGGTCTGGACCCTGCGTTGGAAGCACGCCCGGAAGATCGAGGATGAGGAATGACGGTCGCGCGAGTCCGGCCCGCCATCCGGTCAAAGACCGGCATCCCTTTGTTCGCGGAAAAGCCGTCTCATCCCTTCGTCCCGCTCGGCGACCAGACGGCCGGCGCGCGCAGCGAAGGTCAGGGGCGGCCATCGGCCGGCGCTTGCGCCTTGCCCTTGACCGCAGCGAGCACGCTGGCAGACTGGCGGCGAAGCGGAGACAGGCCGGCATGGCATTATGCCGTCCTGCTGCTGGCGGGGGCGCTTTCCGTCTGCATCGGATCGGGCGTCGCTGTCGCGCAATCCGCGTCGGTCGAGCGCCCGGTCGCCGCCCATCCTTATGCGGCGCACATCGCCGAGGCGTCGCAGCGGTTCGGCATCCCCGAGCATTGGATCGTCGCGGTGCTGCGCGCCGAGAGCGCGGGCGACGTGCGCGCGATTTCGTCGGCCGGGGCGATGGGATTGATGCAGGTGATGCCCGACACATGGGCGGGCCTGCGCGTCCGCCATGGCCTCGGCCGCGATCCCTACGACCCGCGCGACAACATCCTCGCAGGCACGGCCTATCTGCGCGAGATGTTCGACCGCTACGGCAATGTCGGCGCGATGCTTGCGGCCTATAACGCCGGCCCCGGTCGCTATGACGAGCACCGCGCGACGGGCCGCCCACTGCCCGCCGAGACACGCGCCTATGTCGCCGCGCTCGCCCCGATCCTTGGCGGCGCGGCTCCATCGGATGCGCCGTCCCCGCAACCGGCACCGCCGCCCGATTGGCGCGAGGCACCACTATTCGTCATGCGTCCGGCCGACACGCGGGCTGCCGCCGCGCCGCCGTCCGAGGTGCAAACAGGCGACGGCCGCGCTGCCGTTCCGGCGCGCGACCCCGCCCGTGCGGAGCCGCAGGACGGCAGCATTTTCGTGGCGAGCGCCAGCGACGGGGGAACGCCATGAGGGCGGCGTTCCCGCGCTCGGCGGCGCTGGTTTCGGCATCCGGTCGGGCAGGTTTGCGCCCGGCAGGATTCCCGGCAGGAGGGGCAGAAAAGACAGAAAGGGCGGAGGGCAAGATTAAAGAAGACGGCACCCTATCGGGCCGCTTCTGGAAATTATTGTTGTCTGCACACTGGTTAGGTTGCCGGTTCCGGCACCATGGTTTTGAGGGGCCGCGTGCCGCGATTTCGTGCAAAGCCTTGGCTTTGCAGGGTTTCGAGCGGCACCATAGGCGCAGATCGGCCGTTTTCCGGCGGTTTGGGCTGGAGTCGCGCCCTTGAGCGCCGACGACGAAAACCGCTTCCGTCCGAAGCCCGGCCGCATCCGATCCGACACGCCGAAGGCCGGCAAGACCAAGAGCTTTTTCACGCAGGTCAAGAAGATCACCCGCCAGCATCAGGCAGCGGCCTCCCGCGATCCTTCCATGCCGTCATCCGCCCGCCCGTCATCGCCGGGCCGGTCCCGTGCCGTGGTCGCCAGCGGCAAGGGCGTGAAGCGCGGCCGGGGCGCGAGCTTCGTCCGCGCCCGCAACATCTCCGGCCATTGGCATCATCGCCAACCCGGCAATCGCCGCGTCATCGTCAAGCAGCGCAGCGTCCGGGCCGCATGGAAGGGCGGCCGTGCCCGCGCGCATCTGCGCTACGTCCAGCGCGACGGCACGTCACGCGACGGCGAGCGCGGCCAGCTCTATTCGGCGACCGAGGACCGCGCCGAGCCGCAAGCCTTCCTTGATCGCGGCAAGGACGACCGCCATCAGTTCAGGTTCATCGTCTCGCCCGAGGATGGCGCGGAGCTATCGGACCTCACGGCCTACACCCGCGATTTCATGAAACAGGTGGAAGCCGACCTCGGCACGAAACTGGATTGGGTCGCCGTCAATCACTACAACACCGGCCATCCCCATGTGCATATCATCGTCAACGGCCGCGACGACACGGGCGGGGATCTAGTCATCAACGGCGATTATCTTTCCGCCGGCCTGCGCGAGCGCGCCAGCGAGCTTGCCGGTCTGGAACTCGGCCCCGTCACCGAGATCGAGCAGACCCGCAAGCTGTCCGCCGAAATCGACCAAGATCGTTTCACCCGGATCGACCGCGCCATGGTCGAGGAAGCCGATGCCCGTTTCCTCGACCT
Source organism: Mesorhizobium xinjiangense (assembly GCF_009749525.1). Taxonomy (GTDB): domain Bacteria; phylum Pseudomonadota; class Alphaproteobacteria; order Rhizobiales; family Rhizobiaceae; genus Mangrovimarina; species Mangrovimarina xinjiangensis. The sequence continues at coordinate 16,324 of NZ_WOAC01000030.1, read as the reverse complement.
GCGCCATGAACCGGCAGAGCCAAAACGGCAGTTCGAGCGGACGCTGCGCCTGCGCAGGCTCGCCAAGCTGGAGAAGATGGGGCTGGCGACCGAGCACGCGCCCGCCGTTTGGGAATTGAGCAAGGACATGGAGCCGGCCCTGCGAGAGCTGGGCGAGCGTGGCGACATCATCCGCACCATGCAGAAGGCGCTCGGCCAGCAGGGCGGCGAACGCGATCCCATGAGCTTCCAAATCCATGACGGAGCGCCCGAGACGCCCATCGTCGGCCGCGTCGTGGACAAGCACCTGTCCGATGAGTTGGGCGAGAACCTGACAATCGTGGTGGACGGGATCGACGGGCGGACCCACCACATCGCCGGCATCGCGCCCGAGCGGCTGGACGACGCCCGCATCGGCAGCGTCATCCAGATCGGCCCGGCCGAGGCGGCAGCCCGGCCGTCCGACCGCACCATCACCGCCATCGCCGAGGACGGCATCTATCGGCCGAGCCGTCATCTGGAGCAGGCGAAATTCGAGGACCGCGTTCCGGGCGGTGACTATGAGGGCTATGTCGATGCTCATGTCCGCCGGCTGGAGGCGTTGCGCCGGGCTGGGATCGTCGAGCGGATCGACGCCGATCAATGGCGTATCCCCGATGATCTGGTCAGCCGCGCGGCCGCCTACGACGCCGGCCGCGACCGGCAGGCCAGCGTTCGCGTCCTTTCCCCCGTCAATCTGGATAAGCAGATCGGATCGGACGGCGCGACCTGGCTGGACCGGCGGCTGATCCATGGCGAGACGGCCGACCTTGCGCCGACCGGCTTCGGCCAGCAGGTGCGCGAGGCCATGGAGCAGCGGCGCGAGCATCATATCGAACAGGGCGATGCTACCCGAGCGCAGGACGGCCGCATCTTCTACCGGCGCAACCTTCTCGCCACCATGCGCGAGCGGGAGGTTGCCCGCATCGGCGCGGAGATGGTCGAAAGCAAGGGCCTGCCGTTCCGCGCTACCACGGACGGCGAGAACGTCAGCGGCAAGTTCACCGGCACCGTGCAGCTATCGAGCGGCAAGTTCGCCGTGGTCGAGAAATCCTATGAGTTTACCCTTGTCCCGTGGCGGCCGGTCATCGACCGCCAGCTCGGCCGCGAGGTCGTGGGCGTCGTGCAGGGCGGATCGGTGTCGTGGCAATTGGGGCGGCACCGAGGGATTATGTTGTGATGATGGTTCGCCCTTGCGAATCAGATAAGTGTGTGCTTATCTATTGTCATGATCCAGAACGACATATTCAAAGCTCTGGCCGATCCGACACGCCGCGCGATTTTCGAGAAGCTGGCGTCCGGCAGCATGAACGCCGTCACACTGCGGCAGGGTATGGAAATTAGTCAGCCGGCGATGTCGCAACATCTCTCTGTCCTGCGCAACGCCAAGCTGGTGCGGGAAGAACGTCAGGGCCGCTTTGTGAACTATGAGGTCGATCCAGAGGGGCTGGCACTCATCGCGGAATGGCTGGCGAAGTATCGGGCCTATTGGCCTGCGCGAATTGACGCTTTGAAGAGCTTACTAAAGGACATGGACCAATGAGCGACACGGAGGCCAAGAAACCCAAGGATAATCTCGTAGTGGAATATGAAATCGACGCTCCCCCTGAAATGGTTTGGCGGGCGATTAGTATTCCAGAGCTTCGAGAAAAATGGCTGCCTGAAAAAGACTTGGCCGATGCTGTCCCGATCTCGGCAGAACCTGGAGAGGAAGTCCGCTATCGGATGCGCGAAGAAGAATCGCCTTTCCTCGAAAGCATTGTGACGTTCCAAGTCGGTCCCAATGTCCATGGCGGCACGAGGTTGAGGATCATCCATCATCTTGTGGACGCCCGATCCGTTCGGCGAACACCCCCTGCCGCGAACAACAATTGGCCGGTGCTTATGCTCGCAGCATAGCACCTCAAACAACACATCAAAATCTAGAAGACAGGAGTTCGCCTATGTGCGAAGCGATGCAACTCGTCCCTATGGTCATCGAGCAATCCAGCCGTGGCGAACGCTCTTTCGACATCTATTCCCGCCTTCTGCGCGAGAGGATTATTTTCCTGAACGGCGAGGTCAACGACACCGTTTCCGCGCTCGTCTGCGCGCAGCTACTGTTTCTGGAAGCAGAGAATCCCAAGAAGCCAATTCAGCTATACATCAATTCTCCCGGTGGCGTCGTTACCAGCGGCCTCGCAATGTATGACACCATGCGATACATCCGCGCTCCGGTGCATACTCTTTGTATGGGGACGGCCCGTTCGATGGGGTCATTCCTGCTGATGGCCGGCGAACCCGGCGAGCGCGCGGCATTGCCGAACGCCAGCATCCTGATTCACCAACCATCAGGCGGATTCCAAGGGCAGGCGTCGGATATGCTGATCCATGCCGAGGAGATCTTGAAAACCAAGCAGCGCATGACCCGGCTCTACGCGGAGCATTGCAAACGCAGTTATGAAGAGTTCGAACAAGCCATGGACCGCGACCGCTTCATGACGGTGGAAGAAGCGTTGGAATGGGGTTTGATCGATCGCATCTTGACGGAGCGCGAAGCCGGCGCGGCCTCGGAAGTTGCTGGATGAGTTAGCGCCAATTGGATGAGGACGGTCACTTCGCTCTACGCTCTCAAATTTTCAGCAACGAAGTCGGCCCGCTGCTCGATTCCCACCAGCGGTAGCTCGACTATCTGATAGCCAAGCCTGCCATAAGTCTCAGCCATGACCATACCGGTCGCTTCGGCCTCTTGTCTGTCCTGTTTGCGCTCAGTGTCCTGCGTGAAGATGGCATCCCAATACGGGGCGAGAAAAACCCGCTTGTTGTAAGGGTAGGTTTTGGCCGCCGCCTCGAAATGAGCAGGCACAGGCAGGCCGCAGAGTGTGAGATAACCAATGACATCCGGTATTCCACGGTCCATCAGGACAAGCGCGTCGCGTGCAAGTGCCTCATGATAGGAACGCAGTTCCCAGCCCAACATGAGTTCGGCAAAGAGTTCGCGATCCGCCCAAGGCAAAGCTTTACCGCCGATTCTGATCTGGTCTCGAATGATCGCCCTGCCGGCCTCGGGCATGGTGCGGAAGCCGCGCTGTGCCATGGCATCGATCAGACTGCTTTTGCCGGAACCGGGACCACCGGTCACGACGATCATGTGTTCAGCATTTGTCATCTATGCCATGAAGATCGGATAGAGTGAGACAACCAGCAGCGTTGCCATGGTAAGATTGAAGGCGCGCAGCTTCGCAGGCTCCGTAAGAAGCCGGCGGAGGCCCACACCGAACGCAGCCCAGATACCGACGCAGGGCGCGTTGATCACTGCCATCAGCAGCGCAGCTGCGGCCACGGACGACAGCGAGGGGGAACCCGGAAGATAAGTGGCGACGGCACCGAGCGCCATGACCCATGCCTTGGGGTTGACCCATTGGAACGCAGCAGCGCCAATGAAGCCCAAGGGTCTGGCAGCCGATCTTTCTGCATCCTCCGGTGCTGCGGCCCCGGCGATCTTCCATGCGAGATACAGAAGATAGGCGCCGCCAACCCATCGCAGGACGGTGTTGAGCACGGGATACGTCTCGAAAATCATTCCAAGGCCCATCCCCATGATGACGATCATCGCGGCGAAACCAATGCTGATGCCCGCAATATGTGGCAATGTCCGCCGAATGCCGAAATTAACACCGGATGCCAGCACCATCATGTTGTTCGGTCCGGGCGTGACCGATGTTACGGCTGTATAGAGACACAGCGCCAGAAATGCTTGTAATCCGGACAAATCAGGAGCGGGTAATTGTGAAATATCTATCATGACTTGACGCGATCCGCGGCGTCAAAAGGAGATTTTTGGCTCGACTGGCACCAATGCTTCGACCGGCCGTCATCCCCCATTTTCCTAATCTGCCTCATTGTTGAGGCTTCAGAAATCGGCCGACCATGGTCGTGATCAGTTTGCGGCTCTCCTCGAAGTCAAGGTCCGCTGTCATCAACGGCAGCATAGGCGCGGCATCAAGGACCGCCACCAGAACCGCGCTCGTGTGCTTAGCGTCAAGAGCGGAATCGACTTCGCCACGCGCCTGACCCGCTGTCAGCGCTTCTGTCAGCAATGTTCGAACACCGTCAGTGTTCTCTTTGAGGATGGCCCTGATTCTTTCGTTGCGTCCCGCCTCTGCCAACAACTCGAACAAAATGCGGCAATGACCGAGATCGTCCCACCCCTTCATGCTCCACAATTCCGATAGCAGAACAGTCGCCGTCTGTTCGCCTTCGGGGTGGCCGCTGAAATGGCTGTGGAGGCTGACAAGGTAATCATCGGCCATCTGCTCAATGATAGCGTCCTTGCTAGGGAAGTAGTGATAGAGGTGGCCCGGGCTCATAGCCGCCTCTTTGCAGATCATCGAAATCGACGCGCCTTGCAGACCATGGCGCAGGAAGCACCGATGTGCCGCTGCGAGAATCTCCTGCCGTCTGCCTTCATGCTGCTCGGGAACGCGCTTGCGGACCATGGGGCCTCCATAAACATAGAACGATCGCTCTAATATAGCTTGACCGCACGCCGATCATAACTAGAGTGAGCATTCAATCTATGTCGGTACGGCTGGTGGGTCTAGTCCTATGCTGCCTCAGCCGGTCCGATTTCTAAGATGCGAGGCCACATGAACAGACCCCTTCCGATCATAGCGACCAGCCTGGCTTGGCTTCTGGCCGCTTTCTTTCTCTTCGGCGCTTACGGCAACATCTTCATCTCAGAGGAAAATGCGGCGGCCTATGTGGCTTGGGGGTACCCCGACTGGTTCCACTACATAACCGCCATTCTCGAGCTGGCCGCTGGGCTGTTGCTGATCCTCGCTGGCTCGCGGCCCTATGGAGCCGGGCTTGGGGCGATAGTGATGGCTGCCGCGTCTCTCACAACACTGGTGAACGCCGATTACGACCATGCAGTTGCTCCCAGCATCGTCCTGCTGGTTTCGCTTGTCGTGCTGGCTCTCTCCTTGGCCGTCCGGCGCGCAGCTAACTGAATTTCCCCCGTTTCGGAGTATCGTCAATGAATAGCTCACCAACTCCGGCCAATTCGGCCGATCCCGAAAATGCGCCTACGGCGCATCTGGACGGATGGTCCGATCTTCTGTCCGGCCGCCACCTCGCCATCGTTCTGGTCATGGCAAGCGGCGTCCTGCTCTATGCCATGAACCTCTATTTCACCGCTGCGCTGATGCCCTCCATCGTCGCGGACATTGGCGGGCAGCAATATTATGCGTGGGTGACGACAGCCTTCGTCATCTCGGCAATTGTGGCCTCGCTGTTTGTCAGCCGTATCCTCGACTGGAAGGGGCCGGCGCTTGCCTATGTTACGGCGTTCGTCGTCTTCGCGCTCGGCGCAGCGGCCAATGCCGCCAGCCCAACGATGGAACTGCTGATCGTCGGCCGAGTGGTGCAAGGACTCGGCGGCGGTTTGCTGGCAGGGCTTGGCTACGCGGTGATCCGTGCCGCACTCCCCGAACGCCATTGGGCGCGGGCAACCGGCGTCGTGTCAGCCATGTGGGGCTTGGGAACGCTGTTCGGCCCGGCCCTTGGCGGTGTGTTCGCGGAACTCGGACTCTGGCGCTGGTCCTACGGTGCGCTGGCGGTGGTTTCGCTGCTGTTTGGAATCATCGCGCAGCGCGCGTTCGGCCGCATGGCCGGCTCGGGGCATCGTTCGCCTGTTCCCGTTGCCTCTCTCATTCCGCTTGTCCTTGCCACCATCGCTATCAGCCTCAGCGCCATCGTTCCGATAGGCTGGCCGACGCTGGCAATGGTCGGGATCGGTCTAGTGCTGCTCTGGCTGTTCGTCGTCGTGGAGCGGCGGGCAAGGGAGACCATCCTTCCGCACATCACCTATCGGCGCGGCAACTCCCTGAAATGGGTCTATCTTACGGTCGCTGCCTTGAGCGCGGGCGTGATGGTGGAGAACTTCATTCCGCTGTTTGGCCAGCAACTGGCGGGTCTCTCCCCGCTGATCGCAGGATTTCTCGGCGCGGTTCTCTCGTTGGCGTGGGTCGTCGCTCAGCTTTTCGTGGTGTCGGTCAAGAGTGAGAGCGGCCGCCGCCGGGCAATCCGCGTTGGCCCATTGCTGCTGACGGCCGGGCTGATCGCTTATGGGCTTCTACAGGTCTCAGGTGCTGATATTGCGATGGTGCTGATTTGGGCGGCCGTCCTCGCATTCGCTGGCATCGGCATCGGACTGGCATGGCCGCTGCTCGGTGTGGCCGCGATGAGCAGTACCCACGACCCCGCCGAAGGGGGTAAGGCTGCCGCTGCGATCACCATCACACAACTTATTGCTTTCTCGATCACCTCTGCGCTCGCCGGCACGCTGATGGCGGCAGGCGGGGAATCTGCGGTGGAATCCGCTCGCTATGTTACGCTCGGCATCGCGCTTCTTACTCTGTTGGGCATCTTCGCCGCTGGCGTGGCAACGAGAAAGTAGCCTGCCACCATGCGACGGCGGCGTCTGAAAGATGCGCAACTGGATAGATCGTCTCAAATCCTCGGCGGTCGCATTCCCCTCGCGTCGCTGATCCAGACGTTGGCCGTCGCCGAATATCTCAACTTCCGTCACGCCGCCAAAGCGCTCGGCGTGGCGCAATCCAGCGTCAGCGCGCGTGTGAAGGCGCTGGAGGAAGACCTTGGCGTCCTCCTGTTCGAGCGTCACGCACGCGGCGTCAGGCTGACCGAGGCCGGACGCCACTTCGTCGAGCGGATAGCTGCCGGCGTCGATCAGCTCGACCATGCGGTGAAGACCGCAAGCATGACGGCAGCAGGGAAATGGGGTCGCCTGCGCATTGGCATTCATGCCCTGATACCCGGCAGCTTCCTTGCCGATCTGATCGCGCAATATAGGGAAGACCATCCCGGCATAGAGATCGAGATGAGCGAAGGCACGGCCCGCGATGCGGTCATGCAGCTTCGAGCGGACCGGCTGGACGTGGCTTTCGTCGCCGGCACGCCCAATCTGCCCGACTGCCATACTCGCCCGATCTGGACCGAACCGCTGGTGGCGGTGCTACCGGAACAACATCGCCTGGCCGGGCAGTCGGCAATCACATGGACCGATCTGGCCGGCGAGACCTTCCTTGTCCGCTATGGCGGCACTGGCCCGCAAGTCCACGACCATATCGTGCTGCGCCATGCCGGACGCTGGCCCGCGCCGTCGATCCTGCGCTTCGATGTGGAGCGTGGAACAATGCTGTCCATGGTGGGGCAGGGCTTCGGCCTCACCATCGTCGGCGCGGCCACGGCGCTGCTGCCGACGACCGGAATCGTCTTCCTACCTTTTGCCGATGAACCAGAGCCGGTTGCATTTACCGCCGTCTGGTCGCCGTTCAATCGCAGCGCCGCGCTCCGCAACCTGCTCAACCTTGCAGGCCGGATGAACCGTTGGGGCGATTCGTCTGGCCAGTGGCGCGACGGCGACCACTCGGCCGGATAGCGTGAAGGGAATCCATCCTATTTACCGTCGATAGTATCCGGCAGCCCTCCCGCATCCTCTTTCCTGTTGCCCATCCCGCTTTCGGCTATTCTCTGATTGGCTCCGTCTCTTTTGCCGACTGGAGCCTGCATTGCGTGGAGGCCGAATCCTTTGGGGTCAGATCGCCGTAGTCTTCACCATCGTTCTGGTGATGACGTGGGCGGCGACGCAATGGGTTGCCTTCCGGCTCGGATTTCAACCGCAGCTTGGAGCACCATGGTTCGAGCTGGCGGGCCTGCCAGTCTATTACCCGCCGGCCTTCTTCTGGTGGTGGTTTTCGTTCGATGCCTACGCGCCCGCAATCTTCGTTGAAGGCGCGATCATCGCCACGTCCGGCGGCTTCATCACCATCGCCGCCGCCATCTTCATGTCTATCATCCGGGCACGTGAGGCCCGCAACGTCGCCACCTACGGTTCGGCGCGATGGGCGGAAGATAAAGAAATCCGCGCGGCTGGATTGCTCGGCGCGGATGGCGTGGTGCTCGGCCGACATACACAAGACTATCTGCGCCATGACGGTCCCGAGCATGTCCTATGCTTCGCGCCCACGCGCAGCGGCAAGGGCGTCGGGCTGGTGGTGCCGACGCTGCTGACATGGCCCGCATCCGCCATCGTCCACGACATAAAAGGCGAGAACTGGACGCTGACAGCGGGCTTCCGCGCCAAGCATGGTCGCGTGCTGCTGTTCGACCCGACCAACGCCAGATCGTCCGCCTACAATCCGCTGCTGGAGGTCCGGCAAGGCGAATGGGAGGTCCGCGACGTGCAGAACATCGCGGATATTTTGGTCGATCCCGAAGGGAGTTTGGACAAGCGCAACCATTGGGAAAAGACCAGCCATAGCTTGCTGGTCGGCGCGATCCTGCATGTCCTCTATGCCGAGAAGGACAAGACGCTGGCGGGCGTCGCCAACTTCCTGTCCGACCCCCGCCGTCCGGTCGAGGCGACCTTGCGCGCCATGATGGACACGCCGCATCTCGGCGAGGCGGGCGTTCATCCCGTCATCGCGTCTTCGGCCCGCGAGCTGTTGAACAAATCCGAGAACGAACGGTCGGGTGTGTTGAGCACCGCCATGTCCTTCTTGGGCTTGTATCGCGATCCCGTGGTAGCGCGGGTGACGGCGCGTTGCGACTGGCGCATTGCCGATCTGGTCGGCAGCCGCCAGCCCGTCACGCTCTATCTGGTCGTGCCGCCGTCCGACATTAACCGCACCAAGCCGCTTATCCGCCTGATCCTCAACCAGATCGGCAGGCGGTTGACCGAGGAACTGACCGGCTCCGGCAAGCGCCATCGGCTGCTGCTCATGCTCGACGAGTTTCCCGCGCTCGGCCGTCTGGATTTCTTCGAGTCCGCCTTGGCCTTCATGGCGGGCTACGGCCTCAAGGGCTTCCTGATCGCGCAGAGCCTCAATCAGATCGAGCGCGCCTATGGGCCGAACAATGCGATCCTCGACAACTGCCATGTCCGCGTCAGCTTTGCGACGAACGACGAACGCACGGCCAAGCGGGTGAGCGACGCGCTCGGCACCGCGACCGAGCTGCGCGATTCCACCAACTATGCCGGGCACAGGCTGGCCCCATGGCTCGGGCATCTGATGGTGTCGAGGCAGGAGACGGCCCGGCCGCTGCTCACGCCCGGCGAGATCATGCAGCTTCCGCCAACCGACGAAATCGTGATGGTCGCAGGCACGCCGCCGATCCGCGCCACCAAGGCGCGCTATTTCGAGGATGCGCGGTTTCAGGAACGCATCCTGCCGCCGCCCGATCTTTCCGCAGCACCGTTGGCGCCCAGCCCATCCGCCGATGATTGGTCCGGCCGCGTGGTCGCGGTGGAAAGCCATTCCGCGCCGGCTGCCGCAGACGGGGCCGAGGGCGATGCGGCCAATGCCGGCATCCGCCGCGAGCCAGAATTGCCCGAGCATGAGGAAATCGTCGCCTCGCCGCCATCCCCCGAACAGGAGTTCGAGTTTCTGGACGACGAGCCGGACGTTGACGCGGCCAAGGCCCGCGCCATGCGCCAGCGCATGAGGATGGTGGCGCGGCAGGTGGCGTTGAACCCCGATGATGGAATCGAGCTTTGAGGACACGCCCATGGCAACCAGAACCCGCCTGAATCTCTATTTCGACCCCGCGCTCATTCCACAGATTGAGGCGATGGCGCTGCGTCGCTCGGTGGCGCTGCGCCGCAATGTCTCGAAATCCGCCATCGTGGAGGCGGCCGTCATGTCCTACCTGTCCGGCGATGCCGACGACCAGCTTGAAGCCGCCATGTCTCGCCGTTTGGACAAGCTCGGCCGCCAGATCGACACGCTCGACCTAGATCTCGCCGTCCTCGGCGAGACGGTCGCGCAGTTCATCCATTTCTGGATGACCATCACACCGCCGCTTACGGGAGCCGCACAATCCGCCGCCCGCGCCAAAGGCGCGGAGCGGTTCGAGGGCTTCATGCAGAATCTCGGCCGGCGGTTGGCGACGGGCGACAGGTTCCTCAAAGAGCTGTCGCGTGACCTCGACTCACTTCCCGACAATCCGTTGCCGGACGAGTCCGAGAGCAACGGCGATCAAGAGTAAGTATTCGGACCCATCCTATTTACCGCCGTTCGCCGCCGATCACCGCCGCCGCTTAGATACTTGTTGAACCGGCCCAATTCCGGGCTTTCTTAATCGACCCCGATCCGGGGATCGCCTGTCGCGTCCCCGCCAGAAACCGGGGCCGACATGACCACTAACCACCAAAGACCGGAAGCCATTGCGCGCGGCGCACGCATGTTGCGCACGGCATTGGGGCCGGCAATCGCGCGACTGCTCGAAGACCCGGCCGTAGTCGAGGTGATGTTGAACCCGGACGGGCGGTTGTGGATCGACCGCCTTTCCGAAGGACTGTCCGACACGCGCGAGCGGCTGTCCGCCGCCGATGGCGAACGCATCGTGCGGCTGGTTGCGCACCATGTCGGCGCGGAGGTTCATGCCCGCAGCCCTCGCGTCTCGGCCGAACTGCCGGAGTCCGGCGAACGGTTCGAGGGCCTACTGCCGCCCGTGGTCGCCGCGCCGACCTTTGCCATACGCAAGCCCGCCAGCATCGTGTTCAGCTTCGACGACTATGTGGCGTCGGGCATCATGTCCGCCGATCAGGCCGCGACGCTACGCGCGGCCGTTTCCTCCCGCGCCAACATCCTCGTTGCGGGCGGCACCAGCACCGGAAAGACCACACTGACCAACGCGCTGCTCGCCGAGGTGGCGAAGACGGCGGATCGCGTCGTCATCATCGAGGACACGCGCGAGCTGCAATGCGCCGCGCCCAACCTTGTCGCCATGCGGACGAAAGACGGCGTGGCGACGCTTTCCGATCTGGTCCGTTCCTCGCTGCGCCTGCGCCCGGATCGCATCCCCATCGGCGAGGTGCGCGGATCGGAAGCCCTCGACCTTCTGAAAGCGTGGGGCACCGGCCATCCGGGCGGGATCGGAACTATCCATGCCGGCACCGGCATCGGCGCGCTGCGCCGGCTCGAACAGCTCATTCAAGAGGCTGTCGTCACCGTCCCTCGTGCGCTGATCGCCGAGACCATCGACCTTGTTGCCGTCCTCGCCGGGCGCGGTTCCGCGCGCCGGCTCGCCGAGCTTGCCCGCGTCGAGGGGCTGGGGCCGGACGGCGATTACCGCATCACACATCCCAGCCCATTGGCAATCCCCACCAGCACAGGAGAACCCGAATGATCCGCATCCTTACGCGCGGCCATCGCTTCGCCGCGACCGCTGCATCCACCCTCGCCATCAGCCTCATGCTCGCCCCGGCCGCCCATGCGTCCGGTTCGTCGATGCCATGGGAACAGCCCTTGCAGCAAATCCTCCAGTCCATCGAGGGGCCGGTCGCCAAGATCATCGCCGTCATCATCATCATCGTGACCGGCCTGACCCTCGCGTTCGGCGATACCAGCGGCGGTTTCCGTCGTCTGATCCAGATCGTATTCGGCCTGTCCATCGCCTTCGCGGCGTCGAGCTTTTTCCTGTCGTTCTTCTCGTTCGGCGGCGGGGCGCTCATCTGATGGCGGGCGGCCTCGAACAGCTCGACGCGGTGCCGGGATTCACGGTCCCGGTCCATCGGGCGCTGACCGAGCATATCCTGCTCGGCGGCGCTCCGCGCTCGATCGCCATCATGAACGGGACGCTGGCCGGGGCCGTGGGCCTCGGCCTGCGCCTTTGGCTGGTCGGCATCGCCATCTGGGCCATCGGTCATTTCGCGGCCGTGTGGGCGGCAAAGCGCGATCCCCTCTTTGTCGAGGTCGGGCGGCGGCATCTGCGTATCCCCGGTCATCTGGCGGTTTGAGGGAGGCACGTCGATGATGAACCTTGCCGAATACCGCCGCACCGCCACCCGGCTCGCCGACTATCTGCCATGGGCGGCACTGGTCGGCTCCGGCGTCGTCTTGAACAAGGATGGCTCATTCCAGCGTACCGCGAAGTTTCGCGGTCCGGATCTGGATTCCGCCGTCGCGGCCGAGCTGGTCGCCGTCGCCGGTCGCATCAACAACGCCGTGCGCCGTCTCGGCTCCGGCTGGAGCATCTTCGTCGAGGCGCAGCGCAGCGAGGCCGCGACCTATCCCGACAGCATGTTTCCCGATCCCGCATCGGCGCTGGTCGATGCCGAGCGCAAGGCCGGGTTCGAGGAAGCGGGCACGCATTTCGTGTCCGGCTACTTCCTCACCTTCCTCTGGCTGCCCCCGGCCGAGGAAGCCGCCCGTGCGGAAACATGGCTCTACGAGGGCCGCGAGAAAACCGGCGTGGACCCGTGGGAGCTGCTGCGCGGCTTCATCGACCGCACTGACCGCGTGCTGGCCTTGCTCGACGGCTTCATGCCCGAGTGCCGTTGGATGGATGACAGCGCGACGCTGACCTATCTCCATTCGACTATCTCAACCAACCGGCATCGCGTGCGCGTGCCCGAAGTGCCGATGCACCTCGACGCACTGCTCGCCGACCAGCCGTTGACCGGCGGGCTGGAGCCGCGTCTTGGCGACGCGCATCTGCGCGTCCTGACCATCGTGGGATTTCCGACCGCGACGACGCCGGGCCTGCTCGACGACATGAACCGGCTGCCGTTCCCCTACAGGTGGAGCACGCGCGCGATCCTGCTCGACAAGACCGATGCGACCCGGCTGCTAACCCGCATCCGTCGCCAATGGTTCGCCAAGCGCAAGAGCATCGCCGCGATTCTGAAAGAGGTGATGACCAACGAGGCGTCCGCCCTTGTAGACACCGACGCCGCGAACAAGGCGCTCGACGCCGACATGGCGTTGCAGGAGCTTGGGGCGGACGTGGCGGGCATGGCCTATGTCACGGCGACCGTCACCGTATGGGATGCCGACCCGCGCGTGGCGCAAGAGAAGCTGCGCCTGGTCGAGAAGATCGTTCAGGGCCGCGACTTCACCGCCATGCCCGAGAGCGTCAACGCGGTTGACGCATGGCTCGGCTCGCTACCCGGACACGCCTACGCGAATGTCCGCCAGCCGCCCATCAGCACTTTGAATCTCGCCCACATGATCCCGCTTTCGGCGGTGTGGGCGGGGCCGGAACGGGACGAGCATTTCGGCGACGCTCCATTGCTTTACGCTAGGACCGAAGGCTCAACCCCGTTCCGGCTAAGTCTCCATGTCGGCGACGTAGGCCACACCCTTGTCGTCGGCCCCACGGGCGCGGGCAAGAGCGTGTTGCTCGCCCTCATGGCGCTCCAGTTCCGGCGCTATGCGGGCAGCCAAGTCTTCGCCTTCGACTTCGGCGGCAGCATCCGCGCTGCCGCGCTCGCCATGGGCGGGGATTGGCACGATTTGGGCGGTGGCCTGACGGAAGGGGACGAGGCGTCCGTCTCGCTCCAGCCGCTTGCCCGCATCCACGATACCTATGAACGCGCATGGGCGGCGGACTGGATTGCCGCCATCCTCATGCGCGAAGGCATCGCCATCACGCCCGAGGTGAAGGAGCATCTTTGGACGGCGCTGACCTCGCTCGCCTCCGCGCCGGTCGAGGAACGCACGATCACCGGCCTCGCGGTGCTACTGCAATCCAACGATCTGAAACAGGCGCTCCGTCCGTTTTGCGTCGGCGGTGCCTATGGCCGGTTGCTCGACGCCGAGACAGAGCATTTGGGATCGGCGGACGTGCAGGCGTTCGAGATCGAGGGCCTTGTCGGGACCGGCGCGGCCCCGGCCGTGCTCGCCTATCTGTTCCATCGCATCGGCGACCGGCTCGACGGCCGCCCCACGCTGCTCATCATAGATGAAGGCTGGCTTGCGCTCGACGACGAGGGATTCGCCGGCCAACTCCGCGAATGGCTGAAAACGCTGCGCAAGAAGAACGCCAGCGTCATCTTCGCCACGCAAAGCCTGTCCGACATTGACGGCAGCAACATTGCGCCTGCCATCATCGAGAGCTGCCCGACGCGGCTCTTGCTGCCGAACGAGCGCGCTATCGAACCGCAGATCACCGCCATTTATCGCCGCTTCGGCCTCAATGACCGGCAGATCGAAATCCTCGCACGGGCCACACCCAAGCGGGATTATTACTGCCAAAGCCGCAGGGGCAATCGCCTGTTCGAGCTTGGCCTGTCCGAAGTCGGCCTCGCGCTCTGCGCCGCATCCGCCAAATCCGACCAGACCGAAATCGCGCGCATCCATGCCGAACACGGCCGCGCCGGTTTCCTTGCCGGCTGGCTGCGTCATCGCGGCGTCGATTGGGCGGCCGACCTGATCCCGAACCTCACCAATCTTGCCGACCGGCCGGAATCCGCCGCGCCGGCCCCGCTCGATAACCACCCCACACAGGAGATTCTTCCATGACCTATCCCAAGATCGTTGGGGCCTCGGCCCTCGCGCTGGCGCTCGCCGTGCCCGTCGCGCTTTCGCCCATGCTGGCAAGCCCGGCCCATGCGCAATTCGGTTTCGGCCGGATCGTCTATGACCCGACCAACTACGCGCAAAACCTGCTTACCGCCGCGCGGACTCTGGAGCAGATCAACAACCAGATTCAGAGCCTCCAGAACGAGGCGCAGATGCTCATCAATCAGGCCCGCAATCTGGCAAGCCTGCCGCATTCGTCGCTCCAGCAGCTCCAGCAAAGCGTCCAGCGCACGCAGCAGCTTCTCGGGCAGGCACAGAACATCGCCTTCGAGGTCGGCCAGATCGACCAAGCGTTCCAGAAGCAATATGGCAATGTCTCGCTATCGGCGACCGACTCCCAGCTTGTCGCCGACGCGCGCGGCCGCTGGGAGAACACGGTTGGCGGTTTGCAGGACGCTATGCGCGTGCAGGCGGGGGCGGTCGGCAATATCGACAGTAACCGCGCCGAGATGGCTGCCCTTGTCGGCCAGAGCCAAGGTGCGACCGGGGCGCTGCAAGCCACGCAGGCCGGCAATCAGCTTCTCGCACTCCAGTCACAGCAGCTTTCCGACCTGATCGCGGTCATCTCGGCGAACGGCCGCGCCGGCGCGCTGACCGAGGCCGAGCGCGCGACCGCCGCCGAACAGGGCCGCATCCAGCGTGAGCGGTTTCTGACACCCGGCACCGGCTACCAGCCCGGCAACGCTCAGATGTTCAACAACGGCAACAACTGACCGGGAGGCTCGCCATGGACGGCAAGATGCTGGCCCGGCTCGGGGCCGTGGTGTTCGTTGCGATTGCCTTGACAGTGACCGCAATCGACATGGCGCGGAAGGACGAGCCTTCCGCGCCACCCTCTGCGCCGGCCTTCCAGCCCCCGGCCGATCCGTTGCGCGAAACCCTGCGCCGTTGCCAGCAGCTCGGCGAGGCGGCGGCGAGTGACGCCGGCTGCCTCGCCGCATGGGCTGAATCCCGCGACCGCTTCCTCGGCCGTGATCGCAGCGAGGCGCGCTGACACATGGGCAACACGGGCGTCATCGACAATTTCCTCGGAGTCTTCACCTCCTACATCGACAGCGGTTTCGGGCTGCTCGGCGGCGAGGTCGCCTTCATCGCCACCACCCTGATCGTCATCGACGTGACGCTCGCCGCGCTCTTTTGGGCATGGGGCGCGGATGACGACATTATCGCACGGCTGGTCAAAAAGACGCTGTTCATCGGCGTCTTCGCCTACATCATCGGCAATTGGAACAACCTCGCCCGCATCGTCTTCGAGAGTTTCGCCGGCCTCGGCCTCATGGCATCGGGGACGAGCTTTTCCGTTGCCGACCTTATGCGGCCGGGTCGCGTGGCGCAGACCGGCCTCGACGCCGGGCGTCCGCTGCTCGATTCCATTTCCGACCTCATGGGCTGGATCGCGTTCTTCGAGAACTTCATCCAGATCGCGTGCCTGCTGTTCGCATGGGCGCTGGTCGTTCTGGCCTTCTTCATCCTCGCCATCCAGCTTTTCGTGACGCTGATCGAGTTCAAGCTGACCACGCTTGCCGGCTTCGTGCTGATCCCCTTCGGCCTTTTCGGCAAGACCGCCTTCATGGCCGAAAAGGTGCTCGGCAACGTGGTGTCGTCCGGCATCAAGGTTCTGGTGCTCGCCGTCATCATCGGTATCGGCAGCACCTTGTTTTCGCAATTCACGGCCGGTTTCGGCGGGGCGGCCCCGACCATCGATGACGCCATGGCGATTGTGCTCGCCGCTCTGTCGCTGCTCGGCCTCGGCATCTTCGGCCCCGGCATAGCAAACGGCATCGTCTCGGGCGGCCCGCAGCTCGGCGCGGGCGCAGCCGTGGGAACCGGGCTTGCGGTCGCAGGTGCAGGCGTCGCCGCTGGCGGCGGGGCCATGCTGGCCGCGAAGGGCGGCGCTGCTGCGCTGTCCGGCAGGGCCGCGGCCGTCCGCGGCGGCG
>NZ_WOAC01000003.1 GCF_009749525.1 Mesorhizobium xinjiangense | reverse complement strand
AGACTGGAACCACTTCAAAACCCCTTCGGGCCGAAAGTGTTACCCATGTCTCCGATATAAACTGTAACCAATGTGTCCGGAACGGACCTGATTTTATTGGCGATCCCGGCAGGATTCGAACCTGCGACCATCGGCTTAGAAGGCCGGTGCTCTATCCACTGAGCTACGGGACCGCAGCCGCCGGACGAGTCAGTGCGTCCAAGGCACCTTGCGGTCATAGCGGAAATTTTCCGCGTAGGAAATCTGCCGCCGCTTGGGCTGATGCGGCTCCTGCAGCCGGTAGGGGATGCCGTGCTTCTTGGCGTAGGCCACGGCCTCGACCTGGGTGTCGAATACGAGCCTGATCTGGCTCTTCATGTCGCCGGAGCTCGTATAGCCCATCAAGGGGTCGATCTTGCGCGGCTGCTCGGGATCGAATTCGAGCACCCACTTGCCGGTCTTGGCCTTGCCGGACTGCATGGCGGTTTTGGCTGGGCTGAAGATGCGTGCAGACATTGATCCCTCATCCGTTTGACCCCGCGGCCGCCCTGCCAGCCGAAAATGGTCGGAGTGGCAGGATTCGAACCTGCGACCCTCTGGTCCCAAACCAGATGCGCTACCAGGCTGCGCTACACTCCGTGACCGCCAAGGCCGCCGGTTTCCATATGTTTTCGCCTCTCGTGGCGCAAGTCCTAATTTGCCGCCCGGACCTCGCCTGCCTCAACGACAATGCCGGAATCGACACGCAAGATAAGTAAGGTAAGCTGAAATGACCGCAATGGGGCGCGGCGGATCGGGAGAGAGGGGCGATGAAAAGCGGCAAGGCCGGCAATCAAGCTGCGGATCGCGGCGGCCAGTCCGACAACGCTTGCGGCAAGACGCCCAAGGCGCATGTCGAGGGCACGCATCGGTTGGTGTCGCCCGAAGAAACCTGGCGGCGTATCGAACCGCTTTTCCCGCGCTTCGGCATCACCCGGGTGGCCGATCTCACGGGTCTCGACCGCATCGGCCTGCCGGTCGCCGCGGCGGTCAGGCCGCAGTCGCGCTCGGTCGCCGTTTCGGCCGGCAAGGGGTTGAGCCTGGCGGCGGCGAAGGTTTCGGCCGCCATGGAGGCGATCGAATGCGCTCATGCAGAGACGATCGACCGGCCACTCGTCTTCGCCAGCCGCAGCGAGATCGCGGCCAGGCACAGGCCGGCCGATATTCTCGACCTGCCGCGTGTCGACGGCACGCGGCTGACCGCTGACACGCGCTTTCTGTGGATGGAGGCGATCGA
The DNA here is from genome assembly GCF_009749525.1 of Mesorhizobium xinjiangense. Classification (GTDB taxonomy): domain Bacteria; phylum Pseudomonadota; class Alphaproteobacteria; order Rhizobiales; family Rhizobiaceae; genus Mangrovimarina; species Mangrovimarina xinjiangensis. Next base: position 300,135 of record NZ_WOAC01000003.1, on the reverse strand, counting down.
GATCGCCACCGGCGAGCCGGTGATGGTGCCCTATGAACTGGTGCATGCGCATTACTGCCCCGACGCGTTGCCGGCGGCCGGCACGTTCCTGGCGACGACCAACGGCCTCGCCTCGGGCAACGCCTATGCCGAGGCCGTCTGCCACGGGCTGTTCGAGGTGATCGAGCGCGACGCGCTCAATCTGTGGGAACGCCTCGCCCCTCGCCAGCGCAACGACAGGCTCGTCGCGCACGCCTTCGCCGATGCGCCGCATCTCGGCGAAACGATGGAGCAGCTCGGCCGGGCCGGCTTCCAAATCGCCATCTGGGACATCACCTCGGATATCGGCGTGCCGGCCTTCCACTGCCTGATCGTCGACGAGCAGGACCCGGCCGGCCATCCCGGCACCGGCACCGGCTGCCACCCCGACAAGACCGTGGCGCTCTATCGCGCCCTTTCAGAAGCCGCCCAGGTGCGCGCGGTCTATATTTCGGGCGGGCGCGACGACATCACCCGGCGCGAATATCAAAGCGACCACATTCAGGCTTTCAGGCGGACGATCGAGGCCGGCGGCAAGGCGCCGCGGCGCGATTTCGCCGCCATCGCTTCCACGGAATACCACTATTTCGAGGACGACATCGCCTGGACGGCGCGGCGGCTCGAAGAGGTGGGCTGCGGGCCGATCCTCGTCGCCGATCTGTCGCTTCCCGATACCGGGATTTTCGTCGTGCGCGTCATCGTTCCGGGACTGGAAGGTCCGCCGGAGGCCAATGCCGTGGCCGGCCGGCGGGCGCAGGAGGCGGCGCGATGAACGATTTTGTCGTCTTCCTCGGACCTTCCCTGCCGCGCGACGAGGCCGCGGCCATCGCCGCCTTCGACTACCGGCCGCCGGCGGCGCAGGGCGACATCTACAGGGCAGTGCGCGGCGGCGCGCGGGCGATCGGGCTGGTCGACGGGCATTTCGAGGGTGTGCCGGCCGTCTGGCACAAGGAAATTCTCCATGCGCTGTCGCGCGGCGTGCATGTCTTCGGCGCATCGAGCATGGGCGCGCTGCGCGCCGCCGAGCTCGCGCCTTACGGAATGCGCGGCGTCGGGCGCATTGCCGAATGGTATGCGGCGGGCGCAATCGACGCCGACGACGAGGTGGCGCTGGTCCATGCGCCGGCCGAGATGGGCCATGTCGCGCTCAGCCTGCCGCTGGTCAATGTGCGCGCCACGCTCGACGAGGCGGTCGAAACCGCCCTGATCGATGCCGGGACGGCCGGGCATATCCTCCAGGTGGCGCGCGGCTTCCATTTCAAGCAGCGAAGCTGGAAGGCCGTGCTCGGGGCCGTGGAACTGCCGGAGAAAACCGCACGAACCTTCGGCGCATGGCTTCACACCCACGCGGTCGACCAGAAGCGGCTCGACGCGGAAGCGCTGATCGCGGCGATGGCCGATCTGGCGCGCGACTGGCCGGGGCCGCACCGGGCGGACTTTGCCTTCGAGCCGACCGACGCCTGGCTCGCCGGGGTCGAATATTTCGAGGCCGCTTCCGGTGTCAGCCATTTCGACCGCCGGGTGATCGACGCGGCGCGCCGTGACGTCGCCCGTTTCGAGCTGATCCTGGCGCGCGCCGCCGCCGCGCTGCTTGCCGGTGGTGACGGCGCCGCACCCCCGCCGCGCGCACGGCGCCTCGACCGCTTCCGCCTCGAACGCGGACTGACCGACCGCGCCGCCTATCAGGCCTGGCTTGGCGACAACGAGCTCGACGAGGCCGGCCTTGGCCGGCTCCTTGCCGCGCGCGACGCCGTCGCCTCGCTGGCCGGGCGCGACGGAGCCGCGCTCGAGGCCGCGCTCATCGGCGAGATCAAGCTCGACGGGATTTATGCGCCACTGGCCGAACAGGCGCGGCAGAAGGAGGCGCGGCTCAACCAGGCCGGGGCAGAACTGGCGGCCCATGATATTGCGCCGCGGCGCGCGGTCGAATGGTATTTCGAACAAAAGCTCGGCCGCCCCGCCCCGGATGATCTGGAGGACGCGCGGCGCATGCTGGCCCTGCCGGATATAGAGTCTCTCTACGAAATGGCAATGGAGGAATACTTACTCTCTAGTGGTTCGTTTCCAACATTTGCATCCCATTTGTATCGGCCCTGAGGGCAAATGTTGGAAACAAAAGAACCACTAGCAACTTTATGATTCTAGTGGAACATTTGAATTTGACATTCGATCTCTGGGGCGACATCGGGTGGGTATCGAATGTCAAATTCGTTCCACTAGACTTGTATAGAAATATTATATTAATATTGAATATGAGGAGAGGCGGAACAAAAGGTGATTATATTGGCGGGACGCGCTTTCGCGTCTATCCGCAGCCGCCTTTTTCCGACCCTGCCGCCCCGCCCGAAACGATCGAGATCTCCACGCCGGCGGGCCGGATGCGGGCCGGACCGGCGGATGAGCGCATGTATTTCGTCCGGCCGGTCGGCAAGGCCTATCCCTACGGCATCAATCGCGACCCGCGCGGCAGGCCGTTCTTTTTTCTGCCGCCCTGGACGGGACCGGCCGCACCGCCGGTCGAGCCGGGTCCGGACGGCCATTTCGATCATCTCGAGCCCGGCACGCCGGAATTCGAGGGGGCGCATCTCTTCGCCGTCACGCGCTTCGTCATGGATGTGTGGGAGCGCTATCTGGGCCATCCGATCCGCTGGCATTTCGGCGCCGATTTCGAGCAGCTGCAATTGAGCGTGCTGCCGAAATGGGACAACGGCCAGGTGGGCTACGGCTATCTGGAAGTGGGCAGCATCGAGCGCAGCGACGGCGCGCTCGTTCCCCTCGCGCTCAATTTCGACGTCATCGCGCACGAGCTCGGCCACGGGCTCATCTATTCCGAGGTCGGCCTGCCGGCGCTCGACGCGGAGAGCGGCGAATATTTCGGCTTCCACGAGGTGGCGGCCGACTGGGTGGCGATGATCGCGGCGCTGCATTTTTCCTCCGTCACCGGCGCTCTTCTGTCGACCACCAGCGGCAATCTCTACACCTATAACGCGCTCAACCGGTTCTCCGAATTCTCGTTGAACGAGGAGATCCGGCTGGCCAGCAACACGCTCAAGATGTCGGATTTCGCTGAAGGCTGGCGCGACGAGCACAAGCTGTCGCAACCGCTGTCGGGCGCGCTGTTCGACATTTTTGTCGACATCTTTCACGAGGCGCTGGTCGAGGTCGGCGCTATTCGGCGCACGCTGGAGGACCTGGCCGATGCGACCGAGAACCGGCCGGAGCTGGCGCCCGCCATGCAGGCGGAATTCGACGCCGCCTTCCTCGCCGATCCCGGCGCCTTCGTCTTCGCGCTCGAGGAGGCGCGCGACCTGACGGGCGATCTGCTGGTCGACGCCTGGCGCCGGCTGTCGCCCGACGATCTCACCTATGCTGATTTCGCCGACGCGATGATCGACGCCGATCTCGCGCTCACCGGCGGGGCGGCACAAAGGGTCATGCTGGACAATTTCCGCTGGCGCGAGATCGGCCTTGTCGAGGCCGGCCCGCGCATCGGGCCGCCCGGGCGGCACGCGCACGCCTTTTCGGCACGCACCGCCGTTCCCCAGGACGAGGCCGATATGTGGCCAATGTCATACAGGCAACGCCATTTACAGGCGATGATGCAGCGCGGCCGGTGCTGCGCGCGCATGCAAGGCAGCTAGAAGCACTTTGAGGCACTTGAAGGAGGGATCATGCCAAAAGAAACATTGCTAGGCCAATCGAGAATCTGGCTTTTTGGGCGGCCACTGGCCGATATCACGCTCAATCTGGAGGCCTTTGCGGAGGATACGAAAGACGCCGAGACGGACGAGGAGGCCGAACTTCCGCGCGGCGGCGAAAACCACTTCCTGCTCAACCAGCTTGCGCCGGCGGCGCCCCGGGACAAGAAGTCCAAGGACAAGCCGTTGCTGGCGCGCATCTACGCTTTCGGCTTCGAGGGCCAGATCTTCGACATGACGCGCCCGGCGATCTTCCTGGTCCATGGCAAGGGCAAGAACCCGGAGGGTCCGAAAAGCCGCGTTCCCGAAGAATTCGGCGACCTCGACCACATACCGCCGCATACGGGACGCACCGGCGTTGCCTCGCAGACGGGTCATTTCGCCAAGGGCATCAAGGTCTGGGCCTATGATCGCGCCGACTTCACCATGCGCCTCGATGTCGAGAACGGATCGTTCGACGCGGTGCTGCTGGAGGCCGAACTGGGCGATCCGACGGGACAGTCCGCAGGGTCGTTCGTACGGTCCGCCGGGTCCTTTGCGCGCTCAGCAGGGTCGTTTGTGCGGTCGGCGGGATCATTCGTCCGGCCGCGACGCCGGCGTGACGATTCAGAATAGAATCGGAAAAGTGGCAGGGGCTGAGCCTCGCTGGCTTACAGCCCCGCCTTCTTCAGGCCCTGGACAAAGTGATCGATAACCTCCGGCGTGTCTGGAATGATCTTGCCCCAGCGCTCTGCATCGAAATCGGGCTGAGCGGCGCGCACCATATCGGCCTCGCGCCGGGCGTCTTCCAAGCGGCCGAGATGTGCATAGCACGCCGCAAGAATTCGGCGCCCCTGCTGGACATTGTTCATCTTTAGGACACTCTTGATCGCGTCCTCGTACTCGTGGAGCTTCATATAGGCGCCGGCCATGTCCCAGAGATACTGGTCCGGATAAAATGGATTGAGCCGCATGGCGCGCTTGAAATGCTCCAGCGCTTCCCCCGGATGGCCCGAATGGCTCAGTGCGTCGGCCATCTCGGCGATGATGGTGGCGTCATTGGGGTTGAGCGACAGGGCGCGGCGATAGGAGGCAAGCGAACGCTCGTGCTCCTTGCGGTAGAGCATTGCGAAGCCGAGCTCGGCATGGCCGCGCGCGTCGTTGGGGTCGGCGCGCACAGCCTGCACGGCGATGTCGAAGGCGCGTTCCAGCTTGCTCTCCGAATCGGGGCTCCAGGAGTGGCGCCATTCGAGGCTGCTTACCCTGGACAGGCCGGCATAGGCGCGGGCATAGCGCGGGCTTTCCAGGATGCTGCGTTCGTAGAATTCGCGCGCCGCGGCGTTGTCGTTCGGCGTCAGGCTCAGGAGATGGTTCTGCGCCCTCAGCGCCAGGCCATAGGCATGCAGCGTTTCGGGGCGGGCGCTCGCCACGCGCCGGCGTTCCGCCTCCTCGATGCGCGCCGACATGACCGACACGGCGAGCTCGGCGATCTCGTCCTGCAGGGCGAAGATGTCTTCCAGCGGCCGGTCGTATTTTTCCGCCCACACCGTGTGTTCGTTCTCGGTGTTGGACAGTTCGATCGACACGCGCACCCTGTTGGACGTGCATCGGATGGAGCCTTGCGCCAGGTAGCGCGCGCCGAGCCGGCGCCCGATCTCCGAGACCGGCAGGTTCTGGTTGCGCATGGCGAAGGAGGAGGCCCGCGCGATCAGGTCGAGCGTGCGGAAATGGCTGAGACTGGTGATGATGTCGTCGGTCACGCCGTCGGCGAAATAATCCTGGTTGGGGTCGCCGGACAGATTGCGGAACGGCAGGACGGCGATCGACGGCACGTCGGACTGGCCGCCCGGCTCGGGCGCGATGTCGCTGGCGCTCGGGAGGGGAAGGGCGCGCGGCGTGGCCTTCAGCATGCCCACGGTGCCCTTGTGGACGCGGTAGAGACCGATCGGCTCTGCCATGTTGCGTCCGCGATGGGGGCCGAGATATTCGAAGCTGAAATCCGAGCGCCCCTGGATGGAACGATAGATGAGGTCGGAGGCGGCGACCCCGCCGACCGGCGTCACGCTCTGGATGCGCTCGGTCAGGTTGATGGCGTCGCCGAAGACACGGCTGCCGGACTGGTAGACCTCGCCCAGATGCACGCCGGCGCGAAAGCCGATCGACAGTCCATCGCCGGACGCGTTCTGTAACAGCACTTCCTGGAACTTCAGCGCGGCCGCGACGGCGTTGGCAACACTGTCGAAGACGGCGAGCGCGCAGTCACCGGCATAGTTCAGCACCTCGCCATGGGTGGCGCCGACCACCTCGACGAATGTGTCGAGGCTGCGCTCGATGGCCTGCATGGCGGCCATCTCGTTGTTGCTCATGGCGGCCGTGGAACCGACAGCATCGACGAGCACGATGGCCGACAGCCGCGACGTCGCCGGGCCTCTTTCAACTGCCGAAGTGTCTGTCGATCCGGATGGTTCCGAATTCATTCCTGTCCCGCCGCAAAATCCATTCTTCTCCCACCCGGAAACCCCGATTCACATATTATTACACGGACTGTAAGAGAAAAGCGACGCAACGTCATCAGATCGGCGTATGGCGCGCGGCGGGGTACACGCTATCTAAAGATCAAGCTCCGACTGCCCCGCGTCCAGCGCGCTGACGATCTCGGCGGCGAGCGCTCGGGTGATGCGGGCCTTGTGCTCGAGCGCGGCGCGGTCGAGCTTTTCCACCACCCGGCTGGCCGTTGACAGCGAGCGCTCAATGCGCGCGATCAGATAGTGCACGACATGCGGCTCGATCTGGATCTGCCGGTCGGCGAAGAGCTTGGTGATGACGCCGGCGAGCAGCAGGTCGTCGGGCTCTCCGATCTCGACCAGCGTCGCCGCGCGCAGGCGCGAGATGAGATCCGGCAGACCGGCGCGCCAGGCGAGCGGAAAATGGCGCGAGGTCAGCAACAGGCTGGTGCCGGCGGTGCGCACCTGGTTGATCAAGTGGAACAGCCCCGTCTCGTCGAGATGGCCCGGCTCGATGCCGTCGATGAGCACCGGATGCTCGCGTGCCGCCTCGATCGCGGCGGCGTCGATCGCCTCGGGCGCGGCGACTGCCGCCTGCGCCTTCTCGGCCCAGATGGCGGCCAGGTGCGATTTGCCCGAGCCGACCGGCCCGGCCAGCACGACGACGGGCGCCGTCCACTCCGGCCAGCGGTCGACGAGCCCCGCGGCGGCGGCGTTGGCCTGCGAGACGATCAGGTGCTCACGCGAAAGCCCGGTCGGGTGGCCGAGCTCAAGCGGCAATTGCCGCGGCTTTGCCCGTTCGCCGACCACTTTCGCGCCCATCCTATTCGGCTCCCGTCGCGTCCGTTTCGCCTTGGCCCTTGTACATCGGCGAGGCGAGGTACTTCTTGAGCGCGAAGCGCACCAGGACCGCCACGGCGGCCGATGACGGAACGGCCAGCAGCAGGCCGACGAAGCCGAACAACGAGCCGAAGGCGAAGAGCGCGAACATCAGCCAGACGGGATGCAGGCCGACGCTCTTGCCGACGAGCTTGGGCTGCAGAATGTTGCCTTCGATGAACTGGCCGCCGAAGAAGATGCAGGCGACGACGGCGACCATGAGCCAGTCGGGCCAGAACTGCACCGTCGCCACGCCCACCGACAGCACCAGGCCGACCAGCGAGCCGATATAGGGGATGAAGGAGATGAGCCCGGCGAAAAGGCCGATGAGCAAGCCGAAATTGAGCCCGACGACCGTCAGCCCGACGGCATAGATGACGCCCAGGATGATGCACAGCGTGCCCTGCCCGCGCACGAAGCCGGCGGTGGCCGCATTGATCTCGCGTGCCAGTTCGCGCACCGTCTCGACATGGTCGCGCGGCACCCAGCCGTCGATGGTGGCGATCATGCGGTCCCAATCGAGCAGCATGTAGAAGGCGACGACCGGCGTGACGACCAGCAGGCCGCCGAGATTGATCAGCGCCATCCCCGAGCTCCAGATCTGCTGGACCAGCCCGGTCAGGAAGCTGGCGCCTTCGGCCAGCAGCGTGCTCATCCCGTCGCGCAGATCCTGCGCGCTGACGCCGAGGACGCGCTCCAGCCATTGTGGGTCGAAATGGGTGAACAGCGACTGCAATTGCCCGAGATATTCGGGCACCCGCGCGGCAAATCCGGCAAGCTGCGAGGCCAGCACCGGAACGATGACCGTCAGCGCCAGCACGAGAACGACGATGAAGCCGATCAGGATGACGACCGTCGCGGCCAGGCGCGACAGGCCGTAGCGCTCCAGCCGGTCGGCGACCGGATCGAGGAAATAGGCGAGCGCCATGCCGGCGACGAAGGGCAGCAGGATGGAGCTGAAGACGAACAGGAACAGGACCAGCAAGGCGGCCGCGGCCAGCCAGAAGGCAACCTGACGGCGCAACGCCGCCGCCGAGGAGAAAACGGCGATGTCGTCAGCCTGTTTTGTTTTCGCTTTCGCCATAGCCGTTCATGTGTCTGAGCCAGGCCACGAGATAGGCCGCAGCGGAAGCCGCGGTCAAGAGCCCGCTGACGATCACGAGGATGAAGCGCGCCGGACCGAAGGCCGTGTCGAGCGTCAGCTCGGCCAGGACGAGCGCGGCGAGAACGATCTGCACGGCGGTATTGGCCTTGGACACCATGAGCGGCTTCATCGCCACCGGATTGCCCATGATGGTCGACAGGAGCACCGCGCCGATGATCAGCGCATCGCGCGAAACGGCCGCGATCACCAGCCACAGGGGAAGCTCGTCCATATAGCCGAGCATCACGAAAACCGAGACGAGCAGCAGCTTGTCGGCCACCGGGTCGAGATAGGCACCGAGTTCGGAACGCTGGTCGAAATGGCGGGCGACGAAACCGTCGACGCCGTCGGAAATGCCGGCGACCAGGAAGCCGGCGAGCGCCCAGCCCATCTCGCCGATGAGCAAGGCGAAGACGACCGCCGGTACGAGCAGGAACCGCAGAAGCGTGATCAGATTGGCTACGGTCAAGGCATTTGCTCCATATCCCGCCGGCACAGCGTGCCTGGACGATAGATGGCCGGTTTTGCAAATCCGTTCAAGCCGGTGTGCGCATCCCCTTTCGGGCTGTGCAAAACGCCGCGGGACGGCGGGCAGCGTTCACGATTGCTTGCAGCGCGCCGCCCTTCATGCGATGAGCGCCGGCACATGCACTGAGTTCGGGCAGGATCGCGGCATGAGCAAGCAGAAGAACGGCCTCACCTATGCCGATGCGGGTGTCGACATCGATGCCGGCAACGCGCTGGTGGACAAGATCAAGCCGCTGGTGAAGGCAACCCGCCGGCCCGGCGCCGACGGCGAGATCGGCGGCTTCGGCGGCCTCTTCGATCTCAAGGCGGCCGGCTTTTCCGACCCAATCCTGGTTGCGGCCAATGACGGCGTCGGCACCAAGCTGAAAGTGGCGATCGAGGCCGGCAAGCACGATACGGTCGGCATCGACCTCGTCGCCATGTGCGTCAACGATCTGGTGGTCCAGGGCGCCGAGCCGCTCTTCTTCCTCGACTATTTCGCCACCGGCAAGCTCGATCCTGACCAAGGCGCGGCGATCGTCGGCGGCATCGCCGAAGGCTGCCGGCGGGCCGGCTGCGCGCTGATCGGTGGCGAGACGGCCGAGATGCCCGGCATGTACGCCAAGAGCGATTACGACCTGGCCGGCTTCGCCGTCGGCGCGGCCGAGCGCGGCCAGTTGCTGCCGACCGACGACATCCATGAAGGCGACGTGATCCTGGGGCTCGCCTCGTCGGGCGTGCATTCCAACGGATTCTCCCTGGTGCGCCGCATCGTCGAGAAGTCCGGGCTTGCCTGGTCCGATCCCGCCCCCTTCGACAAGGACCGTTCGCTCGGCGAGGCGCTTCTGGAGCCGACGCGCATCTATGTGCGTTCGGTGCTATCGGCCATTCGCGGCACGCACGGGCTCAAGGCGCTGGCCCATATCACCGGCGGCGGCTTTCCCGAGAACATTCCGCGCGTGCTGACCGATGACTGGTCGGCCGAGCTCGACCTGGAGGCGATCGAGGCGCCGTCGGTCTTCGGCTGGCTGCAGAAAGCCGGTGGCGTTGCCGACACGGAAATGCTGCGCACCTTCAATTGCGGCATCGGCATGATCGCCGTCGTGGCCGCCGGCCAGGCCGCCCAGGTGGCGGCCGTGCTCAGCAAGGCCGGCGAGACGGTGACCTCGATCGGCCGCATCGTGCCGCGCCGCGACGTCGGCGTCATCTATCGCGGGTCGATCGAGCTATGACGAAGCGCAAACGCGTGGTGGTGCTGATGTCGGGCCGCGGCTCCAACATGGAGGCGCTGATGGCGGCCTGCGGCGAGCCCGACTATCCGGCCGAGATCGTCGGCGTGGTCGCCAATCGCGCGGAGGCGAAGGGCCTCGAGACGGCCCGCCGCGCGGGGATCGCGACCGCAGCCGTGCCGCACAGGGATTTTGCCGACCGCGCCGCCCATGAGGCGGCCGTCAGCGCCGCAATCGCCGAGTTCGAACCCGACCTCATCTGCCTCGCCGGCTATATGCGCATTCTCTCGGCCGGCTTCGTGCGGCAATGGAACGGCCGGATGATCAACATCCATCCCTCGCTCCTGCCGGCCTTTCCGGGCCTCCACACGCATCGCCGCGCCATCGAGACGGGCTGCCGCATCCATGGCTGCACGGTGCATTTCGTCACCGAGGTGATGGATGAAGGACCGATCATCGCCCAGGCGGCAGTGCCGGTGCTCGCGGACGACACCGACGATGCGTTGTCGCAGCGCGTGCTTGTCGCCGAGCATCAGCTCTATCCGCTCGCCCTGGCGCTGGTCGCGGCGGGCAGCGCGCGGGTCGAAGACGGTCGCGTTGTGCATGAAGGCGCAGTGCAGCCGCAAGCCGGCGTGGCGCGGCTTGTCTCGCCGCCCGGCTGGCGCGAAGCGGTCGACCTGGAAAAGCTGGCCCGCATGACGCCCTGAGGCAGGAAAGGCATGGTGATCGCGCGATGAAAACCCTTCTCCTGCTTCGCCACGCCAAATCGAGCTGGGACGACCCCACACTTCACGACAAGGACCGGCCGCTTGCGCCGCGCGGGCAAAGGGCCGCGCCGCTCATGGGGCGTTTTCTGGCCAGGAAGGGCTGGCTGGCCCAGCGTGTGCAAGTCTCCCCGGCAACGCGCACTCGCCAGACCTGGCAAGGGGTGGTCGCCGAACTGCCTTCCACCCCGCCTGCCTCCTATCCCGAGGCGCTTTACGAGACGGGGGCCGACGACATGCTGGACGAAATCCGCATGGTGCCTACCGGCATCACGACGCTGCTCGTCATCGGCCACAATCCCGGCATGGAGGACCTCGCCGTGGCGCTTTCCGGCAAGGGCTCCAATGCCAAGGCGCTCAAGCGCTTGCAGACGAAATTCCCGACCGCAGCGCTCGCCCGCTTCGAATTCGACGGCGACTGGGCGCAGCTGAAGGACGGCGCAGCGCGGCTCACCGACTTCGTAACGCCGGGAGAGGCCGTAGGGGCATAGATCCGTCGTCAGCCGCGCCGGGCCGCCTCAATCGTGGCGACGTCGATCTTTTTCATATCCATCATCGCGGCAAAGGCGCGTTTTGCTTCATCGCCGCCGGCAGCCATGGCTTCCATCAGCACGCGCGGCGTGATCTGCCACGAGATCCCCCATTTGTCCTTGCACCAACCGCACGCGCTTTCCTGTCCGCCATTGTCGACGATGGCGTTCCAGTAGCGGTCGGTCTCCTCCTGGTCATCGGTGGAGATCTGGAAGGAAAAGGCTTCGCTATGGGTGAATGTCGGCCCACCATTGAGGCCGAGGCAGGGGATGCCGGCAACGGTGAATTCGACCATCAGCACGTCGCCCTCCTTGCCGGACGGAAAATCGCCGGGGGCACGGTGAACGGCATTCAACGCGCTGTCGGGAAACGTCTCGGCGTAGAAGCGGGCCGCATCCTCGGCGTCCTTGTCGTACCACACACAGATCGTGTTCTTGGCCATCGCCATTGCATTCTCCTCCGCTCTTGAAGGCAGTCCCGGACCGGCGTCTCATGCATTCGGGACGTTGCCTTGACCTCAATGGCACAGCGCCAGCGTAGAATGCCGCCCTGCCCGGATGCAATCAGCGAGCGGCCCGCATCGGACCCGTCGCCGTTCGTTCCTGCCGATTGCTGACAATTCGTACCAGCCAGGATGGAGTGTGGTCATGGCCGGCATCGCCGCCCCCCTTCCCTACCCCATCTCCAGCATGAGCGGGCGGTGATCCGACACCTCCGGCTCTTCAACGACCTCGAAGCGGCATACCGTCACTGCGTCGCTGATGAGCATGTAGTCGGCGTAGCGCGGCGTCTTTTCATAATGCGATGTCCGCGTATCGGTATAGCCATGTTTGGTGACGAGGTCGCTGAGGCTGAGTTTTCCCAGCACGTCGAAGGTCACGCTTCCCGGCAGCACGTTGAAGTCGCCGCAGACGACGAGATGGTCGCCGTCGTGGCGCGTATGCGCAACCAGCCCGGCAAGCGCCTCGGCCTGGGTCCGGCGCGCCGGCGTGTCGTGCTTGCCCGCCGGATCGCGCAGCCCGTGCGTGTGGGCGATCACGACCGCGCGGCGCGCTTCATAGTCGAAGACCCGCACGGCATGCGCATTGCGGGCGCGCGGATGGCCGCCCCACCCGTCCGGCGCGAATGCTCCGTGGACGAAATCCTGCATCTGGCCGATCACCGGAAAACTCCGGCGCACGAAAGTCGCCAGCCCCCATTCGGAGGCAACCGGGGTTTCGTCGTCGAAAAGATCGCCGCAGGCGGCCGGGCAGAAGAAGGCCTGATGACCGGGCAGGACCTCGGCGACCTCGCGAAACAGGTCGGCACGCTGCCAAAGCGCCTTGTCCCCGTCCCTGTAGATCAGCCAGTCCGATTGCGTGTTTGGGCTGCGCGTCACTTCCTGCAGACACAAGATGTCCGGGTCGGTTGCCGCCAAATAGGGGACAAGGCGGTCGTGCAGTCTTCCGCCCCAGGCGTTCAACGACAGAACGCGCATCTATCGGCTCCGTGTTGGTGCCAGACTGTCTTTCGGGCACGCCCACCGGGACGATCCCGCTTAAACGCCCCTACTCCGCCTTCTTCACCCACACATGGTTGTCGTGGAAGGCCGCACCGCCATAGGGCGCGGGCGCGTCGGCACCGGTCAGCACGTTGATGCCCTCGCCGCGCTCATGCGCGCCGTTCGGCCATATTCCTTCAGCGATGACGACGCCGCGCTTCAGCCCGGCAAAAAGCTTCGCGTGCAGCACGATCTCGCCGCGCTCATTGCCGATCTCGACGCGCTCGCCATCGGCCAGACCGAGTTGTGCTGCATCGTCGGGATGGATCTGCAGTTCCGGCCGGCCCTCCTTCTTCTGCGAGGCCGGTGTTTCGGCAAAGGTCGAATTGAGAAAGGAGCGCGCAGGCGAGGTGGCAAGGCGGAAGGGATGCGCCGCATCCGCCGTCTCGATCACGTCGACATGGTCGGGAAAGGCCGGCAGCCGATCATGCGGGCCGAAGGCGCCAAGCGTTTCCGGCGGCTTGGCCGGTGCTGCCTGGCCCGTCCAGTCGGGCCGGAAACGGAACCTGCCGTCGGCATGGCCGAAGCCGTTGATGAAATGCGCGGTGTCGAAATCAGGCTGCATGTCGGCCCAGCGCTCTTCGGCAAAAGTGTCGAAATCGCCCAGGCCACGTTTGGCCAGCATATGGTCGATATGCTCGCGCGCGCTCATGCCGAAGCCCGGCAGATCGGCGACGCCGAGGCGTTTTGCGAGTTCCTCGATGACGAAGACATTCTCCCGCGGGCCGACACCGTCGACCTGCGGCGGCTCGACGAGCTTCGGGCCCAGAACGATGTGCTGATGGCCGCCGCCGCGATAGATGTCGTCATGTTCGAGAAACATCGTCGCCGGCAACACGACATCGGCGAGCCTTGCCGTGTCGGTCATGAACTGCTCGTGCACGCAGGCAAAAAGATCGTCGCGCAGGAAACCGCGCTTTACCAGCCGCTGTTCGGGCGCGACATTGGCCGGGTTGGTGTTCTGGATCAGCATCGCCGTCACCGGCGGCCCGTGGCGCAGGGCCTCGGCGTCGCCGGTCAGCACACGGCCGATCTGCGACTGGTCGAGAGTGCGGATTTCCGGATCGGCAAATGAACGCCCCTCGACCAGCGACTTGTCGATCTTGAAGATGTCGGAATTGGAGTGGAAGGCGCCGCCGCCCTCATACTGCCAGGCACCGGTGACCGAGGCGATCGACATGGCCGCATGCATGTTGACCGCGCCGTTGCGCTGGCGCGAAAAGCCGTAGCCGAGGCGGAAATAGGTGCGCTTCGTCGTGCCCACCAACCGGGCGAAGGCCTCGATCTCGTCCACTGAGAGCCCGGTGATCGCCGCCGCCCATTCAGGCGTGCGGGCCTCGAGATGCGCTTCGAGACCGCGCGGATCGTCGGTGTATTTGTCCAGATAAGAGCGGTCGGCGAGCCCGTCGCGGAAAAGCACATGCATGACCGCGCAGGCAAGTGCCGCGTCGGTGCCGGGCTTCAAGACGAGCGCCATGTCGGCCTGCTTGGCCGTGGCGTTCTCGTAGACATCGATGACGACGATCTTCGCGCCGCGTTCCTTGCGCGCGCGCACGGCATGCGTCATCACATTGACCTGGGTGGCGACCGCATTGGTGCCCCAGATGACGACGCAATCCGATTTCGCCATCTCGCGCGGGTCGGGGCCACGCAAGGCACCGGCGCCCATCATCCAGCCGGTCCAGGCCAGATTGGTGCAGATCGAGCCGAAAAAGCCTGAATATTTCCTGGCGTGGCGCAGCCGCTCAATGGAATCGCGCTGCACCAGCCCCATCGTGCCGGCATAGAAATAGGGCCAGACGGTTTCGCTGCCGTGGTTTGCCTCGGCGGCGAGGAATTTTTCGGCGACGAGGTCGAGCGCGGCCTCCCAACTCGCCTCCTTCCATTGCCCCTCGCCCTTGGCGCCGGCGCGCACCAGCGGCTTCATCAGGCGGTCGGGGTGATGCAGGCGCTCGGCATAGCGCGCGACCTTGGCGCAGACGACGCCGGCGGTGTAGCTGTTGTCCTTCGCCCCGTGCACGCGCCCGATGCGGTTGCCGTCGAGCAGTTCGACGTCGAGCGCGCAGGTCGAGGGACAATCGTGCGGACAGGCCGAATGGCCTATGCGGATAGTGGCGTGCTGGTTCATGGCGCGCAAACTACCGTGTTTGCCCGCGTCCGTGTAGACGGTGAAGCCGAAAAGATTTGATCCAATCCATCGCCTGTGCTGATGGGAAGATCGAACGCGAGAGCAGCGGCATGAACTATCGACACGCCTACCATGCGGGCAATTTCGCCGACGTGCTCAAGCACGTCGTCATCACCCGTATCGTCGAGTACCTGAAGCGCAAGGACAAGGCTTTTCGCGTGATCGACACGCATGCCGGGCGCGGCGTCTACGACCTGTCGTCGGACGAAGCGCAGAAGACCGGCGAATGGCGCGAAGGGATCGGCCGAATCACGGAAACCACGCCGCCCGACGACGCGGCGGCGTTGATGAAGCCCTATCTCGACGCGGTCGCCGCGCTGAACGAAGAAGGCGGCATACGGCATTATCCGGGTTCGCCCGTGCTGACGCGGGCGCTCCTGCGCCGCCAGGACCGGCTGACGGCGATCGAACTGCACACGGAAGACGCCGCGGCGCTCAGGGACAGGTTCGCCGGCGACCACCAGGCGCGCATCATAGAATTGGACGGCTGGCTGGCGCTCGGCGCCCATGTGCCGCCGAAGGAAAAACGCGGCCTGGTGCTGGTCGACCCGCCCTTCGAGAAGGAGGGCGAGTTCGAGCGTCTCGCAAACGGGCTTGCCAGGGCGCATCGGCGCTGGCCGGGCGGCATCTATGCCTTATGGTATCCGATCAAGGACGTTGCCGCTGTTGCCCGCTTCCGTGAGGCGCTGGCGCAGTCGGGCATTGCCAGGATCCTCGACATCAGCCTGATGATCCGGGAGCCGTCGGCCGAGCCCCGTCTCGACGGCTCGGGCATGATCGTGGTCAACCCGCCCTACACGCTGGAGGCCGAACTTTCGGTGCTTGTGCCCTTTCTGCACGACAGGCTTGCCCGGGCGCGCGGGGCGCCTTCGTCCGTCCAATGGCTGACCGGAGAGGAAGACAAGGCTTGACCGGACCGGCCCCGGCAAGCACATTGCACTGCGTAACGGCGATCAGCCACAATCGGAACGTAAACAGGCCTGTCATGACCCGTCTTCTTTCGTCCGCCCTCGCCGCTCTGCTCGCTCTCGGCGTCAGTGCTGCCGCGCCGCTGCCAACGATGGCGGCCGACATGCCGGCAGCAACAACCTATCAGGCGACCTATCCCAGCGCATGCACCGAGGGCTGGGTGCTGCGGGCGATCAGCCAGCGCTTCCGCCATCAGGTGCGCCATGTGCCGAACCTGCCCGATGTCGGGATCAGCGACTTCCAGGGCATCTACACGAACCGCTATCTACCGGCCGGCGAGGACCGGCCGATCGGGCGCACCTATTGCGGTGCGACGGCACTCATGTCCGACGGACGCGGCCGCAACATCTGGTATCTCGTCGAAGAGGGCCAGGGCTTTGCCTCGATCGGCGACAATGTCGAATTCTGCGTCGCCGGATTCGATCGCTGGTTTGTCTATAACGGCCTTTGCCGGGTTCTTCATTAGGCCCTTGACTGCATGAGGGCGAGTGTGCGCCTGGCAGTGCTTGTCGGAATGCTTTTGTCGGCCACGCTCGCAGCAGGCTGTGAAGAGGCCGGCGACACATTTGTGGCAGGAGATACCGGCCGATCGCTGCCGATCGGCGAGGGTTTCGATTTCTACGTCCTGTCGCTGTCCTGGTCGCCCAGCTATTGCGCGGCCGAAGGCGCCGACGCCAATCGGCAGCAATGCGGCTCGGGCCGCCCCTATGCCTTCGTCGTTCACGGGCTGTGGCCGCAATTCGAGCGCGGCTATCCCGAATATTGCGCCCTCGCCGACCGCGACGTCCCGTCGGCCGAGATCAAGGGCCTGCTGCCGATCATGCCGTCGGCCGGGCTGATACGCCATCAATGGGTGAAGCACGGTTCGTGTGCGGGTCTGTCGCGCGAAGAGTATTTCGCCGTATTGCGCGCCGCCCACGACGCCGTCGTCATTCCGCAGGACTTTCGACATGCCGCCGATTATCGCACGATCGAGCCGAAGCGGGTCGAGCAGGCCTTCCTCGAGGCCAATCCCGATCTTGATGCCGACGGTATCGCGGTGACCTGCGACAGGCGCTATCTGCGTGAAGTGCGCATCTGCCTGACCAGGGATCTCCAGTTTCGCGCCTGCGAGGAGGTGGACAGGCGCGGCTGTAAACGCCGTGAGGCCGTCATGCCGCCTCAGCGCGGCGGGTGACGGGCCGCAGATGAGCATCTTCCTTCCCGCTGCATTCACCAACCAGGATATTTCTCATGGACAAGCTGCTTTATGCACCTCCCTCTCCCTACAGCGCCAAGGTGCGCATGGCCGCCACATGGGCCGGCATCCCCTTCGAGGCGGTGACGGTCGACACCAATGCCGAACCGGCGCTGCTGATCGACGCCAACCCGCTCGGCAAGATACCGACATGGGTGATCGATGACGGTCAGGCGCTTTTCGACAGCCGGACGATCATGCAGCACCTCAATCGCGAATCGAAGAACGCCCTTTTTCCGCGCAACGCGAAGAAGCGGCTCGAGGCGGAACGGCTGGAGGCGCTCGCCGACGGGCTGGCCGATTGCCTTCTGGCCCATGTCTACGAGCGGCGCTTCCACCCGCCGGAAAAGCAGCATCAGCCCTGGCTCGACAAGCAGTGGGCGAAGGCCGAGCGGGCGCTCGACTACCTCAACGCAAACCTGCCGCGGCTCGGCAAGAAACCGGATGGCGGCCAGATCGCGCTCAGGGCAGTGCTGGGTTATCTCGAACTGCGCTTTGCCGGACAATGGGAGCGCCGGCGCTCCAAGCTCACGCGCTGGGCCAGGCGTTTTGACGAGCGCTTTCCCGAAATCGCCGCGCTGGTGCCGCAATAGTCGGAACAGTTGTGTCCGCTGCAGCGGCCAACGAAAAAGGCCGGGCGCGACGCCCCGGCCTTTGTTGATCGCGGTAAACGGCTCTGAAATCAGAAGCGCATACCGACGCCGAAGAGAACCTTGTTCTCCTTGGAGTCGAACGACTGCGTGCCGAGCGACGTATTGAAGTCCTCCGAGCCGTAGTCGGTGTAGCGGTATTCGCCGCGTGCGAAGACCTGCTCGGTGAGCTTGATGTCGGTGCCGGCGCCCACGGTGTAGCCCAGCATGGTGTTGGTATCCGACATGATCGGATCCTTGACTTCCATGCGGGTCGCCGCACCGCCCGCCGTGCCGTAGATCAGCACGTTGTCGGACACGGCCATGCCGATGCGCGCGCGCAACGAACCATCGATGCCTTTCTCCGACGAGAAGCCGCGGTCTTCACCGTCCATGCCGTTATAGCCGACATCGCCTTCGACGCCGTAGACCAGCATGCCGCTCTGTCCCTGCCAGCCGGCAAAGCCGCCGCCGACAAAGCCGTCGGTATCGATGTCGCCGACATCGCCTTCATCCTTGCCGCTGAAGCCGTAGCCGAGCTGGATACCGGCATAGGGGCCGGCCCAGGATGCGACCGGGACCTGCTCGACGGGAAGCGGTGACGGTGCCGGCGGCTGTTCGACGATGGCATCGGCGGCAAAGGCCTGTCCGACACCGAACAGGGCTGCAATGCCAAACGCTGCGGCCGCAGGCCGTGCGAGATTATTCTTGGCTCTCATACAAATGCTCCTTAGCCAATCACGAGAGCTATGAGGCTCTCATACTTGAACGCTCCGACCGGCCGCGGGAGTGACGACCGTTTTCGGATGGGGCGAATGTGGTGCGCAATTGCGGCGTCACCGGACCTGAAAATGGGTGATTGCCCGGCATGGAAATGGCAGAAAGATGACGTGACCGATCTGCAACAGGCGGCCCGGCCGTGGCTCTCCAACTTCTTCCGCGACCGCACCGTTCGGCCGCGAAACCGCTGGACTCATTTCATTTTTTTCCAAGCAAGCTTCGGCGGGCAAACGCCACGCAAATGACAGGATTGCTGCAGCGCGTCACCGGCGGCGCTTTTGCATCTCGACTTCGCCACATATATGTCTGCCAGGTTAATGCCCGCGCCCGGCGCGGGTCGGACAAAAGCATTTTCGGGATCTGCAATGGCCGACATTGAAGCAGTCGCTCTGGTGACGGGCGGCGCCAGACGAATCGGAGCAGCCATCGTGCGCGACCTGGTACGCAACGGTTTTGCCGTGGCGGTGCACTGCCACGGCTCGCTCGCCGAGGCCGGGGACGTGGTCGCCGCTGTGGAGGCCGAGGGCGGACGATGCGCTGTGCTTGCCGCCGACCTCGAAGACACCGGTGCCTGCGCCGATCTCGTCGAGCGCGCGGGCGCAGCACTCGGACCCGTGCGGCTCCTGGTCAACAACGCCTCGGTATTCGAGGACGACAATGCGCTGACGCCGGACTGGACACTGTGGGACCGCCATTTCGCCCTGCATGTCAAGGCGCCTGTCGCGCTCACCGCGGCGCTGGCCCGGCAACTGCCGGACGCTGCTGACGGGCTCGTGGTCAACATCATCGACCAGCGGGTCTGGAAGCTCACCCCGCAATTCTTTTCCTACACGCTGTCGAAATCGGCGCTTTGGACCGCGACGCGGACACTGGCCCAGGCACACGCCCCGCGCCTGCGCGTCAACGCGATCGGCCCCGGGCCGACGCTTGCCAACACCCGCCAGGACGCAGACGACTTCGCCGCGCAGATTTCCGCCTTGCCGTTGCGCAAGAGCCCCATGCTGACAGAATTCGGCCGCACGATACGCTATTTCTGGGACACGCCCTCGCTGACGGGGCAGATGGTCGCCCTCGACGGCGGACAGCATCTTGCATGGCAGACCGCCGATGTTGCAGGCATACGTGAATGAACCCGACCAACGAACATCCGAACGACGACATGAGCGGTGACACCGCGCCCGAGACCGGGACAACGGCCACCGGCGCAACACGGACCCTGGACATCCAGTGGGACGGCGCCGCCGGCGACAGTGCGCGCGACGGCAAGACCGGCCCGGACGTCATCGCCACCTTCGTCAAGCACCTGCCCAACGCGCCCGGCGTCTATCGCATGATGAACGCCGCCGGCGACGTGCTTTATGTCGGCAAGGCGCGCAGCCTGAAAAAGCGTGTCGCCAATTATGCGCAGGGCCGCGGCCACACCAACCGTATCGCGCGCATGATCCGCGAGACGGCGACGATGGAATTCGTCGTCACCCATACGGAGATCGAGGCGCTGCTGCTTGAAGCGAATCTTATCAAGCGCTTGCGCCCGCGATTTAACGTCCTGCTTCGCGACGACAAATCCTTTCCCTATATTCTGCTGACGGGCGATCACAAGGCGCCGGGTATTTTCAAGCATCGCGGCGCACGCTCGCGCAAGGGCGACTATTTCGGTCCCTTCGCCTCGGCCGGCGCGGTCGGGCGCACGATCAATGCGCTGCAGCGCGCCTTCCTTCTGCGCACCTGCACCGATTCGGTCTTCGACAGCCGGACCAGGCCCTGCCTGCTCTATCAGATCAAGCGTTGCTCCGGCCCGTGCACGGGCGAGATCGGCGAGGCCGCCTATGGCGAACTCGTGTCGGAGGCGCGCGACTTCCTCTCCGGCAAGAGCCGGAAAGTGAAGTCGGAAATATCGAGCGCCATGCAGGACGCGGCCGAAACGCTCGATTTCGAGCGCGCCGCCATGCTGCGCGACCGTCTCGCCGCGCTCAGCCATGTGCAGAGCCACCAGGGCGTCAACCCGCGCTCGGTCGAGGAAGCCGACGTTTTCGCCATCCATCAGGACGGCGGCCAGGTCTGCATCGAGGTCTTCTTCTTCCGCACCGGCCAGAACTGGGGCAATCGCGCCTATTTTCCCAAGGCCGACCCGGCACTTGAGCCCGCGCAGGTTCTGGGAGCATTCCTGGCCCAGTTCTACGACGACAAGCCCTGCCCGCGCCTGATCCTGCTGTCGCATGCGGTGGAGGAACAGGACCTTCTGACCGAGGCGCTGGCGACGCGGGCCGGCCGCAGGGTCACGATCTCGGTGCCGCGGCGCGGCGAAAAGAAGGACCTTGTCGACCACGCGGTGCAGAATGCCCGCGAGGCGCTCGGCCGGCGCCTCGCCGAAACCTCCTCGCAGGCGCGCCTGCTCGAAGGGCTCGCCGAAACCTTCGGCCTCGAAAGGCCGCCGCGCCGCATCGAGGTCTACGACAATTCACATATAATGGGCACCAATGCCGTCGGTGCGATGATCGTGGCCGGGCCGGAAGGCTTCGTCAAAGGCCAGTACCGAAAGTTCAACATCCGCTCGGCCGACATAACGCCCGGCGATGATTTCGCGATGATGCGCGAGGTCATGGAACGGCGCTTCGGCCGCCTTCTCAAGGAACACGGCCCGCCGGACGGCAACGGCGACGAGGCGGAGGAAGAACGCTTCCCCGCCTGGCCCGACCTGATCCTCATCGACGGCGGCCAGGGGCAGATGTCGGCCGTGCGCCCGGTCCTCGACACGCTCGGCGCCAGCCAGTGGGTGACGGCGGTCGGCGTGGCAAAGGGCATGGACCGCGAGGCGGGGCGCGAGCGCTTTTTCATGGAGGGCCGGCCGCCCTTCACCCTGCCGCCGCGCGATCCGGTACTCTACTTCGTCCAGCGCCTGCGCGACGAGGCGCACCGCTTCGCCATCGGCTCGCACCGTGCCCGGCGCAAGAAGGAGATGACCACGAACCCGCTCGACGAAATCGATGGCATCGGGCCGGCGCGCAAGCGTGCCCTCCTGCATCATTTCGGCACCGCCAAGGCGGTGAGCCGCGCCGGCGTGGAGGACCTTGTAGCGGTCGAAGGTATCTCGGAGGCCATGGCGCGCCACATTTACGAGCATTTCCATGACAATGCTTAGGCCGGGGCTTAGCCCGAGACGCCATATGGACCGGGGTGGGCATTGTCCGCTTGACCCGAGGGCCAAGGTTCTGATTTGACTTAAGCGTCCCGAAGGAACCTCTCGACCATGGCCAACCGCGCATTCAACGTCCCGAACCTGCTGACTTACGCGCGGATTCTGGCGGTTCCGCTGATCGTTCTGTGCTTTTTCCTCGAAGGACGCCTGCGCTCGAGCGACTTTGCGCGGTGGTCGGCGCTCGCCATCTTCCTGGCCGCCAGCATCACGGACTATCTCGACGGCTACCTGGCGCGCATCTGGCAGCAGACGTCCAATATCGGCAAGATGCTCGACCCGATCGCCGACAAGCTTCTGGTGGCAACCTGCCTGCTGCTGCTTGCCGCCGACACCGACCGGACAATCGCCGGCTGGTCGCTGTGGGCCGCCATCATCATCCTGTGCCGGGAAATCCTTGTCTCGGGCCTGCGCGAATATCTGGCGGAGCTGAAGGTCTCCGTGCCGGTCACACGGCTGGCGAAGTGGAAGACGGCGATCCAGATGTTCGCCATCGGTTTCCTGCTGGTCGGACCGGCCGGCGAAAAGCTGGTTCCCTACACGGTCGAGATCGGCATCACCCTCCTGTGGGTCTCGGCGCTCGTCACGCTATATACGGGCTATGACTATTTCCGCGCCGGCCTGAAGCACATCATCGACGAATGACGGAGCGCGCCATGAAGCTGGTCTATTTCGCATGGGTGCGCGAGCGCATCGGAAAGGCCGAGGAAGAAATCGCGCTTCCCGCCGAAATCGGCACGGTGGGCGACCTGCTCTCGTGGCTACAGACACGCGGCGCGACTTATGAGGCCGCGCTGCAGCACCCCGAGACAATCAGGGTCGCCATCGACCACGAGCATGTGGAGCATCACGCCCCGCTTTCGGGGGCATCGGAAATCGCGCTCTTTCCGCCGATGACGGGGGGATAGACCGTGAGCCGGCCAGCCGCGCCCCAGGTCAGGATACAAAAGGGCGATTTCGACATCGCCGCCGAGATCGCCGCGCTCTCGACCGGCCGCACCGACATCGGTGCGGTGGTGACCTTTTCGGGCATTTGCCGCGACGACGGCGGGCGCCTGTCAGCCCTGGAACTGGAACATTATCCAGGCATGGCCGAAGCCGAGATCGAGCGCATCGCGCGCCAGGCGACCGACCGTTGGCCGCTGACCCATCTGACCGTCATTCATCGCTTCGGCGTCATCACACCGGGCGAGAACATCGTGCTCGTTCTGACCGCTTCGACGCATCGCGAAGCCGCATTCGATGCCGCCGCCTTCGTCATGGATTTCCTGAAGACACGGGCCCCCTTCTGGAAGAAGGAACATTTGAAGGACGGCAGCAAGGGGAACTGGATCGAGGCGCGCGAGACGGACGACGCATCGGCCCGGCGCTGGCGCGGCTGACAGCCCCAGGAAATGCCGTCGCGTCACCCGTCCTTAACCATGCCGGCAATACGCTGGTCCAATTAGCGGTTTTGAAAGTAGCCCAACCTAGCGTGCCTCGATCAGACGGATCGGTGCAATCGGGATGGACGGCACAATCATCAATTGGGGGACGCTCGCCGGCCAGGCCTGGCCCGGCCTCGCAGCCTTGGTGACCCTGACGGCGTTGGGCACGGTGTGCCACGCCAACCGCCGGGCCCGCAAACTGGCCGAGGACCACCGAAACGCCACCCTCCTGATGGATAATCTGTCAGAGGGCATCTACCGTTCCTCGCTCGACGGCAAGCTTCTGACCGTGAACGATGCGCTGGTCCGCATGAACGGTTACGAGTCCAAGCAGCAGATGCTTGACGCCCCTACCGACATCGCATCGGAGTGCTACGTCCGCCCCGAACGCTGCGGGCAGTTTCGCGACATGCTCTTGCGCGACGGCGTGGTGAAGGACTTCGTCTCCGAAATCTACCGGCACAAGACGCGCGAACGCATCTGGATCATCGAATCGGCCCGGATCGTGCGCGATTTCAGGACCGGCCGGGCGCTCTACTATGAAGGCTCGGTGCGTGAATATTCGGACACAATGAAGCGGCTGCAACTCGAGGAACAGTTCCAGAAGCTGACGCGAAATCTGCCCGGCGGCCTCTTTCAGGTCACCGTTCAGGCCAGCGGCAGGACGAAAGTGGTCTATCTCAGCGAAGGGTTCTTCGAAACGCTCGGCATGCCGACGCGGGAGATTATCGAGTCTGCCGAGCGATTTCGGCGCCGCGTCCATCCCGACGACCGCAGACGGTTTCTGGCCGTCGTTCGTGACGCGCAGGACCGGCTTCGTCCACTTGATCACGAATTCCGCATCATGGACATGCAGGAACGCGAACGCTGGCTGCGCATGATCGCGCGGCCGGAGCGGTCGGGCGACGCAATCACGTGACACGGCTATCTCTTCGATATCTCCACACGCAAGATCCAGGCGCTGGAGATCGAGAAGCTGGCCTATTATGATCCTCTCACCCGATTGCCCAACCGCCGCCTGCTGAGCGAACGCATCGCCACTGCCCTGGCGTCATGCGTGCAGACCGGTCGCCGCGGCGCGCTGTTTTTCATCGACCTCGACAATTTCAAGTCGCTCAACGACACCAAGGGCCATGATGTGGGCGACAAGTATCTGATCGAGATCGCCGACCGGCTGCGCCGTTGTCTGGGGCAGAACGATACGGTCGCGCGCATGGGCGGCGATGAGTTCGTCGTCGTTCTGAAGGATCTGGGGCCGGACGAAGCAACCGCCGCCTCACGCGCCATCATTACCGCCAACCAGGTGCTGTCGGCACTCAGGTCTCCGTTCGCACTCGCCGATATCAACTACGCCTCGGCCGCCAGCCTGGGTGTCGTGCTGTTCGACAGGAATGAGGTACGCGTCGACGAGCTGTTGAAGCGCGCCGACATCGCCATGTATCGGGCCAAGGCCTCCGGCCGGGATGCCATGGCGTTGTTCGATCCATCCTGGATGGCAGGCGAGAACGAGCAATTCACGCTGCTTGGCGAATTGCGCAAGGCGATAGCCGAAAACACCCTGGAGCTTCACTTCCAACCGCAGGTCGATCGCGCGGGGCAGATCGTCGGCGCGGAAGCGTTGCTGCGCTGGCATCATCCGGTGCTCGGCGACATTTCGCCGGAGCGCTTCATCGCGGTGGCCGAGCAGAACGGCCTCATCGCCGCGGTCTGCAAGCAAGTCCTGCGAACGGGCGCGCGCACGCTCGCCGCCTGGCAGGCGTCGCCGGCGACCGCCAATCTCCGGCTTTCGCTCAAT
The DNA here is from genome assembly GCF_009749525.1 of Mesorhizobium xinjiangense. Classification (GTDB taxonomy): domain Bacteria; phylum Pseudomonadota; class Alphaproteobacteria; order Rhizobiales; family Rhizobiaceae; genus Mangrovimarina; species Mangrovimarina xinjiangensis. The sequence goes on along the minus strand of NZ_WOAC01000003.1, from coordinate 275,124 downwards.
GTCAGCGTGCAGACCTTCGCCGCCACGGATTATGTCGGTGATCTCAGATCCATCATCGACGAATTCGCCATCGACCCATCGCGCCTGACACTTGAACTGACCGAACATGTGATGGCCAAGGATCCCGACCTGATCGCCGGACGCATGCGGCAGTTGAAGGCGCTCGGCATCCGCTTCGCGCTCGACGATTTCGGCACCGGCTATTCCTCCCTGTCGAGGCTGAAGGCGCTGCCCTTCGACGAGGTCAAGATCGACGGAAACTTTGTCTCCGATATCGAGAGAAGCGAAAGCGATCGCACCCTCGTCAAGACGATCCTGGCCATGTCGGGTACCCTCGGCCTGGCGACTGTGGCCGAGCATGTCAGAACGGCCGAACAGGAAGCCTTCCTGCACGCGTTCGGCTGCGACTATTTTCAGGGATACAGATATGGTCGGGCGATGCCGGCCAAGGCATTCGCTGACATGGTCAGCGCGCGCTCGGCGGGGAGCACGGGTGACGGCGAGCCGCTTGTCCTGCGCCGAGCATGAGTGCTGCGCGCCAGATCAATATGTTGGAACATGTTCTAAGTAAGGCCATCAACGAAAAAGGCCGGCATGAAGCCGGCCAATATCGCATGATCGCGATCGTGAGCGATCAGCCGACGATCTCGGTCTCGGAGAACCAGTAGCGGATCTCCTGTGCCGCCGTATCGGCGGCGTCCGAGCCGTGAACCGAGTTCTCGCCGATCGACAGCGCGTGTGCCTTGCGGACCGTGCCCTCGGCCGCGTCGGCCGGATTGGTGGCGCCCATCACCTCGCGATTGCGGGCAATGGCGTTCTCGCCCTCGAGCACCTGCACAACCGTCGGGCCCGACGACATGAAGTCGCACAATTCGTCGAAGAAGGGCCGCTCGCGATGGACGGCGTAGAAGCCCTCCGCATCGCGGCGGCTCATCCACACGCGCTTCGATGCGACCACGCGCAGGCCGGCATCTTCGAGCATCTTGGTGATGGCACCGGTGAGGTTTCGCTTGGTGGCATCGGGTTTGATCATGGAAAAGGTGCGTTCGAGCGCCATGTGTCTTCCTCTTGAATATCAGAATGCTGGAAAAGTGGCGGCTCTATACAAGCCGCTCGTGCGCTTGCCAAGTGCCGGCGAATCAGGCTGTGGCCACGCGCTGCCCCAACCCGTCATAAAGATCGAGGCAGCGCTCGAACCAGCCGCCGACCGGATCGTCTGCTTCCAGGAACGGCCAGTCGGAAACGATACGCGCCCACTGGAAGGCGCCGAAGACGATGTAGTCCGCAAATAGCGGCCCCGCGCCGCCGATGAAGGGTTGAAAGCCCAGCATGGACCGCAACGGCTCGAGCGATTTGCGGAATGCGTCCAATCCCGCTTCGCGGTCGCCCGGAACGTCCTCCAGCCGCATGCCGAAACGCGCTTCGCGCGAGGCGCGGAAATGCGCCTGGTCGGCCGGCGCCAGGAATTCATGGATGTCGATCAACGCCGCCTTGGAGATGTAGGGATGGAGGATCGACTGCGACCAGCGCTCGACGAAGCGGGCCGTGGCCCAGCCGCCCTCTCCGCCGAACAGCGTCGGCCGATCAGGATAGGTCTCCTCGAGGTAAAGCGCGATGTCGAAGGAGTCCGCCACGGCCCTCTCCCCGTCACGAATGACTGGAAGCGTTCTGGAAATGCCGTCTTCGACCTGCGGTATCTGGGTATAGCAGACGGGCACCCGCTCGAAATCGATCCCCTTATGCCCCAGCGCCATGGCCACCTTCCAGCAATGCGGGCTGAAAGGACGGCTTGGATCGGTGCCGATCAGATCGTAAAGCTGAATGCGCATTGGCTGGCCTCCCCGGCAGGTGATAGTGTTCGACGCGAATGAATGGTCAGCATATGCGACCTATTTCCAAGGGCAATGGAATGGATTCTCATCAGCATTTCTCGATGCTTGCCGCCTATAACGCCTGGGCCAACACACGCATCTACGACGCGGCGGGCGAACTGACCGACGCGGAGTTTGCCCGCGACGTCGGCGCCTTCTTCGGCTCGCTGCGCGGCACGCTCAATCATATCCTGGTGGCCGACCGCATCTGGTTGAAACGCTTCACCACGCAAGGCGAGGCGCCGAAATCGCTCGACGCGATCATTCATCCCAATCTCGACCCGCTGCGGATCGCGCGCGAAGCCGAGGACAAGCGCATCATCGACTGGATCGACGGGCTCGACGAGGAGACGCTCACCGGCCGCTTCACCTATCTCACCGTGACCGACATGAAGACGGTGAGCCAGCGCCTCGCCCCGGCGCTGGCCCATTTCTTCAACCACCAGACGCACCACCGCGGCCAGGCCCACACGATCCTGACCATGCTCGGCCGGCCATCCATCGTCCTCGACATGGTCTATTTTCAAAGAACCGAGGATGGGCGGCGGTTTGCGTGAGGTGGCTCAAGTCCATACAGGCAGCGCTAGATGCTCCGCGAAACGATCGAAATCGCGATCATTGTGGAGAAGATAGGCGCCGTTCTCGATGCACCAGGTGGCGATGATTGCGTCGATGGTGCCGCGCACGGTGATACCCTTGCGTCGCAACATGCGATAATTTTCAGCGGCCTTTGCGGCAATGGCTGGACCGCACAATGTCTTCTGTTCAAGCTGACCGACGGCCGACATGGCCAACCTGGCCTGGGACGTGTGACGAAACCCTTGAAACAATTCAACAAAAATTAAATCGCCCATCACGACATCGTCGTTGAGAAGGGCCTTCTGAGCCTGACTGATGTGCTCGCCGTGGAGTCCCGAAAAAATTCAATCCAGGCTGAGGTGTCTGCGAGGATCATCTGTCGCGGCGCATCGCATCAAGATCACCCTCCCATTCGATCTTGCCCTGAAGCGCCAGAATATCCTTCACAGCACGACGCCGCCTGACCAGGTCGCGCAGCGCTCGTTCAACGGTTTCCTTTTTGGTCTTTGCCCCGCTCAGTGCCATCGCCTCAGCCATGAGCTCTTCGTCGATGTCGATATTGGTGCGCATGGTGTCCTCGATGTGTAAATGCCTTCAAGCATACACATAGCACGATCCGGCTTTGCGCAAAATCTCGCCTCTTGCCAAGCCCGCCCTGCTCCGTCAAAACCCGCCTCCATGATTACCATCAACGATCTTTCGCTGCGCGTCGCCGGCAGGCTCCTGCTCGATCACGCCTCGCTGTCGCTGCCGGCCGGTTCCAAGGCCGGCCTTGTCGGCCGCAACGGCACCGGCAAGACGACGCTGTTTCGCGCCATCACCGGCGAATTGCCGGTCGAGACCGGCTCGATCCACTTGCCCAAGAACACCCGCATCGGCCAGGTCGCCCAGGAAGCGCCGGGGACCGAGGAACCGCTGATCGACATCGTGCTCAAGGCCGATGCCGAGCGCGCAGCACTTCTGGCGGAGGAAAAGACGGCGACGGACCCGCACCGCATCGCCGAGATCCACACCCGCCTTGTCGACATCGACGCCCATTCGGCCGAAGCGCGCGCGGCCACCATCCTGGCCGGCCTCGGCTTCGACGAGGCGGCACAGAAGCGGCCGGCATCGTCCTTTTCCGGCGGCTGGCGCATGCGCGTGGCGCTGGCGGCGGTGCTGTTTGCCGAGCCCGACCTGCTGCTGCTCGACGAGCCGACCAACTATCTCGACCTGGAAGGCACCTTGTGGCTGGAAAGCTATGTCGCGCGCTATCCGCATACCGTGCTTCTGATCAGCCATGACCGCGACCTGCTGAACCGCGCCGTCAACTCGATCGTTCATCTCGACCAGCGCAAGCTCACCTTCTGGCGCGGCGGCTACGACCAGTTCGAGCGCCAGCGCGCCGAGCAACTGGAACTGCAGGAGAAATCGCGCGTCAAGCGGGAAGCCCAGCGCAAGCATATGGAATCCTTCGTCGAGCGCTTCCGCGCCAAGGCGTCGAAGGCGCGCCAGGCGCAGTCGCGGCTGAAGGCGCTGGAGAAGCTGCAGCCGATCGCCGCGATGGTCAACCAGACCGTGCGCCCGTTCTCCTTTCCCGAACCGGTCAAGGCGGTCGCGTCGCCGATCGTCGCCATCGAGCGCGGCACGGTGGGGTACGAATCCGGCAAGCCGGTGTTGCGCAACCTCGACCTGCGCATCGACGCCGACGACCGCATCGCGCTTCTGGGCGCCAACGGCAATGGCAAGTCGACCTTCGCCAAGCTGATCGCCGGGCGGCTCGAGCTGGAGAGCGGATCGATCACGCTCGCCCCGCAATTGAAAGTGGCGATGTTCGCCCAGCACCAGCTCGATGATTTGCGACCGGAGGAAAACCCGGTCGAGCATGTCCGCCGCCTGATGCCCGAGGCGCCGGAGGCCAAGGTGCGCTCGCGCGTTGCCCAAATGGGGCTTTCGACGGAAAAGATGGCCACGCCGGCCAAGGATCTTTCCGGCGGCGAGAAGGCGCGGCTGTTGATGGGGCTTGCCGCCTTCGAGGGACCGAACCTGTTCATCCTCGACGAGCCGACCAACCATCTCGACATCGACAGCCGCGAATCCCTGATCCATGCGCTGAACGAATTTCCCGGCGCCGTCATCCTGATCTCGCACGACCGGCACCTTTTGGAGGCGACGGCCGATCGGCTGTGGCTGGTCAGGGACGGCGGCGTGGCGCCTTATGAGGGCGACCTCGCCGACTACCGCCAGCTTGTCACCGGCGGGGCGGCCGATCGGCGCGAAAGGCGCGAGGCGGACAAGGCGTCGAAAGCCGAAAAGCGGCGCGAGGCGGCCGCGCGGCGGGCGGCGATGGAACCGGTCGCCAAGCAGATCCGGGCGACCGAGGGTCTGATCGAGCGCACCCGCAAGCGCATCGACGGCATCGAGGACGAGCTTGCAAATCCGGCGCTTTACGAGAAAGATCCGCATAAGGCGACGCGGCTGGCCAAGGAACGCTCCGAACTCACCGCCGCGCTCGGGCGCCACGAGGACATGTGGCTGACGCTGTCGGCCGAATATGAGGAAGGAACGGCACAATGACGATCCGGGTCGAGGCGCAGGACGACATCACCATCGTCACCATCGACCGCGCCGAGGCCCGCAACGCCGTCGACCCGCAGACCGCCGCCGAACTGTTCTCCGCCTTCGTCGCCTTCGATCGCGACGAGACAAGCAAGGTCGCCATCCTGACCGGCGCCGGCGGCGCCTTCTCGGCCGGCTTCGACCTGAAACACGCCGCCGGTGGCGTCGATGAGGGCTGGTTTGCCGAGCACGATCTCGACGCGAGCTTCGACGGGCGCGACGACCAGCCGCGCAAGGGCCCGATGGGGCCGACAAGGCTGATGCTTTCCAAGCCGGTGATTGCCGCAATCGCCGGGCCGGCGGTCGCCGGCGGCATGGAACTGGCGCTGTGGTGCGACCTGCGCGTGATGGAGGAAAGCGCCTATATGGGCGTCTATTGCCGGCGCTGGGGCGTGCCGCTGATCGACGGCGGCACGGTGCGCCTGCCGCGCATCGTCGGCCAGGGCCGAGCGATGGACCTGATCCTGACCGGACGCCAGGTCGAGGCCGAGGAATGCCTGTCGATGGGGCTCGCCAACCGCCTCTGCCCGCAAGGCAAGGCGCTGGAAACGGCGCTGGAGCTGGCGCGCGATCTCGCCCGCTTCCCGCAGCAATGCATGCGCGCCGACCGCGCCTCGGCGCTCACGCAATGGTCGCTCGGCCCGGCCGCCGCGCTGGCCAACGAATGGAAGAGCGCACAGACCTACCACTCCGAGGGCATGGACGGGGCGGCGCGTTTCGCCTCCGGCAAAGGCCGCTCGGGTGATTTCGACGAGATCTGAGAGCGTTGCCTGCCATCCGGCGTGGCAGGCAGATGCCGAAGACCTTACGCTTTGCGCTCCCAGCGGCGGTCGGGCGTCTGCTGCCAGTATGTCGCCTGGTGCCCCGCCGCCTTCACCGTCTTCCAGGCGGAGCGCGCATTGTTCAGTTGGTGTTCGTCGTGGCCATCGAACATGAAGACGGCGCGCTCGTAGCCCTCGAGCGGCGGCGGCGAAGCGCCGTCGACCAGGAAGCGGATGCGCGCGCCGTTGGGGTTGGCGTCGTCGGTTGCAAGCAGCACCGGCTGGTCGGCGGGATGCGGGTCGCGCTCGGTGCCGTGAGCGATGAAGGAATCGTCGCGCCACGTCCATAGATGCTGGTCGAGCGCGTCGCGCCGTTCCTCGCTGCCGGTCTGCACCACCACCTGCCAGCCGCGCGCCAGGGATTTTTCGAGCAACCCCGGCAGCGCGTCCTCGAGCGCGGATTCGGTCAGGTGGTAGAACAGCACCTCTGTCATCGCAGCGCGCCCCGGCGGCTCAGCCCTCGTAATGGTCGCTGACCAGCCGGTCGAGCAGGCGCACGCCGAAGCCGGAGCCCCACGACTTGTTGGTGTCGGTGGCCGGCGATCCCATTGCCGTGCCGGCGATGTCGAGATGCGCCCAGGCGGCGTCCTTGACGAAGCGCTGCAGGAATTGCGCCGCCGTGATGGCGCCGGCTTGGCGGCCGCCGACATTCTTCATGTCGGCATTCTTGGAATCCAGGAGCTTGTCGTATTCCTCGCCGAGCGGCAGGCGCCACAGCTTCTCGCCGGTGGCGGAACCGGCCGCCGCCAGCCGCTCGGCCAGCTCGTCATCGTTGGAAAAAAGCCCCGCGTGGTTCTGGCCGAGGGCGACGATGACGGCGCCGGTGAGCGTCGCCAGGTCGATCATGAATTTCGGCTTGAAGCGGTCATTGCAGTACCACAGCGCATCGCACAGGACGAGGCGGCCCTCGGCGTCGGTGTTGATCACCTCGATCGTCTGGCCCGACATGGAGGTGACGATGTCGCCCGGGCGCTGGGACGCGCCGTCGACCGAATTCTCCACGAGACCGATGATGCCGACCGCGTTGACCTTCGCCTTGCGCTTGGCCAGCGTGTGCATCAGGCCGGTCACGGCGGCAGCGCCGCCCATGTCGCCCTTCATGTCCTCCATGCCGGCAACCGGCTTCATGGAATTGCCGCCGGTGTCGAAGGTGACGCCCTTGCCGATGAAGGCGACCGGCTTCTTCTTCGCCTTGCCGCCCTTCCACTGCATGACGACCAGCCGCGCGCCGCGCGGCGAACCCTGGGCCACGCCCAGCAACGCACCCATGCCGAGCTTCTTCATGTCCTTCTCGGCCAGGATCTCGACCTCGACACCGAGCTTTTCAAGCTCCCTGGCCCGGTCGGCGAACTCCAGCGGGCCGAGCATGTTGGCCGGCTCGTTGACGAGTTCGCGGGCGAGGTTCGCCCCTTCGAGCGCCGCCTCGCGGGCGGCAAATTCTTTCTTCGCCGCAGCAGGGTCGGCACACTGGATGACGATCCTGGCGTCCTTCTTCGCCTTGGCGCTGGCGCCCTTGTCGTCTTCCTTGCCCTTCTTCGTCTTGTACTTGTCGAAGCTGTAGGCGCGCAGCGCCATGCCGAGCGCGAAAGTGGCGGCCATCTCAGAGGCAATCTCGTCATCCGGCAGGTCGAGGATCACCGTGCCCGTCGGGGCGGAGCTGGCAAGCGGATAAGCCACGCCGCCCAGGCGCAGCCACAACTGCTCGTCGAGCTTGTCGGGTGAACCGGCGCCAATGGCGACCAGACGGTCGAAGCCGGTATCCTGCGGCGCCAGAACCTCGACGGTGGAGGCCGCCTTGCCGGTGAATTCAGCAATGCCAAATGCCTTTTTCAGCACGCCGGCCGGGTCGACCGCTTGCCCGCGCTCCGAAATCGTCCCGCCGTCAGCGGCCAGAACGATGACGTTGCCGGTCTTCGGCGCGGTAAATTTCGCAAAGCTGATGGATGGTGAATGTCCCATGAATCAATCCCGGTTTCAGAGGTTTGCAGCAAGCCGTCACCCCATGAACTAGATTGTCGCCCGCCATTCGGCAAGCATATGCAGCCCGTGCGATGCCGTTCACATCGCGTTTACCGTGTTCCTTCGTCATTTTTTAGCCTTGCTTGACGCACCTTTGGGCCCAAGACATGAAACGCACGCGGCGATCGGGCGCGGCGCGAGACATTATGTCCGGAGGGAAAATACGCATCCGTCCGGGATCTGGAATTGCATGGACTCCCAAGGGACGGTACCAGCCATACAATGCGGCTGATCGAACGTTACATATTCCTCCGCGCGCTCAAGATCTCCTTGGCGACGCTTGCGGCTGCCCTGGGCATGGCCTGGACGACGCAGGTTCTGGCGCGACTGAACCTGGTGACCGACAGCGGCCAGACCGCCGCCACCTTTCTCGAACTGGCAACATTGCTGCTGCCCACCGTCATACCGGTGGTTATCCCCTTCGCCGTGCTGATCGGCATCACCCAGACCCTGACGACGATGAACCAGGATTCGGAGCTGGCCGTCATCGCCGCCGCCGGCAGCCCCCGGCGCACCGTCATTCTGCCGGTGATGATTTTGGGGATCGCCGCGAGCATCACGTCATTCGCCGTGGACAATACGCTCGACCCGATGGCGCGCATGCGCATGCGTGAGATCGTCGCCACGGCACATGCCGACCTGTTGTCGACCATCATTCAGGAGGGTACGTTCCGCAAGATCGACGACGGTCTGTTCGTGCAGGTCGCGCAAAGGCTTCCCGATGGCCGGCTCGGCGGTATTTTCGTTGCCGATTCACGGCAGAATAACATAAACCTCGTCTATTACGCGAAGAACGGCATCGTCCATCGCGACGGGGCGCGCAACGTGCTCATGATGACCGACGGCGAGGTGCACCGCAAAGTGCCCGGCGGCGACGTGTCGGTGGTGCATTTCAATTCCTACGCCTTCGACCTGTCCGAATTCGCGCCCAATTCCTCCGAGATCACGCTCTATCCGAAAGATCGCGAGCTGTCCTATATTCTGGACCCGGATCCAAATGATCCGATGTACAAGAACACGCCGCTGATGTTCTCGGCCGAGTTGCATACACGCTTTACCGAATGGACCTACCCGATCATCTTCGCGCTGATCGCGCTGGCGGTAGCGGGCAATCCGCGCTCGCAACGCCAGGCGCAGATCCATCCGATGGTGACGGCCGTCGCGGTGGCGATCGTGGTGCGCTGGGAAGGCTATTTCACCGTCAACATGATTCATTCGGCGGCCGAGTATGCCATCGCCGCCTATGCCGTGCCGGTGCTCAACACGGCCTTCGCCTGCTATTTCATCGCCACCAACCGCACGATGGAACCGCCGGCATCGTGGATCGACCGCATGGCCGGCATGGCGGCCGGATTTCGGGCACGACTGGACACGCTGCGTTTCCGCCGCCGCATTCCACAAGAAGGTGGCCAGGCATGATCGGATGGACCCTCGGGCGATACTTCTTCCGCCGCTACATCGTCATCACCGGATGGTTCCTGGCGGGTATCTTCGCCCTCATCTACATCATCGATTTTACCGAGCAATCGAGCCGTTTCGGCAATCTCGAAGGCTTTTCGCTGGAGTTCGGGCTGGTCATGTCCGCCATGCGGGTTCCGATGATCCTTCAGCAGACCATTCCCTTCATCGCCCTGTTCTCGGCCATGTCGACGCTGATCGCGCTCAACCGCAAATACGAACTGGTGATTGCGCGCTCGGCCGGGGTATCGGCCTGGCAGTTCCTATTGCCCGTGTGTATCGGTGCCTTCCTCTTCGGCACAGCTGCCGTAATTTTCCTTAACCCCCTGGCTGCGCATGGTTTTTCACAGGCCGAAGTCATGGAGGCCGACCTGCGCTCGGGCCGTTCGAACGAGATCACGGCCCATTCGATTCCCTGGCTGCGGCAAAAGACGGATGACGGCGAGACCATCATTGGCGCCCGCGCCGTGCTCAATGACGGCATGACGCTGTCGGATGCCGTATTCATCCACATCGATTCGGACGGCGAGATCGTCGAGCGGCAGGACGCCCGGCGGGCGGTGTTGCGCGACGGCTATTGGGTGTTGCGCGACGTCGTCACCCGTCAAGGCGACGGCAAGCCGCAAACGTCGGATCAAGAGCGCGTGGCGACAAATCTGCGCCCGGAATACGTCCAGCAACGCCTCGTCAGACCCGAATCCGTGCCGTTCTTCGAACTCGGGCGCAAGATCGAGGCGGCCCAGGCATACGGTTATGCGGCGAATGGTTTTTCCATGCAATATCATTCGCTTATTGCATTGCCCCCGCTGTTGGTGGCAATGACATTGATAGCCGCAACGGTTTCCATGCGATTCGTGCGGCTGGGGGATTCGGGGCATATGATTCTGGGTGGCATCCTGGCGGGCTTTCTGCTTTATGTCGTTTCGACTCTGGTCAAGGCGTTCGGCAGTACGGGAATCGTCCCGCCGGTGATTGCGGCGTGGTTTCCGGTGGTTATCGCGACGTTTTTCGGGGTAACATATCTGCTGCACAAGGAGGACGGGTAGAGTGCATTCGGAGAGGGGTGGCAGCAACAGGACTGCACGCGTGCGGCTGCTTGGCAGTGTTTCCGCGCTGGCGTGCGTGTTTGTGCTCGCACAGACCCCTTTCCTGCCGCTTCAGGCCCAGGACCTCAGCACTGTTGATGCGGGCGTGGAGTCGGACGAGCCGCTGCTTCTGGAAGCCGACACGCTCGTTTACGACAATGACCGTCAGACGGTGACGGCCGTCGGCGGCGTCCAGATCGACTACGGAGGCAACCGGCTCGTTGCACAGCGCGTCATCTACGACCGCCGGACCAGACGGCTGGTCGCGCGCGGAGATGTCGAACTCGTCGACGACGAAGGCACGCGCGTCTATTCCGACGAGATCGATGTCACCGACGATTTTCGCGACGGTTTCGTCAACGCGATGCGCGTGGAAACGGTGGACAAGACCTATTTCGCCGCCGAGAGCGGCGAGCGGGTGGGCGGCGTGCGAACGACCTTCAACAATGGCGTCTACACAGCTTGTGAGCCCTGCGAGGACAAGCCGGACCAACCGCAATTGTGGCGTATCAAGGCGCAGAAGATCATCTGGAACGGAGAGACGAAGACGGTTCGCTTTGAGCGGGCCCGGTTCGAATTCTTCGGCTTTCCGCTGGCCAGGCTGCCGGCCTTCGAAATCGCCGACCCGACGGTCAAGCGCAAATCCGGGTTCCTCTTTCCGCGCTTCGCTTACAATTCCGAACTGGGATTCGGCGTCGGCATTCCCTATTACTTCGCCCTGTCGCCGACCTATGACCTGACGGTCACCGGCACCGGCTACACGAGCCAGGGCTTCCTGGGCGAGGCCGAATGGCGCCAACGTTTCGAAAACGGCCAGTATTCGCTCAAGATCGCCGGCATCCACCAGCTCTCACCGGACGAATTCGACTTTGACGAAGTCGACAGCACCGTCACCAATCGCGGCATGATCGGCAGCCAGGGCGAATTCCGGATCAATCCGATGTGGACGTTCGGCTGGGACGTCATGGTGCAGTCGGACGAGAACTTCTCCAATACCTACGAGATTACGGGTTACGACGACTACTACCGCGACAACCAGGTCTACCTTACCGGACTGAATGGCCGGAACTATTTCGACCTGCGCTTTCACAAGTTCGACATTCAGGCAAGCACACTGCCCGACCGGCCGACGGCGCTCAACGACAAGCAGCCCTGGGTGCTGCCCTCCTTCGACTATTCCAAGACCTTCGACGAGCCGGTGGCCGGCGGCGAACTCACCCTGGACGTCAATTCGCAGGTCATCTATCGCGATGAACTGCATGTCGCCCCTGTGAATGCGCTGCGACCTCCGAACTTTCGCGAGGCGGAGGCAGTACGCGGCATCGCAGGCACGTCGGCGCGGCTGACGGCGGAGAGCGAATGGAAGCGCAACATGGTCATGCCGGGCGGACTGATGGTGACGCCCGTCCTGGCGGCCCGCGGCGATGCCATCGGCCTCGACGCCTCGGCCGATTCCGTTGCGGCCATCAACTCGACGTCCACCTTCCTGACCGGCGCCGACTATTCCTATAACGGCGACGCCTATGGCGACGTTAGCGCCGACATCCGCTCGGCCTATTATCGCGCAATGGCAACGGCCGGCCTCGAAGCCCGCTGGCCGATCCTGTTCTCGACCTCCAGCGCCTCGCATGTGCTGGAGCCCGTGGCACAGATCTTCGTGCGGCCGAACGCACCCTATGGGTCGTCGCTCGGCATTCCGAACGAGGACGCGCAAAGCCTGGTCTTCGATGCGACGACGCTGTTCGATCGCGACAAATTCTCCGGCTACGACCGCATCGAAGGCGGCACCCGGGCCAATCTCGGCCTGCGCTATTCGGGCAGCTTCGCCAATGGCTGGACGCTCAACGCCCTGTTCGGCCAATCCTACCATCTGGCGGGAGATAATCCCTTTGCCTCGCCAGACCTCGTCAGTGTCGGCGCCTACTCGGGACTGGAGACAGATGTCTCCGATTTCGTCGGCATGGTCGGTTTTACCACGCCCGACCTGCTGACAATGTCGTTGGGCGGACGCTTCGACGAAGAGACTTTCGAGATGCGCCGGGGCGAGGTTGCCGCGGACCTGGATTTCGACAGGGTCCGGATAGGCGCGACCTACGCCTATATTCAGCAGCAGCCCCTCTACGGATTTGAAGACGATCCTTCTCGCAACATCGAGGGTGACCGACGGGAGTTCGGCGGCCGGCTGGCCTTGCAGTTCAACGAAAACTGGCGGGCCTATGGATCGGCGACATATGATCTGGTCTCTGAGACGCTGTCGCGCAGCTCGATCGGCTTTGCCTATGACGACGAATGCTTTACCTATGCAATGATTTTCCAGCGCACGGTAACGACAGTCACCAAGGAAGAATCGACGTCGATCGGTTTCAACATATCGCTGCGCACGATCGGCGATTTCGGCACCGGGACCGGCCAGTTCTCGCGTTAGATTGGCTTACAGTCCCACAAAATCGGATGACGATCCAAGACCATTGCTTTGGCACGGAGAAGCGGTTCCACTTCTGCTGGAATTGCACTAGAAGCTGCGAATTTGACGTCATGGTTTCGCCGTATGATGGTCCCATGGACTAAAGTCGGCTATTTGACAGGATGGAACGAACGGGGGTTCCCGCAATGAATACTTCCATGGGACGGCGTCTGGCCGTCCGGGTATTCCTGATCTTCGCGATGACGGCAGCGGCCGCGCAATTTGCTGCGCCCAGCCATGCAAGCGAGATCAAGTATATCGTCGACAATATTCCGGTCACGAGCTATGACATCGCCCGTCGGCAGGCCTTCCTGCGCCTGCAGCGCCGCAAGGGCGACGCCTCCCAGGCGATGATCGAACAGACGCTGCAGGCCGCCGAAATGAACCGGTTGAACATCACCATACCGGAGCAGGCGGTCGACGACGCCTATGGACGTTTTGCCTCCGGCAACAAGATGTCCACCTCCCAGCTCGACCAGGCGCTGGCGCAAAGCGGCGTCACCAAAGGACATTTCAAGGAGTATATCCGCGTCCAGATGGGGTGGAACCAGGTGTTGCGCGCGCGCTACCGGGCCGAGACGCGCATGTCCGAACAGGACGCCGTGCAACGCATGCTGCAACAGGGCGGCGACAAACCAACGGCGACCGAATACATGCTGCAGCAGGTCATTTTCGTTGTGCCGTCCAGCCAACGCAGCAGCCTGCTCGGCAAGCGCCGACGCGAGGCGGAAGCCATGCGCTTGCGCTTCAACGGCTGCGACAACACGCGCCAGTTCGCCAAGGGGCTGATTGACGTGACCGTGCGCGATCTCGGGCGGGTGCTCGAGCCGGCCCTGCCGCCGGACTGGGCGGATGCCATCAAGGCAACCCGGCAGGGTGCGGCCACAAAGGTGCGCGACACCGAACGCGGGGTGGAATTCATCGGCATCTGCAGCGCCCGCGAGGTGTCGGATGACCGTGTGGCGCAGATGGTGTTTTCAACCGAAGGGCAGCAGGACGCGAAGGCCGAAGAACTGAGCAAGAAATATGTCGAGGAGCTGCGCGAAAAGGCCGTTGTCGTGAAGCGTTGATACCGCTCGTCCTATCGTCCGGGGATCCTTCGGGTATCGGCCCCGAGATCATCTTGAAAGCGTGGCTTTCAAGGCATGAGGCGTTCATCCCGCCCTTTTATGTACGCACCGACCCGCAGTTGCTGAAAGCCCGGGCCGCGCGACTGGGATTAGAGGTGCCGATTGATCGCTGCGAGCCGCATGAAGCGACTGCACGTTTCGCCAGCGCCCTGCCCGTCGCTCCGATCGACGCCGCCTTCGTCGACACGCCCGGCCAGCCGGACACGGCCAATGCGCCAGGCATCATCGAAGCGATCGATCGCGCGGTCGATGACGTCATGCACGACCGTGCCGCCGCACTCGTCACCGCTCCGATCGCCAAGAAGCCGCTTTATGATGCCGGCTTCGGCTTTCCCGGCCATACCGAGTATCTGGCTCATCTGGCGCAGCAGCATTCAGGCGAGCCCGCTCGACCGGTAATGATGCTGGCCGGGCCGGACCTGCGCGCCGTACCCGTCACCATCCACATCCCCCTTGCGCATGTCCCCGCAGTTTTGACTACCGATGACATCCTTGCCGTCTGCCGGATCGTCGCGCACGACCTCGAGCAGCGCTTCGGCATTGCCGGGCCGCGCCTCGCCGTTGCCGGGCTCAACCCGCATGCCGGCGAGGACGGTGCAATGGGCAGCGAGGACGCGCAGATCATCGCACCGGCGATCGAGACCCTGCGCGCCGAAGGCATAGACGCCTTCGGCCCCCTGCCCGCCGACACCATGTTTCATGCCCGCGCGCGGGCGACCTATGATGCCGCGATCTGCATGTACCACGACCAGGCGCTCATTCCGGCCAAGGCGCTCGCCTTCGACGAGACGGTGAACGTCACGCTCGGCCTGCCCTTCATCCGCACCTCCCCCGACCACGGCACGGCGTTCGGCATTGCCGGCCAGGGCGTGGCGCGAGCCGACAGCCTGGTCGCAGCGATCGGGCTGGCGCGCAAACTTGCCGACAACGCCGGATCGCCTGCATGAGCGCCGACGGCCTGCCGCCGCTGCGCGAAGTCATCGAACGCCACGCGATCGCGGCCAAGAAATCATTGGGGCAGAACTTTCTGCTCGACCTCAATCTGACTGCGAAGATCGCCCGTGCTGCCGGGGACCTGTCGGGCGCGACGGTAATCGAGGTCGGTCCCGGCCCCGGCGGGCTGACGCGCGCCCTGCTGATGGAAGGCGCGCAACGCGTCATCGCCATCGAGCGCGACGAACGCTGCCTCGCGGCCCTGGCGGAAATCGCCGCGCATTATCCCGGAAAGCTCGAAATCGTCAGCGACGATGCACTGGAGACCGATTTTGCCAAGCTGGCCGCCGGCGCCTCCGATATACGCATCGTGGCCAACCTGCCCTACAATATCGGCACCGAACTCCTGATCCGCTGGCTGACGCCGAAAGACTGGCCGCCCTTTTACGGCTCGATGACGCTGATGTTCCAACGCGAGGTGGCCGAACGCATCGTGGCGGCGCCCGCAAGCCGCGCCTATGGCCGGCTCGGCGTGCTTGCCGGCTGGCGCACGCAGGCGCGCATCGCCTTCGACGTGCCGCCGCAGGCCTTCTCGCCTCCGCCCAAAGTCACGTCTTCCGTGGTGCACATCGTGCCCCGCGCCGAGCCCTTGCCGGCGGACGCGGCAAAGCTCGGGCGCGTCACCCAGGCCGCCTTTGGCCAGCGCCGCAAGATGCTGCGTCAGAGCCTCAAGGCGCTGGGCGGCGAGGCGCTTCTGGCGCGCACCGGGATCGAGGCCACCCGGCGGGCCGAAACGCTCTCGGTCGCCGAATTCGTGGCGTTGGCCAACGCGATCTGAGACGCGTCAGGCCAGATTGCGCCGACGTTCCAATTCGGCTTCCGTGGGGTGCTCCATGGCAAACGAGCCCGTGGAAACGGCGCCGTCGCGGACATACCGGTTGATCGTGATGCCCGAACCCGAAACCTTCGAACTGGTGAGCTTCAACGCGCCGGGCGCGGTGCCATCTCCAAAGAGCCTCTTGCCCTTGCCCAGAACGAGGGGAAAGACCGCGATGAACATCTCGTCCACCAAATCCTCGGCCAACAGCGTCTTGAGAAAGTCGGTCGAGCCCTGGGTCAGGAGCACGGGCCCGTCTTCAGCCTTCAACGCCCTTACCGCAGCCGCCGCGTCGGGACCGATAGACCGGCTCTTCTGCCAGCCAAGCTGCAGGTCCGGATTGCGCGTCGCCACATATTTGGTGATGCGGTTGAAGAGCGAGCCGATCGGATCATCGGCTTCGACATAGGGCCAATGAGCGGCGAAAATGTCGTAGGTTTTGCGCCCCAGCAGAAGATCGAAAGGTTCGGCGAACAATTCGTCCACGGCCTTTCCCATCTCCTCGTCGAAATAGGTCGTGGCCCAGCCTCCATATTCAAAGCCTCCGACCGGGTCCTCCTCGGGACCACCCGGCGCCTGCATGATCCCGTCCAGGCTGACGAATGCGCCTACTTTCACCTTCCTCATTGTCCATCTCCAGTTGTGATACGAGTTGCTCCTACCGGCCGAGGACGTTCGAGTTCACCGCACGCCGACATGGGCAAGAGAAATCCCATCGAGCAACCGGGACTTTTGTTGGACGGGATCATCGAAAGTGTAGGGTCCGGCCTGATTGGCTCGATTTGCGGCCTTTGCTAAGATCACGGGCCACGGGGGCTATCCACGCCAATCGGAGGCGACCATGGCCACGGACTGGTATATCGAGGCGACGGCCTTCGGCAATTGCAATTGCGACTACAACTGCCCCTGTCAATTCGAAATGCGGCCGACACAGGACAACTGCCGCGGCTTCGAGGTCGCCAGGATCGATCGCGGTCATTTCGGCATGGTCGATCTCGCCGGGCTATGTTACGCGCTGTTTTATGCTTGGCCGGGCGCCATCTTCGAGGGCAACGGCGAGATGCAAGTCATCATCGACGAGCGCGCAAGCGAGGAGCAACGCGATGCGCTGGCCACAGTGCTCTATGGCGGCGAGACCGAAGCCGCCGCCACCCATTGGTGGGTTTTCCATGCCATGTCGAGCACCATCCACGATCCACTGACGAAGCCGTTCACCTTCGATGTCGACATCGAGGCCCGCAAGGCGCATGTGACGATCAGCGACATGCTGGAATCGACCGGCCGTCCGATCATCAGCCCGGCAACCGGGGACGAGCACCGGGTTCGCATCGATATTCCGGCCGGGATCGAGTTCGAGATCGCCGAGATCGGCAGCGCCTCCACCAAGGCGAGGGGAGCAATCAGGCTGGACCTCGACGACAGCTACGGCCAGTTCAATCACATCCGGCACAACGGATCGGGCGTGGTCCACGGCACCGGCTGAGCAGGCGCGAAAACAGAAGATCAGACACTCATGCAGCGAGCACTATCCGGACATCGCCAGGGACGATGTCGTTCAGATCGTTGAACATCGTCCCCCTTCCGGCACTGCGGGCGGATGATCAGCCGGCCTCTTCGCCGAGCAATCCCGCAACGAAATCGTACAGGCCCGGGCGGCGGTCGCGGCGCAGTCGCTCGGCCTCGATGATTGCGCGCGCACTGGAATAGGCCCGGTCGAGATCGTCATTGACGACGATGTAGTCGTAATCGACCCATTGCTCGATCTCGAGGCGGGCGTTCTTCAACCGCGTCTGGATGATCTCTGGCGTGTCCTCGGCGCGGCGCGTCAACCGTCCCAGCAGTTCCTTCATGGTCGGCGGAAGGATGAAGATGGAAACGACGTCGCCGCGCATCTTGTCGCGCAGCTGGGCGGCCCCCTGCCAGTCGATGTCGAACAGCATGTCGCGGCCTTCTGCCAGCGCCTTTTCGACCGGCGCGCGCGGCGTGCCGTAGAAATTGCCGTGGACTTCCGCCGATTCCAGCAATTCGTCATTGTCGCGCATGATCTCGAATTCGCGCTGCGACTTGAACCGGTAGTGCACGCCCTCGATCTCGCTGCCGCGGCGCTGGCGCGTGGTGACACTGACCGAAAGCTCGAAACCGTCCACATTGTCCAGCAGCGAGCGCGCGATGGTGGATTTGCCGGCGCCCGAGGGCGAGGACAGAACCAGCATCAATCCGCGCCGGCGAATGTCGCCACTACGTGTCGGTTCGCCCATCGGCCTACTCCAGATTCTGCACCTGTTCGCGAAGCTGGTCGACGACCACCTTCAGCTCCAGCCCGATCGCGGTCACCGAGGCGGCGTTCGACTTGGCGCAGAGCGTATTCGATTCGCGCCCGAACTCCTGTGCGAGAAAATCGAGCCGGCGGCCAATCGTTCCGCCTTCGTCAAGCATGGAGCGCGCAGCGGCCACATGCGCCTTCAGCCGGTCGATCTCCTCGCGGATGTCGGCCTTGGAGGCAAGCAGAACCGCTTCCATGTGCAGTCGCTGCTCGTCGAACTGGTCCGAAGCATCGCTCAGAAGCTTGATCTGGCCGGCGAGGCGCTCGCGAATGGCCTCTGGCTCGCGCGAAGGATCCTTCTCGACGCGCTGTGTCAGGGCCTCGATGCGCTCGACCTGCTGAAGCACCACCTTGGCAAGCGCCGTACCCTCGCTGCAACGTGCCGTCTCGAGGGCATCGAGGGCGCTGTCGAGCGCCTGCATGACGGCTTTGTCCAACCCGCCCTGGCCGTCCTGCGGCTCCAGGCCGTTGGGTGTTTCCAGAACGCCCTTCAAGGCCAAAAGACCGTCCGCGCTGGGCGGGGCGCAACCATACTCAGCCTGCATGTGACGGGCGAGGTCCGCGACCTGCTTGAGAAACGCCTCGTTGACGACTGGCGCGCCGGCCGGACCGACGCGCGCATGCGACAGGTTAGCCTGGACGTTGCCGCGCGAAAAACGCTTCTGGATTGCCTGCCGCGCGGCCAGTTCAAGCCGCTCGAAGCCCTGCGGAAGCCGAACGCGGGCTTCCAGGCCGCGCCCGTTGACCGAGCGCAACTCCCAGGTAAAGGCCGACCCGTCATGCTCGCCGGCCGCCCTGGCAAAGCCCGTCATGCTTTGCACAGCCATCTCGTCCCCCTTTCCGCCGACCTCAGTTCTCCGAGGGCGGTGCAGCTTCATCCTCTTCCTCGGCCGCTTCGACCTTGGCACGGTTCTTCTCCACCTCACGCCAGCGCGCCACATTGCGATTGTGCTCGTCCAGCGTCGTGGCGAAGACATGCCCGCCTGTGCCGTCAGCGACAAAATAGAGCTCGTCCGTGCGCGATGGATTGGCCACCGCCTCCAGCGAGGCACGGCCCGGATTGGCGATCGGCGTCGGCGGCAGACCGTCGATCACATAGGTGTTGTAAGGCGTCGGCTTGTCAATGTCGGATCGGTAGATCGGACGCTCGGACGGCTTTCCCTTGCCGCCGAACAGTCCATAGATGATCGTCGGATCGGACTGCAATCGCATACCGCGCTCGAGACGGTTGATGAAGACCGCGGCAACACGGGAGCGCTCGTCCGCGCGCGCCGTCTCCTTCTCGACGATCGACGCCAAGGTCACGAATTCATTGATGTCCTTGACGGGAAGGTCCTCGGAACGGCGTTCCCATATTTCTTCGACCATGCGTTGCTGGTCGGCGATCATCTTGTCGATGATTTCCTCGCGCGACGTGCCGCGCTGAAAACGCTGCGTGTCGGCGAACAGGCTGCCTTCCGGCGGCAGTTCACTTGGCATGTCGCCCACAAGGACCCCATGCTCGGCGACACGCTTGAACGCCTGTTCGACGGTGAGGCCTTCCGGGATCGTCAGCGAATAGAGGACCGATTTGCCGCTTTTGAGAAGTTCCATGATCTCGTGCATGGAGGAGCGTGCCTTGATCTCGTATTCGCCCGCCTTGAGATCGCCGTCGGCGCCATACGCCCGAACGCCGAGGCGGAAAATCCGCGAATCGCTGATGGCGCCGTTGCGCTCCAGGATCGTGGCGATTTCCCCGACGCCCGTGCTGGGGCGGATCATGACCGTGGTGTTGGTGGCCGCCGGTCCGGGCTCATCGAAGGCGCGCTTGCCGAGCCAGATCGCCAGTCCGGCGCCGAGCACGACAAGCACGACGAGTGACATCATGAAGTTCAGGAAGACCACGAACTGATTGCGGGACGCCTTCGACCGCTTGGGCGGTTCGGTTCCCTTTTCGGGTTTCAGGGCCTCGCTCGCCGATTTCGGCACGATTGGCCGCGACGCGCCCTGTGCCTCGAACACTGTCTCCTGATTTTCCTGATTATCCGGCTTGTCGTTCATTCTTGACTATAAAACTCCCTCGCAATCGGCGCGATGCGCATGGCAGCCTTCCGCGCACCATGCGCATCCGGCTTCCGGCATCTTGCTGATCACAGACGACCCCGCGAGTCGCTCACGGCAATGCTGTGGCGAACAGATGCAAGGAATATGGCAAAATTGATGGCCGAACGGCCAATCATCCGTTGTAGGCGCTGAAGACCAACGACGCATTCGTGCCGCCGAATCCGAAGGAATTGGAGAGCGCCACGTCGATCTGACGCTCCCGTGGCGTGTGAGGCACGAGATCGATGGCGGTTTCGGCCGACGGATTGTCGAGATTGAGCGTCGCCGGCGCGACATTGTCCCGAATCGCCAGGATCGAAAAGATCGCTTCGGCCGCGCCGGCCGCACCCAAGAGGTGGCCGATCGACGACTTCGTCGACGACATCGAAATCGTCGACGCCGCATTGCCGACAAGACGCTCGACCGCGCCGAGTTCGATCGTATCGGCCATTGTCGAGGTGCCGTGGGCGTTGATGTAGTCGACGTCGGAGGCGGACAGGCCGGCGCGCTTGAGCGCCGCGCTCATGCAGCGGTACGCGCCGTCGCCATCCTCGGCAGGAGCCGTGATGTGATAGGCGTCTCCGGACAGCCCGTAGCCGACCACCTCGCCATAGATCTTGGCGCCCCGTGCCTTGGCATGCTCGAGTTCCTCGAGCACGACCACCCCGGCGCCTTCGCCCATGACGAAGCCGTCGCGATCGCGGTCATAAGGCCTGGATGCCTTTTCCGGCGTGTCATTGTAGTGCGTCGTCAGAGCCTTGCAGGCGGCGAAACCGGCCAGGGAAAGCCGATTGATCGGCGATTCCGCGCCGCCGGCCACCATCACGTCGGCATCACCGAACATGATCAGACGCGCCGCGTCTCCGATCGCATGGGCACCCGTCGAGCATGCCGTAACGACCGCATGGTTCGGCCCCTTGAGCTTATGGCGGATCGAAACCTGGCCGGACACGAGATTGATGATATTGCCGGGGATGAAGAACGGGCTGATGCGCCTCGGCCCGCGCTCATGCAGGATGAGCGCATTGTCGGCGATGCCCTCGATGCCGCCGATGCCCGACCCGATCATGACTCCGGTCGCGTTCTGGTCGTCGGCCGAGGTCGGAGCCCAGCCGGCATCCTTCAGCGCCTCGTCGGCAGCGGCAATGCCGTAGATGATGTATTCGCCGACCTTGCGCTGCTCTTTGGGCTCCAGCACAAGATCGGGATTGAACGTCCCGTCCGCCCCGTCGCCGCGTGGAATGACATTGGCGATCTTGCAGGAAAGGTCCCCAACGTCGAATGTCTCGACCCGTCGGGCGCCGCTGGCGCCCGAAAGAAGCCGCTTCCACACGTGCTCGACACCCACCCCGAGAGGTGAAACGAGCCCCAACCCCGTGACGACGACACGTCTCATTCGGCTCTCCGGCCCTAGTGATGTCGGCGCGAATGCGCCGACCCCTCAGGCCGTCGCCTTCTCGATGAACTTGACGGCGTCACCCACCGTCAGGATCGTCTCGGCCGCGTCGTCGGGGATCTCGACGCCGAACTCTTCTTCAAAGGCCATGACCAGCTCGACCGTATCAAGGCTGTCTGCGCCGAGGTCGTCGATGAAGCTTGCAGATTCGGTGACTTTGTCTGCTTCAACGCCAAGATGCTCAACCACGATCTTTTTAACGCGCTCTGCAGTATCGCTCATTAGAAATTCCTCGACTTCGATTCAGTTGCGTTCTCGTTAACGGCACCATGCCCGCTAATCAAGCTGAAAGATCACGGCCCCGCAGGCATTTCATGTTGATATTCATATAGCGGATATTCCAAGCGAAGCCGGGATTGACGCGACCGATGGTCGCCACTTTGCCGGTCGGCGCGCCGCATAGCATGAAACATCCTGGCCGCAAAGCGCAAATCGCGCGCCCCGACAGCTCCTAAATCATCGCCATGCCGCCATTGACGTGGATTGTCTGCCCGGTGACGTAGGACGCCTCGTTGGTGGCCAGCCAGGTGACGGCGGACGCGACCTCGTCGCCGGTTCCCATGCGCTTCATCGGAATGGCTCCCATGATCGCCTCCGTCTGCTTCTCGTTGAGCTTCTCCGTCATCGCCGACTCGATGAAGCCCGGCGCCACGCAGTTGACGGTCACGCTGCGCGAGGCGATCTCCTGTGCCAGAGATTTGGAAAAGCCGATCAGCCCGGCCTTCGAGGCACAATAGTTGGCCTGGCCCGGATTGCCGGTCACGCCAACCACCGAGGTGATGTTGACGATGCGGCCGAAGCGGCGGCGCATCATCGGATGGGTCAATTCCCGCGTCAGGCGGAAGACGGCGCCCAGATTGACTTCGAGAACGGCATCCCAGTCATCGTCCGACATACGCACGAACAGGCCGTCACGGGTGATGCCGGCATTGTTGACCAGGATATCGACGCCCTCGAGCTCAGCCTCGGCCTTCTGGCCGAGTTCCTTCACGGCCGCGCGATCCGAGAGATCGGCCGGAAACACCTTCGCGCGCTCTCCGAGCTCGGAGGCCAGCGCGTCAAGCTTTTCCCGCCGCGTCCCGTGCAGGCCGACGATGGCGCCCTGGGCATGGAGCGTGCGGGCGATCGCCTCTCCGATGCCGCCGGAAGCGCCGGTGATGAGTGCCTTACGGCCAGTCAGATCGAACATGGTCGTGTTTCCCGTGAGTTGAATGGAAGACTTACCCGAGCGCCGCCAGAGCGGCATCGACATCGCTCGGCGTCCCAACGGCGGCGGTTGCAAGGTCGCGGTTGATGCGGCGCGCCAGGCCGCACAGCACCTTGCCCGCCCCGACCTCGTAGAGCGCGGTCACGCCGTTTGCCGCAAACCATTCGACGGTCTCGCGCCAGCGCACGCGGCCCGTCACCTGCTCGACCAGGCGCGCCGCGATCTCGTCGGAATCGGCAATCGGCTCGACCGTCACATTGGCCACGAGCGGCACCGATGGCGCATTCTTTTGCGCCGCGGCAAGCGCCTCGCGCATGGCCTCGGCGGCCGGCGCCATCAGCGCGGAATGAAATGGCGCCGAGACAGGAAGCATCATGGCGCGCTTGGCGCCTTTTCCCGTGCATATGCGCGCGGCATGCTCGACGGCCGGCTTGGCGCCCGAAATGACAAGCTGGCCACCGCCATTGTCATTGGCGATCTGGCAGACCGTGCCCCGCGCGGCTTCGGCGCAGGCCGCCTCCACCTGGTCCTGGTCAAGGCCGATGATCGCCGCCATCGCACCCTCGCCGGGCGGCACGGCCACCTGCATGGCATTGCCGCGGATGCGCAAGAGCCGGGCGGTATCGGCAAGCGAGAAGACGCCGGCGGCGCACAGCGCGGAATATTCGCCCAGCGAATGGCCGGCGACATAGGCAACCTTGTCCTGCAGCACGAAACCGCGCGCCTCGAGTGAACGCAATGCCGCGATCGAGACGGCCATCAAGGCCGGCTGTGCATTGGCGGTCAGGGTGAGCGTTTCCTCGGGCCCTTCCCACATCGTTTTCGACAGTTTCTCGCCGAGCGCCTCGTCGACCTCCTCGAACACGGCGCGCGCCTCGGGAAAGGCCTCGGCAAGCTCCTTGCCCATGCCGACCGACTGGCTGCCCTGCCCCGGAAAAGTGAATGCGATGCTCACCGTGCGTCTCCTGCCGAATTATTGCCCGCCGGCATTGATGCGCGGGCGAATTTTGCCAAGCGCTGTGCGCCAATGCGGGCAGAAGAGTCAAGGGTGGACGGGTCCCCGGACCGCCTGATGGAGTCATTTACAACACTATTGCCTGTTGGTAGTATCTCCAACATGAAGGCGGAGCTGGTTCTCCTTGAACGTCACGAACTGCCGGAAAGCAGCTTCGCCGAATTGCGCATCTGGCGAGTTCCGACACCTGTGCGCGGATCGAACCACAACTATAAATACTCGCTTGCCTATGTCGTGGCGGATGAATGCGTCCTTCGATACGACAATGAAGCCGGCAAGGGAGATCACAAGCACATCGGCGCCGCCGAAGTACGGTACTGGTTCAAGGGACCGGAACAATTGCTCGACGATTTCTGGGCGGACGTTGATGAATGGAGTGCGACATGAAGACGGTGACCTTTTCTGTCGCTACGCGCGATGATGTAAACAGGCGTGCTCTTGCGGCGTTTCGCGGGGAGCCACAAGGCGCTCACATCTCTTTTGCAACCATCGATCTGATGTGGAGTGTCCTCACCCCCAAACGCTGGGCGATCATCAAGGCCATGACCGGACAGGGACCGATGTCGATCCGCGAGGCGGCGCGGCGTGTCGGGCGCGACGTCAAGGCCGTGCACGGCGACGTTCACGCCCTCCTCAATGCGGGCGTCCTCGATCGCACCCAGGACGGAAAGATTGTCTTTCCCTACGACGCCGTGCATGTCGATTTCACGATTACCAGGGCAGCCTGAACCGGCCGCCCCGGGAGCGGCTTCGCTCAGCCTGCCGGCATCGCCGTCTCGACAAGCCTGGCCCAGTAGGAACAGCCGATCGGAATGATCTCGTCGTTGAAATCATATTCCGGGTGGTGGAGGTAGGCCGTATCGCCCTGGCCGATATTGATGAAGGCGCCGGGCCGCGCTTCGAGCATGAAGGCGAAATCCTCGCCGCCCATGACCGGCGGCATCTCCATATCGACATTGTCGCCGACGATCTGGGCCGCCACGCTACCGGCGAACTCGACCTGCAGGGCATGGTTGGACAGGACCGGATAGAGCCGCTGATAATCCAGCGTCGCCTTGGCCCCGAAGGCGGCGGCGGTGTGACGCACGATCTCGCCCATGCGCTCCTCCAGAAGGTCGCGCGCGTCCGCCGACAGGGTGCGGGCCGTGCCGGTCAGCCGCGCCGTCTGCGGAATGACATTGAACGTGTCGCCGGCCTGAAAGGTCGTCACCGAAACGACCGCCGACTCGACGGGGTCGATATTGCGCGAGACGACCGTCTGCAGCGCCGTCATGATGTGCGCGCCGACCAGCGTCGTGTCGATGCAGCGCTGCGGGCGGGCCGCGTGGCCGCCCAGGCCCTCGATGTCGATGGCGAAGGTGTCGGCAGCCGCCATCGTGGGACCACTGCGCAGGGCGAACTGGCCGACGGGGATACCCGGGGAGTTGTGCATCCCGTAGACCTCGTCGATGCCGAAGCGCTCCATCATGCCCTCCTTCACCATCTCGCGGCCGCCGCCGCCGCCCTCCTCCGCCGGCTGGAAGATGACGACCGCCGTGCCGTCGAAATTGCGCGTTTCGGCGAGATAACGCGCCGCGCCGAGCAGCATCGCGGTGTGACCGTCATGGCCGCAGGCGTGCATGACGCCGTCGGTCTTCGATTTGTACGGGTGGTCGCGGATCTCCCGAATCGGCAGCGCGTCCATGTCGGCGCGCAGCCCGATCGTCTTGCCGCTGCCGCTCTTGCGTCCCTTGATCACGCCGACTACCCCGGTCTTGCCGATACCCGTGACGACCTCGTCGACGCCGAATTCCTTGAGCTTTTCGGCGACCAGCGCGGCCGTGCGGTGAACGTCGAACAAGAGTTCGGGATGGGCGTGGATGTCGCGGCGCCATTCGGTCACATCGCGATGGAATTCGGCAATCCTGTTGATGACCGGCATACGGGTTCTCCTCTGTCTGTCCCCTCGTTTCGATGCGACTCTTGCCTGATCGGCGGCCGCAGGTAAAAAAGAAAATACTGATCCAGCAATGGCAAGCGCGGCCCGAAACGCGCACGTTGATATTCATGAAGTTATTTTATTTTAATCGCTTATGCATAATTCCTGAACTGAATATCGAACAAATGTTCGCAACCTGCCGCTGGGTGATCTTGCCGCCCGACGCGCGCGAACCCATCTTGTCGCCACCCCGGCAAACGGCTACCGGGGATTGCCTGCCACCTTTTGCATGATGGACGTTCGATGAGCCTTTTCGCCAATGCCATGCTGGTTGCCGTCGGTCTCGCGCTGCTGTTCGCGGGCGGCGAGTTGCTGGTGCGCGGTGCGGTGTCGACGGCCCGGCGGCTGGGCGTGTCCGAACTCGTCATCGGGTTGACCATCGTCGGCTTCGGCACGTCGATGCCCGAGATGCTGGTTTCGGTGGAGGCGGCCTTCAAGGGAAGTCCGGAGATCGCGCTGGGCAATGTCGTCGGCTCGAACATCGCCAACATCCTCCTGATCGTAGGCTGCGCCGCGCTTGTCATGCCTTTGTCGGGTTGGGATCGTTCAGTGCGCCGCGACGTGCGCGTGATGCTTGGCGCCTCGGTCCTGCTGTTTGTCGTGGCTGCCTGCGGCGTGCTTCCGCGATGGACCGGGGCCGGCTTTCTGGTTCTGCTCGGCATCTATCTCTACGCTCACTACCGCGCCTCGCGCGTGGCCATGAAGGAGCATAGGGAGAACGCATCCAGCGAAACGCCCGACCAGGACACCTCTATTGCATTGTCGATCGGGCTGATCCTGGGCGGGTTCGTGCTGCTTTTTGCCGGTGCGAACTGGCTCATCGACGGCGCCGTGGCAATCGCGCGCATTTTCGGCATATCGGAAGCCGTCATCGGGCTCACCATCGTTGCCGTCGGCACGAGCCTGCCGGAACTGACCACGTCCGTGGTGGCGGCCTGGCGCGGCCAGGCGGCCGTGGCACTGGGCAATGTCGTCGGCTCGAACATCTTCAACGTGTTGAGCATTCTCGGCGTGACCGCGCTCATCAAGCCGTTGCCGATCGCCGAACGCTTCTTGTGGTTCGACATCCCCTTCATGCTGGCAATCAGCATCGTCTTCGCCGGCATGCTGGTCACGCGCAATCGGTTCGGCCGCTTCGGTGCCGCAATCATGCTCGCCGTCTATGCAGGCTACACCGTTTATCTCTATATCGCCCCGGCCTGAGCCGGCTCGATCGTCTTCCCCCAATACGCTTGCAAAAGACGGAAAAACCCGTATAAGCGCGCTCACTCTACCGGTCCGACTGGGGGCTGAACGGAGGGCAGTGCGCGGTTTTCATCAGGAAGCCACGCATCTGTGAAGGCAAAATGAGCCTTCCGCCTCCCGTGTCTCCGCTCTCGACCGTCTCGAACACGCGCCTTTCTTCGCCCCGTCGCATACGGGAAAAAGACAAGTCGCAGAGGCTTAGCCGTCGGGTACCGGTGGATATATTTGAAGAAAGGCAAAGAACTATGGCTCTCTATGAACATGTGTTCCTTGCTCGGCAGGACCTCTCGTCACAGCAGATCGAAGCGCTCGTTGAACAGTACAAGGGCGTTATCGAAGCGAATGGCGGCTCCGTCGGCCGGGTGGAGAACTGGGGACTGAAGTCCCTCACCTACCGCATCAAGAAGAACCGCAAGGCCTACTACACGCTGATGGATCTGACGGCCCCGGCCGCGGCGATCAGCGAGATGGAACGTCAGATGGGCCTGTCGGAAGACGTGCTGCGCTTCATGACGATCCGCGTCGACGCACATGAGGAAGGCCCGTCGGTCATGCTGCAAAAGCGCGACCGCGACGATCGCGGCGACCGCCAGTCGCGTTTCGGCGACCGTGGCCCGCGCCGGCCGCGCGAATCTGAAGGGAGTGCACAGTAATGGTCGACATCAACCAGATCCCGACGCGGCGTCCGTTTCATCGCCGCCGCAAGACCTGCCCGTTCTCCGGCGCCAACGCTCCGAAGATCGACTACAAGGACGTGCGTCTGCTGCAGCGCTATATCTCCGAGCGCGGCAAGATCGTGCCGTCGCGCATCACGGCCGTCAGCCAGAAGAAGCAGCGCGAACTCGCCAAGGCGATCAAGCGCGCCCGTTTCCTTGGCTTGCTGCCCTACGTGGTGAAGTAAGAGCAAGAGTTGCGATGCGGGCGCATGTCGCCCGCATCGCTCCGTCGCGACGGGCGTGGCGGAGTTGAAGCAAATCCCGAGTTGGGCGGTCCGACCGCTCTAACTGCCGCGACAGGCAGGACAGCGCATTAGGCTATCGCCATCTCGCTTCCGGGCCTGTCCGCAATTTGAAGCCGCACGCGGCCAGAAAGGACAGAATCATGGAAGTCATCCTTCTCGAACGCATCGCACGCCTCGGCCAGATGGGCGACACCGTCAAGGTCAAGGACGGTTATGCGCGCAATTTCCTCCTGCCCAAAGGCAAGGCCCTGCGCGCCAACGAGTCGAACAACAAGAAGTTCGAAGCCCAGCGCGCGCAGCTCGAGGCCCGCAATCTTGAGCACAAGTCGGAGGCTCAGGCGATCGCCGATCGCCTGGACGGCAAGACCTTCATCGCCGTTCGCTCGGCCGCCGAAACCGGCCAGCTCTACGGTTCGGTGTCGACCCGCGACATTTCCGAGATCCTGACCGAGGAAGGCTTCTCGGTCGGCCGCAACCAGGTCGAGCTCAACCACCCGATCAAGGCCATCGGCCTGACCAATGTGCAGATCGTTCTCCACCCGGAAGTGGAGGTCACGGTGACGCTCAACATCGCCCGCTCGACCGACGAGGCGGAGCGCCAGGCCGCCGGCGAGACGCTCGATTCGGCCGAGGCCATCTACGGCGAAGACATCAACGACAACGCGCGCCCCGACAGCTTCTTCGACCCCAATGCGGAAGAAGAAGGGGACGAAGGAGAGGCCGAGGAAGCCGACCAGAACGTCTGACACAGCGCTTTTTCGTATCAGGAACAATGCCCGGGGCCACCACCCCGGGTATTTTTTTGCTTGATGCAATGGGTCAAGAGGCCACATCATTATATTAGAGTCGAGCGGTGGTAGCCGGTGTTGGCGTCTCCGCTTCAGGGTAGCTGTTCTCCGAGAGGAGCGTAGAGGCCATGAATGTTCTACTTCGCAATGTCATCGAGCGGCTGGTTCGCACAGGAAATCTCACCGTAACCGATCCGGACGGCAATGAGCACCGATTCGGCGATGGCACGGGCGAGCATGTCCATGCGGTATTGCGAACGCGCCGCGCCGAACGCGCCATCGCGCTCGACCCGAACCTTTCGCTGCCGGAAGCCTATATGGATGGCGAACTCGACTTCATCGAAGGCGACGTTCTCGCGTTCCTCCACATCGCCTACCAGAACATGGGGCCCGCCGGCGTCGAGGCCGCGTGGACGCGCGCGATGGAAGGGCTGCGCCACGTCTTCAGACGGCTGCAGCAGATCAACACGACATCGCGGTCGCGCGAGAACGTCAAGCGCCACTACGATCTGTCGCCCGAGCTCTACCGGCTCTTTCTCGACGAGGACATGCAGTATTCCTGCGCCTATTTCGAGCGGCCCGATATGAGCCTGGAGGAGGCGCAACTGGCCAAGAAGCGCCATCTCGCTTCGAAACTCGCCATCCGACCGGCCAATACGGTGCTCGACATCGGCTGCGGGTTCGGCGGCCTGAGCCTTTATCTGGCGCGCCATTTCGAGGCAGACGTGCTCGGCATCACGCTGTCGGAGGAACAGCACGCGATTGCATCGGAGCGGGCCGAAACGGAGGAACTGACCAACCACGCCCATTTCGAACTGAAGGATTATCGCAATCTCGGCGAACGCTTCGACCGCATCGTCTCGGTCGGCATGTTCGAGCATGTCGGCGTGAACCACTACCGCACCTTCTTCGACAGATGCGCGACGCTCCTGAAGCCGGATGGTGTGATGGTGCTGCACTCGATCGGCCGCTTCGGAAGCCCGACGACCACAAACGCCTTCATCCGCAAGCACATCTTCCCGGGCGGCTACATCCCTGCGTTGTCGGAGGTGTTGCCGGCGATCGAAAAGGCGGGACTGATGGTCGGCGACATCGAGATCCTGCGCCTGCATTATGCCGAGACGCTGAAGGCCTGGCGCAAGCGCTTCCTGGCCAATCGCGAGCGTGTGCAGGAGATCTACGACGAGCGCTTCTGCCGCATGTGGGATTTTTATCTCGCCGGCTCGGAGGCCGCCTTCCGCTGGCAGGACATGATGGTCTTCCAGATCCAGATTACGCACAAGAACAGCACGCTGCCGATGACACGCGAATACATCGCCAAATGCGAAAGGGCTTTGGCCACGCGCGATTCGAATGTTGGCGTTCTCGCCAGAGAGGACGGCGCGCCGGCGAAAGCAGACAAGGCCGCAAACGCCGCGCCGACGCGCAAGAAACGCACGGCCCACTGACTGGACAAATGCAGTCGCAAGGCCGCCCCGCAACAGGGACGGCTTCGAAAGCATGCTTGTTCCGGCGATCTCCGGCGTATTGGCCATGGTCACGGCGGCGCAGCGGTCAGTTTGCGCATGCGGCTGCGGTAATATTTCTTGTTTTGTTCCGGTCGCGACTCATAAGATGACCGCGCATCGGCTGGTCAATCTGATTCTACGTCCGTCGTTCTGCCCTGTGGATGTGTGTGGATCGCGTGTACTGACGTGTGAAAGTTCACCTTCGGTGCACGGTATCTGATACCTCCGATGCGATGAGTCGACGGGAAGATCATGGCTGAAGCAGTCCGAAAGCTGAACGTGGAGGAAACGCCCCTCTACCGCGAGGCACCCAACAACATTGAAGCCGAGCAGGCGCTGCTGGGCGCCATCATGGTCAACAACGACGCGTTCTATCGGGTTTCGGACTTCTTGCAGCCGAGCCACTTCTACGAGCCGTTGCACCGCAAGCTGTTCGAGGATGCCGGAAAGCTGATCCGGATGGGCAAGACGGCCAATCCGGTGACGCTGAAGAATTTCGTTCCGGCCGAGGACAAGGTCGGCGACATGACGGTGGCGCAATATCTCGCCCGGCTGGCGGCAGAGGCCGTGACCGTCATCAACGCCGCCGACTACGGCCGTGCCATCTACGATCTCGCGACGCGGCGCGCGCTGATCACCGTCGGCGAAGACATGGTCAACATCGCCTATGACGCGCCGGTCGACATGTCGCCGACCGACCAGATCGAGGATGCCGAACGCCGGCTCTTCGAACTGGCCGAGACGGGCCGCTACGATGGGGGCTTCGAGAGCTTTTCCGATGCCGTCAAGACGGCCATCGACATGGCCAACGCCGCCTATATGCGCGACGGCCACCTTTCGGGCATCTCGTCCGGATTTCGCGACATCGACGCCAAGCTCGGCGGCCTGCAATCCTCCGACCTCGTCATCCTCGCCGGCCGCCCGGCCATGGGCAAGACGTCGCTGGCGACCAACATAGCCTACAACATCGCTTCGGCCTATGTTCCCGCACAGCAGGCCGATGGCTCCTTCAAGGCGGCAAATGGCGGCGTCGTCGGCTTCTACTCGCTGGAAATGTCGTCCGAACAGCTCGCCACCCGCATCATTTCCGAGCAGACAGAGATCTCATCGTCCAAGATCAGGCGCGGCGACATTTCCGAGACCGATTTCGAAAAGCTGGTGGCCTGCTCGCAGATCATGCAGAAGACGCCGCTCTATATCGACCAGACCGGCGGCATCTCGATCGCCCAGCTCGCCGCGCGGGCCAGGCGCCTGAAGCGTCAGCGCGGGCTCGACGTGATCGTCATCGACTACGTGCAGCTTATGCAGGGATCCAGCGCCCGCTCGTCGCAGAACCGCGTGCAGGAGATCACCGAGATCACCACCGGGCTGAAGGCGCTGGCCAAGGAGTTGAACGTACCGATCATCGCGCTGTCGCAGCTGTCGCGCCAGGTCGAGTCGCGCGACGACAAGCGGCCGCAACTCGCCGACCTTCGCGAATCGGGATCGATCGAGCAGGACGCCGACGTGGTGCTTTTCGTCTATCGCGACGAATATTACATGCAGAACAAGCAGCCGGAGGAAGGCACGCCCGAATATGAGGACTGGCGGCTCAAATTCGACCGCGTGAAGGGCAAGGCCGAGCTCATCATCGCCAAGCAGCGTCACGGCCCCACCGGCACGGTCGAACTCGCCTTCGAGGGGCAGTTCACCCGCTTCTCCGACCTGGCGGAAGAAGACCGGCTGCCGGAGCGTTTCGAGTAGGCCGGTGAGCGACGAAATCCACATCCACGAGACCGGCGCCGATTCCCGATTTGCCGGCGGGTTCCTGACCATCGACCTTTCGGCGCTCGTCGCCAATTACCGGGCCCTTGCACGGACGTCGCGGCCGGCCCGCACGGCCGCGGTGGTCAAGGCCGATGCCTATGGGCTGGGCACCGTGCCGGTGGTCAAGGCGCTGGTGAAGGCGGGATGCGAGGACTTCTTCGTCGCGCTGCCGGAAGAAGGCGTGGCGGTCCGCCAGATCGCGCCAAAGGCGCGCATCTTCGTGCTCGGCGGTCTGTTCGGCAGCGAGGCCGCGCCGATTTATGGCGAGCACGGCATGATCCCGGTGCTCAATTCGCTGGCCGAGATCGCCACCTGGGAAGCCTTTTGCGGCGACGAGGGCGCCAGGCATCCCTGTGCCATCCATGTCGATACCGGCATGAACCGGCTCGGACTGTCGGCAGCCGATGTGGCGGCGTTCACTGACGACAACAGCCTGACCGGGGCGATCCAGCCGATCCTGGTCATGAGCCATCTCGCCTGCGCCGATGATCGCGGCCAACCGATGAACCATCGCCAGCTCGGGGCTTTCCGTGGCTTGCTGCCGGCCTTCGGCAAGGTGGAGGCCAGCCTGGCCAATTCGGCCGGCATCGTGCTCGGCCACGACTACCATTTCGACCTGACACGGCCGGGCATCGCGCTCTATGGCGGATCGCCCAATGGGCGGGTCGATATGGAACCCGTCGTCACCGCCAGCGCCCGCATCGTCCAGATACGCCTGGCCGCGGCCGGCGAATTTGCCAGCTACGGCGCCGGCACGAGGCTCGCACGCGACACGATCATCGCGGTGGCCGGCGTCGGCTATGCCGACGGCTTTCATCGCTCCGCGTCGGGCGCCGGGGTCGTCATGCGCGGCGACGGCAGCCCCGGCGGGCACGGCTTCGTCAACGGGGCGCGCGTGCCCATTCTGGGCCGCATCACCATGGACACGACCCTGTTCGACGTTACCGATCTGGGTGAGGACGCCGTCAGCCGCGGCGACCTGATCGAGTTGTTCGGTCCCAATATCCCGATCGACGAGGCGTCCGCTACCGCCGGCACGATCGCCTATGAGCTCCTGACCGGCATCGGCCGACGCTATCATCGAAGCTATGTGTCGCGGGAGCCCGCTTCCTGATGGCCAAATCGCGCATCCAGTTCGTCTGCCAGAATTGCGGCACCGTGCATACGCGTTGGGCGGGCAAATGCGACGCCTGCGGCGAATGGAACACGCTGGTCGAGGAAGGCACCTCGGGCGGCATCGGGGCGGGACCAGCCTCGATGCGCAGCGCACGCAAGGGCCGTGTCGTCGCGCTGACCAATCTTTCGGGCGACATCGAGGACGCGCCGCGCATCGCCAGCGGCATCGCAGAGCTCGACCGCGCGACAGGCGGCGGCTTCGTGCGCGGGTCGGCCCTGCTGGTCGGTGGCGACCCCGGCATCGGCAAGTCGACGCTGCTCACCCAGGCCGCCGCCGCGCTGGCGCGCCACGGCCACCGCATCGTCTATGTCTCCGGCGAGGAGGCGGTGGCCCAGATCCGCCTGCGCGCGCAGCGCCTCGGAGCGGCCGACACGTCGGTGGAGCTTGCCGCCGAGACCAATGTCGAAGATATACTGGCGACGATTTCCGACGGCAGGCGGCCGGACCTCGTCATCATCGATTCCATCCAGACCCTGTGGACCGACCTTGCCGACTCCGCGCCGGGAACCGTGACCCAGGTGCGCAGCTCCGCACAAGCGCTGATCCGCTACGCCAAATCGACCGGTGCGGCGATCGTGCTGGTCGGCCATGTGACGAAGGAAGGCCAGATCGCCGGACCGCGTGTGGTCGAGCACATGGTCGACGGCGTGCTCTATTTCGAAGGCGAAGGCGGCCATCACTACCGTATCCTGCGCACGGTGAAGAACCGTTTTGGGCCGACCGACGAGATCGGCGTCTTCGAAATGTCGGACAAGGGGCTGCGCGAAGTGGCCAATCCGTCGGAACTGTTTCTGGGCGAGCGAAGCGCCAAGGCGCCGGGTGCAGCCGTTTTCGCCGGGATGGAAGGCACGCGGCCGGTGCTCGTCGAGATCCAGGCGCTCGTTGCCCCTTCCCCGCTCGGCACGCCGCGGCGCGCCGTCGTCGGCTGGGATTCGGCACGGCTTTCGATGATCCTGGCGGTGCTCGAAGCCCATTGCGGCGTCCGCTTCGCGACCCACGACGTCTATCTCAACGTCGCCGGAGGCTATCGCATTACCGAGCCGGCGGCCGATCTCGCCGTGGCGGCTGCGCTTGTTTCGTCGCTCACCGGACTTGCCCTGCCAGCGGATTGCGTCTATTTCGGCGAAATCAGCCTTTCCGGCGCCATCAGGCCTGTCGCGCATGCGCAGCAGCGGTTGAAGGAGGCGGAGAAGCTGGGCTTTGGCCGCGCGGTCCTGCCTGCGGGCAGCGGCGACGCGGTGGGCGGCATCGCGAATGGGAGCTTCCAGCCGGAGGGGCTGGGCGATCTCGTGGCCCGGATTGCGGGGCCCCGGCGCAGCCGCGAGGAAGATTGAGGCGGCGCGGGACAAGGATGGAGCGACTATGCCGATAACGCTGCTTGACGGAATTCTCGTCGGCTTCACCCTGATCTCGGCCATTCTTGCCATGGTGCGCGGTTTCTCGCGCGAAGTTCTGTCGGTGGCGTCCTGGATCGCCGCGGCGGCGGCGGCCTATTATCTTTACCCCTTGGTGCTGCCCTATGTGGCTCCCTATATAAGCCATGCGCAACTGGCGCTGGGAGCGTCGGCCGCCGTCGTGTTCGTCATCGCGCTGATCATCGTGACGGTGATTACGATGAAGGTCGCCGACTTCATCATCGACAGCCGCGTCGGCGCGCTCGACCGCACACTGGGCTTCGTCTACGGCGCGGCGCGTGGCATTCTGGTCGTCGCCGTGGCATTGTTGTTCTTCGACTGGCTTGTGGCTGACAACAAGCCGGCCTGGGTTTCGGAGGCGAAGTCGCGCCCGCTGCTCGAAGGCGTGGGCGTGACGCTGCAGAACATGCTGCCGGACGACCCGGAAAATTCGATCCTGGAGAGGCTGTCGCCTGAGGACGAGCAGACGGCAGGCGAAACGAGCAATTAGCCGCTTGTCAGCGGCGCGCAAAGGACCAACCCGTCCGAAAGGCGGCCCGCGATGGCATACCCGGTCGACACCACCGCCAAGAGCGATCCTGGCGATGAATCCGTGCTTTCTTCCGAAGCCGACGATCATTTCCACGACGAATGCGGCGTGTTCGGCATATTCGGCCGGCAGGATGCCGCGGCGATCGCCACGCTCGGCCTGCATGCGCTGCAGCATCGCGGCCAGGAGGCGGCCGGCATCGTCTCTTATGACGGGTCACAGTTCCACGTCGAGCGTCATGTCGGACTGATCGGCGACACGTTCACCAAGCAGTCCGTGATCGACAGGCTGCAGGGCACCCGCGCCATTGGCCATACGCGCTATGCCACGACGGGTGGGGCCGGCCTGCGCAACGTGCAGCCCTTCTTCGCCGAACTGGCCGACGGCGGGCTGGCCGTGGCGCATAACGGCAACATCACCAATGCGCTGACCATGCAGCGCACGCTGCAGAAGCAGGGCGCGATCTTCTCGTCCACATCCGACACCGAGACGATCATGCACCTGGTGGCTATGAGCAAGGAGCGCGACACCAATGCGCGCATCATCGACGCCATCCGCCAGTTGGAAGGCGCCTTCTCGCTGGTGGCGCTGACCTCGAAGAAGCTGGTCGGCTGCCGCGACCCGCTGGGCATCCGGCCGCTGGTGCTGGGCGATCTCGACGGCGCGTGGATCCTCGCTTCCGAGACCGTCGCCCTCGACATTATCGGCGCGCGATTCGTGCGCGATCTTCAGCCCGGCGAGATGGTCGTCATCACCGACAAGGGCGTGGAAAGCCACTTTCCCTTCGAGCCGCAGAAATCACGCTTCTGCATCTTCGAATATGTCTATTTCGCACGGCCCGATTCGACCGTGGAAGGGCGCAATGTCTACGATGTGCGCAAGCAGATCGGCGCCGAACTGGCGCTCGAGAACCCTGTCGAGGCCGACATCGTTGTGCCCGTGCCCGATTCCGGAACGCCGGCCGCGATCGGCTTTGCCCAGGCGGCCGGCCTGCCCTTCGAGCTCGGCATCATCCGCAACCACTATGTCGGGCGCACCTTCATTTCACCCGGCGACTCCATCCGCCATATGGGCGTCAAGCTGAAGCACAACGCCAACCGCCGCATCATCGAAGGCAAGCGGGTGGTGCTGGTCGACGATTCGATCGTGCGCGGCACGACGAGCCAGAAGATCGTGCAGATGGTGCGCGACGCCGGCGCCAGGGAAGTGCACATGCGCATCGCCTCGCCGCCGACACGCGCCTCCTGCTTCTATGGCGTCGATACGCCGGAAAAGGCGAAGTTGCTCGCCTCGCGCATGTCGATCGAGGAGATGGCGGAATTCATCCGCGTGGATTCGCTCGGGTTCCTGACAATCGACGGTCTCTACCGCGCCGTCGGTGAAGCCGCGCGCAATGGCGAAATGCCGCAATATTGCGACGCCTGCTTTACCGGCGACTATCCGACGCGCCTGCTCGACCTCGAGGGCACGGACAATGTCCGTACCCTGTCGCTGCTGGCCAATGGCGGGCAGTAGGCCGGGATCTGCGGCCGATAGATGCGGCCACGCCGGATCAATGCGCCACGAGCTTCAGCCCGGCGATACCGGCGACGATCAGGCCGATGCAGGCGATGCGCACGATATCGGCCGATTCCTGGAAGAGCAGAATGCCGAGCGTGACGGTGCCGATCGTTCCAATCCCGGTCCACACCGCATAGGCCGTGCCGAGCGGCAGAGTGCGCAGGGCCAGGCCGAGCAGGCCGAAGCTGACGGTCATCGACGCAACCGTGCCGATGCTCGGCCACAGCCGGGTGAAGCCTTCGGTGTATTTCAGACCAATCGCCCAGCCGATCTCGAACAGACCGGCGGCGACAAGGACAATCCAAGCCATTCTCATCTCCATTGCTGGCGACGAGGTCGTCCTCATCAATTTTCGGGAAAAGGTCCGGGTCGTCCCGGCCGAGATAGATGTAGGCCGCAGAAGTGCCAACTTCAAGCCGGGCGGCGGGTTTCACTCGCGCGATATTTGTACTATCGGGTCGCGGTGCCGCCGCTGCGGCAATAAGACTTCAGCTTCACCCCGCAACGGAAGGCTTCGATGCAGGACAAACTCCATCTTACCGGCCGCGTCGCGCTGGTTACCGGCGCATCGCGGGGCATCGGCTATTTCATCGCCAGGGGCTTGGCCGCGGCCGGCGCCCATGTCGTCGCCGTGGCGCGCACCGTCGGCGGGCTGGAGGAACTCGACGACGAGATCAAGGCGGACGGCAAGGGCGAGGC
Source organism: Mesorhizobium xinjiangense (assembly GCF_009749525.1). Taxonomy (GTDB): domain Bacteria; phylum Pseudomonadota; class Alphaproteobacteria; order Rhizobiales; family Rhizobiaceae; genus Mangrovimarina; species Mangrovimarina xinjiangensis. Next base: position 237,540 of record NZ_WOAC01000003.1, on the reverse strand, counting down.
CACCCTGGTGCCGCTCGACCTCACCGACATGGCCGGGATCGATCGGCTTGGCGGGGCCATTCACGAGCGCTGGGGAAAGCTCGACGTGCTGGTGGCCAATGCCGGCATCCTGGGCGTCATTGCTCCCGTCTCTCATGTGGAGGCAAAGGTGTTCGAGCGCGTCATGGCGATCAACGTGACGAGCACATGGCGGCTGATCCGCTCGGTCGATCCCTTGCTGCGCCAGTCGGACGCCGGGCGCGCCATCATCATGTCTTCCGGTGCGGCGCATTCGGCGCGCGCCTACTGGGGCCCCTATGCCGCCTCCAAAGCCGCCGTCGAGGCGCTGGCCCGCTCCTGGGCCGACGAGACGAAGAATCTTGCCCTGTGCATCAATTCGGTGAACCCGGGCGCCACGCGAACCGCCATGCGCGCGCTGGCGATGCCGGGCGAGAACCCGGACACGCTGCCGCATCCTTCCGAGATCGCCGAAAATATCCTGCAGCTTGCAAACCCGGCATTGACCGAGACCGGCCTCATCTTCGACGCGCGGGAGCGGAAATTCCTGGCCTATCGCCTGCCAGAATAGGTCCTCGGCCCGGCCACACACAGACTTGATTGGCCGCGCGACGGCGGACTGGCTAGCCTCCGGGAGCAGGCGGGGATTTGGCTCCACCGGGAGGACGCAGACATGCCCATGAAATTGCTTCTCGCAGCCTCGGGTCTTGCCCTGGCGATCGCCGCGGCCCATGCCCCGGCTCAGGCCCAGGACACCACGATGAGCTTCTTCGTCACCAGCGCCGGCCCCGGCAGCGGCGCCGATCTGGGCGGGCCGGAGGGCGCGGACGCCCATTGCGCCAGCCTGGCCGAGGCCGCCGGCGTCACCGGCAAGACCTGGCGCGCCTATCTGTCGACGAGCACGGAAAACGCCCGCGACCGCATCGGCAGCGGCCCTTGGTTCAACCAGAAGGGCGAGAAGATCGCCGACGATGTCGCATCTCTGCATAGTGACGCAAACGCCATCAGCAAGGAAACGGCGCTCGACGAGAGCGGCAGCATGGTCAATGGCCGCGGCGACGATCCGAACCGGCACGACATTCTGACAGGATCGCTGCCGGACGGAACGCTTGCCGCCGACCAGACCTGCGGCGACTGGACGATGAATGGCGCGGAGGGCGCGGCGATGGTCGGCCATCACGACCGCATGGGATTGCGCGACGACGCGCCGTCGAAATCGTGGAACTCGTCGCATCCCTCGCGCGGCGGCTGCAGCCAGGAAGCGCTGCGCGGCACCGGCGGCGACGGCCTGTTCTACTGCTTCGCCACGAATTGACGCCAAGACGGCTCACGCCTTCACGGACACCGACAATTCGGGCTGTGAATTGAGCGTCTGGAAGACGACGCAATAGCGCTCGGTGAGCTTCAGGAGCGTGTCGACACGCTCCTGCGGCTCGTCGGTATCAAGCTCGAAATTAAGCCGGATCGCCTTGAAGCCCACAGGCGCCTGCCTGTCGACACCGAGCGTGCCGCGGAAATCGAGGTCGCCTTCCGCGCTGACCTTCGCATCGGCAAGGCGGAACTCAAGCGCCGTTGCGACGGCCTTCATGGTGACGCCGGCACAGGCGACCAGCGCCTCGAGCAGCATGTCGCCCGAGCACAATTCCGCACCCGAGCCGCCGGTCGCCGGATGAAGGCCGGCGACCGCCATGGCGCGGCCGGTTTCCACCTTGCAGGCGATACTCGCATCGTCGAGCCGGCCCTGTGCCTTCAGCACGATCAGCCCGGCATCGGGATTGTCGCGGTAGCGTGCCTTGATCGGCGCCTGCAGGTCCTTGAGGGCTTCGGCATCCATTGGTCTTCCTCCCGTGAAGGAAGCAAGACAATCACGGATGCCGGGGACCGGCAAGACGTTCGTTCAGCCGCGCGCCGCGGCGATCAGAGCGCGGCGACGACGATGATCTCGACGAGATGTTGCGGCGTGGCAAGCCGGGCCTCGCCGGCCGCGCGGGCGGGCGGGTTGGCCGGATCGATCCAGGCGTCCCAGATCGCGTTCATGGCCTCGAAATCGCGCATATCGGCAAGCCAGATGGTCGCCTGCAGCAGTTTCGACTTGTCGGTACCAGCCTCGGCCAGAAGACGGTCGATGGAGGCGAGGATGGCCTCGGTCTGCTCGCCTACGCCGGTGCCCGGCTTGCCGACCTGGCCGGCCAGATAGACCGTGTTGCCGTGAATGACGGCCTGGCTCATGCGCTTTCCGGGTTCGATGCGGCGAATGGTCATGCAAGGGCTCCTGTGGTTGATGACTGTGGCGCGCGGCGGCTCACCTCGCCTACGGGCCACCGGTTTCGCTCTCGGCCGCCTCGCGGCGGCTGTAGGCGCGATAGCTTAGCGGCAGAAAGACCAGATAGAGCAGCGCCGAGACAGTCATGGTGTGCCAGGGATAGGTGCTGAGAAGGAGAACGAAGAGCACCACGCCCAGCATCAGGGGCACCACGTAGTCCGAGCGGATGCGCGCGCCGGTGCTCTTGCCCGACCAGACCGGAATGCGGCTGACGAGAAGGGCGGCCACGACCAGGGTGAAGATGCAGGAAATCCAGGCGAAGACCAGCGAATGCGGCACGCCGACGAAACTCAGATAGGCCGGCAGCAGCACCAGCATCGCACCGGCCGGCGCCGGCACGCCGACGAAATAGTCGGCCCGCCAGCCAGTGCTGGCGGGATCGTCGGCCATGACGTTGAAACGCGCCAGGCGCAGGCCGCAGGCAATGGCGAACAGGAGCGCGGCGATCCAGCCCGGCGAGCCGATGCGATCAAGGATGAAAGCGTAAAGGACGAGCCCCGGCGCGACACCGAAATTGACGATGTCGGCCAGCGAATCCATCTGGGCGCCGAAATTCGACGTCGCCTTGAGCGCGCGCGCGACGCGGCCGTCGACACCGTCGAGGAAGGCCGCCAGCAAAACCATGGCGATCGCCATCTCGATGCGGTGCTCGAATGCCAGCCTGATGCCGGTCAGCCCGGCGCAAATGGCGAGCACCGTGATCAGGTTCGGGACAATCAGCCGCAACGGCATCTGGCGGAACCGGGCGCCGCGCGGATCCCTGGCCGTTTCGCCGTTCGTGTTCGGCTGCCTGTCTGCGCCCATCGGGTTCACGATACGCGAATCAGGGGCGCCGCCGCCGGGCCGCCAAACTCGGCGATGACGGTCTCGCCCGCCACGGCCGTCTGGCCCGGCGCCACGCGGGCCATTGCGCCCTCAGGCAGATAGATGTCGACGCGCGAGCCGAAACGGATCAGACCGAAGCGCTCGCCCACCGGGATGTCCGTGCCCTCCTCGACGAAGCAAAGGATGCGGCGCGCCACCAGCCCGGCGATCTGCACCACAGCGACCGGCCCGTTGGGGCTTTCGATGACGAGCCCGTTGCGCTCGTTTTCCGCGCTCGCCTTGTCCAGCTCGGCATTCAGGAACTTGCCGGCACGGTGTTCGATCCGCGCGATGCGGCCGCGCACCGGCGCGCGGTTCACATGGCACGAAAAGACATTCATGAAGACGGAGACACGCAGACGCTCCCCGGCGCCCAGATCGAGTTCGCGCGGCGGCACGGCCGGTCCGACCGCCGAGACCACACCATCAGCCGACGAGATGACCAGCCGGTCGTCGACTGGAGTGACACGCTCGGGATCGCGGAAGAAGTAGGCGCACCACGCCGTCAGGATCAGTCCGATCCAGAACAGATTGGTCGAGAACACGCCGAGCAGCACCGTGACACCGGCGAACGCGGCGATAAAGACCCATCCCTCGCGGTGAATGGGCACGAACGTGTTGCGAATGGTCTCCTGGAGGCTCATGGCGCAGCGCAGATTCCGGTTGTCGACGCGCGATGCTTAGCCGAAACGCCCCGCCCCCGCAATGCGAGGCGGCGGGCATCGAGTTGGCCTACGCGTCGGGAAGCGGGCCGCGCTCCTTGAACGCGGCATCCAATTCGGCCGACAATCTCTCCCGCCCTTCGTCATCCCAATGCAGAGCAGCAGGCGTATTCTGGAAGAGCTCGCTCTTCCAGCCTCCATCGACCTCCCGTGCCACGAGGGTCTGTCGTGCGTTGGCGGCAGGATTGATTCCGCTCTGTCCGGGCGGGACCATGCCGACATCCGCTCGCACGATTCCGACACCCCCGATCTCCCGGGTCGCACGCACGATCGCGACGAATGCCGGGGTGGGGTGATCGGCAAAGATCGTGTCAAGGTGTTCTTCGATAGCGCGGCGGCCTGCAACAAGGCTGCCATCAAAGCCGATCAACACACCCTCGTCGGCGAAGCATTCCGCCATCGACTTCGCGCTTCTGTCGTTCCAGCCCCGCAAGACCTTCAAATAGAGCGCGACGAGTTCATGGCTATTCGGCAATTTGGCACCTCGCACTGACCGTGTCGGTACGCGCCACATTAGTTCGACGAGATGCGTGACATCAAGGCATCGTCGCCTCAACGAACCTAGCGCGTTCGCTTCAAACGGAAACGTTTGAGCGAAAGGTACATGTTCTAAGACGCTTCCACTTCTTCGGTGCGCCGCCTGACGACGACGCCGAGCTCGTCCTCCTCGCGGGCGCGGCGCAGCCTTTCCTCGGCCTCCGTGGCCTCGCGCTGGCGGTCCCACATCTGCGCGTAGAGGCCCTTGGCGTCGAGCAGGTCGCGATGCGTGCCGCGCTCGGCGATCGCACCATCCTGAAGCACGATGATCTCGTCGGCCGCGATGACCGTCGACAGGCGGTGGGCAATCACCAGCGTCGTGCGGCCGCGGCTGACGAGGTCGAGCGCGGCCTGGATTTCCTGCTCGGTCTGCGTGTCGAGCGCCGAGGTCGCCTCGTCGAGCATCAGGATCGGCGGCGCCTTCAGGATCGTGCGGGCGATCGCCACGCGCTGCTTTTCGCCCCCCGAAAGCTTCAGCCCGCGCTCGCCGACCATGGTGCGGTAGCCCTCCGGCAAGCTCTCGATAAAGGGGCCGATCTGCGCCAGTTCGGCCGCTTGTCTCATCTCGTCCACCGTCGCGTCCATGCGGCCGTAGCGGATGTTGTAGGCCACCGTGTCGTTGAACAGCACCGTGTCCTGGGGAACCATGCCGATCGCGGCGCGCAGGCTTTCCTGCGTGACGCCGCGGACGTCCTGGCCGTCGATGGTGATGGCCCCGTCCTGGATGTCGTAGAAGCGGAACAAGAGCCGCGAGATGGTCGACTTGCCGGCCCCCGACGGGCCGACGATCGCAACCGTCTTGCCGGACGGCACCTCGAAGGAAATGCCCTTCAGGATCGGCCGGTTGGAGTCGTAGGCAAAGTGCACATTGTCGAAGCGCACGCTGCCCTTTTCCACGCAAAGCGGCCTGGCGTCCGGCTTGTCGACGACCTCGGCCTTGACGTCCAGCAGATCGAACATGTTCTCGATATCGGTCAGTCCCTGGCGGATTTCGCGGTAGATGAAGCCGATGAAATTGAGCGGCACGGCGAGTTGCATCAGCATGGCGTTGACGAAGACGAAATCGCCGATCGTATGCGTGCCGCGCTGCACCTCGATGGCCGACATGCACATGATGACCGCCATGCCGGCGCCGAAGATCAGCCCCTGGCCGAAATTGAGCCAGCCGAGCGAGGTCCAGTTCCTGGTCGCCGCCTCCTCGTAACGCGCCATGGAATGGTCGAAGCGCCGCGCCTCCATCGCTTCGTTGTTGAAATATTTGACGGTCTCGAAGTTGAGCAGCGAATCGACGGCCTTGGTGTTGGCGTCTGTATCGGAATCGTTCATCCGCTGGCGAATCACGATGCGCCAGTCGCTCGCCTTGACGGTGAACCAGGTGTAGAGCCAGACCGTCACGGCGATCACGGCGACATAGACCCAGCTGTAGGCGACGGCGAAGATGACCGCCACCAGGGCGAATTCCAGCACCGTCGGCAGCGTATTCAGGATTGTGAAGCGCACGATCGTCTCGATGCCCTTCACGCCGCGCTCGATGATGCGCGACAAGCCGCCGGTGCGCCGCTCAAGATGAAAGCGCAGCGACAACTCATGCATATGCACGAAGGTCTTGTGGGCGAGTTGGCGCACCGCGTGCTGGCCGACCCGGGCAAAAAGCGCGTCGCGCAGTTGATTGAAGCCCAGTTGCACGATGCGCACGGCATTGTAGGCCAACACCAGCATGACCGGCGCCAGCAGGAAGGCCGGCAAGTTCGGCAGCGAGGCCCCCTCGCCCGACAGCACCTCGGTGGCCCATTTGAAGAAATAGGGAACCAGCACCGTTGTGAGCTTGGCGACGATGAGAAAGACGGTGGCCCAGACAACCCGCATCTTCAGGTCAGGCCGGTCGGCCGGCCACATATAGGGCCACAGATTGCCCAGCGTGGCGAAAATCGAGCCGCTCTCGGCGGATACCGTCTTGTTGGCCAATGTCAGCTCCCGGAACTTTGTAGCGCTGGCGGATCGCCGCGTCAGCGCCTCGCGCAGCAGGTTGCAAGCAGGTCGCCCACGCCAGCCGACAGCCGCAAGACGGCACCGCGCTCGAGCGAGTAACGCGACTTGCGGTTTTCAGGCTCGTAGCGCACGAGCCCGGCCGCCACCAGAACCTTCAAATGCTGCGAGACCGTGGACTGGGCAAGATCGATGCAGTCGACGATCTCGCGGCAGCAACAGGCGTCCTGCCTGGCGAGATGGCGCAGAATGCAGATGCGCGCGGGATGGCCGAGTGCCGCCAATTGCGCGGCAAGCGCGTCGTCCGGCGCGGTTTCCAGCGTATCTGCTTCCGGCAAATTCAACGTAGATCGGCGATATACGATAACGATCGCCGGATCAAGAAGCCGCCGCGTTACACCGACGATTCAGCCACAAAGGCGCTATCCGTCCTGACGGGGATCCAGTGCGTCGAGATCGGCTTTCTCGCCTTCGTCGGTCGTGCCGGGCACCTTGAATATCTGGCCGGGCCAGATGAGATCGGGGTCGCTGATCTGGTCCTGGTTGGCGAGATAGATCGTCGAATAGCGCACACCCCGGCCATAGACGCGGCGGGAAATCTGCCACAGCGTATCGCCGCGGCGAATGATCACCGATCCGTCGACCTTCTCGAGCTTCGGCGCCGTCGTCTCACTGGCGGTTGCGGCCGGCTCTTCCTCAGGTGCCGCGACTGGCGCCGCGGATCCGCTGGCCTCGCTCTGCGACGCGACAGAAGTCTGCCCGAAGGCCGGTTCGGGCGCGCCGGCATCGGCCGCCGGCTCCGTCGCGGGCTGCGGCGCCACGGCCGAAAACTTCTCGCCTGCCTCGCGCTGAAACGGCACGGCCGCGCGCGCCAGCACCTCCGCGCCGGTCCCGTCCAGCACATCGGCGCGCACGATATAGTCACCGACCGGAATATCGCGCTGGGCTTCGATCAGGAAGCGGCCACCTTGCGAGACGCGTGCATCACCGAGCAGGATTTCGTTGGCATAGACCCGCACGGAAGCGCCAGGAGTGGCCGACCCGGCCACGAAGACCTGTTTGCCCTCGATTTCAACGGCCTCCACCGAAACCTGCGGCTGCGCCGGTTCAGCATCGGTGTCGGCTGCGGCATCGGCCTCCGAGGCCGCCGTCTCCGCCTTCGGCGCGGCCTGTTCGGCGGGCGCCGTTGCCTCCGGTTCGGCCGCGGCCGCCATGGGGCCGTCATCGGACGGTGATTGTGCTTCAGCCGGTTGCGGCGATGCCGCCTCCTCGTCGGGCCGGGCGCCGGCGGCCGGCTCTTCAGCCGGGTCGGAGAGCTGGTCTGGGTTCTTCACGGCGGGAGGCGGGGACTCCTCGCCCGCCTCGTCGGGTATGTCGTCCGTGACCGGCTTCGCCTCGGGCACCGTGATCAGCTTGCTCGGTTTGCCGGGCTCCTCGACGAGAGCCAGGACCTGGCCCGATTCGGCCTCCGGCACGGAGACAACCGCCGTTTCCACCGATGTGGCGGCAAGACCGTCGGATGTCGTGGCGCGCAGCACGATCTGGTAGTCGCCCGGATCGAGGGGGTCGTCGAGGACGAGAGCGAAGTCGCCGTCCAGGTTCGCCTCGGCCGTTCCGATCAGCGACGTTCCGGCCAGCACTTCCACATTCGAATTGGCCGGGGCAGACCCGGCAATGACGATGGACCCGTTCGGCTCGACCCGCACGACATCAAAGCGGGGCGGTAAAACCTCTACTGTTTCAGTAACTTGCTTTCCCGCTTCGGGCCGCGCCTGCTTGTCCGAGGCCTTGGTGTCGTCCGCGGCTGGCTGCGGCCGGCCTTCCGCCGGCGGAGTGCTGTCCTCCGGCGCTGCCGCAACCACGGCCGGCTCGTTTTTGGCCATTCCGTCAAAGACGCCCGTGACGTAGGCGGTCGCCGCCGCAGCGGCGGTCCCGCCTGCCAGGAAAAGCAGCGCCTTTACGGGGTTGATCGCCATTTCACATTAATCCCTTTGCCGGTTTTCGTCGGTCTATCCTGTTTTCACCGATGCGACAAGAAAAACGCCCTGTGGCCCTTGACGCGCCACCCTCCCGTGACGCCAATCGCCGCATGAGCACGATTCGATCCATCTGCATCTATTGCGGGTCCTCGCCCGGCCGTACGGCCGATTATGTCGAAACCGCCCGCGCCATCGGCGGCGAAATCGCGCACCACGGCCTTCGCCTCGTCTATGGCGGCGGCACCAAGGGCATCATGGGCGCCGTCGCCGAAGGCGCGATCGCCGCCGGCGGCAAAATCACCGGCATCATACCGCGCTTCCTGATGAGCAAGGAGGCGACCGAAAGCGCACTCGGGCGCCTGGACGATCTCGTCGTCACCGACGACATGCACCAGCGCAAGCACACCATGTTCGAGCTATCCGATGCCTTCGTGGCCCTGCCCGGCGGCATAGGCACGCTGGAAGAGATCGTCGAGATCATGACCTGGGCGCAACTCGGCCGCCATCGCAAGCCGATCGTTTTTGCCAATGTCAACGGCTTCTGGGACCCGATGCTGGCCTTGATCGACCATATGCGCGCCGAGGGCTTCGTCCATACGGGCCATCTGGTGCGCCCGCTGGTTGTCGACAAGGCCGAGGCGGTGGTTCCGGCAATCCTCGAGCAGGCGGCGGAGACGGCCGCACCGGCCGGCGGCGTCACCGACGTCATCGACAAGCTTTAGAACATGTCCCGCTCAAACGGAATCGTTTGAGCGAAAGGTACATGTTCCAGCATATTGATCTGGCGCGCATATCTTTGCTTCAAACGTTTCCGTTTGAAGCAAACGCGCTAGGCCGCCGCTTTTCGACGTTCCTTGAGCATCGACCAGGTGTAGATGACGAGCGCGATCCAGATCAGCAGGAAGGCGATCAGGCGCGCTTGGTCGAAGGGCTCACCGAAAATGAAGACGGCAATCAGGAACATCATCGTCGGTGCGATGTACTGCATGATGCCGATCGTCGACAGCTTCAAGAGCTTGGCGCCGAAGCCGTAGCACAGGAGCGGCACGGCGGTGGCCGGTCCACAGCCAACGAGAAGCAGAATGTCGGAAAGGCCGGCAGGGCCGAAATGTCCGCTGCCGTCCGCCTGCAGCCACAAGAGATAGGCCAGCGCCGGCACGCACAGGATGGCCACCTCAAGGAAGAAACCCTGGCTGGGGCCGATCGGCAGGGTCTTGCGGAAGAAGCCGTAAAGGCCGAACGACACGGCAAGCACGAGCGACACCCAGGGCAGGCCGCCGGTCTCCACCGTCAGGACAACGACGGCGAGCGTCGCCAGTGCAACCGCGACGAGTCGGGCGCGCGACATGCGTTCGCCCAGAAGAACGGCACCGAGCACGATGCTGACCAGCGGGTTGATGTAATAGCCGAGCGACGCCTCGAGCGCCCGGTCGGCGGCCACCGCCCACACATAGACGCTCCAGTTGATCGTGATCAGCATCGCCGTCAGCGCCGCCATGGCAAGGGTGCGCGGCGATTTCAGCGCCGCCCTGACATCGCCCGTGCGCCCCAGGTACCACAGGACGACGCCGGCCACGGGCACCGACCAGACCACGCGGTGGGCCACCACCTCGACGGCCGGAATGTGCGCCAGCAGCTTCAGATAGAGCGGCAGCACGCCCCAGAGAAGATAGGCCGCGAACGCAAAGCCGAAACCGCGCGCGGCGGCCTTGTCGTCGGAGCGTGTGGGAACCGTCATGCCTTCTCCATGCGCCGGCAGAACGTGCCGCACCATTTCAATTTTCTGATCAACGAATTGGCGGCGTTGATGGGTGTTACCGGGTGGCTGCCAGCCCGGCCATTTCGCGGTTCTTCATCAGCTTGTAGACGATCGAATCCATCAGCGCCTGGAAGGAAGCGTCTATGATGTTGTCGGAGACGCCGACGGTCCACCAGCGCGCACCAAGCTCGTCATGCGACTCGATCAGCACGCGTGTGATCGCCTCCGTGCCGCCGTTGAGGATGCGCACCTTGAAATCGACCAGCGTCATCCCGTCGATCTCGGCCTGGTACTTGCCGAGGTCCTTTCTGAGCGCGATGTCGAGCGCGTTGACCGGACCATGGCCTTCGGCCACCGACATCTTCTCCTCGCCGTCGACCAGGACCTTGACGATCGCTTCGGAGACCGTCTTGAGATTGCCGGCGGCGTCGAAACGACGTTCCACCATGCACCGGAACGCGGTGACCTCGAAGAAGTCCGGCACCGCGCCCAATATCCGACGGGCCAGGAGCTCGAAGCTGGCGTCGGCGCCTTCATAGGCATAGCCCTGCGCCTCGCGTTCCTTGACGATCGAAATCAGCCGGTCGAGCCGATGATCGGCCTTGGCCACTTCGATCCCGCGACGCTTCAGTTCGGCGATGAAGTTCGAGCGCCCGCCCTGGTCCGACACCATTACCTTGCGGTGATTGCCGACTGTCCCGGGCGGCACGTGCTCGTAGGTTTCGGGCTCCTTGATCAGCGCCGAGGCATGGATGCCGGCCTTGGTGGCAAAGGCCGACGCGCCGACATACGGCGCCTGGGCGTCGGGAGCGCGGTTCAAGAGCTCGTCGAAATTGCGCGACAGGCGCGAAATCCCGGCGAGCGCATCGCGTGAAATGCCCGTCTCGAAGCGGTCCGCAAAGGCCGGCTTGAGCATCAGGGTGGGAATGATCGAGATGAGATTGGCGTTGCCGCAGCGCTCGCCGATGCCGTTGAGCGTGCCCTGGACCTGGCGCACGCCCGCCTCGACGGCGGCGAGCGAATTGGCGACGGCCTGGCCCGTGTCGTCATGGGCGTGGATGCCGAGACGGTCGCCCGGAATGCCGGCCGCGATCACCTTTTGCACGATGTCGCGGATCTCCGCCGGCTGCGTGCCGCCATTGGTGTCGCACAGGACGACCCAGCGCGCACCCGCCTCGTGAGCCGCCTTCGCGCAGGCCAGCGCATAGTCGGCATTGGCCTTGAACCCGTCGAAGAAATGCTCGCAATCGACCATCGCCTCCTTGCCGGCGGCGCGCGCCGCCTCCACCGAGACCGAGATCGATTGCAGGTTCTCCTCGTTCGTGCAGCCGAGCGCCACGCGGACGTGATAGTCCCAGCTCTTGGCGACGAAGCAGATCGCATCGGACCGCGCCTGGAGCAGCGCGGCCAGTCCCGGATCGTTGGACGCCGACACGCCTGCCTTCTTGGTCATGCCGAAGGCGACGAAGGCGGCGTTGTGCGTGCGCTTTTCGCCGAAGAACGTCGTGTCGGTCGGGTTGGCGCCGGGATAGCCGCCCTCGACATAGTCGACGCCGAGCACGTCGAGCATGCCGGCAATGGCGATCTTGTCCTCGAGCGAGAAGTCGATGCCCGGCGTCTGCTGGCCGTCTCTGAGCGTCGTGTCGAAGAGATAGATGCGTTGCTTATACATTTTGACGATGTGCCAGGGCACCCCCCTCTCGCCTGCCGGCCATCTCCCCCGCAAGGGTGGAGATCGGCAGCTTCGATGTTTCCGCCCATCCTGCCGCCTGGGCGACTGACGAAAATGGCGAAGAAGGTTCTTCTCCCCCCTTGCGGGGGAGATGGCCGGCAGGCCAGAGGGGGGTATATTCCGGCATCACGATTTCCCCGCAAACATGTCCGTCGCCCGCATCAACCGGTCCAGGATGCCAGGCTCGGAATAGGCGTGGCCGGCGCCCTCGATCAGGTGGAACACGGCCTTCGGCCAGGCCTTGTGCAGTTCCCAGGCGATGCGCGCCGGGCACGGCATGTCGTAGCGTCCATGCACGATGACGCCGGGAATGTCGGCCAACCGATGCGCATCGCGCAGAAGCTGTCCCTCATCCAGCCAGCCGCCATGAACGAAGAAGTGGTTTTCGATGCGGGCGAAGGCGAGTGCGAACTCGTCCTCGCCGAACTTGTCGCTGGTTGCCGGCTCCGGCAGCAGCGTGATCGTCTCGCCTTCCCACAGGCTCCAGGCCCGCGCCGCCTCGACCCGCGTCCTGGCGTCCGATGCGGTGAGCCGCTTGCGGTAGGCCATCATCAGGTCGTCGCGCTCGGCCTCGGGAATAGGCGCGATGAAGCGCTCCCATTTGTCGGGAAACATCTCCGAAACGCCGAACTGATAGTACCAGGCAAGCTCCGCCCTGGTCAGCGTGTAGATGCCGCGCAGGACAAGTTCGCTGACCCGTTCGGGGTGCTTTTGCGCGTAGGCGAGCGCCAGGGTGGAGCCCCAGGAGCCGCCGAAGACCAGCCATTTGTCGAAACCGGCCATTTCGCGCAGCCGCTCGATGTCGGCCACAAGATGCCAGGTCGTGTTGGCCTCCAGTTCGGCATGCGGGGTCGATTTCCCGCAGCCACGCTGATCGAACAGGATGACATCGTAAAGGGCGGGATCGAACAGCCGGCGATGGGCGGGCGAAAAGCCGCCGCCCGGTCCGCCATGCAGAAACACGGCCGGCTTGCCGCCCTTCGTGCCGACGCGCTCCCAGTAGATCGAATGGCCGTCGCCGACATCGAGATGGCCGGTCTCGAAAGGCTCGATCTCGGGATAGAGGCTGCGGAATTGCGAATTCATGTCTGCTCCTGCGGCGGCCATTGGTCGGTGTCGTGGTCGGGATGCTGATGGGAAACGAGGTCGGCCAGGAACGCAGCCGCGTTCACATCGTCCATCGTGCGCATGCCCGGCAGCTCATGCACGCCGTCGACGAACGGCAATTTGCCCTCGAGGCCGAACTGCACGGCGGGCGCAATCCCCGTCGGGTCGTCGAAGGCGGCGATCGCCAGGGCAATACCGTCCGGTGCCTCATAGGTCAGCGGCGTACCGCATTCGCCGCAAAAGCCGCGACGGACGTGGTTGGAGCTTTGAAAGCGCTTCGGCTCGCCGCGTGTCCAGGCGAGCTTCGCCTTTCTCACCGAAACCAGCGGCGCATAGAAATTGCCGAACGCCTTCTGGCACATGCGGCAATGGCAGACCGAGGGCTCGCCGAGCGCGCCCTCGATGCGGAAACGCACCGCGCCGCACTGGCAGCCGCCGGTATAGATCGGCTTGTTGTCGAGGCTCATCATCGGCTCATTCCGGCGCGTGGCAGACGGCCTCGACATTGTTGCCGTCGGGGTCGAAGACGAAGGCGCCGTAATAGTCGGCATGGTAGTGCGGGCGCAGCCCCGGCGCGCCATTGTCCCTGCCGCCGGCCTCGAGTGCCGCGCGATAAAACGCGTCGACCTCGGCGCGCGAGCGCGCGGTGAAGGCGATGTGGCGGCCGGGTCCCGGTTCGTCCACCTCGTGCAGCCAGTAGACCGGCCGATCGCGGCCATAACCGCCGACCTTGACGCCATCGGTGTACTCGGCCGGCACCATCATCAGGAGCGATGCCCCCAGAGGCGCCATCGCCTGATCGTAAAACGCCTTGGACCTATCGAAATCGGAAACGGCGATGCCGAGATGGTCGATCATGATGCTTCCTCCCTCCATGGTAAGATGGTCTGCCGTGCCGCATCCTGCGCCGCCGTGCCGGCCGTGGCCACAATATGCATGCAGACATTGCCGATGTCGCGAAGGATGTCGTCGTTCCAGAAACGCAGGATGGTCCAGCCATCCTCTTGCAGGCGCTTCGTTCTTATCCTATCGGCTGCCGCCAGCGCATCCTCACCATGCTGCGATCCGTCGACCTCGACGATCAGCTTCTTGGTCGGACACGCAAAATCAACGATGTAACCGGCGATCGGGTATTGCCGTCTAAAGCCAAGCCCCATCAAGCGATGGGCACGAACTTCATTCCAGAGCTTCAGCTCGGCATCGGTCATGGCGCGACGCATCGCCTTCGCCCGCGAACGGCTTTTTGGCGGAGGTGGCGTGTGAGGCATGTCTAGGCCTCCGCTTGCAAGACGTGGGCGGTGTCGGTGCAGGCTCTACGTTGCCCCCCTCTGTCCTGCCGGACATCTCCCCCACGAGGGGGGAGATCAACTCGCCGCACCGCTTTCGCCAGTCGCCAAGGTCGCAGTAAAAGCTTAGGTGCGGCAATTGCCAATCTCCCCCCTCGTGGGGGAGATGGCCGGCAGGCCAGAGGGGGGCGCTGTCCCGCCGGCCTTTCAGGTCTGCCTTCAACAACCCTCACCGCTTCACCTCCCATGTCGTCACGCGCTCGCCGGTTTCCGCGTCCTTGCCGTCCTTGAGCTGGATGCCCTCACCCGCGAGCTCGTCGCGGATGCGGTCGGCCTCGCCCCAGTTCTTCTCGCGGATGAAGGCCAGGCGCTTGTCGATGGCGGCAGCGATGCGCGCCGTCATATCGCCATCGGCGCCCAGCGCCTCGGCCTGCGCGCTGCGCGAGAAGGAGCCGATCCGCTCGAAGCCGACCAGGTCGAGCCCCAGGCGCAGAAGCGTCTTGGCATGACCGTCGCCGGCGGCGGCTTGCCTGGCAATCGGATGAAGTTCCTGGATGAAGGCCGGCGTATTGAGATCGTCGAGCAGCGGGTTGTTGGGCGACAATTCACTGTCCGGACCAGACGCGACTTCGGCCTCGGACGCTTCCAGCGCATCGGCCCAGCGCTCCAGGATCGCCTTGGCCTCTTCGAGCTTGCGCACCGAAAAGTCGATCGGCTCGCGATAATGCGTCATCAGCATGGCGAGCCTCAAGACTTCGCCCGGCCATTGGCGCCCGCCGAAGCGCTCTGTCTCGAGCAGATCGTGAATGGTGACGAAATTGCCCAGGCTCTTGGACATCTTCTGTCCCTCGACCTGCAGAAAGCCGTTATGCATCCAGTAGCGCGCCATGACATCGGTACCGTGGGCGCAGCGCGACTGGGCGAGCTCATTTTCGTGATGCGGGAAGATCAGGTCGAGCCCGCCGCCATGGATGTCGAAGACGTCGCCCAGGTGCTGGCCGCTCATCACCGAGCATTCGATGTGCCAGCCTGGACGGCCGCGAATGGCGAACGTCTGGCCATGGGCGGCGAAGTTCGCCTCCCAGCCCGGCTCCTTGGCGGAAGACTCCTTCCAAAGCACGAAGTCGGCCGGGTTCTTCTTGTGCTCTTCCACCGCCACGCGGGCACCGGCCTGCTGGTCTTCCAGCCTGCGCCGCGAGAGCCGGCCGTAATCGGGCATCGAGGCGGTGTCGAACAGGACCTCCCTGCCCTCGCTTCCGTCGGCGAGATAGGCATGATCCTTTTCGAGGAGTTCCTGGATCATCGTGACCATGCCGTCGATATGCTCGGTCGCGCGCGGCTCGATGCTGGGCTTGAGGCAGCCGAGCGCCTTCACATCGGCGTGGAACTGGTTGGCCGTCGTCTCCGTCACCTTGCGGATCGCTTCGTTGAGCGACAGCCTGCCGGCGGCAATATCCTCGCCGAAATCGCGCAGCGCCCGCGCGTTGATCTTGTCGTCGACGTCGGTGATGTTGCGCGCATAGGTGACGTGCTCGGCGCCGTAGAGATGACGCAGCAGCCGGAACATGACATCGAAGACGATCACCGGCCTGGCATTGCCGATATGGGCGAAGTCGTAGACCGTCGGTCCGCACACATACATGCGCACATTCTGCGCATCGAGGGGGACGAAATCCTGCTTCGTCCGCGTCAGCGTGTTGTAAATGCGAAGCCCACGAAAACCGTTTTCAGACATAAATCCATCCCAGCCTGCTGGCCGGGGCGTTTTATCTTATCCGTGGAGAAAAGGCGAAAACGACCGGACCAGCAGGAATGCTAGCCGCAAATGCAAATGCCGATAATGGCGCAAGTCGTTTTCATCGACGGCCTTATCGCCCCGGCATCGCCGCCCGTCAAGAGTGCTTTGGCAGATGCCAGGGACGATCACTCGATAGGTTTTCGAGCAAGACTGCGCCGCCATCAAAGCAGCTTCATCTGGGCGCCGTTATCGCGCTCCGCTTTCCTTGTCCGCTTCGGCCTGGCGGTTGCCTCCGCCGCATCTTCGCCGGGTTCCGCGCGTTCCTGGATCTCGGGCCCGGTATTGGTCACCTTGTTGACCCTGGTGGAAACGGGGATCGCCTCGAAGAAATCCGGCTCGACCGGCGCCAGGAGGTCTGCGACATCGCGCGGTTCCTGCGTGCGGCAATCGAGCCAGCGTTCGAAATCCGGCGGCCGGATGACGACCGGCTGGCGATCGTGGATTTCTGCGAGTTGCGCATTGGCCGTGGTCGTCAGAATGGCGCCGGTGTCGATCTCCGAGCCACCCGGCTCGGCAAAGGTTTCCATCAGCGCGGCGAAAGCGACGATGCCGCCGCCTTTCGGGCGCACCCAATAGGGCTGCGATTTCTTCCGGCCGTCGCGCTTCCATTCGTAAAATCCCGAGGCCGGCACCAGCGCGCGGCGATGGCGCATTGCGGCGCGGAAGGCGGGCTTGCCGGCCGCCGTCTCGGCCCTTGCGTTGATGAGCAGCGGCAGGGCCTTCGAGTCCTTGGCCCAGGCAGGTATCAGCCCCCATCGCACCAGAAGCGCCTTGCGGTCGGGCAGGTTGGAGCCGGGTTGGCGCCTTTCGCCGGCCAGAACCATGAGAAGCGGTTGCGTCGGCGCGATGTTGTAGCGCGGCGGAAAGGGCTCGAGATCGAGAAGCGCAAACAGCGCCTCGATCTCTTCCGGCGTTGCCGTCAATGCGATATGTCCACACATATCTCTAGCTTGCCGGTCAGGCGGGCGCCGTCAAGCGTCCGCGATTTGCGAATTCGCTCTGCCCGCACTATCGCTGGACGCGATGAATGAGAAGCCGACCGTCATACCTGCCGTCTCCGTTGCGCTGCGCGACGGCGGGCGGCTGTTGCTGGTGCGCCGTGGCCGCGAACCCGCCAGGGGGCTCTACGCCTTTCCCGGCGGCCGGGTGGAAAGCGGCGAGACGGCGGAAACGGCCGCGCGGCGCGAACTTGGCGAGGAAACCGGCCTTGCGGCCGGCGCGCTCGAACTTTTCACCGTGATCGATCTGCCCGGCACCGGCGAAGAGCAGACATTCCGCCTCAGTCTGTTTTGCGCGCAATACCGCGGCGGCAAGGCGGTGGCGGGAGACGATGCCGACGACGTCGGCTGGTTCACGCTTGCCGAGATGGGGGCACTGCCCGTGACGGCGTCGACCCTCGAGGCAGCACGGGCAATTCTCCGCCGGCCGGATTGAAACCCGTCATACGCCTTGCGCCTTTCACGATCCTTCGGCACAAAAGCGCCATGGCCTTCGACCGTGTGCGCAGCCTCCTCATCGCCCTTGCCCTGATTGCGGCCGCACCTGCGCCTGCAGCGGCCATCGACGCACCGTTTGAGGCGCGGCTGACGCGGCTGAGCGAGATCCTCGGAGCGCTCCACTATCTGCGCAATCTGTGCGGCGAGGACAGCGACCGCTGGCGCGAGCAGATACAGGCACTGATCGCAGCAGAGAATGCCACCGGCGAGCGCCGGGCAAAATTCATCGCCAGCTTCAATCGCGGCTATCGAGCCTTTTCCGACAGCCATCTCGCCTGCACCGCTTCCACCGCCGAAGTGATCGCGCGCTACATGAAGGAAGGCGAGACCCTTTCGCACGAAATCGCCACAGTATTCGGAAATTAGTGGAGTGTTTACTTTTTGGCGAAGGAGCCGGGTGCATGCCGCGCTTCCTGTGCTAAAAGGCTTAATGGGACCTTAAGTCACGATCGGCGGATTCTGGGACACTTTTGACCGCCGGAGGGTGGATGTGAAAATGGAACATGGCAATGGCGAACTCGACGCGCTCATCCGCGAGGAAAAGCGGCTGACGGCGGTCGAAAGCCAGACCGAGGCATGGGCGGAAGGCCTTTCCGCAGGCATCGAGCCGGAAATCATCGCCGAGGCCGCCTTGGCAACCGCCTTTGCCGAACTGCTGCGCAGCAGCGGCGAGGACGCGGCCATCGCGCTCCTGGATCGCATGCGCGACAAGGTGATCGCGGGCGAGTTCGAGCCGGCCCGCACGCATCATTGACCTTGGGCCGAGGCTCCGGTTTGCTTGGCGAAACCGGCCTGCACCGTCATCGCGGGTGTCATGACGCCTAACTGACGACTGGACCATGAATACACCGTCCTTTCTCCTCTGTTCGACAATGATTCTTGCCCTGGGCTTCGGGATGTTTGCCCTGCCCGCCGCCGGGCAAACGCAATTGGCACTCAGCGAAATCAAGACGCCGGAGGTGCCATCCGGCGAAGAAGTCTCGGACGATCCCGCTGAAAAATCCGAACCCGAAACGGGCGTGCCGATGCCCGATCCGGTCGAACGCGCGCCCCTGCCCGCGCCCGAAATGGAGGTGCCGGACGACGGACAACCCGGTGAAGGCGATCCCGCTGATCTGCCGCATGTCGACCTGGACGAGCCGTTGCCCGAGGTCATCCACGACCTTTCCCGTCTGCCCGAGCCGACCCGGCGCATGCGCCAGTTGATTATCGAGGCCTGCCGCAAGGGCGATCTGGAGGGACTGCGGCCGCTGATCGGCATGGGCGCCTCGGCCACCCAGTTGTCGCTCGGCGGCATCGAGGGCGATCCGATCGACTTTCTTCATGAGATATCGGGGGACGGCGACGGACAGGAAATCCTGGCCATCCTGCTCGAGGTGCTGGAAGCAGGCTTCGTGCACCTGGAGGCCGGCACGCCGAACGAGGTCTATGTCTGGCCCTATTTCTTCGCCGTGCCGCTGGAGCGTCTCGACGCGCCGCAGCGGGTGGAACTGTTCAAGATCGTCACGGCCGGCGATTACCAGGACATGAAGACCTACGGCGCCTACAATTTCTATCGCGCCGGCATCACGCCGGACGGAGAATGGGTGTTTTTCGTCGCCGGCGACTGACGAAGAACCTCCCTCGATTGCATCTCGCGCCTCGATCCCCATATGCCCTCAATCGGGCATCTTGGAACGGGAGGGAAGGCGGGCATCTTGGAACGGGAGGGAAGGGATGCAGGCGAGTGAAGGGAACGGCCGCGGATCGGCCATTGCACTGCGCAAACGCTCGACACGCGGCCGGCTCGTGCGGCGCCTTGTGATGTTCCAGTTCAAGCTGATGGCCGACGGGTTTCGCGATGTCGTCATGAGCCCGCTGTCGCTGGCGGCCGGCGTCATAGGCATCATAGCCGCGCGCGAACCGGAACTGTTCTTCGACCGGCTGATGCATTTCGGCCGCGACACGGACCGCTGGATCAACCTGTTCAACGAGTATGACGACGAGCGTCAACGGCCGACGCTGGACGGCATTGCCGAGGGCATCGAGGACGCGATCCGCCGCGACTATGAGCAGGGCGGGATGAGCGCGGCCGGCGCCGAACGGCTGCAGCGCTTGTCAGAGCGGTTGCGGCAGTGTCGGAGGGCATGACACAGCCAGACGCCGACACGATCAGCCCGGCAGCGCCTCCGAAAACAGCACCGGCTCGCCCTCGCCCGGCATGACGATCTCGCCGTCCCACATGACACGACGACCGCGGATCACCGTGCCGACCGGCCAGCCGGTCACGACGCGCCCGTCATAGGGCGTCCAGCCGGCCCGCGAACCTTGTTGCCGGTTGGTGATGGTCTCCCGGCGCTTCAGGTCGACCACGGTGAAATCGGCGTCATAGCCACAGGCAATGCGGCCCTTGCGCGCCATGGCGAAGATGCGGCCCGGACCGTGGCTCGTCAGATCGACGAAGCGCTCAAGCGTCAGCCGGCCGGCATTGACGTGATCGAGCATGATCGGCACCAGCGTCTGCACCCCGGTCATGCCGGAGGGCGAGGCAGGATAGGCCTGCTGCTTTTCAGCCAGCGTATGCGGAGCGTGATCGGAGCCCAGAACGTCGACCACGCCGTTGGCGATCCCGTCCCAGATGCCGGCGCGATGATGCGCGGCGCGCACCGGCGGGTTCATCTGGATCAGCGTGCCGAGCCGGGCATAATCTTCGGCCGAAAGTGTCAGGTGATGCGGCGTGGCCTCGCAGGTCGCCACGTCCTTGTTCGCCTCGAGAAAGGCGATCTCCTCGGCCGTCGAAATATGCAGCACGTGGATGCGCGCGCGGGCCTGGCGGGCGATACGCACCAGACGCTCGGTGCATTGAAGGGCGGCGGTCACGTCGCGCCAGACCGGATGCGATGCTGGATCGCCCTCCACACGTTCGCCAAGACGCTCGCGCAGGCGGAACTCGTCCTCGGAATGGAAGGCGGCGCGACGGCGCGTGTTCCTGAGGATCGACGCCACGCCCTCGTCGTCTTCGACCAAAAGGTCGCCGGTCGAAGACCCCATGAAAACCTTGATGCCGGCCGCGCCCGGCAGGCGCTCCAGTTCGCCGACTTCATGGGCGTTGTCGCGCGTGCCGCCGACCCAGAAGGCGAAGTCGCAATGCATGCGGCCGCGGGCACGCGCGATCTTGTCGGCAAGCGCGGCCTGCGAGGTCGTCAGCGGCTTGGTGTTGGGCATTTCGAAGACCGCCGTCACGCCACCCAGGACCGCGGCGCGCGCGCCCGTCTCGAGGTCTTCCTTGTGCTCCAGACCCGGCTCGCGGAAATGCACCTGGCTGTCGATGACACCCGGCAGGACATGCAGCCCGGTGCAGTCGATCACCTCGGCTGCATCCGCCGTTCGCAGATTGCCGATGGCGGCGATGCGACCGGCGCGCACGCCGACGTCGCGCACGCCCACACCATCCTGATTGACGACCGTGCCGCCCTTGAGAAGAAGATCGAATGTTGTGCTCATGGGACCGCGACCCTTGCTCGTGCGCTCCGCCGGGCTTACGTAATGGCCCCTTCAATTGCAAGCACGGGCCGTCAAACCATGCCGACAGTTCACCTTTCCGACCGTGCCTTGATCCAGGTGACCGGACCGGATGCAGAGGCGCTCCTGCAGAACGTGATCACGCCCGACCTGGATGCACTGCAGCCAGGCGCGGCAAAGCCCGGCGCGCTGTTGACGCCGCAAGGCAAGATCCTGTTCGACTTCCTGATTTCAAGACATGGCGCAGACGGCTTGCGCATCGAGTGCCGCGCGGAGACGGCAGACGAGCTGGTTGGCCGGCTGAAGCTCTACAAGCTGCGCGCCAAGGCAGACATTAAGAAAGAAAATCAGAATCTTGTCGCCGTTTCCTGGCCGGATGATTCAACGCCTTCGCAAAGTGATTCATCTGCTTCAGAAAGTGATTCAGCGGCGGGCCTTACCGACCTGCGCTTTCCTGCGGATGCCGGCGTGCGGCGCTTCTACGATGCCCCCCCGCCGGCAAGCGCCGGCCTCGAGGACTGGCACCGGCATCGCATCGCGGCCGGCGTCGCCGAGAGCGGCGCGGATTATGCGCTGGGCGACGCCTTTCCGCATGACGTCCTGCTCGATCAGAACGACGGCATCGGCTTCAAGAAGGGTTGTTATGTCGGCCAGGAAGTGGTGAGCCGCATGCAGCATCGCGGCACCGCCCGCCGCCGCATCCTGATCGCCGAGGCCGATGGTCCGCTGCCGGAACCCGGTACGCCCGTGACCGCCGACGGGCGTGCGATCGGGACGCTCGGCTCGTCGGTCGGACCGACGGGGCTGGCGCTGGTGCGCATCGACAAGGCCAGGGATGCGATGGACGCCGGCACCGCCATCTTAGCCGGAGAGACGGCGCTGCATTTGAGGATTCCGCCAGGCGTGCGCTTCGGCTTCCCCGAAGACGCCACGACGGGGAACGGCTGATGCCCGACCGAACCGGCGCGCCTGCGCGCGCCTGGCAGCGCATGCTGTCGGGCCGGCGCCTCGACCTGCTCGACCCCTCTCCGCTCGACATCGAGATCTCCGACATCGCGCATGGCATTGCGCGCGTGGCGCGCTGGAACGGACAGACGAAGGGCGACCACGCATTCTCGGTCGCC
The DNA here is from genome assembly GCF_009749525.1 of Mesorhizobium xinjiangense. Lineage (GTDB taxonomy): Bacteria > Pseudomonadota > Alphaproteobacteria > Rhizobiales > Rhizobiaceae > Mangrovimarina > Mangrovimarina xinjiangensis. Next base: position 215,329 of record NZ_WOAC01000003.1, on the reverse strand, counting down.
CAGCATTCGCTGCTGGTGGAGGAGATCTTCTGCGCGCAGAATTCCGATTGCCCGGCCGATTGGCGGATGGCCGCGCTGCTGCACGACGGCGCCGAATATGTGATCGGCGACATGATCTCGCCCTTCAAGGCAGTGGTGGGCGGCGGCTACAAGCAGGTCGAGCGGCGCCTGCAGGCGGTCATTCACCTGCGCTTCGGCCTGCCGGCAAGCCTTCCTGCGAAACTGAAATCCTCGATCAAGAAGGCCGACCATATCGCCGCCTATTTCGAGGCGACGCGGCTTGCCGGGTTCGAAGAGAAGGAGGCGACGAAATATTTCGGCCGTCCCCACGGCTTCGCCCATGACGATTTCGACCTGGCCCCCAAACCGGCCAGAACGGCACAAGACGCCTTCATTCGGCGCTTCGCCGAGATCGAGGAATTGCGCCGGAAAGAGCAGTGCGGCTGACGCTGGTAGCGTATCGGCGTGAATATCGGAATCGACTTTTCGATAAGCACGATGCACAGATTCGAAGAGCGCGGGCGCCCTTTGTGCGTCCGAATGGATTAACCTCCCTCTCTCCGGCCGCCGGTCGGTCATTTCGTCCGGCGAAAACCAGAGAGGCCTTGGCGAGGCTCTCGCTTTTGCAGCCACCCATGGACTTTTTCGTATATTGTCATCATATACATCATGATCGACTTTTCACGGATCGCCGGATTTGACTGGGATGACGGCAACAGTCGCAAGAGCGCCCGCAAACACAGCGTCAGCCAAGCAGAGGCCGAACAGGTCTTCTTCAATGACCCGCTGTTGGTCGTCCTCGATGTAAAGCACAGCGCCGACGAGCAACGGCTCCACGCGCTCGGCCATACCGATGACGGGAGATTGCTTCACATCAGCTTCACGCTGCGGGGTGCCGACACCTTGATCCGTGTGATTTCCGCCCGTGAAATGAGCCGAAAGGAAAGGGCACGTTATGCCGAAGAAGACTAAGTCGACCCCGAGCTTTGCCACCGAGGCTGAAGAGCGCACCTTCTGGGAAGAGCAGGACTCGACCGATTACGTGGACTGGGCCAAGGCCGAACGCGTCCGGATGCCGAATCTCAAACCTTCGTCGGCCTCGATCTCATTGCGATTGCCGGTGTCGCTGCTGGAACGTATCAAGATCGCCGCAAACAAGCGAGACATGCCCTACCAGTCATTGATCAAGGCATGGCTGACCGAAAAGGTCGACACTCGGCCATAGACGGCGCTAGCGCGCATATCTTTGCTTCAAAGATATGCGCGCCAGATCAATATGCCGGAGCATGTACCTTTTGATTTGACGCAATTCCGGACAGAGAACCGGTTTCCACTTCTCCTGGAATTGCGCTAAGCGACCCTCCGCAACCCGCTCGTGACCACCAGCGGTGCGCCTTCGGGCACGCGGCCGTACAGATCAATGACATCCTGGTTCATCAGGCGCACGCAGCCCGACGAAACGGACTTGCCGATCGACCACCATTCCGGCGAGCCGTGGACGCGATAGAGCGTATCCTTGCCGTTCTGGTAGATATAGAGCGCGCGCGCTCCCAGAGGGTTCGTGATGCCGGGCTGCATGCCCCCATCCCACTGGTTGGTGCCCGCAATCTGGCGCGCCCGGTATTTCTCCAGGTCCGGCTGGCGGTCGATCATTTCGTCCGGCGGGAACCAGCGGGGCCATTGCTGTTTCCACTCGATGACCCCGCGGCCGGCCCATTCGAAGCCCTGGCGACCGAGGCCGACGCCGTAGCGGATCGCCTGGCCGCCGGGCTCCACCAGGTAGAGAAAGTGATTCGCCGTATCGACGACCACCGTTCCGGGCCGCTCGCCCGTCGGGTCGGAGACAATCTGGCGGAAATATTGCGGATCGATCTTGTCGATCGGGACAGCCGGGATGTTGTGTCCGCCATCGCTAAGGGCGGCATACATCGCCTCGTGATTGCCGAGACCGCCCCCGGCACCGTACTGCGCCAGATGCATCGGGCGACCCAGCGCCGTCTGCATCAAAGACCGGTCAGTCCGAAGCTGCGTGTTCGTGCAAGCCGACAGCGTGGCAGAGGCCGCACCCGTCGCTGCCATGACCAAAAGCCTTCGACGGCTGAAATTTGACATCAGATCCTTCACCAATCTTTCGAACTCGCCCGGCATAGCACACGCAAACGCAACCGGATGTGGAGCGAGTCGCCGCACCCGGCAAGCCTAACGCATCCGCCCGAAAATCGGAATCGATTTTAGGACGGCACGAAGCATCATTCAAAGCCGCCGGCCATGGGTCCGCAACGAACTGTCATGCAGTCAGGCAACGGCGCGCAAACTGCCTTGCGCTACCGCCCGCGAAGCTCGACGGAACTGTGGCAGTTTGGCGCCAATTGCAAAGCCAGTCGGGGAAATTCCCGTTGTTCGGGTTTATGCGCGTGGAAGGTTCCGCTCTAATACAGCACTCCTTTATGCAACCGACGAGGTCCAGTCATGGAACAGCTTGAAGCGAATACCGCGGACATGGCCAACGCCGCCCAAGCGGCCGTCCACGAAGCGTCCGGCCTGGTCGTGCAATATTCCTTCTCCGTCATCGGCGCGATCATCCTCCTGATCGTCGGCTACTTCATCGCCGGCGTGCTGGAACGCTGGGCCAGCAGAGGTCTGGGCCGTGTGCACGGTTTCGACGAGACCTTGCGGCGCTTCTTTTCCAAGCTGGTGCGCTACATCGTCCTCATCTTCGTCGTGATCGCCGTTCTGGCGCAGTTCGGCGTGCAGACCGCCAGCATACTGGCCGCGCTCGGCGCCGCGGGCCTGGCCATCGGGCTGGCCCTGCAAGGCACGCTGCAAAACATCGCCGCCGGCATCATGCTCCTGGTGCTTCGGCCCTTCCGTGTCGGCGAGTTCATCGATGCGGGCGGCCTGTCGGGCACGATCGAGGAGATCGGGCTGTTCGCCACCGAGCTCAAGACGCTCGACGGGCTATACGTTCTGGCGCCCAACAGCCAGCTCTGGTCCTCCTCGGTCACCAACTACTCGCGCAATGCCATTCGCCGCAACGACCTGACGATCGGCATCGGCTATGGCGACGACATCGAGCTGGCGCAAAAGACGCTCGCCGGGCTCGTCGACACCGACGCGCGCGTGCTCGGCGATCCGGAGTCGGCCACCTTCGTCGTCGAGCTCGGCGACAGCGCGGTCAGCGTCACGGCCCGCTACTGGACCAAGACCGCCGACTGGTGGCAGACCAAGCTCGACCTGACCAAGGCGGCAAAGCTCGCCTTCGACAAGAAAGGCATATCGATCCCCTATCCGCAAAGCGACGTCCATCTGTTCCAGGCCAAGGCGAGTTGACAACAGGTTGCGGGCACCCGCGCCAGCAAGGGATCAGCGGGCGTTACGGTTTACGTTGCTTCCCGGGACGACGCTCCGATTGCTGTCAGGGCACGGCGAACGGCGCCAGCCGCCTGACCGAGATGGGCGTCGATCTCGCGATTCATTGCGTCCATGGCCGCCTGCAACGGTTCGCGCAATGTGTTGCCGGACGCGGTGAGATAGACGCGGCTTAGACGGCGGTCGCCGTCGGGACCACGGCGGCGCTCGACGCAGCCCGCCGTCTCCAGCCGGTCGACAATGCCGGTCATGGTCGCGCTGTCGAGGATGAGACGCGCGCAAAGGTCCGCGCAGCTTAGCCCGTCGCGTTCCCACAACACGCACAAGGTCGCATATTGCACGGGCGTGATGCCGTGCATGGCAAGAGCCTCGCGGGCCCGCCGCGTGATCTGCTGATAGGCCTTGCCAAGCTGGAAGCTGATGCACTCTTCGATGCGATCCATGGCCGCCTTCTCGTTCGCGTTCATATATCTTGCATACAAGTATCTTGTATGCTTTCGATTCACAATCGAATTTCACGACGGAATCACGCTTCGTACCTGCAATTCGCCGGAGCCATTCCGCAGCGCCGATCGAATGCGACGGAAAGATCAGAATCTTTGATCCAATGCACGTGAACATTTGAATTCTTGCCATCAGCATCTGCGTATACATTCCGACGCCCAACGGAGTTTCCCATGACCCCTGCCCCCATCGCCCAGCGCGCCCTTCCTTCGCTCCCCTGGATGATCATCATTTGCGGCTGCCTGGTCGCGGCGCTCAATTTCGGCCCCCGCTCGGCGATGGGCTTCTTCCAGCTTCCGATGCTGGCCGAAAAGGGTTGGGACCGCACGACGTTCGGCCTGGCCATGGCGATCCAGAACCTTGCATGGGGCCTGGGCACGCCGATTTTCGGGGCCATCGCCGACCGGTTCGGCACCTGGCGGGTGCTGGCGCTTTCCGGCCTGATGTATGCCGCCGGCCTCTATCTCATGGCGATCGCCGACAGCCCCGGCATGCTGCATCTCGGCGGCGGCGTGCTGGTCGGCCTGGGCGTTGCGGCGGGTTCCTTCGGCATCGTCCTGGCATCCTTTGCCCGAAACGTCGCGCCCGAGCAGCGCAGTCTCGCCTTCGGCATCGGGACGGCGGCCGGTTCGGCGGGCATGTTCTTCTTCGCGCCGCTCAGCCAGGGACTGATCGACAATTATGGCTGGTTCGACACGCTGGTCATCATGAGCTTCATGATGCTGGCGCTGCCGGTGCTGGCCATCCCGCTGAGAGGCAATGCAAAGAGCGGCAGAACAAGCCAGGAGGAGATCGACCAGACGACCGGCCAGGCATTGCGCGAAGCGCTGGGGCACCGCAGCTACCTGCTTTTGACCTCCGGCTTCTTTGTCTGCGGCTTCCAGGTCGCCTTCATCACCGCGCATTTTCCCGCCTATATTTCGGATATCGGCATCGATGCGCGCTACGCCGTGATCGCTCTGGCGCTGATCGGCTTCTTCAACATCATCGGCTCGCTCGCTTCCGGCTTCATCGGCCAGCATTATTCCAAGCCGCACTTTCTCGCCTGGATCTACATCGGCCGCTCCATTCTGGTGACGGCCTTCCTGCTGCTGCCTCAGACGCCGACAAGCGTGATCGTCTTCGCCGTCCTCATGGGGCTCCTGTGGCTCTCCACCGTGGCGCCGACCAACGGCCTGGTGGCGGTCATGTTCGGCACGCGCCATCTCGGCATGCTGGGCGGCGTCGTCTTCCTCTCGCACCAGATCGGATCGTTCCTCGGCGTCTGGCTCGGCGGCTATCTCTACGACCTGTTCGGCTCGTACGATCCGGTGTGGTGGCTGGGCGTGGCGCTGGGCCTGTTCGCGGCGGTCGTCCACTGGCCGATCGAGGAGCGGACCGTGGATCGCCCGGCGCTGGCCGCGGCGCAATAGCGCGCGTTCGCTTCAAACGGAAACGTTTGAAGCAAAGATATGCGCGCCAGCTCAATATGTTGGAGCATGTACCTTTCGCTCAAACGATTCCGTTTGAGCGGGACATGCTCTAGGGTCAGCGGCCCAACTCCCGCCTGACGGCGGAAAGAAACCCGGCCCGCGTTTCCGGCGGCTCGATGCCGCGCGGCTCGTAGACGTGACGTGAGAAGAAAAAGCCTGTCAGCTTGAACGCGTCCTCATAGGCGCGCGCATCGCCACGCACCTGTGCGCCACGGTGCAGGAAGGCCGGCAGGGCCAGCATGCGGTCATGATAGGGCGCGCCGGCGGCGCTCGACACCGCCCGGCCCGATTTCGGCGACACATAGACGAGGTCGTCCTTGGCGCCGGTGGCGGCGCAACGCGTCAGGTCCAGCCCGAAGCCCAGCTCGTCGAGCACCAGGAGCTCGAAGCGCGCCATGAGTTCGGCCGCGGCTTCGGCGTCTTCCAGATGCTCCACCATGATGGTCATGGTCTCGAACAGGTTCGGGTGCGGGTCGCGTTCGGGCAGAAGGCGCAGATGAGCCGCCAGCGTCTGCAGGCCATAGACCGCGACGGCGCTGGAAAACAGCCGCGCGGCATTCATCTCCAGCGCCTCGACCTGAAACATGCCCAGATGCTCATCGAGACGGGCGTGCCAGGTGAGCGCGACGCGGTTGCCGGCCTGCAGCACCGGCTGCATGCGGCGCGAACGCCCGCCGCGCACCAGCCCCAGATGCCGCCCATGGGCGGGCGTCATCACCTCCAGTATGAGGCTCGTCTCGCCGTGCCGGCGCGAGCCGATGATGATGCCTTCGTCACGCCATTCCATGGCGGCATTTGCCCGGGTGGCAGGACATACGTCAAGCGATCGTGACGGCCCCGGCGTCAGCTGGGAAAGTCGAGCCCCATCTCGCGGTAGCGCTCGGGGTCGTCGCCCCAGTTGCCGCGCACCTTGACATAGAGGAACAGGTGGACCTTCTGGTCCAGGATTCCGGCAAGTTCCATGCGCGCTTCCTGGCCGATCGCCTTGATTGTCTCGCCGTTGCGTCCCAGCACGATCTTCTTCTGGCTGTCGCGTTCGACATAGATCACCTGATCGACGCGCACCGAGCCGTCCTTCTTTTCCTCCCATGTCTCAGTCTCGACATGAGAGGAATAGGGAAGTTCCTGATGCAGCCTGAGATAAAGCTTCTCGCGCGTGATCTCGGCGGCGAGCTGGCGCATCGGCAGGTCGGAGAGCTGGTCGTCGGGATAATACCACGGGCCTTCCGGCAAGGTGGTGGCGAGATAGTCGAGGACATCTTCGCAGCCCGACCCGGTGAGCGCGGAAATCATGAAGGTGCGCTCGAAGGACGCCTTCTCGTTGGCCTCGGCGGCCAGCGCCAGCAGGGTCTCGCGCTTCACGCGGTCGACCTTGTTGAGGAGGAGCACCTTCGGCTGGCGCACTTTGGCCAGATTGTCGAGCATCGCGGCGGCGTCGCCCCTGATGCCGCGTTCGGCGTCGATCAGCACGAGCACGATGTCGGCGTCCTTGGCGCCACCCCAGGCCGTCGTCACCATGGCGCGATCGAGGCGGCGGCGCGGCCGGAAGATGCCCGGCGTGTCGACGAAGACGATCTGGGCATTGTCATGCGTTGCGATGCCGCGCACGATGGCACGCGTGGTCTGCACCTTGTGGGTGACGATCGAGACCTTGGCGCCGACAAGCTGGTTGACCAGCGTCGACTTGCCGGCATTGGGCGCTCCGATCAGTGCGACGAAGCCCGAACGCGTGGGGCGGGCGGATGTGTCGGTTTCACTCATCCGCGCTCTCCTTGTTTCCACACGCCCTCGCGGATGAGGATCTCGGTGGCAGCCGCCTGCTCGGCTTCGCGCTTGGCCCGCCCGGTGCCTGTTGCCGGTGCCAGGCCGGCAATCTCCACGCGCACCGTGAAGACCGGCTCGTGATCCGGACCCTTGCGGTCTTCCACGCTGTAGACCGGCGTCGTCGCCAGGGACTGGTGGGCCCATTCCTGCAGCTCGGTCTTGGGGTCGCGCCAGGCGCCGCTCGCCGCCTTGCTGCGGTCCTCCCAATTGCGCAGGATGAATGGACGCACCGCCTCCAACCCGCCGTCGAGATAGATGGCGGCGATCAGCGCCTCCATGGCGTCGGCGCGAAGGCCGCGACCCTTGGATCCCTTCAGGGCCTGCGCCGTGGCGTCGGCGCGAATGAAATCGGCCAGACCGATCTCGTTGGCCACCTCGGCGCAGGTCTGGCCGCTGACCAAGGCATTGAGCCGCACCGCCAGTTCGCCCTCCGGCGCGCCGGGAAAGGAGCGAAACAGCAAATCGGCGATCACCAGGCCGAGCACGCGGTCGCCGAGGAACTCCAGGCGTTCATAGTCGGCGCCCGACCTGCCGCGAGCGCTGGCATGGGTCAGCGCCCGCTCGAGCCGTTCGACATCGACGAAGGAGTAGCCGGTCCTCTCGGTGATCGCATCGGCAAGAGCTTGGCCGCTCAGTCGCTTGGCGGACATGGCAGCATCACTCGATCCAGGTGAACAAACGCGACGGCCGCAGCTCGGTCGGCCAGTTCCACAATTCGAGCGGGCTGGAGCCGCCGCCGATGGAGAAGAAGATGATGTTGGCGCGGCCGACGAGATTGTCGTCCGGCACAAAGCCGAACACCCGGCTGTCGGAGGAGTTGTCGCGGTTGTCGCCCATCATGAAGTAGTGACCTTCCGGCACGACGAACTCGCGCGTGTTGTCTTCGATGCCGTTCGGCGTGATGTCCAGCGTGTCGTAGGAAACCCCATTGGGAAGGGTCTCGCGATAGACGTCGACCGGCCGGTTCATCTCGGTGATGTCGGGATTGTCGATCTGACCGGTCTTCACCCGTTCGACCGGCTCATCATTGATGAACAGTTGCCCCTGGCGCATCTGGATGCGGTCGCCGGGCAGGCCGATGACGCGCTTGATGTAGTCGAGCGACGGATTGGGCGGATATTTGAAGACGGCAACGTCACCGCGTTCGGGCGGACTGTCCCAAATGCGGCCGGAAAACAGGTTCGGCGAAAATGGCAGCGAGTAGCGCGAATAGCCGTAGGCCCATTTGGTCACGAACAGGTAGTCGCCTTCCAGTAATGTCGGGCGCATCGACCCCGAGGGGATCGAGAAGGGCTGAAACAGAAGCGTGCGAATGACGAGCGCCAGCAGCAGCGCTTGCACGATGACACTGACGGTTTCGCCGAGACCGCCCAATTTTTTTCGCGATTTTTCAGACACGCTCATGTCGTCCTCGGTTTGGTGTGGGGCAAGGTCTTACCGGCTGACGCTGCCGGGAGCAACGGCATCGCTTGAAACTTCACGCTGCAAATACCGTAATCATGGCCGCAATTCGGCGCGAACCGCCTCGATGATGACGAAGGCCTGGGCAAGCGGAAAGTCATCGGTGATCGTCAGATGGACCAGGCCCATGTGTTCCTTGGGCAGCATTTCGGCCAGGCGCCGCGCCGCGCCGTTGGTCAGTTCCATGGTCGGCTTGCCGCCAGGCAGGTTGACCACGCCCATATCGCGCCAGAAGACCCCATTCGAAAGCCCGGTTCCCAGGGCCTTGGAGCAGGCTTCCTTGGCCGCGAAACGCTTGGCATAGGACGCGGCACGTTCCTTGCGGCGATCGGATTTCGCCTGTTCGATTTCGGTGAATATGCGCCGCGTGAAGCGCTCGCCGTAGCGCTCCAGCGACCGTTCGATGCGCCTGATGTCGATCAGGTCGGAGCCCAGCCCGATGATCATCGCGCTGCCGCCTGGTCGAGCATGCCGGCGCGGCGCTTGGCTTTCGCGGCGAGGCGCTTTTGCCTTTGCTCGCGAAAAGCAATCGTCGCCCAGCGGGTGGCGAGATAGAAGACGAGGGCAAACAGCAGCCCCAACGGCAGGCATCCAACGGTCATCGGCTTGATGAGCGGCGCCCAGATCTGGGAAAATTCGAGATGCTTGAGTGCGGCGAAGAGATCGATCCGGGGATGATCGCCGGGATGGCGGCCTTCTAGGATGAAACGGCCCAATTCGTAGGTGGCGCTCCAGATAAAGGGAAATGTCAAAGGATTGCCGATGGCGGTTCCGAGCGCGGAGGCCAGAAGATTGCCGGCGAGCACCCAGGCGAGCGCCGCCGCGACGATGAAATGAAAGCCGATGAAGGGGGTAAAGGAGGCAAACACCCCAGCCGCCACACCGGCGGCCACGGCGTGCGGCGTGGCATTCAGCCGCAGCGTCCGCTTGACGAAATATTTGGCCGAGCGCCAAAAGGAGCGGCGCGGCCAGAAATAGGTTCTGACACGCTCATGCAGACCAGCCGGTTTTCTGCGCCGAAACAGCATTCTTTGCGTCGAGCCCCAACAACACCCGGTCGGGGAACTGAATGCAGCATAGCTGGCTGACCAACCCCGAAATATGGGGCATTCTTCCACAGCCCCATTAACCGAACTTATAGCCAGCGGGCGAACAGACGACAACACGCCCATTCGTCCATGCCAGCGCTCATATATTACGGCTACCCGGCTTTACCGGCGGAATTTTGGCAAGCTCGGGCGGAACCTGGTCTGCCGGATAGGCCGGCACCTCATATTCGGCCAACGCGATCAGCGGCACGCCGACATCGGACTTGCCCGCCGAGCGATCGATAATGCATGCGGCGGCGATCACCTCGACGCCCAGGCCCTTCATGCACTCAATGGTTTCGCGGATCGACAGGCCGGTCGTGACGATGTCCTCGACGATGACGACCCGCGCGCCCGGCTCGATCTCGAAGCGGCGCAGGCGGAAGACACCGTTTTCACGCTCCACCCAGATGGCGGGCACGCCGAGATGGCGCGACGTTTCATAGGCCGGGATGAGGCCGCCGACCGCCGGTCCGACGACATAGTCCGGCGTGGCGACAGCCTGGCGAATCTTCGCCGCCAGCGCCTTGCACAGACGCTCGGTCTTGTCGGCATGCATGAAGACGCGCGCCTTTTGCAGAAAGACCGCGCTGCGCAGGCCCGAGGTCAGGATAAAATGGCCTTCCAGAATGGCGCCGGCCTCGCGAAAAATGGCGAGCACTTCCTCGGTTTTCATGCACCCTTTCCTTCGTTCAACCGTTGACGCGTTTTGCATCGCTGACGGCCGAGCTGTCCTTGAGCTGCGACAGGAGTCTGTTGAGATGCTTCAGGTCCCATACTTCGAGGTCGAATATCATCTCGGTGAAGTCCGGGGCAGTGCGAACCATCGACAAGGTGTGGATATTGGCGTCGTTGGAGGCGATGAGCTGGGCGATCTCGGCCAGCGAACCGGGCTCGTTGATCGCCGTGACGGAGACGCGGGCGGGGAACCGCTCCTTCATGTCCTCGTCGATATCCCAACGCACGTCGATCCAGCGTTCCGGCTGATCGTCGAAGGCGGTCAGCGACGGCGACTGGATCGGGTAGATGGTGATGCCGGAACCCGGCTGCAGAATGCCGACGATGCGATCGCCGGGCACCGCGCCTTCCGGCGCGAAGGTCACGGGAAGGTCGCCGCGCACGCCGCGGATCGGCAGTGCGCCATCCTGCTTCTTGTTCTTCTTCTGCTTGCGCGAGGTCGAGCGGCCGGGGATCTGAAACAACATCCCGGCGGCGTTGCGCAGGTTGAACCACCCCTCCTCGCGCGCCTTGGGCGTGGCGGTAACGCGCTCGTCCTTGTAGTCGGGAAAGACCGCGCGCAGCACATCGGGAGAGGTAAGCTCCCCGCGTCCCACGGCCGCAAGAACATCCTCGACGTCCTTGCGTGCCAGCCTGTGCAGAACCGGCTTGAGACTGTCCTTGGCAAACTTCTTTCCCGCACGCTCGAAGGCGCGCTCCAGAATGCGCGTGCCGAGCCCGGAATATTGCTTGCGAATGGCCGTGCGCGTGGCACGGCGGATCGCCGAACGCGCCTTGCCCGTGACCACGACATGCTCCCAGGCGGCGGGCGGCACCTGGGCCTTGGAACGGATGATCTCGACCTCGTCGCCGTTCTTCAGCTCGGTCATCAGGGGCATGATGCGACCGTTGACCTTGGCGCCGACACAGGTGTCGCCGACATCCGTATGGACGGCATAGGCGAAATCGATCGGTGTGGCGCCGCGCGGCAGCGCAATCAGCTTGCCCTTCGGCGTGAAGCAGAACACCTGGTCCTGGAACATCTCCAGGCGGGTGTTTTCGAGAAACTCTTCCGGATTGTCGCCTTCCGAGAGCACCTCGATCGTGCGGCGCAGCCAGCCATAGGCGTTGGTGTCCCTGGAAATGCCGTGGCCGGCGCCGTTGGGGCGGTTGCCGAGATCCTTGTAGATGGAGTGGGCCGCGACGCCGTATTCGGCGACATCGTTCATCACGAACGTCCTGATCTGCAGCTCGACGCGCTGGCGCGAAGGACCGACGATCGTCGTGTGAATGGAGCGGTAGTCGTTCTGCTTCGGGGTGGAGATGTAGTCCTTGAAGCGGCCCGGCACCATCGACCAGGTGCTGTGAATGGCACCCAGCGCGCGGTAGCATTCATCCACCGTATCGACGAGAACGCGGAAACCGAAAATGTCGGAGAGCTGTTCGAGCGACAGCGCCTTCGTCTCCATCTTGCGGAAGACCGACCAGGGCTTTTTCTGGCGGCTTTTGACGACAGCCTTGATCTCGTGCTTGGCAAAAAGTCCCGAAAGAGCGGTCTCGATCTCGCCGATGACGCCGCGGTTGCGCTCGAAGATCTCGGCAAGGCGTTCCGTCACCGCGCGGTACCCGTCGGGATTGGTGTACTGGAAGGCCAGGTCCTCCAGTTCCTCGCGCATGTCCTGCATGCCCATGCGGCCGGCCAGCGGCGCATAGATGTCCATCGTCTCCTCGGCGATGCGCAGGCGCTTCTGTTCCGGAACGTGGTGGAGCGTGCGCATATTGTGCAGCCGGTCGGCCAGCTTGACCAGCAAGACGCGCACGTCCTCGGAAATGGCCAGCAAAAGCTTGCGCAGGTTTTCCGCCTGCTCGGCCTTCTTCGACACCAGATCGAGTTTCTTGAGCTTGGTCAGGCCTTCGACGAGCTTGCCGATGTCGGGGCCGAACAGCTCGTCGATCTCCTGGCGCGTGGCGCTGGTGTCCTCGATCGTGTCATGCAGCAGGGCGACCGCGATGGTCGCCTCGTCGAGATGCATGTCGGTGAGGATTGCCGCCACCTCCAGCGGATGGGAAAAGTAAGGATCGCCGGATGCGCGCCGCTGATGGCCGTGCTTCTGCATGGCGTAGACATACGCCTTGTTGAGCAGGGCCTCGTTGACATCGGGCTTGTAGCGCTGGACACGCTCGACAAGCTCGTACTGACGCATCATGGGCGTTGTGACTCCCTCATCAAACAGGAAATGCGCCGCGGCAGCCACGGCGCATTTCGAAGATAGCCATGATTTCGCCGCCTTGGTAGTGGCGACGTCCCAAGAGCGTCAGAAATCGTCGCTCTTTTCCGGCGGCACAAGTCCCTCGATGCCGGCCAGCAGATCTTCCTCGCTCATGCGGTCGAAGGAAACCTGATCGCCTTCTTCAGCGCCCAGCTCAACCACCGGAGCGGCGATCTCGTCTCTTTCGACCTGCTCGGACGCTTCGGCTTCCGGCTCATCGACCTCGACATGCTTTTGCAGCGAGTGGATCAGATCCTCTTTCAGATCGCCGGGCGAAAGCGTCTCGTCGGCGATCTCGCGCAGGGCCACGACCGGGTTCTTGTCGTTGTCCCGGTCGACCGTGATCTGTCCGCCCTGCGAAATCTGGCGAGCACGGTGTCCGGCCAAGAGCACGAGATCGAAACGGTTATCGACCTTGTCGATGCAATCTTCAACAGTTACGCGGGCCATCAAATGCCCCTTTCAGGCTATGATCTTGTGGGAGAATTGAGGCTCCCTTACCCGATCAAGTGCAAAAACTCAAGCATTTCGAACAGGCGTATTTGCCGCGTCCGGCGGCATCCACGGCGCATGCGCCGGTCGCAACAATCAAATTTTCGCGCTTGCGAAGTCGAGCCACTTTAAATGACCCCATGGCGGGTCTATGTCATTTCATGTGAGAGTTCGATCCCCTCACCTACATTGCCCGACCATTTGCTGATCAAAGGCCATTTTAAGATGTTCGACGAACGCGAAAAAATCGCTCTCTTCATCGACGGAGCCAATCTCTACGCAACCTCGCGGGCACTCGGCTTCGACATCGACTACCGAAAGCTTCTCGCCTCTTTCCAAAAGCACGGCTACATGCTGCGCGCCTACTATTATACGGCCCTGGTGGAAGATCAGGAATATTCCTCGATTCGCCCGCTGATCGACTGGCTCGACTACAATGGCTACAAGGTCGTCACCAAGCCAGCCAAGGAATTCACCGACTCATCCGGCCGGCGCAAGATCAAGGGCAATATGGATATAGAGCTCACGATCGACGCGTTGGACCTGTCGAGCTGGGTGGATCATTTCGTCATCTTTTCCGGTGACGGAGACTTCCGCACGCTCGTCGAGGCCCTGCAAAGGCGCGGCCGCAAGGTCAGCATCGTCTCGACCATGCAGTCGCAGCCGCCGATGATCTCGGACGACCTGCGCCGGCAGGCAGACAGTTTCATCGACCTTGCCTCGTTGAAGAACGAAGTCGGCCGCGACTCCTCCGACCGCCCTGCCCGGCGCGCCGAAAGCACAACCGCGAATGAAGACGAATATTGATGACAGCCGTTGCGAGCGGCCCGGCGGAGCCGGCGCGCGACTGCGCGCTCTGCCCGCGCCTGCACGACTTCCTGTCGACCTGGCGCGCGCGCGCGCCCGACTGGCACAATGCGCCGGTTCCCGCCTTTCTGCCGGTGGGCGGCGCGCAAAGCGTCTCGCTTCTCATCGTCGGACTGGCTCCGGGGCTGCGCGGCGCCAATCGCACCGGCCGTCCCTTCACTGGCGATTATGCCGGCGACCTGCTCTATGGCACGCTGGGACGTTTCGGCTTTGCCCGCGGCACATTCGAGGCGCGGCCGGACGACAGTCTCGAACTCGTCGACACCGCGATCGTCAATGCCGTCAGATGCGTTCCGCCTGAAAACAAGCCTGTCGGATCCGAGATCAACAATTGCCGGCGATTCCTGACGGCGACGATGGCCGATTTTCCCAATCTGCGCGCCATCGTGACACTTGGAACGATCGCCCACCAGTCGACCGTTCGCGCGCTCGGTTGCCGGGTGGCGGCGCTGCCCTTCTCGCACGCAGGCGAACAGCAGGCCGGCGCGCTGAGGCTTTTTTCCAGCTACCACTGCTCGCGCTACAACACCAATACCGGACGCCTGACGGAGGAAATGTTCGTCGGCGTGTTCGCCCGGGTGAGGGAGTTTTTGGGGGAGTAAGGGAGTAAGGGAGTAAGGGAGTAAGGGAGTAAGGGAGTAAGGGAGTAAGGGAGTAAGGGAGTAAGGGAGTCGGGCCACTGCGGGGAGTGGTGTCAACCTATTCCCCTATTCCCCTATTCCCCTAAACCTACCCGTGCTGCTTCAACACCCTGGCCTTCTCGCGGTTCCAGTCGCGCTTTCGTTCGGTCTCGCGCTTGTCATGCAGCTTCTTGCCGCGCGCGATCGCCAGGAGCAGCTTGGCCCGGCCGCGATCGTTGAAATAGAGCTTCAACGGCACCATGGTCATGCCCTCGCGCTCCACCGACTGGGCGAGCCTGGCCATTTCACGCTTGTTCAGGAGCAGTTTTCGCCTGCGGCGCGGCTCATGGTTGAAGCGGTTGCCCTGCAGATATTCCGGCACATAGGAATTGATCAGCCAGATCTCGCCGCCCTCGACCGAGGCGTAGGATTCCTGGATGTTGGCCTTGCCCTCGCGCAGCGCCTTGACCTCGGTTCCGGTCAGCACAAGGCCGGCCTCGATCGTGTCGAGCACCTCGTAGGAGTACCGCGCCTTCCTGTTCTCGGCGACGGTCCTGTTATTGCTGGTCTTGGTCTTGTCCTTGGCCATCAATCAATCATGCAGACGGACGTCAGTTCGCCAGCCCCGCATGCTTCAGGGCGGCATCGATCTTCTCGGCGGTGGCTGCCTCAACCGTCATCAATGGCGAGCGCACCACATTCTCGATCCTTCCAAGCCGCGACAACGCATATTTGGCGCCGGAGACGCCGGGCTCGACGAAGATCGCCTTGTGCAGCGGCATCAAGCGGTCCTGCAACTCGATCGCACTCTGCCTGTCGCCATTCAGCGTCGCCTCCTGGAACGCGGCGCACAGGCGCGGCGCGACGTTGGCGGTGACCGAGATCGCCCCCACACCGCCATGGGCGTTGAAACCGAGAGCGGAGGCATCCTCGCCGGAAAGCTGGATGAATTCGGGCCCGCAGTTTATCCGCTGCTCGGACACGCGTTCGACCTTGCCGGTCGCATCCTTGACGCCGACGATGTTCTTGTAGTTATGCGCCAGCCGCCCCATCGTTTCCGGCAACATGTCGATGATCGAACGCGGCGGAATATTGTAGATGAAGATCGGCAACCTGGTGGACTCGGCCACGGCGGCAAAATGCGCATAAAGCCCACGCTGCGTGGGCTTGTTGTAATAGGGCGTGACGACAAGCACCGCATCGGCCCCGACCTCTTCGGCGTGCCTGGCAAGCCCGACGGCTTCGGTCGTGTTGTTGGACCCCGCACCGGCGATAACCGGCGCACGCCCCGCGGCCGCCTCAACGCACAGTTCGACCACGCGGCGATGCTCAGCATGGCTCAGCGTCGGCGATTCTCCCGTCGTGCCCACCGGCACCAGCCCTTTCGTGCCTTCCACGATCTGCCATTCGACGAGCGCCCGGAACGCTTTCTCGTCCAGCTTCCCGTCGCGGCTGAACGGGGTGACGAGAGCGGTCATCGAGCCTTTGAACATGTGAAAGAACTCCCTGCATGGCGGCGGGCGCACAATTGCGCAGCGCTCCATAGCCGATTGCGAAGCCGCGCACCATAGTCTTGCCGCCCGCATGCGGCAAGGCATGGCCCGCCGCGGCATCAACGGCAAAAGACACGATTGAACGAATGGTGCTAAGCTTTCGTTTACCGGCTTTTCACCCAGGTCGACTAGATTGTCCTCCTGTGCTTCAAATGCCGGGTGTGGGACGGAATCCAAAATGCATATATCGCTGCGCGCAGCCAAAAGGACAATGATCGTTTCGACGGCCCTTGCCGCATGCATGTCGTTGCCGGCGTGGAGCGAACCCGTGCTTCCGGCTTCCGGCATTCCCATTCCGCAGGACCGCCCGACGCTGTCGGCCGGTATAGACAACGCAACAACGACCGCCTCCGTCGCCGTTCGGCCCGATCCGCTCCCCGAGCGGGGATTTGAGCGCGGCGGCGACATCACGAGGCTCAAGCAAGGGCTCGACGCCCTGTCTTCGGGCCGTATCGATCAGGCGCGCGCGGTTCGCGACGCCCTGCCCGACAGGGCGCTCGATCATCACATCCTGGCCTGGGCCATCGCCATGGACGGCAGCGACGGCGTTACGAGCGGTGAGATCGCGGCGGCCGCAACCACCCTGCCCGGCTGGCCGGGCATGGCGGCCCTGCGCCGCAACAGCGAAAGGGCGATGTACCGCGAGGAACCGCAACCGCGCGCGGTGGTGCAGGCCTTTGCCGGCTCCACCCCGCAGACCGCGCAAGGGGCAATCCTGCTTGCCCGCTCCCATGTCCGGCTTGGCCAGACAGAGGCGGCGCGCAAGGCGCTTTCGCCCTTCTGGCGGACGACCAAGCTCGACGCCAAGGATGAAGTCGCGATGATCCGGGAATTCGGAAAGCTCATTCCGGCAGCCGATCATCGCTACCGCATGGAACGCATGCTTTACGAGGACCGGGTCCGCTCCGCCGAGCGCGTGGCCGGGCTTGGCGGTGGCGAGGCGCTGGCGAAAGCCTGGGCGGCGGTGACGCGCAACCAGTCCAATGCCGGAAAGCTTCTGGAAGCGGTGCCGCGCAGCCAGCGCACGGCCGGCTACGTCTTCGCCAAGGCGCGGTATTTGCGGCGCAGCGAGCGCTTCACGCAGGCGGCGGAGGTGATGTTGTCGGCCCCGCGCGACGCCAGCGCTCTCATCGACCCCGACGCCTGGTGGGTGGAGCGGCGGGTCCTGTCGCGCGAACTGCTCGACATCGGCAAGCCGGATCTTGCCTACAAGATCGCGGCCGCCCATTCGGCCGAAAGCGCCGCCTACGCCGCCGACGCCGAGTTCCACGCCGGATGGTATGCGCTGCGCGCGCTCAACGACCCGAAGACGGCAAGCCGGCATTTTGCCAAGGTGGCCGATCTGACGTCGGGGCCGGTCTCGCAGGCCCGCGCCTATTACTGGCTCGGCCGGGTGGCCGAGGCCGGCGGGCCCGGCAATGCGAGGGACTATTATCGGCGCGCCGCGGCAAACGACTTCGCCTTTTACGGCCAACTGGCGGCCGCCCGGCTCGGACGCTCCACCATTGCGGCCACCTATCCCGAGCCGTCCGAGGCTGACAGGCGCAATTTCGCATCGCGTGAGGCGGTCGCGGCAATCCACAGGCTCGAGGAGGCCGGATATGCTGGACGGGCCGACATCCTTTACCGGGCGCTCGCCGAACAATTGCCGACATCGGGCGAACTGGCGCTGCTGGCCGTGATGGCCGAGCGGCGCGGCAACCATTTTCTCGCCCTCAGAATAGGCAAGGCGGCCGCCCTGCGCGGCATGGATATCGGCGCGCTTGCCCATCCGGTGGGCGCCATTCCCGGCGCGGCCGGCATATCGGCCAGCGGCAAGGCGCTCGCCTATGCCGTGGCGCGCCAGGAGAGCGAATTCAATGTCGGCGCCGTCTCGCCGGCCGGCGCGCTGGGGCTCCTGCAACTCATGCCGGGCACGGCCAAATCGATGGCCGGCAAGGCGGGGCTTGCCTTCTCGAAGGCGAGGCTGACGACGGACGCCGCCTACAACGCCACGCTCGGCGCGACCTATCTCGGCCAGCAGATCGAGCGCTTCGACGGCTCCTATATCCTCACCTTCATCGGCTACAATGCCGGGCCGCGGCGGGCGGAAGAATGGGTCGAGCGCTATGGCGATCCCCGCGGCAAGAGCGTCGAGGCGGTCGTCGACTGGATCGAGCGCATCCCCTACACCGAGACGCGCAATTATGTGCAGCGGGTGATGGAGAATTATCAGGTCTACAAGATGCGCCTGACCGGCCGCATGGACATCGAAAACGATCTGGTGAAGGGGCGGCGGTGAAGGTGAGACGTCCCGTCCGCTGCCCGGCTGGTTTGACCAAGCCATGACCGATGCCAACCGCACATTCGAGCATTTTTTCTACACGGCCAGGGACGGACTGCGGCTGCATGCCCGTATCTACCGCTCAAACAATCCGGCCGCCCTGCCCGCCATCTGCCTGGCAGGCCTGACGCGCAATGCGCGTGACTTCCACGAACTGGCCCTGCATCTGTCGCAAAAAGTCGAGCCGGCGCGCGACGTCATCGCGTTCGATTATCGCGGCCGGGGCCAATCGGACTATGACGGCAACTGGCGCAATTACGACGTACCGGTCGAGGCGGACGACATACTGGCCGGCCTGACGGCTGCAGGCGTTGCTCATGGCCACTTCATCGGCACGTCGCGCGGCGGCCTGATCATCCATACACTTGCCGGCATCCGTCCCGGCGTCCTGCGTTCGGCGGTGCTCAACGACATCGGTCCGGAAATCGAGGCGGCCGGACTGGCGCAGATTCGGGCCTATCTGGAGCGCGCGCCTGAACCCAAGACAATTGCCGAGGCGGTGGCGATCCAGAAGAAGGCTGTCGGCGACGCGTTTCCCGCCCTGACGGATGAGGATTGGCATCGCATGATGGGCGCGTTTTACGACGAGAAGGACGGCCGTCTCGTCGCCGCCTACGACCCGGCGCTCTTGAAGAGCCTCAATGCGCTCGATCTCAGCCAGCCATTGCCCTCGCTCTGGCCGCAATTCATGGGCCTCGGCGCCATACCGGTCATGGCGATACGGGGCGCCAATTCCAGCCTTCTGTCCGCCGAAACACTGGCGCGAATGCAGAAAGATCATCCAGGCCTGGAAGTGATCACGGTTGAGGGCCAGGGCCACGCACCGCTGCTGGAAACCGCCGGCCTGCCCGAGCGAATCGCAGACTTTCTGGCTCGCGCCGAGCGATAACACGGACCGATCCCGTCCGGCTCTATCGACGTCAGACGCTCCTAGCCCATTCACGCATCGTGCTTGTCCGGCGATGGGCACCGATTCTCGGTTCGATACAGTGCGACAACGAACTAAAATCCAGACAAAAAAGAACCCGGCGGTTTCCCGCCGGGTCCCCTCACAAAGGCCCGTCAGCCTATTAGAAGTAACGAGTGAACCAGAGGAAGCCGTCCCAGGTCTCGTCGTCGGAAAGCGTACCGTCGGCCTGCAAGACATCATCCTGCTGGTACCAGTGACCTTCCAGACGCACCTCGAAATTGGTGACCGGAACCCAGATCACTGCACCTTCGATCCAGTAACCATCGGCGTCACCGCCAAAGGCAGGATCATCGAACGAGTTCATGTACTGCAAACCAAGCTCAGCGCCCCATTCCGGGGTGAACTGTTGGTGGTACGAAGCGGCAATCGACCACTCAGCCAAGCCGGCAAGCGGCATGTCGATCGCATAAGCGTTCGGGTCGGAGGCGTACCAGCCGCCGAAACGCAGCGAGGAGCCCGGTGCATTCGGAACGTTCCACTGCAAGCCGGCGCGCAGACCGTACTCCGAGGCCGATTCGTCAAAGGCGAGACCGCCCCACACGGCGCCCCAGGCCTGGCTCAGGCCGATCGTGCCGACGACGTCAGGCACATAGCCGTCGCTTTCGCCAAAGTTCCTCAATTCAGGAGGCAGAACCGTGTCGCCCAGGTGGTTGTCGTCTTCAAGAACGATCGAGCCGAAGAACCCGTTGCCGCCATTGAAGATGTAACCCAACTGGTGACGCTGCTGGTAGCCGTAGGAGCCACCGTCATCGGTGTGCATGATACCGAAGCGGGCCGGTCCGGGCAGGCCCCACGGCGCTGCAAAGGCCGATTCGGTGTAACCGGCGTAGAAACCGCCGAGTTGCACGATCGCCTGGTCGATGCCGACCGGGCCGTCAACCGTGACGGTGCCGTTGGAGCCCGTAGCCCCGTTGCCCCAGTCGGCCTGGAAGCGCGCGAAACCACGCAGCGTGCCGAGCTCGGTCTCCGAACGTGCATCGACGTTCAACCGAACGCGGGTGCGCTTGTAAAAGCCGTCGATGTCCTCGTTGGCGCCGATGCGGTAACGCACGTAGCCGTCGAACTTCAGGCAGGTCTCAGTGCCCGGGATATAGAAGAAGCCGGTGCCGAAGACGTCGCAAACGCGAACGTATTCGACCGGCTCCGGCTCGGCGATCACGACCGCATCGGCGGCGCGAGCACCGGAAACTGCGACGAGAGCCGCAGCTGAGCCGAGAAGCAGGCTCTTGATGTTCATTTTCTGACCTCCAGTCAAAAGTTTAAAACGGGTCTGGGTTATTTCGCTGAAGGACAGCATTCCCTGCCCATCCCCAATTCATGAAAAAGATGCGCTGCCGCGCCCCTCCTTCGAATGCGACATTACTCGCGGTGTTTGTTGGTTCAACAACGATCAGCGCTTTTGGAGCGCAGGCGCACCTTGATGACGAACCGATGTTGCACAAAAGACACGATTTGCCCGGGCACCCTTCGCTGACGGCATGATTGTTACTTCTTCGTTAACAGGCACGACCGCGAATCCGGGTGTGTTCCGGGCGTGCCCGGCACCGAATTGGCGAATGGCAGCATCAATGATTCTTTCAATGGTGCGTTCACCCAGGTCTGCCGAAGCCTGTCGAATCCGATTCGCTCAGCCCCGCGCCGCCGCGAGCGCCCGGGGAAGCTCCGCCTCGAATATGGCAAGCTCTGCCTCCGGGGCCGTGCTGACACGGATGCAGCGGTCGAGACCCGGCGCCATGGGCTTGCGGATGAAGACGTCGCGCGCCAGCAATTCATGCATGACCTTCATGGCGAAGGCGCCGTCGCCGCCGCAGTCGACGGTGACGAAATTCGTCGCCGAAGGAATCGCCTGCAGGCCGTACGCCGCCGCAATGGCCGAAATGCGCGCCCGCGCTTCGGCAACGCGCCCCACCACCGACTGCAGATAAGCCTGATCGGCCAAGGCGGCGAGCGCGGCCGCCTGGGCCATTCGGTTGACGCCGAAATGATTGCGCACCTTGTCGAAGCTGCGCACCGTTTCTTCCTCACCGATCGCATAACCGCATCTGAGCCCCGCCAGGCCGTAGGCTTTGGAGAAAGTGCGCATGCGCAGGATATTTGGCCGGGCGGTGTCGAGCGGCGGAAGCGCGGCCTCGGGCGCCGTTTCACCATAGGCTTCGTCGAGCACCAGCATGGTCGTCTCAGGCAGACTGTCGGCAAAACGGCTCACGGCTTCAGCGTCCCGCCAGGTCCCCATCGGGTTGTCCGGATTGGACAGATAGACCATCGCGGCTTGTTCCCGGTGCGCCGCCTCGGCGAGCGCGTCGAGATCCTCGCGATCCTCGCGGTAAGGCCGCGTGACGAGCCGGGCGCCGAATCCGGCGACATGGTAGTTGAAGGTGGGATAGGCGCCGAGCGAGGTGACGACATTTGCGCCCGGCGCGGCGAAGAGCCGGACTGCGAGGCCAAGCAGTCCGTCGATGCCTTCGCCAACAACGATGTTGTCCGGCTTCACACCGTGATGGACCGCCAGGGCCCGCCTCAACTCGCGACATTCCGAATCGCAATATTTCCACATTTCGCAGGCCGCCGCGCGCATGGCCTCAATGACCCCCGGCGAGGGACCGAAGCCGCTCTCATTGGCGCCGATGCGCGCCCGAAACGGCTGCCCGCGTTCTTCTTCCTGCACTTCGGGTCCAACAAAGGGCACGGTGGAGGGAAGGCTTGCGGCAAGCGGCGTCAGGGCTGGTCGTGCGGTCATGAATCGGGCTCCGTTGGCAGGCGCCGGATCCTATGCCGGATTCGCGCCTCGGCCAACGGTCGCGGCCGACCCAGAACAGAACGTTCGCCACCGGTTTGCTATCCAGCGCGGTGCGCTGGACCCGAACCAGGCAAGCAACCCTGTCAACTCAGAACGAGCGGCGGAACCAGAGAAAGCCGTCCCAAGTTTCCTCGTCGGCGACGGACCCGTCGGCTTGCAGGACGTCGTCCTGCTGGTACCAATGCCCCTCCAGACGGATGTCGAAATTGGTGACCGGCGCCCAGACCACGGCGGCCTCGACCAGGTAGCCAGTGGCATCGCCACCGAACATCGGGTCGTCAAAGGAGTTCATATACTGAGCACCGAGTTCCGCACCCCATTGCGGGTTGAACTGTTGATGATACGAGGCAGCCAGCGACCACTCGGCAAGTCCGTCAATCGGCATCTCGACCGCGTAGGCGTTTGGATCGCTGGCGTACCAGCCGCCGAAACGGAAGGAAGAGTCCGGTGAGTTCGGCATGTTCCACTGTAGACCGGCACGCAGACCGAATGCAGACGCCGATTCGTCGTAGCCAGCGCCTCCCCACACTGCGCCCCAGGCCTGGTTCAGGCCAATGATGCTGGTGACGTCAGGCACATAGCCGTCGCTTTCGCCAATGTTCCGATCATCGACCGGCAGATCCGTGTCACCAAGGTGGTTGTCATCCTCGAGCGCGATCGAGCCGAAAAACCCGTTGCCGCCGTTGAAGATGTATCCGATCTGATGGCGCTGCTGGTCGGCATACATGCCGGCCTGGTCCGTCTGCAGGATGCCGCCTGCCCCTGCCGGGCCGGGGATGCCCCACGGTTCGCTAAAGACCGAATCGGTGTAGCCGGCGTAGAAGCCGCCGAGTTGAACGACGGCCTGATCAATTCCGACATTTCCATCATTCGTGATGGTGCCGTTCGAGCCGGTGCTGCCATTTCCCCAATCGGCCTGGAAGCGCATGAAGCCACGAAGCATGCCGAGTTCGGTCTCCGAACGCGTGTCGACGTTGAGGCGGACACGGGTGCGCTTGAACCAGCCGTCGACGTCCTCGCTGGCACCGACGCGGTAGCGCACGTAGCCGTCGAAGCGCAGGCAGGTCTCGGTGCCCGGGATGTAGAAGAAGCCTGTGCCGAAGACGTCGCAGACGCGAACGTATTCGACCGGCTCAGGTTCGGCGATGATCACCGCGTCGGCGGCACGGGCACCGGAAACCGCTACGAGCGCGGCGGCAGATCCGAGAAGCAGGCTTTGAATTCGCATATTCAGCTCTCCTACGGGGCGATGACCGAGCACAGGCATCCTCTTGATGCGACCCAGCACCGATTAATCCACGATTGCGAAATTGGTCGCCGCAATCGATGCTTGCTGTCAATGCTGCCCGCGTCCGGGCTGCAGTTGCCATGCCACATTGCAGCCTGCCTGTTGCCGCAGTGCGACAGTTCGGACGGGTTGCGCCTTGCGGGCAAAAAGAAAAGGCCCGGCGCGATGCACCGGGCCCACTGGAGGTCGTATCAGTCGATTCGCTTGGAGCATGTCCCGCTCAAACGGAATCGTTTGAGCGAAAAGTACATGCTCCAGCATATTGATCTGGCACGCATATCTTTGCTTCAAACATTTCCGTTTGAAGCGAACGCGCTAGAACGAACGGCGGAACCAGAGGAAGCCGTCCCAGGTGTCGTCTTCACCCGTCGCGCCATCCTGGTTGTAGTAGTGGCCCTCGAGACGGATGTCGAAATTGGCCACCGGCTGCCAGATCGCCGCGGCTTCAATCTGATAGCCATCGGAGTCGTCGCCGAACGCAGGATCATCGAAGCTCTGCATGTACTGCGCACCAATCTCAGCGCCCCACTGCGGGTTGAACTGATGATGGTACGACGCCGCGAGCGACCACTCGGCCAAGCCGTTGATCGGCATCTCGACCGCATAGGCGTTCGGATCGGAGGCATACCAGCCGCCGAGACGCAGCGAGGAGCCCGGTGCATTCGGAACGTTCCACTGCAGGCCGGCGCGGGCGCCGAACTCGGAAGCCGATTCGTCATAGCCGACGCCGCCCCACACGGCACCCCAGGCCTGGTTCAGGCCGGCCGTGCCGACGACGTCGGGCATGTACCCGTCGCTTTCGCCAATGTTCCTGAATTCAGGAGGCAGAACCGTGTCACCAAGATGGTTGTCATCCTCGAGCGCGATCGAGCCGAAGAACCCGTTGCCGCCATTGAAGATGTAGCCCAACTGGTGACGCTGCTGGTCGGCATACATGCCGCCCTGGTCGGTGTGCAGAATACCGAAGCGTGCCGGTCCGGGCAGACCCCACGGCGCGGCGAAGGCCGATTCGGTGTAACCGGCGTAGAAGCCGCCGAGCTGCACGATCGCCTGGTCGATGCCGACGTCGCCATCATTCGTGATGGTGCCGTTCGAACCGGTGTCGCCATTTCCCCAGTCGGCCTGGAAGCGCATGAAGCCACGCAGCGTGCCGAGCTCGGTCTCCGAACGCGTGTCGACGTTCAGGCGGACACGGGTACGCTTGAACCAGCCATCGGCATCTTCGCTGGCACCGACGCGGTAGCGCACGTAACCATCGAAGCGCAGGCAGGTCTCGGTGCCCGGGATGTAGAAGAAGCCGGTGCCGAAGACGTCGCAGACGCGAACGTACTCGACCGGCTCCGGCTCGGCGATCACGACCGCATCGGCGGCGCGAGCACCCGAGACTGCGACGAGAGCCGCAGCAGAGCCAAGGAGAAGGCTTTTGAGATTCATTAATATTCTCCAGCAGAGTGAACGCCCGAAGACGTTCGATTGCGAAAACCCATATGCCGGCCAGGGAGAGTCCGGAGATCCCTCAGGTGATTGCACCCTGAAATTTGCTTTTGTTCAGACCGGACCATCTGTCACGATCACGCCGCTTAGTCGCCGCATTTGTGTCGGACTGTCAACGTCTGACGTTCCGGTTATGCAGCGGTTCAAGATACATTGAACCATGCCTGTTGCACGAATATCACAATTCGGGCGACGCACCCGGGAGTGACCTGTCACAGCTCATATCGTCACGGCGATCTGGCGCAATGCGGCGATTTCCTGCTGGGTCGCGGCATCGTCGCTGGGCTCCGGACGCGAGGAGAATTTGACCAGCACGACACCGCGGCGCGGATTGATCCAGATCCATTGGCCGTGGATGCCGACCGCCGCGAGGCAGCCGTCCGCATCACCGACACTGTACCAGCACGAGCGGTAGCGTCCGTCGGCAAAGACGTCGGCGAAGTTGCCTGTCGTCCATGCCTTGCGGTCGCCGTTGCTGCGCATGTCGTCGATCCAAGCGGCGGGAATGACCTGCGCGCCGTCCGGACCACGGCCGTTCTCCATGACGAGCTGGCCTAAGCGGGCGAGGTCGCGGGCGGTCACGCATACGCCGCCGGCCGCACGTGCGGTGCCCTCGCGATCGATTGTGACTTCGCCGGCGCCGCGCGCACCCATGGCGCCCCACAATTTTTCGCCGAGATAGGCGTGGTAGCGCCGCCCGGTGGCGCGCTCGACGACAAGGCCAAGCATATCGGTGTTCGGCGATGCATAGTAGAAGCGCTCACCGTGATTTCCCGGCGCCCGCGGCAGACTGGCAAGCACCGCCGCCAGGGTTTCGGGCGTCGTGCCGGCGCGCTCCGGATTCCACAGCATCGCGCGCCGGTAACGGTCGAACGGCCCGTCGCGATTGAGATAGTCCTCCTCGAACTCCAGACTGACCGTCATATCGAGCAGGTCGCGCACGCGCGCCTGCGAATAGGCCGAACCGGGCTCGACCTCGACATATTGCGCGACAGGTGCATCGGGATCGAGCAGTCCCTCGCCATGCGCGATGCCGGCCAGCATGCCGGTGATCGATTTGGAGATGGAAAAGACGACATGAGGCCGCGCGGCGGCGCAATGCGGCGCATGCCATTCCGCCACGATCCGCCCCTCGCGCATTGCAACGAAGGCATCGCCAAAAGACTGTTCAAGATAATCGGCAGCGGGCACCTGTTCGCCACCGGACGACATCACAGCCAGATCGTGGAGACTTGAAGCACCTGGCGAACCGGGCTCCTCGCCCACGGGCTCGGCAAAACGGGCTGACGGAACGAATTCACCGACATTTTGAAACGACCACCGGCTGGAGGGATGCGTGCGCCAATTGGCGAGCGTGATGCTGGTTCGCGGCGGCAGTTCTGTCGTCATGATGTCCCCTTTGCACCGTTTGCGGTTTCGTAGCGCGCGGCGGCCGGCACGGATAGGGCCAGAAAGGGGGAAATGGAACACCTCCGCCGCAGCAGGTCGCGAACAGCCGGGGTTTGCGGCGCTTGAAGAAAGCGCAGACAATACAGTTCGATGGCGTCGCCGCGCCACGGCGCGCCGATGCGCCGGCCGGGAAACAGCCCATCGCCGGCAAGCATTATTTCCACGCCTCCCCGCAACGCGCGAGCATGAAGCAGGAGACCATTTTTCGCGAAAGGCGCGTCATGAGCGAACAAAGCCCCAACCTCGATCTGCCCTATATCATGCCCTCACAGGCCCAAAAGCATGTCACCCACAACGAGGCCATACGCGCGCTCGACGCGCTGGTGCAACTCGCCGTGACGAGCCGCGACCTGCAGGCTCCGCCCGCCGATCCGATCGAGGGTGAACGCTATATCGTGGCTTCTGATCCGACTGGCGGCTGGAGCGACCATGGTGGCGAGATCGCTGCATTTCAGGACGGCGCATGGGCATTTCTTGCGCCGCGCACGGGGTGGCTATGCTACGTCGGCGACGAGGGCCTGGTCGCCGTTTTCGATGGTGCGCAATGGACGGTGCTCGATATGCCGATAGCAGCGCAGGATCTGCAGAACCTCGCGGGCCTGGGCATCAACGCCTCCTCCGACAGCGTCAACCGGCTCGCCGTGTCGGCCGCCGCCACGCTCCTCAACCACGAAGGCGCCGGACATCAGCTCAAGATCAACAAGAACGCCGCCGGCGATACGGCGAGCCTTCTGTTCCAGACGGCGTGGTCCGGCCGTTCCGAGATGGGGCTCGCCGGCAATGACGATTTTTCCATCAAGGTCAGCGCCGACGGCGCGAACTGGTTCACCGGAATTGTCGTGGATGCGGCCAGCGGCCAGGCACATGCGCCGGCCGGGCTTTCGACGGGCGGGCCGTTCGGGCTCGCGATCCACAATGTGGCAGAGCTTCCAGACGCAGCCGCCGCCGGGGCTGGCGCGATGGTCTTCGTTAGCGACGATCTTGGTGGAGCCGTGCCGGCCTTTTCCGACGGCACCGACTGGCGCCGGGTCACGGACCGGGCGGTTGTTTCTGCATAGCGCGCGTTCGCTTCCAACGGCAACGTTTGAAGCAAAGATATGCGCGCCAGACCGATATGCTGGAGCATGTGCCTTTCGCTCAAACGATGCCGTTTGAGCGGGACATGTTCTAGCGTGCCGAATGGCGAGCGATTGCCCGATCAATGACGCCACAAGACGTCGACGGACCTGCCGCCGGTGAAGGCCATGATGGATTGCGCGATCTCCTCGGGCGAGGCTCCCATCGCGCGCAACTGCGCAATGTTGTGCGATCTCATCGCTGCAACGAGCCGCGACGCGATGCGCCTGTCGAGGCCGTGAACGTTGGTCAGGCAAGACACGACACAGGCTTGAAAGCCGAAAGAGGGTACGGAACTGATCATGGTGTGGTCCAGTGGCTCGAACAGCGCGCCGCGAGTGCTGCGAAGGCAACAATCGACGTGCCGTGGCTTCGAGATCGCGCATCGGGCTCGCGCGGTCCGGCCTCACGCCGGCGCGAGCCACACAGGCCGCACGACGTTTGCTGGTGCGCCGCAACGCTCCGGATCGAAATCCTCGATGTCGGGTTCCTTGCGCGCCATGGGCGCCGCGGCGCTTAAATCGGGAGGCCGGCGTCACATTGCAAGACGGTCAGGCCAGGCGTGACGGAATGTCGCAAACCGGCCGTCGAAAAGCAGTCACAAGCGCACTCGACCGGATCGCGATAACAATGAGCGGCATATGCCGGAACGCGCGCAGCAAGCGACTTCAGTCACTCGACGAACTGGCATGAAGCCCCACCGGGCGCGACAACAGGATGACGGTATAGAGCACCCCGAGCACGGCCTCGAAGGAGGGCGAACGCCTGTGCATAGAAGCCCACCGGCGTGATGTCCCCGTTCGCCGGGGGCCAGTCCACATGCGATCCGCTCCAACGGATTCATTCGGTAGCGTTAGCGACTTAGCTAGCGGCGATTCGAGAATCGGCGCCACATAGTTCCCCCAACTTTGTTGCGGCTTGGAACCCTAATGACAAGAACAGACTCGAACATGGCATGGAGAAAAAGAGGGAAATCGGCGGGAATTGGCGTTCCAGGATTTGTTCCGAAGTGGCGGAGAGGAAGGGATTCGAACCCTCGAGGCCCTTTTGGAGCCTACTCCCTTAGCAGGGGAGCGCCTTCGACCACTCGGCCACCTCTCCGGCGGGTGTGGATAGACCGGAACGCTTGGACGCACAAGGGTTCTTGCGGAAAATTCCACCATTTCGATCCGGCGGTTGCATGCGGTCATTCGCCGAACGAGGCCTTGATCAAAAGAGCCCCGCAACCTCTTGGCCACGGGGCAGTCGACCAACAGAGGAGACTTCAGGCCCACCGCGTCCCGCATTCTACCTGATTCGTCTTTGCCGCGCGCCGGAATGATCACTTGGCACTCTGGGAATGGAAAAGGCGCAGCACCGCATCGTGCGCCCGTCGACGTCTCCCAACAATGCAAATGCCGCCTTGAATTAATTGAACGTTCGTTTTATTCCTATGCGGAAGGGAGCAGCGCATGGCCCGCACGGTAGGCTCACATGGCGAAAAGACGGAAGCGGCGATCCGCGAGGCGGCCGTCGACCTCATCGCGCGCTATGGCTACGAGGCCGTCTCCATGCGTCAGCTCGCAACCGAGGTTGGCGTACAGGCAGCCGCCCTCTACCGCTACTTCCCGACCAAGGAAGAGCTGTTGTTCACGCTGATGCGCGAGCACATGGAACAGCTCATCGACTCCTGGCAATCCGTCGCGCAGCCCGCCGCACCGGCGAAAGTGTGCCTGGCCGCTTTCGTGCGCAATCACATCCGCTTCCACATCGAGCGCCGTCGTTCCACCCACGTGTCGAATATGGAGCTCAGAAGCCTTTCGCCGGACAGGCTGACGGCGATCCTGCGGCTGCGCACGGCCTATGAGAAGGAGTTGCGCCAGATTCTGCGTGAGGGAGCGGCTGCCGGCGCCTTCGCCGTCGAGGACGCGGCGCTGACGGCGATGGCAATCATTCAGATGATCACCGGCGTCATCGTCTGGTTCAGGCCCGACGAAAGGCTTTCCGTCGACGAAGTCGCCGATAAATACCATGTCATGACAATGCGCCTCGTTGGAGCGCGAGAGCATGCGGAGGACAACGATGTACACGCATTCGATGAGTTTCGGGCTGGGTGAGGAGATCGAGGCGCTGCGCGACATGGTGCACCGCTTCGCGCAGGAAAACATCGCCCCGATCGCAGCCAAAATCGACGCAAACAACGATTTTCCCGCCCATCTGTGGCGCGAGATGGGTGCGCTCGGTCTTCTCGGCATCACCGCAGAGCCGGACTATGGCGGCTCGGGCATGAACTATCTGGCGCATGTGGTGGCAGTGGAGGAGATTTCGCGCGCCTCCGCCTCGGTCGGCCTGTCCTACGGCGCCCACTCCAATCTCTGCGTCAACCAGATCAGCCGTTGGGGCACGGCCGAGCAGAAGCAGAAATATCTGCCCGGCCTGTGCGCGGGCGAGCATGTAGGCGCGCTCGCCATGTCGGAATCGGGCGCCGGCTCGGACGTCGTCTCCATGCGGCTGAGGGCCGAGAAGAAGAACGACCGCTATGTGCTCAACGGTTCGAAGATGTGGATCACCAACGGGCCGGACGCCGACACGATGGTCGTCTACGCAAAAACCGATCCCGAGCAGCAATCGCGCGGCATCACGGCGATGATCGTCGAAAAGACGATGAAGGGCTTTTCGGTCGCCCAGAAGCTCGACAAGCTCGGCATGCGCGGCTCCAACACCGGAGAACTCGTCTTCGAGGATGTCGAGGTGCCGTTCGACAACGTGCTGCACGAGGAAGGGCGCGGGGTCGAGGTGCTGATGTCCGGACTCGACTATGAGCGCGTGGTGCTGGCCGGCGGACCGCTCGGCCTGATGGCGGCCTGCCTCGACGTCGCCGTTCCCTACGTGCATGAGCGCAAGCAGTTCGACCGGCCGATCGGCGAGTTCCAGCTTGTCCAGGGCAAGCTTGCCGACATGTATGCCACGACGAACGCGGCGCGCGCCTACGTCTATGCCGTGGCGGCGGCCTGCGACCGCGACGAGACGGCGCGCAAGGATGCAGCCGGCTGCGTGCTCTTTGCGGCGGAGAAGGCCACCCAATGCGCCCTCGACGCGCTGCAGCTTCTGGGCGGCAACGGCTATGTCAACGAATATCCGACCGGGCGGCTGTTGCGCGACGCCAAGCTCTACGAGATCGGCGCGGGGACGAGCGAGATCCGGCGCTGGCTGATCGGCCGCGAGATCATGGCTGAAGGATGAGGGCTGACAAAGTCGTAGCAGAGTGACATAAAATAGAAGATGTGGCATGTTGTGACTTCATGGCAACGGCCGCGGAGACTGGATCATGCCCGTCGGGGAGAAAGAGGGGTTCGGCGAGAACCCGCAGAGCGAATTCAGCGCCGACCTGCGCGAAGAGATGCTGAAGGAAACGCCGCAATTCGAGCGCGTGAAGCTCGGCGAGGGCGGCCGTTTCGTCATCCCTGCCTCGATGCGTGAAAAAATGGGCGTCAAGCCCGGCGACACCCTGATTGCGCATGTCGAAGACGGCGAATTGCACGTCCTTTCCTACGAGGAAAACCTCCGCCGCATTCAAGAAGACGTATCGAGCTACAAGAAGCCGGGCGAAAGCGTCGTCGACGAATTCCTGGCAGAACGCAGAGCCATGTGGGGAGAGGAATGATCGTCCTCGACAGCTCGGTCGTCCTTGCCTTTCTTTTCAAGGAAGCGGGCGCCGAAAAGGCGCGAGAATATTTCAGGGACGCGTTCGTTTCATCCGTCAACGTCACTGAGATCGTCGCCAAGCAGATCGACAAGGGCCTCTCGCCCGAGATGGCCGCGCTGCGATGCGATGGTCTCAGCCTCGGCGTCAAGGCATTCGACCTTGAGCTTGCCCGCCTGGCCGGCAAACTTCGCGCGGGAACGAGACACAAGGGCCTCTCGCTCGGGGACCGCGCCTGCCTGGCGCTGGCGATCCGCGAGAACGCCACCGCCTTGACCGCCGACCGCAAATGGGCCGACCTGAATGTCGGCTGCAAGATCGAACTCATCCGCTAGGGAACCCCCATGCCCGTCATCCAATCGCAGATCTCCCCCTCCTCCGAGACCTTCCGGTCCAACGCCGGAACGATGCGCGGGCTGGTCGACGACCTTGCCACCAAGGCGGCCGAGATCCAGCGCGGCGGGTCTGAGGAGGCGCGCGAACGTCATGTCACGCGCGGCAAGCTGCTGCCGCGCCAACGGCTCGCCCAGCTTCTGGATACCGGCTCGCCCTTTCTCGAGATCGGCCAGTTCGCCGCCTGGGAAATGTATTCCGGCGATATCGCGTCCGCCGGGATGATCGCAGGCATCGGCCGCGTGGAGGGCCGCGAGGTGATGGTGGTCGTCAACGACGCCACGGTGAAGGGCGGCACCTACTATCCTTTGACGGTCAAGAAACACCTGCGCGCCCAGGAAATTGCGATGCAGAACAACCTGCCCTGCATCTATCTGGTCGATTCAGGCGGCGCCAACCTCCCCAACCAGGACGAGGTCTTTCCCGACCGCGATCATTTCGGCCGCATCTTCTACAACCAGGCCAATATGAGTGCGGCCGGCATTCCGCAGATCGCCTGCGTCATGGGCTCGTGCACGGCGGGCGGCGCCTATGTGCCGGCGATGAGCGACGAGACGATCATGGTGAAGAACCAGGCGACGATCTTCCTCGGCGGCCCGCCGCTGGTGAAGGCGGCGACCGGTGAGGAGGTTTCGGCGGAAGATCTCGGCGGCGCCGAAGTGCACACGCGTCAATCGGGCGTGGCCGATCACTACGCGGTCGACGACGAGCATGCGCTGGCCACCGTGCGCCGCATCGTGAAGAACCTGAACCGGACGAAGAATGTAAGCCTGGACATACAGCCAGCCATCCCTCCCCTGCTGCCGTCAGAAGAAATCCACGGCATCGTGCCTCAAGACACGCGCCAGCCCTATGACGTGCGCGAGGTGATCGCGCGCATCATCGACGGCTCCGAGCTCGACGAGTTCAAGACCAATTACGGCACCACGCTGGTCACCGGCTTTGCCCGGCTGTGCGGCATGCCGGTCGGCATCATCGCCAACAACGGAGTGCTTTTCTCCGAAAGCGCACAAAAGGGCGCGCATTTCATCGAACTGTGCTGCCAGCGCAATATCCCGCTCGTCTTTCTGCAGAACATCACCGGCTTCATGGTGGGGCGCAAATACGAGGCGGGCGGCATCGCCAAGGACGGCGCCAAGCTGGTGACGGCGGTCGCCACGGCGCGCGTGCCGAAATTCACCGTCATCATCGGCGGCTCCTTCGGAGCGGGCAATTACGGCATGTGCGGGCGTGCCTATTCGCCGCGCTTTTTATGGATGTGGCCGAATGCGCGCATTTCGGTGATGGGCGGCGAGCAGGCGGCGACGGTGCTGGCGCTGGTCAAGCGCGAAGGCATCGAGCGCAAGGGCGGCACCTGGTCGGAAAAGGAAGAAGCCGAATTCCGCGCGCCGATCCTGGAAAAATACGAACGTGAGGGTCACCCGCTCTATTCTTCCGCAAGGCTGTGGGACGATGGCATCATCGATCCGGCGAAGACCCGCGAGGTGCTGGCGCTGTCGCTGTCGGCGGCACTCAATGCGCCCATCGAAGAAACGAAGTTCGGCGTGTTCAGGATGTGAGTGCATTGCGGCAACGCGCTGGATGACCTCAGGCGTCCTATGCTTCGATGATCGACCTTTGGAGCAACCATGGCAAGACACCGGATCTATACGACGAGTTTCGCGAGCGTCTATCCGCACTATGTTGCAAAGGCGCAGAAGAAGGGACGCACCCAGGCGGAAGTCGATCAGATCATCTTCTGGTTGACCGGTTACGGCCCCGGGGCTCTCAAAGCCATCCTTGAATCAAGTACTGACTTCGAGACGTTTTTTGGCAACGCCCCGAACCTCAATCCATCGCGGGCCTTGATCAAAGGCGTGGTCTGCGGCGTCCGTGTCGAGGAAATAGAAGAGCCGGTCATGCGGGAAATCCGCTACCTGGACAAGCTGATCGACGAGTTGGCGCGGGGAAAGGCGATGGACAAGATCCTGCGCGCGCAATGATCCGCCCTCTCGCTTCGGCCTCCCCCCAGTGGGCAGAAAGATGAGGCGCCCGCCTCAGCCCCGATATTGCGGCTCGTAATAGAGGATGACGGCGCCGGTTTTGAGCGGCGTGGTCTTCGTCAGCTTCATGTTCAGCGTGCCTTCGGACGGCTTGAACAGCGGGTTTCCCCGGCCCAGCACAACCGGCGCGAGGCAAAGGCGGTATTCGTCGACCAGCCCGTGCCTGAGCAGGCTCGCCACCAGATCAGCGCTGCCGAAGACATAGATGTCCTTGCCCGGTTCATCCTTGAGCTTTTTGACTGCGCCCGGCAGTTCGCCTTCGAGCAGACGGCTGTTGTTCCAACTCACCTTTCCAAGCGATCGCGAGGCCACGACCTTTTCCACGCCATTCATGAAATCGGCAATCGGCCCGGTCTCCTTCAACCAGTAGGCTGCCATCCCTTCATAGGTCGCCCGGCCGAAGAGCAGCGTGCCGATCTCCTCGGCCTGGCTGAGGCTGAAGGCTTCGAGCTCGTCGCCCCAAGCCGTCATGTGGAAATCGAGCTCCCAGCTCTTGGCTCCCTCGAAGAAGCCGTCGAGCGACATCAGATTCCAGGCAACGATCTTGCGCATGCCGATCTCCTCTCCGGTTGCCTTTTACGCCGGCTTTACATCTCATAACTGATTGCAGATTGCAATCGGTTTTTCGAGATTTTGTCCGTTGCCGCTACTGAGCCTCCCTGCGACGCTGGGCGCGCCGATTTCCGCAACCGCCGCCGGCATGCTAAGCCGACCGTGCCGACATCAGGGAGGACACCCATGCAATACGCAATTCTGGCCTACCACGCCGAAAGTGTGGTCGATTCCTGGAGCGAGGAGGAGGACGCCGCGCTGATGGACGAGTTGCTCGAGATCAATGACCGGCTCATCGCCGAGAAGCATCTCGGCCCGGCCGCGCGGCTCGGGCCGACCGGGCAAGCCAAGACGCTGCGCGGCGCCGGCGACGGCATGGTCATCGACGGTCCCTTCGCCGAGACGAAGGAACAATTGCTCGGCTTGTATGTCGTCGATTTCCCGACCATCGACGGCGCGATCGAGGCGGCACGCGAAATGCGCCGCGCCAACCCGACCGCCGTCTACGAGATCCGCCCGATCATGCTCTATCTGCCCGGCGCGCAGATCGGCGGTGGGGAGGAGAACTAACGGGGCGTTCTTCGCGACGAAACTGCAACCGAAGCTCGGGCATACTCCTCACACACGCCGTTCAAGGCGGTCAAAGTGATGATGGCGCCCGGCGGATTGAGGTTCTGAGACGAGGAACTCGGGTATGATTTTGAAGCGATCCGATAGATCCCTTGAATCCTGGATCGAGGAATTCGTGCGCAGGCTCCAGCAACAGGCCGCTGCCGATCGCGCAGATAACGTCACCGGGTACAACAGGCTGCACAAACAGGTGGTAGCGGCGCTCAATGTGATCAAGGAGGCCGGGCCGCGTGGGCGCAAGCAATTATCTGGAAAAGCACTTCGGCATCACCAGCCACGATCGCAACGACCTGATCGAGCCACTGAAAGCCTATGGCATAGATCTGCCGCGGCGACCGGAACGACCCTGGTATTGATCCGCCCTGACGGAAAGCCCGTTTGACTGACATAGGGTCGAAGTTGCGGTACGAAGATCACACAAGATGGCAATAGCCATGCGACGCTGCGCAGGACAACGCAAGTTGGATAGAAGATGTGCGAGAAATCAAGGTTCGCAGAAATCCGCCGTGTTTTCCTGGCCGAGTGGGACCCCATCGGGATCAGCGGGGAGAGAGCGGTAGAAGACGAATACGATGCCTATGCCCGGACGATCGAAACCTTGCTGGCCAACCGCTCCCCAGCCTCGAAGATCGCGGACTATCTGGTCAAGATAGAGGCGGGGTCGATGGGGCTGGTTGCGGGTCACGGCAGAGCCGAGTGCGCCGCCGAAAGTCTTTGGTCGATGGGGCGCAATAGCCGGTAATCACAAGCAAACCACGCATCACGAACAACCAAACTATCCGCCGTTGACCAACCCCAAAATCAACCGGTGCACATTGCCGCCCTCGCTCATCTCCACGCGGTCGAACTCGCGGCTTCGGGCGCGCTGCTCCTGCGACAGTTGGACGAGACGCTTCTTCAACACCTGCCGGACTTTCCGACACCCGGGATCGTTCGCCACGGCGAGGCCGACGGAGAAAGCCTCGATCTTCTTGACCATGTCGACGATGATCTCGCCATGCACGCGCTCATGCGCCGCGATGCCGTCGATGAACGTATCCCAGCTTCGCTTCGTCGCCGCAGGCAGCGGCCCGGAGGGTTTCGGAAGCTTGTAGATGAAGATGAGATGCGGCCTGGCCGCGGCCAGCCGGCAGGCGCCGGCCTCTTCGCGATAGTCGCGCGACCATTTCAGATCGAAGGTGGTATAGGCGACCACCCGGCCGATACCGACCTTGGGGCCGTTTTCGCCGATCGAGCGGTAGAGCGCGATGCCGCTTTGCCCGGAGATCGCGTAAGGCTCGACGCGCTCCACCGCCTGCCAGTCGGCACGGGCGGGCGCAGCAGCCAGTGCAATGACGGCGAAGATCAACAGGCCCGTTCTCATCGTCCCTCCGGATTGGGTGCTTGAGCGCAGCCTAAAGCATATTGCGTTCGGCTTGCCGCAAATATTTCGAATGGCGTGGCACCCCTTCGCACCCCCTCTGCCCTACCGGGCATCTCCCCCTCAAGGGGGAGATCAGCCTTCACGACCGCCTTTGTCAATTCTTGACGTCGCAGAAGGAGCCGGGCGCTGGAACTCGCCTTTGCAAATGCCTGCCGTTCCGTCGCCTTTCCCTCAATCTCGACCGGTGTCTACGGCTATCCGAAGGACGCGGCAGCGCATATCGCCGTGTCGACCGTCGCCGCCTTCCTGGCGCAAGGCGACATGCCCGAGCGCGTCATCTTCTGCTGTTTCGACGATGCGGCGGCGAGACTGCACCACCAGGCGATCACGGCATCGCGAGAGCGCTGAGCGCTCCGGGCCGACGATCCCTCCTCTCCCCCAGAAGAACGTATGGCAGGAGATGTCCGGAACCGGTCGAAGCGACTTTATGTTGATATAAACGCATGTCACAGTTGCGCAGGCGGCATTCAAGGGAGGAACCAATGGCTTCGAACTTCTTCTGGTACGAACTGATGACCACCGACCTCGACGCGGCAAAGGATTTCTACACCAAGGTCGTGGGATGGACGCATGATACCTGGCCCGGCGAATTCCCCTATATAATCATGAAGCCCGAGGGCAGCGAGCAGGGCGTCGGCGGGCTGATGACAATCCCCGAGGACGTGAAGGCGATGGGCGTGCCACCCATGTGGCTTGGCTATATCCACGCCGCAGACGTCGACGCGGCAACCGAAAGCCTGCGCGCTGCCGGCGGCAAGGTGCACCGCGAGCCCTCCGACATACCCGAAGTCGGCCGCTTCTCGGCGGTCGCCGACCCGCAAGGGGCGACCTTCATGCTGATGACGCCCAACGGGCCCGACCAGCCCCCGCTGCCGGCAGGCGCGCCCGGCACGATCGGCTGGCACGAACTCTATACCGGCGACTGGAAAGCCGCGCTCGACTTCTATTCCGGCCAGTTCGGCTGGACCGGCGACGAGGCGTTCGACATGGGCGAAATGGGCACCTATCAGCTCTTCTCGGTCGACGGCAAGCAGACCGGAGGCATGATGGACAAGCCGCCGCAGGCGCCTGAACCGGTGTGGCTGTTCTATTTCAACGTCGCCGACATCAACGCAGCCGCCGAGCGCGTGAAATCCGCCGGCGGCACGGTCACGCTTGGTCCGATCGAGGTGCCCGGCGGCGACCACATCATTCAGGCGCAGGACCCGCAGGGTGCCATGTTTGCCCTGATGCAGCGGACTTCCTGACGGCTTCGGCCCGGAGCTCCGGCACGTGCAAACAAGCTGGTGCAAATCTCTGCGCTGCCCGCTATTGATGGGCACGCAGAGGAGGCTCCATGTTTTCCAAGATCCTGATCGCAAATCGCGGCGAGATCGCCGTCCGCATCATCCGCACCGCGCGCCGCATGGGCGTCCAGACCGTCGCGGTCTATTCCGATGCCGATGCCCGCGCGCTGCATGTCGCCATGGCCGACGAGGCGGTGCGCATCGGCCCGGCCCCGGTTGCCGAGAGCTATCTCAGGGCCGACGCCATCATCGAGGCGGCAAGGCAGACGGGTGCGAAGGCGATCCATCCCGGCTACGGCTTCCTGTCAGAAAATCCGGATTTCGTCGATGCGGTGAGCGCCGCCGGCCTCGTCTTCATCGGTCCCTCGGCCGCATCCATCCGCGCCATGGGGCTGAAGGATGCGGCCAAGCGGCTGATGGAAAAGGCTGGCGTGCCGGTGGTGCCCGGCTATCACGGCGAGGCCCAAGCGCTGGTGCTTCTGGCGGGCAAGGCGAAGGAGATCGGCTATCCGGTGCTCATCAAGGCGCGCGCCGGCGGCGGCGGCAAGGGCATGCGCCGGGTCGATCACCCGGACGACTTCGCCGACGCGCTGGCCAGTGCCAAGCGCGAGGCCAAGGCCGCCTTCGGCGACGAGGCGGTGCTGATCGAGAAATATATCGAGAAGCCGCGCCATATCGAGGTGCAGGTCTTCGGCGATAATTTCGGCAATGTCGTTCATCTGTTCGAGCGCGACTGCTCAGCCCAGCGCCGCCACCAGAAGGTGATCGAGGAGGCCCCTGCCCCCGGCATGACGGAGGCGATGCGCGCGGCGATGACCGAGGCCGCCGTCAAGGCTGCCGAGGCGATCGGCTATTGCGGCGCCGGCACGATCGAGTTCATCGTCGATGCATCCGAAGGCCTCAGACCCGACCGTTTCTGGTTCATGGAGATGAATACGCGCCTGCAGGTCGAGCATCCCGTCACCGAGATGGTCACCGGCGTCGATCTCGTCGAATGGCAGTTGCGAGTGGCCGCGGGACAAAAATTGCCGAAACGCCAGGACGAAATCACGCTTGCGGGTCATGCCTTCGAGGCGCGCGTCTATGCCGAGGACCCGGCGAAAGGCTTTCTGCCGGCCGTCGGCACGCTGCATCATCTGCACTTTCCAGAAATCCACGAAACGGGAGCGAAATTGCGGGTCGAAACCGGCGTGCGCCAGGGCGATGCGATATCGCCCTATTACGATCCGATGATCGCCAAGCTCGTCACCCATGCCGGCGACCGGCCAGCCGCCTTGTCCGCCCTCGCCCGGACGCTGGAAGCGACGGAGATTGCCGGCTCGACGACCAACATTCCCTTCCTCCTGGCGCTGGCAAGCGAGGCCGATTTTGCCGCCGGCGATGTCGACACCGGCCTGATCGACCGCAAGCGGCCCGAACTCACCGCACTGCCCGGCCCGTCACGTTCCGTGCTCGCCCATGCGGCCCTTGCCGCGTCCGGCTATGCAGAGGCCAGGAGCGCGGACCCGTGGGACGCGTTCACCGGCTATACTCATTTCGGGACGATCGCCAAGCGGGTCAAGCTGATCAAGGACGAAGCGCTCACCACGGCCAGCGTATCGATGCGACCGGGCGGCAAGGCGGCAATCGCTCTTTCCGGCGAAGGAGGCGATATGATCGTCGACGCCACCGACGGTGCGCGCATCGTGGCATGGCCGGGTCATGTCACCGTGTTCGAAAGGGCGGTCGGACACACGTTCCGCATTCCCGATCCATTCGAGGAGGCGGC
This sequence comes from Mesorhizobium xinjiangense, assembly GCF_009749525.1. Lineage (GTDB taxonomy): Bacteria > Pseudomonadota > Alphaproteobacteria > Rhizobiales > Rhizobiaceae > Mangrovimarina > Mangrovimarina xinjiangensis. Next base: position 175,879 of record NZ_WOAC01000003.1, on the reverse strand, counting down.
GGACATTGCGGCCGGCGGCGATGCGCTGCGCGCCCCAATGCCGGGGCTCGTCAAGCTGGTCAAGGCGGAGACCGGCGCGATGGTGAAGAAGGGCCAGCCGCTGCTCGTGCTGGAGGCGATGAAGATGGAGCATACCATCGCCGCCCCGCATGACGGGGTGGTCGCCGAAATCGCGCCGGAAGGCGCACAGGTGTCGGACGGCACGGTGCTGGTGCGGTTCGAGGAAGGCTAACGCCAACCGCTCCACTCCGGTCCACAATGCAGGAAACCGCGCCAGCCATTGTGAATTTGGCCGATCGCGGTTCCTGTTGTCTGCAGCCCGCCCGCTCTTGCCGGCCGGTGCGGCTGCCTCCCTGCCTATTTGCTTTCTGGCTCGCCTACTTAATGCGCCGTCATCCATTCGCGCGCTTCGCGCAGCGCCTTTGCGATCTGCGGCTTGGACATCGTGGAGGCGAGATCGGCACGCAGGCCGGCGGCGCGCTCGCTGCCCTTGATCGCGGCGATGTTGAACCATTTGTGCGCCGCCACCATGTCGACATCACAATCGCGGCCGGTCGCGTACATCATGCCGAGCTCGAGAAGGATGTCGGCCTGAGCGGTCGTTCCGATATCGCCGAAACCGGCGTCAAGCATTTCAAATCGTGCCATTGTCCCAGTCCCTGTCTTGCAGCAATCGGCGGGTCTGTTTTCTGTGCGCCCGCTTGTCTTTCGATGGTTGCGAGAATGCCGGATGGGCTTGAATGCGTCGTTAAATGGCGTGCTTAATTTGAAGAAAACAAAATGAAAACAAGCGGTAAACGTAGAAATTCGTTAAGGATGGGAAGGCAGCGATTGTGCGGCATCCGGCTCAAATGCGCTTAAAATCCGACTGCCGTGGCGAAAGGAAACGCTAACCACGCCGCATGGTCGCCGGTCACCGAACGGTCACAAGCAGCGTTATCTGATCCGGCGGCAGCGTATGGCCAAATGCAAAGAGGCGACCCGTCGGGCCGCCTCTTTCGTCTGGATGATCTGCAATTCCGGGCGGAGAACCGGTCTCGACCTCTCGGCAATGCGCGCCAGATCAATATGCTGGAGCATGCACCTTTCGCTCAAACGTTGCCGTTTGAGCGGGACATGCTCTAGGCGCGCGCCTTCTGGCCGAAAAGCACCTTCTTGGCCTCATCGTCATTGGCGATGTTGCGGCGGTATTCCTCGCCGACCGCCAGGCCACGCTCGACGGCCGGGCGCGCCATGATGACTTCGAACCAGCGCTTGAGATTGGGGAAGTCTTCCAGGTCCTGCCCCTGGTTCTTGTAGGGCTTGACCCAGCCGACGCAGGCCACGTCGGCGATCGAGTAGTCGCCGGCCAGGAAGTCACGGTCGGCCAGGCGCTTGTTCATGACGCCATAAAGGCGATTGACCTCATTGGTGTAGCGGTCGACGGCATAGGGAATCGTCTCCGGCGCATATTGGCGGAAATGATGCGCCTGGCCGGCCATCGGACCGAGACCGCCCATCTGCCAGAACAGCCACTGATCGACCTCGACGCGGGCGCGCTCCTCGGCGGGATAGAAGCGGCCGAACTTGCGGCCGAGATATTGCAGGATCGCTCCGGATTCGAAGACAGAAATCGGAGCGCCGTCCGGGCCTTGCGGATCGACGATCGCCGGCATGCGGTTGTTGGGCGATATTTTCAGGAAAGCCGGCTCGAACTGCTCGCCCTTGCCGATATTGACGAACTTGACCTCGTAGGGAACGCCAAGTTCCTCGAGCATGATGGAAACCTTCCAGCCATTCGGCGTCGGCCAGTAGTAAAGTTCGATCGGCTTTGTCTGCTCTGCCATGCCTGTCTCCAGTCTCTGCAATCGCAAGTGTTCGCCTCACAGATAACCAGTCGCGGCGCGCGGGCAAAGAGGTGCGCGGCGTCAATTATTTTGAACGTCGGATGAACGGCCCCCTCAGAACGGGTTCAGGCCCCTTCGGGCATAACGGGCGGCAAGAAGGGAGCCAACCGATGCTCATACGCCGCTTCGCCATCGTTTGCCTGCTCATCGCGCTCTTCGGCGCCGGCCTTTCGGCCGCCGTGACGCAAGCGCAACGCATGGCCGACCAGCGGCCGAATGGCGTGTTGGTTCCCTGTTCGTTCGACGACCGTCCGGCCTGCCTGCAGCCGCAGCATGGTCGAGGCTGAAAGGAACCGATGCCATGACACCGAGCTTCGCACGACTGTGCCAGATCGCCGCCACATCCTTGCGGCTTGCCGTGCTCCTGACGTTTCTGGCAGTGCCGGTCCTGTCCATCCCAAGCTTTGCCGGCAATGGCGGCACGATCATCGACGGCACATTCAAGCATTCGAGCGGTGCCGGGCTGGTGATCGTGGCCGGGCTGAAGAGGGCGCGGTGAAACAACAGATTCTTGGCCTGTGCCACTCCCCTGTCGCAATATCTGTCTCTATAATGGGACATGGACAAGCAAATTTACCCACAACCCATTCAATCGGTCGCGCGGCCAGAGCCGCTCGCCCGCCAGAGCTTCAACGACGCGGACGCCGCGGTGAAGGCGCTGCGCACCATCTATGAACGCAACACCGCGTTCCTGCGCGATGCCTTCAACAATCTCGCCAAGTCGGGCGAAAGCGGCCAGCGCTACCGTGCCTTCTATCCCGAACTCGGCGTCACGGTCTCCTCCTACGACCATGTGGATACGCGGCTCGCCTATGGCCACATGCCCTCGCCCGGCCAATATGCCACCACGGTGACGCGGCCGGATCTGTTCGAACCCTATCTCGCCGAGCAGATCCGCCACATCATCCGCAATCACGGCGTGCCCGTCACCATCTCGGAATCGGAAACGCCGATCCCGATCCACTTCGCCTTTCTGGAAGGAAGCTATGTCGAGGCGTCGGCGGCCGACCATATCAAGCGGCCGCTGCGCGACATATTCGACGTGCCCGACCTCAACGCAACCGACGACCATATCGCCAACGGCACATTCGAGCCGGCGCCGGGCGAGCCCATGCCGCTGGCACCGTTCACCGCACAGCGCATCGACTATTCGCTGCACCGGCTGTCGCACTACACCGCGACCAGCCCGCGCCATTTCCAGAACTTCGTCCTGTTCACCAACTACCAGTTCTATATCGACGAGTTCATCGTCCTGGCGCGCGACCTGATGGCTCGCGGGGGCGGCGGCTATTCGTCCTTCATCGAACCCGGCAATATCGTGACGCCGGCCGGCCAGGACCAGCCCGAGGGCGACCCGTCGCTGGTGCGCATGCCGCAGATGCCGGCCTATCACCTGACCAAGCCCGGCCATGGCGGCATCACCATGGTCAATATCGGCGTCGGCCCCTCCAACGCCAAGACGATCACCGACCACATCGCGGTCTTGCGGCCGCATGCCTGGCTGATGCTCGGCCATTGCGCGGGCCTGAGAAACAGCCAGGCGCTCGGCGATTATGTGCTGGCGCACGCCTATGTGCGCGAGGATCACGTGCTCGACGACGACCTGCCGGTCTGGGTGCCGATCCCCGCGCTCGCCGAAATCCAGGTGGCGCTGCAGGAAGCGGTGGCGGAAATCACCGGCCTTGCGGGCTACGACCTCAAGCGCATCATGCGCACCGGCACGGTGGCCACGATCGACAACCGGAACTGGGAACTGCGCGACCAGCGCGGTCCGGTGCAGCGGCTCTCGCAATCGCGCGCCATCGCGCTCGACATGGAATCGGCCACCATCGCGGCCAACGGATTCCGCTTCCGCGTGCCCTACGGCACGCTTCTTTGCGTCTCCGACAAGCCGTTGCACGGCGAATTGAAGCTGCCCGGCATGGCGACCGACTTCTACAAGCGCCAGGTGGCCCAGCACCTGACCATCGGCATGAAGGCGCTGGAGAAACTGTCCGAAATGCCGATCGAACGGCTGCATTCGCGCAAGCTGAGAAGTTTCTCCGAAACCGCGTTCCAGTGAGGCACGATGGCGCCACCTTTTTGGCGCCGCATTTGCCGGGTTAGACGTTCCGCATGGCGAGAGGGGCAACAAAGGAATTGGCGAAAAGCCGGTTGGAGAGCGCCGTTCTCGTTGTCGCGGTGGGGTCGGCCCTCGCCCTGGCGGGCGGCTATTTCAACGATCTTCACCCGGCGCTCGACTCGTTGGCGCATTTTCGGCTGCATCTCGGGGCGCTGACCGGCGCCTGCGGCGTCGCGTTGCTGTTGTTGCGCAACCTGGCGGCAGCGGCGCTCGCCTTGGTCATTGCGGCAGCGACGCTGGCGGGAACCTACACGCCCTTTTCAGCCAAGGCCGGCGCCGGCGCCGGCGGCCCAGCGGCGCATTACCGCTTGATGCAGCTCAATCTGCGCTTCGATCACCACGACCCGGCCAGGGTGCTCTCGACGATCGCCCACGAAAAGCCCGACGTCGTCACGCTGGACGAAGTTTCAATCATGTGGCGCGGCAAGCTCGATCCCCTGAAGGCGTCCTACCCGTACCGAATCATATGCCAGACGACCAATCCGATCGGTGCGGTGGCCATCCTGTCGCGCCGGCCCTTTGTCGAGGGTCGGGCACCGCGTTGCGCCGACCGCGGCAGCTTTGCCGTCGCGCCGATCGATTTCGGCGGGCGGACCGCCGAGATCGTGGCAGTGCATCTGGGTTGGCCATGGCCTTATGGTCAGACGGAACAGGTCGCCGATCTGGGGCGCGAATTGGAGACGCTGGGCGACACGGTGCTTGTGGCCGGTGACTTCAACGCCGCGCCCTGGAGCGCGACGGTGCGCAATGTCGCCCGGGCCGGCGGGCTTGAAATCGCCCGGGGGATCGGCCCGACATGGCTGCACCGCGCGCTGCCGGACATGCTGCGGCGCACGATCGGCCTGCCGATCGATCAGGTGATGTGGAAAGGAAGGCTCGACGTCCTGAATGCCGTCACCGGCCCGAACGCGGGCTCTGACCACCTGCCCGTCATCGTCGATTTTACGCTCCGACCCGGGGCAGACGGACCAATCGCGCTGGCCCGGGCGGGGTAATGGTGGCTCGGCTTCGAGCCACTGAGCTTGGTCGCGCCTTCACATGTTCGGATAGACCGGTCCTTCGCCGGACTCCTTCGTTAACGGCGGTCGAGACGGACGCGGTCTCTCCTCACATGTTCGGATAGACCGGTCCTTCGCCGGACTCCTTCGTTGACGGCGGTCGAGACGGACGCGGTCTCTCCTCACATGTTCGGATAGACCGGTCCTTCGCCGCCTTGTGGCGGCACCCAGTTGATGTTCTGGTTGGGATCCTTGATGTCGCAGGTCTTGCAGTGCACGCAGTTCTGCGCGTTGATGACGAAGCGCGCATCCGGGTTGCCGGGGTGGGCGGCGACCGAATTGCCGTCGGCATCCACCCATTCATAGACGGCGGCCGGGCAATAGCGCGTCGAGGGCCCCGAATAGACATCGTATTCCGAAGCCTTCTGCAGTTCCGGATCCTTGACCTGCAGATGGATCGGCTCGTCTTCTTCGTGATTGGTATTGGACAGGAAGACCGACGACAGCCGGTCGAAGGTCAACACCCCGTCGGGCTTGGGATAGGCGATGGGCTCGTGCTCGGATGCCGGATCGAGCGAGGCGTAGTCCGGCTTGGCGTGCTTCATCGTGCCGAAGAGCGAAAAGCCGAACAGCGTGTTCATCCACATGTCTAGGCCGCCGAGCCCGATGCCCAGATAGAGGCCGAAACGCGACCACAGCGGCTTGACGTTGCGCACCTTCTTCAAATCCTTGCCGATGTCGCCGCCGCGCCAGGCCGCCTCGTAGCCGTCGATCTCGTCATTGGCGCGGCCGGCGGCAACGGCTTCGGCCACGTGCTCCGCCGCCAGCATGCCCGACAGCACCGCATTGTGCGAGCCCTTGATGCGCGGCACGTTGACAAAGCCGGCCGAGCAGCCGATGAGCGCGCCGCCGGGAAAGGAAAGCCTCGGCACCGACTGGAAGCCGCCTTCGGTGATGGCGCGCGCGCCGTAGGAGATGCGCTTGCCGCCCTCGAAGGTGCCGCGGATGGCCGGGTGCGTCTTGAAGCGCTGGAACTCCTCGAAGGGCGACAGATAGGGGTTCTTGTAGTTCAGATGAACGACGAAACCGACGGCCACCTGGTTGTCTTCCAGATGGTAGAGAAACGAGCCGCCGCCGGTCTTGGTGCCGAGCGGCCAGCCGAAGGAGTGCTGCACAAGGCCGGGCTTGTGGTTTTCCGGCTTGACCTCCCACAATTCCTTCAAGCCAATGCCGAATTTCTGCGGCTGGCGGTCTTTCGACAGATCGTATTTCTCGATCAGCTGCTTGGCGAGCGAACCGCGCACGCCCTCGCCGATCAGCGTGTATTTGCCGAGAAGCGCCATGCCCGGCGCGTAGTTGGGCCCGTGTGTTCCGTCGCGATGCACACCCATGTCGCCGGTCGCCACGCCGATCACCGCGCCTTCGTCATTATAAAGCACTTCGGTGGCGGCGAAGCCCGGATAGATCTCGACGCCAAGGGCTTCCGCCTTGGCGGCGAGCCAGCGGCAGACATTGCCCAGCGAGACGATGTAGTTGCCGTGATTGTTCATCAGCGGCGGCATGAGGAAATTGGGCAGCTTCAGGGCGCCGGCCGGCCCGAGCATCAGGAACTGGTCGTCGTTGACCGTCGTCTTGAAGGGATGGTCGCCCTCCTCGCGCCAGCCGGGCAGCAGCCGATCGATGCCGACGGGATCGACCACGGCGCCCGACAGGATATGGGCGCCGACCTCGGCGCCCTTTTCGAGCACCACGACGGAAAGCTCCGGATCGAGCTGCTTGAGGCGGATTGCCGCTGCAAGTCCGGCCGGGCCCGCGCCGACGATGACGACGTCGAACTCCATGCTTTCACGTTCTGTTTCGCTCATTCCTGCCTCCGCAACTCGTCACGCCATTCGGCGCCGTCCCTTGGTTGGTCGTCCCATAAACTCGGCTCGCCGAGGACTCAAATGTCGAACGCGCTGGACCAGCGTCGTTCCGACGCTGCGATACCACAACCCGCCGCCGCGTCAAAAGCAAGCAGACGGCCATGCCGGCATGTCGCATGAATATTACCTTCACGTAAACGTCAATGTCGTCCTGACGATTGGTCGCATATTTTGCACCGCGCCCGATCTGCGCCATATTGAGACAAATGGCGACACACAAAACCGTGGCAAGCGCGATCGCGGCAGCCGTGACGGCGTTGCTGAGCGGTGTGGTCTGGACCGTTCCGGGAAACGCCGAGGAGGCGGCATCGGCGACCTGGCGGGCCGGTGCCTACAGCTTTTCCGACGAGAAGGGCGGATTTCGCATTCTCGCTGTGTCGGGACGCGGAACCGCGGACGATCCCGTCGTCATCGACCAGGAATTCTATTCCGCCAGTCCGGTCACGCTGGTCATCCGCACCGAAGCGCCGATCAAGCCCCATGCGGTGGAGGAAGGCTTCGTCAACGGGTTCCTCTACGTCCTTATCGTCGCCCGCAACGCCAGCGAACTGGCCTGGACCGAGTTCGAATTCGAGCTGCAGGAAGTCCTCGGCCAGCCGAGCGTATTTGGCGACGGGCTGTCGTTCGACCAGCGGCGCACCGAAGGCGACAACCTGACGGTTACCGGCTTCTCGCGTTTCAGCCGCGACTTCGAGCCCTATGACCGGCTTTTGTTTCGCGACGGCTTCGTCGATCCCGGCGAGATGGCGCAGTTCGGCTTCCTGATTTCCGACTTCACACCGGTTGAACGGTTTTTCCTCGTCCAGGATCCGCGCATTCCCTCATCCTGACGGTCAAAAGAGCCACCGGCGCGCGCTTGCCGGTTAACGGCCGGCGGCAGGTGGTGTAGAGGAGAACGATCGAGCGCGCCGCAACGGACACCGACTTTGCCCAGCCTACGCGACATATTGCACTTTTACGCCGACAGCGGCGTCGACGAGGCGCTCCAGGAGCAGCCGGTCGACCGGTTTGCCGCAACGGCAATTGCTGCGCGCCGACCCCCCGCTGCGCCTGCGCCCTCCCCTTCCCCGGAGCCCGGCGCCGCCAGACGCGGAGACACGGAGGCAACAGCACCGGCGAGCAGACCGTCCAACCGGACGGACGCATCGAGGAACGAACCCAGGCTCTCCGTGCCAGACGAAGCGCAGGCGCTGCGCGCGCGCGAACTGGCGCGCCAGGCGGCCACGCTCGCCGAGTTGCGCGACCTTCTCGCCGGCTTCGACGGCTGCAATCTCAAATCGACGGCGAAGACCCTCGTCTTCGCCGACGGCAATCCGAATGCCGGCGTCATGTTCGTCGGCGAGGCGCCGGGCCGCGACGAGGACCTGGAAGGGCTGCCCTTCGTCGGCCGCTCGGGCCGGCTGCTCGACCGTATGCTGGCGGCGATCGGCCTGACGCGCGACAGCGCCTATATCGCCAACGTGATTCCCTGGCGGCCGCCGGGCAACCGCACGCCCACGCCGCTCGAGACGGAAATCTGCCGCCCCTTCATCGAGCGCCAGATCGAGCTCGCCAATCCGAAGGTGCTCATTACACTGGGCGGACCGTCGGCCAAGGTGCTGCTTCATGCGCAGGAAGGCATCTTGAAGTTCCGCGGCAAATGGCGCACGCACGAGACGGCGGGCGGCCTCGCCGTTCCCGCCATGCCGACGCTGCACCCGGCCTATCTGTTGCGCAACCCGGCGCACAAGCGGCTGGCCTGGCGCGATTTTCTCGAAATCAAGGCGAAGCTGCGGGATCTCGACGCGGGCTGACGGCAACGGAGTGGCCGGCGGTGGCAACCGCGTTTGGGTCTTTACGCCCCCTCCACCGCCTTCGGCGGTCCCCCTCCCCCGCTTCGCAGGGGAGGAGCCGACGGCATCACTTGATCCTCCCCCGTAAACGGGGGAGGGGGACCATGCGAAGCATGGTGGAGGGGGTGGACGCGCGCTTGGGGGGAGAAGTCCGGGGATTTGGCTCCCCGCCCTCGGTCTCCCGGACGTTTTCATCTTCAAGCGGCCGAACGGCGCAGGCCGACGAATTGCAGCTCGGCGAACAGCGCCACGGTGAGGGCCTGGGCGGCGACGAAGACATAGCCGAGCAGATTGGGCGCGACGGCGCCCGCGAGCAGGATCGCGAAGCTTCCCGCCACCCACAGCGCGTTGATGGCGATGATGTCGATCAGCACCAGGCGCGACACCGTCTCACGCCGGGCGACGACGGCCAGCACCAAAACGAACGGGATGAGCGCGAGACCTGCCCAGAACAAAAGCGCGGCGGGCAGGCCGGTGAGCGGGTCGAGCACGCCCGCCCCGGCGGCCATGACAAAGGCGGCCGCGCCGCTGACGAGGGCATCGGCAAGAAGGGCCTTGCGCAGGAAGGGAGTGATGGTGACGGTCATTGCGGGTCTCCTCGGTTGGGTTCGCGCCGGCGCTGGTCTTTCAGCTCGCGCCGACTTGTCCCGAGGATGGCCCGGCCAGGTCGTGCTGGCGATTACGCGGGAGGTAATGCGATCAGCATAGAGCATTGGCCGGATCGGCCGCACGCGTGCAGCGACTCGTCGGGCGCAGGAGATCCTTGCTGCGCCGCCGGAAACAAAAGGCAAAACAAAATAAAATTTGAATAATCACAATAGATATACATCAACCATTCTGTGGTTAAGACCTGTTTCACCTTACTTCTTAACGTGACAGCAAGAGGCCGCGTGTAGAACGGATCACGCCTGATACAGGAAGCTGTCACAACAGAGGAACTTGACAATGAACATGATCAAGCGTTTCGTCCGGGATGAATCCGGCGCCACCGCCATCGAATACGGCCTCATCGCCGCCCTGATCGCCGTCGTCATCATCGGCGCGGCTTCGGTGGTTGGTACGCAGCTCGACGCGACCTTTGACAAGGTTGGCGATACGCTGACGACGGCCAACACCGCCCAGTAAGACTCTGTTTCCTTGACAGAGTGCTGAGGGATCGCCAGCTTGGCGGTCCCTTTTTTGTTTGGGCAGGACAGATCGGGCCACTGCCTCAATGGCAACATTCCTTCTCGTTCGTTTTCCTTCCGCTTTGCCCGCTCTCTCACATTACCTCTCGCGTAATAGAACGCAGAACACGCCTCGGCTAAGCTGGGCGCCATGGAACCAATTGCCGATACAGCGCCGGATGCCGGCGCCCTCATCCGCCAATGGCGCACGCGCCGCCGCCTGAGCCAGCTCGCCCTGGCGTTCGAGGCCGACATCTCGCAGCGCCATCTGAGCTTTGTCGAAAGCGGCCGCTCCGTGCCCTCGCGCGACATGGTGCTGCATCTTGCCGAACGCCTGGAAATCCCGCTGCGCGAGCGCAACCGCATCCTGCTGGCCGCCGGCTATGCGCCGGCCTTTAGCGAGCGCCGGCTCGACGACCCCTCGCTCGATGCGGCGATGCGGGCGGTCGAACTTGTGCTCAAGGGACACGAGCCCAATCCCGCGCTTGCCGTCGACCGGCACTGGAACCTCGTCAAGGCCAATGCCGCTTTGGCGCCGCTGCTCGACGGCGTGGCGGACGCCGCGCTGCTTGAGCCGCCGGTCAATGTGCTGCGGCTCAGCCTGCATCCCAAGGGACTGGCGCCGCGCATCGTCAATCTCTCCGAATGGCGCGACCACCTCCTGGAACGGCTGCGCAAGCTCAACGACACGATAGGCGATGCGGGCCTGGTGGCGCTGGAAGAAGAATTGAAGGCCTATCCGGCGCCGCACCGTACTGCTCCGCCGCGCAAGAGAGCCGACGGGGCGCTGGTCGCCGTGCCGCTGAAAATCAGGACGGGCGCGGAAACGCTCTCCTTTATTTCGACCATCACCGTCTTCGGAACGCCGCTCGACGTTTCGCTGTCGGAACTCGCCGTAGAATCCTTCTTTGCCGCCGATGAGCGCACGGGCGAGGTATTGAGGGCCATGGCGGCGCAGCGGGCAGCACAGGGATCGACGGCGCAGTGAGCGTGGTCATCATCGCCGCGGCTCGCCTCGGGGACAATCACGTTTGAGCCTGCATGCCCCCTCCACCATGCTTCGCATGGTCCCCCTCCCCCGCTTCGCAGGGGAGGAGCAGGCGCCGCAACCACGGGGAGCCGCCGAAGGCGGTGGAGGGGGCAAGTGCGACATCCCCGCCCAAGAGCAGGAAACCTCACCCCTGCGGCGGCGTGACCTTCCGCGCTTTGCCGCGCGGCAGTCCGAGCCGGTTTTCCCGCCAGATGATGAAGAGCCCCGCCGCCACGACGATCGACCCGCCGACGACGACATGGGCGGTCGGGACCTCGCCGAAGACGAAGAAGCCGATGACGATGCCGAGCAGCATGGAAGTGTATTCGAACGGCGCAATGGTCGACAGCGGCGCGTGGCGGTAGCTTTCCGTCATCAGGATCTGCCCCACGCCGCCGAAAATGCCGGCCGCGATCAGGAGCGAAGCCTGCCAGGCATCCGGCTGCACCCAGCCGAAGGGCCAGGTGGCAAGCCCGGCGACCGTCGCCGTCAGGCAGAACCAGATGACGACCGTCGCCGTCCTTTCCGTCTGCACGAGACGGCGCACCTGCAGCATGGCCATGGCCGAGATCGCCGCGCCGACAAGCGCGGCGATGATGCCGACGGCCTCGCCGTCGCCAAGGCCGGCGCCCGATGTAAGAAGCGTCATTTTCGGCCACGAGACGATGATGACGCCGATGAAGCCGACGATGACGGCGCTCCAGCGGAAAATGCGCACCGTCTCGCCCAGGATGAGCGCGCTGAAGACGACGACCAGCAGCGGCTGGGCATAGTTGAGCGCGATCCATTCGGGCAGCGGCAGCCGGGTGAGTGCGAAAAAGCCGAGGCCCATGGCGCCGACGCCGACGAGGCCGCGCGTGATGTGGCCGAACGGCCGGGTCGTGTAGAGCGCCGTGGCAAGCTCGTGCCGCCAGGCCAGCATGACCACGACCGGCAGGATGGCGAAGAAGGAGCGGAAGAAAACGACCTGACCCGCCGGCACGCCCGGCGCCGCCTTGATGCAGGACGACATGGTCACGAAGGCGCAGACCGACAGGGTCTTCAGCGTGATTCCCGTCAGCGGGCGGGCTGTATCGGCCGAAAGAACGCTCACTTCATCGTGGCGTCCCGGATCGCTTGCCAGATGCGCATCGGCGTCGCCGGCATCTCGATATGCCGGATGCCATAGGCGCGGTAGAGCGCGTCGGTGACGGCGTTGAGCGCGGCCGGCGTTGAGCCGATCGTGCCCGCCTCGCCGGCCCCCTTCATGCCCATCGCATTGGTGGTCGAGGGCACGTTGCGCGTCTCGAAGGAAAACGACGGCACGGTGTCGGCGCGCGGCATGGCGTAGTCCATGAAGCTCGCCGTCAAGAGCTGCCCGTCCTCGTCATAGACGGTGTTTTCGGTCAGCGCCTGGCCGATGCCCTGCACCACGCCGCCATGGACCTGGCCGGCCAGCAGGATCGGATTCACCGTGGCGCCGAAATCGTCGACGATGGTGTAGCCGACGATCTCGGTCGTTCCCGTCTCCGGGTCGATCTCGACCTCGCAGATATGGGTACCGTTGGGATAGGTCGCTTCGTCCTGGACGAACTCGCCGAAGCCTTTCAGGTCGTCCGGTGCCTTGGCCGCCTTGGCAACGGCCGCGAAATCCATCACCCGGTCGGTGCCGACGATGCGCGCCGTGCCGTCGACGAGTTCGATGTCGGCGGCGGAAGCCTCCAGTTCGTCAGCGGCGATCTTCCTGATCTTTTCCGACAGCTCCTCGCCGGCGCGCGCCGCCGAGACGCCGCCGAGCGGGATAGAGCGCGAGCCGCCCGTGCCGCCGCCGCTCGCCAGGCGGTCGGTGTCGCCCTGGTGGACCTTGATGCGCTCGATCGGCAGGTTGAGCTTGTCGGCGACGAACTGGGCATAGGCGGTCGCGTGGCCCTGGCCGTTCGACTGGGTGCCGATCAGAAGCGTCACCGTGCCGTCGCCGTTCAATTCGATATGGGCGGGCTCGGAACCGGCAAAGGCGCAGGCCTCGATATAGGTCGCAAGGCCAAAGCCCCGGATGCGGCCGCGCGCCTTCGCCTCGTTGAGCCGTTCGGCAAAGCTCGTCCAGCCGGCGCGTTCCAGCGCCGCCTCCAGATGGCCCTCGAACTCGCCGACATCGTAAACCCGGCCGGTCGGCGTCCTGTAGGGGAACTGCTCCGGGCGGATGAAATTGCGCCGACGGATCTCGTCGGCCGGCAGGTCCATCTCGCGGGCGCATTCGTCGACCAGCTTTTCCAGAAGCAGCGCGGCTTCCGGCCGTCCCGCCCCGCGATAGGCATCGACCGGACAGGTGTTGGTGAAGACGCCGAGGATAGTCACGTCGAGCGCCTCGATATCATAGACGCCGGTCGACATGCTCGCCCCGACAAAGGGAATGAACGGCCCGTATTGCGAGTTGTAGGCGCCCATATTGGCGATCAGCCGGATGCGCAGGCCGAGGAAGCGGCCCTCGCCGTCCATCGCCATCTCGGCTTCGACGACGTTGTCGCGCCCTTGCGCGTCCGTCAGGAAATGCTCGTTGCGGTCGCCGGTCCATTTGACCGGCCGGCCAAGCCGCTTCGCCGCTTCGAGAACCAGCGGATATTCGCGATAGACGAAGGTTTTGGGCCCGAACCCGCCGCCGACATCGGGGGTGACGACGCGCAGCTTTTCCGGATCGATCTTCATCACCTGGCCGGCAATGACGGCGCGCATGGAATGCACGCCCTGCGATCCGGTCGTCAGCACGAAGCGGTTCTCGTCATCCTTCCACTCGCCGATCGCCGCACGCGGCTCCATGTAGTTGCAGACCAGGCGGTTGTTGTGAAAGCGGACCTTGGCGACTTTCCCGGCCGCCGCGAAGGCGGCATCCGTTTCGCGCGCCTTGCCGATCCGGTATTCGAAGGACCTGTTCGTGCCGAGTTCGGGCCAGACGAGAGGCGCGTCCGGCGCCAGCGCCTCGGCCGTGCCGGCAATCGACTCCTCATCGTCGTAGTCGACCTCGATCAGTTCGGCCGCGTCCTGAGCCTCGCCGCGGCTGTCGGCGACGATGAATGCAACCGCATCGCCGACATAATGCACGCGATCGCGGCACAGGACCGGAATGTCGCGCGTCGGCGCGATGCTGCCATCGGGCTGCTTTTGCATGACGCCCGATTTAAGGTCGCCGAGATGAGCGGTGTCGGCGCCGGTCAGCACGAGATGCACGCCGGGCGCCGATCGGGCCTCGTCGAGAGACGATATGGTGAAACGGGCATTGGCAACCGGCGAGCGCAGGACATAGCCGTGCAGCACGCCCTCGGGCGCGATATCGTCGGTGTAGCACCCCTTGCCGGTAATGAAGGCCGCATCCTCGACACGGAGAACGGATGCGCCCATCCCAAATTTCGGCGTCAAGACGGTCATTGATACATCCGGTGAGTGAATTGGAAGTGATTGCGGTGGTATGGGTGGACATAGTTTTGTCGCTTGAGAGAATTGTGTAAAGGGCAAGAGGCACGAAATGTTGGGGCCAGGTCGCCCTGAAATCTGAAGTTGCAGTGCGTCAATACGGGATAGGTGGCTATGCGGACCGATACGGGCCAGGTGTTCAAGCTCGAGGACTACCGTCCTTCGGACTACCTCATCGAGCGGACGAACCTCGTCTTCCGTCTGGATGCCGAACGCACCGAGGTCGTGGCCGAACTTGCCGTCAGGCGGCGCAATGGGGTGTCCGACGACGCGCCGCTCATCCTCGATGGCGACGGGCTCGACCTCGCCGGGCTCGAGATCGACGGCATTGCGGCCAATGCCAATGCCTATACCGCAGCGCCCGACCAGCTCACCATCCATGCCGTCCCTGCGGACAGGCAATTCCGGCTTAAAATCGTCACCCGCCTTTCGCCCGACACCAACAAGGCCCTGATGGGCCTTTACCGCTCCAACGGCGTCTATTGCACGCAATGCGAGGCGGAGGGCTTCCGCCGCATCACCTATTTCCTCGACCGGCCGGACATTCTGTCCGTCTATTCGGTGCGCATCGAAGCCGACCGCGATGCAGCGCCGCTGATGCTGTCGAACGGCAATCCGGGAAAGCGCAGCGATCTGCCGGACGGGCGGCATTTCGCCGAATGGCACGACCCGCACCCCAAGCCGTCCTATCTCTTCGCGCTGGTGGCCGGCGACCTGGGCGTCGTGCGCGACACGTTCCGCACCATGACGGGACGCAAGGTGGATCTCGCCATCCATGTCGAACACGGCAAGGAGGCGCGCGCGGCCTACGCTATGGACGCGCTGAAGCGCTCCATGGCCTGGGACGAGGAAAAATTCGGCCGCGAGTACGACCTCGAGGTCTTCAACATCGTCGCCGTTTCCGATTTCAACATGGGCGCGATGGAGAACAAGGGCCTCAACATCTTCAACGACAAATATGTGCTGGCCGACGAGGATACGGCCACGGACGCCGATTTCGCCAATATCGAGGCGATCATCGCGCATGAATATTTCCACAACTGGACCGGCAACCGGATCACCTGCCGCGACTGGTTCCAGCTCTGCCTCAAGGAAGGGCTGACGGTCTATCGCGACCACGAATTCTCCGCCGACCAGCGCTCGCGCGCGGTCAAGCGCATTGCCGAGGTGCGCACGCTGCGCGCCCATCAGTTTCCCGAGGACCAGGGGCCGCTGGCGCATCCTGTGCGTCCGCGCCGCTATCGCGAGATCAACAATTTCTACACGGCAACCGTCTACGAGAAGGGCTCGGAGGTGGTGCGCATGATCCGCACCATCCTGGGTGGCGAACTGTTCCGCAAGGGCATGGACCTTTATTTCAAGCGCCATGACGGCGAAGCGGCCACCGTCGAGGATTTCCTGCGCGTTTTCGAGGACGTCTCGCGGCGCGACTTGTCGCAATTCGCTCTATGGTATCATCAGGCCGGCACGCCGCATCTGGCCGTCGACGCTCGGTATTCAACCAGCGAGCGCGCACTGACGCTGACCATCGAGCAGTCCGTGCCGCCGACGCCCGGCGAAAGCCGCAAGCGGCTGATGCACATACCGCTGGCCTTCGGGCTGGTCGGCAGCGACGGCAAGGATCTCGACTGGAGCGCAGTCGAGGGCGCGACGGTGAGCGACGGCGTGATCGATGTGCGCAAGCGGCGCCACACGGTGCGCTTCGAGGGCGTCGAGGAACGGCCGTGCCTGTCGCTCAATCGCGAATTTTCCGCGCCGATCACGATCTCGGCCGAGGAAACGGAGGAAGACCGCCTCTTCCTCGCCCGTCACGATAGCGACCTGTTCTCGCGCTGGCAGGCGCTGAATACGCTGATGACGGATGCCCTCATCGCCGCGTCGGGGAAAGTCCGCGGCGGTCGCGCGCCCCAGATGCCCGGAAAATTGATCGCATTGTGCGGCGAGATCGCTGGAAGTCACGAACTCGAGCCGGCCTACCGGGCACTCGCCCTGACCCTGCCCTCCGAAACCGACATTGCGCGCGAGATCGGCTCCGATATCGACCCCGATGCCATCCTGGCGGCACGCAACGCGCTTGCAGCCGCCATCGGCAAGGAGAATGGCGCGGCCTTTGCGCGGCTTTACGACGAACTGGCCGACACGGGCGCCTTCAGCCCGGACGCGGCAAGCGCCGGCAAACGGGCGTTGCGCAACGTGCTGCTCGACTACCTGGCGGCAGCCGGCGATGCCGAGCGGGCCGACGCACAGTTCCGCGCCGCAACCAACATGACCGAACGGGCCGCAGCACTCGGTGTCCTCGCCAACCGTCATCCGGGCTCGCCTCAGACCCTCGCCGCATTGACCGCCTTCGAGGAACGGTATCGCGGAGATCCGCTGGTTCTCGACAAATGGTTCACGATCCAGGCGGTCGTGCCCGGCCACGAAACGCTCGACACCGTGCGCGCCCTGACGAAGCACCCGGCCTTCCAGTTCGCCAATCCCAATCGGGTCCGTGCTCTGATCGGCGCCTTCAGCAGCGCCAACCAGACCGGCTTTCATCGCCCCGACGGCGAAAGCTACCGCTACTTTGCCGACATCGTTCTGGAGATCGAGCGCGGCAATCCGCAACTGGCCGCGCGCCTTGCCACCACCTTGCGCTCATGGCGTCAATTGGAGCCGGGCCGCAGGGCCCTGGCCCGCGAGACGCTTCAGCGCATCGCTTCGGCCGAAGGCCTCTCGGCGGACCTGCGCGACATCGTGGAACGCACGCTCGCTTAGAACATTTGATCTGGCGCGCATATCTTTGCTTCAAACGTTTCCGTTTGAAGCAAATGCGCTCAAGCCGCCTGTCCCTTCCGACCGAAACGCCTGTCAAAACGGGCCAGTTAGGTAAAATTTTACGAAATAACCGCGCCGGCACTGGACAAGGCGAATCACCTTTGATTCTTTAGTGGCGATTCGGGCGTGCGGTAAACCGGATCGATCGGACAACCAGCATCAACGGAGCCTGCAGCATGGCGAAGGCGGACGCGCGTAGCGCGCCCGGAGGGGGAGCATTTGCCTGGCGCAACGGCCACCAATGGTCGATGCCCGAGCTGACTGGCAATGTCCGCATGATCGCCGCACCGACCTATGAGCGGCTGATTGCGGCAGAACCCTATGTCAGGCGATCCATCCCCGTCCTGATCGTCATCTTCCTCATCGTTATCGCCGCGGCCCGCGCCACCGCGCTTCTGTCCGAGCGCGACGAGGCCATCACCACGGCCAGGTCGCTCGTCGCACTGGGTGCGGCACAGCTCGCCGGCACGATGGCGGCCGCGCAGGCTAAACCGGCAAACGGCAGTGTCTCCGCCCGATCGCTCCTCGAGCACTCGGCCCAGATCGCCGCCTTGCCGGATCGGCTCGTGCTCGCGGTGGCCGGAACCGACCACAAGGTCCTCGCCTCGGCGCCCAATTATCTCTCCTGGCAAGACCTGCCGCTGGAAGACATCATGACGGGCGGCCAGCCTCTGCTCCTTTTCGGGCAGCGTGCCGGCGTCCTGCCCGTCTCCGTCAACGGCGAACAATGGTACGCCGCGGTCCACGACGCAGGTGCGGCCGGCGTGGCGGCAGCGCTCCTGCCGGAAGACGCCGTGCTCGCCAAATGGCGCAAGACCGTCTCGCTCAATGTCGCCCTGTTCGTGCTCACCTCGGCGGTCCTGATCGCCGTGCTCTACGCCTATTTCAGCCAGTCGTCGCGCGCCCGCGCGGCCGACCGGATCTATCGCGAGGCGCATCAGCGCTTCGAGCTGGCGCTGGTGCGCGGGCGCTGCGGCCTTTGGGATTGGGACATGGCGCGCGGCAAGATGTACTGGTCGCTCTCCATGTACGAGATGCTGGGCTACGAGCCCTGCCACACCATGCTCTCCTTCGGCGAGGTTTCGGCGATCATCCATCCCGAAGACGGAGACCTGTTCGAGATCGCCAACCGGGTCGCATCGCGCGAGACCGAGCAGGTGGACCAGGTCTTCCGCATGCGCCATGCCGACGGGCGGTGGGTGTGGATGCGCACCCGCGCGCAGGTGGTGGACCGCGACGCGCCCGAACTGCATCTCATCGGCATCGCAGTCGACGTGACCGAGCAGCACAACCTGGCCCGCCAGTCGGAAGAGGCCGACCTCAGGCTGCGCACCGCCATCGAAAACATCTCCGAATCCTTCGTATTGTGGGATGCGGCCGACCGCCTGGTCATGTGCAATACGCGTTTCCAGGAACATATGGGGCTGTCGAGCGACAACGTGCAGTCCGGCACCTTCCGCGAGACGATCGAGGGCCGTATGAAGGCCTATGCCTTCGAGCGCAAGCTGGCCAGCGCGCATGGCAGGCATGGGGGCGCGACCTTCGAGCGGCAATTGGCGGATGGCCGCTGGCTGCAGGTCAACGAGCTCAAGACACGCGACGGCGGCGTGGTCTCGGTTGGCTCCGACATCACCCAGCTCAAACTGCACCAGGAAAAGCTGGTCGACAGCGAACGGCGCCTGATGGCGACGATCCACGATCTCAGCCTGGCACGCCGGGCCGAGGAGGAACGGGCGCAGGAACTCGTCGAACTGAACCACCGCTACATGCGCGAGACGGAGCGCGCGGAAGCCGCCAATCGCGCCAAATCGGAATTCCTGGCCAACATGTCGCATGAGCTGCGCACGCCGCTCAACGCCATCATCGGCTTTTCGGAACTGATGCAGTCGGGCTTGTTCGGCAAGCTGGGCTCGGAGCGCTATGAGGAATATGTCGGCGACATCCATGCCAGCGGCACCTATCTGCTCGGCGTCATCAACGACATTCTCGACATGTCGAAGATCGAGGCGGGCCAGTTCGCCCTGCAGCGCGAGAAGATCGACCTGGAGGAACTGGTGTCGGAGGCGGTGCGCGTCGTCTCGGTGCAGGCCGAATCCAAGTCGATCACCGTCGAGACCGACATCGCCCAATCGGCAGCGCTGCACGCCGACCGCCGCGCCATCAAGCAGATCGCGCTCAACCTGCTGTCGAACGCGGTCAAGTTCACCGGCCAGGGCGGCCACATCATGGTGCGGGCGAAGAAGGCTTCCGGGGCGCTCGTGCTGACCATCGAGGACAATGGCTGCGGCATACCGCGAGACGCGCTGCAAAAGCTCGGCCGGCCGTTCGAGCAGGTTCAGAACCAGTTTTCCAAGAACCACACGGGTTCCGGCCTCGGCCTGGCGATTTCACGCTCGCTCGCCGACATGCATGGCGGGGCGCTCAAGATCCGTTCGCGCGAAGGCCGCGGCACGATCGTCTCCGTGCGCATTCCAGCCGAGGAGATGGCTGCGGCGGCCTGAGATCAGGATACGTTGCAATCCGCATTCGGCCTTCTCTCCTCCCCGCGCGGGGAGGAGAGAAAAAGTGCCGGATCGCCGGTATCCCGATCTAGCTAGTTCGCTTCTGGCAGAGCGTAGGCGATGATGTAGTCACCGCGGTCCGGCGACTGGCGCGCGCCACCGGCGGATACCACGATGAACTGGCGTCCGCTTTCGGGCGAAACATAGGTCATCGGCGTCGCCTGCGCGCCAACGGGCAGCCGTCCCTTCCAAAGCTCCTCACCCGTTTTGACGTCGAAGGCACGCAGATAGTAGTCCTGCGTCCCCGCATAAAAGGCCAGGCCGCCGGCCGTCGTCATGGGTCCGCCCAGCGTGGGCATGCCGATCGGGATCTGCATACGGGTCTTCATCCCGAGCGGACCGGTGTCCTGCAAGGTCCCGGCCGGCACCTGCCAGACCACCTGACGCGCATTCAGGTCGATGCCGGTTATCGTGCCGTAGGGCGGCTGATGACACGGAACGCCGAGAGGGGACATGAAACCGTTCTTCCATGCCGCATATGGCGTGCCGGTCTGGGTCGACAAGCCGTCGTGAGCGGCCGAACCGCCACGCTCCTCCACTTCGTCCTGCGGAATGAGCTGCACGAATTGCGGCATGCGGATATCGTTCACGATCAGCATCGCATTCGCTTCGTCGACCGAGACCGAGCCCCAGTTCATGCCTCCGTAATAGCCAGGGAAGATCAGGCTCATATCGGTTCCAGGCGGCGTGAACTCGCCTTCGTAGCGCATCTTCTTGAAGGCGATGCGGCAGTAAAGCTGATCAAGCGGTGTGGCGCCCCACATGCGTATTTCGCTCAAGGGCTCCGTGCCGATGGACGGCATGCCGACCGAATAGGGCTGCGTGGGCGCGACCGTATCCTCCGGCACCCCGCCATCCTGCGGAACGGGCCTCTCCTCGATATCGGCAATGGGAGTGCCGTCGCGGCGGTCGAACATGAAGATCTGGCCGCGCTTGGTCACCTGTATCAATGCCGGGATAGTGCCGCCATCGCCATCGGGCACGTCATAGAGGGCCGGCTGCGAGGGCACGTCGTAGTCCCAGAGATCGTGATGGGCGGTCTGGAATTTCCAGCGCTCGCGCCCCGTCGCCATGTCGAGCGCGACGATCGAGGCGCCATATTCCTCTGCGGCCTCGGAACGATGGGCGCCAAAGAAGTCCGGCGTCGCATTGCCGGTCGGTAGATAGACCAGACCCAATTCGTCGTCATAGGAGGGCGTGGACCAGACATTGGGCGTGCCGCGCGTGTAGCTCTCGCCTTCCGGCGGCAGCTTGGTGATCTCGGGGTTGCCGAGGTCCCAGGCCCAGATGAGCTCGCCGGTCACCGCACTGAAGGCGCGCACGGCACCGGACGGCTCACCGGTCTCCACATTGTCCCACACCCAGCCGCCGACCATCACGAGGTCGCGCATGACGGTGGGCGCCGACGTCTGGAAGTAGAAGCCGGGCTTGACCTCGCCCATGCCCTGCTTGAGATCGACCGTGCCATTTTCGCCGAACGTGGCACAGGGTTCGCCCGTCTTGGCGTCGAGCTGAATGAGACGCGCGTCGATCGTGGTCATGACGATGCGCTGCGCGCAGGTCGCCGGTGCTTCCGGCTCGGCGGGCGCCGGGGTGGCCGGCGCCTGCGCCAATTCGGCCGTGTCGTCGTCCGCATTGTCCGCCGGCACTGCTTCAGCCGTCGTGGCTGGGGTTTCGGCAGCACTCGCTGCCGAAGCAGCGGCTTGCGCCAGCGCTTCTGCCGACGGTTCGTAGAAACTCACGCCGCGGCAGCGCTGCCACAGCGGCGATGTCGCCTGCGGATCGAACGTCCAGCGCTCCTCGCCCGTTTCCGCATTGAGCGCGTGAACGATGTTGTGCGGTGAGCAGTGATAAACCGTGCCGTCGATCTGCAGCGGCGTGTTCTGGTCCTGTGCCATCTCGTCGGGGATGTCACCCGTACGGAAGGTCCATGCGACTTCCAGGTGCTGCACGTTCTCCGTGTTGATCTGATCGATCGACGCAAAGCGTGTGCCATGGGACGTGCGGCCATAGGCGCGCCAGTCCGTTTCGCCGGACACGACCTCTGCCGCCTGTCCGGCATCGGCGATTTCATTGCGAATGACGCCATGCGGCTGGAAGGCATAATAGCCGGTTGCCACCAGGCCGAGACCCAGCAGCGCAGCGATTGCGAACGGAATGCTGCGCGACGTCCTGGCGCCGCTTGCAAACAGCGGAACGCTGAGCGCAACGACGATCGCGATCACGGTCGGAGCGACCAGGCGCGGGATCAGCGGCCAGAAGGCATAGCCTGCCTCCCATATCGCCCAGACAATGGTGGCGAGGAATGTGATGGCGTAAAGCCAAACACCGAGCTTGCTGCGCAAGAAGTATAGAATGCCGGTCAGGACGAGGGCGAGACCGGCGAGAACATAATACCATGACCCGCCAAGGCCGACGAGTTGAACACCGCCCCATACAAGCGGAACGCCGATGACGGCCAGGATCACGCCGATGAGCGGCAGCAGCCAGCCCGCGGATCCCGGCGGAGTGGTTTCAACGTCTTTGATCATTTGAGTTCCTCATCGTCTTGCTGGCCGTGATCCGCCCACACACGGAGCAAAAGCAGTGCAGTGGAAGATTGCACCTTCCGAGCCGGGATTTTGAGAAATGGGGCGCGGGAGGCGGTTGTCGCAGCAGGTTGCGAGCAAGCAGAAGTCCACAGCTGGCAATGGCTGGCTGAAGCTGGAAGGTGACTCACCAAACCTGGTTGCAAAAGCTTATTAGCATATATCAAAGGTGACAATATCGCCCAATGGCACGGCGATCTTGGGCCAGCGAGGCCGGTAAACTCGTTATCTAAATACCCGCGTCGCCGTCGCCGTTCCCGGAGGCTGTATCCGCCGTGCCGAGCAGCCTGTCGAAATGCGCCCTGACACGCTGCGATGTCTCTTGGATATGCGCCTCGAGGACGCCGATATCGGGCAGGTCGACGCTCCTGAGCAGAAGGTCGGCCAGCCCCGGCGGGATATCCTCGCCGTCGACATCGCCTGTCAGGCACAGCCGCACGAGTTGCGTGAGTTCGATGAACAAGGCGTGGGCGGCAACCAGTTCCTGCCGCGTCTGCGGATTGCAGAACGTTGCGTCGAGCACGGCGAGCGTATCCGCGGTGCCGGTAAGCCGCTGCCCGGATGCGGCCCCACCGGTCAGAGTGGCCACCTGGGCGATGAATTCGAGATCGATCAGGCCACCGGGGATGAGCTTGAAGTCCCAGATGTTGCGCGGCGGCTTTTCGCTTTCGATCATCGCCCGCATGTCGCGCGCCTCGCGGGCGATCCTTGCAAAGTCGTGCGGCAGGGCCAATACGGCTTCGATCTCGGCGTTGACCTCGCCGGCAAGCCCGGCATTACCGGCGACGACGCGGCCGCGCGTCAGCGCCATGTGCTCCCAGGTCCAGGCCTGCTCGCGCTGATATTTGCGGAATGCCTCGATATGGGTGGCGACGGGCCCCTTGTTGCCTGAGGGCCGCAGGCGCAGGTCGAGCTCGTAGAGCACGCCCTCGGCGGTCGGCGCGGAAACCGCTGCGATCAGCCGTTGCGTCAGGCGCGCGTAATAGAGCGAGGCGGGCAAGGGCTTGTCGCCGTCGGATTCATCCGCATCTGCGTCATGATCATAGAGCAGGATCAGGTCGACGTCGGAACCCGCCGTCAGTTCGCGACTGCCCAGTTTGCCCATGCCGAGGATGACGATGCGTCCGCTGGGCACGCGGCCGTGCCGCACGGCGAATTCGGCTTCAACCGCCTCCAGTGCGGCGCCGATGGTCAAATCGGCCAGGTCGGAGAAGGCCTTGCCGGCGCGCGCGGCATCGATGGCACCCGTCAAGAGGCGGATGCCAATCAGGAATTTCTGCTCGGCGGCAAAGATGCGCAGCCGGTCGAGCGTTTCCTCGTAGGTCCGGGCGCCCTGCATGAAGGTCTCGAGCCGCGCAGTGAGATAATCCCTGTCGGGAAGCTCCGCCATCAAGGCGGGATCGAGCAGCCCGTCGAAGACATGCGGCCGGCGCGTGATGATGGCGGCCAAGCGCGGCGCGGCCCCCATGATGGTCGCCACGAGCTGCAACAGGCCCGGATTGGACTGCAGAAGCGAGAAGAGCTGGATGCCGGCGGGCAGGCCGGAGAGAAATTCATCGAAGCGGATAAGGGCCTCGTCGGCCCTTCTGGTCGCGCCGAACGCCTGGAGAAGCGCCGGAGTGAGCTCGGTCAGCCGCTCGCGCGCCTCGGCCGAACGGGTCGCCCGGTAGCGGCCGAAATGCCAGGTGCGGATCACCCGGCAGATGTCGCTCGGCCGCTCGAAACCAAGATTGTGCAGCGTCTCCAGTGTACCGGGATCGTCGACATCACCGGTGAAGACCAGATTGCCGAGACCGGCAGAGAGCTGCGGCGCGGTCTCGAACAGCGCCGCATAGTGGCTTTCCACCTCCTGAAGCGACGCGCGGAAGGCGGCGGCAAACGCATCGGCATCGGCAAATCCGCGCATATGGGCGATCCGCGCGAGCCCCTCATCGTCCTCCGGCAATGTGTGGGTCTGCTCGTCGGCCACCATCTGGATGGCGTCTTCGACGCTGCGCAGGAACCAGTATTGCCGGGTCATCACGTCGCGCGCCTCGGCGTCGATCCAGCCGCGTTTTTCGAGTTGCGCCAGCATGGCCACGGTTTCGCGGCCGCGCAGTTCGGGAAAGCGGCCGCCGGCGATGAGTTGCTGCGTCTGGACGAAGAACTCGATCTCGCGGATGCCGCCCCGTCCGAGTTTCACATTGTGGCCCTTGACGGCAATCTCGCCGTGGCCCTTGTGGGTGTGGATCTGCCGCTTGATCGAGTGGACATCGGCGATTGCCGCGTAATCGAGATATTTGCGCCAGACATAGGGCTGCAACTCCTTGAGGAATGCAGCCGCGGCAGCCGCATCGCCGCCGATGGCGCGCGCCTTGATCATGGCGGCGCGTTCCCAGTTCTGGCCCCTGCCCTCGTAATAGTTGAGCGCCGCCTCGACCGGGATCGCAAGCGGCGTCGACCCGGGATCGGGACGCAGCCTCAGATCGGTGCGGAACACGTAGCCGTGCTCGGTGCGGTCCTGCAGGATGCGGGTCAGACGGCGGGTCATGCGCGAAAAGAGTTCGGTCGCCTCCAGCGGCTCGACGACCGCCGGCGCCTGCGGATCGAAGAACACGATCAGGTCGATGTCGGAGGAGAAATTGAGCTCACGGGCGCCCAGCTTGCCCATGCCGAGAACGATCCAGCCCGAGCCGCGGGTCGGTTCCGACGGATCGGGGAGTTTCAGCTTTCCCTGCCTGTGCGCGTCACGCAACAAAAAGGCCGTGGCCGCTTCGATCGCCGCATCGGCAATCGCGCTCATGTTGCCCACGGTCTGCTGGGTATCGGCCGCGCCGGCGAGGTCGGTCAGCGCGATCAGGGCATGCGCCTCGGCCTTCAGACGTCGCAGGTCGGCCATCAGCGAGGCCTCACTGGCATCGTCGGCCATGCTGCAGGCCTTCATTTCTGCAGCGATGTCGGAGATCCGCTGGCGCCAGCCGGTATCGAAAAGGCGATCGAGAATGATGGGGCGGCGGCGCAGCACGTCGCGCAGATAGGGCGACAGGTCGCTCACGGCGGCCAGGAACCCGGCCGGGGGTCCACCGTCGCGCACCAGATCCGCCAGGCGCTGGAAGCCTTCCTCCTCCGCCGCCTGGGCCAGATCGTCGAGCGCGGACTGCGCCGCGGCCGCATCGAGCGGCAACAGCGTGTGGGCGATCTCCAGCGACCAGTCTTGGCCTGTCATGCACCGCCCTCCTTGTTGCTCAAGACTGTACCCGGTTCGTGGGGAAAACCATGGAGACGGCAAGGCCTGTCTCCTCACCGGTCAGTTCGAGCCGCCCGCCATGAAAGGTCATGACAGCCCTTGCAAGGCTCAGTCCGAGGCCCGAGCCCGGCTGCGTTCGACTGGTCTCGAGACGTACGAAGCGCTCCGTGGCGCGTTGCCGATCGTCCGGCGCGATGCCGGGCCCGTTGTCGGATACGGTCAGTTGCACTTCGTCCTCTTTTCGCGCGAGCATAACAAGGACCTCCGGCTGGTCGGCGTGATCGGCAGAATATTTGATCGCGTTATCGACGATGTTTGACAAGGCCTGTGCGACCAGTTCGCGATTTCCCGTGATGACATGCGTGCCGTTGATCCCGCTCTTGAGGCCGACACCGCTTTCCTCGGCCACCGGCTCGTAGAGCTCGCACACATCGTTGACGATGGTCGCGAGATCGATTTCTCCAGTCGCCTCGGCTGAATAGCCCGCCTCCAGGCGCGAGATCATCAGGATGGCGTTGAAGGTGCGGATCAGCTGGTCGGATTCGGCGATCGTCGCCTCCAGGGCCTCGCGATGGCCCTTCGTGCCGCTCTTCTTCGACAAGGCTTCCTCGGCGCGGTTGCGCAGGCGCGTGAGCGGTGTCTTGAGATCGTGCGCGATGTTGTCTGAGACCTGCTTCAGCCCGTCATTGAGGGCCGAGATGCGCGCCAGCATGGCGTTGAGGTTTTCCGACAGACGGTCGAACTCGTCGCCCGCACCGGTGACCGGCAGGCGGCCGGCCAGGTCGCCGCCCATGATGCGCGCGCTCGCCTCCGACAGGCTGTCGATCCGCCGGAGCGCGGCACGTCCGACGAAGTACCAGATGAGGAAGGCGCCAAACGCCATGATGCCAAGCGCAAGTATGAGGGCGCGCTGCACGACCCGGCGCAGGCGCTCGGGCTCGCCCAGGTCGCGGCCGACCAACAGGATCATCTGGTTGGGCAGTCGGATCACCTGCGCCATGGCGGTGTGGGTCGCATGGCCCTGCGGTTCGGCCTCGCCGTAGCGCTCATAGGCAAATGGCCGGCTCGTCCAGCCGCGCGTGTCCAGAACGCCCGGCTCCAGGCTCTCGACATTGCCTGCAAGAAGGCGTCCGTTCGGATCGGCGATGAGATAGAGATTGGCTCCGGGCTGGCGCGCCTGCATTTCCATGAGCCTCACCAGCGCCGGTATGCCGCCACGATCATAGGCGCGGCCGAGCCTCAGCGTCTCCTCGTTCACTGCCTCGCGCGTCTGGGCGGCGATCATGCGCACCGACACGGAGGTCATGTAGATGACCAGAACGATGGCGCAGGCACCGAACAGGAGCAGATAGAGGGCGGAGAGACGGGCCGCCGTCGTCTTCATGATTGCGGCCAGCTTGCGCATCAGCCGGCCTTCAGCACGTATCCCGCGCCGCGGACCGTATGCAGGATCGGCCCGTCGAAACCCTTTTCGATCTTGCCGCGCAGCCGCGAGACATGCACGTCGATGACATTGGTCTGCGGGTCGAAATGAAGGTCCCAGACATTTTCAAGGAGCATGGTGCGCGTCACCACCTGCCCGGCATGGCGCATGAGATATTCGAGCAGGCGAAATTCGCGCGGCTGCAGGACGATATCCTGTCCGGCGCGCTTGACGGAGTGCGACAGGCGGTCGAGCTCGAGATCGCCGACGCGATAGACCGTATCAACCTCCCGCGCGCCGGCCCTCCGGTTGAGCACCTCGATGCGCGCCAAGAGCTCGCTGAAGGCATAGGGCTTCGTCAGGTAATCGTCGCCGCCGGCGCGCAGGCCGGTGACACGGTCGTCGACCTCGCCAAGTGCGGAAAGGATGAGAACAGGCGTCTCGTTGCCGCGCGCCCGCAAGCCCGCCACAACCGAAAGACCGTCGCGGCCCGGCAGCATGCGATCGACCACCATCACGTCGTAATCGCCGCTGTCGGCCAGGGTGAAGCCGCTGTCGCCGTCGCGCGCGACATGAACGGTATGGCCGGTCTCGCTCAAGGCGCGTTCGAGATAATCGGCCGCTTCGCGGTCGTCTTCGATCAGAAGAATCTTCATACCCGCCTTATAGTCGATATCGTGCCGATTGGCCGCAACTGTCCTGTGCATCGGGATCTACCGGATTGAAAAAGCGGCAGCGGGGGATGGGATCCCGCTGCCGCAGGAAACCGGATACTTACGCAACACTGGCTCCGGTTCCTTTCCCAGGGACGGCGGATCGGGGTGTTTAGACCCGCCATCCCCGAGGAGGTCAGCTCTTGGCGACGGGCAGAGCCACGAAGCGGCTCGAATCGTCGCGCTGAAGCCGGAACAGAACCGCCTTGCGGCCGGCCTGCGATGCCTCGCCGATCGCATTTTCGACCTCGCCGGGACTTTTGACGTCCTGCCCATTGACGGAAACGATGACATCGCCGGAGCGCACGCCACGCTCGTCGGCAGCGCTGCCCGGCTCGACAGCGGTGACGACGACGCTGTCGTCGTCATCCGAAGCAACCACGGTGAGACCGAAATTCTCCAGCATGGCGCCGCTCTGCTCGTCGGACGAGTCCAGCGACGCGATGCGTTCGGCGCCGGGCAATTCGCCCAGATTGATGCGAGCGGTCTCGGCAGCGCCATCGCGCCACAATGCGACCTCGACCGCGTTGCCCGGCTCCATGCCGCCGATCATGCGGGCCAGTTCGCGCGGCGATTCGACCTTCTTGCCGTCAATACCGGTGATCACGTCACCGGCCTTGATCCCGGCATCGAGGGCCGGGCTGTCGGGCTGCGCCTCGCTGACCAATGCACCTTTTGCGTCATCGAGACCCAGCGATTCGGCGATGTCGTCGGTGACCGGCTGGATCTGCACGCCGAGCCATCCGCGCTCCACCGTGCCGTCCTTGATCAGTTCGTCGACAACGGTCCTGGCGGTCGATGCGGGGATCGCGAAGGCGATGCCGACATTGCCGCCCGAGGGCGAGAAGATGGCGGTGTTGATGCCCACCACCTCGCCGTTGAGATTGAAGGCGGGACCGCCCGAGTTGCCGCGATTGACGGCCGCGTCGATCTGGATGAAGTCGTCATAGGGTCCGGCGCCGATGTCGCGGCCGCGTGCCGAGACGATACCGGCGGTCACGGTGCCGCCGAGGCCGAACGGGTTGCCGACTGCCACCACCCAGTCGCCGACGCGAACACTGCCGTCGCCGGCAAAGGTCACATAAGTGAAGTCGCGCTTCTCATCGACCTTGAGCACGGCAAGATCGGTGCGCGGGTCGGTGCCAACAAGCTTGGCATCGAGCTCATCGCCATTGTCCATGACGACGGTGAACTCCGATCCGCCCTTAACGACATGGTTGTTGGTGACGAGATAGCCGTCATCGGAAATGAAGAAGCCGGAGCCCTGCGAAACCGGACGCGTGTGCCGGCGGAACTGGCGGGGGCCGCGATGATCGCCTTCGCCGCGGAACTGACGGAAGAAGCGTTTCAGCGGGTGGTCGTCCGGCAGGTCCTCAAATCCGGGCGGGCCGAAGAAGCCCTGCATATCGTCAGATGCCGGCTGGACGTTCTGCTTCACGCGCACGCTGACGACGGCCGGGGAAACGCGGTCGACGACATCGGCGAAGCCCGGCGTCTGTGGCGCATCGACACGCACCGGCTCGGCGAAGACGGGCAGCGTGCCGGACGTCACCGCGCCGAGGCCGACGGCACCGGCGATTGCGACGGAGGCGACGGCGGTAGCAAGCCGCTTGCGCGTGGTAGAGGTCGAAACGGAAGAGTTCATGATCGTGTGTCCTTTCTTGGCGGGACGCTTTGAGAAATCCTCGGACACACAGTTAGGTCGCGTCACATTACGACGCCATTTCCAGCGAATGAAAAATTCGTAATGTTCATTGTCAGCGGAGCGAAGGTGGTACTGCCGCGCCCCGCCCCCTCGCTGCGCAAGCGGCCGTTCAGTTCGGCCGTTCCGGGCCGAGAACCAGCGTCACCAGCGACGGGATATCATCGGCGGCAAACGGCTCTGGCGTCATGCTGCGCTGGTAGAAGATCGCGCCGCTGAGCGCCAATGCGGCCATTTCCGCATCGAATTCCGCCGGCAACTCGCCGGAAGCGACCCCTTCGCGCAGCAAATCGACAAGCGTCCGGCGCCGGCGGGCACTGTATGAATGGAGGAACTGCGCGACTTCCGCATGGCGGTGAGAGGCTTCCATGAGGGCCGGAATGCAGGCGCCGAACTGCGAGGTGGAAAGAGCCTCGGCGAGGTGTTGCATCAGACGGCATACGCGCTGCCTGACGCTTCCTTGCGACGGGACGGGCCGGGGCTGCTCGTTCAGCGTTTCCAATGCATCGGCGATCAGCGACAGCTTCGTCGGCCAGTGCCTGTAGAGCGTGCTTTTCGAAACACCCGCCTGCCTGGCGACGGCTTCCATGTTGAAGGCGGCATAGCCGCGTTCGCCAAGCAGCGCGATGGCGGCACGGCGCACGTCCCACTGTGTGCGTTCGATGCGCTTGTCCATGTTTTGTCCCGATGCCGGCATCATCCATAATTATGAAACGCTTGCGTTTCGTTTCCATTTATGAAACGCTACCGTTCTATAGCAATCTGATGAACCGAACGGCAAGGAGGAGACCATGGTTTCCGTTCGATATATCGTTTCAGATGTCGGCCAGAGCGTTGCCTTCTATCGCGATCGTCTCGGATTTGTCGTCGACATGCATCCCGGACCGGGATTCGCGGCGCTGTCGCGCGGAGACCTTCGGCTGCTGCTGAACGCTCCGGGAGCAGGCGGTGCCGGCACTGCGGGCGGAACACCGCAGCCCGGCGGCTGGAACAGGTTTCAGATCGAAACAGGCGACCTCGATAAAATGACCGAACGGCTTCGCCAATCCGGCGCATCCTTTCGCGGCGACATCGTTACCGGCAAGGGCGGACGACAGGCCCTGCTGGAAGACCCCTCCGGCAACCTGGTCGAACTGTTCGAGCCTGGAACATGACCCGCTCAAACGGAATCGTTTGAGCGAACGCGCGCGAAGAACAAATCGGGATAAGGCCGAGCCATTCCGCGAGAACGAATACCGGCTCCCCTACTTCGATGAAGCCCACAAGGTCGTGGTTTCATCGCTCCGGCTTCGAGCGGACGGTCGTCTTGACCTTCGATCCGGCTTCGAGCGTGCGGTGAACGGGGCATTTATCCGCGATCTCGGCAATTTTGGCCGAAAGCTCGGCATCGACCTCTCCGTCGACGGTGACGACACGTTCGAAACGGTCGATCCGGGCGCCGCTGGCGCGCTCCTCCTCGGTGCACTCCTCGCAGTCGCGCGCATGCATCTTGGCATGTGAGACATCGACGCTGACCCGGCCGAGCGGGATCTTCTTGTGCTCGGCATAGATGCGCAAGGTCATGGATGTGCACGCGCCCAGCGCGACCGAGAGGAAATCGTACGGCGAAGGACCCGAATCGAGGCCGCCGGCGCTTTCCGGCTCGTCGGCGAACAGCCGGTGCCGGCCCGCCTGCACGGCGTTCTGGAACTTCGCCTCGCCGGTTTCCGTGACCCGGACATGCTCGATCGGCTCGCTTCCCTGCGGGGCGTCTTCGCGAAGGTAGCGCCCGGCCCAACCGGCAATGACGCTGGCCGCAAATTCCGCATCCCGCGGCTCGCTCAACAGGTGATCGGCCGTATCAAGCGAAACGAAGCTCTTGGGATGTTTTGCCGCCAGGAAGATGCGCGTGGCGTTGTCGATGCCGACCGTCTGGTCGAGCGGCGCATGCAGGATGAGAAGCGGCTTGCGCAAACCGGCGATGGCCTCGCGCAACGTCGCCTGCTGCACATCGGCGACGAACTGGCTGGCAATGTGGAAGCTGCGCCCGCCAAGCTGCACCTCGGCCTCACCCTTTTGCTCGATCTCCTGAAGGCTGGCGCCGAAGCTCTTCAGCACGTGATCGGCGTCGGCCGGCGCGCCGATCGTCACGACGGCCTTCGTCTCGGGAATCTTGCCGGCGGCAGCAAGCACCGCCGCGCCACCGAGCGAATGTCCGATGAGAAGCGACGGCGCCTCGAAATTGGCACGCAGATAGTCCGCGGCCAGAACGAGGTCGGCGACGTTGGAGGAAAAATTGGTCGAGCCGAACTCGCCTTCGCTCGAGCCCAGTCCGGTGAAATCGAAACGCATCACGGCAATGCCTGCGCGGCCGAGCTCGGCGGCGATGCGGCGCGCCGCCAGCAGGTCCTTCGAGCAGGTGAAGCAGTGGGCAAAAAGAGCGTAGGCGCGAACCGGCCCCGTCGGCAGGTCCAGCCTCGCCGCGAGCTGCCCGCCCGCATGACCCGCAAATTCCAGCTTTCGCAATGTCGTGACCATGCGCTCCTCCATCAAAAGCGTGTGCCGGAAGGACTGAAAATCGCCCGACCGATGCCCACGCGTCGGGCGGTCCGGCCACTGCCCCGGATCAGCTGCGCTTTTGCAGAATATCCTGGAGGGCTTTTTCCTCTTCCGCGCTGAGCCTTGCCGTCGGTGTCGCGGCTCGGCGGGCACGCATCAGGATGGCACCGCCGCCGATCAAAAGCAAAACCACCGGCGTGCCCCAGAGCAGCGCATTGCGCCAGTTGAAGCGCGGCTTCAGGAGCACGAACTCGCCATAGCGCGAGACCACGAAGTCCATCACTTCGCCGTCGCTGTCACCGGCCTTGAGCCGTTCGCGCACGATGATGCGCAGGTCGCGCGCCAGGTCAGCATTGGAATCGTCTATCGACTGGTTCTGACAGACAAGGCAGCGCAGTTCGGCAGACAGTGACCGCGCACGCGCTTCCAGTGCCGGATCGTCGAGCACTTCGTCAGGCTCCACGGCACCGGCGGCAAGCGGCCAGGCCAGAAGCGCGCACAGCAACAAGGCGGCGATCCGCACCGTTCGCTCCCTCATTCCGCCGGAACCGGAGTAACCGCCGTCTTGCGCGGCGACGGCGCGCCGACACGCAGCCGGCGGTCGCTCAGCGAGAGGGTTCCGCCCGCCATCATCACGATCGAGCCGATCCAGATCAGGGTAACGAACGGCTTCCACCAGATGCGCACGACAACGCCGCCGTCATCGGTGGGGTCGCCGAGCGATACGTAGAGCTGGCTCAGGCCACGCGTGGCGATACCTGCTTCCGTGGTCGGCATCTGGCGCGCGGTGTAAAGCCGCTTGGACGAGACGATTTGGGTGATCGTCCGTCCGTCGTCCGCCATCAGCGCGAAGACGCCGCGGTCCTCCGTATAGTTGGCGCCCTGATGGGGCTGCAGCCCGTCAAACCGCAATTCGTAGCCGGCGACGTCGGTCGTCTCGCCGGGCTTCATGGTGATGATGTGCTCGGTCTCAAGGCTCATGACGCTGATCACGCCCAGCGTCGTCAGGCCGAGGCCCAGATGGGCCAGCGCCGTGCCGAAGGCTGCGCGCGGCAGCCCGGCAAGGCGTCGGCGCGCCGCGGCGAAACCGACCTTGCCCAGCCCGGCCTTCATGGCGAGATCGGTCAGCGCGCCGAGAACGAGCCAGACACCAAGGCCGAGGCCGAGGGCGGCGAATACGGAGGCCCGATCGATGAACAGCGCCACGACGAGCGTCACCAGCAGCGCCCCGGCAAAGGCGAAAACGAGCCTTTGCGCCGCCGCCCAGAGATCGCCCCGCTTCCAGGCCAGGAGCGGACCGAACGGGACGGCGATCAGAAGCGGCACCATCAGCGGTCCGAAGGTCGCCTCGAAGAAGGGAGCGCCGACCGAGATCTTGTCCCCGGTCAACGCTTCGAGCAGCAGCGGATAGAGCGTGCCGACGAACACGGTCGCCGTCGCCGTGCTCAAGAAGAGATTGTTGAGCACCAGCGCGCCTTCGCGCGAGATCGGCTGGAAAAGACCGCCGGGCGCCAACGCCTGGGCGCGCCATGCAAACAGCGCCAGAGCGCCGCCGACGAAGACGGTCAGGATCGTCAGGATGAAGACGCCGCGCGTCGGGTCGGTGGCAAAGGCATGGACCGAGGTCAACACGCCGGAGCGCACCAGGAAGGTGCCCAGAAGCGACAGGGAGAAGGTCAGGATCGAAAGCAGGATCGTCCAGATCTTCAGCGCCGAGCGCTTTTCCATGACGATGGCGGAATGCAGCAGCGCGGTGCCGGCGAGCCAGGGCATGAAGGAGGCGTTTTCAACCGGGTCCCAGAACCAGAAGCCGCCCCATCCAAGCTCGTAATAGGCCCAGAAGGAGCCCATCGCGATGCCGCCGGTGAGGAATATCCAGGCCATCAGCGTCCAGGGACGCACCCAGCGCGCCCAGGCGGCGTCGATGCGCCCCTCGATCAGCGCGGCGATGGCGAAGGAAAAGCAGATCGAGAAGCCGACATAGCCCAGATAGAGCAGCGGCGGATGGATAGCGAGCCCGACATCCTGCAGGATCGGATTGAGGTCCTGGCCTTCGATCGGCGCCGGGTCGAGGCGCGCAAAAGGGTTCGAGGTCAACAGGATGAAGAGGAAGAAGGCCGCGCCGATCATGCCCTGAACGGCCAGAACGTTGGCCCGCAGGGTCGCCGGCAGATTGCGTCCGAACAGCGCCACCAGCGCCCCGAAACCGGTAAGAATCAACACCCAAAGCAGCATTGAGCCTTCGTGATTGCCCCAGGTGCCGGTGAATTTGTAGAGGAGCGGCTTTTGCGAATGCGAGTTTTCGAAGACGTTGAGCAGCGAGAAGTCGGACTGCACATAGGCGGCCGTCAACACGGCGAAGGCGATGGCCGTCATGAGGAAGCCGGCCAGGGCGGCGGAATTGCCCGCCGCCATCAAGCGCGCATCGCCGATCCGCGCGCCGATCAGCGGCAGGCTCGCCTGCACCAGCGCCAGAACGAAGGCAAGCACCAGTGCGAAATGACCTGCTTCAACCATGCCTGGTCTTTCCCATCATTCTTGCCAAACGCCCTGCTCCTTCAGTCTGTCGGCGACATCCTTGGGCATGTAGGTTTCGTCGTGCTTGGCCAGCACGCTATCGGCAACGAACGTCCCATCATCGCCGAACACGCCTTCGGTGACCACCCCCTGCTCCTCCCTGAAAAGGTCGGGCAGAATGCCGTCATAGGTGACATGCACGCTGTCCGCCGCATCGGTGACGGCAAATGTCACCCGCGTCCCCTGGCCGCGCACGACCGATCCCTTTTCCACCAGGCCGCCAAGCCGGATACGCTCGCCCGGCTGAATATTCGCCGTGGTGATGTCGGCCGGCATATAGAAATAGGAGGTCTTCTGGCCGAGCGCGACGAATGTCAGCGCAGTGGCGCATCCCAGTACGGCGAGCGCACCGGCAATGATCGACAGGCGTTTCTGTTTTCGCGTCATCATCTAGTCCGCTTGCAGTCCCTGCTGCGCCGCGAAGTTTCGAAGCGTTTCGGCCGCATCGCCGCCTTCCGCGCCGAGTGCGGCGATACCGCGCTCGAGAGCGGCGAGCGCGTCGTCCTTGCGTCCCAGCACCAGATAGGAGCGCACGAGCCTTTGCCAACCTTCCAGGTCGGCAGGATTCTCGCGCAGCCTGGCATCGAGCCGGGCCACCATGCCCTCGATCATCTCGGCGCGGCCTTCGACATCGAGATCGGAGGCCGCCTCGATATCCTCGCGGGTCGGTCCGGGCATCGTCTCGTCCTGCGCCGCCGTCATCTCTCCCGCCTGTTCCAGCGCCGCTGCGACCACGCCCTGCCAGGGCGAATCCTGCGGCATGTCGCGCGCCAGTCGCCGCCAGGCATCCGCCGCCTCGTCCAGACGCCCCTCCTGCGCCATCGCGGACGCCAGGAAGAAGCGCGATTTGGGATCCGCCCGATCGTGCTGCAGCGCGCGCTCGAAGGCCTCGGCCGCCTCGGCCGTGACAACACCGCCCGCGTCGGCAACCAGTGCCTCGCCCAGGCCGCTTTCGCGGCGGGCTGTGGCGCCGAGAAGACGCATCGCGTTGCGATAGGCGGTGACGGACTCGGCCGGGCGATTCATGCGCAAATAGATCGGCGCCAGCACGTCCCAGCCACGGCCGTCGGATGGATTGGCGCGCAGATGTTCCTCCGCCCGCCGCACAAGCTCGTCGGCCGTGCTGTCGGACGGATCCTTGCTCATGCGCGCCTGCAGCGGCTGATCGGCAAGGTCAGGCGAACCGAGAACGGCGTAGAGCCCCCAGCTGAGAAGCGGAACGGCCAGAACCGCTGCCGCGGCAATGACGCGCGTGCGGCGCGCGCCTTGGACACCATCGACGGCCTGTGTCCCTCCGGCGATGCGCAATATCCGCCGCCCGATCTCGGCCTTGGCCTGCTCGGCTTCCTCGCCGCCAATCAGGCCACGCGCGGCGTCTCGCTCTAATTCGGCAAGTTGATCCTTGTAGACTTCAAGGTCATGTTCGGTCGCACCGGCAAGTTCGCCGCGCCTGGAGGCGAGCGGAAGGAGGACGGCAAGACTTGCAGCCGCGGTCAAAAACGCGATTGTGAGCCAAAGGAGCATGCGATCTCAATAGCGTTGCAGCGTGCACATGCCAACGCCGCCGACATGCGGCTATTTGGCTCCGGCTTGTGTCTTCGGGACGCCGGACACCCGCGGCGATTGTGTCGCATCAAGTCAGGGGCGTCCAGCTTCCGTCCGGATTGCGGCAGGCCGTGCCACGGGCATGTCTCACGGCACCATCGACGAATACACGGTGGACATACTGGCGGCAATCCTGCGAGCCGACCTTGTAGGGCTGGGCCGGGATCACCTCGCCGGAATGCTTGGCACCCTCGCTTCGCCATGGAACGGACTGGCCGCCCGGGGTGTATTCGAGGGCACGATATTCGGCTTCCAGTGCAATCTGCCGTTCACGGCTGCTCAAGTCCTCGCCGATGTCTCCGCCGATCAATCCGCCATTCATTGCGTCTATCATCGACGCCTTTCCCGCCACCTGTTCTCCGCCCACCGGCAGCGAGGTCGTCGTGCAACCGCTTGCCATAAGCGCCGCGACGCCAAGCGCTATCCTGGCTTTCATCCGCTTCCCCTCTCCAGACATTTCATCTGCTCCGCAGCACTAGGCCGTGTGGACAGTTATGGTTTGGGCGTGGCGCGAGCCGGATTTCGTTCCTGAACAGGAGAAAAGCGCAAGGCGGTGTCGAACACCGTCGAGCATTTTCGACGTATTCAGGGGCGAAATCCGCCGCGCCCGATACGGGTATGGCGAAAATCGTCCATTTCGGCGTCGCGGCCCCTTGAAAGGGGTCGACCCTTCCGGCGGGTCCGCTCCTGGAACTGAACTATTTTCGCTCATACCACGCTCCAATCCATAACTGTCCACACGGCCTAATGTTTGACCATTTTTGCACGTGCGTACAGGCGTTCAGCCAGATTTGCCAGCGTTTTCAACTTGCCGCGGGCAGCCGGACGTTGACCCTCAGACCACCGAGCGGCGAATCGCCCAGTTCCATCGCGCCTCCATATTCGCGCGTCATCTCGGACACGATCGACAGTCCAAGCCCGGAGCCCGGTTTGCTTTCATCCAGCCTGTGTCCGCGCTTGACCACATCGCCGATGCGCTCTTGCGGAATGCCCGGACCGTCGTCCTCGACCACAAGCAGCAGTTCGCCTGTCCCCTTATCCCTGGCGGCGGCGCTCAGGCTGACGCGCACATTGCGGCGTGACCATTTCATTGCGTTCTCGACGATGTTGCCCGCCAGTTCCTCGAAATCCTCCGCCTCGCCCGCGAAATGGATTTCCTCGTCGGGCAACAGCAACCTGATTTCCTTGTCGGGATTGAGCTTTTGCATCACCCGCACGAGCCGTTCCAGCGCCGCGCGAACAGGGGCACGGTAGACCACGCTTTCGCGCTGCGCGGCGACGCGGGCCCGCTGGAGATAATATTCGACGTGTTCCTGCATGGCGGCGGCCTGGTCCACGACCATCCCCCCCTCGCTTCCACCCATCCTGCGCCCTTCGTTGAGAAGCACCGCCAGCGGCGTCTTCAACGCATGGGCGAGGTTTCCCACCTGTGTGCGGGCGCGCTCGACGATGCGGCGATTGTTGTCGATAAGCGCATTGGTTTCCTCGGCCAACGGCGCGATCTCGGACGGAAAGGCGCCGTCGAGCTTCTTCGCCGTGCCCTCCCTCACCTGCGCCAGGGCATTGCGCACCTGATCAAGAGGCTTCAATCCGAACAGGATCGCGATTGCATTGATGCCAACCATGCCGAACCCAAACAATGCCAGATAGCCGAAGAGTTGACGCTCGAAGCGTGCAATGTCCTGCTCCAGTTCCGTTCGGTTGCCCATGATGCGAAACCGCGCGATACGGTTTTCCTCGTCCAGGATGAAGTCGTTCTCCAGCACCTCGACACGCTCACCGTCGATGCCGCGCGCCTCGTAGCGACGCTGGAACTGGGCGTCGAAGGGCACTGCCGCAACGGACGGCGCCTCGATCGGCTGCGTCATCGAAGGCGAGCGCAATTGCCCTTCCAGGTTCTGTGAAACCGGCTCGACCGACCAGTACCAGCCGGAACCCGGATCGGTGAAACGCAGATCGTAGAGTTCGGGCCCGCCCTGCAGCCTGCCTTCCTCCGACACGCCGACCGCGGCGACGAGACTGTAGAGATGCGCGCTCAAGAGGCTGTGAAAGCTGCGCTCGGAGGCGTCGCGATAAAGCGCGGTGATCAGCGTTGCGATGACCACGAAGGCGGCGACGGCCCAGATCGTGGAAAACGTCACGGCGCGAAAGGAAAGCGATCGCAACCAGTATTTCACGCCCGCCTCCCGTCCGCGAAGGACGCTGCATCCCTCATGGCTGTTGCGGATCGCGCATGCGGTAGCCCATGCCGCGCACCGTCTCGATCAGATCGACACCCATCTTCTTGCGCAGGCGGCCGACAAACACCTCGACCGTGTTGGAATCGCGGTCGAAATCCTGATCGTAAAGATGCTCGACGAGTTCCGATCGCGACACCACTTCGCCCATGTGGTGCATCAGATAGGAAAGCAGGCGGAATTCGTGCGAGGTCAGCTTCAGCGGGGTATCGTCGATATGAGCCTTTGATGCCTTGGTGTCGAGGCGCAGCGGGCCGCAGACCAGTTCGGTGCTGGCATGGCCGGCTGCGCGTCTTATCAGCGCCCGCACGCGCGCCATGACTTCCTCGATATGAAACGGCTTGGCGACGTAATCGTCGGCGCCCGCATCGATCCCGGCCACCTTGTCGCTCCAGCGGTCGCGCGCCGTCAGCATGAGAACGGGCATCTTGCGGCCGTCGGCGCGCCAGCGTTCGATAACGCTGATGCCGTCCATCTCCGGCAGGCCGATGTCGAGAACGACCGCGTCGTAGGGCTCGGTGTCGCCAAGGAAATGCCCCTCTTCGCCATCGAAGGCACTGTCGACCACGTAGCCGGCCTCTGTCAGCGCTTCGGCAAGCTGGCGGTTCAGGTTCTTGTCATCCTCGACAACGAGTATCCGCATCTTTTCGCTGCTCGTCCCTTTGCCGTAATGCCGACCGCCGGATCCGGTACTCACCCGGTTGAACGTCTATACCCAATCTTCTGCCGAGAATCAGACCCGGCCACGGCGAAATTGTTACCTATCCGGCCGGAATATTGCGTTGCACGCGGCGCGGCGGCTTGCCGCCCTTGCCCGGCACCGTATAGACAATCTGGCAGATCGTGCGGCCGCCGCGCTGGACGGCCACGGCGCGCCGCAATTGCCCGCCATTGCGCGCCGCCTCGGCCCGCCCTATCGCGTTGCAATCGGCCGCGACCAGGTGAAGCAGCGGGGAGACGGGCGGCGCGGTGACGCGCATCGCCGCCTGACCGAGCCCGGCAGAAGAAGCGGCAAGCACGATGGCCGCCATCAGGCTGATATGGGGTGCGGTCGTTTTCATAGCCCTCTTCAGGGTCCCTTGCGGTCCATCCAAGCGTGAATTGCGACAAACCCTAATCCAGCGTGACTGAACAGGGAATGAACGTTGTGCTTCATTCGATCCTTTGCGAAGCCGATACCCGACCAAGGATCGCGATGATACCGGATATCGCCGTCACGGCCTGCAGGATCGTGTCGACCAGCGACGCCTGGTCGAGAGTTCCCACCGGCAGGCCAACCAATCCGGCGATTGAAGTCAGGATCGTCACCAGCGCCGCCCAGATGGTGCGCGAATGATGCCAGCTCTTGCTCGAAACCATGCTCTGCTCCTGTTTGATTGTGAAAAGCCGCCTAAGAAAGGGTGAGGTTCAGCGTCGCCGCCGGGCCGGGGCCGAAACGGGCGCTCAACTGACTGACGCTCGCCTCCGCCTGCACCGGCCTGTCGGGAAAATCGGCCTCGATGTCGGCGGCAGCGTAGGTCAAGGCATTGGTGGTCGCGGTGAGCGATCTTTTGAGGTCGCCGTCGCCATCACGTATCTCGATGCGATAGACCTCGCTTTCCTCGCCCAGCGGGATGTCGCCCTCCAGCCACGCATCGGCGGCGACCCGCGAACGCCGGATCCAGGTGAAATCGACATCGCCGCTCGCCGCGCCGGCGGCACGCAGATGCACCGGCGACAGCGGCCGGGCGGCGCGCACACCGCCAGCCACCGTCTCGACGACGAAGAGATCGCTCGACAGTTCGGCCGCCGTCGGTCCGACCCGCCAATGAAGATCGAGCCCGGCCTCACTGGCCTGCAGTCCCGCAGGCTGCACCGCTCGGTCGAGCAGGACGAACGCCGCCCCGGAAGCCGCGCCGGCGCGCATGGCATCCTCGGTGCCCAGTTGGCCGCGCAACAACCCGGTGAGCCGCCAGACGTCGGCCGATATCTCCTCTGCCGTCTCAAACTGGACGATCTCCCAGGCACCCGACAGCGACCGGATCGCGGCTGCATTGCCGCCGTTCAGCAACTGCGCCCTGGAAATGCTCGACAGTTCGCCCGAGGAAAGCGCGACGATGATCGCCTGGGCGTGGTCGACGCGGCCGCTGCAGGTGCCTTGTGAGGCCTGTTCGAGATAGCCCATTGTCGCTGCCCGCTCGATGGTGGTGCGGTGCCCGTAGCCGTTCGGTTCCGGCGAAGCATAGACCACCTGGCGCCGCCACGGTCTTGCCCATGCGGCGATGCGGAACTGCGCGTGCGGCGTGTCGGCATCGCCCCAATTGGGCAGGTCGAGAAACTGGACAGCCGGCCTCGACGGCAAGGCTGGCGGCGAAGTCTCGCGGCCGCCAACAATCGGCGCGGCACGCGGTGGGGTCGACCGGACGATGCTGCGCGCGCTGATGCGCCGTTCGAGCCCCTCCTCGATCTCCTCGACAGTGTAGGTCCGTCCGGCATCGAAATCCGCCATCAGCACCGGCGTGCCGGGCCGCAGATCGCGGCGCGATGCCGCAACGCCAAAGCTGATGCGCCGACGCGCGCTGCGGCGTCGGCGCAGCCAGTCGCGCACGAGCACCTCGCCCGTGCCAACGTCGAGCGCGCCGTCCTCGATCGGCGAGCGCGTGCGCGCTGCCCGGGCCGACGCGGAAGCATAGTACCACTCGAATCCCTCGCCGCCTGCAATCGCCCCACGCAAGGCATTCCCATCATAGGGCGTGGCCGCCCCGTCGAGATTGCCATCGACGAAATCGGTGTCGCGCCAGTCGCTGAGCGGCACATAATTGTCGATGCCCACGGCATCGATCGCCGGATGGGCCCACAGGGGATCGAGATGAAAGAAGACGTCGCCGCTGCCGTCGGCCGGCTGATGGCCGAAATATTCCGTCCAGTCGGCGCCATAGGTCAGCTTGGTCCCGGCCCCGAGTATGGCGCGGACCTCGCCGGCAAGCGTGCACAGCGCCGTCACGGCCGGATAGCCCCCGGT
The DNA here is from genome assembly GCF_009749525.1 of Mesorhizobium xinjiangense. Classification (GTDB taxonomy): domain Bacteria; phylum Pseudomonadota; class Alphaproteobacteria; order Rhizobiales; family Rhizobiaceae; genus Mangrovimarina; species Mangrovimarina xinjiangensis. The sequence goes on along the minus strand of NZ_WOAC01000003.1, from coordinate 134,488 downwards.
TCCGTCACGCAGCGCGGTGATGCCGCGCAGTTCGGAACCCAGAAGGAAGGCGTCGACGCCGCCGGCGGCCGCGGCCAGATGCGCGTAGTGCAGCACGAGCCGCCGGTAGCCCCATTCTGCCGCCGCCCCCGAATAGGAGACGCCATTGGCCGTCGCCTGGAACTCGCCCGGCTGAGCATTGCCGAAGAAGGCGGCAAGCTGGTTTGCCGCGGCGGCCGTCTTGTCGGCCGAGCCCGGTCGATCAGGGCCCGGGTGGCAGGTGATGCGCCCGCGCCACGGATAGGCCGCCTGCGCCGCCCCGCCATAGGGATCGGGCAACTGGTTGTCGGCCGGCACGTCCATCATGATGAACGGATAGAGCGTCACCGACAGCCCGCGCGCCTTGAGGTCGACGATCGCCTCGATGACACTCCTGTCCGAGGGCGTCCCACCATAGGCGGCTCCGCCATCGACCTGCGAAACGATCATCGCATCCTCGCGCCCCTGGCCCGAGACGCGCCATGCGACCGAGAACCCGCTGTCCGAACCCTGCGTCACACCGGGCCGTATCCGGCACGCGCCTGCCCGCAGATCGTCGCCGAACCATGTCACGACGAGCGCCACATGCTCCAGGTTCGGGCAGGTCGCCTGCAATTCGTCGATCGATGCCGAAAAGTCGCTCGCCCCGAACAGCACGTGCCGGTTGACCGCCAGGGTCTCGCCCGGTCTGAGCGTGCGGCGGACGACGTCCGGCGCATAGCCGAACTCGGTGGCGCCGGGGATCAACGCCATCGCGCGCACCCGTCCGGCAAGCGCGCCGATCGGCCGCAGCACTTCGAACTGGAGTTGCGGCAGGCGGTTGCCGAAATCGTCGAGCGGCAGTCTGTCGAACACCACATAGGCGACACCGCGATAGGCCGGGGCGTTGCCCGCACCTTGCTTGGCCTCGATCAAGGGGTCGGGCGCCTGGCTCTCGCCGCCGCGATGAACGCGATAGGTGATCGTATCGAGATCCAGTTCCTTGCCGTCGGCCCAGACGCGCCGGATGCCGGCGATCTCGCCTTCGCACAGGCCGAATGCGGCATTGGCGAAATAGCTGTAGGTGGTGACCTTCGGTCCGCCCTTGCCGCCCTGCCGGTCGGTCTGGCTCGTCTCTTCGAAGCGGGTCGCCCAGATCAGCGTACCGCCGACACGCATCGTGCCGTAGACACGCGGGATGGGCGTGCCGTCTTCAGCCGTGAGCGGGCGCACCTCGGTAAGCCGCGGCCCCTCCTGGCGCCTGGTGCTGTCGATGAGCGCCCGGTCGGCGAGATAGCCGGCAATGGCGCCTGCGGCCGAGCCGATTGCGGCTCCGGCCGTGCCGAAAAGCCCACCGATATAGGCACCGGCGGCCTGCAAAACGATCGTGGCCAAGGTCGGTCAACTCCAGTTGATGTCGGGAAAGCGGAAGAGGCCAGCGATGCGCCGATGCCATTGCGGCACCAGCGGCGAAATCAGCACCGCATGCCCCTCATAGGCATGGATGAAACGTTCGCGCGTTATCAGGATGCCGGCGTGCTTTGCCGCCATGCCGCGCCGCCAGCGGAAGACAACAAGCCGTCCTGGCGAAAGATCGCCCTCATCCGCGCGCCTGCAGTGCCGTTGCGCGGCCGCCAGCAGCGGATCGCCGCCGTTCATCTCGGCCCAGTCGGCGCTGTAGGGACCCGGCAATTCCGGCTCCCGGCCGTAGACGCCGCGCCACACGCCGCGTACCAGACCCAGGCAATCGCAGCCGACGCCGCGCGTCGTCCCCTGATGACGGTAAGGTGTGCCGAGCCAGGTCAGCGCTTCCGCGACGATGCGGGCTGCAGTGGCCTCTTCGTCCTGCTCGATCCTGCTCATGGCACAAGCGGGCTCCCGTCGAACAGATCGCCTTCGCTGGCATAGCCATAGGCCGCGTCATTGCCCGGCAGGTGCGGAAAGCCGCGGAAATTGAGGTGATTGGCGAACTTCGCCTTGCAGGTGGCAAAGCTCTTGTCGCAGCCCGCCGTCACCTTGAAGCCATCGCCTTCAACCGGCGCCGGCTGGGCGGGCCACAGATCGAGAACCGTCCGGCCATTTTCCCGGCGGTGCCCGACGATCCGCCAGCGCTTGCCGGCCTGCGCACCCGACGTTGCCTCGAGCACGCCGTCGGTGAACCAGCCGTCTTCGAATCCTTGCAATGCGTTGACGACGACGCGCCCGGCTTCCGACTGCGGCCCGGCCGTTGCCGTGGCGGAGTATCCTGACGCGTTCAGATCGAAGGCGCATTTGGCGTCGCCCAGTTCGGCGTCGCAGCCGCGCCGGAAAAAGCGCCCGCGCGGCTGGTCGAGGAAGGCGGCGGGGCTTTGCAGCTCGGCGCGAAAGACCCCGTCCTCGCGCGTAATCTTGCCGATATGGGCGATGCGCAACAGAGCGCGCTGCGACGGTTTCGCCCAATTGACCAGAAAGGTCTCGGCCCTGGCCCCGTCAAACCTGCCTGCCAGGACATCGTCGAAGTCGAGCATGTCGGACGAGATCGCGCCCTCGACATCCACCGTATCGATGCTCAGCCCCAGCGTCGTGCGTGCCTCGCTCGCCGAAAACCCGGTTTCGGGCCGAAACGCCGTCCCGGCGAAGCTGATTGGCGCGTCATGGTCGGTGAAACCCTGGACCACGCCGTCGCTTCGCGTCAGGCGCCAGCAATGGCAAAGCGTGGTCGTATCGCCTTCGAGATGGGCCAGGAAATCTTCTGAGAAGTCGCTCATATCCGCACCTCCAGCAATGGAACGGACGGCGCCTGCCCGGCCTAGAAGGCGGCAAGGCTGATCGACAGTTCCTCGCCGTCGAAGCGCACCGGCACGTCGAACAAGAACCCCGCCGTTATCACCGCGCCGCTTCCGGGAACGCTGCCGGCGAGAAACGTGACCGTTCCGCTCGCCGCATCGACGGTGAACTGGCTTCCCTCGGCTAATTCCACGCTATCGACCGCGACCCGCACACTGCCGGCCACGGGCTTGCCGATCGGCCGGCGATAGGCGTCGGCACCCACGCCGTAGGTCTTTGCCAGCGCAAAGCTTGCCGTTGAACCGTCGCCGGTGCCGATCGTCTGGTCTTCTGCCGACACCGTGTCGCTCGGCCGGCAGGATTTCATGTCGAACGGGTCGCGGAAGCGGAAAGCGTGCAGCGAGCCGCGCCGGGCCTCGTAAAACTCGGTCAGTTCGTGCAGATCCTCGAGCGAGCGCAGGCCCGTGCCGACGTCATAGGCACGCCTGGAATGGGCGAAGCGCGCATTGCGCTGTTCGCGGCCCGAGGTCAGTGTGACGATCTCGTTGCGCCGCCGGGGCCCGCCCGTCGCGCCGAAGGAGATCTTCAGCGGAAACAGCACGTCGTGAAAGCCTGACAACTCAGCCATGTCTCGTCTCCCGCCTTACATGGAGCGCAGGCCGCGCGAGGCGGCGCGCGCAATCATGCCCGTGAGCTGCGCTTCCGACTTGCGGAAGGAGGCGGCATCCGGGCTCGTCACGTTGAAGACGATGCTGACGGGCGCCGTGCTGCCCGATGCAGCGACGCCGAGCCTTCCATCGGCGCCGCGGGCAAGCGGCAGGATCGCCTCGGCCCCGGCCTCGCCCATCAGCCCCGTCTGGCCGCCGAGCGGAAAGCAGGTCGGCGACGACACCACGCCACCATCGGCAAAGGGCAGGACGTTTCGGGCGGCCGAGAACAGGCTGGCGAACCAGGAGCCCGACAATTCCTTGAGCGGCTGCAGGCCCTGTTCGAGCGCCAGCCCCGCCAGGTTCGTCCCGATCTGCCGCAAGACGTCGTCCAATGCGCGTCCGCTGACCGCAGCGCTGCGCATGGCGCTCGTCAATTTCGTGCCGAAACGCCGCGAGAGCCTTTCGAGATCTTCGAGCTCCACCCTGGTGTTTTCCAGATATGCGTTATCGTCCAGGAAATTCGTCTCCGTCATGCGTTTGACCTTTGCTGTCTTGGTCCGGGAAGCGCTCGAGCAGCCGCCCCAATGTGCGGCGGTCCGGCACGCCCGATTGGTGCGCGCCAAGCCCCGCCGCGGCGGCAAGCTCTGCCGGCGTCATCGCCCAGAACTGGTATGGGGAAAGCCGCAGCACGCCGAGCCCCAGCGCCATCGCCTGCGACCAGGGAAACGGCGCCGGGCGGGATGCTGCGGCGTTCAAGGGTTTGGCGGCGTTTCCTCCTTCTCGGCACGCGTGCCGAACGTCGCCGCCAGGAGCCGTCCGGCAATACGCACGAATCCGGCCGCGCCGTCGGGCGTGTGCATATGGCGCACCGCCTCGTCGTCGATGGCATGACCGCCGGCGCGCAGGCCCGCCCCGACGATGCGCACCAGGTCCTCGGCGGCAAGCTTGCCGCCGGTAAACCGCGCCGCCAGATCGGCCAGGTTGCCGACGCCGAAGGCCTGCTCCAGTTCGGCCAGCGCGCCAAGAGTCAGGCAAAGCCGGTATTGTTTGCCGTCGAATTCGGCGGCGATCTCGCCGCGTCTTGCGTTCACGCCGCTCATGTGGCCACGAAGCTCACGGCGCCGGCCGATTCCAGCGCGATGTCGAAGGTCACCTCACCGTCGTGGTTGCCCGAATATTCGAGCGCGGTGATCTGGAACGAACCTTCCACGATGCCGAAATCTGGTATGGCGAACTGCCAGCTCGACACGGCGCCGGCAAAGAATCGCGAACGGATCTGTTCGTCCGAATCGGCATCCTTGAAGATGCCGGACCCGGAAACCGCGGCGCGCTGGACGCCGCTGCCTTCGAGCAGTTCGCGCCAGCGCCCGCTGGAGTCGGAATTGGTGATATCGACCGTCTCGCTGTTGAAGGCGAGCCGCTTGGTCCTCAAGCCCGCCACCGCGACATGATTGCCGAGCCCGTCGAGATCGAGCTTGAGCAGCAGGTCCTTGCCTCTTTGCGCCGTCATCCGCGCGCTCCTTTCGAATGTTGGGATAAGGGGTCGTGCCGGTCAGGCCGTCTCGATCAATGCGCGGTAGCGTATCGATCCGTGATAGAGAGCGAGATCGTCGTCGAAGCCGAGTTCGCTCGCCTCGAAGGCCAAGCTCACCAGAACATGGTCGGCAAGCGGCGGCAGCACCTGGTCGAGACAGGCGCGGATATCGTCCATGATGCGTAGCGCCTCGGCCCTGCCCTTCGCCTTCGACCACACGTCGAGCACGATGCGGTGCTCGCTGCCGGCCTCGCTCGCCGTGCTCCAGTCGCGCATCGTCGCCTTGCCGAAGCTCACATAGGGAAAGGCCTGGCTTGCCGGCACGGGATCGTAGATATACGCGCCGCCGAGACGGGCGACGAGCCCGGCATCCGCGCTCAAGGCGGCAAAGACCGCCTTTTGCAGTTCAAGGGCCGGATGGCTCATCGCTTGCTCCTTCAGTGGCGTTGACGTTGCGCCGCCTGCCCGCACGATCGTCCCGCCGCGCTCCGGCCCGGACGTCCCGCGCCGTTCCCAGCGCCCGCAGAAGACCCTGCAATGTCAGATGAAGGCTTGATGTCACGGCGACACCTCTCTGGTCCGGCAGACAAGATAGCGGCCCGTCTGGTCCGGATCGCCGACTGTCAGGATCGTCAACGCCCGCCCGCCGACCCGAAAGCGCATGCCGGCGGCGATGTCGCCGCGATGCCTGACAACGACTTGGTGCGTGCCAATCTCGAGGTGCTGGCCGGCCTGCGGCACCGCCGTTCTGGCAAGCACCTCGACCAGGCCGAAGACCGTGTCGACGGTCTGGCGATCGTTGCAATCCCGGATGGCCCGTCGATCATCACCTCGCGCACGTCGCCCAGCGTCTCGCCGATCAGCGCGATGCGCTCGAACTTGCGCCGGGCAAACGGCGCAAAACCGTTGACGAGCCCGTGCACCCATTCCGCGCCGAGACGCGTCTTGCCCGATCCGCGCCCGCCGATAACGAGCCAGATGCCCGTCGGCTCATCAAGCGGGTACTGCGCCGCGCGGGCCTGAAGGAACCACTCATTTCCGACCAGCCGCGCTTGCCGTTCCGTCAGTCCTTTGAGCGGCAATCTGTCTGGCGTGCTCGTCGGCCAGTTCGACGATGCGCTGATGGATACGTTCGAGAACCGAAGCGGTTTCCGCATTGTTGTTGTTCTTTTCTTGCGGTTTGTGGAGGCGCGTCAGGTCGCCGATCTTTTCGAGCGTGCGCACCAGCGCGCCGATCGTTTCGATCTTCGCCTTGTCGGGGGCGGCGCTCCCTTCCTCCCCGTCCTTGGCCAGTTGTTCGATCTGCCCGATCCAATGCACCAGTTGGCGGTGCAGTCTCGCCTTTAGCGCATCGCCCTCCTCGGCCGCACGCCCATTCGTCCAGCCTTCGGCGCTGATACGCCGCTCGATCGTGCTTTGCGCATAGCCCGTCAGCGCTGCCAGCATTTGCGGCGAGGCCGCCCCGCTTTCGTAAAGCGGGCGCGCCGCCGCCCACTTGAGCGTCGTGTTCTTCGCCATCGATGATCCCTGAAAATTCGGTGCGCCGCCATCGGGGCACAATTCCGACGATGACGAAACCCTACCAAAGCACCGTCACGGTGTCAAGAATAAATTCCTAAATTTTTGCCGACGCCGTCCGCCCCTTCCGTCAGGTATCGACCAGATAAAGTCCCTTGGCCTGGGTCGGGTTGTCGCCGGTCGCCGGTCCGATCAGATGCTCGAACTGCCCCTTGAGGCGCTCGATCCTGCCGCGATCGGCCATGAAGCGGCGGAACGCGGTCGGGTCGGTGTTGTAGGCAAACACGGGATCGAATCCGGCGGGATTGGCGACATCGCGGCGCACGACCCTTTGAAACGGCGAAGCCTCGATCGTCGCCTTGTCCAGCATCCAGCTCAGGTAGAGGCGCGCGGCCTCCTTGTGCGGCGAGGCGCGGAAGATTGCAGCCATTTGCGGCCAGGTGAGGAACGTGTCGTTGCGCGGCAGCAGGAAACGCGATGTCTGCGTGGGCGCCAGTGCGCCGGAAGCCGTAAAGGTGGCGACCTTCTCACCCGCCTGAACGACGCGTGAAGCCGGAACGGTGCCGCGGATCCACTGCACATCCTGTGCCATCAGACGGTCGACAAAATCCCAGCCATAAGTCGAAACGATACGGTCGAACTGGAACAGCACCGCGTCGTCATCGTGCGGGTAGGTAAGCACGAGCTTTCCCTTGTGCCGTGGGTCGAGATAGTCGGGAGCATCGCGTGGCGTCTCGTCTTCGGGGAGATCTGCGGCCACGACATTGCTGAAGGAGAATATTCTGATCGCGGTGAAGGCGCCGTCGGGATCCTTGAATTCGGGATAGACGGCGTCCCAGCCGAGCGGCTTGTAGGGCTCGATCAGGTCGGCTGCCTTCCAGCGGTCATAGTCGTGCATGGTCTGCAGATGCGCGACATCGCATTCCAGGCGCCCGCGCGCGATCTGCTGATCGATGCGCGTGTCATGATATTTGCTAAGATCTGTGATGATGCGGACGTCGATCTCGGGAAAACGCGCCTTGAAGGCATTTTCGGTCGCGACATTGCCGTCGGGAACGTCGCCGCCCGCATAGACGACGAGCTTGCCGCCCTCCGCGATCGCCGCGCTATAGAGTTCGTCGAGCGAGCGGACCTCGATGTCGGGCGGTGGCGCGGTTGGAGTGTCAAGGGCGAACGCATTTGTCGAACGCACCATGGCGTATGCGCCGAGCGTCGCCCCGGCGCTGAGAATGCGTCTTCTGCTGATCGTCATCCCAGTCTCTCCTATGATCGATTGGCGCACTGTCAGGGCCGTCCACTTGGTCCGATGTCGCTGGCGGTCGTGGCCATGGCCGTATCTCCTGTTCGTGCCCTTGCGTTGGTAGCAGCGTCTTCCGTTCTATTGGCCCCCTTCAGTCAGTTGGTAGCTGTCGTCTATCAAGTTATAGACCTCGTTTTCCGGGACTGATCCGTCGAGCAGTACGGTGAGCCAATGCTCCTTGTTCATGTGATAGGCAGGCAGGAAGCCTTTCATCATGCGCAACGATCCCACAGCGTCGGGCCTGCATTTGATGTTGACGACATCAACCTCGCCTTCTCCGGCGATGCCGAGTTTCTCTCGCGAAACCGTCATGACCAGGGCGTACCACTTGTCGGAATCCTTGTGCCGCAGGGTCGCGTAATGCTGGTAGTTGCTCCATGGGTAGTCGGGTGACGTGTTGTATTTGTGTTCTGCGTAGCTGAACACCGCGGATCTCGAGATCATTGTCATACCCCGTTTGCTGTTTGCCGTGAGGCGCAGAGAAGCAGTGCGAGAAACCAGTACCAGTATGCGTTGCGAACTTCAGTAGCCCACGGTGAAGCGCTGGCGGCTGTGCGCGGGCTTCTCCAGCTCGTCGACCAGGGCGATCGCGTAGTCCTCGAAGGAAATGCTGCTGCCCTTGTTGGTGGTCAGGAGTTGGTCACCGCCGAGGCGGAATTTACCAGTGCGCTCGCCCGGCACAAACGCCGCCGATGGCGACAGGAACGTCCAGTCGATTTCCCCTTCACCGTGAAGCATGTTGAGGAACTCTCCCCCTTTCGTCGCCTCGGCCTTGTATTCGGGCGGGAAATCCGGCGTCGAGACCAACGTCACGCCCGGCGCAACCTCCAGGCTGCCGGCGCCGCCGACGACCAGATAACGCTTCACGCCGGAGTCGCGGACGGCCTCGACCAGCGTCTTCGGATCGCTGGCAGTGAAATGCACGCTGCTGATTACCGCATCGTGGCCCTTGAGCAGGGCGGCGAGCCCGTCCTTGTCGTACACGTCGCCCTTCTTCGCAGTCACTCCGGCGCCGTTTGGGACCTTTTCGGGATGGCGCACGATGGCCGTGACCTCGTGACCGCGGCTGACAAGTTCGGCGAGGATGCGCGAGCCGACATTGCCGGTGGCGCCAATGAGAGCGATTTTCATGGGACGGTCTGCCTCTGCATTGCTTCCAAGGTTGCATCCTCCCCGCAAGAAACAATAGCAAGTTGTCGCCGATCGAAAAATGATCAACAATCATACAATATGTATCAACTGATCGGACAATCGCCGTGACGGAACTTCTGAACCTCAACCGTCTGCCCTTCTTCGCGGCCGTGGTTGAAACCGGGTCGTTCACGGCCGCGGGCGATCGGCTGGGGGTTGCCAAGGCCGTCGTCAGCCACCAGGTCAAGAAGCTCGAGGAAGAACTCGGTGTAACGCTCCTGGCGCGGACGACCCGGCGCGTTCAGTCGACCGAAACCGGACGATTGTTCTACGATCGTTGTGCTGTGATCCTGCGGGATGCCGGATCGGCCTTCGCCGACATCTCCAGCAGCGCTGCCATCCCGACGGGCACGCTCGCCATCTCCGCTCCAATCGACTATGGTGCGATGGCGGTTGGTCCCGCCATCGCACTCTTCATGCAGCGCTACCCCCACATGCGGGTTGACGTGACCTTTGACGACAACGTCTTCGATTTCTCGGAGAAGTCGCTCGACGTCGCGATCCGCGTCGGTTGGCCAACCGACTCCAGCTACCCGGCGCAAAGGCTCGGCACGTTCCAACAGTTTCTTGTCGGCTCGCCCGCGCTGGCGCGACACTTGCCGTTGCGCCTTGATCCAAAGGCGGTCGAGGCCCTGCCATGGGTCGCCAACAATGCCCTGAAAGCGCCTCTGCGCTGGCAGTTCTCGCGCGGCAAATCTGAAAAGTTGATCATTGAGGCACGCTCATCAATTTCAGCCGACAAGACGCCGGCCGCATATGCCTGCGTTCTCGCCGGTGCGGCGGTCTCTGTGTTTCCGGATTTCCGGGTCGCAGGCGACATCGCTGCGGGACGCCTGGTTCATCTCCTGCCCGACTGGACGTTGCCGACCGGCGGCATCCATTCCATCTATCCCGCCACCCGATTCCGGCCCGCCAAGGTCAGGCTGTTCATCGAAATCCTCAAGCGGCAGGAACGGGCACGGACCACCGCGGCCGATGGGACCGGCGGATGCTTGCGGGAAAGCAGCAAGGCCGTCTCAAACATTCAAAGCGATGGCACTGCAGGTTCGTAGCAAGCTTCCGCTGCGTCGGGCAGGCTTGCCAATCCGGCTTCTCCGGTTGTGCCAGCTGGCTTTCTTCAGATTTACGCTGTTTCGCATTAGGGTTGTCTCATCTGCGAATCTCCTTGTTCGCTCACGCGAAATCGGCGACAAAAGAAGCTCGCCTGGGGGGCGGCGATTTGGCGTGCGCGCAATTGTTGGTGCGCGCGAATGTTTCACGAGTGCGGGACGTCGTTCCGATGGAACACCCCTTCGAGCCACGCAAATCCAGGGCGCCCAGGGCGACACGCCTTCTCGAATTCGATGCGTGGTTCGATACAACGCTCTACGAGGCGGCATCCAGGGCCGGCCGGTTCTGGGAGACGGTGACGATCTTTTGTCGCCGCTTTCGCGTCTATGGCTGGCGGCGCGCCATTGTCGAACTTTTCAGCGAAGGCATGACGCTCGGAGCCGCCGGTGCGCTCGTCATGCTGGCGCTGGCCATGCCCGCCTTCGAGGAGACGGCCGGCAACTGGCGCGCGCAGGACGATTTCGCCGTCACCTTTCTCGACCGGTATGGCAACGAGATCGGCCAGCGCGGCCTCATCCAGCGCGACTCCGTTCCCGTCGACGAGTTGCCCGACCACGTGGTCAAGGCCGTGCTGGCGACCGAGGATCGCCGCTTCTTCGACCATTTCGGCATCGATTTCATGGGCCTCGCCCGCGCCATGACGGAGAATGTCAGGGCCAATTCCGTCGTCCAGGGCGGCTCCACGATCACTCAGCAACTGGCCAAGAACATCTTTCTGAGCAACGAGCGCACCTATGAGCGCAAGATCAAGGAGGCTTTCCTGGCCCTGTGGCTGGAAACGAACCTGTCCAAGGAGGAGATCCTGCAGCTCTATCTGGACCGCGCCTATATGGGCGGCGGCACGCACGGCATCTCGGCGGCAGCCGATTTTTACTTCGACAAGAATGTCAGGGACCTGAACCTGGCCGAGGCGGCCATGCTGGCCGGGCTCTTCAAGGCGCCGACGCGCTACGCGCCGCACATCGATCTGCCGGCGGCACGCGCCCGCGCCAACGAGGTGCTGACCAATCTCGTCCAGGCCGGCTTCATGACCGACGGCCAGGTCGTCGCGGCGCGCCGCCACCCGGCCGCCGTCGTCGACCGCGAGGACCAGAAGCATCCAGACTATTTCCTCGACTGGGCGTTCGACGAGGTCAAGCGTCTTGCCGCGCGCATAAAGGGTCACGCCCTCATCGCCCGCACCACGATCGACCTCGACATGCAGGAGGCGGCCGAGGAGGCACTCGAATTCCACCTGCGCCAGTTCGGCAAGGACTACGGGGTCACGCAGGGGGCCATCGTCCTCATGGCGAACGACGGTGCCGTGCGCGCCGTCGTCGGCGGCAGGGACTATGGCGCCAGCCAGTACAACCGCGCCACCCGGGCCCGCCGCCAGGTCGGGTCGTCCTTCAAGCCCTATGTCTACGCTACCGCCATGGAGCACGGGTTCACGCCCGACTCGGTGATCTCCGATGCGCCAATCTATTGGGGCCGCTGGTCGCCGAAGAATTATTCGCGCGGCTATTCCGGCCGCTTGACGCTGGCGACCGCCCTCATCCGCTCGATCAACACGGTGCCGGTCCGCCTCGCCAAGGAACATCTCACGATCAAGCCCATCAAGGCGCTCACCGAGGCGATGGGTGTCGAATCGCCTGTCTTTTCCGACAAGACCATGGTGCTGGGAACGTCCAGCCTGACCGTTCTCGACCAGGCGACCGGCTTCAATGTCTTCGCCAATGGCGGTTATGCCGGGACGCGCCACGCGATCGCCCAGTTGCGCACCCCGTCCGGCGAGATCGTCTATGACTGGCGGCACGACGCGCCGCCGCCCCGGCGCGTTCTTTCCGAACAGGCGGTAACGGCGATGAACTCCATCATGGTGCGCATCCCCGAAGTCGGCACCGGGCGCCGTGCGGCGCTCGACGGCATCCGCAGCGCCGGCAAGACCGGCACGACCCAGGCCTACAAGGACGCCTGGTATGTCGGTTTCACCGGCAACTATACGGGTGCGGTATGGCTCGGCAACGACGACTCCACCCCGACCCGCAACATGACGGGCGGCTCGCTGCCCGCCATGACCTGGAAACGGCTCATGACCTATGTCCATCAGAATGTCGAGTTGAAGCCGATACCCGGGATCGATCATCCCTTCGTCGACGACAGCCGCAAGGGCGCGGTCGCATCGGCCACCGGAGAAGGCGATGAGGGTGCCACCGCGCAGATACGCCCGGCGACGCCCTCGCCGGAAACCGTCCGGCTTCTGCGCGGAATGTCGGACCTCTTTCGTGAAGCGCCTCCATTGCAGGCGGCCACGAAGACCGACACACTGTCGGCCCTTTGACCGTTTCGCTGCGTGCCGCATCGCCATGCTGAGACCACCCCCGCACAGATTGCCCCGATACCGCTGCCATCCGGCGTCACGGCAGGCAGGCGTGAGAGCGGCATGCTGAAGACGGCGGCAATGGCGCTCGGCGTGCTGACCTTTGCAATCGCAGGCGGCGGCGCAAGCGTGTGGTATGCGCTTGGCCAGATGACCGGGCCGGCCGCGCTGCGCACCGGTGTGTGGACCGCCTATCCCGAGCTCGGCTCGGCCGAAGCCGATCCCTATTCCAAGGCCGCAATCGCCCGCGATGCCGTGCTCCCGCTCGGCCCTGCCGAAGGCCTCGCCTTCTACGCCGACCGCGACAGCACCGGCATTCGACTGAGCGGACGATGCACCTACCGCCTCGAAGGCACCGTGCCCCTGGCACGGTTGTGGACGCTGCATGTCAGGTCGGCCGACGCCTCACGCCACGCCTCGCCCGGGCTGCATTCGATGGCCATCATCCACCGGGATGACAACGGCGTCGAGATTACCGCCGCCCCCACGCCGATGCCCGGCAACTGGCTGCGCACCGGCAATTTGCGCGAAATGACGCTCGTCCTCACCCTTTACGACACGCCGGTCGCCGGGCGGGCATCAAGGGCCCGCATCAGCCTGCCGGAAGTCACCCGCCTGGGGTGCCGCGGCCAGGGCCCGTCGGCGCCGCCGGCGGACAGACAAGACGGCATGATGTAGGCGCATGGCAATCCGGACCGTCCACTGCCTGATCCTGGCCCTGTTGGGCGTCGTCATCGTCCATGTCACGGTGCTGTTCCTGCTGCCGCTCTATTCGGAACGCGATGCCTGGTCGCGCCTTTCGGCGCTCGGTGCGCCGCTGCAGACGGTCGCCATCGAGCGCCCGTCGGGAGGCGTAGCGATCCGGGACAACGACCCGCTGTTTCGCTCGGCCGCCTGCCGCTTCGATCTGGCCGCAGGTCCGGTGCATATCATGGCGAGCGACGGCGCCCCCTTCTGGTCGGTATCGGTCTACAATCGCTGGGGTCAAAACATCTATTCGTTCAACGACCGCATCACCATCAGCCGCGACATCGATCTCCTGCTCGCTTCGCCGGCTCAGATGATCGCATTGCGTCAGGATCTGCCGCCGGCCTACGAGCAGTCGATCCTGGTCGAGGTCGAGGATCCGCTTGGCATCGCCGTCGTGCGCGGCTTCCGGCCCGACGATTCCTATGCCGCGATCATCGACAGATTTCTTGGATCGCTTCGCTGCACGCCGCAGTGAACCTGCCGCTAGCGCGCGTTCGCTTCAAACGGAAACGTTTGAAGCAAAGATATGCGCGCCAGATCAATATGTTGGAACATGTTCTAACGCTTGGAGCCGTTGGAGCGAGGTGACCGGCCACCCGCCTTGCCCACCTGCTTCTTCTGCCCGTCGTCCTGCGAGGAAGGGATGCGCTCGTAGCGCACGCCCGGAAACATGATGATTGCGGCCGGGCCGGCAGGCGCACTGCGGGTGGCGGAGGTCTTGCGCACAAAGGGGACGATGTTCGTCATGGCTTTCGCAGGTCCTCGTGGGCACGCTCAAGCACGCATACAACTCGTCGCCTGACGTTTTGCCCAGCAAACAGTTAACGCTACGTTACTACGGCAATTCGGCTTTGCGCGCTGTGACCTATCGCACAGTCCCGGCCATCGCGGTCGATTTCGACACACCGAACCTCAGCGTGAAGAAAAGCGATGGTTAACAAGGCTTTCCGGGGCGCGGTTAACAGCTTGCTAACGCTTGCATGCGACCTTGCGCCAAGCGGTGACGGCGGCGCGGGCCGCAGCCTCCGCCTTGGCGTTTGAAAACAGTGTCGTGTGTAGCCAGCGTGTTCTCGGAAGATTTCAGGCATATCGCCCGACGCGGCGAACAAGGCAGGAGCGACAGGCTGCTGCGTGCCGCCACGACCGCATTCTGCTCGCTGACACGGCCGACGAAACGCGATGCACGCCAGCTCTCGCAACTCGTCCTGCCGCTTTTTGACCGTGCTTCCCCCGACGCACGGCGCTATGTCGCGGCAGCCCTCTCCGGCCTCGCCGACGCGCCATCCGATCTCGTCGTGAAGCTCGCCAACGACCGGCTGGACGTCGCCGCTCCGCTCCTCAAGTGCTCGCCGCTCCTCGGCGACCTCGACCTACTCGCCGTCATCGCCCGCCACGGCCTCGGCCATGCCCGCGCGATCGCCCGCAGAGATAGGCTCAACCCGACCATCGCCAGCCTCGTCAGGGCCCTGGAGGCGTCGGAACCCGTTGCAGGCACCGGCGTGGCGGTCGAATCGGATACCACGCCTGCACAATCAGCCGCGGAGAAAGCCTCCGCGGCGAAGCCGTCGCGGGCCGATGCGATCCGCGACCAGTTGAGGTCGATGATGCAGGCGTCCGACAATGTCGCCGGCTCAGACCCGACTGCCTACCTCGCATTGGGCGACCCGCAGGACGAGCTCGACAGGATCAGCCGGGTCATGGCATCCCGTCTTGGACCGGCAGGCCAGGCCGCATCGGGCGCGCATTCGCCGGGTCGGCTCTTCGGCTCGGCAACGATCGACGACGTCATCGCCGCCATGAAATCGCTCACCATTTCGGAAGACAAGGCGCTGCTGATCGCCTGTTCCGCCTTTCCGGAGCACTTCTCGGATGTTCGCACGGTGCCGGATTTCGTGCACCGCTACCGCAACGCCGAGCCCGCGCCCATGTCCCCTCGCCACCGAGGCGGTTCAAAAGTCGTGACACTGCGCCGCCAGGCCTGAATCCAGAGCTCAGCGGATCGTGATGAGGTCCTCGGTCCGCCCGGCAGGCTCGATCTCCACGACCCAGAAATCGGGGTCGAAGCGTTCTTCAAGCTGCAGCCGCTCATCGATCGGCCCGTCGTCGCCCTGGCATTCCACGACCTGGCTGAACAGACGCTCCGACGGCTTTGCCGCGTCATAGTCGGTCTGAGCGGCCGGGCCGAGCAGCGTCGCGGTGCCGTCGCGTCCCCGCGCAATGACAAACACGGCGCCGGCCTCGCGCGCGCCGCGCCGCAACACCGCGGCATATCCACCCTCGGCGAAGACACGCCGCGTCAGCGAGGCGACAAAGAGATCGGAGGTTACACGCATGGGCTGTCCACCTCCGACCCTATCCGTCGATCAGGCCGATTTCATCCATTTTCGAAAGCAGGTCGGCGTCCACCTTGCCGGTCACCGGCAAGCCGAACAGGGACTGGAATTCTCTGATTGCGACCGCCGTCCTGTCGCCAACCACCCCGTCGATCTCGATCCCGTCATTGCCGAAAGAACGCAATCCCGCCTGGACCTTCACCACCGTGCGATCGGGGACAACAGACGCCGTCTCAGCCCTCTCGTCCGCCTGCTCGAGCGCGGCGACACGCGGCGCAGGCGTCGGCACCGGGTCGTCGGCGATTGCGGTGGGGGTCCCCTTGGACAGTTGGGCGACCAGCGCCTCGTCGATGGTGCCCGTCACCTCCAGCCCCGCGCCCTTCTGGTAATCCTCCACCGCCTTGTGCGTTTGCGGACCGATCAGACCGTCGACCTCGCCCGGATAGAGACCGAGCGCCTTCAACTGGCGCTGGACGGTCGCCACCCGGCCCTGCGCCGCGGTCTCCTCAATGGGCTGGGGCCGCGATACCGAAGCGACCGATTCGGTGGAAACGCCTTGCGGCGCCATCGCTTCGGGGCGCGGCTCGGGTGCGGGTGCCGCCCGGGGCGGCACGGCGGGCTCGGCCGGCCGCTCGATGATGGGGCGGGGCGGCGCGGCACGTGTCGACAGGAACGCGCCCATATGCCGATGCGGCTGATACCACATCGCATTCGCCGACACATAGAACAGGATGATCAGGAATCCGGTCGTGCTGCCGACGATCAGCGGATTGCGCGCAATCGCATGTCCGGCAATCGTCAGCGCCTGGCTCGTCAGGCCGCTTGCCTCGCGCGATGGTCTACGCGATCTTGCGGAGTTGCGCATCAGGCTGTCCCCTTCGGTTAGTGCGTGCAATTTCAATGATTTCGGCCTGATTGGCGGCCGTCTCTGCGGCTTCATCCGCAAGCGGCAGGCCGATCGTCACCGTCGTGCCGAGGCCCGGCGCGCTCTCAATCGCCATCGAGCCCTTCTGCATCTCGACCAGGCCCTTCACCAGGGCAAGGCCGAGGCCCGTTCCCTCGCAATGGCGGTTCTGGTCGTTGACGACCCTGACGAACGGTTTGCCGACCCGTTCCAGGTCGGGTCCGGCAATGCCGATGCCATTGTCGCTCACCCACAATTCGACCCGCGCACCACGCTTGCGCGCGCCAACAGTGATTTCACCGCCTTGCGGCGTAAATTTCACCGCGTTCGACAACAGGTTGACGACGATCTGCTGAAGAGCGCGTCTGTCGGCACAGATCTCGTCCATCGCATCGTCAATCTCGCATGCGAGCCTGATGCGCTTCTCCTCAAGCGCGGGAGTCATGAGGGCCATGCCCGTTTCGATCGTCTGGCGGGGGGAAAAACGCAATGTCTCAACGGGGAAAGTGCCGGCTTCCAGCCGCCCCATATCAAGGATCGCATCGACCAGAGACAACAGATGCTCGCCCGATTCCCTGACAAGCTCGACATATTCGCGCTGCGTTGCGTTGCCGAGCGGGCCTTTCGTCCCTTGCAGCAGCATATCGGAAAATCCGATGATGGAATTGAGCGGCGTGCGCATTTCGTGACTGACACTGGCGAGGACGTGGCGGCCGTCGATATGCTGCGCCTCCTTTTCCTCCCTCATCTGGTTCAACTGCCGCCGCAGCCCGGCCAGTTCGTCCGCCCTGCGCAGAACCACCTCGAATTCCGGCTCAGCCGCCACACGTTGCGGCAATTCGGCCATGAAGGGTGCAAAGACGATTTCGTTTTTCTCGGCCGCAATGCGCAGGCGCAACTCGAATTCCTTGACCGGCTTGGCCTCGCGCGCATCGGCGAGCGCCGACAGCCAGGCCACGCGGTCGGTGACGTGGATGCGCTCGAAGAACGCGTTCTCCAGCATGAATTCCGGCTCGATGCCGAGAAGCTGCCGCGCCTGGGAGGTCACACTGAGGACTTCGCCGTTTCGCGAAACGCGCAGCGTCACCGCATTCAGCCTCTCCTGAAGCGGCGCTTCGGGTTCGCCCGCCGCAACGGCGCGCTCGTCATGGCCGGCCGCCTGGCGCAGGCCGAGCACGACGAAATAGGCCGCCGGAACAAGCCAGTGCCAGGCCATTGGGGCGTCCTGGGCTGCGAACCATCCCGTCGCGGGAAGCACGATCACCTGCGCCCCCGCCAAGCCGGCCATCGCCGCCCCGGCGACCATGGCGCGGCGGCTGCGCGCGACCTGCCAGGGCTCGATCGCCAGGGCGGCCAGCAGGGCCGAAAGCGGCGAGGCCAACCCGCCGGCCAGCATGACCACGAGCGTCGTCACCAAAACCATGAGCGTGGCGCCGACCCATTCGGCAGCGCGGCTGTCACCCGTCACCGCCACCAATATGGCCAGCGCCCAGGCCAGCGCGAAGCTTGCGCAGATGGCGGATGCAGCGACGGCCGCCCCCATTGCGGGCGCCAGGAGCGGCGCGAGCACGGCCGAAAGAAAAAGCGGCGCGCCGAGCGCCACGCCGACGAAACGCCCCTGCCGCGCGCGCGTGCGGACATCATCGACTGATGGATGAACGAGCCGATCGCACAATTGCGACAGGCTGTTTGCCCAAGCGCCTGTATTGGTCGGAACTTCACTCAAGGATACGCACTCACTGTCGGCCCGTCGGGCGGATCTTGGTTTGGCCCAAACCTCTCACTCACCCTTTAATGAATGAATAAGCCGCGGTCGGCCGAACGGCATTGAACGGCGCCAGACAATCGAAATGACGCCAATCCGGGACATTGGTTTTCGTCATGGTTAACGAGCTGTATCGACGCACGGCATTGCCGCGGCGCGCCTTCCACCGCCCCCGGCCGGCGCTTTTTTCCCGAAAACAGCAAGTTGGATGCTCGACAGGCGGTCACCACCGCGATGGGTATTCGATTCAAATGCCGCATAGGCGACTTCTTTCCGATTTGTTTTGAATTTGATGAAAAGCTGCAGCCGGCTTTCAACCCGGCCTACAGACATGTCCGTCATCATCGGAGAGAGCGGTGGAACGCCCTTCCGACTGAGCGGATCAGGACAGGAAGGAGACTATGAGGTTTCTCATCAAGACCGCGTTCTGGCTATCTCTGGTGCTGCTTCTGCTGCCCTTCGGTCTGGGGGGAACGGATTCGGACGGCCAGACGATCGGCCCGCTGCAGGCTTTTGGCGCGGCGCGCGAAGCCCTTGCCGACTTGTCCCAGATCTGCGAGCGAAAACCGGGCGTGTGCGAAGCCGGCCGTGCCGCCATTCATACGATCGGCATTCGCGCGCGCGAAACCGCGCGCATCGCGATGGAAATGCTCGATGACACGGCAGCCGACAAGGATGCCGAACCGGAACGGCCCCTCGACGAGACGGTGCCGCTCGCAAAACCCGACGACAGCATCAAGACCGGCACCGTCGCAGCGGAGCCGAATGTGACCGCCGGGCAATAATCTGCAAGCGGATCGATCGAAAGGCCCATTTTCGTTCCCGCCGGCACGGGCGATTGCCGGACGACAGCTCCGGCGGCATCGGATTTTGCCTGATTTTCCGTGACGTCGGCCTCTTCCCTCACTATATGGCGAGGGATAGGATCGAAGCATGAACGACAAACTCGCCGCGATAATCGACGATTTCTCCTTCCTCGACGATTGGGAGGACCGCTACCGCTATGTCATCGAGCTCGGGCGGGATCTCGAGCCGTTGGCGGAAACCGAAATGACCGACGTGCACCGCGTCAAGGGCTGCGCCAGCCAGGTCTGGCTCATCACCGAGCGCGCACAGGGCGAGGACCCGCTGCTCCATTTCCGCGGCGATTCCGACGCCCATATCGTCAAGGGCTTGGTGGCGATCATGCTGGCGCTCTATTCCGACCGCAAGGCAAGCGAAATCGCCGGCACCAATGCGGAGGATACCTTCAAGCTGCTCGGTCTCGACGAACATCTCACCCCGCAGCGCGCCAACGGCCTGCGCGCGATGGCGCGCCGCATCCGCCAGGAGGCGGAACTGGCGCTTGCGCCCCAGCCGGCCTCCTGACTGGAGCAATTCCAGGCCAAGTGTAGACCGCTTCTCCGTCCGCAATTGCGTCAAATCCAAAGGTTGGATCGGTTCATCGATTCCGTGAAGCAATGAACAGATCCAGCCATCCCGTTCAACGCGGCAGTTCGGGCCGGAAATCCTCCGCGCCCCAGTGCAGTATCCTCGCCCGGGCGTCGCGACCGCCCGCCGGCGGAAAGTAGTGACGGGCAAGTGCGGCCAATGCGGTCTTGAGAACGATCTTGGCCGAGCGGGCCGGCCATGAGCGCTCGGCCTCCACCCGTTCGAGCCCCTTGAGGAAGCAGCACACGTCGATCAGTACACCGCTCAGTTCGGGACCGACGGCGTCGAGCGCCTTTTCGACACGCATCCGCGCGGCAAGCGCCATGTCGGTCAACTCGACCGCCCCTCCGCTCCCCGCCCGGCGCTTGCCCGAAGACACCGCGCTTTCCCAATTGGCGCCGAGGCGCGGCATGATCATCGCCCGCGTGTAGTGCCGCGCAACCTTTCGCCGGCATCGAACTCGCGCGCCGACAACAGGCTGCGGCCGTCGCGGCCCTTGCGGCGATACAGGAGCGCGAGCGGCGATTCGGCGCTGTTGCGCGCAACCCGTTGTGGCCCGCTCGCCGTTTCGATGATGACCTGCTCGATATGGCCCTGCGCCTCCGGCCGCGCTTGGCCCATCCCGCGCGCCGCCTTGCCCGTACCGGTCAGTTCGACCGATTGTCCGCTGCACACGACAAGCCCGCGCAGCGCCATGTCGCGCAGTCGCGCCGCGCTGATGCGCAAAGGCTTGTGCCCGCTGGTCTGCAGCACAATGTCCGCCCCGTCACGCAGCAGGGCGGCCCTGCCGTGTGTAAGATAGGCAAGAATACGTTGCGTATGCTTGTCGTTCTGCTCGTTCTGCTGCTTGATCATGTCAGGCCGCGTCTCCCCGGCGCAGTGCCGCCACGGCGATCCGCTCGGTCAGCCCCACAATGCCGTCGAATTCCGCATCGTCGCGCATGTCTTCGATCAAGTGACAAGCATGCATTACGGTGGTGCGGTCGCGGCCGAAGCCGCTGCCGATGTCGGTCATGGTGAGTTCCAGGCTCACATGACACACATACATGGCGATCTGGCGCACACGCGATACCGCCGTCGCCGTCTTGCCAGCGCGGCGCAACTCCTTGCTGGAGACATTAAACAGAGCGGCGACGATATCGATCATGCATTCGCATATCTCGATATGCTGCTCCGAACGGCGTTGGCTGATCCTGCGTGGCGTGGCGTCGGCAGGTGGCGGTGACGTGCCTTTCAGCGGACGGTCGGTTATTTCCGGCAGACAGACACTGAAAGCTTGCACGGCATTACCTCTCTCGCGTTATAGGAATATCTTCTTATATCGACGCAAGAGGGACGTGTGAACAAATTAGCAACCACTATCGTAATCAATTCCTTTCAAGCATTTGAAAATGCGCCATTCTCTGAAAAATCCCACCAGGCACAGGCACCATTTTATCCCCGCGCGCCGGCGTGCCGCGACAGTGGAGACGAACGCCAACTGTCACGGAGCGAAACATGTCTGGCCTGGCCTTGGAGGCGCGAGAATTCGTCGAGGAAAAATGGCGCGAGGGAGAGTGTGCAGGAGCGCGCAGCCTATTTTCTAAGCTGCGGCATGGAACTTGGTGATGCGCAGATGCTGAAAGGGCGCGAAAGGGCTCTTGCTCAATTGCGGCTTGAACGGGCGATCGAACGCGAGCGCCTCAAGGGCGTCAGACAGCATTGGAGCTATGACCTCAACCGGCACATCGCCCTCAAGCAGGCGCTCGATCTCATCAAAGGCGCCCCCGAGCCGAATTCACACGACGGCTTGATGCGGCATTCACGGCGCAAATAAACAAGCGGCGCCAGAAGGCGCCGCATCTTGAATTCGAATGGTGCCGGCGATTCAGCTTGCGCGCTTGCGGCCAAGCCCCATCTTCTTCGCCAGTTGCGACCGCGCCGCCGCATAATTCGGCGCAACCATCGGATAGTTGGGATCGAGGCCCCACTTCTCGCGATACTGTTCCGGCGTCAGCCCATAATGTGTCATGAGGTGTCGCTTCAGCGATTTGAACTTCTTCCCGTCCTCGAGGCAAATCAGAAAATCGTCGTGGATCGACTTCTTCGGATTCACGGCCGGTTTCTGCTTCTCGGCCTGCGCAGGCTCGCCGGTGGTGCCGACGCGACCGAGCGCAGCGTGAATATCGGCGATAAGATTTGGCAGTTCGGCTGCGGGAACTGGATTGTTGCTGACGTAAGCAGCGACAACATCGGCAGTAAGCTCCATGAGCATATCGCCGTTTGACGCATCGTGGTTCGTTATATCCATCTTACTCTGGGCCCCATTTCAATGATCAAATCTACTGCGGCATTCTGAGTGCCGCTCCATTCACGATACGCAAGATCACGCCTTGTTCGAATCGCGTGACTATCATCTAGATCATATATTCTAGAATTCAAGGCAAAATATTATTTAAGTCGACGGGAATAAGAGGCACCAATAGGAGCGATCAACAACGTCCAGCGCCGAATATAGTTGCAACGCCAAGTATCATTCCACGCCAACTATTCCCGCCTTGGAACTGCTCGCGCCGCGGTGTTGCAGACAATCGAGGACGTTTCACTCTTCAAGTGGCGGCGGGGCGGACTTCATGTCGTCGTGCACGGAGCCTTCCCACATCTCATAGCCGGCCGCATAGGCGGCGCGGGCCAGGAGATGCGCCGAAATGGGAGCAGTAAGGAGGAAGAAGACAACGCCGGCCAGTGCCCGCGACACGGTCGCGGCATCGTCGGTTAGAACCGCAAGCGCGATAAGCGCCACGCCCGACCCCAGCGTGCCGGCCTTGGAGGCGGCATGGGTACGTGTATAAATGTCGGGCAGCCGCAACAGCCCAACGGAGGCGACCAGCGTGAAGGCGGCCCCGATGACGATCAGCAGGCCGGCGATGATGTTCTGCAGATCCGCCATCATGGCTGGCTCTCCGGCTTCCGCCCATAGGCGATCTCGGTTTCGGATGCGCGTCGGCTCATCACGAACCGCGCGAAGGCGACAGTCGCGAGAAAGCCGACAAGACCCAGAGCGATGGCGATGTCGACATAAAGCGTATAGCCGGTCTTGATGCCGATTATGGCAATAAAGCCGATCGCGCTGGCCACCAGCATGTCCAGGCCGACGATCCGGTCGGGCAGCGTCGGACCCTTGATGACGCGATAGACCGTGACCAGGAACGACATGCTGACCAGAACCAGAGCGAAATTCACCGCCGCCTGCAGAAAATCGATGCTCGTGATCATCGGAAAGCCTCCAATATCTTGCGCTCGAATCCCTCGGCGATGTCAAGGCGGGTCTGGTCGGGGTCGGAGCAGTCCAGCGCGTGGACGTAGAGCACCTTTCTGTCGTCGGAGACGTCGACCGACAGGGTTCCCGGCGTCAGCGTGATGAGATTGGCAAGCAGCGTTATCTCGAAATCGCGGTCGACCTTGAGCGGGTAGGCGAAAATACCTGGCTTGAGATCCATGCGCGGCTGCACGACCAGCACTGCGACACGCCATGCCGAAAGGACGAGTTCGTAGATGAACAACAGGCCGAGCGCGATCACGCGGCGCGCCCGGGTGAAATAGCCCAGCGTCCCGACTTGTTCGCGGATCAGGTAGAGGGCCACGGCGCCGAGCAGGAATCCGAACAGGAGGTTGGACAATGATGCATTGCCCGTGATGGCGACCCAGGCAATGGCGAGCAGTATGTTGTTCAGATGCAGGATCATCAGCCGCCGCCTCCCGGAAACACAGCCTGTATATAGCCGGACGGGTCGAGCAGACCGGCCGCGGCCACATCGGCCAGTTGCATGAAGGGATCGGGATAGACCCCGATGGCGATCATCGGCAGGGCGAGCATGCCCAGGACCATGTACCCGCCCGGACGCGCCTTGCCGGCGCCACCGAAATCGGCGCTGTCGTCCCCGGCTGTCGGCGAATTGCGCCAGAAGGCCAGAATGAAGACGCGTCCGAGGGCGATCGTGGTCAGGAATCCGCTCAAAAGAATGGCGAATGCCAGCCACCACGCCCCGCCGTCTACGGAAGCCTTGACGAGCATGACCTTCGGCCACAATCCGGAAAGCGGCGGCAGGCCCGAGGCGGCCAGCACGACAGCCAGCGCGATCGCCGCCAGGAACGGATTGCTTCGGTAAAGGCCCGAAACCTCGTGCAGCGAGTAGCTGCCGCCCGCCTCGTGCATCAGACCGGCCAGCAAATAGAGCGCCGTCATGACCAGGATCGAATGAACGGCGTAGAGGACCGTCCCGGCGACACCGACAGGACTTCCCAGCGCCAGTCCTGCCAGCATGACGCCGATGCCGGAGATGACGACGAAGCCGGCGATACGCCTGACATCGGATTGTGACAGCGCGCCCATGATGCCCAGGATCATGGTGGCCGCCGCCAGCCACGCGATGAGTTCGGACAACACGCCACGCTCGACCGGCATCAGCGTCAGGAAGACCCGCAGCAGCGCATAGATGCCGACCTTCGTCAAAAGTCCGCCGAACAGGGCCGAGGTGACGATGCGTGGTGTGTGGTAGGATGCGGGCAGCCAGAAATTGAGCGGAAAGGCTGCGGCCTTCATGCCGAAGGCAAGCAGATAAAGCGCAGCGATGGTCATCAGCGGCCCGCTTTCGCGCAATTGCGGCGCCTTGCGCGCGATATCGGCCATGTTCAGCGTCCCGAACGTGCCGTAGAGCATCCCCGTCGTAACCAGGAAAATCGTCGTGGCGACGAGGTTCAAAATGGCATATTTCGTCGCGCCGTCGAGCTGGCGCTGTTCCGAGCCCAGGATCAGCAGGCCGAACGAGGCTATGACGAAGACCTCGAACCATACATAGAGATTGAAGATGTCCCCGGTCAGAAAGGCGCCGTTGACGCCCGCCATCATCAACAGGAGGAACGGGTAGAATCCATAGCGCCGACCGGTTGCGTCGATGTCGCGGATGGCGAAGATCGCCCCGGCGAGCGCCACGAAGGTCGCCGCCGTGGCGAAGGTCGCGCCCAGCGCGTCGGCACTGAAGGAGATGCCGAAGGGCGGCACCCAGCGCCCCATGGTCATGACGAGCGTCCCTTCCGTGACGACCCGGTAGAGCAGTCCTGCGGCCCCGGCGAATGCGAGCCCGAGGGCACCGATTGCGATCATCGCATGCAGGCGCACCTCATGGCGCGCCATCAGGAGCACGGCCCCGGCCACGATCGGTATGACCACCGGCATGAGCACGAGCCAATCGGCAAGCTGCGTCGGCCCGGCAATCATTGCGGCGCTGGTATCGATGCTGTTCATGCTCTCGGTGGCGGCCATCGTCGTCCTCAATATCCCAGCGGCGGCAGGCCTTCGCCCTTCGGCTCGGCCACGCGCATCTCGTCGGTGTCGTCCGTGCCGAGTTCCTGATAAGCGCGGTAGGCGAGAACCAGCAGAAAGCAGAAGAAGGAAAACGAAATCACGATCGCCGTCAGGATCAGCGCCTGCGGCAGCGGATTGGCGACGAGCGTCTGCGGCGTCACCACGTCCTCGGGTATGATGGGCGGCACTTCCCGCAGCACCCGTCCGGCGGTGAAGATCGTCAGATTGACCGCATTGCCGAAAATGGTGACGCCGAGCACGATACGGATCGTGTGCTTGGACAGCATCATGTAGATCGAAACGGCGAAAAACAGTCCGACCAGTACACTCAGAGCGCTTTCCATCAGCCGCGCTCCCTCTCTTCAAGTGCCAGGCCGATCGAGGTGATCGCTCCGACGACGACGAAATAGACGCCGATATCGAAGAACATCACCGTCGATAGGTCCAGTTCGACGCCGAACAGGTGCGGCGTCGCCCACAGGCCGGTCAGGAAGGGCACGCCGAAAAACACGGACAATACGCCCGAAAGCGCTGCCAACAGAAGGCCGAAGCCGGAAATCGCCATCGGATGGAAATAGAGCGCGCGGCGCACCGAGGCGACCCCGCAGGCGATGCCGTAGATGGCAATCGCTGAGGCGGCGATAAGTCCGCCGATGAAACCTCCACCCGGCTCATTATGCCCGCGCAGCAGGACGAAAATGGAAAACAGCACCATCAGGCTGGCAAGATAAGGCGCCGCAGTCCTGAAAATGACCGTGCGCATCTCAGCCCTCCACCGTCTCTGCGTGCATCTCTGCCTTCTTCGTCTTCGCCACGGCCTGCTTGGGCGCCTTGATGCGGATCAGCGCCAGGATCGCCAGGCCGGCAACCATCACCACGGCGATCTCGCCCAGCGTGTCCAGCCCGCGGAAATCGACGATAATGACGTTCACGATGTTGCGGCCATGCGCGATCACATAGGCATATTCGTCGAAGAAATCGGACAATGTGCTGTCGAAGGGCACCTGGATGACGCGCAGGAGCAGCAGCGTCAGGCCGAGACCGCAGGCGCCGGCGACCGACGCGTCAAGCAGCATCTCCCCGGTCGGGCGATGGTCGCTCGGCGTCAGGCGCAGCCGCGTCATGGCAAGCGCCAGGATGACCACGGACAAGGTCTCGACCATGAACTGGGTGAAGGAAAGATCCGGCGCGCCGAGCAGCATGAACAGGAGCGCCACGGCGAAACCCTGAATGCCGAGCGAGACGATCGCGGTCAGCCGGTCCTGGGCATAGACGACGGCGCCGAGCCCGATGACCGCGATGGCGAACACGGCCCATTCGTAGAAGGGCAGCACCGGGAAGGTCGGTCGGGATGGCCATTCGCCGTAAATCGCCATCGGCGCGAAAATGGCCGCGGCCAGGGCGATGAAGGTCACCGTCATGTAGACTTCCATGCGGCCGCACTGCACGACCCGGGTGACGCCGCCCGATACCCGAACGAGGCTGCGCATCGCCTGATCGAAACCCCGGTCCGGCCCCCATCCGATCGCCTCCAGAAACCGGGCCATCGCCGCCCTTCCCCGTGCCAGGAAGAGATAGGCGCCGACACCCACCGCGATCGTGACGAGCGACAGGGTGAAGGGAAGGCCGAGATGCGGAACGACGCCGATATGGACGTGGACCTCGCTGCCGGCGACCGCGCTCGCCATGGGGCTCGAGACGTAGTGATGCGAAAGCGATGAGGCGAGCGCCGCAACGAGAGCCGTCAGCGAAAGCACTGCCGGGCCAAGCCACAAGAGCACCGGCCCTTCATGCGCATGTTTTGGCGTTTCAACCTTTTCTCCGATGAACGGGATCAGCGCCACGGCAAAGCCGATCGCGAACATCAGTCCGTTTCCGACGATTGCCACGATGGTGAAGATCGAATTCCACGTCCCGGCAAATCCGAGCGCGGCATAGATCTCTTCCTTGGCCAGGAAGCCGAAAAAGGGCGTGATGCCGCCCATCGACGCCGCCGAAAGCAGCGCCGCCACAAAGGTGATCGGCATGGCCCGCCGCAAGCCGCCGAGCTCGGTGATGTCGCGCGAACCGCTTTCGTGGTCGATCAGGCCGGCGACCATGAACAGCGCGCCCTTGAACATGGAGTGGGCCACCAGATAGAGTACGGCGGCTTCCACGGCCTTGTCCGAGCCGAAGCCCGTCAGCATCACGAGAAGGCCCAGCGACGCGACCGTCGTATAGGCCAGCATTTGCTTGAGATCGGTTTTGCGCACCGCCAGCAATGTGCCGACGATCAAGGTGGTGCCGCCGAAGACCGGCAGGATCGTCTCCCAGGCTGTGGTCCCGCCCATCACCGGGTTCAGCCGCATGACCAGATAGACGCCGGCCTTCACCATGGTCGCCGAATGCAGATAGGCCGAAACCGGCGTCGGCGCTTCCATGGCGTTTGGCAGCCAGAAATGGAACGGAAACTGGGCCGACTTGGTGAACGCGCCGCCGAGGACGAGCAGGAGCGCGCCCAGGTAAAAAGGGCTCGCGCGCAAAACGTCCTGCGAGGCCAGAAGCTGCGAAAGCTCGGTGGCGCCGGTCACGTGCCAGATCAGCACCAGCCCGGCCAGCAGCGCCAGGCCGCCGCCGCCGGTGACCACCAGCGCCTGCAGTGCCGCGCGCCGCGACGCCTCGCGCGCATGATCGAAGCCGATAAGCAGGAACGAGGTGATCGAGGTCAGTTCCCAGAACACGAACAGCATCAGGAACGAATCGGAGACCACAAGCCCCTGCATGGCGCCCATGAACATGAGGATGAAGGAGAAGAACCGGCCCTGATGGGGGTGGTCCTTCAGATATCCCCCGGAATAGAGGACGATCAGCGTTCCGATGCCGGAAATGAGCAGCGCGAAGGTCAGCGACAGGCCGTCGAGATACCAGGAAAAATTCGCGTCGAACGCCGGGATCCAGGAATATCCGCCCTGCACGGCCGCGCCATCGGCCACCGCCGGCAAATATCCGCAGAAATGGACGAAGATGAAGGCCGGCACCAGGGCCAGCAGCCAGGCGGCATTGTGCTGGAATAGCCGTGTCAGAAAAGGAGCGACGGCAGCGGCCAGAAACGGCAAGAAAAGTACAAGAAAGGTCAGTGACTGCGAAGCGTCCGCCATCCGGCCGTCCTGATTCCACCCATTGTTTGATTATATAGCTGGGGTGACATAGCGGCTCGCCGATCCATGAGCAAGGAAATGCGGCAGGGCGCGTCATTTATGCGCAGGTTCTTGTGTATTTCTTTGCCGTTGACGGAGGCTGCAAGATTGACGCCGGATCACTACATTGCCGATGAACGACGCGAACATGCGAAGGAGACCAGCCGTGACGACGAGCCCCGGATTGAAGGTTTCAAAGACCGATAAGGAATGGCAGGAGCAGTTGACGCCGCAACAGTACCAGGTGACGCGACAACACGGTACGGAGCGCGCCTTTACCGGCCCCTACTGGGACAACAAGGAAGATGGACTGTATCGCTGCGTGAGTTGCGGGCGGCCGCTTTTCCGCTCCGAGACAAAATATGATTCGGGTACGGGATGGCCGAGCTTTCATTCGCCCGTCAACGCTGAAGCCGTCAGCGAGCATCGGGACCAATCCCTCGGCATGACGCGCACGGAAGCCCGCTGTGCGGATTGCGATGCGCATCTGGGCCACGTCTTTCCCGACGGTCCGCAACCGACGGGCCTGCGCTACTGCATGAACGGCACGGCGCTCGATTTCGAAAAAGACAAGACGAACGACTGAGAACAGGTTTGCCGGGCGGGCAGATATTCTGCCGCCCGGCCCGCCTCCACCTTCGCGCCTCACGCCATTGCCCGTCTCCAAGCCTATCAGGACCTTTTCAGCCCATGACGAAGACGTTTTCCTTTCCCGAGAAAGCCGCCCCGCATCCGCAAGAGCGGCCCGTCACCGACACACATCACGGCATCGAGCGGCGCGACGACTACGCCTGGCTGCGCGCCGACAATTGGCAGGACGTGTTCCGCGATCCGCAAGTTCTGGCGGCCGACATCAGGACGCATCTGGAGGCCGAGAACGCCTATCAGGCGGCGATGATGGCCGACACGGACGCACTGCAAAAGGCGCTGTTTGCGGAGATGAAGGGCCGCATCAAGGAGGACGATTCCTCCGTGCCGATGAAGGACGGGCCCTACGCCTACGGTGCCTCGTTCAAGAAGGGCGGCGAGCAGCCGCGCTATTTCCGCACGCCGCGCGAGGGCGGCGACCGGCAGATCATTCTCGACGGCGACGCCGAAGCCGACGGCAAGGACTATTTCCGTCTCGGCGGAACGGACCATTCGAGCGATCACACCAAGCTGCTTTGGGCCTATGACGACAAGGGCTCGGAATTCTACAGCCTCAAGATCCGCGATCTCGACAGTGGCGCCGACCGCAGCGAGGTGATCGCCGACACGGGCGGCGGCGGCGCATGGGATGCGGCCAATGAAGGCTTTTTCTATACCCGGCTCGATGCCAATCACCGCCCCTCGAAAATCTTCTACCACCGACTGGCCAGCGACCCGGCCGACGACCGGTTGGTTTTCGAGGAAAAGGACGCCGGCTTCTTCATGGATGTCGGCGGCAGCCGCACCGACAACTGGATCTATGTTGCGATCCACGACCACGAGACGTCCGAATATCACCTCATCCCGGCCGCCGATCCGCAGGCCGAGCCGAAGATCGTGCGGCCGCGTGAAACGGGACTGCAATATGATCTCGAAGATGGCGGCGATGTCTTCTTCATCCTGACCAATGAAGGTGGCGCCAAGGACTTCAAGGTGATGAAGGCGCTGGCCGGCGACCCGCGACCGGAGAACTGGTCCGAGTTGATCGCGCACGAGCCCGGCCGGCTGATCCTCTCCATCATGGCCTTCAAGGACTTTCTGGTGCGCCTGGAACGCAGGGATGGCCTGCCGCGCATCGTCGTGCGCGATCGGGCGAGCGGTGAGGAGCACGCCATCTTCTTCGACGAAGAGGCCTATTCGCTGGGCCTCGGCGGCGCGCTCGAATTCGACACCGACGTCTTCCGCTTCAGCTATTCCTCGATGACCACGCCGGCACAGGTCTTCGACTACGACATGCGCACGCGCGAACGCACGCTCTTGAAGACTCAGGAAGTCCCGTCGGGCCACGATCCCGAGCACTATGTCACGCGCCGGCTCATGGTGCCCTCGCATGACGGCGAACTGGTTCCCGTTTCGCTCATCCATCATCGCGACACGGTGCTCGACGGTTCAGCGCCCTGCCTGCTCTATGGTTACGGGTCCTACGGGATTTCCATCCCGGCCTCCTTCAACACCAACATTCTGTCGTTGGCCGACCGGGGCTTCGTCTATGCGATCGCCCATATTCGCGGCGGCAAGGACAAGGGCTATGCCTGGTACGATGACGGCAAGCGCGAGCACAAGCAGAACACCTTCCTCGACTTCATCGCCGTGGCGCGCCACCTGGCCGCCGAAAAGTTCACCAGCCACGACCGCATCGTCGCCCAGGGCGGATCGGCCGGCGGCATGCTCATGGGGGCCGTGGCCAATATGGCTCCGGAAGCGTTCGGCGGCATCATCGCCGAGGTGCCGTTCGTCGACGTTCTCACGACGATGCTCGACGCCTCTTTGCCGCTCACCCCGCCCGAATGGCCGGAATGGGGCAACCCGATCGAGTCGAAGTCGGATTACGAAACGATCGCGGCCTATTCGCCCTATGACAATGTCGCCGCGCTCGCCTATCCGCCGATCCTCGCCGTGGCGGGGCTCACCGATCCGCGCGTGACCTATTGGGAACCCGCCAAATGGGTCGCCAAGCTGCGCGACCACAAGGCCGGCGATCATCCCGTCCTGTTCAAGATCAACATGTCGGCGGGCCATGCCGGCGCGTCGGGACGCTTCTCGCGGCTCGAAGAGGTCGCCTATTCCTATGCTTTCGCCATCAAGGTGGCCGCCCTCGCCGGTGCGAAATTGCGTTCGCCCGGCGAGGAAATGGCCGCTACTGCGTAGCCGGCCGGCGCGCCGGATAGCCATTGGGATGCGGCGGCGCGGCCTTCAGATAGGCCGCGATCGCCGCCAGATCCTCTGCCGGCAGGCGTGCGGTGTTCTTCTGCACCGCCACCATCGCGCCACCGACCGAATCGAAGTCCGGCGTAAAGCCGCTTTCGAGGTAATAGGCGATGTCGTTGTGCGACCAGTCGGCAATGCCGCCCTCGCCGCCGGTGATGTTGGGCACGATCCCGTCGCCTTCCGCGGCCACGGCACCAGCCAGCCATTGCGCCAGGATCGAGCCGCCCAGCCGGTTGCGCGGCGTGTGGCACTCGCCGCAATGGCCGGGCCCCTCCACGAGATAGCGGCCGCGACGCACGGCCTCGGGCGCGTCGTCGGCCAGAGCGACGACCGGCTCCGGGTGGAGGTTCAATAATTTCCACACGCCGATGCCGCGGCGGATATTGTAGGGAAAGTCCAGGCTGTGCCCGCCCGGGCGGCCCTCGACCGCCGGCAGGGTGCGCATGAAAGCATAGAGATCGGCCACGTCCGACAGGTCCATGCGCGCATAAGAGGCATAGGGGAAGGCGGGATAGAGATGACTGCCTCCGGGCGACACGCCGCGCAGCATGGAATTGGCAAAGTCGGCAAAACTCCAGCCGCCGATGCCGTCGCGCTCATGCTGGGAGATGTTGGGCGCGACGAACGTCCCGAAGGCCGTCTTCAGTTCCAGCCCGCCGGCCAGTTCCAGCACCGCCTCGCCCTCGGCTCTCGGCCTGGCATGACAGGAGGTGCAGCCGGCTGTCCAGAATACGCGCTCGCCGCGCGCCGCATCGCCATCCGGCGCTTCGGCCAGCACCGCGGCATCGAGAGAGCGCGGTGCCGTGAGGAGCCAGAGCGTCGCCCCGCCGAGGATCATTATGATTCCCAGGGCGGCGGCGAGCGTGCGTAGCATGAGCGAATCCTTTTGGAACGCCTAGTTATCCTGCACGCGAAACGATTCGTGGCAACTCTTGCAGTTTCCGAGCACCGGCCCGACGGCGGCCTTGAACGTATCGAGATCGGCCGGACCGTCCTTTCCCGAAGCCTCCACCGCGCCGGCAGCATCGGTTTCGAACTTGCCGACCGCCTCCTGGAAACCGGCCATGTCCTCCCAGATCTTCGGCGAAGCGGTGGTTTCGCCGTTGCCTTCCGAACCCTCCGGAAAATAGTGGCCATAGGACGATGCAACCGCGTTGAAGGTGGCAATCGCGGCCTTCGCCACGGCCGGATTGTAGTCCAGCTCGCCCTTCAACATCGCACCGGAAAGACCCGCAGCCCCGGCATTGGCCTGCATCAGCGCCTGGCGCACGGCGATCGGATCGTCGGCGGCCGTCACGGCGCTCGCAGAAAGGGCAAGTACCGCTGCCGGTATCAGCAACAATTTCATGAAGTCCTCCGCAGCTTGGCTAGGGGCGCTAGGCCCGTTGGCTACGGAATTGATCTTGCACGTCTATTGGTAACGTGGGGGTCACGCTTGCGTGAGCGGTCGGTAAATTTCGTTGACGCACTGTCAACGTAGCGGCGCGTCCGGACCGCCCGGACGCGCCGGAAACGATCAGGCCGTGGCCGCTTCGTACATCTCCAGGACGTGGTCCCAGTTGATGAGATTGTCGACGAAGGCTTCCAGATATTTCGGCCGCGCGTTGCGGTAGTCGATGTAATAGGAATGCTCCCACACATCGACGCCGAGGATCGGCGAGGCGCCATGGACGAGCGGATTCTCGCCGTTCGGCGTCTTCATGACCTCCAGCTTGCCGTTCTTGACGGCCAGCCACGCCCAGCCGGAGCCGAACTGCGTCGTGCCCGCATTGATGAAATCGGCACGGAACTTGTCATAGCCGCCGAGATCGCTGTCGACAGCCGTCTGCAGCTTGCCGGGCAGGCTCTTGCCGCCGCCGCCCTTCTTCATCCATTTCCAGAAATGGATGTGGTTGTAGTGCTGGCCGGCATTGTTGAAGAGCCCGGGGTTCTTGCCGAAGGATTCCTTGACGATCTCCTCGAGCGACTTTCCTTCCATGCCGGCCTCGGCGGCGAGCTTGTTGCCGTTGTCGACATAGGCCTTGTGGTGCTTGTCGTGATGATATTCGAGCGTCTCCTTGGACATGTAAGGCTGAAGCGCTTCGTAATCATACGGCAGGTCGGGCAGTTCAAAAGCCATCGGGTCATTCTCCCTCGTTGAAAATCAATGCGGTACACCGCACAAGATAGGTGCTCGGCGTAGCGCCGCAACACCGGCTATGCCTGTGATCCTTCATTCAACCCCCGCCTTGTCAGGCGGCGAGCGAATGAGCCCACTCCAGGTAAAGGTCGCGCGCCTTTCTGGCCACCGGTCCCGGCTGCAGTTCGCGGTCCTCGATGCGGATAACGGGAACCACCTTGGAGTGGTTGCCTGTCGAGAAGATTTCGTCGGCATAAAGAAAGTCGCGAACGCTCAGCGTCTTTTCCACCGTCTCGATGCCGGCGTCCTTGAGCAGGCTGATGGTGCGCGACCGGGTGATGCCCGACAGGAAGGTGCCGTTGGGTGACGGGGTGAAGACAACGCCGTCCTTGACCATGAAAATATTCGACGTGCCCGTCTCGGCGACGTTGCCCAGCATGTCGAGCACAAGCGCATTGTCGAAGCCGCGCGACTTGGCTTCGACGATGGCGCGCGCATTGTTGGGGTAAAGGCAGCCCGCCTTGGCATTGGTCGGCATCGTCTCGATCGTCGGTCGGCGGAACGGGGAAACGCTCACCGAAAAGCCCGACGGCGCGATCATCGGCGCCTCGTAGAGGCAGAGGCAGAAACGCGTCGAGGCGGGATCGGCCGGAACGCCCATATAGCCGCCGTGCTCGGCCCAGTACATCGGCCGGATATAAACGGCGGTCTTGCCGTCGAACTTCTGCAGCCCGTCACGCGTCAGACCGACGATCTCGTCGACGCTCATGGTCGGCTTGAGCCCCAGCGCAATCGCGGAATCGTTGACCCGCGCGCTGTGCCGGTCGAGGTCGGGCGCCACGCCATCGAACCAGCGCGCGCCGTCGAACACGCTCGATCCGAGCCACATGACGTGACTGCGCGGCCCCACGATCGCGACATTGCCCTCGTGCCAATCCCCGTCGAGATAGGTCCAGGTGGTCGAATCCGCCGATGTGTCCACAGCCATTGTCTGCATCCCTGATTGATGGGCGCCTATGGATAGACTTTCGCCGGCATGCGTCAATCGCCTGCGGAACGAAATTTCTTACGCCAGAGCACCACTTGACCGCATCCCGCTCTTTCGATCAACTCGTCTCGAAGGGGTTCGGTGCCGATGCATCACGCAGCATACATATTCGACGCTTACGGCACGTTGTTCGACGTGCATGCGGCCGTGCGCCGTCACGCCGCCGGGATCGGTCCCGAGGGACAGGCGCTGTCGGAGATCTGGCGCGCCAAGCAGCTCGAATATTCCTGGACCCGGTCGATGATGGGCGCCTATCTCGATTTCTGGGAATTGACCGTGCAGGCGCTCGACTTCGCCTTCGACAAGGTCCCCTCGGCCGACAGGAGCCTGCGCGCCGACCTGCTCGACGCCTACTGGAAGCTCGACTGCTATCCCGAGGTTCCGGCCGTCCTCAAGGCGCTCAAGGCCGATGGCGCACGCCTGGCGATCCTTTCCAACGGCTCGCCCGCCATGCTGGAGGCCGCAGCGAAGTCGGCCGGCCTCGACATCGTGCTCGACGACATCTTTTCCGTCGATGCGATCGGCAGGTTCAAGACCGATCCGGCCGTCTACGACCTCGTGACCACGGCCTGGCGACTCTATCCCGATGCGGTCTCGTTCCAGTCATCCAATCGCTGGGACGTTGCCGGGGCGACGAAATTCGGCTTCCGCACCGTCTGGATCAACCGCACCGACCAGCCGGACGAGTATCGCGACTACCCGCCCGGGCTCATCCTGCCCTCCCTCAACGGTATTCTGAAGGCCTCCTGACGCGCAGCCGCGGTGGGCGCCGCTGTTGCGTGAATGTCACAGGGCGGCGCAGTCACGCCTTTGCCATTCTTTCATCACCCTGCAGCCAGAATTGGAAACGCCTATCGCATCCTGCGGGAGGGGGCGCTCCCGGCATCTCGGCGGCGCATCGGGTTCAATGTCTTGGGTTACAGGTTAGAATGTCCACCAGTTCTGCTTTTCACGCGCGCCTCGACCGGCGCGCCTTTCTTCGAGCGTCCATTGCCGGCGCGGCCTCCGCATCGCTGGCATCCTGCACCACGCTGGGCGAGCCGTCGGGGCCCGCGTCGGGAACGAAAACGCCGTCCGATCTGCACATCGATGAATCGATGGCCGGGTACAGGACAATGTACGGCCCGGTTGCCGATGGCGGCTTCGAGATACCGCCGGTGCCGGTGCAAAAGATCGAGGAACAGTTTCTGCGCCAGATCGTGACCGACCCGACCGGCGAGCGGCCGGGCTCGGTCGTCGTCGACACGTCCAATCACTACCTCTACCTCGTGCGCGAATCCGGCCAGGCCATTCGCTATGGCGTGGGCCTGGGACGCGCCGGCTTCGAATGGTCGGGCCGCGCCCTCATCCAGTGGAAGCGGCCCTGGCCGACATGGACGCCGCCGGACGAGATGATCGCGCGCTCGCCTGATCTGGAGAAATACAGCGTGCGCAATGGCGGCATGGCGCCCGGCCTGAAAAACCCTCTTGGCGCCCGCGCACTCTACATCTTCCAGGACGGCAAGGACACGCTCTACCGTGTCCACGGCTCTCCCGAATGGTGGACCATCGGCAAATCGGTGTCCTCCGGTTGCGTACGGATGGTCAATCAGGACGTCATCGACCTCTACAGCCGCGTTCCCAACAAGACGCCCATCGTCGTCTACTGAAGATTGGCAGGCGGGCGGCACAAGAAGCCGCCCGCTCCGGTCCGCTTCACCGTTTCAGGCTGCCCAGGATACCGCGCACGATCGCCCGGCCGAGCGACGTGCCCATCGATCGGGCCACGGATTTGATGGTCGCCTCGGTGACCGACTGGCGGCCGGAGCTCCGCGAGCGGCTGGACGTCGTCCTGGACCGGCTTGTCGTGCGGCCCATGCGCTTCTCGTAATCCTCGTCGAAATCCGGCAGGGTCCAGCGCGAGCGCTCGCCCGCCGGCTGCTCCTGTGTGGCTTCCTGGTGTGCCTGCGCCGCGTCTTCGGTCCGCTTGCGCAGGATCTCGAACGCGGACTCCCGGTCGACGGCCTCGTCATACCGTCCGGCGACGGGACTGATTTTCATGATTTCCTGACGCTCGGCCTCGGTGATCGCGCCCAAACGCGATGACGGCGGCCTGATGAGCGTGCGCTGGACCATCGACGGCACACCCTTTTCCTCGAGGGTGGACACGAGCGCCTCGCCAACACCGAGCTGGGTGATTGCATCGGCGCAGTCGAAATCGGGGTTGGGGCGGAAGGTATCGGCTGCCGTCTTGACCGCCTTCTGCTCGGGTGGGGTATAGGCGCGCAGCGCGTGCTGCACCCGGTTGCCCAATTGCGCCAGCACGGTCTCGGGCACGTCCAGCGGGTTCTGCGTCACGAAATAGACGCCGACGCCCTTGGAGCGGATCAGGCGAACCACCTGCTCCACGCGGTCGATGAGGATCTTGGGCGCCTCGTCGAACAAGAGATGCGCCTCGTCGAAGAAGAAGACCAGCTTCGGCCGCTCCGGATCGCCGATCTCCGGCAGGACCTCGAACAGTTCCGACAGAAGCCACAACAGGAAGGTCGCGTAGAGGCGCGGATTCATCATCAGCTTGTCGGCGGCAAGCACGTTGATGGCGCCGCGTCCGTCCTTCGTCGTACGCATGATGTCCTTGATATGCAGCGACGGCTCGCCGAAGAAATGATCGCCGCCCTGCTGCTCCAGCACCAGGAGGGAGCGCTGGATGGCGCCGACCGACTGCTTGGAGACATTGCCGTAGCGCGCCGAAATCTCGTCGGCACGTTCGGCCAGATTGACCAGCATCGCCTGCAGGTCCTTCATGTTGAGCAGCAGCATCCCCTCCTCGTCGGCGATGCGAAAGGCGATGTTGAGCACCCCTTCCTGGGCGTCCGACAGGTTCATCAGCCGCGACAGGAGTAGCGGCCCCATCTGCGTTATGGTCGTGCGAACGGGGTGGCCTTGTTCGCCGAAAAGATCCCAGAAGATGACTGGAAACTGCTCGAACTCGTATGGATCGAGCCGCACCGCCTCGGCACGTTTGAGCAGGAAATCCTTGGCCTCGCCGGCCATCGAGATGCCGGAGAGGTCGCCCTTGATGTCGGCACAGAAGACCGGGACGCCGGCTTTGGAGAACCCCTCGGCGAGCACCTGCAGCGACACCGTCTTGCCAGTGCCGGTGGCGCCGGTGACGAGGCCATGGCGATTGGCATATTTGTAAAGCAGTTCCTCGGGCCTCTGGTAAGCGTCGTCAGGCGTGCGGCTTGCTCCGAGGAAGAGGCTGTCGTCACCCCCCATATGTCACCCTCCAATCCATTGTCGCGGCAGCCCGCAGGCGTCCACATCCTGGGTCAACCTATAATCGCCGCATCCGTGTCTCACAACGGTGTTGCATCGATTGGACCAAAGGCCAGTTGCCGGGCCCGCCGCCAGACTGTATCCGATGGTAGCCGGGATTGCCGCGGGAGAAGCGAAATGAAACCATGTCGAACGGCGGAGAGCTGCGGACCGTACGGTCCGGCCCGTCTGAGGTTTGGCTGCAACACTCCCGTCGGCGCGCGCCGGAAAGGGCGGGCCTGCCCGGCAGTCATGTTGCCGCGCACGGACAACGGCCTTAAAGTCATGACTGGTGGGCATGCTCCTTTCACTGCGGACAGATGATGGAAAGCAATCTGATCGATAGCTCTCGATTCCCGGCGCCAAGCCGCGAGGAATGGCTGGCACTGGCGACGAAGGCGCTCAAGGGAACGTCTTTTGACGAGGCGCTGGTTTCCTACAGCGACGACGGCATCCGCATCGATCCGCTCTACGAACGTCTCCACGATCCCCGGCCGCAGCACCGCGCCCAGCCCGGTTCCATGTGGCACTCGGTGCAGCGCGTCGACGACCCCGACCTGGCGCGCGCCAGCCTCCAGGCGGCCGACGACATCGCCAACGGCGCCACGGGGCTGTCGCTCGTCTTCGAAGGCGCGCCCAACGCATTCGGCTTCGGCCTGCCGGCGACACAGGACGCCGTGGCGCAGGTGCTGAAGGACCTGCCGCTCAACAAGCTGCATCTGCGCATCGATACGCATCCGACGAGCCGCTTGTCGCTCGAATGGCTGGTCGCCCATCTGACCGAGCGGCGGGCCGATCCGGGGCGGTTGACATTGTCGTTCGGCATCGATCCGGCGGCGCTTTTTGCCGGCACCGGGCGGCTGCGCATGTCGATCGAGGCGCTGCTGGCCTCGATGCCGCAATCACTGGCGCATTTCTTCGCGCTCGGCGTTCCCGGCGTTCTTCTGGAGGCCGACGGGCGGGTCTGCCACAATGCCGGCGCCACCGAGGCGCAGGAACTGGGCTTCATGATCGCCTCGGCCGCCTCGCATCTGCGCATGTTCGAAATGGCCAGGCAGCCGCTCATCTACGCCGCGCCGCATATCGGCTTCGCGACGGCGGCCACCCAGGACCAGTTCCTGACCATGGCCAAGCTGCGCGCGCTGAGGCGGCTTTGGACGCGCGTTCAGGAAGCCTGCTCCATCGAGCCGTCGCCGGCACGCATTCACGCCGAGACCTCGTGGCGCATGCTGGCCGAGAAGGATCCCGAGACCAACATCCTGCGCTCCACCATCGCGGTGTTTGCCGCTGCCTGTGGCGGCGCGGACGCGATATCGGTCCTGCCGCACACCTATGCCCACGGCCTGCCCGACGCATTCGCGCGGCGCATCGCCCGCAACACGCACCTCGTCCTGGCTCAGGAGAGCCATATCGACTTCGTCGGCGACCCGGCGGCCGGAGCAGGCGGCGTCGAAGAGTTGACCGACGCGCTGTGCCGCGCGGCATGGCGCGAATTCCAGGTCATCGAGGCCGAGGGCGGCATTCTGTACAGCCTAGCCGAGGGCAAATTCCAGCAACGCGTCCGCAGCGCACGCGACGAACGGGCTGAAGCGCTGCGCAACGGCCGGCGCAGCATTGTCGGCACGACGGTATATCCTGCCGAAACGGAGCGTACGGTCGCGAGCCTTGCCGCGCCCCGCCGACCGATACCCCAGGATGGCGTCATGTTCTGCGAGCAATTGGCCGCCATGCGCGACGACGAATTGGCCGGTGGTGACGCATGA
Source organism: Mesorhizobium xinjiangense (assembly GCF_009749525.1). Classification (GTDB taxonomy): domain Bacteria; phylum Pseudomonadota; class Alphaproteobacteria; order Rhizobiales; family Rhizobiaceae; genus Mangrovimarina; species Mangrovimarina xinjiangensis. The sequence continues at coordinate 95,238 of NZ_WOAC01000003.1, read as the reverse complement.
TCCCGGATTTCAACAAGCTTGCCTGGCAGTCGCCCGACAGTGACGATCTGGCGAACGAGGCCCGCGACTGGGCAACGCCCGAAGGCATCCGCGTCAAGCGTTCCTACAGTGAGGCGGACCTCGCCGACCTGCCTTTCCTGGACAGCTATCCCGGCATTGCGCCCTTTCTGCGCGGCCCCTATCCGACCATGTATGTCCAGCAGCCATGGACGATCCGGCAATATGCGGGGTTCTCGACGGCCGAGGAATCGAACGCCTTTTACCGGCGCAACCTCGCCGCCGGTCAGAAGGGCTTGTCTGTGGCGTTCGACCTTGCCACTCATCGCGGCTATGACAGCGACCATCCGCGGGTCGCGGGCGATGTCGGCATGGCCGGCGTGGCGATCGATTCCATTCTCGACATGCGTCAGCTCTTCGACGGCATCCCGCTCGACAAGATGACCGTGTCGATGACCATGAACGGCGCGGTATTGCCGATCATGGCGCTCTACATCGTGGCCGGCGAGGAACAGGGTGTGGCCGAGGCCGATCTCGCCGGGACCATTCAGAACGACATTCTGAAGGAGTTCATGGTCCGCAACACCTATATCTATCCGCCCAAGCCGTCGATGCGGATCATCTCCGACATCTTCGCCTACACGTCGCAGCGCATGCCGAAGTTCAATTCGATCTCGATCTCCGGCTACCATATCCAGGAGGCCGGGGCGACGGTCGATCTCGAGCTCGCCTACACGATCGCCGACGGCATCGATTATGTGCGCGCCGGGATCGCCGCAGGCCTCGACGTCGACAGCTTCGCGCCGCGGCTGTCCTTCTTCTGGAATGCCGGCATGAACTTCTTCATGGAAGTCGCCAAGTTGCGCGCCGGTCGGCTCCTGTGGGCTCTCCTGATGGAGCGCAATTTTGCGCCGAAGAAGGAACGCTCGCTGTCGCTGCGCGCCCATTGCCAGACCTCGGGCTGGTCGCTGACCGCGCAGGATCCCTACAACAACATCGTGCGCACCATGATCGAGGCGATGGCCGCAACCCAGGGGCACACGCAATCGCTGCACACCAACGCCTTCGACGAGGCGCTGGCCCTGCCGACCGACCATTCGGCCCGCATCGCGCGCAACACGCAGATCATTCTGCAAACCGAGTCCGGCACCACGCGCACGATCGACCCGTGGGGCGGCTCGGCCTATGTCGAACGCCTGACGCACGACCTCGCCGCGCGCGCATTGCAGCATATCGAGGAGGTGGAATCGTATGGCGGCATGGCCGCCGCCATCGAAAAGGGCATTCCGAAGATGCACATCGAGGAGGCCGCGGCACGAACGCAGGCGCGCATCGATTCCGGCCAACAGACCCTTGTCGGCGTCAATGCGTTCAGACCCGAGCAGGATCTGGAAGTCGACGTCCTCAAGGTCGACAATGCCGAGGTGCGCGCGCGCCAGCTCGCCAAGCTGCAGCAGCTCAAGGGAACCCGCGACGTCAACGCCGTCGAGAGCGCGCTTTCAGCGCTCACCGAGGCAGCACGCGGCAACGCCAATCTGCTCGAATTCTGCGTCAATGCGGCGCGTGCCGGCGCCACGGTCGGCGAGATGTCGCTGGCGATGGAAAAGGTGTTCGGCCGGCACGTCGCCTCCGTGCAGACGATCAAGGGCGTCTACCGCAAGGAGCTGGGCGATGTGCCCGCTGTCGCGCGCGTCCAGGAAAAGGTCGATGCCTTCCGCAAGAAGACCGGCGGCGCGCCGCGCATTCTGATCGCCAAGATGGGCCAGGACGGCCACGACCGCGGCCAGAAGGTGATCGCCACCGCCTTTGCCGATCTCGGCTTCGACGTGACCGTCGGGGCCATGTTCCAGACGCCGGAGGAAATCGCAAAACTCGCCGCCGAGAACGACGTGCACGTCGTCGGTGCCTCCTCTCTTGCCGCCGGGCACCTCACCCTCGTGCCCGAACTCAACGAGGCGCTCGAGAAGCTTGGCCGAGGCGATATCATGATCGTTGCCGGCGGGGTTATTCCGCCCGATGATTTCAATGCCGTCCTCAAGGCCGGGGCGACCGCCATATTCCCACCCGGCACGGTGATACCGGAGGCCGCCGAGGACCTCGTCGACCGGCTGCTTGCGGGTTGACGCCGCAACCGGTCGAGGTTCCTGCGCCGCCGCCTCAGCACGATTCCTTGCCGGCCACGCCGTTGCATGTTATACCTCAAGTTATAACATCAAGGAGGCGAGCATGAACGTCACGGTTCGCAAGATCGGCAATTCCGAAGGCATCATCATCCCGAAAGAGGTGCTGGAGCGGCACAACCTCAAGGCAGGCGACACGCTGGAGCTTGTGGACGCTCCGGACACCATTGGCCTCAAAGTCAAGGACGACAGTTTTGAAAGCCAGATGGAAGCGGCGCGCAAGGTCATGGACAAGTACAAGGTCGCTCTGCAGAAGCTGGCCGAATGAGCTGGCGGTTTCTATCGCGAAGCGCCGTCGAGGCGATGCACGGCGAACAATTGCGTCGACACGGCGGCGCGTCTGGAATCCGCGACGACAACGCACTGGAATCAGCGCTTGCCCGTGCGGAGAACAAGGCCGCTTATGGTGAACCTGAAGTGCAGGATCTTGCCGCCGCCTATCTGTTCGGCCTTGCCCGCAATCATGCCTTTGTTGACGGCAACAAGCGGACGGCAATCGTTGCCGCCGGCGCGTTTCTCATCCTCAATGGCTATGAACTGACTGCCGACGACGGAACCCTTTACAGCTTCGTGATGGGAGTCGCCGCAGGCGAGATCGACGAAGAAGGCGCGGCCGCCTTCTTCCGTGATTTCGCGGTGCCCATCGAATAGGATAGAGCATGTCCCGCTCAAGCGGAATCGTTTGAGCGAAAGGTACATGCTCCAACATATTGATCTGGCGCGCATATCTTTGCTTCAAACGTTTCCGTTTGAAGCGAACGCGCGCTAGCGCCAGGCGCTCACGCACCAGCCTTCAGTTCCACGATTTCCCATTCGTGGTCGCCGACGGTCACCAGGTCGCCAACGGCCTTGCCGAACAGCGCCTGGGCCATCGGCGAGACATGCGAGATCATGCCGTGCGCGGCATCGGCCTCGTCCTCGCCGACGATCTTCCAGACGTTGCGCTTGCCGTCCTCGTTCTCGATCGTCACCGTCATGCCGAAACGCACGACCGTGCTGCCGGCCTCGGGCACCGACACTTCCGCCGTTTCCCGGCGCGCCGTCCAGTAGCGAAGGTCGCGCGCGACCAGGGCGATGTCCTGGCGGTCACTCGCCGCTTCCGCCCTGGCAAGCCGTTCATGTAACGTGGCCAGTTCGGCGTCGATCTTCTGCAGCCCCTCGCGCGTCACGAGATTGCGGTGACGGCTGACCGGCCGTTCGCCGATGTCGTTCAGCCCGCCGTCGCTGTCGTCTTCGCGTGTGAAAGCCCTGCTCATCGAGCGATGCTAATCCGCCGACGTGCCTCCGGCAAGCCGCATGCCGGCTATCTGAAATGATGTCGGCCCTGCCGTGCCTACCACTATGGGTCGACGCTTCAGCCAGCACCGGGCACGGCGAGGCTCTTGGTGACACGGATGGAGCCCACATTCACGCCTTTTCGGCTGACGACGGCCGCATGCGTCAGTCCATCGAGCCGCGATGACAAGTCCGGCTGCGACCGGCGAATGAGATCCGCCAGCACCTTTGCCACCATCACCTCCGAAGCCCGTGTCGCGCCATCGTCGCATTTGAGCGCGATGCCGAGGCCGAGCGCCGGCAAAGCCGCGCAGTATACGCCCTCCGCCCCGGTCTTGACGAAGACGCGGCCGCCGCCCGCCTGCATGATCTTCGTATCGGCACGGTCCGATCCGGCGACGTAAAAAGGCTCGGCCATGCATGCGCCGAACAGCCGGTGCGCCGCGCTGGCACGCACCGGCCCGAACCCGTGCCCCGTCGCCATGCGCGCGAAACCCTGCGCCAGCGCCCGCAAGGGCACGGAATAGGTCGGGATCGAGCAGCCGTCGATGGCATGGTTTTCGGCCCCGTGCGGCGCACCTGTGACGACCTCCATCGCATCGCGGATCATCATCTGGTAGGGATGAGCGGCCTCCACATAGCCGCGATGGTCGAGTTCCATGTGGCAGCAGGCGCATATGAAGCCGGCATGTTTTCCCGAGCAATTGTTGTGCAGCGGTGTCGGCGTCTTCCCCGCCCTTGCGAGCTCAAGCGTGGCGGTCTCGCCGAGCGGCCAGTGCGACCCGCATTCCAGCGCCTCGCCGCCAAGACCCGCCCGCGCCAGCATCGCCGCAGCGAGTGTGGCGTGCTCGGGCTCGCCGGAATGCGACGCACAGGCCAGCGCAAGCTCCTTGTCGCCGAAGCCAAAGGCATCCGCCGCCCCGCTTTCCACCAGCGGCAGGGCCTGGATCGCCTTGACCGCAGAACGCGGCAAGACCGGACGCTCGATGTCGCCAAGCGCCGCGACGACAGATCCCTCGGCATCGATCACCGCCACAGCACCGCGATGGCGGCTTTCCACGATATCGCCGCGCAGGACTTCGACGAGAACAGGATTTTCCATTCCATCACCGAAAATTGCATTGCCGTTCATCGACCAGCAACTATTCGGTTGGGCCATGCAACGCAAAGGCTTTTCACTGCGCCGCGCGCTCAAAATTCTGGCGCTGTTCGTCGCGATCGTCTTCATTTTGCCCACCCTGGCGACGGCGGCGTGGTGGGGCATGCTGGAGCGGCCCTCCTCCTGGAGCACCGCCGACTGGTCGGCCAGCGGCGTGCTGCCGCCTGCTGCAGCCCACCCGGACGCCGCCGTCTACCTGATGGCAGCGCGGACCGGCGGCATGAAGGGCGCCATATCCGTCCATAGCTGGATCGTCTTCAAACGGGCCTGCAACTGCCCCTATGAACGCTACGACAAGGTCGGATGGGGCAGCCCCGTCAGGCGCAATGCCTACACCCCCGACGCCCGCTGGTATTCCAACACGCCCGAGATCGTGCATGCCCTGGAAGGCGATGCGGCCGCGGCCCTCATTCCCCGGATCGAGGCGGCGATCGCCTCCTATCCCTATTCGAGGCGCGGCGATTATTACATCTGGCCGGGACCGAACTCGAACAGCTTCGTCGCCCATGTGTTGCGCCAGGTGCCCGAAATCGACGTCGTCGCACCCTCCAATGCAACCGGGCGCGATTTCGCGCCCGGTTTTGCCGCAGTCGATCTGGCCCCCGATTGGCGCGACATCCACGCCACATTGGGCGGATTGATGGGATTTGCCGCGGGCGCACGCTCGGGCTTCGAGATCCACCTGTTCGGCCTGGTTGCCGGCATCGACTTCGCCAGGCCGGCGCTCAAGATCCCCGCCTATGGGCGACTGCCGCTGTTTCTCCGATAGAGCTCCAGAAGCCCGCGGATCGTGACGTCCGGATCGAAATGGTGAATCACGTCCGTCGCATCGTGAAAGAGCGCCGCAATGCCGCCCGTCGCGACGACCGTCATGTCTTCCTGACGCTCGGCCTTGATGCGCGTGATCATGCCCTCGACCAATGCGATGTAGCCCCAGAAGACACCCGATTGCATCGCGCTGACCGTATCGTTGCCGACGACCCGATCCGGCTTCTTCAGCGCCACGCGCGGCAGTTTCGCCGCCGCCGAATGCAGCGCCTCGACGGACAGATGGATGCCGGGAGCGATGGCCCCACCCTCGAAACCGCCGTCGGCGGCGACCACATCGATCGTCGTCGCGGTTCCGCTGTCGACCACGATAAGCGGCCCGGGATAGCAGATATGCGCGCCAATGGCGTTGACGATGCGGTCGGCACCCACCTCGGACGGCTTGGAGACGCGCACGGGAATGGCGAGGTCGACATTCTCCCCGATGATCAGCGGCTCCACACCCAGATAGCGCCGCGAGAGGTTGCGCAGGTTGAAGACTGATTGCGGCACGACGCTAGAGACGATGCAGGCATCGAGTTCACCCAGCTCGAGGCCGACCATGGCGACAAGCTGCGCCAGCCACACGGCATATTCGTCGGCGGTGCGGTTGGGTTCGGTCGCGCTGCGCCACTGGGCAATCCAGTTTGTCCCGTCATGGACGGCAAACATGCTGTTGGTGTTGCCCTGCTCAATTGCCAGTAGCATTCTCGGCATCCCTCCGGATCTGTTCACCCGCGACGATCGCAATGCGGACGCTTTCCTGCATCTGCAAGCATCGAGCCGCGTTCATTTGAAGATAATGGCGCACCGGGCAAAGTCTCCACCGCTTGGCGTCTCAATCCGGACGCATGATGCCGGCGGCCAGGAATCCGCCGTCCACGGCGACCGTCTGGCCGTTGACATAGGCCGCCTCCGGCGAAAGCAGAAAGGCGACCATCGCCGCCACGTCGTCCGGTTTTCCATAGCGGTGCAGCGGCGTGCGCTGTGTCCATTGCCGCCGGTCCTCTTCGTCATGGAGCCGTGCCACCATCGGCGTTTCGATGGCTCCCGGCGCGACGCAGTTGACCCGCACATTTTGGTGTCCGAGTTCAACCGCCATGACTTCCGACATCAGCTTCACGCCGGCCTTGGCCGCGCCATAGGCTACCCGTCCGGCATTGGCGCGCAACCCCGAGACGGAGCCGATATTGACGATCGACAGCGTATCGCTGCGCCGCTCTACGGCTGCTCTGGCGCAGATGAAGGAGCCGACGAGATTGACATCGAGCACATAGCGGAACAGTTCGGCGCTGGTCTCCATGGCCGCGACGTCGCGTGCCACGCCGGCCGAGTTCACCAGACCGCCGATCAGGCCGACCCGGTCGACCACCGCGTCGAAGGCCGTCGCCACCTCGTCCTCGTCGGTCACGTCCATGGACAGGAATATGGCGTCCTCGCCCGCCAGCATGTCCTCGGCCACGGTCAGGGCATCCTCATTGGCATCGAGCAGCGCAACCGGCCAGCCGTCGTCGAGCAGGCGCTCGGCAACGGCCAGTCCGATGCCCGATGCGCCGCCCGTGACGACTGCCGCCTGTCTCATTTGATCCGTTCGAGGATCGAAACATAGTTGGCGACCGCGGCGCCGCCCATGTTGAAGATGCCGCCAAGCGTCGCCTCCGGCACCTGGATGCCGCCGGCCTCACCTGTCAGTTGCATGGCTGTCAGGGCATGCATCGACACCCCCGTTGCACCGATCGGATGGCCCTTGGCCTTCAGCCCGCCCGACGGATTGACCGGCAGACGCCCGGTCTTCTCGGTCTGCCCTTCGAGCGCGATCTTGGCGCCCTCGCCGGGTTTGGCCAGTCCCATCGCCTCATATTCGATCAGTTCGGCGATCGTGAAGCAGTCATGCGTCTCGACGAAGGACAAGTCGTCGATCTTGAGCCGCGCCTTGGCGAGCGCCCGCTTCCAGCCTTCGCCACAGCCTTCGAATTGCAGGATGTCGCGCTTCGACATGGGCAGGAAGTCCTGCACATGCTCATTGGCGCGGAAGGCCACGGCACGGCGCATCGACAGCGCGGTTTCGGTGTCGGCAAGCACGATTGCCGCCGCACCGTCGGAAACGAGCGAGCAGTCGGTGCGCTTGAGCGGCCCGGCGACGTAGGGGTTCTTTTCACTTTCCTGGCGGCAGAAATCATAGCCCAGATCCTTGCGCATCTGGGCATAAGGATTGTCCACGCCGTTCTTGTGGTTCTTTGCGGCAATCCGCGCCAACGCGTCGGACTGATCGCCGTAGCGCTGGAAATAGGCGCCGGCGATCTTGCCGAAAACTCCGGCGAAACCGCCCGGCGTGTCGCCCTCTTCCGGCAGGTAGGACGCCTTCAAGAGGTTCTTGCCGATCTCCGGGCCCGGCGTCTTCGTCATCTGCTCCGCACCGACCACGAGCACGATCCGCGCGGCGCCGGCATCGATCGCGCGCAAACCCTGGCGCACGGCGGCCGAACCGGTGGCGCAGGCGTTTTCCACCCGCGTTGCCGGCTTGAAGCGCAGCCGGTCGTCGGCCTGGAGCACCAGGCTGGCGGTGAAATCCTGCGGCGAGAAGCCGGCGTTGAAATGCCCGAGCACGATCTCGTCGACATCGTCGGGGCCGATGCCTGCATGGTCCAGTGCGTCGCCGGCCACGCGCGTGATCAGCCCTTCCAGCGTCTCCTCTTCCAGCTTGCCGAAAGGCGAATGGGCCCAGCCGACGATCGATGCGGACATGATTTTCCTCCGTGGGTTCTGCAGCCAGCCACTTTAGCGGAAAGTCCGGCCGCGGCAACATATTGTTCAAGAATGAACATATCTAAAGGCCATTGGAATGCAAGATGCCGCAGCAAATGCCGGCAGCCCGGTCGCGGGCACATAAAAATCGGCCGCGTGGGGATTTCGATTTTTATTGATTGATGCATCAATCAACATTATATCGAGAGCATGCCCAAGGTCGGAATGGAGCCATTGCGCCGCAAGGCGCTCATCAACGCCGCGATCGCCGCCATCGGCGAACGCGGCTCGCTCGACGTCACAATGTCGGAGATCGCGCGCCTGGCGGGCGTGTCCTCGGCGCTGGCTCATCATTATTTCGGCGCCAAGGACGATCTCCTGCACGCCACGATGCGCCATATCCTGACCGAACTCGGTGCGGATTGCCGCAAGGCTCTGGCCGCGGCAGGCTCGTCCAGGGCACGCGTTTCAGCCGTCATCGCGGTCAGTTTTTCCGATGCGCAGTTTCGCGCCGAGATCATTGCCGCCTGGCTCGCCTTCTATGTCGAGGCGCAGCGATCGGCGGCGCTTCGGCGCCTTCTGCGCATCTACGCGCACCGGCTGCACTCCAACCTCTTGAGCGCGCTGACGCAGCTTATGCCGCGCGGCGAGGCCGTGCGCACGGCCGAGGGCATCGCCGCCCTCATCGACGGGCTCTATATCCGCCGCGCGCTGAAGGAAGGCCCACCCAACCCCGCGAGCGCCGTGGCACTGGTCGAGGATTATCTGGAAACCAAACTCAAGCAATCGGGGGAGCAGCAATGACGAGACGTCCCAACATCCTCATCATCATGGTCGACCAGCTCAACGGCACGCTGTTTCCCGACGGGCCGGCCGATTTTCTGCACACCCCGCACCTGAAGGCGCTGGCCGCGCGATCGGTCCGTTTCGCCAACAACTATACCGCCTCGCCGCTCTGCGCGCCGGGCCGCGCCTCCTTCATGAGCGGGCAATTGCCCTCGCGCACCGACGTCTACGACAACGCGGCCGAGTTCGCCTCGTCAATCCCAACCTATGCCCATCATCTGCGCGCCGCCGGCTACGCGACCTGCCTGTCGGGCAAGATGCATTTCGTCGGCCCTGACCAGTTGCACGGATTCGAGGAGCGCCTGACCACGGACGTCTATCCGGCCGATTTCGGCTGGACCCCGGACTACCGCAAGCCCGGCGAGCGCATCGACTGGTGGTATCACAATCTCGGCTCGGTCACCGGCGCCGGCGTGGCCGAGATTTCCAATCAGATGGAGTATGACGACGAAGTCTGCTTCCACGCCGTCCAGAAGCTCTATGACCATGCGCGCGCGTCTGACGATGCCGAGAGCCGGCCCTGGTGTCTGACCGTATCCTTCACCCACCCGCACGATCCCTATGTTGCACGGCGCAAATATTGGGACCTCTACGAGGATTGCCCGGCGCTGGAGCCCGAAATCCCGGCCGTCGCCTTCGAAGACCAGGACCCGCACTCAAAGCGTCTCTATCTCGCAAACGACTACACCGCCTTCGACATCAAGCCGGAGAATGTCCGCCGGGCGCGGCGCGGCTACTTCGCCAATATCTCCTATCTCGACGACAAGGTGGGCGAGCTGATCGACACGCTCGAGCGCACGCGCATGCTCGACGACACGATCATCCTGTTCTGCTCCGATCATGGCGACATGCTCGGCGAGCGCGGCCTGTGGTTCAAGATGAGCTTCCTGGAAGGTTCGGCGCGCGTGCCGCTGATGGTTGCCGGCAAGGGCATCGCGTCCGGCCTCGTCGATACGCCCGTCTCCAATCTCGATATCCTGCCGACGCTGTGCGACCTCGCAGGTATCGATCTTTCAGCCATCATGCCGTGGACGGACGGGCAGTCGCTCGTGCCGCAGATGAACGGTGAAACACGAACGGCGCCGGTGCTGATGGAATATGCCGCAGAAGGATCCTACGCACCGCTCGTCGCCATCCGCGACGGTCGCTACAAGTTCGTCCATTGCGAGATCGACCCGCCGCAGCTCTTCGATCTCGATTCCGATCCCAACGAGTTGACAAATCTGGCCGCCGACCCGGCCCATGCCGACACGCTCGCCCGCTTCACCGCCATGATGCGCGGGCGCTGGGACATGGGCGCCTTCGACGCGGCGGTGCGCGAAAGCCAGGCGCGGCGTTGGGTGGTCTATCCGGCGCTCAGGAACGGCGCCTACTACCCTTGGGATTTCCAGCCGCTGCAACAGGCTTCGGAACGCTACATGCGCAACCACATGGACCTGAAAGTGCTGGAAGAAAACAAGCGCTTCCCGCGCGGGGAATAACACCGGAGTGCGCGGCATGAATCCGCGCGCCGATTTATGAGGCATGTCACAAATGCTTGAAGCCGATTATGTCATCGTCGGATCCGGTTCCGCCGGCTCCGCCCTCGCCTACCGGCTTTCCGAGGATGGAAAGCACAGCGTGATCGTCATCGAATATGGCGGTACCGATATCGGCCCCTTCATCCAGATGCCGTCGGCGCTCTCCTTTCCGATGAATATGAGCCGCTACGACTGGGGCTACGCCAGCGAACCCGAACCGCATCTCGGCGGGCGCGTGCTGGCCACCCCGCGCGGCAAGGTTCTGGGCGGCTCCTCCTCGATCAACGGCATGGTCTATGTGCGCGGCCATGCGCGCGACTTCGACCACTGGGCCGAATCCGGCGCGTCCGGCTGGAGCTATGCCGACGTGCTGCCCTATTTCAAGCGCATGGAGCACGCGCATGGCGGCGAGGCCGGCTGGCGCGGCACGGACGGCCCGCTGCACGTGCAGCGCGGCTCGCTGAAGAACCCGCTCTACAAGGCTTTCGCCGAGGCAGGCCGCGAGGCCGGCTTCGAAGTCACCCAGGACTATAACGGCTCCAAGCAGGAAGGCTTCGGGCCCATGGAGCAGACCATTCACAACGGACGGCGTTGGTCGACGGCCAATGCCTATCTGCGCCCGGCGCTCAAGCGCAAGAACGTGACGCTCGTCAACGGTCTTGCCCGAAAGATCGTGATCGACAATGGGCGCGCCGTCGGCGTCGAGATCGAAAAGCGCGGGACGGCCGAGGTCGTCAAGGCGCACCGCGAGGTGATCGTGGCCGCCTCCTCGATCAACTCGCCTAAACTCCTGATGCTGTCGGGGATCGGACCGGCGGCGCATCTGCGCGAGCACGGCATCGAGGTCGTCGCCGACCGGCCGGGCGTCGGCCAGAACCTGCAGGATCATCTCGAACTCTACATCCAGCAGGAGGCCACCAAGCCGATCACGCTCTATTCGGTGCTCAACCCGATTTCCAAGGCCCTGATCGGCCTCGAATGGCTTCTCTTCAAGACCGGGCTCGGCGCCACAAACCATTTCGAGGCAGCCGCCTTCGTGCGCTCGAAGGCAGGCGTCGAATATCCCGACATACAATATCATTTCCTGCCGGCCGCGATCCGCTATGACGGCAAGTCGGCGGCCAACTCGCATGGCTTCCAGGCCCATGTCGGGCCGATGCGCTCGAAATCGCGCGGCGCGGTGACACTGCGCTCGTCCGACCCGTCCGAAAAGCCCGTCATCCGCTTCAACTACATGTCGCATCCCGACGACTGGGCCGATTTCCGCCATTGCATCCGGCTGACCCGCGAGATCTTCGGCCAGGCCGCTTTCGACGACTATCGCGGCAAGGAACTGTCGCCGGGCGGCGATGTCGAGAGTGACGAGGCGCTCGACGCCTTCATCCGCGATCATGCCGAAAGCGCCTATCATCCCTGCGGCACATGCCGCATGGGCGAGGCAAGCGATCCGATGAGCGTCGTCGATCCCGAATGCCGCGTGATCGGCATCGAGGGCCTGCGCGTCGCCGACTCCTCGATCTTCCCGCGTATCACCAACGGCAATCTCAACGGCCCCTCGATCATGACCGGCGAGAAGGCGGCCGATCACATACTGGGAAAGACGCCGCTCGCGCCGTCGAACCAGGAGCCGTGGATCAATCCGCGCTGGCGCGAAAGCGACCGGTGAACCTGCCATCCGCCCCCTCCACCGCCTTCGGCGGTTCCCCTCTCCCGCTTCGCAGGGGAGGAACCAGGTGCGCCGCTTGATCCTCCCCCGTTTACGGGGGAGGGGGACCATGCGAAGCATGGTGGAGGGGGCGTTCCAAGCCTCCGGCGATTAAGGACTGCATCTATGAAAGACCAACCCAAAGCCTCCCACTACATCAACGGTCGCTTCGTCGAGGACGAAGGCGGTGCGCCGCTCGAGGTCGTCTATCCGGCGACCGGCGAGGTCATTGCCAGGCTGCATGCCGCCACGCCAAACATCGTCGAACTGGCCGTCGAAGCCGCCCGCGCCGCGCAAGGCACATGGGCGCGGCTGAGACCGGTGGAGCGCGGCCGCATTCTCAGGCGCGCTTCCGACCTGTTGCGCGAGCGCAATGATGAGCTGGCGCGGCTCGAGACGCTCGACACGGGCAAGGCGATCCAGGAGACGCTGGTCGCCGACCCGGCCTCGGCGGCCGAGGCACTCGAATATTTCGGCGGCGCGGTGGCGACCGTGCATGGCGATTATGTCGATCTCGGCGGCCCCTTCGCCTATACGCGGCGCGAGCCGCTTGGCGTGTGCGTCGGCATCGGCGCCTGGAACTACCCGATCCAGATCGCCGGCTGGAAGTCGGCCCCGGCCCTCGCGATGGGCAACGCCATGGTCTTCAAGGCGTCGGAGAACACGCCGCTATCGGCGCTGGCGCTGGCCGAAATCTACACCGAGGCGGGCCTGCCCGACGGGCTGTTCAACGTCGTCCAGGGATATGGCGATGTCGGTGCCGCGCTCACCGGCCATCCGGTCGTCGCCAAGGTTTCGCTGACCGGCTCCGTGCCGACCGGCAAGAAGGTCCTGGCGCTCGCCGGATCTCAGATGAAACATGCCACGATGGAGTTGGGCGGCAAGTCGCCGCTGATCGTCTTCGACGATGCCGACATCGAGAACGCCGTCGGCGGCGCCATGCTGGCCAATTTCTATTCGACCGGCCAGATCTGCTCCAACGGCACCCGCGTCTTCGTGCAGGACGGCATTCGCCAACGATTCCTCGACCGGCTGGTCGAGCGCACCAAGACGATCCGCATCGGCGACCCGCTCGATCCGGAGACCCAGATGGGCCCGCTGATCAACAATGCACAGCACGAAAAGGTGCTCGACTATATCGAGATCGGCAAGCAGGAAGGCGCCACGCTGCTCTACGGCGGCGGCGTTCCCCGCCTGCAAGGGATGGAAAGCGGCTACTATGTCGAGCCGACCGTCTTCAGCGACGTCAAGGACGACATGCGTATCGCCCGCGAGGAGATTTTCGGCCCGGTGATGAGCGTTCTGCCCTTTTCCGGGGAGGACGAGGTGATCGCGCGCGCCAACGACACCGAATTCGGGCTTGCGGCCGGCGTGTTCACCCGTGACCTGCCGCGCGCGCACCGCGTGATCGCCGAGCTGCAGGCTGGCACCTGCTGGATCAATGCCTATAACCTGACGCCGGTCGAAGTCCCCTTCGGCGGCGTCAAGCAGTCGGGCATGGGACGGGAAAACGCGCTCGCCGCGCTCGACCACTACTCGCAGCTCAAGACGGTCTATGTCGAGACGGGCGACGTCGACAGCCCCTATTGATCCGCCCCTTCCGTCGCGTCGAGATACTGCATGAGCGCACAGACCATGTGGTAGAAGATGCTGGCCGGCACGTCGGCGGCCACCGAGCGGCCCTTGTCGTCGATGCGGTCGATCCACAGGCCGGTCGGCGCCGGGTCGATATGCCAGCGGAAGAGCCGGCCGACGCGCGCCTCGATCTCCGGTTTCAGGTCCGGCCCGTCCTGGCCGTCAAGTGCGATCGCCGCCTTGATCACCTCGCATTGGGGCCATGAGCGCGAAATGAGATCGAGCGGCACGCCCTGGCGCGACACCGCGCCATAGGCAAGCTCGGTCGCACGGTTGAGGCCGTTGGCGACAGCCGAGGCGTAGAGCTTGCGGGCGAAGCGGATCAGGTCGCTCTGGCCGCTTCTCGCAGCGAAATCGACCAGCAGCGAGGCCCATTCGAAATGGTGTCCGGGCTCGGTCCACACCCCCTGGTCGCCCTTAGCGGGCGTCCAGTCGTCGTTGAAATATTCACCGAGCGTCCAGCTGTCGGCATCGAAGAAGCAGTTGCGGAAGAGGTCGATGATGCGCGAGGCGCGCCTCAGATGGGCCCGCTCCCCGGTCACATCGTGCCAGGCGAGAAACGCCTCCAGCAGGTGCATATGCGGATTGGAGCGCCTGAGGCCGGAGCCTTCGGAGGTCTCCAGGAAGCCCGTCAGCCTTTCGTCCTCCAGATGCTCGTCGAGAAAGGCGAACGTCTCTTCTCCCAGGCGCATCGCGTCACCATTGCCGGCCTTGTGGGCATGGGCCAGCGCCAACAGCACGCAGGCGTGGTCATAGGCGTCCTCGACCGGATCGAGCACCGTGCCGTCGACGGTCATGGTGCGCACCCAGCCGCCACGCTCGGTGCGTCCGTGGCGCGCCATGAAGTCGATACCGTGAGCGATCAGCCGGTCCGCCGTGCCGTTCCATCCGCGCGATTTGGCGACGGCGAAAGCGTAGACCTGGCGCGCCATGGTGCGCATGCGCTTCGGCTTCATCAGCGGCTGAGCATCAAAACTCAGCGCCTCGTAAAAGCCGCCATGCATCTCGTCGACACCGGCCTTCGACCACAGCGGCAGCGTCTCGTCGAACAGCCAGTGCTCGACCCGCCTGCGATGCGCGCCGGTCGCCAGCACGCGGTCGTGCGACGGCGTGAACCTGGTTTCCAGGCGCCCGCTCTTTTCGAGCTGCTCGACGATCTTCTTGACGTTCTGGCTCTCGGCCACCGGAGCGACGAAGGTGGCATCCGCCGTCGCAACGATCGCCACATCCTTCATGCCGATGACAGAAAGAAGCCGGCCCTGGCTTCTCAGGTATGAATGTTCGGTATCGATGGCGACCACATCGCCGACGACGACATTGCCGTTCTCGTCGGACGCCGACACATCGAGCAGCGACTGCCACGATCCCAGATCGTTCCAGCGAAAGCCGGCCGGCACCATGGCGATGTCGGCGACATGCTCCATGATGGCATAGTCGACCGAGGTCGACTGGATGTCCTGATAGTGTTCCGGCGGCAGGTATGTGCCCGAAAGATCGCGCGTGGCGACTTCGATGGCGGCTTCGGCCTTCTTCCAGATGTCGGGCTGGTGCTTGAGAAAAGCCTCGCGCATCGCGCCGGCGCGGAAGAGGAAAATGCCGGTGTTCCAGAAGAAGTCGCCGGACTTGAGATACGCTTCGGCCGTCGCCAGGTCGGGTTTTTCGACGAAGCGCCGCACGGGACGCACATCCTCGCCATCCGCGCCTGTTTCGGCCTCGATATAGCCATAGCCGGTTTCGGGATGCGTCGGCTTGATGCCGAAAACGACGATGCGCCCGGCAGAAGCCGCGTCCGCGCCGGCCTCGACGCTGCGCCAGAAATCGCGGTCGGTCGAGATTTCATGGTCGGACGGCACGACCAGCACCAGCTCGTCGCCATGGTTCTTGAGCGTTTCCAGTGCCGCGACGGCGACGGCGGCGGCCGTGTTGCGCCCGACCGGCTCGAAGATCGGCACCCCGCCGGCCAGATCGATCGGCCCGATATCGGCGCGCACGCGTTCGGAATGACGCTCCGAGGCAATCAGATAGACCGGCCACTGCCCTTCGCCGCCGGCCTTCAGCCGGCGCAGCGTCTTGACCAGCATCGAACCGTCGCCGGCGAGGTCGTGGAACTGCTTCGGGTTGTCTTCACGCGACAGCGGCCACAGCCGCGATCCGACGCCGCCGCTCATGACGAAGCTGACGATGCGCTGTGTCATGACCCTTCCCGCTCCGTTCCGATCCTTCGGCTCGACAATATCAGGAATTGCATCCATCCGTCTCAAATCCTAAACGCGTTCCGCCCCGAAAGTGTGTGCCGCTATATGGTCTGATTGTATTCGCCGACTTCCCCATGCCCGGCCAGCACGGCGTTGAGCGCGTCGAACATTGCGCGCTTGCGTTCTTCGGAGACCGGGCTCTCGACCACGACGACCAGTTCCGGCTTGTTCGAGGACGCACGGATCAGCCCCCATGTGCCGTCGTCGACTGTCACCCGCACGCCGTTGACCGTCACCAGATCGATGATCTTCTGGCCGGCAAACGGTGCCCCCTGCCCCGCCATGGCTTCGAATGTGCGCACGATCTCCTCGACGACCCGGTATTTCGCCTCGTCGTCGCAATGCGGCGACATGGTCGGCGAACCGTATGTCAGCGGCAGGTCGCGATAGAGATCGGCCATGCTCTTTTCCGGGTTGCGCTCGAGCATGCGGCAAACCGCGATCGCCGTCACAAGGCCGTCGTCATAGCCACGGCCATAGGGCGGATTGAGGAAGAAATGGCCGGATTTCTCGAAACCCGCCAGGGCATCCAGTTCCTGGACGCGCCGCTTGAGATAGGAGTGGCCGGTCTTCCAGTAATCCGTCTCGGCGCCATTGGCTTGCAGCACCGGATCGGTGAGGAAAAGGCCGGTCGACTTCACGTCGACGACGAAGCGGGCGCCGGGATGCTCGGCCGACATGTCGCGCGCCAGCATCACGCCCACCTTGTCGGCGAAGATCTCGCGGCCCTCATTGTCGACCACGCCACACCGGTCGCCGTCGCCGTCGAAGCCGAGCCCGATATCGGCGCCCGTCTCCAGCACCTTGTCGCGGATCGCGTGCAGCATCGCCATGTCTTCGGGATTGGGATTGTAGCGCGGGAAGCTGTGATCGAGCCCAGCGTCGAGCGGCACGACCTCGCAGCCGATGCGCTCCAGCATTTCGGGCGCGAATGCGCCGGCCGTGCCGTTGCCGCAGGCCGCGACCACCTTGATCTTGCGCTTCAGCCCGACACCGGCGGTGAGATCGTCGAGATAGCGGGCACGGAAATCCTCGACGAACTGATAGTTGCCGCCGCCGCCGAGATCGAAGTCTCCTTCGAGCACGATTTGCTTCAAGGCGCTCATCTCGTCAGGGCCGAAGGTGAGCGGGCGCGCCGCGCCCATCTTGATGCCGGTCCAGCCGTTCTCGTTGTGCGAGGCCGTCACCATTGCGACCGAGGGCACGTCGAGCGCGAATTGGGCGAAATAGGCCATGGGCGAGAGAGCCAGGCCGATATCCTTGACCCGGGCGCCCACCGCCATCAGGCCCGAGACCAGCGCCAGCTTGATCGACAGAGAATAGGAGCGGAAATCATGTCCGGTGACGATATCGGGGCCGACGCCCATCCGCCGGATCAGCGTTCCAAGGCCCATGCCGAGCGCCTGGACGCCGATCAGGTTGAGTTCCGGCTGCTTGTCGGAGCCGGGATAGCCGAACCACCAGCGCGCATCATATTCGCGAAATCCGGTCGGCTTTATCAGCGGCTCGGTCTCGAATTCGAAGCTGTTCGGCGCAATCTCGGCGCGGGGCTTTCTGGTCACTGTGCGGTCCTTCCGCTCATCAGGCTTCCTCATGCCCGAGGCGTCCGGTCCCGGCCGGCATTGGGTGGGGACGTCCATCGGCATGATCCTTATGATGCGGCTTGCGGTCGAAATGCAAACGGAAGTCCCGGACACGGGAAATTTGCGAAAGTTTCGCCATGAGCGGATTTGACCGCTTGCAGGATCGAAACAGCAACGCTATAGACCGCCGGACTGGTATTGCGGAGTGTAGCGCAGCCTGGTAGCGCACCTCGTTCGGGACGAGGGGGTCGCAGGTTCAAATCCTGCCACTCCGACCAGAATTGATCTCGGTTCGGCATTCCGCCCTTTCCGCATTTCTTTCCCCCACTGCACGTCCGAGGGCCTTCCGGCCACATGAATCCTTGCCACGCCAAGGACACCGCAACCCCTTCCTCGAAAACTCTAAACCAACGTCCCGGCCGCGCAATCGTCGATTTGGTCCGTGCCGGTCCGCCGTTCGGCGGTGCATGTCCGACAAACGGCATAGGCCCGGGCAGGACGATCCAAGCCGCAGGTCCAGCCGAGGCGGGCCGACGGGATTCGATTCAAATTGCACCGACAATTTTTGCGATTTGTCAGAGTTCTGGAGCCAGGATCAGACCGTGGGGGCCGGTATCAGGATCGGCGCACATGAAAAGCAACTTCGCAGCGACCCGTGAACTCCTGGAATGCGCGCATTACCAGTTGTCAGGCAGCGATAAGACGAGCCAGCGTATCCGGGAGGCTCTTCATCTTCTGATCGACGCCGTAACGACGGCCGAGCACAGCGAATCGAAAGGGAACGTCCTGGACTTCCCGCAACGGGTCCACCATCGCTGAATAGATGGCGCCCGCCAGCAGACGGGCGCCGTAACCTGCCGGACGCGCCGGCGAAGCGTCAGTGCGTCAGGTGACGACGCTCGGCCGGTCGCGCCCGGTCAGCGCCTTGATCGCGGCCAGTTCGTCGGCCGCAGCGACCAGTTCTGACAGGGCGTCGCCGGTTTCCAGGCCGATGCGTGCGCGATCGGCCTCATAGCGCTCCAGATAGACCCGCAGGGTCGCCCCGGTCGTGCCGGTGCCCGACAGGCGAAAGACGATGCGCGAGCCGCCCTCGAAGAGGATGCGGATGCCCTGATGCTCGCTCAGCGAGCCGTCGACGGGATCCTTGTAGGCGAAATCATCCGCCGCCGTGACCGCATAGGGTCCGACGCGCGTGCCCGGCAGGGATGAAAGACGTTCGCGCAAGCCACCGACAAGACGTTCGGCCACCGCCGTCTCCAACCCCTCGTAATCGTGGCGCGCATAGTAGTTGCGGCCATATTCGGCCCAATGGCCCTCGACGACCGCACGCACGCTCTCACGCCGCGCGGCAAGGATGTTGAGCCACAGGAGAACGGCCCAGATGCCGTCCTTCTCGCGCACGTGATTGGAGCCCGTCCCCGCGCTTTCCTCGCCGCAGATCGTGGCCATGTCGGCATCGAGCAGATTGCCGAAATATTTCCAGCCCGTCGGCGTTTCGAACGACGGGATGGCGAGCCGTTCGGCCACCCTGTCGGCGGCCGCGCTCGTCGGCATGGAGCGCGCTATGCCCTTCAGCCCGCCGCGATAGGCCGGCGCCAGATGCGCATTCGCCGCCAGCACGGCCAGCGAATCCGACGGCGCGACATAGATGCCCTTGCCGATGATGAGATTGCGGTCGCCGTCGCCATCCGAGGCGGCGCCGAAATCCGGCGCGTCCGGACCCATCATCAACTCATAAAGATCGCGGGCATGGACGAGGTTCGGATCGGGATGATGGCCGCCGAAATCGGCCAGCGGCTCGCCATTGAGCACCGTGCCGGCTGGCGCGCCCAGGCGGTTTTCGAAGATCTCCCGCGCATAGGGCCCGGTGACGGCGTGCATGGCGTCGAAAACCATGCGGAAGCCGCCCTCGACCATCGCGCGGATGGCATCGAAATCGAACAGGCTTTCCATCAGTTCGGCATAGTCGGCGACCGGATCGACGATCTCGATGGCCGTTTCGCCGAGAGTCAAATGCCCCGTCGTCTCGAGATCGACGTCGTCGGTCTCGCAAATGCGATAGGCGCTGATTTCGCGCGAGCGCCGGAAGATCGCGTCGGTGATACGCTCGGGCGCCGGCCCGCCATTGGCGGCATTGAACTTGATGCCGAAATCCTCCTTCGGTCCGCCCGGATTGTGGCTCGCCGACAGGATGAGCCCGCCGATAGCGCCGCTCTTGCGAATGAGGTTCGAGGCTGCGGGGGTGGAAAGCAGACCACCGCGTCCGACAAGCAGCCGGCCGAACCCGTTCGCCGTCGCCATCTTGATCGCCGTTTGAACCACCTCGCGATTGAAGAAGCGCCCGTCGCCGCCGATGATCAGGGTCTGGCCTGCCCGCCCCTCGATGCTGTCGAAGATCGACTGGATGAAATTCTCGACATAGCTCGGCTGCTGGAAGACGGGCACCTTCTTGCGTAGGCCCGACGTGCCCGGCTTCTGATCGTCAAAGGGACGGGTGGTGATTTCCTTGATCATGGATCTCCTGCTCGCTGCGCGCTTCTGGTTTGCCTTGCCGCCCGTCATCGCCTTCAACGTCTGACCGCCACGGCAAAATGACCAATGGAATTTAACCCGAAAAATCGGTAATCGGCGTGACAGTGGGCCACTGCCCCGCCGAGCCCCTCGGAAACGATGAAGTGCGAACTCACAATTCGCATTGTAGGTGACGCGCAGTTTGCCGCCAGGTGCGGCGGTTTTACGGCACGCTTGCCGCTGGAGCGGACATAGAGAGGAAATCGCGATGATCCTGTGCTGCGGGGAAGCGCTCATCGACATGCTGCCACATCATGGCGAAGACGACGAGACATGTTACCTGCCCCATGTCGGCGGCGCCGTCTTCAACACGGCCATCGCGCTCGGTCGCCTGGGCATCGAGACCGGCTTTTTCTCCGGCCTGTCGAACGACCATTTCGGCGAGATATTGCGCAATGCCCTCAAGGCCAGTGGTGTCGGCCTGGCGCATGTCCACTTTGCCGACAGGCCGACCACGCTCGCCTTCGTGCGGCTCGTGGAAGGCCAGGCGAGCTACGTCTTCTACGACGAGAACACCGCCGGGCGGATGCTCGAGGAACGCGATCTGCCGGCACTCGATGATACCGTCGAGGCGCTGCATTTCGGCGCCATCAGCCTGATTTCCGAGCCCTGCGGCTCGACCTACGAAACACTGATGGCGCGCGAGCACGAAAATCGCATCATCATGCTCGACCCCAATATCCGCCCCGGCTTCATCGCCGATGCGCAAGCCCACAAGGCACGCATCCGCCGCATGGCGGCCATGTCGGACATCGTGAAGTTTTCCGACGAGGACTTGCGCTGGCTCAAGGGCGGCGACGACATCGAGGCGGCCGCGCGCGAATATCTCGCCGACGGGGCGCGCATCGTCCTGGTGACACGCGGGGCGCAAGGCGCAATTGCCATGACGCGCGACATCGAAGTCTCGGTCCCCGCCGAAATCGTCAAGCTTGTCGATACGGTTGGGGCCGGCGACACGTTCAACGCCGGCATTCTCGCGGCACTCAAAGAGCAGAACCTTCTCGACAAGTCAGCCCTGGCGAGAATCGATGCCAAGCACTTGTCGACCGCCCTCGCCTTCGGCGCCAAGGTGGCCGGCGTCACCGTGTCGCGCGCCGGCGCCAACCCGCCCTGGCGGGGGGAACTGGAGTAGGCCGGGCGGCCGCGCCACGGCCGTCGTCGTCAGGCAACCCCGTTTCAGCCGGCGGGCGAAAGGAATGCGTCAAGGCGGTCCAGAACAACATCGGGACCTTCCAACTGCGGCAGGTGGCCAAGGCCCGGCATCGTCTCGAACGAGGCCTGCGGCATCGCCGCATGGAGCGCCCGGCCCCGCTCGAGCGGTATCCAGGGATCGTCCTCACCCCACAATATCCGGGTCGGGCAGCGCACGCTGGCATAGTGCGGCTCGACCTCGGCGGTGTATTTCTCGTCGGCCTGGGCGAATTGACGGTAGAAGCTGTCCTTTCCCTCCGCCGTCAGCCAGGGCTCGACAAGCTTGTTGAAATCGTCAGGCGCAATCGTGTTGACGAGCGCGCCCTGGATGTAGGCTTCCACCACCGCCTTGTGGATATGCGGCGGCAGGCCGGAAAAGGCGTCCACGTGGCGGCCTACATGATCGAAGAAGTCCGACCCCCACGGGCGCATCGCCACCACGTTCATCAACACATAGCGCGCGTAATCGCACCCATGCAGCAAATGCGCCCGCAAGGTCGTCGCGCCGCCGAAATCGTGCGCCACGACGATCGGCCGTTCGAGGCCCCAATGCGCCAGCATCTCGGCGAACACCTGTCCCTGTATCTCGAGCGCGGTGCGTTGCGCGGCATCCTTGGCCGAGCGGCCATAGCCGGGCATATCGTACCAGTGGACGCGATACCGCTGCTCGAGGCCGGGGATGATGCGGTGCCAGGAAAAGGACGACCACGGCCAGCCATGGGCCAGCACGAGCGCCGGTCCGGCACCGGCGCGGCCGGCCGCCACGGCGCCGGCGGACGTTTCGACCGTCTCATCGAGTTTCCACGGCATTGCACGCTTCCTCGCTTGCTTCGGCGATGACGGCGCGTCGCAATCTACCGGCGTGCCGGCAGGTCCTTCAGTCCGCCCAGCGCGATGAAGTAGGGATTGGCGAAGTCGACATCGTCGGCCTGGTTGCGCTTGCCGTAGCGAAACGGCGCGCCGTCGAGCAGCAAGGTGCGCCCGCCGGCCGCCCTCAGCACGGCATCGCCCGCCGCCGTGTCCCATTCCATGGTGCGGCCGAAGCGCGGATAGAGGTCGGCCTCGCCGGCCGCCAGAAGGCAGAATTTGAGCGACGAGCCGACCGACACGATCTCCGCCTCGCCGCACTCGGCGATGAAGGAATCGGTCTCGGGCGTACGATGCGAACGGCTGGCAACGACGCGTACGGGGTCATTGCAGGGCGACACCGACATTGCGTGCCTGCCGCCGGGATCGCCCGCGGCCGACACGGCAACCTGCTCGGCATGTCCCGGCCGTCCGGCATAGAGCGCGCCCCTGGCCGGCGCATAGACCGCACCCACGACCGGCGTTCCGTCGACGACATAGGCGATGTTGACGGTGAAATCGGACTTGCCGCCGACGAATTCCTTCGTGCCGTCGAGCGGATCGACGAGAAAGAACGCATCGCCGATCTCGGCCGGCACGCGCCCCTCGCTCATCTCTTCTTCGGCCACGCAGGCGATCTGCGGATAGCGCGCGCGCAGGCCGTCAAGAATGATCGTCTCGGCCCGCCTGTCGGCCTCCGTCACCGGGGAACTGTCGGCCTTGGTGTCGGCCGTAAAACCTGCCTGGCGCACGGCCAGGATTTCACGGCCGGCGGCCAGCGCCAGCCGCTCGAACTCTGCCAGCATGGCGCCATGGTCGACGCCGGCTCCCTGTTGCGCCGTCATGCTCAGCAATAGCCGCGTTCGCGCAGCCAGGCGGCAAGCGTGTCGGCCATTTCCTCGGCGCTCCTGCCTCCCGTCTCGAGATGAATGTCGGCCCGCTCGGGCACTTCGTAGGGCGAGTCGACGCCGGTGAAGTTCTTGATCTCGCCCTTCAGCGCCTTGGCGTAGAGCCCCTTGGGATCGCGCTTGGCGCACTCCTCGAAAGGCGTGTCGACGAAGACCTCGATGAACTCGCCCTCCTCCATCAGTTCGCGCGCCATGCGCCGCTCGGCCCGGAAGGGCGAGATGAAGGAAACCAGCACGATGAGGCCGGCATCGACCATCAGCTTGGCGACCTCGCCGACGCGGCGGATGTTTTCCACCCGGTCGTCGTCGGTGAAGCCGAGATCGCGGTTGAGGCCGTGGCGCACATTGTCGCCGTCCAGGATATAGGTGTGGCGGCCTTCCGCATGCAGCTTCTTTTCCAGAAGATTGGCAATCGTCGACTTGCCCGACCCGGAAAGTCCGGTGAACCAGAGGACGGCCGGCTTCTGGTGCTTCAGATCGGCGCGCACCTTCTTGTCGACGTCGAGCGCCTGCCAATGCACGTTCGAGGCGCGGCGCAGCGGATGCACGATCATGCCGGCGCCGACGGTGCTGTTCGTCAGCCGGTCGATGAGGACGAAGGCGCCGGTGACGCGGTTCTCGCCGTAATTGTCAAACGCGATCGGCGACTGCGTCGACAGATTGCACAGGCCCACCTCGTTCAGTTCGAGATGCTTGGCAGCCTCCTGCGAGAAGGTATTGACGTCGACCCGGTGCTTGAGTTCGGTCACGGTCGCATTGGCCTGATCCGTCTCGGTACGCAGGATATAGGACCGCCCGGGGATCATCGCGTTTTCGTCGAACCAGACGATATTGGCCATAAACTGGTCGGCGACATGCGGCCGTGCGTCAGGCGTCACCAGCATGTTGCCGCGCGAGACATCAACCTCGTCTTCCAGCACGATCGTCACCGCCTGGCCGGCAGCGGCCCGCGTCAGATCACCGTCGCCCGTGACGATGCGCTTGACCCGCGAGGCCTTGCCGGATTTGGCAACCACGATTTCGTCGCCGGCGGCGATCGAACCGGAGGCGACAGTGCCGGCGAAGCCGCGGAAGTTCAGATTGGGCCGGCTGACATATTGCACCGGGAAGCGGAAGGGCTTTTCGCCCATTTCGGCGTCGAGTTCCACGGTCTCCAGATGTTCGAGCAGCGTCGCGCCCCTGTACCAGGGCAGGTTGTCCGAACGCATCGTGACGTTGTCGCCGTAACGTGCCGACATCGGGATCGGCACCAGGGTCGCAAAGCCCAGGTCTTTGGCGAAGGCGGTGTAGTCGGCAACGATGCGCTCGAACACCTCCTGGCTGTGGTCCACCAGATCGATCTTGTTGACGGCAAGAACGATGTGGCGAATGCCGAGCAGCGAGGCGATGAAGGTGTGGCGCCGCGTCTGGCGAAGCACGCCCTGGCGCGCGTCGACCAGCACGACGGCCAGATCAGCCGTCGAGGCGCCGGTCGCCATGTTGCGCGTGTACTGCTCGTGGCCGGGCGTGTCGGCAACGATGAACTTGCGATTCGAGGTCGCGAAGAAGCGATAGGCGACGTCGATGGTGATGCCCTGCTCGCGCTCCGCCTCCAATCCGTCGACAAGCAAGGCAAAGTCGATGTCTTCGCCGGTCGTGCCGTGCTTGCGCGAATCCGATTCCAGTGTGGCAAGCTGGTCTTCGAAAATCAGCTTCGTATCGTAGAGCAGACGGCCGATCAGGGTGGACTTGCCGTCGTCCACTGAGCCGCAGGTCAAGAAACGCAAGAGCGACTTCTGTTCCTGCTCGGCAAGGAATGCGGCCAGTTCGCTGGGCGCTTCCTGTTCCTTGGCTACGGGCTGGTGCATCAGAAATACCCTTCGCGCTTCTTCTTTTCCATGGAACCCGCTTCGTCACGGTCGATCAAGCGGCCCTGGCGCTCCGAGGTGCGGGCGATCAGCATTTCCTGCACGATCCCCTCGAGCGTATTGGCTTCCGATTCGATGGCACCGGTCAGCGGATAGCAACCAAGGGTGCGGAAACGGACCAACTTCTCCTCGACCGTCTCGTCCGGCCGCAACTCCATCCTGTCGTCATCGACCATGATCAGCATGCCGTCGCGGTCGACGACCGGCCGACGCTCGGCGAAATAGAGCGGAACGATCGGGATGTTCTCGAGCAGAATGTACTGCCAGATGTCGAGCTCGGTCCAATTGGACAGTGGGAAGACGCGGATCGATTCACCCTTTGAGACCCGGGTGTTGTAGATCTTCCACATCTCCGGGCGCTGGTTCTTGGGGTCCCAGCCGTGCTGGGAATTGCGGAAGGAAAACACGCGCTCCTTGGCGCGCGATTTCTCCTCGTCGCGCCGCGCACCGCCGAAAGCCGCATCGAAGCCGTACTTGTCCAGCGCCTGCCTGAGCGCCACGGTTTTCATGATATGGGTATGCGTGTTGGAGCCGTGGCTGAACGGTCCCACGCCCTCGCGCACCCCGTCCTCGTTGATATGAACGAGCAGATCGAAACCCAGCTCACGCGCCATGCGGTCGCGAAATGCGATCATCTCGCGGAACTTCCACGTCGTGTCGACATGCAGAAACGGGAAAGGCGGCTTGGCCGGATAGAACGCCTTCATCGCCAGGTGCAGCATGACGGAGGAGTCCTTGCCGATCGAATAGAGCATCACCGGCTTCTCGAAGCTCGCGGCAACTTCGCGGAATATGTGGATGGATTCGGCTTCCAGCCGCTGCAGATGCGTCAAAGGTGCGTTCATTACGGCTCTTTCGTGGTTCCGCATTTGGGGATCGCGACCGTCGGGCCCGCAAGGGCAACGAGCGCCGCAGTTCTAACGGCTATCGATTGGACCGCCAACATCGAATTTGTCGCCGTCAAGGCTGCTGAAGGATGGTTTTGCCAAGCAGCAACGCCACCGTGGAAATCTTCTCTTCGCCTGGTATGGCTTGCCTGCCGGCGATATCGATCTAGTGTTGCGCAACGCATTGACGGGACCTCTTCTTCAGCATGATCCTCATTACCGGCGCCAGCGGCTTCATCGGCACCAGCCTCACCCGCCACTTTCATCGCAGCGGCCATACCCTGCGGCTGACGACTCGCGATCCCTCGGCTCTGCCCGCAGACTATGGCGATGTGGTGGCCACGCCGGCGCCGGAAGACGGCCCGCAAGGCTGGGAGCCGCTGCTTGCCGGGGTGCAGCATGTGGTCCATTGCGCCGGCATCGCCCATACGGGCGGCGTGGCGAAGGAGGCCTACCGGAGCGCCATCGTCGATCTGACGACTGCCCTGGCGCAAGCCTGCGCGACCAACGTGCAAGGAAAGCTCGTCTTCCTTTCGTCGATCCGCGCCGTCACCGGACCCGTGAGCGATCACATCATCGGCAACGAGACTTCACCCCGGCCGATCGACGAGTACGGCCGCGCCAAGCTCGACGCCGAGCACGCCATCGCGGCGATCTATGGTGAGGAAAGGCGCTACACGATTCTCCGGCCGACCCTCGTCTATGGTGAGGGTGCCAGGGGGAACCTCGCCTCACTCCTCGCGCTGGCGCGCCTGCCCCTGCCGCTGCCGCTCGGCGGACTGAAGGCAAAGCGATCGCTGCTCGACATCGATGCCTGCGCGCGCGCGATCGAACACAGCCTCGACGCATCGCAGACCGACGGCGCGACCTATGTCGTCAGCGACGCCGCCCCGATGTCGACGGCCGATATCGTGACGGCCTTCAGGCGCGGGCTCGGCCGTTCTCCCGGCTTGTTCGCCCTGCCCGCCCCGCTGCTGGCGGCCGGATTGAAGACGGCCGGGCTTGGCGCGATCTGGAGCCGGCTGTCCGGCTCGCTCGTTGCCGATCCCTCGGCGCTTACCGCCACCGGATGGCTCCCTGTGGAAGACAGCCGTCCGGGACTGGAGCGCATCGCGCGCAACGCGGCGGCGCAGGGATGAGCCGCAAAGCGCGATTGCCGGGGCACCACCGCGATGATAGGCAGCCGGATATTTCAAACGCAGCGTCCCGCATGAACTTGACCTCACGCCTTCCCACGACCAAAGCGCATCGCTCCATCGCCAGGTTCCTGGTGGCCCCGCCGGCGAAGGGCTGAAGGAACGTCTCCATGTCAGCGATCGCCATCCTGCTCATCCTCGTCATTGCCATGGCGGCAAGCGCGGCCCTGCTCGCCCTGCTGGCCAGAATTCTTCCGCCCGACTTCCTGGCCGCGGGCATCAACAGCCGGTCCAACCACACCCAGCCGGCGCGGCAGATCGGCGGGCTGGCGGTGATGCCTGCCGCACTGGCGGCCATGGCGCTCAGCCTCGTCTGGGTGACGGAACCGGGACCGATCATGGCTGCAATGGCGGGCACGGCGTTGCTCCTCGCCGTCGGCTACGCCGACGACCGCTGGCACCTCTCCGTCGGCCCACGCCTGCTTTGCCAAGTCGCGGCAGCCATCCTGTTCGTCGTCATGCTGGGACCCGAGGCGCGCATTTTTCCAGGGGTACTGCCCCTCGTTGTCGAGCGCGCGATCGCGGCATTCGTCCTCGTCTGGTTCATCAACCTGACGAACTTCATGGACGGGCTCGACCTCATGGTCGTGGCCGGCATCGGCGTGCCGCACGCAGTACTCGCCATCCTCGGCATGCTGAGCCTGATCGACACGACGACCGCCGCCATTGCCGCCGCCCTTGCCGGCGCCGTCATCGGCTTTGCGCCGCGAAATCGCCCGCCGGCCGGGACCTTTCTCGGCGACAGCGGCAGTCTCGGCGCCGGCTATCTGACAGGCATCGTCGTCATCCTGCTCGCCTGCGCCAACCCGCTCGCCGCGCTGCTGCCCTTCCTGTTCTTCCTGGCCGACAGCACGTCGGTCCTGCTGTTGCGCCTGGCGCGCCGCGAAAACGTGCTGCAGGCGCATTCCGCCCACGCCTACCAGTTGGCGCGGCGCAGCGGCCGGAGCGTATACTGGGTCACGAGCCGCGTTGCGCTACTATCGCTCTGCCTCGGCGCGCTCGCCGCCATCGCGCTGGCAAGAGGCAATCCTATCGTCAATCTCATCGCGGTGGCGGCCGGCCTGGGGGCAACGGCGCTTCTCATCGTCGTCATGCGCGGGGCAACGCGCGAGCGCCAGGCGCGGACCGGCGTCAAGTAACGGCCTGTCTTCGGCTGCCCCGTAAGGACAGCAGACGAGACGATCGCCTCAGTTGTTGCGGCGGCCGAGGACGTTTTCCCATTCAAGCGCATGGGAAACGATCTCGCGCAAATCGTCGTACTGCGGCGCCCAACCGAGGCGCTCGCGTGCCTGCGCGGCGTCGGCGACAATGGCGACCGGATCGCCCGGACGGCGCGGAGCGATGCGGGCGTCGAGCTTCGTCCCGGCCACCTCTTCCACGGCGTCGATCACCTCGCGCACCGAAAAGCCGTTGCCGTAGCCGCAGTTGAGAACGAGGCTCTCGCCGCCGTCGCGCAGCCATTTCAGTGCCTGGAAATGGGCATCCGCGAGATCGGTGACATGGATGTAGTCGCGGATGCAGGTGCCGTCGGGCGTCGGATAGTCGTCGCCGTAGATTTCCATATAGGGGCGCTTGCCCGTCGCCACCTCGCTGGCGACCTTGATGAGATGGGTCGCGCCCTTGGTCGACTGGCCGGTGCGCCTTTGCGGGTCGGCGCCGGCCACGTTGAAGTAGCGCAGCGCCATGTAACGGAAAGCATCGTTGGCGGCCGCCACGTCGCGCAGCATTTCTTCCGTCATCAGCTTGGAGCGGCCATAGGGCGATTCAGGCGCCAGGCGCGCATTTTCGACCACCGGCGTCTGCTCGGGGGTGCCATAGACCGCCGCGGTGGAGGAGAAAATGAATTGCCCGACGCCGCAGCGGACGGCGCTTTCGATCAGGGCGCGCGATTTGACGGTGTTGTTGAAATAGTAGCCGAGCGGATCGGCGACCGATTCGGGCACAACGATCGATCCCGCGAAATGGATCACGGTGTCGACGCCGCGGCGCCTCATGGTCTCCTCGACCAGCGCCTGATCGCCGATATCGCCGACCACCAGTTCGACGTCGCCCGGTATGGCCCAGTCGAAGCCAGTGCTCAGCCGGTCGATGACGACGACGTCCTCGCCGTGATCGTGCAGCATCCACACCATATGACTGCCGATATAGCCGGCACCGCCTGTCACCAAAACCGTCATGTTGCAGTTCCTCGCATGGCAATCGGCCTGAAAAACGGCAATGCGGCCGGACGGGCTGAGCCCGCCGGCCGTATCGGTTTATTCAATACATGAGGACTAGGCCTCAGGCGTCCTTCTTTCTCCAGGCGCCGATCAAGCCCCAGATCGCCGGCACCAGCGAGGCGGCGAGCGCCGTCTTGATCAGGTCCGAAACGATGAAGGGCGCGACGCCGAACTGCCAGGCCTTTTCCGGACCGATCAGACCGGCCAGCCAGGCAAATCCGAAGCCGAGAATGGCCGCGCTGGCCACCAGCAGTGCGGCAAAGAACTTGAACGGGTTGCGGTCCCAGCCGCGGTCGGCCGCCCATCCGGCGATCGCGGCGGCGACGACGAAACCGGCCAGGTAACCGCCGGTCGGTCCGGCCATGTAGACCAGGCCGAGGCCCTTTTCCGGCGTGCCCTGGAAAACGGGCAGCCCGGCTGCGCCCTGCGCCATGTAGAGAAGCAGCGTGGCAACGGCCATGCGCATGCCGAAGGCTGCCGCGATGAGAAAGATCGCCAATGTCTGCAGCGACAGATCGACCGGGCCGAGCACGACCTTGGTCTTTGCCGACAGGGTCAAGAGCAGCGTGCCGGCGACCACCATCCCGCCCTGAACGGCAAGGCGGGCAACGCCCTTTTCCGGCAGAGTGAGCGAAACGAGCGGCCGCATCGTCGTCGTTGCTGAAGCCATGTAATACCCTCCTGATGCCATTCCGGCCGACCGCCGGATCGGGTTCCCGTATATTGGCTTCCGTGCTAAGCGGCAACTCGTTTTCAGCCATCAACAGCCAAGGATCGGATTGTGCCCATGGCATTGGAGTTCGACACGCGGTTTGAGCCGGCCTATGGCGAGCCGGTCCCCGCCGCCGACAAGGTGGTGCGCATCACGGTCAACAATCCGAGCGCCTTCACCTTCCACGGCACCAATTCCTATATCGTCGGCCGGGACACGCTTGCCGTCATCGACCCCGGGCCCGAGGATGAGGCGCATTTCGCCGCGCTCATGGCCGCGATCGGCGATCGCCCGGTCAGCCACATCCTGGTCAGCCATACCCATCGCGACCACTCCCCCCTGGCGCAGCGGTTGAAGGCGGCGACGGGCGCGCTCGTCTGCGCCGAAGGCCCGCACCGTCCGGCACGGCCCTTGCGGATCGGCGAAACCAACCCGCTCGACGCCAGCGCCGATGTCGATTTCGTGCCCGACATTGCGCTTGGCGACGGCGACCTGGTCGACGGCGATGACTGGTCGCTGCGCGCCGTCCACACGCCCGGCCATACGGCGAACCATGCCGCATTCGCGCTCGAGGGAACCGGCATCCTGTTTTCGGCCGATCATGTCATGTCCTGGGCAACGTCCATCGTCGCCCCGCCCGATGGGGCGATGTCGGACTACATGACATCGCTCGAACGCCTGCTCGAACGCGACGACCGCCTTTACCTGCCCGGCCATGGCGGCCCGGTCGTCAAACCGAAGGCTTTCGTGCGCGGACTGAAGACGCATCGCAAGATGCGCGAACGTGCCGTCATCGAGCGTCTGAAGGGCGGTGACAGCCTGATCTCGGAAATGGTGGCGGCGATCTATCGCGACACGGACCCGCGCCTGCACGGCGCGGCGGCCCTGTCGCTGCTGGCGCATCTGGAGGATCTCGTCGGGCGTGGCGTCGTCAAGACCGAAGGCGAGGTTTCGCTCGACGCCCGCTACGCGCTGGCCTGAACTCCAGCCGGCATCACTGCACCGGGATTTGCGTTGCGCGCTCGTCGAGGTCGGCAAGAAAGCGTGAGATCCGGGCGGCATTCTCACCCAGATCGTGGGCGCCGTAGCGCGAGGCGGAGCGCATATCGACATAGCTTGTCTCGCCCTCGTCGGAGATGCGCAGGGCCACGTCCGACGGGAAGCCGAAGATAGCGGAGCGCGCCTCGACGGTGATGAGGACAATGCCGCGCGAGGGCTGCGGTCCATCGGGCGAAACAACCGCCCATCCCCTCTCGGCGATGAGCTGCAAGGCGGCCTGCGCAACCGCGTCGGACGATAAGGAATAGCGCCGCCCGTTGATCTGCGGATAATGCTCGGCGACGAGCAGCGCCTGGCGCGGATCCGGCGATGCCGGCCGACCGGCGAGCGCCGGCGGGTCGACGCTGTCGGTGCTGATATCGCTGATACGCGGCAAGGTCACGACGCGCCAGGCTCCGTAGCCGAAAGGGGCCAGGACGAGCGCTGCCATGACAGCGCCGGCAAGTGCGTTGCGCCCTGCCCTGTCGCCGGTCTCCCACAAGCGGACGAAGCCGGCAGCCGCGAGGCAGAATGCCGCCAGGCCGAGCAGGCAGACAATGCTCAGCACCACCAGGAAGGGCCGAGTCTCGATCAGGCCGAAGCGATGCCCGGCGGCACTGATAACGAACAGCACCAGCGCGAACGCGCCCGTTCGCACCGACCAGACCGCCGCGCGCGATGTGCCCCTGATGAACCGAGCCGCCACGATCGAAGCCATCCACCCTGCTTTCCGGCCAATCTCACATCATTCCGAGCCCGCTCACCCCATTGGCAAGCGGTAGTCGCGAAACTGATCCCGCAGCGCCGTCTTCTGGATCTTGCCGGTGGCCGTGTGGGGAATCTCCTCGACGAAGGCCACATCGTCGGGCAGCCACCATTTGGCGCATTTGCCTGACATGTATTCCAGGATTTCCTCCTTGCGAGGCTCTTTGCCCGGCTTTGCGACCACAACGAGAAGCGGCCGTTCGTCCCATTTCGGGTGCGCAACACCGATGACCGCCGCCTCGGCGATGTCGGGATGGCCAACGGCGAGATTTTCCAGGTCGATGGTCGAGATCCACTCGCCGCCCGACTTGATCACGTCCTTGGCGCGATCGGTGATCTGCATGTAGCCGTGCGGATCGATATGCGCCACGTCGCCAGTGTCGAACCAGCCTTCGTCATCGAACTGCTCTGCACCGGCACCGCCGTAATAGCTTGCGGCCACGGCCGGACCGCGCACCTTGAGCCGGCCGAACGTCTTGCCGTCCCAGGGCAGTTCGCGGTTCTCGTCGTCGGTGACCTTCATCTCGACGCCGAACGGCGCATGTCCCTGCTTTTGCTTGATGTCGAACCGCGCCTCGCCTTCCAGGTCGGCATAGTCCGGCTTGAAGCTGGCAAGCGAGCCGAGCGGCGACATTTCCGTCATGCCCCAGGCATGGATGACCTCGACGCCATAATTCTTCTCGAACGTCTCGGCCATGGCGCGCGGGCAGGCCGAGCCGCCGATCACCACGCGCTGCAGATAGGGCAGCGCCTTGCCGGTCTCCTCCAGATGCTGCAGCAGCATGAGCCACACGGTCGGCACCGCGGCGGTAAAGCTGACCTTTTCCGTGTTCAGCAATTCGTAGATCGACGCGCCGTCCATCTTGCCGCCGGGCATGACCAGCTTGGCGCCGGCCATCGGGGCGCTCTGGGCAAGCCCCCAGGCATTGGCGTGGAACATGGGCACGACCGGCAGCACGACGTCGCGCGACGACAGTCCCATGGCATCGGGCATGCAGGCCATCATGGCGTGGAGCACGTTGGAACGATGGCTGTAGACGACGCCTTTCGGTTCCCCCGTGGTTCCCGACGTGTAGCACATGCCCGCCGCCTCGTTTTCTTCGAGCGCGCACCATTCGAAGTCACCGTCCGCCTCGGCCAGCCATTCCTCGTAGGCAACGACATTCGGCAGAGCCGTGTCCGGCATGTGGGCCGCATCGCTCATGACGATGATCTTTTGCAGCGACGCCACGTTGGGCGCGATCTTCTCGACGATCGGCATGAAGGTGAGATCGACGAAGAGACATTTGTCCTCGGCGTGGTTCATGATCCAGCCGATCTGATCGGGGAAAAGCCTCGGATTGAGCGTATGGTAGACACCGCCCATGCCCATTGCCCCGTACCAGGCCTCCATATGGCGCGCGGTGTTCCAGCCGAGCGTGGCGATGCGGTCGCCCCGTTCGAACCCGTCGCGTGCAAGACGTTGCGCGACGCGCAGTGCACGGTGGCGAAGCTGTGCATAAGTGGTTCTGACGATCGGCCCCTCCACCGATCGCGAGACGATCTCGCGACCGCCGTGCTGGCGCGCGGCGTGGTCCAGGATCTTGTGACAAAGCAGCGGCCATTGCTGCATCAGTCCGAGCATGTCGTTCCTCCCGTTTATCGGCTGACACATTGTGTCCGCCGGACGCCCGATGTCCAGTACCGGCATGCGCTTCGAACGCAAATTTACCGTTTCCATCAAAGGGATGACTTGCCTAAATCCTGCCATGCTGTAAGGAAAGTGTTATTCGGGCGGGGCGTTAGCGGCGAGGAGTCGTCATGCACGCGCACCAGACTACGGAATCGGAGAAGCGATCCGTTCCGCTTGAGGCAATCGAGTTCGAGCTCGCGCTCAATGCCGAAAACATTCGTCAATCCGGCTTCGAGGCATCCGTGCGGCGCGCCTTGACCCGGTCGAGCGGCTCGCTGCTCTTCCTCATGCCCGTCTCCGATATCCCGCATTGCCAGCGCATAGCGGCGATCCTGGCTGGCAAAGGGGCCGAAAGCCAGCTTCTCCTCGTTTTGCTGCATAGTGACGGCGATTCCTTCCACATCGAAACGGCCGAAGAATCGGCGCTCAAGCCCTATGCGAATGTCGCGATGTCGTATCGCAACGTTCTCGAACGCCTCGCCGGCGGCAGCGAGGCGACGACGCACTGAAGCATCTAGTGGTTCGTTTCCAACATTTGCATCCCATTTGCATCGGCCCTGTGGGCAAATGTTGGAAACAAAAGAACCACTAGCAAGCCTATGATTCTAGTGGAACTTTCGAATTTGACATTCGATTTCTGGGGCGACATCGAGTGAGTATCGAATGTCAAATTCGTTCCACTAGAGAGAGGTGAATTGCGGCTCTGCGTGGCGAGGCCGGTTCCGGCGCCCTGGCGGTTTGCGCAGCTTGAAGCCGCGGGCGGGCCCTCTATTGTGTTACAAAGATCCGGATCGCGTCACGATGGAGGCATGTGCATGACTGCCACCGCCAACCCCTCTCCCGGCTATGCCCGCAATCCCGGCAAGGTCATTACGCTCGAACCGGTGACCGGCACGGTGACGGTGCGCGCTGGCGGCACGGTGATCGCCCGCAGCACCCGCGCCATGAAGCTGAGTGAACCGCCCTATCCGCCGGTTCTCTACATTCCCTTCGACGACGTCCTGTTTGAGCACCTGGAAAGGACCGCCCACTCCACGCACTGCCCCTACAAGGGCGACGCCTCCTATTGGACTGTGCTCGCGATTGGCGAGACGGGCGAAAATGCCATGTGGGCCTATGAGGCGCCGTTCGACGAAATGCTGGCGATCAAGGACCACGCGGCGTTCTACCCCGACCGCGTGACGGTGGAGACGGTGCCGGGCTGATTTACCCCACGCGAATTGATTTTGTGGGGTAAGCCGACGAAGTTCGTCGCGTCAGGCTCAATGCTCGTTTTCACACAGATCGTGCCGGCCGAGCGCCTGGATCACGTAGCAGTCCTTCACCGTGTCGCCTTCGCAATGCGTGGCGATGCGGTCCAATTCGGCCTCCAGCCGCTGCAGCCGGGCGATCTTTTCGCGCACGGCCTGCAGATGCTCGGCGGCGATGCGGTCGGCATCGCGGCAAGGGCGGTCGGGATGGCCGCTCAACTCCAGCAATTCGCGGATCGCGTCGATCGCAATGCCGAGATCGCGTGCGTGCCGAACGAAGACCAGCCGCTCGAGCTCGTCCTCGCCGTAGCGGCGCTGGTTTCCGTCGGTGCGGCCGGGCGCAGCGAGCAGTCCCATCTGCTCGTAATAGCGGATCGTCGGCACTTTCACGCCCGAGCGCCGCGCCATTTCTCCGATCGAATACATGGGGCGAAAAACCTCTTGAAGCTCTAGTCGCTATAGATTGTAGGGTCGCATCACGTCACGATCAAGGAGCACCGGATGAGCGCCGGCCAACTGGCCGGGAGCCAGGCCCTGAAGGCCGACGCGCTCGATTTCTTTGCCGATGCGCTGACCTACGCGATCTCGCTCGCCGTCATCGGCGCCTCGCTCAAGACGCGCGCGACGGCGGCGCTGGCCAAGGGGATCAGCCTGGCGCTCATGGGGTCATGGGTTTTCGGCTCGACCGTCTACCGCGTTTTCGTGCTCGGGGTGCCGCAGGCCGAAATCATGGGCGCCATCGGCTTCCTGGCCCTGGCGGCAAACCTTTTGAGCGTGCTTTTGCTCGTGCGCTACAAGGACGGCGACGCCAATGTGCGCTCGGTCTGGCTGTGCTCGCGCAACGACGCGATCGGCAATGTGCTGGTCATGGCCGCCGCTCTCGGCGTGTGGGGCACTGCGACGGGCTGGCCCGACATCGCGGTCGCCGCCTTCATGGCCGTGCTGTTCCTGTCTTCGGCGTTCCAGATCCTGCGCCAGGGGATCGGCGAATACCGCGCCGGAGCGTCGCTGCAAACAGCTCCCGAACAGGCGGCGCCGGATGCCTGCGACTGCTGCGCCCCGGCGCACGACCATGCCCATGGGTGACGCCCGGCGTCACTCAGCCCTTGGCGACAGCGGCCTGGGCGGCGGCCAGCCGGGCGATCGGCACGCGGAAGGGTGAGCAGGACACGTAGTCCAGCCCCAGTTCGGCGCAAAAGCCGATCGAGGCCGGATCGCCGCCATGCTCGCCGCATATGCCGAGCTTGATGTCGGGGCGCGCCTGGCGCCCGCGCTCCACACCAATGCGCACCAGTTCGCCGACGCCGTCGATATCCAGCGTGACGAAGGGATCCTGCTCGATGATGCCCTTTTGCCGATAGGCCTCCAGGAAAAGAGCCGCGTCATCGCGCGAAATGCCGAAGGCCGTCTGGGTCAGGTCGTTGGTGCCAAAGGAGAAAAAGGCGGCCGATGCGGCAATGTCGCCTGCCCTGAGGGCGGCGCGCGGCAACTCGATCATCGTGCCGCACAGATAGGCGATCTCCACACCGCTTTCTTCCATCACGGCCTTGGCCACCTGGTCGATGCGCGCCTTGACGAACTCGAACTCCTCGATCACGCCGACCAGCGGCACCATGATCTCCGGCTCCGCGGGGCGTCCGGTGCGCTGGCCGGCCTCCACCGCCGCCTCGAAGATCGCACGCGCCTGCATTTCGGCGATCTCGGGATAGGAAATGGCCAGCCGGCAGCCGCGATGGCCGAGCATCGGATTGAGCTCGTGGAGCGATTCGGTGCGTTGGCGCAGCGTATCGGCGGGCACGCCCATTGCAGCGGCCACCTCGGCGATTTCCTCCTCGCCCTTGGGCAGGAATTCGTGCAGCGGCGGATCGAGCAGCCGGATCGTTACGGGCATGCCCGCCATGATCTCGAACAGTTCGACGAAATCCGAGCGCTGCATCGGCAGGAGCTTGGCCAGCGCGGCGCGGCGCCCCTCCTCGGTGTCGGCCAGGATCATCTCGCGCACCGCAACAATGCGGTCGTCATCGAAGAACATGTGCTCGGTGCGGCATAGACCGATGCCCTCGGCCCCGAAGGAGCGCGCCATGCGCGCATCCGCCGGCGTCTCGGCATTGGTGCGCACCTTCATCTGCCGGATTGCGTCCGCCCATTCCATGATCGAGGCGAAATCGCCCGAAAGTTCCGGCTGCAGCATGGCGACGGCCCCGGCAAGCACCTGGCCGTTGGCGCCGTCGATGGTGATGACGTCGCCCTTGTTGAAGGTGCGACCGAGCGCCTGCATCGTCTGTTTCTTGTAATCGACGCGCAGCGATCCCGTGCCCGAGACGCAGGGCTTGCCCATGCCACGGGCGACAACGGCTGCGTGGCTGGTCATGCCGCCGCGCGTGGTCAGGATGCCTTCGGCCGCGTGCATGCCGTGAATATCCTCCGGGCTCGTCTCCACGCGCACGAGAATGACCTTGCGGCCATGGGCCTTGAGTTCCTCGGCCTCGTCGGAGGAAAAGACGATCTCGCCGGTCGCCGCCCCCGGCGAGGCCGGCAGGCCGATGCCGATGACGTCGCGCGAAGCCTCCGGGTCGATCGTCGGATGCAGAAGCTGGTCCAGCGAGGCGGGGTCGATGCGCGCCACCGCCTCCTCACGCGTGATCAGCCCTTCCTCGGCCATTTCGACGGCAATCTTCAGCGCCGCCTTGGCGGTGCGCTTGCCGGCGCGCGTCTGCAGCATCCACAACTTGCCCCGCTCGATGGTGAATTCGAGGTCCTGCATGTCGCGATAATGGCCCTCCAACGTATCGGCGATGCGCACGAAATCGGCAAAAGCGTCGGGAAGGACCTTCTGCAGGGACGGCTTGTCCGAACCGGCCGCGACACGCGCCTCCTCGGTCAGGCTTTGCGGCGTGCGGATGCCGGCCACCACATCCTCGCCCTGGGCGTTGACCAGGAATTCGCCGTACAGCTTCTTTTCGCCGGTGGACGGATTGCGCGTGAAGGCGACGCCGGTCGCCGAATCATCGCCCATATTGCCGAACACCATCGCCTGCACATTGACCGCAGTGCCCCAGCTTTCCGGGATGTTGTGCAGCCGGCGATAGGTGATGGCGCGATGGTTCATCCAGGAGGAAAAGACCGCGCCGATGGCCCCCCAGAGCTGTTCGCGCGGATCCTGCGGAAACGGCGTGTCGAGCTCCTCGAGCACTTTCGCCTTGTACAGATCGACGATGCGCGACCAGTCCTCTGCGCTCAGATCGGTGTCGAACTCGTAGCCCAGCCCTGCCTTTCCGTCTTCCAGGATCTCCTCGAAATTCTCGTGATCGAGCCCCATCACGACGTCGCAATACATCTGAATGAAGCGGCGATAGCTGTCATAGGCGAAGCGCCTGTCGCCCGAATCGCGCGCCAGCGCCTCGACCGTCTCGTCGTTCAGGCCGAGATTGAGGACGGTATCCATCATGCCCGGCATGGAGGCGCGGGCGCCGGAGCGCACGGACACGAGGAGCAAATTGTCCGGATCGCCGAAGCGCCGGCCGGTGACCTCGCCGACCTTTGCCAGCGCCCGGTCGACCTCGGCCTCGAGTTCTTCGGGATAGGTCCGATCGTTGGCGTAGTAATGGGTGCACAGCTCGGTGGTGATGGTAAAACCGGGGGGCACCGGGAGCCCGAGACTGCACATCTCGGCCAGGTTGGCGCCCTTGCCGCCAAGCAGGTTGCGGTCGCCTGCGCCGCCCTCCGCCGATCCTCCACCAAATGCAAAGACCCATTTCGCCATTTACGGCCTCCCGATATCTCTTGCGCCAGACGTGATATTGATTTGTCGGGGCAAATGCCATCCCGTTTAGGCGCTTCTCGGACCAAAAGACGACATTGGAAAGGACATCTCAAGGCGGACGGCAGAAGAAGAATGCTCAGGCGGCAATCTGCAGCCGCGAGGTGCGTTCGCACATGATCGAAGCATATTGCGTCGGCGTTGCCGGCACCCTATAAGGTCGGGCGGCCGGTCCGGGCCGTGCGTCTGCGTTGACGACATGGCAATTTACAACGTGTATCCGGCCTTCAGGATTGGGGCGTAGCCAAGCGGTAAGGCAACGGTTTTTGGTACCGTCATGCGCTGGTTCGAATCCAGCCGCCCCAGCCACTCTCGTTAAACCATTGATATAAATACCTCGGCCAGCCGTTTTCGCGCTCCCGCCCCGCCGTCGCGTCTCACACGAACTTGCGGAACAGCTTGGTCTTGTCGAACAGTTCCTCGAGTTCGCTCATGCGCTGGCTTGTCGTCTCCCAGGTCCGTGTCTCGATGGCCGCGATCAGCGCTTCGGCGATGAACAGGATGACAGCCGTCGAATCCCATGCCGAGGGCACCTCGATGCGCGCATGGAAGCAATGGGCGGCATGGCGGGCGGCGGGCGAGCCCCACTGGTCGGTAAACAGGATAATCGTCACATCGCGGGCCCGCGCCATTTCGGCCAGCCGCAGGATATCGTGCTCATAGCGGCGGATATCGAAGGCGACCAGCACATCGCCCGGACGCATGTTGAGCACGTAGTGCGGCCATGAATTCGAGTTCGAGGCGATCTGCGTCACGCCCGGCCGGATCACCTGCATGTGCGTGAAGAAGTGGTCGGCCATGGACCGGGTGATGCGCCCGCCCACGACATGCACATTGCGGCTCTCGCCCGCAAGGAGTTCCGCCGCTGCGTCGAAGGTGCGCTTGTCGAGCTGGTGCAGCGTCTGGCGAATATTCTCCGTCACTGCATCGGCGAAGCGGCTCAGGAGATGGCCATGGAGCGGCGTTTCCGCCCACAGGTCGTGCTTGGTGATCGGGCTGGAGATGGTCGCCTGCAGTTCCGCGCGCAGCGCCGCCTGCAACTCCGGGAACCCGCCGAAACCGAGCTTCTTGGCCATGCGCACAACCGTTGGCGAAGACACGCCGGCCGATTCAGCCACGGCCGTTATGCTTTCGATGCCGAGCATCGGATAATTGTCGAGCAACGCATTGGCGAGTTGCCGCTCGGCCCGTGTGAGTTCCTCGAAAGCGCCGCGCAGGCGCTCGGCCACCGTCTTGTTGTTCGCCGGCTCCATCTGCGCCCTTCGCCTCCCGATCCGCAATCGCGTCTGAAATTTTCTGCTGCGCGACGCTTGTAGCAAAAATTTCAGAATTAATCTTGACCGCGCCACTGAATATGAAAGGATAATTTCCAAGACGGCAAGGGGGCCACGTCATTGTCGGGGACAGGCAAGGAAATGGGAGAGACTGACGCAGGGTTGATCGTCGAGACGATCAATCCTCAAGGGACGGGTCAGATCGTGCTTGCATGCGAGCACGCGTCCAGCTTCATCCCGCCCGAGTTCGGCAATCTCGGCCTCACCGACACAGCGCTCGAAAGCCACATCGCCTGGGACCCGGGCGCGCTTGCCGTGGCACAACGCCTGTCATCGCTACTCGATGCGCCCCTGGTGGCGCAGCGCGTTTCCCGTCTCGTCTATGACTGCAACCGGCCGCTGAGCTCGCCGGGCGCGATACCGGTGCGAAGCGAGGTCCACGCCGTTCCCGGCAATGCGGGTTTGAGCGAAGCCGAGCGGAGCGAACGGGCAAATCGCTTCTGCAAACCCT
Source organism: Mesorhizobium xinjiangense (assembly GCF_009749525.1). Lineage (GTDB taxonomy): Bacteria > Pseudomonadota > Alphaproteobacteria > Rhizobiales > Rhizobiaceae > Mangrovimarina > Mangrovimarina xinjiangensis. The sequence goes on along the minus strand of NZ_WOAC01000003.1, from coordinate 54,764 downwards.
TTCGCAAGGCGCTCGACGCCTGCCTCGACGCACGCATGGAGAGCCACGGCAAGCCGCTGCTTGTCACCATCCACTCCTTCACGCCGATCTATTTCGGTGTTCGTCGCGAGGTCGAACTCGGCATTCTGCACGACGGCGACACGCGACTGGCCGATGCCATGCTCGCCCTCATCGAGGGCAATGCCGAACCGGTCGTCCGGCGCAACGAGCCCTACGGCCCGGACGATGGCGTAACCCACACGCTCAAAATGCACGGCCTGTCGCGCGGCATTCCCAACGTCATGCTGGAAATCCGCAACGACCTGATCGCAAATCCGACAGGCCAGGCCGAATGGGCCGCCCGGCTGGCCGCCTTGCTGCGGCGCGCGGTGCGCGACCTCAGCGCTGAAAGAGGAGAACGGTCGCATGCCTGAAGCCCGCCGAGAAGGGGCGCATGCCCCGTTCCGCATGGGGCGCGGCGCGTGAATCTGCTTGCCGCCTATATCCGGATCGTCGACCGGTTCAACCGCCGGGTCGGCCGTTTCGCCATGTATCTGATCTTCGCCATGATGGCGGTGCTGTTGTGGTCGTCCATTTCAAAGTATGCCGGCTCGCCCGCGCTTTGGACGCTAGAGATGGCGCAGTTCATCATGGTGGCCTACTACATTCTCGGCGGCCCCTACTCCATACAGCTTGGCGACCATGTGCGCATGGACCTGCTCTATTCCGGCTGGTCGCCAAGGCGCAAGGCGGCGATCGACAGCGTCACCGTCCTGTTCCTCATCTTCTATCTCGTCGTCCTGCTTTATGGCGGCATCTCCAGCACGACCTACGCACTCGAATACGGCGAGCGCGCCCATTCCGTCTGGCGGCCCTATATGTGGCCGGTCAAGCTCGTCGCCACGACCGGCGTGGTGCTCATGCTGATGCAGGCGCTGGCCGAATTCTTCCGTGACATACTCTATCTGCGCGGCGTCAGCGTGGATCACCCGCATGAGGCCGGCCTGTGAGCTACGAACTGATCGCACTCTTCATGTTCGCCTCGATGATGGCGCTGCTTGTGACCGGGCAGCGCGTCTTCGGCGTCATCGGCGCGGTGGCCGTCATCGCCGCGCTGCCGCTATGGGGCACGGGCGGCGTGGAGATCGCCTTCGCCCAGTCGATCAAGCTGATGAAATGGTATCCGCTCTTGACGCTGCCGATGTTCATCTTCATGGGCTACATGCTGTCGGAAAGCCGCATCGCCGACGATCTCTACCGCATGTTCCATGTCTGGTTCGGGCCGGTGCCGGGTGGCCTGGCCATCGGCACGATCGGCCTGATGGTCGTCATCTCGGCGATGAACGGGCTGTCGGTCGCCGGCATGGCCATCGGCGCGACCATCGCCCTGCCGGAGCTTTTGCGCCGCGGCTACGACAAGCAGATGATCACCGGCGTCGTTCAGGGCGGCTCGAGCCTCGGCATCCTCATCCCGCCATCGGTGGTATTGGTCCTTTACGGCATGATCGCGCGCCAGCCGGTCAGCCAGCTCTGGCTCGCGGGTGCCTTGCCCGGCTTGCTGATGGCCGGTCTGTTCGTCGCCTATATCGCCGTACGCTGCTATTTCCAACCGCATCTGGGTCCGCCGCTCCCGCCCGAGGAGCGCGCCGAGATCACCTGGGGCGAGCGCATCCGCCTGCTGCGCGCCGGCATCCTGCCCTTCATGATCTTCTTCCTCATGAACGGGCTGTTCCTGATGGGCGTCACCAGCCTGGTGGAGAGCTCGGCCGTCGGTGCGGCGTCGGCCATGGCCGCCGCCATCATCAAGCGCCGCCTGACGCGCAAGGTGTTCGAGAACACGGTGCGCAAGACGCTCGGCATATCCTGCATGTTCATGTGGATCATCCTGGCCGCGCTCTGCTTCGGCGCCGTGTTCGACGGCCTTGGCGCGGTGAAGGCAATCGAGGGCTTCTTCCTCGACCGGCTCGGCCTCGACCGTTGGCAGATCCTGATCCTGATGCAGCTCAGCTTCCTCTTGATGGGAACCTTCCTCGACGACACGGCGATGCTGGTCATCGTCGCGCCGCTCTACGTGCCGTTGGTCCGGGCGCTGGAATTCGACCTCGTCTGGTACGGCGTGCTCTACACGATCACCTGCCAGATCGCCTATATGACGCCGCCCTTCGGCTACAATCTCTTCCTGATGCGCGCCATGGCCCCGCCCGAGATCAAGCTGCGCGACATCTACCGGTCGGTCATTCCCTTCGTCGCGGTTATGGTTCTCACCCTCATAATCGTGATGATGTTCCCGCAACTGGCGCTGTGGCTTCCCGCCCAGTTCCGGGGAACGCTTCAGGGGTGAGATCAAAGACAAGAAACGCGAACCACCAGAGAAGGAGAACAGCATGTTTAGCAGACGCAAATTTCTCACCAAGGCCGGCGCCGCCGGCGCCGCAGCGGCAGGAACGGCACTGGCCGCACCGCCCGTCATCGCGCAGGAGCCGATCCGCTGGCGCATGCAGACCTATGCCGGCGCGACGCTCGGCCAGTATGTCACCCAGCCCTTCGTCGACGCCTTCAACAAGGCGGCCAATGGCGAGATGGAGATCGAGCTCTTCTTCGCCGATCAGATCGTCCCGACCGGCGAACTCTTCCGCGCCATGCAGGCGGGCACCATCGACGCGGTGCATTCGGACGACGATTCCATGGCCGCTCCGGTGGAAGTCGGCATCTTCGGCGGCTACTTCCCCTTCGCCACGAAGTCGATCCTGGACGTGCCGGTGCTCTTCCAGCAATACGGCCTGGCCGACATCTGGCGCGAGGCCTATGCCAAGGCCGGTGGCGTCGTCTGGCTCTCGGCGGCGGGTCAGGATCCCTGCAACTTCAACACCAAGAAGGAAGTCACGAGCCTGGACGACCTCTCGGGGCTCAAGCTCTACACCTTCCCGACGGCCGGCCGCTTTCTTGCCAATTTCGGCGTGGTTCCGGTTTCCATCCCCTATGAGGACGCCGAAGTCGCCGTCCAGACCGGCGAGCTTGACGGCATGGCCTGGTCGGGCATCACCGAGGACTACACGGTGGGCTGGGCCGATGTGACCGACTACTTCCTGACCAACAATATCTCCGGCGCCTGGATCGGCTCCTGGTTCGCCAACGAGCAGAAATGGGCCGACCTGCCCGAGCACCTGAAGCAGCTCTACATGTCCTGCATGGAAGCCAGCCACACCTACCGCAACCAGTGGTACTGGGGCGGCGAGGCCAAGCTGCGCGCCTCCGGTGAGAAGTTGCAACTGCGCTCGGTTCCAGCCGCCGAATGGAAGCAGGTTGAGGATGCTGCCGTGAAATTCTGGGACGAGATCGCCGCCGAAAGCGAGACCAAGGCGAAGGTGATCGAGATCTTCAAGGCGTATAACGGCGTCATCAACAACGCCGGATTCCCCTACTCCGAGTCCTGATTTCGCAGGGCAACCGACACGCCGCTTCCGGGACAGCCCGGAGGCGGCATATATTGTTCGACCTCGTTTCAGGAAGCGTTTCCATGGCCGGTAAGCTCACCATTCAAGATCTCAAGACCGCCGCGGGCGCCGGCGAAATCGACACCGTGCTCGTGGCCCTGGTCGACATGCAGGGGCGCCTGATGGGCAAGCGCTTCCATGTCGACTTCTTCCTCGAAAGCGCATTCGAGGAGACCCATAGCTGCAACTACCTGCTCGCCACCGACCTGGAAATGTACACCGTCGAGGGTTACCACTCGACGAGTTGGGCCGCCGGCTACGGCGATTACACCATGAAGCCGGACCTTTCGACCCTGCGCCGCATTCCCTGGCTGGAGGGCACCGCGCTCGTTCTGGCTGACGTGCTCGACCACCACACGCATGAAGACGTCCCCCATTCGCCGCGCGCCATCCTGAAGAAGCAGATCGCCCGGCTGGAAGCCATGGGCATGAAGGCGATGATGGCCTCGGAACTGGAGTTCTTTCTGTTTCGCGACTCTTTCGAGGAAGCCAATGCCAAGGGCTATCGCGGGCTCGAGCGCATCAGCGCCTATAACGAGGACTACCACATCTTCCAGACCACCAAGGAAGAAGGCGTCATGCGCGCCATCCGCAACGGGCTGAACGGCGCCGACGTGCCGGTCGAAAACTCCAAGGGAGAGGCCGATGCCGGGCAGGAAGAGATCAATGTACGGTATGCCGACGCGCTGACCATGGCCGACCGGCACGCCATCATCAAGAATGGCTGCAAGGAGATCGCCTGGCAGAACGGCCGCGCCATCAGCTTCATGGCCAAATGGGACGACAACGCAGCCGGCAATTCGAGCCACGTCCACCAGTCTTTATGGGCGCTCGACGGCAAGCCGCTGTTTTTCGATCCCAAGGGCGATCACGGCATGTCGGAGACGATGCGGCACTATCTGGCCGGGCTGCTCGCCCATGCAAGCGAGATCACCTATTTTCTCGCGCCCTACGTCAACTCCTACAAGCGCTTCGCCGCCGGCACATTCGCGCCCACCAAGGCGATCTGGTCTTTCGACAACCGCACCGCCGGCTACCGTGTGTGCGGCGCCGACACCAAGGCGGTGCGCGCCGAATGCCGCGTCGGTGGCGCGGATCTGAACCCCTATCTGGCCTTCGCGGCGCTAATTGCCGCCGGGCTCGATGGCATCGAAAACAAGCAGGAGCTGGAGCCGGCCTTTGTCGGCGACGCCTATCACGGCGAGGGCATCCGCGAGATACCGTCGACATTGCGCGGCGCGACAGTGGCGCTCGACGGCTCGAAAATGCTGCGCGCGGCGTTCGGCGACGAGGTGATCGATCACTATGTCCACGCCGCCCGCTGGGAACAGGAAGAGTTCGACCGCCGCGTTACCGACTGGGAGGTGAGGCGCGGTTTTGAGAGGGCGTGAGATGACGAAAACACTGCAATGCATTTCCCCCATCGACGGCTCGGTCTTCGCCGAGCGGCCGGTCATGGATCCCGAAGCCGCCGCCACACTGGTGGCGCGCGCGAAGGCTGCCCAAAAGTCATGGGCGAAACTCCCGCTCGATGAGCGCATCAGGCTCGTCAATGCCGGAGTCGCCCGGCTCAACGAAATGGCGGACGAGGTGGTGCCGGAACTTGCCCACATGATGGGCCGGCCGGTGCGCTATGGCGGCGAATTCGGCGGCATGAACGAGCGCGCGAGCTATATGGCGCAAATCGCCGAACGCGCGCTTGCCCCCATCGTGCTGGAGGATTCCGAGACGTTCGACCGCCGCATCATGCGCGAGCCGCATGGCGTGGTCGGGGTGATCGCGCCGTGGAACTATCCCTATATGACTGCCATCAACACGGTCGTGCCGGCGCTGATCGCGGGCAACGCCGTGGCGATCAAGCACGCCACGCAGACGCTGCTGGTGGGCGAGCGCATGGTGCGCGCCTTCCACGAGGTGGGCGTTCCCGAGGAGCTCTTCGTCAACCTGTTCCTCGATCATGCGGGCACGGAAAAGCTGATCGGCGCGCGCGCCTTCGACTTCGTCAATTTCACCGGCTCCGTCGGCGGCGGGCGCGCCATCGAGCGCGCGGCGGCCGGAACCTTCACCGGCCTCGGGCTGGAGCTTGGCGGCAAGGATCCTGCCTATGTGATGGAGGATGCCGACATCGACTGGGCCGTCGACGTGCTGATGGATGGTGCGATGTACAATGCCGGCCAGTGCTGCTGCGGCATCGAGCGCATCTATGTGGCACAACAACATTTCGACGCCTTCGTGGAGAAATCCGCCGACTGGGTGTCGAAGCTGAAGCTCGACAACCCGCTGGCGGAAGAAACCACCATCGGGCCGATGGCCAACAAGCGCTTCGCCGATACGGTGCGTTCGCAGACGCAGGACGCGGTGGCGCAGGGCGCGAAAGCACTGGTCGATCCCAAACTCTTTCCGCAGGATGACGGCGGCACCTATCTGGCGCCGCAGATCCTCATCGACGTGAACCACCAGATGCGTGTGATGCGCGAGGAGAGTTTCGGCCCCGTGGTCGGCATCATGCCGGTCAGGAACGACGCCGAAGCGCTCGACCTGATGAACGATTGCGAATTCGGCCTCACCGCATCGCTGTGGACGGCAGATGCCGAGCGTGCTTCGCGCCTTGCCGCAGAGATCGAGACCGGCACCGTCTTCATGAACCGCGCCGACTACCTGGACCCCGGCCTGTGCTGGACCGGCTGCAAGAACACCGGGCGCGGCGGCGCGCTGTCCGAGATCGGCTATCACAATCTGACCCGTCCGAAGTCCTATCATTTCAGAAAGATCAAAGCATGAGCGTGAGCGTTAACTGGTCCTATCCGACAAGCGTCCGTTTTGGCGCGGGCCGCATCAAGGAACTGGCTGATGCCTGCAAGGCGGCCGGCATTTCAAAGCCGCTGCTCGTCACCGACCGTGGCCTGGCATCGCTGCCGATCACGAAGAACGCGCTCGACCTTCTGGCGAATGCCGGACTTCAGGCGGTACTGTTAGCCGATGTCGATCCCAATCCGAACGAGAAGAACCTCGCCGCCGGCATCAACGCGTTCAGGGACGGCGGGCATGACGGCGTCGTCGCCTTCGGCGGCGGCTCGGGGCTCGATCTGGGCAAGCTCGTCGCCTTCATGGCCGGGCAGACGCGCCCGGTCTGGGACTTCGAGGACATCGGCGACTGGTGGACGCGCGCCGACAGCGCCGCGATCGCCCCCATCATCGCCGTGCCGACCACGGCGGGCACCGGCTCGGAAGTGGGCCGCGCGGGCGTGCTGACCAATTCCGAGACCCATGTGAAGAAGATCATCTTCCACCCGAAGATGCTGCCGGCCATCACCATCTGCGATCCCGAGCTGACCGTCGGCATGCCAAAGGTCATCACGGTCGGCACCGGCATGGATGCCTTCGCCCATTGTCTTGAGGCCTATTCCTCCAGTTTCTATCATCCCATGAGCCAGGGCATCGCGCTGGAGGGCCTGCGGCTGGTCAAGGAAAACCTGCCGAAGGTGGCGGCCGATCCGAACGATATCGAAGCGCGCGGCCACATGATGAGTGCTGCGGCGATGGGTGCGGTGGCCTTCCAGAAGGGGCTCGGTGCGATCCACGCCCTGTCGCATCCCGTCGGTGCGCTCTACAACACCCATCACGGCATGACCAACGCCGTGGTCATGCCGGCGGTGCTCGCCTTCAACCGGCCGGCCATCGAGGCGCGTATTGCCTCCGCTGCCCGCTATATGGGCATCGACGGCGGCTTCGACGGCTTCTATGCCTTCGTCATGAAATTGCGCGCAGATCTCGGCGTGCCGAACGGTCTTGCCGAACTGGGCGTGGGAACCGACCGGTTGGACGAGCTTGTTTCCATGGCTCTGGAGGACCCGACCGCCGGCGGCAATCCGGTCGAGATGACGCCCGAGAACACCCGCGCGCTTTTCGAAGCCGCAATGTGAATTGCAATGCCGTTCCAATCCCTCCCCTGTCCTGAGCTTGTCGAAGGGGGAGGGATTGATAGCGAGGGCCGGCGGTCGAAGCCGGCACGACGAATCATTAGATCGGCTCACCCGTTCACGGAATCGGCTCGCCGATCCAACTCTTTGATTTCACGCAATTCCGAACGGAGAACCGGTTTCCACTTCTCCTGGAATTGCTCTAGGGCTCAGGCTTCCTTGTCGAGACGCCGTTTCTCGGGGAAATACCAGCGCATCACGTGGCGCAGATTGTCGGCGCTCTCGCGGGCCCAGTTGCGCATGATCTCGCAGCCGAAGGAAATCGCGGTGACCGGCTGCGCGCCGGCCTGGATCATCCTGTCGAATGCGCGATCATGGGCCACGGATGAAATCCCGCCGACGGCGTCGGCTACCGGGAAGACCTCGTAGCCTTCACCCAGCATGTCGAGTGTCGGAAAGGCCAGGCAGACCTCGGTCCACAAGGCGCCGATGACGATCTTCTTGCGCCCCGTGGCAATGACAGCATTGCGGAAATCCTCGTCCTCCCAGGCATTGACGCCGGTCCGGTCGATTTCCTCGACGCCGGGCAGCGCCTCGCGGATCTCCGGGATCGTGCCTTCGTTGACGCCCATGTCGACGGCAACGGTCGAAAGGATCACCGGGATGTCGTAGGCCGTTGCAAGCTTGCACACCGCCAAGACGTTCATGGTGATTGCCTCGGGCGATGAGGACGTGACGGACGAATATTGTTCGGGCTGATAATCGATCAGCACCACAGCGCAATTTTCCGGTGTCAACAGCCGGTCCGACTTCGAATCACGGATCGGTTCGACTTGGGTCTTGGCCATATTGCTTCTCCAATGCTGGCGTTGTCGATCTCTTCAACCTGATTGATCCCACCTGACGGCGGTCGGGGGGATGCCGCGATCACGGCGGCGCACCCGCCCAGTCGCGGGCCGCCGACAGATCGTCGGGCGAGAGTTCGTGACCTGCCGGTACCGTGCGCGTATCGAGCGCCGCGCCGCATGTGCCGAGCCAGTCGTTCAGCCGTGGCGCAAACCGGGCATAGGGGTCCTTTGCGCCGGTCAGTGTCAGCACACGCTGTCCCGACAGATCGGCCTGCGGCGGATCGTCGAGAACCGCCATCGCGCGGATCAGAACGGCACGGCGGATGAGATCGGGGTAAAGCCCCATCACCGCGCCGGCAAAATTGGCGCCGTTGGAATAACCCAACACGGTTATCCGGTCGCGATCGAGCCCGTAGCCGCTGGCGGCGCCCTGCATGAAAGCTTCGAACGCCTCGGCCTCGGAACGGATATCCGCCTGGTCGAAACTGGCCATGCCGAAACGCCGGAACCAGCGCAGGATGCCCTCCTCCGTCGCGCGTCCGCGCACGCCCAGAAGCGTTGCCCGCGGATTGAGCCGGTGGCCCAGGGGCATAAGGTCCGCTTCGCTGCCGCCCGTGCCGTGCAACAGCACGATGGTCGAGCCGTCGGGGTTTTCAGGAATGTGGAAACGGTGGACGAATGGCAGGTCGCGCACCGGCATTCGCTCCTCGCCCGGCAGGGCGAACTGCGGCAGCATCACCCGCAGATCCTCTGCCCGCTCGGCATCATCCGGCGGAATGAAGAGCGTCCGTCCAAGCTGGTCGGGCGGCTCGTCGACGGCAAAACCAGGCCCGTCCGTCGCCAGCTCGATCAGCGTTCCGGCAGGCTCGCGCACATAGAGCGAGGTGAAATATTTCCGGTCATGGACATTGGTGGGCGAAGAATTGAGGCGGGCCAGCGCACTCTCCTGGGCTTTGACCTCCGCTCGATCCGCCGCCCGAAACGCCACATGGTCCGCCACTCCCGTGCCCGGCAGGCCGGGTACGAAACCGCTGGCATCGCGAATGTCCACGGCATCGGTCGCCGAAAGCATGCGCTGCACCGAACCTTCCACTGGCCCCTTCCGGTAACCGAAGCGGGCGATGAAGGCGGCCGTTTCTTCGGGCGCCTCCGACCAGATGGTCACCGCGCGTAGCCGCGACGGTGCGCCCTTCCAGGCTGCCGCGCTTTTCATGTCGGCGCCGACGAGCTTGACGATTATGCGGTCGGGGTCCTTAAGCCGCAGCACCGGTTCGCCGAATTCGCGCATCGGTCCCTCGACGGCGATGCCGTGGTCCAGGGCCCGCGTCAGCCAGTTGCCGATACTGTCGGGCGGCACGGCAAAGGCGACTTCCGTCACCTGCCCGTGGCCGACACGGCCCGCAGCGCCATCCTCCCACACCAGGAAGGTGATCAGCGAGCCAGGCGAGCCCGCCCCGTCGCCGTAGAACAGATGCAGTTGTTCGCCATCCTCAAACCCGCCGGTCTGCTTGACCAGCCGCAAGCCGAGGAATCCGGCATAAAAGTCGACATTCGCCTGAACCTTGCGCGTAATCAGCGTGACGTGATGGATGCCTGTGGCCATCTCACTTCCAGTTCCCGGATCGCAAATTACGCCTCGGAGCATTCTGGCCGATAAACATCCGCATGTTCAAGCCGACAGGCTGGACAAGGATGCCGGACGGATGCGGCGACCCGTCCTGATGGGGCGAGACGAATTTGGGATTGATCATGCGGTCAGGCGGGCGTAAAAGAACATAACAGGAACATTTCGGAGGCATGCGATGAAATCGACCGGAAAGCTCGACTACCTGGAAATGCCGGCCGGACGGGGCACGCTCGACAGCGTCAAGGCGTTCTACAGCGCCGCCTTTTCCTGGAGTTTCACCGATTACGGCCCGACCTATTCCTCCTTCGACGAAGGGCTCGAAGGCGGTTTCCAGGCCGAGGGTGCAGAGGCCGGCGCCGCGCCACTGCCGGTGCTCTACTCGGAGGACCTGGAAGCGACGCTGAAGGCGGTGGAGGACGCCGGCGGGACGATTGTGCGGCCGATCTTCGCCTTTCCCGGCGGCCGGCGCTTTCATTTCACCGACCCGGCCGGAAACGAGCTCGCCGTGTGGGGCCAGTAAGGCTGCGCCTCAGCCGGCCTCGCGCAACTGTTCGGCCGTCTGCAGGTCGACGGAGACGAGCTGGCTCACGCCCTGCTCGGCCATGGTGACGCCGAACAGGCGCTTCATGCGCGCCATGGTGATGGGATTGTGCGTAATGATGACGAAGCGGGTATCGGTGGTGGTGGCCATCTCGTCCATCAGGTTGCAGAAACGCTCGACATTGTGATCGTCGAGCGGCGCGTCGACCTCGTCGAGCACGCAGATGGGCGCCGGATTGGTCAGGAATACAGCAAAGATCAGCGCCATCGCCGTCAGCGCCTGCTCGCCGCCCGACAACAGCGTCATGGTCTGCGGTTTCTTGCCCGGCGGCCGGGCGAGGATCTCCAGGCCAGCCTCCAGCGGATCGTCGGATTCAATGAGCTGCAATTCTGCCGTGCCGCCGCCGAACAGATGCGTGAACAGGCGCTGGAACTGGCCGTTGACCACGTCGAAGGCAGCCAGCAGGCGCTCGCGCCCTTCCCGGTTCAGGTTCTGGATCGCCTGGCGCAGCTTCTTGATCGCCTCGATGATGTCTTCGCGTTCCGACACGATGAGGTCCAGCCGCTCGGCCAGTTCCTTCTGCTCCTCCTCGGCCCGCAGATTGACCGCGCCCAGCCTCTCGCGCTCCACGCGCAGCCGGTCGACCTTGCGTTCGACCTCGGCGGCGTCCGGCATCGGATCGCCTTCCTTCAGGCCGGTGTGGCCGATCACCAGATGCGGAGCAATGCCGAGCGCCTCCTGGATGCGCGCCTCGGCGTCGCGCCGCCGCTCGTCGGCCGCCGTCAGCCGCTCTTCGGTCCTGGCGCGTCCCTCGCGCGCCTCGGCCAGCGTCTGGATCGCCTGATTGGCCGCCTTGTCGAGCTCGGCCTGCCTGGATTCGGCTTCGGCCAGGACGTCGGCCAGTTCGCTGCGTTTTTTCTCTGCTGCGGCAAGCTCGGAAAGCAGCGCCCGGCGCTTGGCGTCGAGTTCGTCGGGGGCATCCTGCGTTCCCGCTAGCTCGTCGGCCGTCTCCTGCCGCCGCTCGGTCAGGGCCGCGATCTGCTGATCGGCATTTTCGGCCCGCGACACCCAGCTTTGGCGGTCGCGCGCGATCGCTTCCAGCCGCCGTTGGCGGGCTTCGGCCTCACGCTTCAGCCCGTCATGGGCTGCGCGCGCATCGGCCAGGCCCGCGCGATCCTCGGAAACGTTGGCCGACTGGCCGTCGAAACGGGCCTGCAGGTCCGCCGGATCGGGGGCATCGGCGAGCGCGGCGCCGGCTTCGGCCAGTTGCGCCACCACCTCATCGCTGCTCTCGACGATGCGCGCCAGGGATTCGTTCAGCGCGGCACGGCGGGTTGCCAGTTCGCCCGCCGCCTTCTCGGCGCGGGCAAGTGCATCGCGCGCCTCGCCCAGCGCACGCTGCGCCTGCCGCCCGTTTTCGCGCGCCGCCTTTTCCGCCTCGACGGCCTCGCGCAAGCCTGTCTCGGCCCCGGCAAGCTCACCCTCGACCGCACGCACCCTTGTTGCGGCCTTTGACGCTTCCTGCTCCAGTTCGGCCAGCCGGTTCTTCTGTGCCAGGCGCTGCGCCGCCGCCGTCGGCGCGTCGGCGCTCGCCGTATAGCCGTCCCAGCGCCACAGCGCGCCATTGCGGCTGACGAGACGCTGGCCCGGCTTCAACTGCTTTTGCAGGCGGGCGCCTTCATCCTCTGCCTCGATCACGCCGATCTGGGCGAGCCGGCGGGCAAGCTGTGCGGGCGCCCGCACAAGCTCGTTCAGCGGCCGGACCCCTGACGGAAGCGCGGGATCGTCCGCCGCGGGTTCCATATCGCCCCAATGGATCGGCGAGGCCCTGTCGAGCGGCACGTCGAGATCCTCGCCAAGAGCCGCGCCCAAGGCGGTCTCGTAGCCGCGTTCGACGCGCAACTGTTCGAGCACGGCCGGAAAGAGCCCCCCGTCGCCGGCGTTAAGCACCTTGGCCAGCGTCTTGGCCTCAGTGTCGATGCGCGCCAGCTCGCCGCGCGCTGCCTCAACCGGCTGGCGCGCCGCCACTTCCCTCTCGCGCGCCGCGGCAACGGCTTTTTCCGCCGCCTCGCTCGCCGCTTCCGTGTCGGCCACGCCTTGTTCGGCCGCTTCGACCTCGGCCTGCTTTTCCGCCGGGTCGGCCAGGGCCGCGATCTTCTCGGCGATCGCCGCGATCTCGCGCTCCGCCTCCGTGTGCTGGCGGTCCAGCCTGTCGCGGCGCTCTGTATGCTCGCGCACGGCGCGTTCGAGCTGGGTGCGCTGGGCATGCGCCTCGGCGCGCTGCGACGTCACCTTGGCAAGTTCCGCCTCGCTGAGCGAGAGCCGCGCCGTTGCTTCCTCCAGCGCGGCGCGCGTTTCCGCCTCGCGTTCGGTCGCCTCCGCCTGCTCGGCATTGAGGCTGCGCTCCTCCTCGTCGAGACGGGCCAGCGTCTCGGCATTGTCGCGCATCATGCGCCCTTCGCGCTCGATGTCGGCGTCGAGCTGCTCGAGGCGGCGTTCCAGCTCCGTGCGGCGCCGGCCCAGACGCTCCGCCTCCTCGTCGATCTGCGTGCGCGCGATGGTCAACCGCTGCACGGCGGCGGCGGCCTTGGCCTCTTCGTCGCGCATTTCAGGCAGACGCATCGCGCCGACGGCCTGCTCCTTGGCCGCATTCATCTGCGCCTGTGCGCGTTCGCCGACAAGCGAGGTCGCCCCCGACAGGGCGGACTGGGCCTCCGCCTCCTGCGTCTTGGCCTGCGTCCAGCGCAGATGCAGAAGGATCGCCTCGAACTGGCGAATGTCGGCCGACAGGCTCTTGAAGCGGACGGCCTGGCGCGACTGGCGCTTCAGGCTCTCAATCTGGCTCGTCAGTTCGCCGACAACGTCATCCAGTCGCTCGAGATTCTGCTCAGCGGCGCGCAGCCGCAATTCCGCCTCGTGGCGCCGCGAATGCAGCCCGGAAATGCCCGCGGCTTCCTCCAGCAGCGCCCGGCGCGCCTGCGGCTTGGCCTGGATCAGCTCGCCGATACGGCCTTGCCCGACCATCGAGGGCGAACGCGCACCCGTCGACTGGTCGGCGAACAGAAGCTGCACGTCCTTGGCGCGCGACTCCTTGCCATTGATGCGGTAGACCGACCCGGCCTCGCGCTCGATGCGCCGCGAGATCTGCAGCTCGTCGGAATCATTGTAGGCGGCGGGCGCGGAACGATCCGAATTGTCGAGAAACAGCGTGACTTCGGCAGTGTTGCGCGCGGGCCGCGTTCCGGAGCCGGAAAAGATGACGTCGTCCATGCCCGAAGCGCGCATGTTCTTGTATGAGTTCTCACCCATCACCCAGCGTAGCGCCTCGACAAGGTTCGACTTGCCGCAGCCATTGGGGCCGACCACGCCGGTCAGCCCGCTCTCGATAACGAATTCGGACGGTTCGACGAAGGATTTGAATCCGAGAAGGCGAAGCCGGGAAAAGCGCATCACGCCGCCTTTCCGTGGCGTGCGGGCGCGCCGAAGCCGCGCCCGCCGAGGACGCTGGCGTTAAAGCATGCTGTCGATGATCGCCGACATCTCGTCAATCGACATGGCCCCCGCGTATTTATTGCCGTTGATAAAGAAGGTCGGCGTGGCCTCCACACCAAAATCTTCCGCGCCGCGGTTTCTTACCGCTCTCACATCGTCCAGAAGTTCCTGGTTCGTCAAGCAGGCCTCAAAGGACTCCTGTGAAAAACCGGCAAGTTTAGCAATCTGCAACAATGCCGATCTGGCATCCTGGACCGGTGCCCAGCTTTCCTGTTGCTTGAACAGGACATCGGTCATGGCGAAATACTTGTCGTCGGCGCAGCGCGCCAGCATGAAGCCGGCCTCGGCGCGCGGATCGAAGGGGAATTCGCGCATGACGAGGCGCGCCTTGCCGGTGTCGATATATTTCGACTTCAGCTCGGGGAAGGTCGTGCGGTGGAAGTGGGCGCAGTGGCTGCATGTCATCGACGCATATTCGACGATCGTCACTGGCGCGTTCTCGTCGCCCAGCGCCATCTCCGGCAGCGGTCCCGGTTCCATCAGCTTGGCCGCATCGACGGTCGCCAGTGGCTCGGGAGCCGCGGACGTCGAGGCCGTGGTCTCGGCCTGCGCCACCGTGTTGGCGGAGGTGCCTTCGGCTTCGCTTTCGCTGCAGGCGGCGAGCAGTCCGGCAGAGGCCGGCAGGGCTGCCACCGAGGCGATGAAGTTTCTGCGCGAAATTAAGCGGAGCATGCGAATCACCTATCCTTACATTGAAGTGTGCACTCGTTTGTGACCCAAAAGCGAGACTTGGCGGTTAATAAGGCAGGGCCGGCCACATGCACAGGCCGAAAATCGACACTGTGTTCACGAAAGCGCTATCACCTGGAGCCCAGCACCGACCGTCCCAACCGTCGCAACGATGCCCGAAGCGCCTCGTCCTCGATGCCGTCAACGGTGGATGCCAGGCGCGCCTCCTCCGAATCCGACAGGGAGCGCGGCGCCGGGCGTGCCTTCGGCCCGGCCGCGTCGACCGGCTTTTGCACGATCTTGATGCGGCCGATGGCCGAATAGCCCAGAAAGGCGTTGACGCGGGCCACGAGCTCGCCCGTCTCGTGCTGCAGACGCAGCGCCGCCGCGCCGGCACAGGCGACCACCAGCGTGGCCGGCTGGAATGGGTCGTCGTCGCTCACCCGCCGCGGCCAGGCGATGCGTTCGGGCCGCGTCTGCGCGGCCAGCCGCGGGCCCGCGATCTCCTCCCAGGACTGCACCAGCGACACCGACAGACCGGCCCGCTTGCGCAGGACGGGGTCGAGTATGCCGCTCGTCAGATCGCTGACGGCGGTGGGATTGCCGCCTTGCCGTTTCCCTGCCATGACCGTTCTCATCGACGCCGCCCCATCGCGGCACGTCCTGATCGAAGTCTACCGAACCCGCCGCGCACATGACAGCCGAAATCCACAAGACCGACCGTGCCACCGACGACATCGCGCCGGCCCTGCTCGAATGGTACGACGCGCATTGCCGCGACCTGCCCTGGCGCACGCCGCCGAATGCGATCGCCGCCGGAAAGCGGCCCGATCCCTATCATGTCTGGCTGTCGGAGATCATGCTGCAGCAGACGACCGTGGCGGCGGTCAAACCCTACTTTCTCACCTTCATCGAGCGCTGGCCGGACGTGGCCGCGCTGGCGGCGGCCGGACAGGACGAGATCATGCGGGCCTGGGCCGGGCTCGGCTATTATTCGCGTGCCCGCAACCTGCACAAATGTGCCCGGGCCGTCACCGATATTCACGGCGGACGCTTTCCCGACACCGAAGCCGGGCTGAAGGCCCTGCCGGGCATCGGCGACTACACGGCCGGGGCGATCGCGGCCATCGCCTTCAACATGCCGGCCATCGTCGTCGACGGCAATGTCGAGCGCGTCATCACCCGCCTGCGCGCCATCGCCACGGCGCTGCCGGCAGCAAAGCCGCAAATCCGGGCCTTCCTCGCCTCGATCCTGCCGCACGACAGGCCCGGCGATTTCGCCCAGGCGATGATGGATCTCGGCGCCACCATCTGCACCCCGAAACGTCCAGCCTGCATCGTCTGTCCGCTGAGGCAACAGTGCACGGGACTGCGCACCGGCGACCCGGCGCTCTATCCGCTCAAGGCGGCCCGGCGACCCAAGCCGAAGCGGCGGGGCGCCGCTTTCGTCGCGCGGCGTGCCGACGGCGCCGTACTGCTGCGCAAACGGGCCGAAAAAGGTCTGCTCGCCGGCATGACGGAGGTGCCGACGACCGGCTGGTCGGCGCGCGTCGACGGAGGCCGGTCGGCCACCGACGCGCCCTTTGCCGCGACCTGGAAGGATGCAGGCTCGGTTGCCCATGTGTTTACCCATTTCGAGCTTGAACTGACGGTCTATCTCGCCCATCTGCCCGAACAGACCGCGCCGGCCGGCCATTGGTGGTCGCAGCCGCAGGACATTCACAGCGAGGCCCTGCCGACCGTCATGAAGAAGGTGATAGAAGCCGCAATCCCCGGCGCGACCAGGAAGCCGGGCCCCGTTCGGCGCACACCCAACGCAAACTGACCGGAGTCCCGCATGCCCGAAATCCGTCATATCGTGTTCGACATCGGCAAGGTGCTCATCCATTACGATCCGGACCTGCCTTATTCGCGGCTGATCCCCGATGCCGATGAGCGGCGCTGGTTCTTCGACAATGTCTGCACCCATGATTGGAATATCGAACAGGATCGCGGCAGGACGTGGGAGGAAGCCGAGGCGGAACTGATCGCCAGTTTTCCGCAGCAGGCCGACAATATTCGCGCCTTCCGCCGCCACTGGCACGAAATGGTGCCGCACGCCTACGAGGACACCGTTGCGCTGATGACGGGACTGATCGACGCGGGCCATGACGTGACCATGCTGACCAATTTCGCCGCCGATACTTTTGCCGAGGCGCGGCAGCGCTACGACTTCCTCAATCGGCCGCGCGGCGTGACGGTGTCGGGCGAGGTCGGCCTTATCAAGCCCGACCGCCGCATCTATGAGCGCCATGCCGATGCATTCGACTTGGCACCGGCCGACACGATCTTCATCGACGACAGCCCGCACAATGTTGAGGGCGCGAAGCTGGCAGGCTGGCAAGCGGTGCATTTCACCGGCGCCGCGAAACTCCGCGAGGACCTCGGCTCATACGGCATCGCCGCATGAAGCGGGTGGGCCGCCAGGCGCCACATCGCTCACAAGCAGCCGGTGCGATCACCCCCCGATCTGCGCCATCCCGCTGCGCACCCGGCTCCTGATCGCGTCGATCGGTTCCAGGCCCGTTTCGCCCTGGATATGCCAGAAGGTCCAGCCGTTGCAGGCCTCCAGACCCTGAACGCGCGCGCCCATCTTGTGGATCGAGCCTGCCTCCGGGCCGACGGCGATCGTGCCGTCGGCGCGCACGCTTGCCGTCCAGCGCCGGCGCGCATCGTGCAGCAGCGTGCCGGGCGCAACGAGCCCCGACTCGATCAGGCTGACGAAGGCGACGCGCGGTTCGGCCCGCTTGCCCGTCATCAGACGAAGTTCCGCCTCGCCCAGCGTCTCAATTTCGCCGATACGCGCAGTGGCGGCGTCGATATAGCTCTGCTCGCGCTCGATGCCGACGAAATGCCGGCCAAGGCGCCTGGCCACGGCTCCCGTGGTGCCGGAGCCGAAGAATGGGTCGAGGACGACGTCGCCGGGTTTGCTCGACGACAGGAGAATGCGCGCCAGCAGCGCCTCGGGCTTCTGCGTGGGATGGACCTTGGTCCCGCTTTCGTCCTTCAGCCGCTCGGCACCCGTGCAGATCGGGAACAGCCAGTCGGTGCGCATTTGCACGTCGTCATTGGCCGCCTTCATCGCGTCGTAATTGAAGGTGTAGCGCTTTGCCTTCTGGTCGCGCGAGGCCCAGATCAGCGTCTCGTGGGCGTTCTGGAAGCGCCTGCCGCGAAAATTCGGCATCGGATTCGTCTTGCGCCAGATCACGTCGTTGAGGATCCAGTAGCCCAGGTCCTGCAGCTTGGCCCCGACCCTGAAGATATTGTGGTAGGAACCGATCACCCAGATCGTCCCGGTCGGCTTCAGCACACGGCGGGCGGCCAGCAGCCAGGCGCGAGTAAAGGCGTCATAGGCTTCGAAGCTGTCGAAGCGGTCCCATTCGTCGTCGACGGCGTCGACGCGCGACTGGTCGGGACGGTGCAGATCGCCCTCGAGCTGGAGATTATAGGGCGGATCGGCGAAGATCACATCGACGGACTGCGCCGGCAGCCGGTTCAGCGCGGCAACGCAATCCCCCTTGATGATCGTGTCGAGCCATTCTGTAGTGGAGGCGGACGGCGAAGCTTCGTGCGGCAGGCGAATGGCTGACATATCTCGTACCCATCTTACGCTGACTGTTTACGGGCTGTTATGGTTACCAGTCAGCGTAAAGATTTGGTGAAACGCGGCAACGATTTGCCTCATGCGCCGCATTCGGCTATGAGGCGCGCAAGGTGCGATGGACACCTTGCCAGTCCTCCGAACTCCTTCCCGACAGAGAGACGAACATATGCAGCCACAGCTGGTCATATTCGATTGCGATGGCGTGCTGGTGGATTCCGAAATCATCGCGGCCCGCGTCGAGGCATCGCTGATAACGGCGGCCGGCTTCGAGATTTCGGCCGAGGAAATCGCCTCGAATTATGCCGGGCTGACCTTTCGCGACATCCTGCTGCGGCTGGAGGCGGAGGCGCAAATTCCCTTCCAGGCCAATCTGATCGACAAGGCGGAAACGGCCGTGGACGAGCGGCTCAAGCGCGAGGTGCGGATGATCGACGGCGCCGGCCAGGCCGTCCTGTCCGTGCAGGGGCCGCGCTGCATCTGCTCGAACTCGACGCCCGAGCGGCTTGACGCCATGCTGACCAGGACCGGCCTGAAATCGCTGTTCGGCGAGCACGTCTTCTCTTCTGCAGCAACACCGTCAAAGCGCCCGAAACCCGCGCCCGACGTGTTCTTGTACGCGGCCGAGAAAATGGGCGCGGAGCCTGCCGAGACCTTCGTTGTCGAGGATTCCGTCCACGGAATCGCGGGCGCCAAGGCGGCCGGCATGCGGGTCATCGGTTTCACCGGCGGCAGCCACACCTATCCCGGACATGCCGACCGGCTGACGGAGGCCGGCGCCGAAACCGTGATCAATCGCTGGAGCGATTTCGCCTCCGTCATCGCCGCACTGTCGGAATTCGGCGACATCATCTGACTGTCCGGCCGGACCAGCGCGCGCCAGATCAGTATGCTGGAACATGTGCCTTTCGCTCAAACGATTCCGTTTGAGCGGGGCAAGTTTAGCGCGCGGCGTCCGGGCCTTCGTCATAACCGACGAACACCTGAACATTGGGCGCCGTGGGTGCCGGGAAGGACACGTTTGCATCGTTGAAGATGAACTGCGTGGCCGCGCCCCCTGGCGCAATGGAGACCTGATACTTGCTCAAGCGCGAATAGAGCACTTCGTCGCCGCGCAGCACGGCGACGCGGATCGGCATGGTGATCCTGCCCTGCTTGCCGACCGGGCCGGGGACGACCTTGCCGGCGGCCGCGACATTCATGGTCAGCGTGCCGCCCTGATACTTGCAGCTGCGCGTCACATCTTCGATCGAGGCCTGGTAGATGATGCGCTCCGGATCGCCCTCCCCGCCCCTTTCATAGGTGTTGTAGGAAGCGGTGCCCGATCGCAACGAAACCTTGGGACAGTAGGCGCGCAGTTCTTCCACGGATACCTGCTCGGGCGCCGTTTCCTGCGTCGTGCCGGCGCCTGAAACATTGGTACCGCTGTCGGTCGATTGGCACCCTGCAATGGCAAGAATGAATACGGCCGCCGCCGCGCGCGCGAAAAACTGCCTCTCAGCCAATAGGAAACTCATCTGTTGCACTTCCCTCTCGCAATGCCGGCGTTCTATATCAACGCCGCGGACAAAATGCGACCAATCGAATGCGGTTTTTGATGGGCAAGCGATACACGCCGGCACGAATGGATAATCATGCGATATGTAAGCACAAGGGGTAATGCCCCGATCCTGGAGTTTTCCGACGTTCTCCTGGCGGGTCTGGCGCGTGACGGCGGCCTCTACGTCCCGGAGGAATGGCCGCATTTCACCGTGGACGAAATCCGCGCCATGCGTGGCCTGGATTATCCGCAACTGGCCGCCCGGCTGCTCACGCCGTTCCTGGGCGGCGAGATCAAAACGCAGACCTTCGAGACGATCCTGCGCGAGACCTATGCGACATTCCGCCACGCCGCCACCTGTCCGATCGTGCAGACGCGGCCAAACGAGTTCGTCCTCGAGCTCTTCCACGGCCCGACGCTCGCCTTCAAGGACGTGGCAATGCAACTCCTCGCGCGGCTGATGGACCATGTGCTTGCCGAGCGCGGCGAGCGCGCCACCATCGTCGGGGCGACGTCGGGCGACACGGGCGGCGCGGCAATCGACGCCTTCGGCGGGCGCAGCCGCACCGATGTCTTCATCCTGTTTCCGCATGGCAGGGTCTCGCCGGTGCAGCAGCGGCAGATGACGACCTCCGGCGCGCCCAATGTCCATGCGCTGGCGATCGACGGCAATTTCGACGATTGCCAGGGCCTCGTCAAAGCGATGTTCAACGACCACGCCTTCCGCGACCGGATGGCGCTGGCCGGCGTCAACTCGATCAACTGGGCCCGCATCATGGCCCAGATCGTCTATTACTTCTCCGCCGCCCTTTCGCTGGGCGGGCCGGACCGGCCGGTCTCCTTCATCGTGCCGACCGGCAATTTCGGCGACATCTTCGCTGGCTACGCCGCCCGCCGCATGGGGCTGCCGATCGAGCGGCTGACCATCGCGACCAACGACAACGACATCCTGGCGCGCACCCTGGAGACGGGCGTCTATGAAATGCGTGGCGTCGTGGAGACGACCTCGCCGTCGATGGACATCCAGGTTTCGTCCAATTTCGAGCGGCTCATGTTCGAGGCGTCGGGACGCGACAGCGCCGCCACCGCCGCCAGCATGGAAGGTCTGCGTCAATCCGGCGCCTTTACGCTGGCTCCCGATGTGCTTGCGGCAATCCGCGCCGACTTCTCCGCCGGGCGCTCAACGGTCAATGAGACGGCGGCGACGATCCGCGCCGTCCACGCCGAAAGCGATTACCTGCTCGACCCGCACACGGCCAGCGCGGTCAAGGTCGCGCGCGAGCAGGAAGCATCCCCCGTGCCCATGGTCGTTCTGGCAACGGCCCACCCGGCGAAATTCCCCGATGCGGTCGAATCGGCGAGCGGCATCGCCCCATCCTTGCCATCGTGGCTTTCGGGGCTTATGGATCGGGAAGAACGTTACAGTATCCTTCCATCGGAGCTGAAGTCGGTGGAGGATCATGTGAGCCGCCACGCCAGTTTGGCGGCATCAGGAGTACCAGGGAGATTGTGATACATGGGTGTTGAGGTGAGCCGTCTGTCGAACGGCCTGACGGTTGCATCCGAGACTCTGCCCCATATTGAATCCGTGGCTCTGGGTGTCTGGGTCAAGTCGGGCTCGCGCAACGAGCGCGAAGACGAGCACGGCATTGCCCATCTGCTCGAACATATGGCGTTCAAGGGCACCGGATCACGCACCGCCTGGGACATCGCCTCCCAGATCGAGGATGTCGGCGGCGAGATCAACGCCGCCACCAGCGTCGAGACGACCTCGTTCTTCGCCCGGGTGCTGAAGGACGACGTGCCGCTGGCGGTCGATCTTCTGGCCGATATCCTGACCGATTCCCGCTTCGATCCCAGCGAGTTGGAACGTGAAAAACACGTCATCCTGCAGGAAATCGGCGCTGCGCACGATACGCCGGACGACATCGTGTTCGACCGCTTCACCGAGGCGGCCTATCGCCATCAGACCATCGGCCGCTCGATCCTGGGCACGCCGGAAACGGTGGCTTCCTTTTCGCCCGAGCAGATCCATTCCTTCATGCAACGCCAGTACGGAGCGGAGCGGATGGTGGTGGTCGCCGCCGGCGGGGTCCGCCACGAGGACTTCGTGCGCGAAGTCGAGAAACGCCTGGGAAGCTTCCGCGCCAAGGCACCCGGACGCGTGCCGCAGACGGCGAATTATGTCGGCGGCGACTATCGCGAGCATCGCGATCTCATGGATGCCCAGATCATTCTCGGCTTCGAGGGCCGCGCCTATCACGTGCGCGATTTCTACGCCTCGCAGATCCTGTCGATGATCCTTGGCGGCGGCATGTCGTCACGCCTGTTCCAGGAAGTGCGCGAAAAGCGTGGCCTGTGCTACGCGGTCTACGCTTTCCATTGGGGGTTTTCCGACACCGGCATCTTCGGCATCCATGCCGCCACGGGCAAGGAAGACATTGCCGAACTGGTACCCATACTGCTCAACGAATTGCAGAAGGCCGGCGAGCACATCAAGGAAGACGAACTCAAGCGGGCACGGGCCCAATATCGCGCCGGACTGATGATATCGAGCGAAAGCCCGGCCAGCCGTGCCGCCCAGATCGCTAGGCAGATGCTTCTCTTCGGCAGGCCGGTGACAAACGACGAGTTGATGGACCGTCTGTCGGGCGTCAACGTCGAGCGGCTGACGGACCTTTCGGCGCGGCTGTTCTCGACACGCCCCACGGTTGCCGCGATCGGCCCGGTCGGAACGCTGGCGTCATTCGAAGGCATCGCGAGCGCGCTCCCCACCGACCAGACTGCGGGCCGTAGACTGGCCGTCTAAGCCACCGGGGACCGCGGCGCCATGATCTCGCTGTCGTTTCTCGGACTGGATTATCCAAGCCTCGCCGGAGAAAGGGTGACGCTGCGTTTTCCGCGCTCCGGCGATTTTGCAGAATGGGCGGAACTCAGGCGGCAAAGCCGGAACTTCCTGGAAAAATGGGAGCCGCGCTGGGCGCCGGACGAGCTGGACCTGCCGGCCTGGCGAGCCCGCCTGAGGCGTTACCGCCAGGAATACAACAACGGAACGGGCGCTTCCTTCTTCATCTACCGCAACGACAACGGCGCGCTGGCCGGAGGCATCTCGATCGGCAACATACGTCGGGGCGTGGCGCAGTCGGCGCAGATCGGCTACTGGATGGGCGAACGCCATGCTGGCAACGGACTGATGCTGGAGGCACTGCGCCTGCTGGTGCCTTACTGCTTCAGCGATCTCAAGCTGCACCGGATCGAAGCGGCCTGCATTCCCGACAACAAGCGATCCGTGCGCGTACTTGAAAAAGCCGGATTTACCCGCGAAGGGCTGTTGCATTCCTATTTGAGAATCAGCGGAACGTGGCGGGACCACTATCTTTACGCGCTGATCGAGGACGAGTATCAACACCTAGCGACGCGGGGCAGCACCATTGACAGCTAGATCGACATCGACAGGCCGGACTATCCCGGTGGCGGCAGCGCTGATCGTTGCCGTGATGTCGATCCTTTCGGCAATCCTGCCCGCCCAGGCGGTCGAACCGATCAAGATCTCGCGCGACGACGTCGCACTCGACCTTTCCCGCGCCCTGGAAATCCACCGCAATCAGGGCGCCAATTTCCAGGTATCGACGGCGCCGGGCATTGACGGGATCGTGCGGCGCATCGAAGTCGAGGCGCAGGATGAGCGCTCGTCCGGCGACTGGGCCGTCTTCGCGCTTGCCAATACAAGCGAGCAGCAGCTCGACCGTCTGATCGTGGCACCCCATTTCAGGCTCGTCGGCTCAGGCATCATATGGCCCGATCTGGGGTCTCACCGCATCGCCGCGATCACCCCCAGCGAGGGATTTGCGCTCGACCGGGAGGCCAGCGCCGAGGCCGACGTCTTCCGCGTGACGCTCAATCCCGGAGCCGTGGTGACATTCGTCGCCGAACTCTCCTCGCCCAAGGTGCCGCAAGTCTATCTATGGGATCCCGAGGCCTACAAGGACACGATCAATTCATACACGCTCTACCGTGGCATCGTCATCGGCATCGCCGGTCTCCTGGCGCTGTTCCTGACGATCCTGTTCGTCGTCAAGGGCACGTCGATGTTTCCGGCAACCGCGGCGCTGGCCTGGTCGGTGCTTGCCTATATCTGCGTCGATTTCGGCTTCCTGAGCCAGATCATAGAGCTTTCGCCAGGCAATGAACAGATGTGGCGGGCGGGCGCGGAACTGGCCCTTGCGGGAACGCTCGTGGTGTTCCTGTTCACCTATCTCAATCTGAACCGCTGGCACGGCCATTTCTCCTACGGGGCGCTGGCCTGGATCCTCATCCTCGTCGCCATCGCCGGCGTGGCGATCTTCGATCCGGCCGTCGCGGCGGGCATTGCGCGCATATCGTTCGCCGCCACGGCAGTGCTGGGCATCGGCCTCATCGTCTATCTCGGATTTCGCGGCTACGACCGGGCGATCATGCTGGTTCCGAGCTGGCTGATGATCCTCGTCTGGCTCGCCGGTTCCGGCATGGCGGCGCTCGGGATGCTGGACAACGACATCGTCCAGCCGGCACTCGGCGGCGGCCTCATCCTGATCATCCTTCTGATCGGTTTCACCGTCATGCAGCACGCGTTCGCCGGCGGCGCCCTGCAGCAGGGCCTGTTCAGCGACATGGAGCGCCAGTCGCTGGCGCTGACTGGCGCCGGCGACATCGTCTTCGACTGGGACGTGTTGCGCGACAAGGTCGTCACGCGCCCAGACATTTGCGACCCGCTCGGCCTGCCGCCGGGCAGCCTGCAGGGCCCGGCCCGCAACTGGCTGCCGGCGCTGCATGCCGACGACCGCGACATGTTCCGCACGACGATCGACATGATCCTGGAGCATCGGCGCGGCCGGCTTGCGCAATCGTTCCGCCTGCGCGGCGCCGATGGCCACTTTCACTGGTATCTCGTGCGGGCGCGCCCGGTGATCGGCTCCGACGGCGAGGTCATTCGCTGTGTCGGCACGATGATGGACGTCACCGAGCAGAAGAAATCGGAGGAACGCCTGCTGCACGATGCCGTGCACGACAATCTGACCGGCCTGCCCAGCCGCGAGCTCTTCCTCAACAGACTGGAAGCCGTCATTTCGATCGCCAGGGCGCAAGAGACCGTGCGTCCGACCGTCTTCGTCATCGACATCGACCGCTTCAAGCAGGTCAATGAGGGCCTCGGCATGTCGGCCGGCGACACAATCCTGCTGACCATGGCGCGCCGCCTGCACCGCCTCCTGAAGCCGCAGGATTCGCTGTCGCGCTTTTCCGGCGACCAGTTCGCGCTCATCCTGCTTTCAGAGCAGGATCCGGCACGCATCGCCGCCTTTGCCGAGGCCGTGAAGCAGGCCGTCTGCGCTCCGATCAACTTCGCCAGGCGCGACATCGTGCTTTCGGCATCGATGGGCCTCGTCTCCTGGACCTCGAGCGAAACGGCGGCCGAAGACCTGGTCAAGGACGCCGAGCTGGCCATGCATCAGGCAAAGCGCTTCGGCGGCGACCGCATCGAGCCGTTCCGGCCGGCCTTCCGCACCTTCGGCACCGACCGACTGCAGCTCGAAGCCGACCTCAGGCGGGCCATCGATCGCGGCGAGTTCCGCCTCGCCTATCAGCCGATCGTGCGCCTGGAGGACGGTTCGATTGCCGGCTTCGAGGCGCTGATGCGCTGGGAGCATCCGCGGCGCGGCCTGATTCCGCCGTCGGAATTCATTCCCGTTGCCGAAAGCTGCGACCTGATCGTGACGCTCGGCCTGTTCGCCATGCAGACGGCCGCCAACGACCTCGCCTCGTGGCAAAAGGAGATCGGGGCGGCGCAGCTCTCGGTCTCGGTCAATCTGTCGAGCCGCCAATTGCTGCGCCAGGATCTCGTGGCCGACATGCGCTCCGTTCTGGCGCGGTCCAACCTGCCGGCGCGCTGCTTTCGCCTGGAAGTCACCGAATCGCTCGTCATGCACAATCCCGAACAGTCGGTCCATGTGCTGGAGAAGCTGCGCGAATTGGGCATCGGCCTGTCGCTGGACGATTTCGGCACCGGTTATTCCTCGCTCTCCTATCTCACCCGCTTTCCCTTCGACACCATCAAGATCGACCGCAGCTTCGTCGAGGACGGCAGTTCCAAGCGCAGCGTCCTGCTGAAATCAATGGTCAATATGGGGCATGAACTCGGCCTCTCGGTGGTCGCCGAAGGCGTCTCAAGCGAGGAAGACGCAATGGAACTGCGGCAGATGGGCTGCGAATATGTGCAAAGCTATCTCTTCGGCCAGCCGGAAACCGCCGACGCCGTCCTGCGGATGCTGAAGGAGCAGTTCCCTCTCACTCAGGCGTGACCGGCCTGCTCGCTCAGCCGCGCCGGATCGATGCCGATCGACGCCAGGATGCGCTCATATTTGTGATCGATATCGGCGTCGAAAAGCAACTCGGCGTTGGCCGGACAGGTCAACCAGCCATTTTCGGCGATCTCCTGCTCGAGCTGACCCGCGCCCCATCCCGAATAGCCGAGCGCCATCAGCGCCTGGCGCGGCCCCTCGCCGACGGAGATGGCGCGCAGAATGTCCACAGTCGCCGTCAGGCAGACCTCGTCGGACACCGGCAGCGAGGATTCCACGACATAGTCGTCGGAGTGCAGCACGAAGCCGCGGCTGCGGTCGACCGGGCCGCCATTGCGCACCGGCATGTCGCGCGCCACGGCGGGCAAGCGGATCGCCTGGCTCTCTTCGACGATGCCGAGTTGCACGAGGAGGTCGGGAAAGCGCAGCGGCTGGGCCTGGTTGATGATGATGCCCATCGCGCCCTCTTCGGAATGGGCGCAGACATAAATGACGGTGCGCGCGAAACGGTCATCCTTCATGGCCGGCATGGCAATGAGGAACTGATCGTCCAGGAAGCCGTCCGATGACGCCTTCTGCTTGTGGCGCAGCAAATCCATGAAGAGAGGGTATCGCGTTTGCCGAAGTCTTTAAAGGAGGATTCACGTGCGGGAATGCCGGCTCGGGCGGCCGCTTCACGAAGAAATGACGATCGTAAGTGCCGGCACACTTGTCTCGGCGCGCGCGAAAGGCCACTGAATCACCCCATGATTCGACACATCGTTCCCCTCTTCGCCCTCGGGCTCTGCCTGGCAAGCCCGGCGCTCGCTTCCTCGAGCGATATCGTGGAAACGGAAGGAGGGACCATTAGGCTGGTCACGTCTGGAATTGCCGGCCCGGACGGGCGCATACGCGGCGCACTCGAGATTGGCCTCAAACCCGGCTGGAAGACCTATTGGCGCGATCCCGGCGCCTCCGGCGTGCCGCCGCAAATCGACATCGGCCAAAGCGTCAACGTCGAATCCGCCGAGATCCGGTATCCGGCTCCGCAATGGCATGACGAGGGCTACGGTGCCTGGGCCGGCTACGACAAATCCCTGGCACTGCCCATAACGTTCACGGCCTCCGAACCGGACCGTTTCTCGCTCATCGAGGCCGACGTCTTCCTGGGCATCTGCGAGACGATCTGCATTCCCGTTCGCGCGCGGCTGACGGTCGAGCCTGGCAAAAGCCCCGACAACAAGGGCGACGAGGTTGTCGTGGCTGCGGCGCATGCGGCCGTTCCGCCGCAGGCCGGACCCGAATTCGGCATCTCCTCGGTCGACCTTCGCGACGGCACGCTGACGATCGCCGCGGTGGTGCCGGCGGAGGAAGAGGACATGGCGCTGTTTGTCGCCGGATCGCAGGGCTACGGATTCGGCGTCCCGAAACTCACCTCCGTTGTCGACGGAGAGGCACGGTTTCAGGTCCCCCTGACCACGCGGTCCGAAACGCCGAACGCCCCCGCCGCGATCGACTACACGCTGCGGGCCGGCGGACACTCGGTGACGGGAACATTCGAGATTCCCTGATACCGATGCACTGAACGGTTGGAGATTTCGTCCGTTCGCGCTAATCGGATGATGAGTTTTCAATCTGACCCTTCCAATCAACTTCGGAGTGGACATATGACGATTTCCGTAGGGGACAAGCTGCCTGACGCGACCTTCAAGACGATGACCGCGGACGGCGCGAAGGATGTGTCCGTTTCCGAGGTCTTCGGCGGCAAGACGGTGGTGCTGTTCGGCGTTCCGGGCGCCTTCACCCCGACCTGCAGCAACAATCACCTGCCGGGATATCTGGAAAATCGCGACGCCATTCTCGCCCGCGGCGTCGATACGATCGCCGTCGTCTCGATCAACGATCACCACGTCATGAGCGCCTGGGCGCGGTTCACCGGCGGCGAGGACAAGCTGCTGTTCCTCGCCGACGGCAATGGCGATTTCACCCGTGCCGCCGGCCTCGACATCGATCTCAGCGTCGGCGGGCTCGGCGTGCGCTCCAAACGCTTCTCGATGATCGTCGAAGACGGCGTCGTCACCGCGCTCAACATCGAGGATTCGCCGGGCCAGGCGGTGCAGTCGGGTGCGGCGCGCATTCTCGAGCAGCTCTCGAAGTAGCCGGCATCGTCCGCGTCATTCAAGAACCCACCCTAACCCCTCTCCCTTGAGGGGAGCGATTAGGGGTGGGGTATATCCCGCTCGCGAGGGCCGGGCGGTTTGTCAGCAAACCGATATATGGCCGCCCTACCCGCCCGTCCGCCTGCCCTTCTTGTAGGGTTCCATGCCGGTGCGCGCCAGTTCGTCGGCGCGCTCGTTCTCGGGATGCCCGGCATGACCCTTGACCCATTGCCAGGTGACCTTGTGGCGCCGGCGCGCCTCGTCCAGCGCCTGCCACAGCTCGGCATTCTTGACCGGCTTCTTGGCCGCCGTCTTCCAGCCATTGCGCTTCCAGCCCTCGATCCAGCCCGAAATGCCGTCCTTCACATAGCTGCTGTCGGTATGGATCGTGACCTCGCAGGACTCCTTCAGGGCGTTCAGCGCCTCGATTGCCGCCATCAGTTCCATGCGGTTGTTGGTCGTCTGCGCCTCGCCGCCCGACAATTCCTTTTCGACGCCGTTGAAGCGCAGAATCGCGCCCCATCCGCCCGGCCCCGGATTGCCCGAACAGGCTCCGTCGGTGAAAATCTCGACCTTTTTCATCCCTAGAGCCCGTATTCCTGCGGCGACTGAATGGTTCTGTGAAAGCGCAGGCGGCGGATGAACTCGGCCGGATCGCGCTTCTGGATCAGGTCACCGTCGGGACCGTTCAGCCAGTCATAAAGCCGCGTCAGCGTAAAGCGCAGTGCGGCGGCACGGGCCAGCAGCGGCAGGGCCGATGTCTCGTCCGGGGACATCGGGCGCACCTGCTGATAGCCCGACAGCAGGGCGGCAGCCTTGGTCACGTTGAAGGAGAAGTCCTTTTCGAAGCACCAGGCATTGAGGCAGATCGCGACGTCATAGGCATAGAGGTCGTTGCAGGCGAAATAGAAATCGATCAGGCCCGACAATGCGTCGCCGAGAAAGAAGACATTGTCGGGAAAGAGATCGGCATGGATGACGCCGTTCGGCAGATCGGCCGGCCAGGCGGCCGCGATCTCCGCCAGGTCGGCCTCGATCTCCGCGCCCAGCCCCTTCTCCACCTCGTCGGCCCGCTCGCGCGACTGGTCCCAGAGCGAACGCCAACCATCGAGGGAAAGCGCATTGCGCCTGGTCAGCGTGAAATCCTCACCCGCCACATGCATGGATGCAAGGGCGCGGCCGACTTTGCGGCAATGCTGAACGGTGGGCCGGCGCGGCCACATGCCTTCCAGGAAGGTGATGACGGCACAGGGGCGGCCCGCCAGTTCGCCGATCACTTCGCGATCGCGCCGGTGAACGGGCTGCGGGCAGGTCACGCCCTTTCGTGCCAGATGCTCCATCAGCCCGAGAAAGAACGGCAGGTCGGCCGCATCGACGCGCTTTTCGTAGAGCGTCAGAAAGTACGGACCCTTCGAGGTGTGGAGCAGGAAGTTGGAATTCTCGGTGCCTTCGGCGATGCCCTTGTAGGACATGAGCTCGCCGATATCGTATTGTCCGAGGAAGGTTCCGAGTTCGGCCTCGGTGATGTCCGTATAGACTGCCATGAGCCACTCAACCGTTGACGAAAGCCATGTCGGCCGCCGTCAACTCGACGTCGCGCAGAACGCGCATGACCGGAAAATCCTCGGTCTCGGTGGCCGTGACGGCAAGGTCGAGCGTGACGTCGAACCGATCCTTGAAGGCCTCGATGATCTCGTTGACGATGATCTCGGGCGCCGAGGCGCCAGCCGACAGGCCGAGCGCGCGGATGGTGCCGATTTCGGACCACGGTATGTCTGCCGCGCGCTGGACCAGAAGCGACAACCGCGCACCGGCACGCTCGGCCACTTCGACGAGCCGGCGCGAATTCGAGGAGTTGGGCGCGCCGACGATCAGGAAGAGATCGGTTCCTACGGCGGCTTCCTTCACCGCATCCTGGCGATTGGTGGTGGCGTAGCAGATCGACTCGGCCGCCGGCGCCTCCATAGCCGGAAAGCGCTGTTGCAGCGCTTCGATGATGCCGGCCGTGTCCTCGACCGACAGCGTCGTCTGGGTGACGAAACCGAGCGCTTGCGGATCGGCCGGCGCGAAACGCGCGACATCGTCTTCCGTCTCGATCAGCGTCACCGCGCCTTCAGGCAATTGCCCCATCGTGCCGATCACCTCCGGGTGCCCGGCATGGCCGATCAGCACGACATGGCGTCCGCGGCGCTGATGCCGCAACGCCTGCTTGTGCACCTTCGAGACCAGCGGGCAGGTGGCGTCGAGATAGAACAGGTTGCGCGCCTCGGCGTCGGCCGGCACGGATTTGGGAACGCCATGGGCGGAGAAGACGACGGGGCTCGACCGGTGCTCCGGCGGGATCTCCGACAATTCCTCGATGAACACCGCGCCGAGATCCTGCAGCCCCTCGACCACATAGCGATTGTGCACGATCTCGTGGCGCACATAGACGGGCGCGCCATATTTCTTCAACGCCAGGACGACGATCTGGATGGCCCGATCGACGCCGGCGCAAAAGCCGCGCGGCTGGCAAAGCCGGATCGTCAATGGCGGTTTGTTGGTCAATGCGGGCATGTCCTCGGGCGGATCGTCTTTGGGCGGAAATGAGGCTCATCGCCCCTGCATGTCAAGGCCGGCCTGGACCGCTTTTGCGGTTGCGCCACAAATAGGTTCCCAGAACAGCGACGAGCGCAGCGGCCAGGCCGTACCATGTCAGGGCGTATTGCAGATGGCTGTTGGGCAGGTTGATGATCGTCACGCCGCCGACAGGCAGTCCGCCCGGATTGGGCGTATCGTCCGCGTCGATGAAGAAGGGAAGCACCCGTGCGTCGCCGGGCAGGCCGGACGTCGCAGCCATCCGGTCGCGGTCCTTCCAGTAAAAGATGTTCTTTGCCGGTTCGTTGTCGGGAACGAGGCTCGAAGGTTTCTCGGCAAGCGGATTGCGCGCCAGGCCCGTGATCCCGACCGGGCCGTCCACCTGGCCTTCGGTCCGTGTCGCGGCGTCCTTGCGGTCATAGGGCACGAAGCCGCGATTGACGAAGACGTAGCGGCCGTCGTCCAGTGCGAGCGGCGTGTAGACGTAATATCCCGACGCACCGTGATGGGTGGCGAAGAAGTGGCGTTCGGCGTCGTGGACGAAGCGGCCCTTCGCCGTGACCGGCTGATACTCCACATCGCCTGTGGTATCGAACTGCGCCTCGACCTCTCCGAGCGGCAGCGGCGGCGAATGCACCCGCCCGTCGATCGTCGCCAGCAGGCCTTCCTTCCAGGCGAGGCGCTGCACCTGCCAGGTGCCGAGCGCGACAAGCACGGCAAACGCGGCGAGACCGCCCGCCAGCGCCAGCCAATAGGATGCTCGGCCGCGTGCTTCCGACTTGGTGACGGTGGTCATTCGCGGCCGTCCAGCCGGCCTTCCTGCGCCTTGTTGGCATATTGCAGGGTCAAAAGCACGCCCTTGATCAAGCGCAGAGCGACCAGGCTCAATACGATTGTCAGCGGCACCCAGAGCACAAAATGCACCCAAAGAGGCGGGCCGTAGGAGACGTCCATCCAGAGCGCCAGCCCGACAACGACGAAGCCGATGATCAGGATCACGAACACCGCCGGCCCGTCACCCGCATCGGCATAGGAATAGTCGAGGCCGCAATTGGCGCATTTCTCATCCACGCCGAGCAGACCGGAGAACAACGATCCTTCGCCGCAGCGCGGACAACGACCCTTCAAGCCGGCCGCAATCGGCTCGACAGGCGGGTAATGCGCTTTGTCCTGGCTCATGGTTCGATCCGCAGCGGCAATGCTCGCCGCCTAGCTTGAGAAATCTGGCTGCGCTCTATCATGTTCCCGCCGACAGGTCGACGCAGCGCTATGCCGCAGGTCACCAGCGCGCGTTCGCTTCAAACGGCAACGTTCGAGCGGGACATGTTCGAGCGGTAACAAAAAGGCGGCCGCATCGAATGCGGCCGCCACGTATCGCCAGTGAAATGGGCCGGTATCAGTGGGCGTATGTGGCGCCCGCCGAGCCCCAGACATAGATCGAGGTGAACAGGAACAGCCACACGACGTCGACGAAATGCCAGTACCAGGCCGCCGCCTCGAAGCCGAAATGGTGCTTGGGCGAGAAATCGCCGGCCATGGCGCGGAACAGGCAGACCAGCAGGAAGATCGTGCCGACGATCACATGGAAGCCGTGAAAGCCCGTCGCCATGAAGAAGGTGGCGCCGTAGATCGAATCGGAGAATGTGAACGGCGCGTGCATGTATTCATACGCCTGGACGAAGGAGAACAGCACGCCAAGAACGACTGTCAGCGCAAGGCCCCGGACGAGCCCCTTGCGGTCGTTTTCGAGCAGGGCATGGTGCGCCCAGGTCACCGTCGTTCCGGACAAAAGCAGGATGATCGTGTTGTAGAGCGGCAGATGGAAGGGGTCGAGCACCTCCACGCCATGCGGCGGCCACACACCACCGGTGAACTCGGCGCGCGTGGCCTGCACGGCTTCTCCCGGAAACAGGCTGGCGTCGAAAAAGGCCCAGAACCAGGCAACGAAGAACATCACTTCCGAGGCGATGAACAGGATCATGCCGTAGCGCAGATGCAGCGACACGACCGGGGTGTGATGCCCCTCATGGCCTTCCTTGATCGTGTCGGACCACCATGACCACATGGTGTAGAGTACCACCAGCGTGCCGAAGCCAAAGATGAACCAGCGCGTATCGGCAAGGTTCAGCCCGAACAACGGCAGCGCGCCGCCCTTCAGATATTGCATCCAGGCGACGCCACCCAGCGCCATGATCAGCGCACCGATGGACCCCAGAAACGGCCAGGGGCTGGGGTCGATGATGTGGTAGTCGTGTTGCGGTTTGGCGTGTGCGTCAGCCATATCAGCCCCCGAGGTTGCTGTTATTGGAGTTGGTATTGTTTCCTGCGGCCGATTCTGCAAGCGGCTTTTCATCTTCCAGCGGGAAGAATGTGTAGGAAAGTGTGATCGTGTGCACGTTCTTCATCTCGGGAACGTCGACAATGGCCGGATCGATGAAGAAGACGACCGGCATATCCAGCGTCTCGCCCGGCTTCAGTTCGGTGTCGGTGAAGCAGAAACATTCGACCTTGTTGAAATAGGCCCCGGCAAGCGCCGGCGCGACATTGAAGGTCGCGCGGCCACGTGTCGGCACGTCAAAATCATTGGTCGCGGTATAGGAGACCTGGGTCGTTTCGCCGATCTTCAGTTCGACCTCGCGCTCGACCGGCGCGAAATCCCACGGCAAGCCATTCACGTTACCGTCGAAGCGCACCTTGATCGTCTGGTCCAGGACGGTGTCCGAATACTGCTCGACCCGCTGCGTGGTGCCACCATAACCCGTCACCTGGCAAAAGATCTGGTAGAGCGGAACGGCGGCATAGGCGACGCCGATCATGCCGGCGAAAAAGGCCAGACAGACAAACGCGACCGTGCGGTTGGCTCTCGATCTGGCCGACGTGGCAACGTTATGCGCTTCGCTCATCACGCCTCACAGTGGCCGTTCCAGAATGGCCGGACCGAACTTGGCGATGGTCGCCACATAGAAGATGATGACCAGCGCCGCCAACGCCAGGCCAATGGCGATCGAGCGCGCACGCCGCGCCTTGCGCTGTTCGGGGGTGAGCTTCACGCCTTCCTCGTCCATCATCCTCACACTCCGCCCGAGACCAGCCGCATGACGATCGTATCGGTGAGATAGATCGCGAACAAGCCGAAGAGATAGAGAATGGAATAGGCAAACAGCGCCTTGGCCGGCTTCATCGCCCGGTCATCGTCGCCCATGCGCAGAACCTGCCACGCATACCACAGGAAGCCGGCACCCAGCGCCGTTGCCGAGAGGCCGTATCCGGCACTCACATAGCCGAGCAGCCAGGGCGCCACGCCAAGCGGCGCGATGATGGTGGAATAGGCGAAGATCTGACGCCGGGTCGAGGCGGCGCCGGCGACATTCGGCATCATGGGAATGCCGGCGCGCTCGTAGTCGCCCGACTTGAACAGCGCCAGCGCCCAGAAATGCGGCGGCGTCCACAGGAAGATGATGAGAAACAGAATGACGCTTTCGAGGCTGACCTGACCCGTCACTGCAGCCCAGCCGATGACCGGCGGCAGCGCGCCGGCGGCCCCGCCGATGACAATGTTCTGCGGCGTCGAGCGCTTCAGCCACATGGTGTAGATCACGACGTAGAAGAAGATCGTGAAGGCGAGCAGCGCCGCGGCCAGCCAGTTGACCAGCAGGCCGAGCGTCATGACGGAAAGGAAGGACAGGACGAGGCCGAAGGCCAGCGCCTCGCCCGGCGTCACCCGGCCGGCCGGCACCGGCCGCTGGCGCGTGCGCGACATCACCCGATCGATATCGGCGTCGTACCACATGTTGAGCGCACCGGATGCGCCTGCGCCCACGGCAATGGCGAGCAGCGCGATCAGCGCGATCAGCGGATTGAGCGTGGCCGGCGCCGCGACCATGCCCACCAGCGCCGTAAAGACGACCAGTGACATGACGCGCGGCTTCAAAAGCGCGAAATAGTCGCCCGGCATCGCCTCTGAGAGGCGGACGCCGGCGTCCTTTGCGCTTCCGGTATCGACCAATGCCATTTGCTGTTTCAGCCTGTTCGTATTCTTCGTTTCGAAGCCGCCGACGACCGGCGGCTTCGTGTTTCATATGCCTACTTGATCTTCGGCAGTTGTTCCCACTGGTGGAAAGGCGGCGGCGAAGGCAGCTGCCATTCCAGGGTCGTCGCGCCTTCACCCCACGGATTGGCGCCGGCGACGCGTTTCTTGGAGAAGGCCTCGAAGACGCCGTAGAGGAAGATCAGCACGCCGACCGCCGAGATGTAGGAGCCGTAGGACGACACCATGTTCCAGCCGGCGAACGCGTCCGGATAGTCGATGTAGCGGCGCGGCATGCCGGCGAGCCCGAGGAAATGCTGCGGGAAGAAGATCAGGTTCACGCCGATGAAGGTCACCCAGAAATGGGTCCGGGCGATCAGCGGCGAATACATGTAGCCGGTCATCTTCGGGAACCAGTAGTACCAGCCGGCAAAGATGGCGAAGACCGCACCGAGCGACAGGACGTAGTGGAAGTGCGCGACCACGTAGTAGGTGTCGTGGAACGAGCGGTCGAGGCCGGCATTGGCAAGCTGCACGCCCGTCACGCCGCCGACGGTGAACAGGAAGATGAAGCCGATCGCCCACAGCATCGGCGTGCGCATCGATATCGATCCGCCCCACATCGTGGCGATCCACGAGAAGATCTTCACGCCGGTCGGCACCGCGATCACCATCGTGGCGAAGACGAAGTAGCGCTGCGTGTCGATCGACAGGCCGGTCGTGTACATGTGGTGCGCCCACACCACGAAGCCGACGACGCCGATGGCGACCATGGCATAGGCCATGCCAAGATAGCCGAAGACCGGCTTCTTCGAGAAGGTCGAAACGATGTGGCTGACGATGCCGAAGCCCGGCAGGATCAGGATGTAGACCTCCGGATGGCCGAAGAACCAGAACAGATGCTGGAACAGGATCGGATCGCCGCCGCCGGCCGGATCGAAGAAGGTCGTGCCGAAGTTGCGGTCCGTCAAAAGCATGGTGATGGCGCCGGCCAGAACCGGCAGCGACAACAGCAGCAGGAAGGCGGTGATCAGCACCGACCAGGCGAACAACGGCATCTTGTGCAGCGTCATGCCCGGGGCGCGCATGTTGAAGATGGTGGTGATGAAGTTGATCGCGCCAAGGATCGAGGAGGCACCTGCAATGTGCAGCGAAAGGATCGCCAGATCCATGGCCGGCCCCGGCTGACCGGTCAGCGAGGACATGGGCGGATAGATCGTCCAGCCGCCGCCGATACCCCAGGCGCCGGGCGCGCTCGGCATGAAGACCGACAAGAGCGCGAGGAAGAACGCCGGCGGCAGGAGCCAGAAGGAAATGTTGTTCATGCGCGGGAATGCCATGTCGGGCGCGCCGATCATGATCGGAACCATCCAGTTAGCGAAGCCGCCGATGAGCGCCGGCATGACCATGAAGAAGATCATGATCAGGCCGTGGGCTGTCGTGAACACATTGAACATGTGCTTGCCGGCATCGAGAGCGGCATCGCCTTCAACGCCGTAGACCATCGCGGCCAGGCCGTGGAAGATCTGGATGCCGGGTTCGGCCAGTTCCCAACGCATCATCACCGACAGCGAACCGCCGACGATACCGGCGCAGATCGCGAAGATCAGGTAGAGCGTGCCGATATCCTTATGGTTTGTCGAATAGACCCAGCGTGTCCAGCCACGCGGTTTGTGGTCGTGATGATGGTCCTGAGCTGCAGCGCCTGCCATGTTACCGCTCCAATATGAAGTTCAATCTGTCCGCAGCAATCAATTGCCGGCGGCCGCTACCTTGGTGTCGCCTTCGACGGCCGCCATCAATGCCTTGTTCGCCGTGCCTAGATCGTCGCGCGCCGCCACTGCCCAATTCTCGTACTGCTCGTTGGACACGACGCGAATGGCGATCGGCATGAAGGCATGATCCTTGCCGCACAACTCCGAACACTGGCCGTAATAGAGGCCTTCCTTCCTGGCATTGAACCAGGTTTCGTTGATGCGCCCGGGCACGGCGTCGACCTTGATGCCGAATGCCGGCATGGCAAAGGCGTGAATGACGTCGCTCGCCGTCACGAGAACGCGCACCGTGGTATCGACGGGAACGACCAGCTCGTTGTCGACGGCCAGAAGCCGCGGATAGACCGACTTGTCTTCCTTGCCCGCCTCGGCGCGCGCGTCCTCGGCCAGGATGGCCGAATTGAAGTAGAGCGGATCGTCGACCTGATACTCATAGTCCCAGTTCCACTGGTTGGCCGTCGCCTTGACGGTCAGTTGCGGATCCTCGTCGGGCGTATATTGCGCTGTAAGGAGCTGGAACGAAGGAACCGCCAGGAAAAGCAGAATGACAACCGGACCGACGGTCCAGACGACCTCGATCAGCGTGTTGTGGCTGGTGCGGGAGGGCGTGGGATTGGCACTTGCGCGATACCGGAAAACCGCCCAGGCCAGCAACACCATGACCAGGATCACGATCGGCACGATGAACCACAAGGTATATTGCTCGAACCAGGTGATCTGCTCCATGATCGACGTCGCCGCGGGCTGGAAACGGGCTTGCCAGGGCTCGGGCTGGGCGGCAAGTGCGGGAGCCGCGCCAAGCAGCGCAGCAATACCGGACATGATCGCCAGGAAGTTTCTCATCACCCTCTACTCTCCTCGATCGCCGCGTGGCCCGAGACGACGGCACGCGAAATTCTCCCGGGCGGAATCTCCACCCCGTTTGAGCCGTTAAAACCACACTCTCTTGCCGTCTGCAAGGAAGCGGGACGGGGAATTCGTGCGGCATTTTTGCGCGAGGCTTCAATTGCATGCCGCCGCGCTCGACAGTTGCCGACCGCCGCGAAGGGTTTGAACGCGCTGCGATCGGAGGTCGCAGGAGGTGCCAGACCACACGGATTGCCGACCCCCTGGCCGCGCTGTGTGCCGCCACGAGCGGCAATGTCGCAATTCCGGCGAATTCGACCCGCAACGAAGACGGCAAAAAGACGTTTGAAAACGCTTCGGCCGGCTGGCCTACGGCTTTGAGTGCGGCCGGAATGAAGCTAGATTGACGTGATTCGTGATGGAGTCCGGATTGTGACGAGAATTCTTCGATCTGTCGCCGCTGCGGTGCTGTTCGGTGTGACCGCGTTCGCGGCCGGCCAGGCGCCGGCCCAGCAGAACGGCACGGTGCGTTCGACCCACGGGGCATGGTCGATCATCTGCGACGTTCCGGCGGGTGCGACGGGCGAGCAGTGCGCGCTGATGCAAAATGTCGTGGCCGAGGACCGGCCCGAGGTCGGGCTGTCGGTCGTCGTGCTGAAGACGGCAGACAACAAGGCGGAGATCCTGCGTGTCCTGGCGCCGCTCGGGGTGCTGCTGCCCAACGGGCTCGGCCTCAACGTCGACGGCAAGGATATCGGCAGGGCCTATTTCGTGCGCTGCTTCCAGGACGGGTGCTATGCCGAGGTGATCCTGGAAGAACCGCTGCTGGCGACGCTGCGTTCGGGCACGTCCGCCACCTTCATCGTCTTCCAGACGCCGGAGGAAGGCATCGGCATCCCCGTCGACCTCGATGGCTTCGGCGAAGGGTTCGACGCCCTGCCCTGAACGAATGCCCTGCCGCGCCGATCCGCTGCCGGTATCCGCCTGGATCGCCCGCCGGCGATGATTTGCGCGTTGGAGTACCGGTGGTGCAAGTTCGCTCCGCCATCTCTATATAGGCGGCAGACAACCAGGTTCTAATCGGAGCAGCGCAGTGCAATCCAGCCTCTTGGAGCGGTTCGACATCTCGCAGGACTCGATCCGCAAGCTCGTCGGCGAGGCGATCTCCGGATCCGATGACGGCGAACTCTTTGTGGAAGAACGCGAAGGCGAGGCACTCGTTTTCGACAATGGCCGGCTGAAGACGGCCAATTTCAGCACCGATCAGGGTTTCGGCCTGCGCGCGGTGGCCGGCGAGGCAACCGGCTATGCCCATGCGAGCGAATTGTCGGAGGCCGCGCTCAGGCGCGCCGCCGATGCCGTTTCGTCGGTCAAGGCCGGATATTCGGGCACGCTCGCGGCCGCGCCAGCCGGGACGAATTTGCGCCTTTATGGCGACGAGAATCCGATCGCCAAGCCCGGATTCGGCGACAAGGCGCAGCTTCTTCAGGAAATCGACAGCTGGCTCAGAGCAAAGGACCCGCGCGTGCGCCAGGTCACGGCCTCGCTCGCCGCCTCCTGGCAGCATGTGGAGATCCTGCGCGCCGACGGCCATGTCGTGCGCGACATCCGGCCGCTGGTGCGCATGAACGTCTCCGTCGTCGTCGGCGATGGCGACCGCCAGGAGACCGGTTCCTACGGCATGGGCGGACGCAAGGGTTTCGGCGAGTTCCTGGCCGAGGGTTCCTGGCGGCACGCGGCGCAAGAGGCGCTGCGCCAGGCGCTGGTCAATCTCGACGCGGTGCTGGCGCCGGCGGGCACGTTCGACATCGTGCTCGCCTCGGGCTGGCCGGGCGTGATGCTGCACGAGGCCGTCGGACACGGGCTCGAAGGCGATTTCAACCGCAAGAAGACGTCGGCCTTTGCCGGCCTGATGGGAAGCCAGGTGGCGGCCAAGGGCGTGACGGTCGTCGACGACGGCACCATGGCCGAGCGGCGCGGATCGCTGACCATCGACGACGAGGGCACGCCGTCGGGACGCAACGTGCTGATCGAGGACGGCAAGCTCGTCGGCTACATGCAGGACCGCCAGAACGCGCGGCTGATGGGCATGCGCCCGACCGGCAATGGCAGGCGCGAATCCTACGCCCACGAGCCGATGCCGCGCATGACCAACACCTATATGACGGCGGGCGACAAGACGCCGGAAGAGATCATCGCCTCGGTGAAGAAAGGCATCTATGCCGTCTCCTTCGGCGGCGGCCAGGTCGACATCACGTCGGGCAAGTTCGTCTTCGGCTGCACCGAGGCCTACATGATCGAGAACGGCAAGGTGAGCCGGCCGATCAAGGGCGCGATGCTGATCGGCAACGGCCCGGATGCCATGCACCGCGTCTCCATGATCGGCAACGACATGAAGCTCGACACCGGCATCGGCATGTGCGGCAAGGCCGGCCAGGGCGTGCCCGTCGGCGTCGGCCAGCCACATCTGAGAATGGACCAGATGACCGTCGGCGGCACGCAGACGTAGTTGCCGATTGAAGTTCGATTCAATCCCCGGCCTTCAGATTATAGTTTTGAGGCGAAAACTATAATCTGAAGGCCGGGGATTATAGTCCGCTTGAACCCGGTGTTCCGACGGAGATGTTTCGATGATTCCCTCCTCCATCGTTATCCTCACCGGTGCCGGGATCTCGGCCGAATCGGGCCTGTCGACCTTTCGCGACATCGGCGGCATCTGGTCGAAAATCGACTATCGCGACGTGGCCACGCCGGAAGGCTATGCCCGCAACCCCGGGCTCGTGCATGACTTTTACAACCGGCGGCGGCGAAAGATGAAATCGGTCCAACCCAATGCGGCGCACCATGCCCTGGCGCGGCTCGACGGCGCGTTCGATGGCGATTTCCTTCTGGTGACACAGAATATCGACGACCTGCACGAAAGTGCCGGCGCGCGCCGGCTCGTCCACATGCATGGCGAGCTCGCGAGCGCGCTGTGCGAGGCCTGCGGGCAGCGCAGCCGATGGCCGGGCGACATGTCGGTCAATTCGCAATGTCCGCATTGCGCCACGGTCGGGCGGCTGCGCCCGGACGTCGTCTGGTTCGGCGAAATGCCCTATCACATGGATCGCATCTATGCCGCACTCGGCGGCTGCGACCTGTTCGTCGCCATCGGGACGTCGGGCAGCGTCTATCCGGCGGCGCAATTCGTCGAGGAAGCCGCGCTCGCCGGCGCGCGCACGGTGGAGCTCAATCTCGAGCCGTCGGAAAACCACGCGCTGTTCGACGACTCCATTCAGGGACAGGCGACGAAGGTCGTACCGCAATTCGTCGACGATCTGCTGGCACGGATGGGTGCAAGGGCCGGGTGAGCCTGCGGGTCAGCGTCGCTTTTTCGGCTTCGACAGCAGCGCCACCGCCTCGACATGCGGCGACCAGAGAAACTGGTCGAACGGCACGACGCGCTCCAGCCTGTATCCGCCCTCAAGCAGGACCGCGAGGTCGCGTGCCAGCGTGACCGGGTTGCAGGACACCGCGCAGACGGCAGGCACATCGGAACGCGCGATCTGGCGCGCCTGATCTTCGGCTCCGGCGCGCGGCGGGTCGAAGACCACCGCATCGAAGGCGTTCAGTTCCTTGAAGGTCAGCGGACGCCGGAAAAGGTCACGCCTTTCGCTCGTCACCCGGCGCAGTCCCGTGCCGAAACGAAATCCCCGGTCGAGCGCGGCCAGCGCCGCAGCGTCGCCTTCAACCGCGTGCACCGCGGCACTTTCGGCCAGTCGCAGTGCAAATGCACCCGCACCGGAGAAAAGGTCGGCCACGCGCTTGGCCTTGCCGAAATGCCGGCGGATCAGATCGGCCATCGCCTGCTCGGTGTCGGCAACCGCCTGCAGAAAGCCTCCGGGCGGCGGCACGATAGAAGCGGTCCCAACGGCGATCTGCGGTTTCCGCGGCTCAATGACGATCTCGCCGTCGACCGACAGCCGGTCAAAACCCAGCCGCGCCGCATGGTCGGCGGCCGCGCGCCGTGCCGCACCCTCGAGCCGGCCCGATCCTTCCGCCGCCACGTCAAGGCCGGTATCGGTTGCCGTGACGGTCAGACGAAAGGACGATTTCGTCATGCAGACGAGCTCGGCGAGAGCGCGCAGTCTCGGCAGCGCCGCGACGATCTCGGGCAGGAGGATGGGGCATTCCTCGATATCGATGATCTGGTTCGACTGGGCACGGTTGTAGCCCAGAAGCATGCCTGCCTCGGTTCGCCGCGCGGTAAAGGCAGCGCGCCGGCGCGAATGCGGCGGACATGCAACAAGCTCGTCCACCGGCGCATCCATTCCGCGCGAAGAGAGCAAGTGAGCGACCTTGTCGCGCTTCCAGCGCCGATAGGCCTCCTGTTCGAGATGCTGCAGCGCGCAGCCGCCGCATTCACCGAAATGGCGGCAGGCCGGCTCCACACGGTCCGGCGAGGCCTCGATCACCGCGATCAGCGTCGCACGGTCCTTCTCCAGGGCCACATTGACCGTCTCTCCGGCGAGCGCAAACGGCACATAGACCTGGCCGCGCGGCGAGTGCGCGATGCCGTCGCCCTGGGCGCCGAGTCGGTCGATCACAAGCCTTTCGCTCATCGATCCTTCACCCCCGCCAGCACAAATTCGCGATTGCCGTCGCCGCCCTCGATCGGAGACGGCGTCCAGCCGATCGTCTGCCAGCCGTCCTGCCCGCCCAGCCAAGCGGCGAGATCGTCGGCGATGCGCGGTCCGTCTGTTGC
Source organism: Mesorhizobium xinjiangense (assembly GCF_009749525.1). Lineage (GTDB taxonomy): Bacteria > Pseudomonadota > Alphaproteobacteria > Rhizobiales > Rhizobiaceae > Mangrovimarina > Mangrovimarina xinjiangensis. Next base: position 12,512 of record NZ_WOAC01000003.1, on the reverse strand, counting down.
GTTGCGCAGGATGCCGCCCTTGCCGATCGCCGAGCGCCCGGCCTCGAATTGCGGCTTGACCAGCAAGACCGCCGCAGCACCCGGCGCGGCCAGTTGCAGGGCGGGCGGAAGGGCGAGCTTCAGCGAAATGAAACTGACGTCGGAGACGACGATATCGGGCGCCGCGCCGTCAAGATGAGCCGCTTTCAGTTCGCGTGCATTGAGCCCTTCAAGATTGGTCACGCGCGGATCGCCAAGCAGTTTGTCATGCATCTGCCCGTGACCGACATCGACCGCAAAGACGTCTCGCGCGCCCCTTTCGAGCAGCACCTGAACGAAGCCGCCCGTCGAGGCGCCGATGTCGAGCGCCACTGCCCCGTCGACATCCAGGCCGAAGTGATCGAGCCCCGCCACCAGCTTGAGCGCGGCGCGCGAAACATAGCGACGGGCGGCATCGTCGGTCGTCAACTCGTCCCGGCCGGCGACCAACCGTCCGGGCTTTGTCTCGATGCGGCCGTTGACGCTGACTGTCGAGCGCTTGACGGCGTCGCGGGCCCGCGAGCGCGTGGCAAACAGCTCGCGCGCGACCAGGGCCTCGTCGAGACGTTGCGTGGTGCCGGTGGGTGGAACGTTCTGCATGCGGCCTGATTGGCCAATGCCGCCGACGAAAGCAAGCGGACTCTTGTCAGATCTTGGACCATGTCCCACTCAAACGGGTTCGTTTGAAGCGAACGCGCGCTGCCGACCCGGTTCGGTGTCGAATGCCGGCGAGCTTTCAGGCGCGCGCCACGCGCGCCTCCGCGCCGAGCGCGGCAAAGACCGTGCGCACGATGCCGGCACGGTCGAGACCGGCCGTTTCATACATGCGTTCGGGCTTGGCGTGGTCGGTGAAGCTGTCCGGCAGAACGAGCGGGCGGACCTTCAGCCCGCGCTCCAGCAGCCCCTCCTCGGCTAGAAAATGCAGCACATGGCTGGAAAATCCGCCGATCGCGCCTTCCTCGACGGTGATCAGCACCTCGTGCTCGCGCGCCAGACGCCGGACCATGTCGCGGTCGAGCGGCTTTGCGAAGCGGGCATCGGCCACCGTTGTCGAAAGTCCTGACGCTTCCAGTTCCTCCGCCGCCGCCAGGCAATCCTGCAACCGTGTCCCGAGAGACAACAGGGCGACCTTCGTGCCCTCGCGCAGGATCCTGCCCTTGCCGATTTCGAGGGGTGAACCACGCTCGGGCATTTCGACACCAACGCCGTTGCCACGCGGATAGCGAAAGGCGATCGGACCCTCGTCGTAGTCGACAGCCGTGCGCACCATGTGGCGCAGTTCCGCCTCGTCGGCCGCCGCCATGACGACGAAACCCGGCAGTGTCGCCAGGTAGGTCACGTCGAAGGCGCCGCAATGGGTGGCCCCGTCGGCGCCCACATAGCCGGCACGGTCGATCGGGAAACGCACCGGCAGGCGCTGGATCGCCACGTCATGGACGACCTGGTCATATGCGCGCTGCAGGAAGGTGGAATAGATCGTCGCAAAGGGCTTGAAACCCTCCGTCGCCAGGCCGGCGGCGAAGGTCACGGCGTGCTGTTCGGCGATGCCGACATCGAAGGTGCGGCCGGGAAACTCCTTGCCGAAAAGATCGAGCCCCGTACCGCTCGGCATGGCAGCGGTGATGGCGACGATCCGCTCGTCGGCGCGTGCCTCGTCGATCAGGCTTTGCGCAAAGACCCTGGTATAGGACGGCGCATTGGCCGGCGGCTTGGCCTGGGCGCCGGTGATGACGTCGAACTTGCTGACGCCGTGATACTTGTCGCTCGCCGCCTCGGCCGGCGCATAGCCCTTGCCCTTCTGGGTCACGACGTGGATCAGCACCGGGCCGTCGGCGTTGTCGCGGACATTCTTCAGCACCGGCACCAGATGTTCGAGATTGTGTCCGTCGATCGGCCCGATATGAAAAAAGCCCAGTTCTTCGAACAGCGTGCCGCCGGTGACGTAACCGCGCGCATGTTCGACCGCGCGGGTGATCGCCTTGTCGGCCGCCTTGCCCAGATAGGAGGTCAGCTTCTTGCCAATGTCGCGGAAACCCTGATAGGTGCGGCCGGAGCCGAGCCGGGCGAGATAGGCGCTCATGGCGCCGCTCGGCGGGGCGATCGACATGTCGTTGTCGTTCAGGATGACGATGAGCCGGGCGTCCAGTGCGCCGGCATTGTTGAGCGCCTCATAAGCCATGCCGGCCGACATCGCGCCGTCGCCGATGACGGAGATGACATTGTTGCGCCCACCCTTCAGGTCGCGGCCGACCGCCATGCCGAGCCCGGCCGAAACCGAGGTCGAGGAATGAGCCGCGCCGAAGGGATCGTATTCGCTCTCGTCGCGCTTGGTGAAGCCGGAGAGCCCGCCTTCCTGGCGCAGGGTGCGGATGCGGTCACGCCGCCCGGTCAGGATCTTGTGCGGATAGGCCTGGTGGCCGACGTCCCAGATCAGCCTGTCGGCCGGCGTGTCGAAGACATAGTGCAGCGCCACCGTCAGTTCGACGACGCCGAGCCCCGCACCCAGATGCCCGCCGGTCTGGGAGACGGCGTCGATCATTTCGGTGCGCAATTCCGTCGCGAGTTGCGGGAGCTGGCTCTCGGCAAGCTTCTTGAGATCGGCGGGAACACGCACTTTGTCGAGCAGCGGCGTATCAGGCGGAGATTTCGCGTTCATGGGCGCTTGTGTTTTGTTGTGGCCTTGGGCGCTTTGTCTGGGCCCTTTGCCGGACAACCGGACATAGGGCCTCGATAACGGAATGTAAACGCGCCCTATTGGCGCGTTCTGTCATTTTTCGGGCAGGGGTATGAACTCTTCCTCGTCGCCGGGCACGATATCGAAGCGGCCCGTGCGCCATTCCTGCTTGGCCTGCTCGATGCGCTCCCTGGACGAGGATACGAAGTTCCACCAGATATAGCGCGGCGAGCCGAGCGAGGCGCCGCCGAACAGCATGAAATGCGCGCCGTCCGGCGCTTCGACAACGATCTCGTCGCCGGGACGGAAGACGAGCAGCCGGTCGGCCGGGAAGACATCGCCGCGGATCGAGACCGATCCGGACAGGGTGTAGATGGCGCGCTCCTCGGCGTCCGGCGGTATCTGGATGCGCGCTCCCGGCTCCAGCGCAATATCGGCATAGAGCGTATCGGTGGCGAGCGATACGGGCGACTTCTCGCCCGCGAAATTGCCGATGACGATACGGCCGGTCACCCCATCGGCCGCGATCTCGGGCAACTGGTCGCGCGTGGTGTGGGTGAATAGCGGATCGATCTCCTCCTTGCCGTCGGGCAGGGCGATCCATGTCTGCAGTCCGGAGATCGAGGAGGGATGACCGCGGGTTTCTTCCGGTGTGCGCTCGGAGTGCACGATGCCGCGTCCCGCCGTCATCAGGTTCACGTCACCCGGCTCGATCACCATCTCGGTGCCCAGCGAATCGCGGTGCCGGATCTTTCCGTCGAAGAGATAGGTGACCGTCGACAGGCCGATATGGGGGTGCGGGCGCACGTCGAGCGCCTGATCGGCGCGCAGGATGGCCGGTCCCATGCGGTCGAAGAAGATGAAGGGGCCGACAAGGCGGCGCCTGGCGGTCGGCAAGGCGCGGCGCACCTCGAAATTGCCGATGTCGCGCGCGTTCGGCACGACCATCAGTTCGATGGCGTCGCAGGCGAACGCGTCGCCGGGGCTGGGGTCACTGCCAGGGAAAAAGCTCATCGTCGCCTCCTGCAGCGCCAGAGCGGCGTGCGTCGACGGAGACGCAAACGACACTCCAACACCTTGAATCTGCGCATTCAGGCCACGATAGGCGCAAATTAGCGGCGCGTGAAGCGCCGGCTGCAGGCCGACGTCAATCCGGGTCCAGCGGCTCGGTTCCCTCCGGCTGGCCATTGCGCGAAAGACGGATCTTCTCGACCTTGGCCTCGGCCGCCTTGAGCAGGGTTTCGCAATGCTTCTTCAGCGCTTCGCCGCGCTCATAGATGGTGATCGACTGCTCGAGCGGCACGTCGCCCTTTTCCAGGTCGTCGACGATGCGCTCCAGGGCCTCGAGCGCCTGCTCGAAGCTCATCGCCTTCACATCGTCGTTCGCGGGTGCGGCCATTTCCTCAACCTCTCATCAAGCGCCGGACATGAGCGGCGACGGACATCGCCAGTCCGGTGAGGTCGTAACCGCCCTCCAGCAGGCTGACAAGCCGGTTGCCGGAATACTGCCCGGCCTTTTCCATGAGCTGGCCCGTGGCCCAGTCGAAATCGTCTTCGGTGAGTTCGATTTCGGCCAGCGGGTCGCGATAGTGAGCGTCGAACCCGGCCGAGATGATGAGAAGATCCGGCTTGAACGCGTCTATCGCCGGCAGGATTCGCGTTTCGAAGGCTTCGCGGAAATGTTCGCTGCCCGTGCCGGGCGACAGCGGCGCGTTGACGATGTTGCCGAGACCCCTCTCGTCTTTCGCCCCCGAGCCGGGGAAAAGCGGCATCTGATGGGTCGAGCAGTAGAAAACACTGGGATCGTCCCAGAAAATGTCCTGGGTTCCGTTGCCGTGATGCACGTCCCAGTCGACGATCGCGACGCGCTCGGCGCCATGCGCCTTCTGGGCGTGGCGCGCGGCGATCGCGGCATTGTTGAACAGGCAGAAGCCCATTGCCGTTGTCTTTTCGGCGTGGTGGCCGGGCGGACGGGAGGCGACGAACACGTTGCCGGCCGCGCCCGAAAACACGTCGTCTACCGCCGCATTGGCCGCGCCGATCGCGGTCAGCGCCGCCTCCCAGCTTTTCGGGCTGACGGAGGTGTCGGCATCGATGCGCGCCATGCCCGTTTCAGGCACCGCCGCCTTGATGCGGGCGACATAGTCCTCGGGATGAGCATAGGTGATCGTCGCTTCGTCGCCCAAGGGCGCAGTCGCGCGGTCGAGATAGGCGAAAGCCTCGTCCTCGAGCATGCGCTCGACGGCGCGCAGCCTGTCGGGGCGCTCGGGATGGCCCGGCGGCGTGACATGCTCAAGATAGATCGGATGGGTATAAAGGCGTGTGTTCATGCGTGCAGTCTAACAGCAACCGCGCTTCAGGCTACAAGGCCACGCCGCTTTCGGGGGAAAAATGCCGCTTTGGCGGACAGCGAAACCGCAATGGTCTAGATTTATGGCGCTGCCTGGTGCCCGCAATCTGCGGGAGAATCGGGAACGCGGTGCAAATCCGCGGCGTGCCCAACGCTGTGAGGGGGACCGCGCCGGCTTCAGCCACTGCCTTACGCAAGGCGGGAAGGCGCCGGTGACGGGACGATCCCGAGCCAGAAGACCGGCCCGGCAGACGTAGCCGTCCCGCATGGTCGAGCGGGCCGGTCCGCTTCAGCTCGCAAGGGGACACGCGATGCCGGCAGACTTGAAAGCTCACGACGGCCAGACGTTCGAACAGGAGGCGCGGGACGCCGTCTACCGCGCCATTTTCTCGCGCCGCGACGTGCGCAGCCATTTCGTGCCCGCACCGCTCGAGGATGCTGTGCTTGCCCGGCTCATCATGGCCGCGCATCATGCACCCTCGGTCGGCTACATGCAGCCGTGGAATTTCATCGTCATCCGCGATGCGGAGCGCCGCCGGCAGGTGCGCGAACTCTTCGTGGCCGCGCGTGCGCAGGAAGCCGGCAACATGGCCGAGGACAAACAGGCCCTCTACGCCAGGCTGCGGCTGGAGGGCATCTGCGAAAGCGCGCTCAATCTGTGCATCACCTGCGACCGCACGCGCGCGGCCGGCTCGCCGCTCGGACGCTGGCACAACCCGCAGATGGACATCTACAGCACCGTTTGCGCGGTGCAGAATTTCTGGCTCGCCGCCCGTGCCGAAAATGTCGGCGTCGGCTGGGTCAGCATCCTCGACACGGACGCTCTGAAGCAGCTTCTTGCCATTCCCGAGCACGTGGTCCCGGTGGCCTATCTGTGTGTCGGGCGCGTCTCGGCGTTCGCTTCGCGGCCGGATCTGGAGTCCAAGGGCTGGGCGCGACGGTTGTCGCTGCCGGACCTGATCGCAAGCGAAACCTTCGACGGCGCCGGCGAATCGAAACTGAAATCGTGCATCGAAGAGCTGGCGGTCAACGGGCGCGCAGGCCTTCGAGCATCGTCTTGAACGTCTTGACCGCCTTCTTCGACGTCGCCTCCGGATCGCTGGAATTGGCGATCCACTGTGCCGCGTAGAGCGATGCGCCGCTGACCATGCGGGCTGCCGCCTCGACATCGATGTCGGCCACCACGCCCTTCGCCTTCAGCCGCGCTAGGCTGCCGGTCAGGGATTGAACGCAGGCGCAGGCATTGTCCCATTGCGCGGGATCACCGAGGACCGCCGGACCGTCGCGCAACATGATCCTCTGGATTTCAGGCTCGAGCGCCATTTCGATATAGGCGATGTTTTCGTCGACAAAGCCCTGCCAGAGGTTGTCGGCGCTTTCGGTGACGACGCGCAGACGCTCGTTCATCTCCGCGTCGATCTGGGTGATGACGGCCTCCAAAAGCCCCTTCTTGCTGCCGAAATGATGATAGAGCGCGCCGCGCGTCAGACCGGCCTCGGCGGTGAAATCATCCATGGAAGCATCGGCATAGCCGACCGTGCCGAAAGCCTCGCGGGCCGCGGCCACCAGCTTTGCGCGGGTCTCGGCGATCATCTCGCTGCGCGGCTTGTGCGCCATTGCAGATCCTCATTCACATACGTCACGTATATTTTATTGACATACGTCTCGTATGTCATTACCCATTTCACATACGCTGCGTATGTATCCCTCGATCGCGTCACATTCAAGGATCACTGCAATGGCCAATCCCTATCGCGAAATCTTCCAGGCGCCGGGCGCCAAGGGCTTCGCTGCGGCCGGCTTCTTCGCCCGCCTGCCGATCGCCATGGCCCCGATCGGCATCGTCGCCATGCTGTCGCAGACCCATGGCGAATACTGGCTTGCCGGCGCCGTCTCCGCCACCTTCGCGCTGACCAACGCCTTCGCCGCGCCGCAGATTTCGCGGCTGGTCGACCGGCGCGGCCAGACGGCCATACTGGCGCCGTTCACAACCGTTGCCGTGATCGCCTTCCTGGCATTGATCGTCGCCGCCAACAGGGATTGGCCGGCCTGGACGCTGTTCGCCTCAGCGCTGCTGGCGGCTGCCATGCCGAGCATCCCGGCGATGGTGCGAGCGCGCTGGACCGAGATCTTTCACGACCGGCCCGAACTCAACACCGCCTTCGCCTTCGAATCGGCCGCCGACGAACTGGTCTATATTTCCGGCGCTTCATTGTCGGTCGGCCTGGCTGTCGCGCTCTTCCCCGAGGCCGGCATGCTGACGAGCACGGTGCTGCTTGCCGTGGGCACCGCCGCCCTCCTCCTGCAGCGCTCGACCGAGCCGCGCGTGCGCCCGGCCGAGGATGGCCCGAGCCGATCGGCGATCAGGCAGCGGCCCGTGCAGATCATCACGCTGGCGCTGATCTTCGTCGGCGCCATATTCGCCACGGCAGAGGTGAGCGCGGTCGCCATCACCGAGGCGCTGGGCCAGCCGGGCGCGGCGAGCTTCGTGATTGGCGTCTATGCGCTCGGCTCCTTCGTCATCGGCATCGTTCTGGGCGCGCTGAACCTGCAGATGCCCCTGCAGCGCCAGCTTGCCATCGCCGTCGCCATCATCGCCGTGACCACGATACCGCTCTTGTTCGCCGACACGGTGGCGCTGCTCGCCTTCACCGTCTTCGTCAGCGGCCTGGCCGTCTCGCCGACCTTCATCACGGCTTTCGGCCTGATCGAGCGCCGCGTGCCATCGGCCATGCTGACGGAAGGCGTCACCTGGGTGATGACGGGCATCGGCATCGGCATGGCGCTGGGCGCCTTCGCCGCCGGCTGGGTGGTCGACACGTTTGGCCCGCATAACGGCTTCTGGGTCTCGGTGACGTCGGGCACGGCAGCTTTCCTGACGGTGCTGCTCGGCCAGAAAGGCCTTTCGGTCGGCCGGCCACGTGCGGCATCCGAGGCTCTCGCGCAGCCGGCGGAGTGATCTTGGCGACAACAGGCTCCGCGAAAGTGGAGCCTGTTGCTTGCGTCAGGCCCGAGAGTTTGAGGCGTGGCACAGAATCGTCAAAATGGGTCCGGGACTCCCTTCGCTTCGCTCAGGCTTCCGGGATGACGCCCTTCTAGACGATCTCGGTCGAAGCAATCTCGATGCCGAAGCCTTCCAGGCCCACATAGCGGCGCTGGCGCGAGGCCATCAGGCAGATCGAGGAAATGCCGAGATCGCGCAGGATCTGCGCCCCCAGGCCGATCTCGCGCCACTCGCTCTCGCGGCGCAATGCCTCTTCATGGTCCTCGCCGCCGTCGGACTGGCCGGGGCGGCCGCGCACCCGGTGGGCAACGCCGACGGAACCTTCGCGCAGATAGACGATCACGCCGCGGCCCGCTTCACCCATGCGCTTCATGACGATGCGAAGCTGGTCGCCGGTTCCGAACAGGTCGGTGACGACATCCTCCGACTGGAGGCGCACCGGCACGTTCTCCCCGTCGCGTATGTCGCCGAAGACGACCGCCAGATGGTGCATGGGATCCCAGGGCAACTGATAGATATAGGCCGTCGCCTTGCCGCCAGGCGTGTCGATCTCGAAACAGTCGACGCGTTCGACCAGCGTTTCCTGGCGCTGGCGGTAGGCGATGAGATCGGCCACCGACACCTGCTTGAGGCCGTGCGTTTCGGCAAAGGCCTGCACCTGCGGCCCGCGCATCACCGTGCCATCGTCATTGACAAGCTCGGAAATGACGCCCACCGGCGGCAGGCCGGCAAGCCGGCACAGATCGACGGCCGCCTCGGTATGGCCGGAGCGCATGAGCACGCCGCCCTCGCGCGCCACCAGGGGGAAAATGTGGCCGGGACGGACGAAATCGCTTGAGCCGACATTGGGATTGGCGAGATTGCGCACGGTGAGGGTGCGGTCGTCGGCCGAGATGCCGGTCGTCGTGCCATGCTTGAAATCGACCGACACGGTAAAGGCGGTGGCATGAGGAGCGTCGTTTTCGGCGACCATCGGCGCCAGGTTCAGCCGTTTCGCCTCCTCCCGCGGCATCGGCGCGCAGACGATGCCGGAGGTGTGGCGCACGATGAAGGCCATCTTCTCGGGCGTGCAATGGGAGGCGGCCACGATCAGGTCGCCTTCGTTCTCGCGGCCGTCATCATCCATGACGACGACGATCTCGCCGCGCTCGAAAGCACGCAGCGCTTCAACGATGTTCTTCTGATCGTATGCCATGGTTCCTCGTCTGATTAAGGGAATAGGGGAACAAGGGAGTAAGGGAACGAGGTGGCGGCCATTGTTTGCCCTACTCCCTTATTCCCTTACTCCCCTGCTCGCTTATCCTTTCCCCGTCTGGCCTCTGTGGCGCAGATAATGATCGGCGACGACACAGGCCACCATCGCTTCGCCGATCGGCACCGCGCGAATGCCCACGCACGGATCGTGCCGGCCCTTGGTCTTGATGTCGACTTGCTTGCCGTCCTTGTCGATCGACTGGCGCGGCGTCAGGATGGAAGAAGTCGGCTTGACGGCAAAGCGCGCCACGACGGGCTGGCCGGTCGAGATGCCGCCGAGAACGCCGCCGGCATTGTTGGACAAGAAGAGCGGCTTGCCGTCATTGCCCATGCGCATCTCGTCGGCATTTTCCTCGCCAGTGATGCGCGCCGCCTCGAAGCCGTTGCCGATCTCCACGCCCTTGACCGCGTTGATCGACATCAGGGCCGAGGCGATATCCTGGTCGAGCTTGGCATAGATCGGGGCGCCAAGTCCCTCCGGCACGCCTTCGGCGACGATCTCGATGACGGCGCCGACCGAAGAGCCGGCCTTGCGGATGCCGTCGAGATAGTCCGTGAAGACAGGCACCGATGCGCGGTCGGGCGTGAAGAACGGATTTTCGGGGTCCTCGACGAAATCCCAATCCCAATTCGCCCGCTCGATCGACTTTACGCCCATCGTGACGAGTGCGCCGCGCACCTTCAAGCCCGGCACGACCTTGCGCGCCAGCGCGCCGGCGGCAACGCGCGCCGCCGTCTCGCGCGCCGAGGACCGCCCGCCGCCGCGATAGTCGCGAATGCCGTATTTGACGTCATAGGCGTAGTCGGCGTGACCGGGCCTGTATTGCCGCGCGATCTCGCCATAGTCCTTCGAGCGCTGGTCGACATTCTCGATCATCATCGCAATCGGCGTCCCGGTCGTCACGAGGCACGTGCCGTCATCCTCCTCCAGCACACCCGACAGGATCTTCACTTGGTCGGGCTCGCGCCGCTGGGTGACGAATCGCGACTTGCCGGGCCGGCGGCGATCGAGCTCGTTCTGTATGTCGCCCGGCGCGAAGCGAATGCCCGGGGGACATCCGTCGATGATGCAGCCGAGCGCCGGCCCATGGCTTTCGCCCCAGGTCGTGACGCGGAACAGATGACCGAAAGTGTTGTGCGACATGGAAAAACGCCCTGCACCCACCGACTGGGCTCGTATCATCGGGCCTTCTATTGCCCTTTCAGCGTGGGGTCAAACGGCGACTGCCGACAATATATTTTGACAGGTTCGACATGTTTCTGCTCTTTTCTCGCGGCCAGATTGATTTGGGCTGCCATGCCGCGGTCCGGGAGCTATGAGGAAATCCATGCGCGTGTTCTTCGCGGCGATCGCCGCTGCATTCGTGCTGTCGGGACCGGCCCTGGCCGAAACGACAGATGGCGTCATCCAGACCGTCGATGCCGAGAAGCTGACGATCACACTGGAAGACGGCAAGACCTACAAGCTGCCGGGCGAGATCGACATGTTGGCCATCAAGGAAGGCCTGGAGATCCTGATTGCTTATGACGAGATCAACGGCGTCAACCTGATCACCGACATGGAAGTTTTCGAATAGCGCACGAAGGCGCTTTCAACGTGAAAACCGAACAGCGCGGCAATCCGTCGATTGACCGGGCCGAGGTCGAAGCGATCATCAAGCGATTTGCCGCCCTGCCAGTCGTTGACGATCGCAGCGAGGACGAAATCCTCGGCCATGACGAGAACGGGTTGCCGTCGTAGTGGTTATCGGCGCCTCGGCCCTTTTGATTTGACGCAATTCCGGACGGAGAACCGGTTTCCACTTCTCCTGGAATTGCTCTAACAGGTTGCTGAAAAACTCCAACAATGGCACGGGAATTGTGATTCACTCGGCTGGGAGCGATGGAGTGATTTGCGATGCGCGTCAGGTTGCTGAAAAACTCCAACAATGGCACGGGAATTGTGATTCACTCGGCTGGGAGCGATGGAGTGATTTGCGATGCGCGGACGGGAAGATCGGTCAGAGGGGCTGTTCAGTTACATTCGTCTTGAGGAGCGTGTTCCTGCCGATCATCCGCTGCGGGCGGTTCGGGCGCTGGCGGATGAGGCGCTGTCACGGCTGAATGAGCGGTTCGATGCGCTCTATTCGGAGGCGGGTCGGCCCTCGATCCCACCGGAGATGCTGCTTAGGGCAACATTGTTGCAGGCGTTCTTCTCGGTGCGCTCCGAGCGGCAATTGATGGAACAGATCGATTATAATCTCCTGTTCCGCTGGTTTGTCGGCCTGCCGATCGACGAGGCGGCGTGGCACCCGACGGTGTTCACCCACAACCGCAACCGCCTGATGGAGGCGGATGTCGCGCGCCAGTTCCTGGGCGTGCTCATGACGCTGCCGAAGGTGAAGCGGCTTTTATCCAGCGACCACTTCTCGGTGGACGGCACGCTGATCGAGGCCTGGGCCTCGATGAAGAGCTTCCGGCCGAAGGACGGTTCAGGCGAGCCGCCCGGTCCGGGCCGCAACGGGGAGCGTGACTTCCGCAAGGAGAAGCGTTCGAACGAGACGCACATCTCGACGACGGACCCGGATGCCAGGCTCTACCGCAAGGCCGACGGCCGCGAGAGCCGGCTGTGCTTCATGGGCCATGTTGTGATGGAGAACAGGAACGGGCTCGCCGTCGACGCCATGCTGACGCAGGCCACCGGGACGGCCGAACGCGAAGCCGCGCTCGCCATGCTCGACCGACGTGGGACCAGGAGCCGGATCACGCTCGGCGCCGACAAGGCCTATGACGTGGCGGGCTTCGTCGGTGATCTGCGCAGGCGCCACGTCACGCCCCATATCGCTGTCAACGGTGCGGTCTCCAAACTCGGCAAGACCCGCAAGACGGCGATCGACGGACGCACGCTGCGCCATACCGGATATGCCGTCAGCCAGCGTATCCGCAAGCGGATCGAGGAGATTTTCGGCTGGGTGAAGAAGCCAGGCGGGATGGCAAAGGCAAAAGTCCGCGGAAGACCCAAGGTCGACGCCGCCTTCACCTTCACTATCATCGCCTACAATCTGATCCGCATCCCGAAGCTGCTGCGCGAGCAGATGATCTGATCGCCGCCGGACGCCAACAAGAGGCTCCATCCGCTGCAAAAACCATCGCAAGGATCACGTAAAGACACGCCAGAAAACGCCCATCAAAGAAATGCCGGCAAAATTGGCGGCTTCTTCAGCAACCTGCTA
>NZ_WOAC01000029.1 GCF_009749525.1 Mesorhizobium xinjiangense | reverse complement strand
GGGCGTCCGTCAGTACGAATCGTTCCATCCGAAGCTTGAATCATGTTCAAGCCGCGGGTGGAATCCTGAATCTCAACAGGCCTTAGCGCGTGGGGTCGGTGAGGAAGGGCATGATGTCCACGCCGTCTCCCGGAAAGACAGAGAAATGCGGATGGTTCTCGAAGAGGCGGGCGGCGGCCTCGACGGTCTCGGCCTCAACGACGATGTAGCCGCAGAAGGGGTTCACGGCATCGGCGATGCCGTCCTTAGTCACGCGCGTCGTCTTGCCGACCATGCCGCCACGATCTAGGAACGCTGCGGCATTCCTCTCCTCCCAGTCCGTCCACTGCTTTAACCCGACGGTGTCGATCGCGTCCTGCTCGGGCTTGGGCAGGCTGCGAAAGCGGGCGAGGTCTTCGGGCTTCATGGTGTAGACGGCGAGAAAGCGGGGCATGCGGCGCGCTCTTTGTACTGGCAGAAAGGCATTCGAGCCTAGACTCCCTACTGGCCGAAGTCACTCCGCATTCGCGCCCTGTAAGTGCCCGCCGCCTATCTGCATCAGACCGGGATGTCCGCTTCGGAGGCGCGAAGCGCTCAAGCTGGGCGCGCGGTTTTGACGAAGCTCAGGCCAATCAGGAGTTTGAAAGACTAGCCATTCCAGGAGAAGCGGAACAGGTTTGAGCGATCTTGTCCGCGACCACGAGTACCTCTGTGACCGAGGAATAGTGACGAGATGTTTCCGAGTCAGCTTAACCGTTAGGTGCATCCGTTTTGCTAATGGTGACGTCGTACTGTCTCATTGTGAATCACCCTTTCAAATGCCTTGGAAACCGGCTCTCGCCATCCAGTAGTTCCACGCCCGCGTCAATGGCATCTCGCCGAGCAACATTGCGGCTGTCTTCCGGATCTCGCCGGGTGAAAGGTACTTCGGCTCCCCGAAGGGTAGGGTGTCGAGGATGAGCTGCGCGTTGTCACGCATATAGATGGATATCATGCAGATGGCCCTCAAATCGTGTGCTGCGCATACCGCACCATGGCCGCGGAGAAGGGCGGTCTGGCCGCTCCTAAGCGTGCGCGCCAGGGAATGCCCCATTTCGAGCGTGTCGACGAGCATGTTCGTGTCATCGAATTCAGGCCGGCTATCCCACACGGGCACGTCGGCTCCCATGACGGAGCCCATGTGGAATGCAGGTCGCAGCGCAATGTCCGTCAGCGAGAACGGAATAACGGAATGTGCGTGATGATGCGAAACCGCATTCACATCAGGCCTGGCCATATATATTGCGCCGTGGATATAGCGCTCGGCATAGGGTTTGCGCTGGTCGTCGGCAACCGGTGCGCCGTCAAGTTCGAACTCCATGATGTCGTCGTGCACGACGATTTCCGGGCTGCAAGAGCGTGACAGTAGGAAACGACCGGGATTGGTGGGGTGACGCACGCTGACGTGTCCGAAGCCGTCGATCACATTTTCCCTGGCCAAGATCCGATTTGCCAAGACCAAATCCCGTACGGCGTATTCCCGCAGTGTATTTTCGCTCATATCGTTCTTCTCCCTCGGCAATGATCCATGGTCCACAATCACACGGTGCAGGCCGCATGCATGATGGCTCGCGTCACGATCGAAAGGCCGAACGACGCCGACATGTCTCGTCCAGCAGCTTCAGGTCCAGAAACTGTCCTCCCGAGAACGCGTCGAGAGCCTGCTTCGGCGTTTCATCAACTTGTGCTCGAAACAGAGATTAGCAATCTAATGATTTGCGATATATCCCGGTTTCTAAGGAGTGTCGAGGGTGCTCGGACAGAAGGCTCCTTTGTTGACAAGGCCTCGGCTCAACCTTAGTGTCAAGAAAGTTAGTAATCTAATGATTACTCTGGGAGGAGTTCATGAAGAGATTGATCACTGGCGCCTTCGCAGGCGCAGCCTTCGTTTTGGCTACGCTGACGCCGGCATCGGCGCAAACCTACAATCTGACTTTGTGCGGTGCGAGCCCGGGCGGCCTGTGGAGCCTTCTCGGGGCGGGCATCGATGCGGCCGTAAAGAAATCGTTCCCGGGTTCGACGGTGACTTACCAAACCTCGGGCGGGGGGCTCGCCAATGTCGGGCTGCTCGACCAGAAGACTTGCGATCTTGCGATCATCCATGACGCCGAGGCGAAGCTGGCGCTTGGCGGCAAGCCGCCGTTCAAGCAGCCCATCGACAGCATGGCGACGATTGCCCAGATCTACACCTGGGCGCCGATGCAGGCGATCATCAACGCTGACTACGCCAAGGAGCATAATGTCAAAACGCTGGAGGACATTGCGGACCAGAAACTGCCGATCCGCATCGCCCTCAACCGGCGAGGCAACGTCGTCAGCTCGGTGGGCGAATCCATGCTCAATGCAATCGATGCCAGCCCCGATCAGATCAAGTCGTGGGGCGGCGACGTGCAGTTCGCGGCTTCCAGCGAGCAGGGCGACTTGATGCGCGACCGTCGCATCGACATGATCCTCAATTCGTTGTTCGTGAACCACAGCTCGATCCGCGAACTCGCGTCGTCGATCGATGTCGATCTGCTTCCGATCAGCGAGGAAAACGCCCAGAAGGTGATCGATGAATGGGACATCAAGCCTTACACGATCAAGAACGAAGCCTATGACTGGACCAGTCAGGACGTGCTGACGGTGACCGTCTCGGCACAGCTTTTCGTGCGCAAGGACGCCGACGAGCAGATGGTGCACGACATCACCAAGGCGCTCGTCGACAATGTCGAACAACTGCAGGACGTTCACAAGGCGATGGCCCCGCTCACTGTCGAGCTGATGGCCGGTGCCGAGACCGTTCCGTACCATCAGGCCGCCCAGAAGATCTACGAGGGTGCCGGCTACTGACGGCTGCGAGTGCCGGCCCGGGCGGGTGACCGCCCGCCGGCCCAGTTTCAAGAAATTGCAGAACTGCAAGGGATCGGCATCGCGCCCATGATAAATATCTTCTTCGACACCGGGGTACGCCGCTCTCCCGATGGACTGATTGGTCACCTCGTCAAGGCCTTTGCGGCCGCCACCGCCGTCTGGACGGTCTATGCGGCCGCGTTCTCTCGCGCCGACTCGCTGACCCTCATCATGACGTTCCTGTCGTTGATGCTCGTCCTAACCTTCGTGCTCGTCGGGCCGACGGCAAATTCCGACCGGGACCATATCCCGTTCCACGACTGGATCCTGGCACTGCTTGCCGCGGTGACCGGCATTTATTTCGTCTCGCAGGCCGGTGTCATCGCCCAGCGCATTACCTTGCTAGACCCACTGTCGACCTACGACATCATCTTCGCCACGCTGATCCTTGCGCTGACGATCGAGGCGATGCGGCGCACGGTCGGTGTCGGGTTGACGCTGATCGTCATCATATTCCTTACCTATAATCTGTTCGGCGACCGCATCGGCGGGGTGCTCGGACATGGTCTGATCACCTATCGGCACTTCCTCGACATCACGGTCTTCACGACCGACGGGCTGTTCGGCGTTCCGCTGCGCGTGGCTGCGACATATGCATTCCTCTTCGTCCTGTTCGGGACGACGCTGGCTAAAGCGGGCGGATCGGCCTTCTTCTTCAACATCGCGGCCTATCTGACCGGGCGCTCGCCGGGTGGTCCGGCCAAGATCGCCGTCATCTCTTCGGGACTCTACGGAACCATCTCGGGCAGTCCTACCTCCGACGTCGTGACGACGGGCGCGGTGACCATCCCAATGATGAAGCGGATGGGATATCGGCCGGCATTCGCCGGTGCCGTGGAAGTCGCGGCCTCGACCGGCGGCAGTCTGCTTCCGCCGGTGATGGGCGCAGCGGCGTTCATCATGGCCGAATATACCGGCATCGATTATGTCGACATCGCGTTTGCAGCCCTTATTCCGGCGCTGCTCTACTACGTGCCGATCTACCTGCAGGTGCATCTGCGCGCCAAGCGCAACAACCTCGCGCCGGTCGACCGCTCGCAGATACCGACACTTGGCACCACGCTGCGCGAGGGAGGGCTCTTCATCGTGCCGCTTGCCGCGATCACCTGGGCACTCATGGATGGCTACACGCCGACCTATGCGGCCGTCTACGGCGTCGCAGCGGTTCTGCTTGTATCGATGTTTCGCAAGTCGACGCGACTCGGCCCGCGCGCGATTTACGACATCCTGGCCGAGACGAGCCTTCGCACCGTTCCTGTCGCAGGCGCCTGCGCGGCGGCCGGCCTCGTCATCGGTGGCATCACGATGACGGGTCTCGCGTCGAAATTCTCGGCCCTCGTCTTCCTGCTGTCGGGTGCCGACCTGTTCTCATCGCTCACCATCGCGGCGATCCTGACGACACTGCTGGGCATGGGCATGCCAACGCCGAGCGCCTATATCCTGGCGGCAGTTCTGATCTCGCCGGTCATGCGCTCTCTCGGGGTGGAGGACCTGCCCGGACACCTGTTCCTGCTCTATTTCGCCGTCATGTCGGCGCTGACGCCGCCGGTCGCGGTCGCAGCCTACGCGGCAAGCGCGATTGCGGACGCCAATCCGCTGAAGATTGCGGCGCAGTCGGTAAAGATCGCAATCGGTGCCTTCCTGATCCCGTTCTGTTTTGTCTACAATCATGGGCTCCTATTGGAGGGGAGCGTGTGGGAGATCGTCTTCGCCACGGTCAACGCGGTTTGCGGTCTCGTCATGGTAGCAATCGCGGCGGAAGGGTACTGGAACACTCATATTCCGGCCCTGCCTCGGCTTGCATTTCTTGCGTCGGGCCTGCTGTTCCTCGTAGTCGGCTACGTCCCTCTGGCAGCGGCGCTCGCAGTGGCGGCGATGGGCGTCGCAATTATGAAGTTCCAGGGGAATGGCCAGACCAACGGCCATGCACTGCCGGGCAAGGCAGAGGCTGGCGAATAGTCGAGCCCGCAGTTACGCTCGGCAAGGAGTCGAGATGCAATTCAAGGGTGAAGGGGTGGCGTAGCGATGGGCGCGACGGAATCCCGCAAGGAGAGGGACGCAGTGCTCCCGTTCGACGAGAGTGTCGGCTACCAGATCCGACAGACCCACCGCCTGTTGCAGCGCTATCTCCAAGAGAAGATCGGGCCGCATGGCGTGACGCCTGGAATGTGGTACTTCCTGCGTGCACTGTGGCACCAAGACGGAATGACCCAGAGCGAACTATCCCTTGTGGTCGGCACAATGGAGCCGACCACGCTGACGGCAATCAAGTCGATGGAACGTTCCGGCCTCGTCACGCGGATCAAGAACGTCGACGACAGGCGCAAGATCAATGTTTACCTGACTGAAAAGGGGAAGGCACTCAGGGCCGAGCTGATGCCGCTCGCAAAGGAAGTCGTCGAGGATTCCGTGCAGGGGTTTTCGGAGCGGGAGAGACTGGCGTTTCTTGAGTTCCTCAAGGCGATCCAGGACAATCTGATGACCCGCATGAGTGAACAGGTCGGGAGACCCGAATAGGCAGGCAGGGCGTCAGGCGAGCTTCTTGAGAAAAGCCTCGACTGACATCACCTCGCGCATTGGGTATTTCTCGGCGTCCGCGTCGGGTTCCGTGCTGTAGCGCAGGCCCTGTCCGTCCCAGAACCACCAATAGGCGACCCCGCCCTGTTTGTCGTGGATCGGCATGCGGAACGTCGGGAAGGCGGCGTGTTCCTCTGGAATGCTGGTCCTGGCGACCCGCTCGCCTTCGATCCTCCTCTTCTCGATCGCTCCGCCGAGCGGGATCATGGCGACGAAGGCGCTTTGCGAACGTGCCAGCATGTCGAACTCGGTGGGTCGTTTGCCGTGCAGGCCGGGCAGGGCGCGCACGACCTCCGGGTAGGAGGGGTGATTGTGCGTCACCTGCACGTAGGAGAACCCGCCGGGGGTGCGGATTTCGACGATATCGCCTGGGGAGAACTTCATCGGATATTATTCCTTCGCCTGACGGCTCAAAGGCTGTAGGCCTCGACCGTCGCCGGGTGGAACAGTTCGTCGACCTCCACCTTGCGCGGCGAGAGACCTTGTTTGGCGTGGTAGCCGAGGAAGGTCTCGATGACATGGCGATTGAGCGCCAGCCCGTAGGGCCAGAAGTCGGTGCCCATCAGCGCGCGTGTCCGGGCGAGGTTGTCTTCCACGAAAGGCATTGTGACCTTGGTGGCCGATGTGTCCGATAGCGCCGTTTCGGCGAGAGTCTTTGCATGCGCAAAGGCCTTCAGGAGTGCACCCGGCAGCCAGGGATGCTGCGTTGCGAGCGAACGGCGCACGCCTAGCACATGCATGATCGGGAAAATCTTCGTCTTTCGGTAATAGGCCTCGGCTTCAGCGATCGTGTCGGCAAACAGGCGGCCAATTTGTGGATGGCCCTCGTCGAAACAGCGCGGTGCGCGCGGCCCGACGAAGCCGTCGATCTCGCCGTCGATGAGCATCTGATTGAGCGTTTTACCTTCCGGTGCTTCGGAGACGTGGATTTCCGGCGGAAGCTCGACCTTGATCTTCTCCGGTCGACCGGGCGTGTCCATGCCGCCGCGTACCCATTCGATCTGCGACGGCTTCACGCCGAATTCGTCCTCGAGAATACCCCGGAACCAGACATTGGCCGAGAGCTGGTATTCAGCGATGCCGATGCGCCGCCCCACAAGATCGGCCGGTGCATCGATGCCGTGATCCTTTCGCACGTAGATCGAGGTGTGGCGGAAGGCACGTGACAGGAACACGGGGATGGCGATGTAATGCGGCTCTCCGCGAGCAACCGAGATCGAGTAGGACGAGAGCGACAATTCGCTGATGTCGAACGCTTGGTGGCGGAAGGCGCGGAAAAACATCTCCTCCGGCGACATGAGCAGGCAGGTCGGGTCGACACCGTCGATGTGCACCCGGCCGTCGCTGATCGCGCGCGTGCGGTCGTAATCGCCCATTGCCAGCGATAGCTTCAGTTCACTCATCGCGTCGTTTCCTTCAGTCCGGTCTGGTGTTTCAGCGCGACTGGCTGGCCACTCTTCGCAGCGGACAGGATCGCGAGGCAGAGTTCGATGCTGGCGAGGCCCCATGCCCCGGTCTGCGGCGGCGATACGTCGCCGCGAACGGTGGCGACGATCGCGTCCGTGACGGCTGCACGGGGAAACTTCATGTCCGGTGCCGCAACGAATCCGCGCTGTGTGTCGCCATAAACATGCACGCCCTTCGGGCTGAGCCTGAGATCGGCCTTGTCACATGAAACGATAATCGGCCCGAAATGCTCATGGCGCGTCGCCGTCTTCGGTGTGTCGCCGGAGCCGTAGGTGCGCGTCGATTTCAGCCGCGCCTCCTCTTCGGGCGAGGCGACTGTGGCGAGCTTGCGGCGCGCGTCGCCGTAGGCATTCGGATCTTTCTCGTTGCCGAGTTCCCCGGTCCAGCCCATCCATTCGTCGCTGTCGAAATGGGCGTAGCCCGAATAGGTGAGCGAGGCGAAGGTGCCCCCGGAAAACGAGACCAGCGCCGAATAGGCACCCTCGGTCGGGCGGTCGGGATCCCATTTGCCGGTCATCGCTAAGACGCTTGTGCCCATGCCGCCGGCCAGCAGGCGTACGATGTCGATCTGATGGATGCCCTGTGAGAAAAGCACGCCGCCGCCCAACTCGGTACGCAGTTCCTCTGGGCGCCGGGGCCTGTAGAGGAAGTCGGTATAGTTCAGGGCATGGATCATGCGCACCGCGCCGTACTCTCCGCTTTCAATCAGGCGGCGCGCCACGCCGACCGGCGCGTCGAAACTGTGGCTCGGCCCGACGATGAGATGTACGCCAGCCTCGCGGCAGGCCGCGACCATGCGAACGCCGTCCTCGAGCGTTATGGCCAGCGGTTTGTCGACGATGACGTGCTTGCCGGCTTTTGCCGCAGCAATCACATGCTCGCAATGAAGTTGATGGGGTGTGGCCACGTAGACGATTTCTACGGCCGGATCCCGGCACAGGCGTTCGACGTCCTCGTAGACGTTGCCGCCGAACTCGTTGCGAAACGCCGAACGGGACGTCTCGCGCGGGGCGCAGGCGGCGACAAGGCGCAGGCGCGGATCGGACCTGAACGCCGGCAGCATCAGAACGAATCCGCGTCCGAGACCGATGACGCCGACACCGACAGGGGCAGTGTCACAGGTCAATGACAAGGTCTCCGCTGCGCGCGCGCGAAACGCAGATCATGATGTGGGCGTCCTTCTCCTCGTTCATCAGCACCATGTCGCGATGGTCTGCATCGCCGGAAACGAGACGGGTCTTGCATGTGCCGCAGGTGCCGCTTTCGCACGAACTGACCGTTGGCACACCGCTGTCGCGCACGGCCTCCAGAATCGAGCGGTTGGCAGGAACGGTGACAGTCGTACCGGATTTTGCCAGTTTCACGTCGAAGGCCACATCGTCGGAGCGAACCACGTCGATCGGCTTGAAATCCTCGAAATTGACTCGGCCCTCGGGCCAGTGGCCCGAGATCGCCTTGATCTCTTCCATAAGCGGCTTCGGCCCGCAGCAATAGACGTGCATGTTCTGCGGTTCGGCGAAATGATCCCAGAAGTCGTAGATCTTTTCGGGATCGCCGTCGTCGTGATGAACGAGGAGACGATCACCATATTCCGCCGTCATCTCGCCCAGATAGGCCGCATCTTCGGCGCTGCGCGTGCAGTAGATGAGCTCGAAGGGCTTGCCCCGATCCGCAAGATGGCGGGCCATGGCGTAGATCGGCGTGACTCCGATGCCGCCGGCGATCAGCAGGTATTTCTGCGCGTCCTTGAGCGGGAATTCGTTTTCCGGCGTTTCAACGAGGAGCTCGATGCCTTCCATGGCCCCGTCATGCATCGACTGCGATCCGCCACGCGATTGAGGCTCCTTTTTGACCGCGATTACATAGCGCCCGGGCTGTTCGCCAGGTCCGACAAGGGAATAGCGCCGTTTTGCGCCAGATGGCGTCTGCACCGTCACATGTGCGCCGGGATCGTAGGACGGCAACGTCCTGCCGTCCTTCGGCACGAGAGTGAATTCGGTGATTGTCGGGGTCAGCTTGCGGCGCCCTTCGACCGTCAACCTAATCGTTTCTCTGGTTTCGTTCATCGACTGCGCTGCGCTCCTCCTCGTGTCGCAGGTGTGTACTTAGAAAACTAACTATTTTGTGTCAACGGCTGGACGCATCTCGGAAGATGCCTTAATCATGCTTAGATTGCTAATTATACGGCCTCGAGGAGGAATCATGCTTACGCCAGAAGAGAATGACATTCTCACGCGTGTCGGCCCCGACAGGCCAATGGGGCGATTGATGCGCCAGCACTGGACGCCTGTCTGTCTCGTAGAGGAGGTCGCGGAGCCCGACTGCAAGCCGCTGCGGGTTGAGATTCTTGGTGAAAGCTACGTGGCCTTTCGGGATACGAAGGGGCGTGTCGGACTACTCGACGAACTCTGCCCGCATCGTCGTGCCTCGCTCGTGTTCGGCAGAAATGAAGAATGCGGGCTGCGCTGCCTCTATCATGGCTGGAAGATGGACGTGGACGGCAACGTAGTGGCAATGTCATCGGAGCCCGAAGGCAGTCCACTGATGAACAAGGTCAAGGCACGCGCCTATTCCGTTCGCGAATGGGGTGGCTTCGTTTGGGCGTGGCTCGGAGACAAGGAGCGGATGCCTGAATTTGATCCGCCTGCCTTCGCTCCGGCGGCAGACACGCCGGTTTCAATCCTCAAGATCCGTGTGCCGGCCAATTGGGCGCAGATCCACGAGGGGCAGATCGACAGCGCACACTCCTCGTCTCTACATTCCTCTGATATGAAGCCGGCCCGCGTTGAGGGAGCATCGGCCGATGACAAGGCTTGGTACAGACCGTCTACGGACAAGGCGCCGAGAATGCAGACCGAAACCACCAGCTATGGTTTCCACTATGCGGCCATCCGAAAGCCGATCAAGAATGCCGGCACGCATCATTATCTTCGGATCACGGAATACGTGGCGCCCTACTATTCGCTGATACCGCCCAACAACAACTACAGGGTCGCCAGCGTCATTGTGCCAATCAACGATGTGGAGACAGCCTTTCATTTCATTGCCTGGGGCGGTCCGAACGTACCGAGCACCGAGGAGTGGCGTCGCTTCAACCACGCCGTGCCGGGCGAGGACGTCGACCACAAATGGCGACCCAAACGCAATCTCGATAATGACTTCCTGCAGGACAGGGAGGCCATGAAAGCGGGAAATTTTACAGGTGTGAAGGGGATTCCGAACCAGGACATCGTTATGTGGGTAAGCATGGGTCCGATTGTCGATCGGACGAGCGATGTTCTTGGCGCATCGGATCTGGCAATCGTCGAGTTTCGACGTCTCATGGTTGATGCCGCACGCAAGGTAGCAGAAGGCGGTAGGGCGATCGGCACCGAGGAGCGTCGCGTTCCGCAGGCACACATTGCTTCACGCGAAGGAGTCTATTCCAAGGAGATAGACTGGCGCACGCTGGTGGACGCCTCGAGGCCGATTGCTGCCGAGTAGCCGGGAGGGCTGGCAGTCAATTGGGGGCGCTCTTCCTTGTGCATTTGATGTCAAGCTCGGCACATCGTTCGTGCCAGGGACTTCCCGATTTCGGAAGGCGCGTCACGTTCGGGCGATGCGCGACGGCAAGAGTGGGGCTCCTCGATGCGGCAGATAAACTTCGAGAGGAAGTTGGAATGGGGTGTTTGCGGAATGAAGGCGACCCTACTTTGCACGGCTCCCGAGCTTGGGCGCATCTCAAATGTGAGCACATCGGTTCCCTGAACTTGCACTCGAAATTCCCTGTTCAAATCGAAAGGGAATTTTTGGCTAATTACTTGAATTTAAATCGATAATCGTAGAATCGTTCCCGATTGTTTCACTTAAATGCTGATTGGTTTCCTTGTTTTTGGGGCTCTATCAGGGAATTTGACCGGAGACGGGCTTGCTCCAGACTGCCTGCACCACCAATAAATTCTCCTTTACTTCATAAATAAAATCAAAGACTTAACGATATATGGAAATGTGGCTACAGGAAATGTAGCCGCCATGTAGCCACCAGATTGAGCAGGCTGACCTTCGGCCCGAAAATCGGAATCGATTTTTCGGCAAGCACGATGCATGGATTCAAAGAGTTAGAACTTCATGCTGAACCGGGCGCCCAGAGTTTGCTCGCGCTCGGTGTTCTCCAGCAGGTCTGTCGACAGATTGTAGCTGGTGGCAAGCGTCGCCTCGTCGCTCACTGTCCAGTCGACCCCGGCGGTAAGGTTGAGCCGCGCCGCCGTCTCGGCGATTGCGCCATGGCCATCGCCGATGTCGTCTGCCCCGGCAAGGCGGGCCCCGAACCTTGTCCGGGCCCGCGACCATTCCATTCGCGCATCGGCATGGGGGCGGAAGCGTCCGGCGGAATGGGTGAACGGGCGCTCGCCGCTCACACCGGCCGTGATGCTCGCCCGGTAGGTTTGGCGCGCGGGACCGGCGCAGCCATCGGCAACGCTCCGTGTGGAGCGGTCGAATGCGGACCATGACAGGCGCGACTGGCCATAGGGCCTGATCGTCAGGCGGCGGTGCCGGAAGCTGCGACTGTAGCCGGTCCCGGCGAAAACCTGCTTGCCGCCGCGCCGGCCGCCGCCGGTCGCGCCGTCATAGGCGGTCGAATGATCCATCGTCGCCGCTCCGAGCGCCAGGTCGAGATAGCTGTCGCGGCCGGTGAAGATCGTGCCGTAGGCGGTATCGGAAAGATAGCGCGTGCCGAGCGAGCCGGTCTCGCCGAACGCCGTGCGTCCGAACCCGAAACCGACGGCGTTGCCGAGAAGAAGATGCGGTCCGACCCGGACATCGCTGCCGGCGAGCACCCCGTTGGAATACAGCGTCGAGGCGCGGGCATTCTCGTGCCGCGCGCCGTCGACCGTCAGATCGCCGGCAAACCAGACCGCCAGGCGATCGGTTCTGCGTTCCTTCTCCGGGGCGATATGGTTTGCCGTGTCGAACACGGCGCCATCGCCGGCACCGGTGAAACGCACCGCGAGCGAGCTGGCATGGGCGTTGCGGCCGTTGGGGCGCGCGCTGCGCGTTTGTCTGAGGCGCGCCGCGACCAGGCCGAGCTGGCGCGTCCGGGCGTTCGCGGCATCATCTTTCTGGCGGGTGAAGGCGGCGATGCGGTCGGCTGCAAGCGGCTCGATGGACGCCACGTCCTGGGCCGCGGCCTGGCCGGCCTGCGCCAGCACGCCGAGGGCCGCGCCAAGCGCGAGAGCGTAATGTCGGAGCACGTTCGATCGGCACATGTTGCGGCACGTTGCGGAAAGGAAACCCCGCGCGGCCAAGCCCCCGCCCGGGCACCATTCCGTCACTGGAAGGAGAACAGAACTGATTTCCGCTCAATAACAGAAGATATCCGTGTGTTACAATCAATTGATTGTAACATTTGCCCGACCATCCGCCGGTGCGCTCGCGCCGTGCCGGATCACTCGTACCCCGGCAGCACGCGCTTGTATTCGAACCCGCCGAACTGAATGGTCGAGGGGTCCGGAGCCGCCATTTCGCGTTCGCGCTCGTCACTGCACCAGAAGCTTGGCCATCCCGCGTCCAGGCAGTCGATCGAGACGAACAGGTTGCCCAGCCGATCGGAGGACGTGATGCGGAATATGCCGTGGTCGACGCGCCGAACGGTGGATCCGTCGTTGGCGGCCCAGGTCCAGGTCGTGCCGGGATCGGGCAAAGAGGAGGTAATGAGACGGTGTGCGAACGGCGTCGGTCCGGTGCTGCCGATCTGTTCGGCCCGGTAGCGCATCATGGCGGTAACGTAGTGGCCGATGACCGTCGTCTTGCCGGAGTAAAGGGCGGGGATTCCCTGTTGCCGCCCGTCCAGCATCGAGATGCGGACTGCGTCCAGCGCCTCTGTTGCGCCCAACATTGGTGTTGCGGCCATTGCGAACAAGGCCGCCAAGACAAGCCGTCGCACCCGGTCCCTCCCGACGCGCTCACGAAGCGAAGCCATATTATGCCGCCAGCATGTCCCGCTCAAACGGAATCGTTTGAGCGAAAGGCACATGCTCAAACTTAATGATCTGGCGCGCATATCCTTGCTTCAAACATTTCCATTTGAAGCGAACGCGCGCCAGGCAGCGCAACATCAATGTCGCCGACGTATCGGCCGTTCGTTCCTGATCTGCCACTTTCCACGGTCGGGCGACATCGGAAGCGATCCGGGACAGGCGGCACGGTTGGCGGTTGCCTGGTCGGCGCATGCCTGATATGCGGCAGTCCGTCATTATCGACCACGTCACGCAGGCTCGACACATGGAACCGAAGCAGTCAGACCGATAGGCCGCAACAACCCTTGCCTTTGTTGTTGCGGCAGTCTGCACGGTTCCGATCTCATTTCATGAGGGCGCAGACCGCCGCCAAATGTCATTCATTTGAGCGGATGCTTTGTCATGCCTACTTACAATCCACGACCGTGGACCTGCAGCCTGCCGGCGGCCTTGATGCTTCTGGCACCCTTCAACATTCTCGCCTCGCTCGGCATGGACATATACCTGCCGGTTGTTCCCGCGATGCCGGCAATCCTCCAGACCACGCCGACCGTGGTCCAGTTGACCCTTAGCCTCTACATGATCATGCTCGGTGCCGGGCAGGTCCTGTTCGGCCCGCTCTCCGACAGGGTCGGCCGTCGCCCTGTGCTGATCGGCGGCGCACTGCTGTTTGCGCTGTCCTCGTTTGCCCTGGCAGCGACCTCGTCGGCACATTTGTTCGTGGTGCTGCGGCTGGTCCAGGCGGCAGGCGCCTCGGCAACACTGGTCGCCCTGTTTGCAGCCATACGCGATGTTTACGCGGAAAGGCCGGAGAGCACCGTCATCTACAGCCTGATGAACGCGATGTTGGCATTTGTGCCAGCGCTCGGTCCGATTGCCGGCGCGCTCATTGCCGATGCGTTCGGATGGCGCTTCATCTTCATCGCTCTGGGCGTTCCGGCTTTGGTGTCGCTCGGCTTCGCGCTGCCCGCTTGGCACGAAACGCGGCAGGTCAATGAAACACGTCGCGGAGCGTCGTTCGCTCCGATGCTGAAGAGCCTTTCCTTCTGGACCTACACTTTGGGCTTCGGCGCGGCCATGGGGACGTTCTTCGTGTTCTTCTCGACGGCGCCGCGCATCCTGATCGGCGGCGCCGGCTTCTCGCAACTCGGCTTCAGCCTGGCATTCGCGACCGTCGCTTTGGTCATGATCGCCACGACACGCTTTGCAAAGCGCTTTGTGGAGTGTTGGGGTATTGCCGGAAGCCTCGTGCGCGGCATGGCGCTCCTCATCCTGGGTGCCTGCGTGCTGTTGTTCGGCCAGTTCTGGCTTACGCCATCGTTCTGGTCGTTCATCGTGCCGATGTGGCCGATGGCGGTGGGTATCGTGTTCGCGGTCTCCGTCACGGCCAACGGCGCCCTGCGGGAGTTCGGCGACATCGCCGGGACCGCCGTGGCCCTGCATTTTTGCGTCCAGAGCATCATCGTCGGTGCTGTCGGCACCGGCTTCGTTCTGGCACTCGGCGGCGATACGGCCTGGCCGCTGATCGCCTATTCTGCCGTCATGGCGACATTTACGCTTGCAGCCCTGTGGTGGCTTCGTGCCCGAGCGACGCGCCTGCAGGCAGCATAGCAACGCGGCTTGGCAGAGCGGCCCGCAATGCCCGGGCCATTTTCTCTGCAGCACGAAAGGTGGACGCGACGGCAACGTTGCCTGAGCCCGCCGCCCCGTTGCCTGGACGGTCGGCGCCGTCGCGTCCGGTCTGCCGCTTAGGGGAAGGGCCACGCTGGACCAAATGAAAAAACATGTCGATGTGAAATAGAACCCCGGCGCGGCGGAGAAGCAGGTTCGATATGCCGCATAAACAAGGAGATGACTCCCCTTTTCGGCGCTTTCCGGACAAAAAAAGGCCGGGCGATGAGCCCGGCCAGGTTGAAGGTACAAACCTCCAGAGGGGAACACGCCGAGCGCAATGGGAGGAGCGCGCCCGACGCATTATTGAAATAGGTATCCCGGCCGCCCGCTTCAACATGCCGGGTGATGGCAAAGACGGCGATTTGGTTGGTCCAGATCTTGCCTGCCGTGACGCCGATGTCAGTCCGACTTGCGGAACTGCTGTATGCCCCAGGCCAGATAGCCGGCATCGGCCGCCTTCACCCAGTTCTCCAGCCCGATCACCATCTTGTCGAGATACTCGGCCGAGGCGCCGGAGTCGCGCAGCTTCTGATAGTTGGCGAGGAGTTCCTGGCGCACCCGGTCGTAGTGCTGGCGCAACTGCTTGGTCATCTCGTCCTGCGCCACGATCTCGAAGCCCTGCGCACGAGCAGCTTCGCGATAGAAGCGGAAGGAGCCGAGGCTGTTGAGCTGGAGACGGTCGTAGACCGGCTGCAGTACGCCGGTCGGCACGTCGTCGGCCTGCATCGGGTCGGTGAAGATGAAGTGGCCGCCCGGCTTGAGCACCCGCATGACCTCGCCCAGCACGCGTTCGCGCTGGTCGGAGTGCAGGATGGCATCCTGGCTCCACACCACGTCATAGCTGCCGTCGGGCTCGGGAATGTCCTCGAACACGCCGTGAATGACACGGATCTTGTCGGCCAGCCCGGCACGGCGGTTCCTGTGCCGGTTGGTGTCGTTCTGGATCTCGGAAATGTTGAGGCAGGCCGCCGAGCAGCCGTATTTCTGCACCATGCGGCGCATCGAGCCGCCGTAACCGGCGCCGATGTCGAGCACGCTGGCATTCGCGTCGAGAGCGGGCAGCATCGAAATCATGCGCTCGACCGTTTCGGCGCTGGCAGCGCGAATATCGGAGGTCTCGTCGTAGATGCCGATATGCAGGTCTTCGCCGCCCCAGATGGTGCTGTAGAAGGTGTCGGCGTCGTCACCGTCATAATAGTCCTCGGTGACGTCGCGGATATCGTTGTCGCCCTCGTTGCGGGTGCCGCCCCAGCGCTCCATGTGCATCGCCGACTTTTCGGCAACGTGAACGAAGAAGTCTGGGTCGTCGTCGGCATAGGTTTCCTGGAAGTCGCCATAGGTGCGCACGCGCTGGAAGCCGGCTTCCGAAAGCAGCTGACGCACATAGTTCCTGCGGATCGGGCACATGTTGAGCGTATAGCTCGACCCGTCCGGGAAGGAATATTTGAAGCGCACGAGGCTGTCGTCGATATGTTCCGGCTCGGCGGTGACCTGATCGCCGCAATAGTAATACATGTGCTTCGACTTGAAGCCCTCGTCGAGCATCGTGTCGTAGTTGCGCTGGTCGAGGATCAGGATGCCGTCATGCTTGAGCGCGGCGTAGAACTCGGCGAGCGCGCGCCGCCGGTCGGCCTCGGTGTGCAGATGGGTGAACGAATTGCCCAGGCAGATGATCGCGTCGTACTTGCCCTGAATGTCGCGATTGAGCCAGCGCCAGTCGGTCTGAACGGTCTTCAGGATGAGGCCGCGCGACTGGCCGTTCTGAAAGGCCTGCGTCAGCATGGCGGCCGAACCGTCGGCCGAGGTGACGTTGAAGCCGGCCTCATTCAGCCTCACCGAGTGGAAGCCGGTGCCGCAGGCGACATCGAGCACGGTCTCCTTGCCGCGCGCCCGCAGAACGTCGATGAAGAACTGGCCTTCGCTTTCGGCGCGGGCGGCCCAGTCGATCAGTTCGTCCCATTTCTCCGCAAAGGACGTGATGTATTCACCGCGGTAGAGGTCCGTTTCCCGGTCCGCGAGCGGATCATCACCGTAGGCCTGCCTTTCAAGTTCGAGTTCAGGATTGGCCTGTTTGAGTGCTGCTTCTGACATGTCGCTCTCCGGTTTCCCCTATTCTTTGAACGTCAATTGACTGCAGCGCGAGCGCAGCCGCGATATGCGCGGTCCCCGGTGGGGCCGCGGCAAATAAATCTTTGCTACTGAACCGATTGCGCTTGAGCGTGCCATCAATGGCTGTGCGCACCGGCGCCAACTCGTTCGGCTTCGCCGAGCGGCGGCGATCGATTTCAGGACGCCGCGAGTTGGCAGGCCGCAAATGATCCGCCCGAAAGGTCTTGCCCCTCGAGGGCGGTGCGGCCGTTTTGATGCGGTGCAGGATATCGTTCAAAAGCGACATTGCAAGGTGAATATACGACATTGATCATCGACCCGCCCCTCATTGCGCCGTATCCCGCTGGTATGGTTTGGAAAATCAGGTCGGTCCGGATGCGTGATTCGCTCCTGTCGGCATCGTCGGCGCGATCTGCGCCTGTCGCGGGTGCGAACGCCGGCGTGCCCTTTTCGGCAATGCGGCGCTCAGAGGCTGCGCGCATTCAAACGATGCCGAACACCCGGCCGCTGCCCGCCTCGCGGTAGAGATCGATTCGCGCGCCGTTCCAGTGATAGTCGAGATGGCGGCCCTGCACCTGGTTGGCGGCGAAGCGGACACGCTTGACAAGCCGCCCGCGTTGGCTGCACCTTGACGGCTCACCTGGGGGGTCCCGTCAAGGGGCTGAGATATTGCTGGGTGTGGCCAAAGCACGATGCGAGGCCATGCAGCGCAGTGACCCGATGAACCTGATCCAGTTCATACTGGCGTAGGGATGGTGTTGCTTCGCGGGCCCAGAAGCCCAAGTCAGATCAAATCAGCGAAGCTCTTCCTCCTTCAGACCACAGGAACTGGGTCTCCATTGCCAATGAAGCAAAAGGAGGCTCTGACCCATGGATGCTTTTGCCCCGACCGTGACCACCGGTCCCCTTCCCGCATCGCGTAAAACCTACAAGCAGGGGACACTGCACCCCGATATCCGCGTGCCCATGCGCGAGATCGCGGTGCATCCGAGCGCCGGCGAACCGCCCGTCACCGTCTATGATTCGTCCGGTCCCTACACCGATCCCGATGCGCTGATCCAGATCGACAAGGGTCTGCCGCGCCTGCGCGAGGCCTGGATCAGGGCGCGCGGAGATGTGGAAGACTATCAGGGCCGGGATGTGAAACCCGCCGACAACGGTTTTGTCTCCGGCGATCGCCTGACGCCGGAATTTCCCGCACGCAACCGGCCATTGAAAGCCAGGAACGGCAAGGCCGTCACGCAGCTTGCCTATGCCCGCGCCGGCATCGTCACGCCGGAAATGGAATTCATCGCCATCCGCGAAAATCTCGGCCGCGCGGCCGCAAATGCCGAGCTGGAGCGCGATGGCGAGAGCTTCGGCGCTGTTATCCCCGACTTCGTGACGCCGGAATTCGTGCGCGACGAGGTGGCGCGCGGTCGCGCCATCATCCCCGCCAACATCAACCACCCGGAGAGCGAGCCGATGATCATTGGCCGCAATTTCCTGGTCAAGATCAACGCCAATATCGGCAATTCCGCCGTCACCTCCTCCATGGCCGAGGAGGTGGAAAAGATGGTGTGGGCGACGCGCTGGGGCGGCGATACGGTGATGGACCTGTCCACCGGCCGCAACATTCACAACATCCGCGAATGGATCATCCGCAATTCGCCCGTGCCCATTGGCACCGTGCCGATCTACCAGGCGCTGGAGAAGGTGAACGGCATCGCCGAGGACCTTAACTGGGAGGTTTTCCGCGACACGCTGATCGAGCAGGCCGAGCAGGGCGTCGATTATTTCACCATCCATGCCGGCGTGCGCCTGCATTACATCCCGCTCACCGTCGACCGGGTGACCGGCATCGTCTCACGCGGCGGCTCGATCATGGCCAAATGGTGCCTGCACCACCACAAGGAAAGCTTCCTCTACGAGCATTTCGAGGAAATCTGCGACATCTGTCGCGCCTATGACGTCTCCTTCTCGCTCGGCGACGGCTTGCGCCCCGGCTCCATCGCTGACGCCAACGACGCGGCGCAGTTTGCCGAACTTGAGACGCTGGGGGAGCTGACGCAGATCGCCTGGAAGAAGGATTGCCAGGTGATGATCGAGGGCCCCGGCCATGTGCCGATGCACAAGATCATGGAGAAC
The DNA here is from genome assembly GCF_009749525.1 of Mesorhizobium xinjiangense. Classification (GTDB taxonomy): domain Bacteria; phylum Pseudomonadota; class Alphaproteobacteria; order Rhizobiales; family Rhizobiaceae; genus Mangrovimarina; species Mangrovimarina xinjiangensis. The sequence goes on along the minus strand of NZ_WOAC01000029.1, from coordinate 33,150 downwards.
ATGGACAAGCAGCTCGAGATCTGCGGCGAAGCGCCCTTCTACACGCTCGGACCGCTGACGACGGACATCGCGCCCGGCTACGACCACATCACGAGCGGTATCGGCGCGGCGATGATTGGCTGGTTCGGCACGGCGATGCTCTGCTATGTCACGCCGAAGGAGCATCTCGGCCTGCCCGACCGCGACGACGTGAAGACCGGCGTCATCACCTACAAGATCGCCGCCCACGCGGCTGACCTCGCCAAGGGGCACCCGGCGGCAAAGATCAGGGACGATGCGTTGTCGCGGGCGCGCTTCGAGTTTCGCTGGGAGGACCAGTTCAATCTGTCGCTCGACCCCGAGACGGCGCGCAACTTCCACGACCAAACCCTGCCCAAGGAGGCGCACAAGGTTGCGCATTTCTGCTCCATGTGCGGCCCGAAATTCTGCTCCATGCGCATTTCCCACGACATCCGCGCCGAGGCACAGAAGGAGGGCATGGAAAAGATGGCGCAGAAGTTCCGCGAGGGCGGCGATCTCTATGTGCCGGTGGAAGAAGCGCGGGAAGACGCGGGCTGAGCCATGCAGGTCTTCATTCGCGGCGCGGGCGTGGCTGGGCTCACGCTCGCCCATGAACTGACTGTGCGGGGCGCAAGCGTAACCGTCGCCGACATTCGGACCGCCATTGCCGGCAACGCTTCGTGGTTGGCCGGCGGCATGCTGGCGCCGTGGTGCGAGCGCGAAAGTGCCGAGGAAGCTGTGCTGACGCTCGGCCGCGCGGCAGCGGACTGGTGGGACGGCGCCCTGCCGGGTCATGTCGTGCGCAACGGCACGCTGATGGTGGCTCCGGCGCGCGATGCGGCCGAGCTTTCGCGCTTCGCCGCGCGCACCGGCGGCTTCCAATGGCTGGAGGGCACGCAGGTGGCGGAACTGGAGCCCGATCTTGCCGGCCGTTTCCGCCAAGCCCTGTTCTTTGCCGGCGAAGCGCATCTCGACCCGCGCGTGGCCTTGCTTGCCCTTTATGACAGGCTGGAAGCCGCCGGCGTGCGTTTCGCCTCCGGGCGTCAGGCCGCAGACGTGCTGGAAAGAGACGGTAACTGGGACATCGTGGCCGACTGCACGGGGATGGCATCCAGGCAGGCGGGTTTGCGCGGCGTGCGCGGGGAAATGCTGATCCTGCACGCACCCGATGTCACTCTCTCGCGGCCTGTCAGGCTCCTGCATCCGCGCTTTCCCGTCTATGTCGTGCCGCGCGCCGATCACCATTTCATGGTTGGCGCGACGATGATCGAGAGCGAGGATCGCGGACCGGTCACGGCGCGCTCGATGATGGAACTCCTGAACGCCGCCTACAGCCTGCATCCGGCCTTTGGCGAGGCCAGGATCGTGGAGACGGGCGTCGGCATCCGCCCCGCCTATGCCGACAATCTGCCGCGTATGAGGCGCGATGGACGCCGGCTGACGATCAATGGGCTCTACCGGCACGGTTTTCTGCTGGCGCCGGCCATGGCCAGGCAGGCAGCCGCGACGATCTTGCGGGATAGACTGGAGGTTCTTCATGAAACTCACCGTTAATGGCGAGGAACGCGCCGTTTCGGCCGACACGCTGGCCGCGCTGCTCGAGGAACTCGACTACGAAGGCGGCTGGCTGGCCACGGCGCGCAATGGCGAGGTCGTGCATCGCGATGCACGCGGCCGTTGCCGCCTTGCCGAAGGCGACCGCGTCGAAATCCTTTCGCCGATGCAGGGAGGCTGAGCGATGCTGACGCTCTACGGCAAGGACTATTCATCACGTCTGCTGCTCGGCACGGCGCAATATCCCTCGCCAACGATCATGGCCGAGGCGGTCGCGGCGGCCGGGCCTGCAATGGTCACTGTATCGCTGCGCCGGGAGACGGCGGGCGGCAAGACGGGCGGGGAATTCTGGTCGCTGATCAATGGGCTGGGCGTTGATGTCCTGCCCAATACAGCCGGCTGCCACACGGCCAAGGAAGCGGTCACCACCGCGCAGATGGCGCGCGAGATCTTCGCCACAAACCGCATCAAGCTCGAGGTGATCGGCAATCCCGACACGCTCCAGCCCGATGTCTTCGGCCTCGTCGAGGCGGCGGAAATCCTGGCCGCAGACGGCTTCGAGGTCTTTCCCTATACGACGGAGGACCTCGTCGTGGCCGAGCGGCTGCTCGACGCCGGCTGCCGCGTCCTCATGCCCTGGTGCGCGCCGATCGGCTCGGCCAGGGGGCCGCTCAGTATCGACGCGCTGCGCTCCCTGCGCGGCTATTTTCCCGACACGCCGCTGATCGTCGATGCCGGTATTGGGCGCCCCTCGCATGCGGCGATCGTCATGGAACTGGGCTTTGACGCGGTGCTTCTCAACACGGCGGTCGCCAAGGCCGGCGATCCGGTGAAGATGGCTGCTGCCTTTGCCGATGCCGTCAGGGCGGGCCATTCGGCCTTCGAGGCCGGCATGCTGGAGCCGCGCGACATGGCGGTTCCCTCCACTCCGGTATTCGGAAAGGCGGTGTTTTCGTGAAGCTCGACCCCTTCTATCTCATCGTCGACAGCGCCGACTGGATCGCGCGGCTCGTCCCGCTCGGTGTCAGGCTCGTGCAGCTTCGCATCAAGGAAGCGCCGGAGGCGGCGCTGCGCGAGGAAATCCGGCGCGCCAACGCGATCTGCGCGGAGCATCGCTGCCAGCTCATCGTCAACGACCATTGGCGGCTGGCGATCGAGGAAGGCTGCGACTTCGTTCATCTCGGTCAGCAGGATCTCGCCGCGGCCGACCTGTCCGCGATCCGCGATGCCGGTTTGAAGCTCGGCCTGAGCACCCATGACGAGGCGGAACTCGAAACGGCGCTGGCGGCCAAGCCCGACTATGTCGCGCTCGGCCCGATCTACCCGACCATCCTGAAGACAATGAAATGGGCGCCGCAGGGGCTGAAACGCCTCGCAGCCTGGCGCGAGACGGTCGGCGCACTGCCGCTGGTCGCAATCGGCGGGCTTAACCCCGAGCGCCTGCCCGGTGTCTTCCAACACGGGGCGGACAGCGCCGCGGTGGTGACCGACATCACGCTCAACGACGATCCGGAGGCGCGCACACGTGAGTGGATCGCCGCGAGCGCGCAATGGCGATGATCGAAGACACCCATGTGCTTGTCGTCGCCGGCTCGGATTCCTCGGGCGGCGCCGGCATTGCGCGCGACATCGAGACGATCGCGGCCTTCGGCCTGCGCGCCTGTTTGTCCGTAACCGCGCTCACCGTGCAGACACATGAGCGTATCGAGCGCATCGAGCTCGCCCCACCCGACCTGGTGACCGCGCAGATGCGCGCCGCGCTCGGCGCCAATCGCATCGGGGCGGTCAAGATCGGCATGCTGGGCTCCGGCGGCACGGTGAAGGCCGTTGCCGCCACGCTGGCCGAGCACCCCCATATTCCGGTCGTCCTCGACCCGGTCCTTGCCGCCACTTCCGGCCGGCCGCTTCTGCCGGAGCGCGATATCGTGCTCATGCGCCAGCGCCTGATGCCGCTGTGCACGCTGGTGACGCCGAACCTTCCCGAACTCGCTCTATTGACTGGCTCTGCCATTCCATCCGATCGGGCGGACGTGGAGGCGCAGGCGCGCCGCCTGCTCGAGACGGGCTGCGTCGGCGTTCTGGTCAAGGGCGGGCACGCCGACGATGCCGAAGCCGCCGACCTGCTCGTACGCCCCGGCCGGCCTGCCCAATGGTTCAAGGCACCGCGGGTCGCATCCGGCCTGCGCGGCACGGGCTGCATGCTGGCCAGCGCCATCGCCGCCGGCCTGGCGGATGGCGCGTCGCTGGAAGACGGCGTCCGGCAGGCCAAGGCGCACGTCCTGCAGCGCCTGCGCGAAGCGGCGGCCTAACCCGCCCTGCCGGCCGCCGGGTCCGGTTGCGCGGACCCGCCATGCGGACTGTCCGGCTCTTCGATGCGATGCCAGGCGACATAGAGTGCGGGCAGGAAAAGCAGCGTCAGAAGCGTCGCTCCGGCGAGCCCGCCGGCGATCGTGAAGGCCATCGGACCCCAGAACACGTCCTGCATGATCGGCACCATGCCGAGAATCGCAGCCGCTGCCGTCAGCAGGATCGGCCGCAGGCGATGCATCGTCGCGTCGATGACGGCTGTCCAGTCATCATCGCCGGCCGCCCGGTCGCGCTCGATCTGGTCGACGAGGATGACCGAGTTGCGGATGATCATCCCGGCGAGCGCGATCAGACCGAGGATCGCCACGAAGCCGAGCGGCGAACCGGTCAGGAGCAATATGGCGACGACGCCGATCAACCCGAAAGGCGCGACCGAAATGACCATGAACAGCCCCTGGAAACTCTGGAGCTGGATCATCAGAACGATCAGCATCAGCCCGACCATCAGCGGCATCTTGTCGAGCAGCGACTGATTGCTCTGGGCGCTCTTTTCCACCGTGCCGCCTTCCTCGATCGCCGCGCCCGCCGGCAGGTCCTGGCGGATTGCGTCGATGTCGTTTGACAGCAGCCGGAAAACGGTCGGCGCCTCGAGGCCCGGCGCCGGATCGGCCTGCACCGTGATCGTCGGCAGCCGGTCACGGCGCCACAGATAGGCGTCGTCGAGCGTATATTCGAGGTCGGCGAGCTCGGCCAGCGGCACTGACGCGCCGGTCGCCAGGCTGATCTGGAGATTGCGCAACGTATCGAGCGACAGGCGTTCGCTCGCTCCGGCGCGTGCAACCACGTCGATGAGATAGATCGAGTCGCGCAGCTGCGTCACCGTCGTGCCGCTGAAGACCGAATAGAGCAATTGCGACAGCGCTTGCGAACTCAGTCCGAGCTGTCTTGCACGGTCCTGGTCGACGACCAGGCGCACGGTCTTGTTCTTCTCGCTCCAGTCGAGATTGACCCCTTGGGCGGCGGGCGACTGGCGCAGGAGATCGGCCACGCGCGCCGCGGCCGCGCGCGTTTCCTCGGGCGTGGCCGCACTTACCCGGTACTGAACGGGCCAGCCGACCGGCGGCCCGAGTTCGAGCAGCGAGACGCGCGAGACGACGTCGTCGAAGCCGTCGGCAAAGGCCTTTTCCAGCTTGGCCTTGAGGCGGTCGCGCGCGTCGAGATCCTTTGCCACGACGACGAACTGGGTGAGAAAATCATTGTCGAGCTGGATGTCGAGCGGCAGGTAGAAGCGCACCGTGCCGCCGCCGATCGTCGCCGAGTAGCGTTCGACGTCCGCGTCGCCGTCGAGCAGTTTTTCCACCGCATCGGCCTGCGTCGCCGAAGCCTCGATGGAGGCGTTTTTCGGCAGCGTCAGGGTAACCAGCAGCTCCGGTCGGTCGGATGCGGGGAAGAACTGGCGTTGCATGTAACCCTGCCCGTAGAGCGCCAGGGCGAACAGGGCCAGAGCGGCGGCGATGGTCACGTATCGATGGCGCATGCATGCCGTCAGAACACGCCTGAAAGCATTGCGTCCGCGCTGGATCGGCCCTTCGCCGTCCCGCCGGCGTGCGGCGAACTGCGACGGCAGGACCGTGACGCCGATAACCGGCGCAAAGATGACGGCAACGAACCAGGAGGACAGGAGCGCCATCGTCATGACGGCGAAGAGCGAGAAGCAATACTGGCCGACCATGCTGTCGGCAAAACCGACGGGCAGGAAGCCGAGCAGCGTGACCAGCGTCCCGGTGAGCATGGGAAAAGCCGTCGATACATAGGCGAAGGTCGCCGCTTTCAGCTTCTCCATTCCCTCCTCGATCTTCGAGATCATCATCTCGATCGTGATCATGGCGTCGTCGACCAGCAGGCCGAGCGCGATGATGAGCGCCCCGAGCGAAACGCGCTGCAGGCTGATGCCGAAGACATGCATGCCGATGAAGACGATGGACAGGACGAGCGGGATCGACAGCGCCACCACCAGGCCGGCGCGCAGCCCGAGGCTCAGGAAGCTGACCGCCAGGACGATGACGATCGCCTCGAACAGCGCTTCGGTGAAACTGCCGATCGCCTGGCGCACGACCTGCGGTTGGTCGGAGACCAGAACCATGTCGACACCGATAGGAAATTGCTGCTGCAGGCGTTCGGCGGCCTCCCTCAGCCCGCGGCCGAACTCCAGGTTGTTGCCGCCGGAGCGCATGGAAACGGCAATGCCTATTGCCGGCTTTCCGTTGACGCGGAACATCTTCTCCGGCGGGTCGACATAGCCGCGTTCAATCGTGGCGATCTCCGTCAGCGGATAGAACCGGTTGTTGACGAAGAGATTGACCGCCGCCACGCCCTTCTCGCTCGGGAAGGCGCCGGAAACCTCCAGCAGGACGTTTTCATTCTTGGTGGAAAGGACGCCGGCCGGGGCCACCGCGTTCTGCGCCGCGACTGCCTCCAGAACTTCGTTGAAATTGAGCCCCAGCGCGGACAGCTTTGCCGGCGAAAAGGACAGGTACACCTTCTCGTCCTGTGCGCCGAATATGTCGACCTTGCCGACGTCGCGAACGCGCAGGAACGCCGATCGCGCCTGCTCGGCGAAGTCGCGCGCCTCGCGCTGCGTGTAGCCGTCCACCGTCAGCCCGTAGATGATGCCGTAGACATCGTCGAACTCGTCGTTGAAATACGGTCCCATCACGCCGTCGGGCAGCGTGTTTTCGGTGTCGGAAACCTTCTTGCGCACCTGGTACCAGATCCAGGGAATCTGCCCGGCATCGGTCGATTCCAGAAGATTGACGAAGACCACCGAGACGCCCGGCTTGGTGTAGCTCTTGATGTAGTCGAGATGAGGCGTTTCCTGCAGCTTCTTCTCGATGCGGTCCGTCACCTCGCTCATCGTATCGGCGGTGGTCGCGCCGGGCCACACCGTCTGGACGACCATGGTCGGGATCGCGAAATCCGGATCCTCCTGCCGTCCGAGATTGAAATAGGATAGCACCCCGCCGACGAGGCAGATCAGCATGAAGAAGAAGACCAGGGTACGGTGCCTGACCGCCCAATCGGACAGGTTGAAGCCGTTCATTGGACGGCGACCTTCTGCACCGAGACGTGCTGGCCCTCGGCGAGCGAATTGACGCCGGCGACCACCACGAGATCGCCCTTCTCGATGCCGCCTTTTATGATCACGCCGTCCGTCTCGTAGCGCAGCACGTCGACGGGGCGCCTGGCCACGGTGCCGTCCGCCTCCGACGCCACCCAAACGGCCGGCGTATCGCCGGTCTGCAGCAGCGCCGATGTCGGTATGCGGACGAACAGGCCGCCGGGGACTTCGGCACGGCCGACGACGATCGCGCCGAGCCGCATGTCGTCTGGTGCGTCCGGCAGCGAAACCTTGACATTGTAGGTGCCGGTCGTCGGGTCGGCGTCGGGCGCGATCTCACGGATCTCGCCCCGTGTCATTTCCGACGGCTTGCCCTGCAGCCACACCGAGACCGGCATGCCCGTATGGGCGTAGGGGACATGACGGGGCGCCACGGCGAACACCGCCTCGCGCTCGCCATGGCGGGCAAGCTGCACCACCATCTGGCCGGCCGAGACGACCTGGCCGACATCGGCTCCGGTCTGCGTGATCACGCCGTCGGTCGGCGCGACGAGCTGGGTGTATTTGAGCTGATCCTGGGCCAGTTTCAGATTGGCCTCGGCGCTTTCCAGGCTCGCCTGCGCGCCCTGCAGGGCCTGGAGCGCCGATTCATATTGCTGGCGCGTCGTGAAGCCGTCATCGAGCAGCTTCTTCATCCGCGCTTCCTGCGGCGTGGCCTGATCGACGCCGGCGCGGGCCGACGTGACCTGTGCCGCAGCTGCCGTTAGCCTGTTTTGGTAATCCGTCGGGTCGATGCGCGCCAGCAGATCGCCTGTCTTGACGACATCGCCTGTGTCGATCCTGCGCTCGATCAGGCGGCCGGTAACGAGAAATCCGACGTCCGATGTGGTGCGCGCCTCGATCCGGCCTGTGCCCTCGACGGAGGCCAGCGGCGATTCTGCGGGGTTGATCTCCATGACGCGGACCGCCCGCGGCGGCGCCGGGGCGGCCTCTTCCTGTTCACTGCAGCCTGCTGCCACAAGCAATCCGGAAAGGGTGAGGATCAGTGCGAAGCCGGCCGATCGCAGAGGGAAACCGAGAACCATTTGTGACTACCCTCATTCGGCGCTTCGAAAAAGCGCCGCGCGGCCTCATCGATGATTCCCCTACGATAGGAAATGTTTCACGATTTCGGTCTTTTGATCAACCCTGTTGCCCACCGTGGTGTCCGATGCGCTAGCGCGCGTTCGCTTCAAACGGAAACGTTTGAAGCAAAGATATGCGCGCCAGATCAATATGTTGGAACATGTACCTTTCGCTCAAACGATTCCGTTTGAGCGGGACATGTTCTAACCGCCCCGCAGGCGGCGGGCCAGTTGGTCGCCGAGCCGCATGGCGAGCGCGACGGCGGGCAGCGTCGGATTGGCCTGGCCGGCAGTGGGAAAGACGGAACTTCCGGCGACGTAAAGGTTCTTCACGTCATGGACGCGGCAATGGGCATCGACGACCCCCTCGCGCGGGCTGGCCGACATGCGCGTCAGGCCGATCTGGTGATAGCCGTCGACGGCCTGCTCGAAGACCTGCCGGGCGCGTTGTTCCGGCGGGCTCAGATAGTCGAGACGGCCGAGCCCGTTGCGGCGCAGCCAGCCATCGAGCAGGGCGTGCGACGCAACCACCGATTCGATGTCGTTCGGCGCGAAACGGTAATCGACCCGCAGCCGCGGCCGCGCGGCGTCTGCGGCTTCCTCGTCCAGCCGTACCCTGTTTGCCGGGTCCGGCGATTGCTCGGCGTGGTAGCGCAGCAGATAGGTGCTTTTCGGATTGACCAGCGCATACATCCTGTTGCCGAAGCGGTGGCGCAGGAAATCGCCGAGCACCCGCGCGCCATCGGCCAGAAGCATGGGATCGCGGCGCACATTGTCCCAATGCCTGACGCGCCCTGGCGCGACATGGGCAAAGGACGGCGCCAGGCCCTTGCCCCAGCGGGCGTGGAGGCCGAGCGCCGACAGGCCGAGATAGGCCAGGGACAGCGCCCCGCTGCCATGGGCGGGATCGGCAATGGAGACGCTGTCCATCCAGAACGCCGCATTGAGCAGCCCGTCGCGCATCTGAGCACCGGACGTCACCGACAGACGCCTGCGCTCATAGGCGCTGCGCCCGCTGCGGGTGTACCACAGGCTTTTGGCGAGGGCCGGGTCGTTGATGTGAATCCTGGCCAGGTAACCGGTCAGGTGGCCGGTGTAGAAGCGCCCGAGCGGACCGTCGAGACCTGCGAACTTGCGCGGCCAGCGGCGCTGGGTGGCCATCAGAAGCCGCGCGTTCTCGAGACCGCCGCCGGCCAGCACGAAGCACCGTGCCTTGACGCGAAGCGGACCCGAAGGGCGTGTCACGGCGATCTCGGTGACCTCGTCGCCATCGGCGTCGAGCGCGATCGCGTCGGCGCTGCACCGGGTATGGACGCTGATATGCCGCGACGACCTGAGTGCCTTGCCGTGGAGGCGGCCGAGATCGGGGACCATGCTCCAGAATTCGAGGCCGCTGGCGCGGATATCGTCCAGCTCGCGGCGGTGCGGCGGCAGGGGCGGGGCTGCAGGATCGCCGCATCCCAGAAAGCGCAGCGCGTCTCCATAGTAGGCAGAAACGTCGCCGTGGCTGAGCGGCCAGCCCGAATGAGGGACGTGCTGGCGCGGTTCGAAATCGATGTCGTCGAAGGGAACGCAGCGACCGCCCCACAGCCGCGACGTGCCGCCCACGCCGCGCGACGCGATGCGTCCGGCATCGGCGTGATGGTCGCCCGGGGCCTCGATCAGGCCCGGCCCGGCCGAAGCCTGCGCCTTCTCCGGTCCGCCCGCCTCCAGGACGGTCACGGAAAGCCCGTGGCCGGCACATTGGAAGGCAAGCGCCAGTCCGGTTGGCCCGGCGCCGATAATGCAGACATCCGTTGCGGCAGGAAGATCCGCCTCCTCGCCGTGGATCATGCGGCAGGTCGCGGCGTGACGGTGGAGTTTTCAAGCTGGCTCGGACTCTGCCGAGCCGCCATGCCGCGATGACCGGACATTGGGGATTTCCTTATTGTGTTCCAAGCGGCAAGCGCAATGGATGGTGCAAGACTTCGCCCCGAATGCCCATCATGATGCTGTAATGCGGCGCAGCCGGCTTGAAAAGATCTCGGCCAGCATCGGCATCGGTCGCGGCCGTTGCGCACCGGCGCGCAGGCCTTTCAGCATCAGGACCATCGGCCGTTCGAGGAACTCGTAGGAGGCAATGCCGATTGCCGTTCCCGCGAGGATTGCAATGGCGATGGCCGCTGGTGCCGGGACGGCGAGCAGGGCGGCCACCTTGAAGACCACGGACATCGCCAGCGTATGCCACAGATAGATGGAGTAGGAGCAGTCGCCGAGATAGCCGAGCAGCGCCAGACGCGGCGCACTGCCGGCCCTTTCAAGCATGAGCGCGCCGACCATCAGCATTGCCCCGAGCGGCCCCAGGACGAAAGGATGAAGACCCTTGAGGGTTGCCCCGACGAAGGCGAAGCCGCAAAGACCCGCAATGACGAGGCCGATGCCGAGTGCTCGCGAGGACGACACGCTTTTGAGCCACCAGGCCCCGACCAGCATGCCGAGACCGAATTCGAGCAGGATCGGATCTGTATAGGCCGACAGCACCGCGCCTTGCGGTTGGAAGAGGGCGCCCGCCGCAACACATGCGCAAAGCATGCCAATGAGCGAGGCGAGGCGAAGCCGCGGCTGCAGGAACAATATGCCGGCAAATAATATATAGAAAAACATTTCGTAGTTGAGCGTCCATCCCTGCACCAGCACCGGCCAGGGCTGGCCGGTGCTGGGCGAGAGGTGAGGAACGAACAGATAGGACGAGACGACGTGCTCGAGCGTCAGCGTCATGCGTGGAAACAGCCCGGCCAGGCCGCCCAGCACCATCACCGTCGTGGCGACCCAGTAGAGCGGTACGATGCGCTCGATGCGATCGCGCATGAAGCGGCCGGGCGTTATCGGCCGGTCGGCGGCGATGACCCACATGATGAAACCGCTGATGACGAAGAAGATGTCGACGCCTGCCGCACCGATGATGAAATGCGTGCCGCCCTTTTCGGCGGCGTGGAAACCGACGACCGAAAGGGCGGCCACGGCACGCAGATGCTGGATCGTTTGCAGCTTTTTCATATCATCGCGCCGCTTTGATCGTCGTCATCGTGGCACCGCCATGCCCGGTGCGGGCCGCCGCGTCCGTTCCGGTTGGGCGCCGGATGCACGGGTCAGCAGACGCGGCGCGGCGATGAGCCCGGCGGCGTAGTAGAGGAGGAAGGCCCCGATCGAATAGGGATTGACCATGTCGAGCTCGAAAAAGGACCGCACGAGAAGCATCACCGTGACGCCGAACAGGGTGAACGAGGACGACCGGTCGATGCCCGTCAGCAGGCGGCCGAAATATCCGGCCAGGACCTTCGCCAATGCAAGGCTGAACAGAAAGACGCCGACAAGGCCCAGTTCGACATACATGGCGATATAGGTGTTGTGGAAATGAAAGCCGGTGCGCGAGCGGATATAGAATTCCTCCCACAGCCGTTCGGCTTCGGCAAAGCCGTGGACCCAATAAGCCTGGTAGCCCACGCCGAAGATCGGCGTACGGGCGCCCGCTTCCATGCCCTGCGCCCACAGATAGGTGCGGCCGGTCAGCGTCGTGTCCTTGCCAAAGGCGCCGAGGACGAAATCGAGCAGACCGATTTGAAAGGCGGCCACGCCGGCCATGAGCGCCAGCAGCGAGCCCAGGAGCAGGAGCGCCAGCCTGGCCCTGGCGCGGAATAGCAGTAGACCGGCAAGACCGACGAGGCTGGCCAGTGTGAGTACGGTGGCGATGATCGACGTCGCCGACTGCGAGGCGATCAGGCTGTAGGCCGATAGGATGCCGGAGATCGGTACGAATGCGCGCCATGCCCCGCGCTCGCGTGTCACGAAGGTGGCGATGAGGGCGAAATAGACCCCCAGTGAGGCGAAGAAGCCGAGCTGGTTCTTGGAGGTGAAGGCGCCGACGAAGGAATAGCTGCCGTCGAACGGGTCGTGGTGGTAACGCCCGAAGGCCAGCGAATAGATGAGCACGACAAACACGCCGCACAGCGTTCCGAGCGTCACAGTGCGCACGCTCATGGTGCGCGCCGCGATCAGGGCGCAGACGATGTGCGACATGAACTGGATGGCGGCCCGGGCGGTAACGCTCGGCGCGGCCGACCAGAATATGGAAAGGCATGCGAAAAGCCCGAAGGCCAGGATCCAGTAATAGCGGGCGTAATTGCCGAGCACCTTGCGGTAGTCGACCAGCACCAGTGGCAGCCACAGGGCGTAGTAGAGCAGGATCGATACCTGTCCGAAGATCGCGGAATAGGCAAAGACGAAGACCGACACGGCGATCGCGGGGATGCCGTAGAGCGCGTTGCGCTCCGGGTCGATCAGGGCAGCCTTGGCAATCCTCATCCCGGGTCCTGACGATTTCTGGCGCGGCCGGTGCGGCCGTTACTGCACGGGAACGGGGAGAATATCGACCTTGACGACGTCGCCGGGATGCACGGATGCGTTCTCGTCGACCTCGGTTTCGACCGTCTCGCCATCCTCGTTGCGCACGAGAAGGTAGCGCATCGGCGCTTCCTCATCGCCCGCGCTGACCGCCGCTTCCGGTGAATTTGCCAGGGCCTCGCCCATCAGGTCGCGGTACATCGCCATCTTGCGGTCGACCTGGTCGATCTCCGCCTCGGCCTGCTGGCGCTGCTGGACGATTTCCGTTTCGCGTTCGCTTTGCAGGTCGGCCGCGTCCTGTGTCGCCTCGCTGAAATCCTGCCTGGCGCGCAACATGGCGGTCTCCATGTCCAGCACCTTGCTGCGCAGATCGGCCGCCGTCCGCTCGATCGAAAGCACGCGCGAATTCACCACCAGCCCACGATCGGCCAGATTGCCGATGCCTTCGAGTTCCTTGGTGGCCAATTCGATCTGGCGGTTCTGCTCGACGATCTTCTTCTGCAGCGACTCGATCTCCTTGGTCAGCAACTCCTTCAGGTCGTCGATTGCGTCCAGCCGCACCTGCAGCCGGTTCAGGCGCGCCTTCTTGAACGCGGTTTCGTCGGCCATCAGCGTGTCGGCATTGGGCGCGCTCGTCACCTCCTCCGGCCAGGCGATCTCCTCGCTGCCGCTACCCTCGGCGATCAGCCGGGCGCGGCGGGCCAGGAGACCGTTGCGCCGCGACACCAGCACTTCGTAATTGCCGCGCGCGCTGATGAAATCGCGCTCGAAGCGCTGGCCCGTTTCGCTGCCACGGCGGATGCCGCCGGCCAGACTAACCGCCTTGAGAACGGTCAAGCCGGGATCAAAGGCGTACCGCCCGGGGGTCTCGACGTCGCCGGAAACGAAGATCGGCCGGAACTCGGCGATCTCCACCGACGCGTCCGGCTCGTCCATCAGGGCGAATTTCTGGCGCAGCTTTTCGCTGATCTCGGCCGCGAGCTCGGCAGTCGTGCGGCCCGATGCCGGCAACCGGCCGACGAAGGGCAGGGAGATATCGCCGGACGGCCCGACGACATAATCGCCGCTGATCGAGGTCCAGTCGCGCACCGCGGCCTCGGCCGTCTGCCATTCGACGACACGAACGCGCAGCTTGTCCTGCGGCCCGAGCGTGTATTCCTGGGCGTGGGCCGACACGCCGGCAAGCGTCATGGCGAGGAGGGCGATCATGGCGAAGGCGGCACGGATGAGTCTCCTGGCCCTGGCGGCCGGACCGGCCGCGCAGGCGTCCTGCCGGCCCGCCGGCATTGAACGAGGCGGTCTCAATAGCTGCCCCTCGAGGTGACGACTGCCGGAAAGGTTTTCGCGATGATCTTCAGGTCGATGAAAAATGACCAGTTCTCCACATATTGCCGGTCGAACGCGACGCGCGTGCCGTAGGACACGTCGTTGCGGCCGCTGATTTGCCACAGACCCGTGAGGCCGGGGCGCGATTGCAGGTAGTAAGTGGCGGCCGGTCCATAGAGATCGAGTTCGTCCTTCACCACGGGACGCGGGCCGACGATGCTCATCTCGCCGCGCAATATGTTGAACAATTGCGGCAGTTCATCGAGGCTGAGCTTGCGCAGGACGGCGCCGACACGCGTCACGCGCGGATCGTTCTGCAGCTTGCGCGTTTCGCGCCATTCCTGGCGGCTTTCGGGGTACATGGCGAAGTGCTGGTTCAGGACCTCGTCGCCGTTTTCCACCATGGTGCGGAATTTCAGGCAGCGAAAGGCCCGCCCGTTGCGGCCTATGCGCGGGTGTCCATAAAAGACCGCGCCGCCGTCGTGCAGCTTCACCAGCAGGGCCAGCATGGCCAGCAGCGGGCTCAGCAGGATGACACCCGCCATTGCGCCTCCAACGTCGAAGCTGCGTTTCACGATACCGCCGGTGGGCGGGCCCGCCTCGCCGACCGTGCCCTGGCGGGGGCGTAGCGCAAGGTTGGCCAGTATCGTGGCGTATCTCATATCTCTCGCTCCGTCATGGCGCTCAAGGGTGATGGAATTGCTGCAGCGCAACACGCACTTGGTATAGCGTTGATTGTATCAGTCGTGTGATGAAATTCGGGCGGATACCTTTGAAGTGTTCATATTTTGTAACATTGTGACACAATACGATCTTTGTCAAAAATATATCATGCTATACAATTTTGTTACTAGTTGGCACAATTAATGTGCATCTGTGTATATAAATTAATCAGAATTAGACGTTGTTGTGAGGAATAGCGATTAATATTTAAACATCGGATAAATTTGTAGTATAATTCTCAAAGAATATATCATATTAGAATCAAGTAATTTTAATGAGTCATCTCGCTCGGAGTGGAGTTGTTGCATTGCGCTTCAATTTTCGTGCTTGTCAAATATGTCTCACCTTGTCCTTGTTGGGTTTGGAGACCTGTTTCGTCAGCACGGTTGCACGGGAAATCATCATTGCCTATATTTGAAAGTTGAGGGCTGTATAGGGCGATCTTTTCGCTCGAGGATAAGTCTGCCGATTGTGTTTGCGGTCGCGCAGCATTTTCTCGGGCGGAACTTCCGGGGGCGGGAGGTATTGGGCAATGGCTGCAATCTTGCAAGCGGCGAGTGGGGCGGGTTGAATGTCCATCCCACTGTTTTTGCGTGGATTTCTGGCCGTTCTGGCCGTCTTTGCCTTGACCACCTATATCGCCACCCAATCGCTCTGGACAACGCTCGTTCAGACCCTGATCTGCGCCGTGCTGATCCAGTTCGGCTATTTCGTCGCCGTCCTTTTCATGATCTGGCGTTCGGGAACCAGGCCCGGAGGAGACGACGCCGACGAGAATGCGGAAGGCGTCGGCGATGAGGAGCCGGCCGGCACGGAAATCGCCCGTCTCCCGACCGCATCGCGCTCCCGGCAATCCTGATACTCGGTGTTTCGTCCCGGCATTTGACAGCGACCCGGCTTGAAATCCGCCGCGGCGGCGTCCAGCTTATGGCCGCAATTCTGGGGCTTGCTTGGAAATCCGGTTCCGCGGGCGGCGGGCCGATTCACAAATGATCGAGGTTGATTTGGTATCCCGGGAGAGCAACGGCGTTTGCGCCATCATCGCCGCGAGGAATGCGGCCCAGACGATCGGGCGGGCGGTTGCCTCGGCGCTCGTCCAGCCGGAAGTCGTCGAAGTGGTCGTCGTGGACGACGGCTCGGACGACGATACCGGTTCCGCCGCGCTGGGTGCCGACGACGGCACCGGGCGGCTCAACGTTCTGCGACTGGACACGAATCGCGGCCCGGCCTTTGCGCGCAATCATGCGATTGCCAATTCGGCAGCGCCCCTGATCGCCATCCTGGACGCCGACGACTTCTTCCTGCGCGGCCGTTTCGCGCCTCTTTTGGCGACGGACGACTGGGACCTCGTGGCCGACAACATCGTTTTCATAGACGCCGCGATTGCGACGGACGGAAGGGAGTTCCAGGTGCGGCCCTTCGAGCCCAATCCGCGCTACCTCGACTTTGCGGCCTTCATCGAGGGCAATATATCCCGCCGCGGGCATCAGCGTGGAGAGATCGGCTTTCTGAAACCTGTGATGCGCCGCGCGTTCCTGCAACGTCACGGAATTCGCTACCGCGAGGAATTGCGTCTTGGCGAGGATTACGAACTTTACGCGCGCGCGCTCGCCAATGGCGCCCGCTACCGGGTCATCCAGGATTGCGGTTATGCGGCCGTTGTCCGTCCCGATTCGCTCAGCGGCCAGCATCGGACCATCGATCTCAAGCGCCTCTACGAGGCCGACCGCCTGATCCTGAAGATGCCGGGCCTGTCCGCGGAGGCGATCGCCGCCTTGCGCCGCCACGAGCGGCAAACCCGCGATCGCTTCGAACTGCGCGACTTTCTCGACGCCAAGGCGCGCGCCGGGCTTGGCGGGGCGGCGCTGCATGCTTTGCTGCGGCCGGCGGCATGGCCGGCCATCATTGGAGGCGTTGCGGGCGACAAGGTCGAGGCCCTGCGCCGGCGCGGGCCCGGCGTGGCAAATTCCGGGCCGCAAGGGCTGCGCTATCTGATGGCCGACGACGGCGCTCAGAAGTAGTCCTGGCGGATGTCGGCGAGGATTTCGCGAAGCCGGGTCTTGCGCGCCTGCAGAACGGCATCGGCGCTCAGTTGCGGTTCGGCTTCACGCGCCTGGCGCAGCGCCCGCACCGCCGGTGCGGCCAGCAGCTGCTTTGCCATCCCGCGCAGTCCCGTGCCGACCTCGTCCGTGCGCGCCAGCACCGTCGTGTCGCCGTCCGGCCGCGCCTCGGCGGGCCGCGGCGCGAAGCTCTTGCCTTCGTACGACACGCCCCAGAAGCGCGCGCCCTTGGTGATCGCCTCGGCGCGCGAGGACACCGGCACCGGTCGCGGCCTGTAGGTCACGCCCAGGGTCGCTGCCCAGTCGTTCCATTTGAAGCTGTTGATTTCGCTCGACGTGCTCACCGCCACCCACGGCACCCGAAAGGCGTCGGCCAGAATGGCGGCATGCATCGATTCGGCGACGACCAGCCGTGACTGCGCGATGGCGCGGATGACCGCCTTCGCATCGCCGCGCGGATCGACATAGGTCAGCCCCGCCGCCTCGCAGACAGCCGGCCAGACCCCGCCGACGGTCGACTTCCAGTGCGGCAGGAAGATCGCGTCGTGGATCTTGGCCAAACCCTGGAATTCAGGCATGTCGGCGACCATGACGGCGGGATCGATCACGCCGAGCTCGCGGTCGATACCGATTCGTTCCGCCGTCAGCGGGCCGCGCACGCAGCGTATGTCCCACGCCCCGGCATCGGAAATGTCGGGCGGCGCGCCGTAGCCGAAGCCGCTGCCGACGACGAGCTTGCGGCCACCCGGCGCAAGCAGATCCCGGTTGAGCACGGTGCCGACGCCGACGAGCAGCACGTCGCGATGAACCTCGCGAAATCCCGGCAGCAGATAATCCCACAGCCAGAGATTAAGATCGTCGCCGAAATTGCCGTGCGCGGATTCCCAGTAGTACGGCTTCATGCGCTCTCGCTCTTCGACTTCATTCGCGACTAAATCCGGCTCGATTTCGGCGACAATTTGCCTGCCGCGAGCGCCATTGCGCTGCCCACCAGCTTGGGGTCGCGCCAGGCCCATCTGGCCAGGAGCCCCCACTGCGGCATGCGCCGGTTGCGCACCAGTCCGGCCTGGCTCCACAGGGCCTGTTTGCGCGCCGTCTGCTTGTAGGATTCGATGGATGCGAGATGTTCGGGGTTCTGCGTGCCGCGCGAGGCCAGCCTGTCGAGCGCGGTCCAGGTGTTGAATTGCTGCTTGATAAAGAGCGGCGACTGGTTGTCGATCGAGTGGAAGATGTTCATGCCTTCGCCGCGATAGGCGCCGGCACTGTCGCACAGCACCACCCGTCCGGCCTGGCGCACGCAATCATAAAAGAACAGCACGTCCTCGGCCGCCAGGCGCAGCGCCGCCTCGAAGCGGACCGCGCGGAACAGCTTCTCCCCGATC
Source organism: Mesorhizobium xinjiangense (assembly GCF_009749525.1). Classification (GTDB taxonomy): domain Bacteria; phylum Pseudomonadota; class Alphaproteobacteria; order Rhizobiales; family Rhizobiaceae; genus Mangrovimarina; species Mangrovimarina xinjiangensis. Next base: position 15,176 of record NZ_WOAC01000029.1, on the reverse strand, counting down.
ACCATGCAGGACAGGTGCATGAAGCTCCAGTTCTTCAGCATCTCTCCCGCCAGGTCGGGCACTTCTATGACCAGGGGATCTTGGGACAATTCGGTTGCAGGCGTGTTCCTGGCCACATCGGCGATGGCGAAATGATAGTAAAATGCGTCTCCGCCCTGGATGGAGTCCCAGTAGCAGTCGGCCCCGAACCGGTCCATGCAGTGGGCCGCATGGCTGAGGTGATCTGATGCCCATTCGTCGTCCGAATCCAGAAATGCAACATAGCGCGTGCCGTCGGGCACCGCGTCGAGGCCGGTATTGCGCGCGCCGCCCGGTCCCTTGTTCGGCTGTCTGATGACGGTGACGCGTTCGCGTTGCGCCGCGGCCAGTCCCTCGAGTTCACCGTCGATCGGCAGCGGTGAGGCGTCGTCGACAACGATCACCGAGAAATCCTGCAGGCTCTGTGCAAAGACGGACTGGAGTGCGCGGGCCAGGATTCCGGGCTGTTTTTGATAATATGGAATGATGACGCAGAAGATTGCCATGCTCACACCTTTAGATCGGCTCACCCGTTCACGGAATCGGTTCGCCGATCCAACTCTTTGATTTCACGCAATTCCGAACGAAGAACCGGTTTCCACTCCTCCTGGAATTGCTCTAGCCGTGCAGTGTGACTGCAGCGTGATTTCGCCACGTTTCGTGTAGTCACCGTCGTCACGCCCGCAAATGATAGCAATGCCCTCTCGCAACACAACAGGGCCGTTTCATGGCTTCGCACATGGCGGCGGTGTCTGCGTGCGCTCCTTCGACGTCACGGCCGCGCGGCCATTGCCGTACGATTCCTCATCGATCATAGTCGTGACGAGGTTGCTCGGCGCTGCCGCGAGGACCGTCATCTGATGCGGCAGACCGGCGAAGCGGACGTAAAGGGTGGATATCATGAGCTTGTTCAGCTTTCGCATCAGGCGGGCCGAGCGTGACGAGGAGACCGACCGGGCTCGGTTCGCGCGTCTGCAGCACGTGTTGGACGAGATCGGCGAAGAAATGGCCGGAGAAATAGACGGCCTGCAAAAGCGCTACGAGGATGCGTCGTCCGATGCCGCCTACGCCCAGCAGGCGCTGGAGGAGGGCCGCGCCGGCGGCGAGGTCTCGCCGCGCATCGACGACCTGACCGACACGATCGAACGCTATTTCAAACGCATCGCGCTACTGAAAAGCGAGGTCGATTTTGTCAATCGGCTGCGCGAAGATGTGAACGCGTTCACCGACGCAAACCGTATCGGCGCTGCACAAAAACCGTCCACGGATGCATCGCCGCGTTAAAGCACAATCATAAAACGTGACCCGGCCGAGCCGGCGAAATTCCGTTTCCGTCACATTCTGATCCCCGGCCTGCCTTACCCATTCACGCCATCGCTTCCAGATCGAAGCGGCTCATGTGGGAGGCATGAGGAATATCAGAGGTGACGGCTAACATGTCTTCCATCCTATCGATTGTACGACGTCTTGATTGTGCCTGCGTGGGCGCTGCCTTGATCGCCGCGGCTGCCGTTTCGGGCCCCGGCGCAGCGCGCGCCGATGCGTCTTCCGCGTCCGGCCAGTCCTTCCTCGAAACGTTCGACGGCCTCGACAAGGAGCGCTGGTATGTTTCGAACGGATGGTCGAACGGCGCGCACCAGAATTGCACCTGGTCGCGCGACCGGATCGGTCTGGAAGACGGGGTATTGAAGCTCGGTTTCGCCAAACAGCAGACCGGCGATCTCCCTTACGCCTGCGCCGAGATCCAGACGCGGCAGCGCTACGGCTATGGAACCTACGAGGCGCGCATCAAGGCGGTCGGCGCGTCGGGATTCAACACCGGCTTTTTCACCTTTATCGGCCCGGTCGACAAGCAGCCGCATGACGAGATCGATTTCGAGGTGCTGGGCAAGGATCCGAGCCAGGTCCAGCTCAACCAGTATGTCGATGGCAAGGGCGGCAACGAGAAGCTGACGCCGGTTCCCGGCGGGGCCGATGCCGGCTTCAACGACTATGCCTTCGTGTGGGAGGAAGACCGCATCACCTGGTACATCAACGGCGAGCGGGTTCACGTGGCCGATGATCCGACCAAGCTGCCGAGCCACGCATCGAAGATTTTCCTCAGTCTTTGGAGCAGCGACACGATGACGGCCTGGATGGGGCCGTTCGCCGAGCCCGAAGGCCCGCTCGCGGCAGAGGTCGACCGCATTTCCTTCACCGCGCCGGGCGACGACTGCCTGTTTGCGGAATCGGTCGCCTGCCGCGCGGATTGAACATATCGCCAAGGTTGAAAGCCGACATGCTAATGTTTCGCTGCAGCATAACATATTGCAATGCAAAAAGACCTGCCCTAACCTCGCCCTCCGGGGGGCAGGCCATGACGGTTTGCCTATGCTGAACGTGCTCTATCTCGTTCATGATCTATCCGACCCGGCCGTCCGCCGCCGGCTGGTCATGCTGCAGACCGGTGGTGCGAACGTCACCATTGCGGGCTTCCGGCGTGGCGTATCCGTTGCGGAATTGCGCGGCGTTGCGCCAATCGAGATCGGCACGACGCAGGACGGGCGCTTCGCTCAGCGGCTGCGCGCCGTCGGCCGGGCCGCATGCAGCCTCGGCGGCAAGCTGCGCGCGATGCCGCGGCCCGACATCATCGTCGCGCGCACGCTGGAAATGCTGGCGCTGGCAAATCGCGCCAACGCCATCTTCGGCGGCGATGTGCCGATCGTCTATGAATGCCTGGACATCCATCGCCTGATGCTGCGTTCCGACATGGTCGGCGGCGCTCTACGCCAGGCCGAGCGGCGCTTCGCCGGCAATGTCGTGCTGCTGATGACAAGTTCGCCGGCGTTCGTTCGCGAATATTTCGACCGTATCCAGCCGCTCGACCTGCCGCTCCTGCTGATGGAAAACAAGGTTCTCGACCTTCGCAGCGACGCGCTTCAGCCCGCCGACGGTCGACCCGCGCCGCAGGCCGGTGAGCCGTGGCGCATCGGCTGGTTCGGCGCGCTGCGCTGCCGCAAGTCGCTGGCGCTTCTGGCCGAGTTCTCGCGCCGCCATGAAGGCCGCTTCGAGATCGTGCTGCGCGGTCGCCCGGCCTATTCCGAGTTCGAGGATTTCGACCGTTTCGTTGCCGCCGAGCCGTACCTGCGCTTCGAGGGCCCCTACCGCAATCCCGAGGATCTGGCGGCGATCTATGGCGAGGTGCATTTCGCCTGGGCCGTCGATTTCTTCGAGGAAGGGCTGAATTCCGACTGGCTGCTGCCCAACCGGCTCTATGAAGGGTGCCGCCACGGCGCCATCCCGATCGCCATGGAGCGGACCGAGACGGGCCGGGTCCTGGCCGAACGCGGCCTGGGGCTTCGGCTCTCCGGGGCGTCGCAGGAAGACCTGTCGGAGCGCCTCGGTCGCATGGATGCCGACACCTATGAGGGCATGCGCCGATCACTGGCGGCGCAGGATCCGGCAAGCTGGGTTCACCGGCGCGAGGATTGCCGCGCATTCGTCGCGCGGCTCGAGGATATCTGCGCGTCCGGAGCCGACGGCGCGCGTGAGATGCTGGCTGCATGAGGTTTTGAGGACAATGAAGGCGGACAGGATCACGGATAAGGCCGACCGGCGCTGCATGGCGGTCATTCCCTGCCTCGACGAGGCGGCCCATATCGGCAAACTGCTCGACCGGCTGGCGCCGTCGGCACAGCGGCTCGACATGACGATCGTCGTCGTCGACGGGGGCAGTACCGATGCAACCTGCGAGATCGTCCGATCGATCGCGGCGAACGATGGGCGCGTCGTGCTGCTGGAAAATCCGAAACGCATTCAGAGCGCCGCCGTCAATCTGGCGGTGGAGACATACGGCGCGGGCTTCGACGTCTTCATTCGCATCGACGCCCATGGGGATTACCCCGACGACTATTGCGACAGGCTCGTCGAGGATGCCGAACGCACCGGCGCCGATTCGGTCGTCGTCGCCATGAACACGGAAGGCCGCAGCCTGTTCCAGAAGGCGACGGCGCTCGCCCAGAACTCGAAGCTCGGCAATGGCGGCTCCAGCCATCGCGCCGGGGCGCGCGGCCACTGGACCGACCACGGCCACCATGCGCTGATGCGTAACGCGCCGTTCAAAGCCGTCGGCGGCTACGACGAGACATTCACCCACAACGAGGATGCCGAACTGGATCACCGGCTCACCACGGCCGGCTACCGCATCTGGATGACGGACAGGACGGTCATGACCTATTTTCCACGTGCCACCGCAAGCGGCCTCTTTCGCCAGTATTTCGGCTACGGGAAGGGCCGGGCGCGAAACCTGATCAAGCATCGCACATGGCCGAAGGTGCGCCAGGCGCTGCCGCTGGCGATCATGCCGCTGGTGGGGGGCACGTCGCTCGCCCTGATCCACTGGTGGGCGCTGCTGCCGGCGGCGGCCTGGGCCGGGCTGTGCGTCGGCTACGGCGTCATCCTCGGCATCGGCCAGCGCAATCCGCATGCCTCGCTCGCCGGAGTTCCGGCGATGATCATGCATCTGGCGTGGTCGGCCGGGTTCTGGACGCAACTCGTCGTCCGGCGCAAGCGCAGGAAGATCTCGCCATGACCGGCTCCCTCACAGGCGGGCCGGCCAGGCGCATCGACGTCTGCGTCTGCACGTTTCGCCGCGCGCAGCTCGTCGAGACGATCCGGTCGCTTGCCGCGCTCGAACTGCCGCCGGATGTCGAGCTCGGCATTGTCGTGGCCGACAACGACATGACGCCGAGCGCGCGTGAGCGCGTTGCGGCCTTGGCGGAGACGGTGCCCCATCCGATCCGCTACGTGCACGCCCCGGCCGGCAATATCTCGATTGCCCGCAATGCCTGCCTCGACCATTGCACCGGCGATTTTGCCGCCTTTATCGACGATGACGAGACCGCTTCGCCGGCCTGGCTCGCGGCCTTGCTGGCGACGGCCGAGGAGACCGGCGTCGCCGCCGTGCTCGGTCCGGTCAGGGCGCATTACGATGTGGCCGCGCCGCGCTGGATGCGCGATGGCGACTTCCACTCCACCGCTCCGGTCTGGGTCGGCGGCGAAATCCGCACCGGCTACACGTGCAATGTGCTGTTGCGGCTCACCTCTCCGGCCCTCGCGCGCCGGCGGTTCGATCTGGCGCTCGGCCAGTCGGGCGGCGAGGACACGGATTTCTTCAGCCGGCTCCATGAGGCGGGCGGCAAGATCGCCTTTGCGCCGGATGCCTGGGTTGAGGAAGTCGTTCCCGCATCAAGGGCAAGCTTTGCCTGGCTGGCCAGGCGCCGCTTCAGAATGGGCCAGACGCATGGCCGCCAGCTTTGCCGCGGGCGCGGCATGGCCGGCCGCGTCATGCAATGGGCTTTGGCGGGCGGCAAGGCGGGCTACTGTTTTGCGGCTGCGGTGCCGTTTGTCGTGATGCCGGCCCGGCGCAACCGCCATCTGCTGCGCGGCCTGCTCCATGTCGGCGCGATGAGCGGGCTGGCCGGCATGCGCGAAATCCGCCAATACGGGCAGGTGCTGCAGGGAGGCGCGAGCGGCCATGCAGCCTGATGTCAGCTTCATCATAGCGGCCTACAACGCCGAGGCGACGCTCGCCCGTGCCATCGACAGCGCGCTGGCCCAGCGCGGCGTCACGGTCGAGGTGATCGTGGCCGACGATGTCTCGTCCGACCGCACCGCCGCAATTGCCGCATCCTATGCCGATCGGGGCGTGAAACTGGTGCGCTTGCCGGCGAATGCTGGCCCGGGCGGCGCGCGCAATGCCGCGCTTTCCGTGGCCGGCGGACGGTGGCTGGCCGTTCTCGACGCCGACGATACGGTCAATCCGGAGCGCATGGCGCGTCTCATCGAGCGCGCCGAAGAAGCGAATGCCGAGATCGTCGTCGACAATCTGGAGGTGGTCGACGATGCGGCCGGCGCGACGACGACGATGTTCGACGAGGCCCGGCTGCAGGCGGTTCGCGAGATCTGCCTGGCCGATTATGCCCGCTCCAACATGGTTTTCCGCTCGACCTTCAATTACGGCTACATGAAGCCGGTATTCGAGCGCGCCTTCATCGAGCGGCACGCGATCCGCTACGACGAGAGCCTGCGCATCGGAGAGGATTTCATCTTCCTGGCCTCGGCCCTTGCCGCGGGCGCACGCTGCGTTGTCGAGCCGGCGTCCGGATATGTCTACCATGTGCGCGCCGGCTCGATCTCGCGCGTTCTCCGGCCGCATCATGTCGAGGCGATGATGGCGGGCGACGCCGCCTTTCTGCGCCGCTTCCGGCTCGACAAGCAAGCGCGCGCCGCCTTTGCCGAGCGCCGCCGCAGCCTGCGCGAAGCCGCCGCCTTCCTGGCACTGGTGCAGCATCTCAAGGCCGGCCAACCGTTGCGCGCGCTGGCGGCCGCCGCGCGCCGCCCGGCCGCGCTTATCCATCTTCGCATGCCGATCGGCGCCAGGTTGCGCCGGCTCGGATTTACGCCGCCAGCCATCCGCCACGGCTGAAGGCAGGCCACAAACACACGTCTTTTGGGCGGGACCACAGGCGTCAACAAGAGGGAAACCGATGAAGCGAATTCGAAAAGCGGTGATACCGGTTGCCGGTCTCGGCACGCGATTTCTGCCCGCCACCAAGGCGGTGCCGAAGGAGATGCTGACGATCGTCGATCGTCCGGTGGTGCAATATGCGGTGGACGAAGCGCTCGAAGCGGGCGTCGAGCACATCGTCTTCGTGACTGGGCGCAACAAGCATGTGATCGAGGACTATTTCGACATCCAGCCCGAACTGTTCGACACGCTCAGCCAGTCCGGCAAGGTCGAGCAGCTTGCCAAGCTGCAGACCATGCAGCCGCGCCCCGGCACGATCAGCTTCACCCGCCAGCAGGCGCCGAACGGCCTTGGTCACGCGGTCTGGTGTGCGCGCGATATCATCGGCGACGAGCCCTTTGCGCTCTTGTTGCCCGACATGGTGTCCTTCGGCGACCGTGGCTGCCTGGCCGGGGCCGTCGAGCTCTACGAGCAGTCGGGCGGCAATGTCATCTCGGTGGAGCAGTGCGACCCCGCCGAGACGCACAAATACGGCATCGTCGGCAAGGGCAACGCCGTCGGCGGCGGTTTTTCCGTCACCGAAATGGTCGAGAAGCCCGCTCCCGCCGCCGCGCCCTCGAACTACTACATCAACGGCCGCTACGTGCTGCAGCCGGAGATCTTCGACGTTCTCAGCACGCAGAAGCGCGGCGCCGGCAACGAGATCCAGCTGACCGACGCCATGGTCGGCCTGTCGTCCACGCAGGACTTCTTCGCCGCACCGTTCGACGGGCGCATGTTCGACTGCGGCTCCAAGGAAGGCTTCATCGAGGCCAATGTCGCCTTCGCGCTGGCCCGTGACGACATCAACGGGCGGGTATTCGAGCCGATCGAGCAGATGGTCGCGGCGCATCAGCGTCGCGGGAAAGCCGCCTGAGACAGCGGCAGCGCCGCCGCAGACCCCGTAAGAATGCGGGGCCCGCGATGCGGCTTTGCCGGCCCGCATCGCAACCCTGCCGCTGGCGGAAGGGAAGACACAATGCATCGAGAGGAAATGGGCGCCCCGCGCCGACGCTGACATGCACCAGAGAACGATCCCTTTGAACAGCACGATATCGTCCGCGCCGGAAGAGGCCGACCAATTCATTGACCTGGACCGGTTGTTTGCGATCGTCCGGCGGCAATGGAAGCTGGTCGCCCTGGGGGCTGTTCTGGGCATGGCCCTGGGCGTGACCTATCTCCTCTTCACGCCGCCGATCTACACGGCGGCGACACGTATCCTGATCGACGAAAATCTCGCCAAGCTGGCGCAGGACGACGAAACAATGGCCTCGCGCCTGCAGGCCGACTCGATGATCCTGAGCGAGGTCGAGATCCTGAAATCGGCCCGCCTGGCTAGCGTGGTCGTCGACGCCGAGGGACTGGACGAAAACGAGGCCTTTCTCAACCCGCCACAGGCTCCGCTTGCCTGGGCGAAGGATCAGGTCAAATCGCTGCTCGGGCTTGTCAGCGCCGATCGGGAGCTGACGGCGGAGCAGCAGCAGGCGGCCGATAAGGGCCGCGCCGTTGCTCTCTTGCAGAATGCGCTTCATGTCGAGCGTGTCGGCCGCAGCTTCGTCATCAATCTCGCTTTCTCATCCAACGACCCGGTACTGGCCGGCTCCATCACGCGGGCCTATGCCGATGCCTATCTTTCCGACCAGCTCGAGGCGAACTTCGACGCCACCGAGCGCGCCACGGTCTGGATGCAGGGGCGGCTCGACCATCTGCAGGAGAGCTCCCAGGCGGCGGCGCTCGAGGTCGAGCGTTTTCGCGCCGAGCACGGATTGACCGCCGCACGCGGCGAATTGTTGAGCGAGCAGCAGCTGTCCGATCTCAACAGCCAGCTTGTTCTGGCGCGGGCCGAAACGGCGAATGCCCGGGCGCGCTACGAACAGTACAAATCGATCATCGACAGCGGTCCCGAAAACGCGGTCGAGAACGCCACCATTCCCGCCGACCGCGCCAACAGCGCTGCGCTTGCCAACATGAAGGAGCGCTATCTCGCCGTCACCAAGCGCGAGCAGGACATCGTCGACCGGTTCGACGCCGATCACCCTCAGGCCGTGAGCCTGCGGCGCGAGCAGCAGGAGCTGACGAAGCAGATCTACCAGGAACTCAGCCGTCTCACCGAGAGCTACCGCAACGAGTACGAGGTCGCCAGGGCCCGCGAGCAGTCGCTCGCGGCGAGCCTCGGCGAAATGGCCGGAGACTCCTCCGAGGACGGTCAGGCGCTGGTCAAGTTGCGCGAATTGGAGCAGAAGGCGACGGCCCTCGCCACGCTCTATCAGAACTTTCTTGCCCGCTACGAGGAAACCTCCCAGCAGCGCACATTCCCCATCGCCAAGGCGCGCGTGATCTCGGCCGCGACAAATCCGACGGTGCCGTCGAGCCCGCGCAAATCGCTCAGCCTGGCCTTCTCGCTCGTTCTGGGGCTGTTTGCCGGGGCCGGTGTCGCCGCGCTCCAGGAGTTCCGGGAACGCTTCTTCCGCACCGCCGAGGACGTCCGCTCGGCGCTCGACGCGAATTTTCTCGGCCATCTGCCGCTCGTCCCGAATGCGCCGGATGTCACCCGGCGCGCCGCCGCACCGGCCGACGCCGCGCAGGGGCTGCCGGCGCCTTGGCTGTTGCAGGTGGCGGTCAATGCGCCGGGCTCGTCCTTCGCCGAGACTTTGCGCAATGCCAAGCTGGCCGCGGACGTCGTGCTGCACAATCAGCCGTGCAAGGTCATCGCGTTTGCGTCGGTGCTGCCGCATGAGGGCAAGACGACGGTCGCGGCCAATTTCGCCGGGCTGCTTGCGGCCAGCGGCGCGCGCACGCTGCTGGTCGACGGCGATCTGCGCAATCCGGGATTGAGCCGGGCCTATGCCCTGACGGCCGAAACGGGTCTCGTCGACGCGGTCCTGGGCGAGCAGCGCTGGCAAAGCCTGGTCAAGGTCGATCGCAAGACGCGGCTGGCGATCCTGCCGGCGGCGTCGCGCAGGCGCCTGTCGCATACGAGCGAGCTGATATCGGGTTCCGGCATGCGCGACCTGCTGGAGGATGCGCGCAATTCCTTCCATTACGTGGTGGTCGATCTTCCACCGCTCGCGCCGGTGATCGACGCCAAGGCATTCGCCCCGCTGGCCGATGGCTTCGTGCTGGTCGCCGAATGGGGGCAGACGCCGCGCGCCCTCGTGCGCTCCTCCCTGCAGGACGAGCCGCAGATCGCGGCCAAACTGCTGGGGGTCATGCTCAACAAGACCGACATGAAGAAGCTTACGCGCTACGGCGTGCCGGGCGGTTTCGAGCAATATCTGGATCGCTACTCCGGCTACTACACGGAGACGGTCGATCTCAACGCCAAGGGCTGACGGGTGCGAGGGGCGTCAGGTGGTGATGAAACGCGCTTTCTTGTTCCACAGCCGGGCACAGGTCAGCCGGCCCGTCGAAAAGGCTGCCGTATCGAGGTTGAGCCGTCTGCCTTCGAGCGTCGGCCGGGCAACGGGCGTGTGGCCATGCACGACATAACGCTCGAGCAGGGCCGCGTGATCGAAAAAGGCGGAACGAATGGTCACGAGATCGTTGTCGGACTGTCCGGCAAGCGGCAGGCCCGGGCGGATGCCGGCATGGACGAAAAGAAACTTCGGGGATTCCAGCAGCACCGGCAGACCACGCAGGAAGGCCAGATGCGCGGCGGGAATGGATTGCCTGACGGCGTCTTCCACCTGCCGGCGGAATCTGGCCCGCCCCAGCCCGGAGACATCGATCCCGTAGGAGGCGAGCGTTGCTTCGCCGCCCATGGCCAGCCACGCCGACAATTCACACCGCCCTTCCAGGAAGTCGAGCATCATCAGATCGTGATTGCCGGCCAGGCAGACGCGTTCGAAGCCCAACGGCGGCGGTTCCGTCAGATGGTCGAGGACCTGCGCGGAGGCCGGGCCGCGATCGACATAATCGCCCAGCATGACGATCAGCCTGGGACACGGCGGCAATTGTTCGGCATCGGTGCCGATCAGGCGTTCCAGCGCCAGCAATTCGTCCAGACAGCCATGCACGTCGCCGACGGCGTAGACGGCGCTGCTGCTCGTGTCGAGGCGCAGCCGTGGGCGTCGGGGGCGTGCAGTCCGGCCGCCTCGTCCGAGGAGACGCCGGAGGGTCTTGGCGGGATCAAATCGTTTCGCGTTCACCTGGCGGTGTTCTCACGTGTTTGTCCGGCAAAGCAAGAGGCAATCGTGCGGCGGCGCCGCCAGGCCGGACCGACGGCTTGTCGGGCACGCCGGCGAGAGGAAGCGATGCGGAGGCCAGCTTGACATTGACACATCAGACAGAGGCAGCCGGCGGCCGCGTTGCGCCCGTTTCGCAAGCCGTTTCCGAACGCGTGAAGATCGCGCGGGTGCTGTGCATCTTCTTCATGACCTTCGTCCACGTGCAGGCGGGTATCGCGGAGAACGTGTATGCCCGCGACGCCGGCGCCTTCGATATCGTCTATTTCATCCTGACGCGCATGATCGGGCTGAGTTCGGTTTCGCTCTTGAGCATCGTGTCCGGCTATTTCATCGTCTCCAGTCTCCTGAAGACCGGCACGCGGCGGCTTATCGTCTCGAAGGTGAAGACGCTGATCGTGCCGCTCGTGTCGTGGAACCTCGCCATGCTCGTGCTGCTTCTTGCCTATGCGGCCCTGAGCGGCAATGTGCGCGACCTGCCGCGGCCCGACGTCATGGGCATCGTCAACGCCCTGTTCGGCGTGACCGAATGGCCGCTCGTCGTGCCCTTGTGGTTCCTGCGTGATCTGTTCGTGTGCTGCCTTGCCGCCCCGGCTCTCTATTTCGGCCTGCGCCGGCTGCCGCTGGTCGCATGGGCCGCGCTGCTTGCCTTTGCCGTCTTCGGCCAGGACTGGCACATCATGGAAAGGCCGCAGCTCCTGCTGTTCTTCGCCGCCGGCATGCAACTGCGCATCGGCGGGTGGCAGGAAGCGCGCATGGATCGCGTCAGTGCGCTGCTGACAATCGGGCTTTGCGTCATGGTGGCGGTCTTCCTCACCATCCGCATCGAGCGCATCTCGCTTGCCGGGATGGAGACGCTGCGGCTGGGGCTCGACACGCTCCTGCGCATCACCATGGCGGCGGGTTTCTGGCGGCTGACGGCAATCATTCGCGGCACGGGCAGCGCGCCGCTGTTCTACAGGCTCGAGCCCGATGTCTTCGTCCTGTTCTGCAGCCACGCGATCTTGTTCAATTTCGCCGGCATCGTCTTCCGCCGCTTTTTCGGCAATTACGGCTCGGACCTCTTCCCCATCACCTTCTTCACCCTGCCGGTTCTGGCGGTCGTCGCCGCCGTCATCGGGCTTCAGCTGATCAGGTCGTCCAACGTGCTGCTCTTTTTCTTCAACGCCGGCCACACCGTGCCGCCGTGGAAAAGCCGCCCGGCGCTGCAGCAGGCCGGATGACGCTGCTGCGACCCTCCACAGGCCCTATGACGGTCTGGAAAAGACATAGGCCAGCCCGCCCAGCATCAGGAGGCCGACAGGGATCGCGGCGGCCGGGCCGGGGCTGGTTCCAAGCATGAACCAGGCAAATCCGAAACTGGTGCCGGCGAGCGCCATCAGTTTCGCCTTGCGAGGGATGGCACCGCGCAGCCGCCATTCACGCAGGACCGGTCCAAATCGCCGGTGCTCGAGCAGCCAGCTTTCCAGCCGTTGCGAGGAACGCGCAAAGCAGGCCGCCGCCAGGATGAGAAACGGTGTCGTCGGCAGCACCGGCAGGAAGGCGCCGACGAAGCCGAGCCCAACGAATACGAGGCCGAGGGCGAGGAAGACGGCCCGCATCATGGCCGCTCATGTCCTGACATGTTCGGGCCGAAAGCCGATACCGATCAGCCGTCCGGCCAGATGCGGCAGGAGCCGCGAGCCGGCGATGGCGCGCAGGAAGGCCGGCGGGCGGGATCGCGACGCTTCCTCGCCGTCGGGTTTGCGCTTGCGCCGCATCATGCGCTGCACCTTCTGCGTCGCCCTGGTGGGGAAGCTGCGCCGCGCCTGCACCGCGCGCAAATGCGCCGTCGTCAGTTGGCCTTCGGCAAGCGGCGCGGCGAGGATATTGGCCGCGGCGACCGCGTCCTGAATGGCCAGATTCACGCCGACCCCGCCGATCGGCGACATGGCGTGGGCGGCGTCGCCGATGCACAGCACGCCGGGTTTCCACCATTGCCGCAGGCGATCCATCCGCACTTCCAGGAGATGCACCTGGTCCCAGGTGGTGATCTCGTCGAAGCGCCAGGCGGGCAGCGGCGCGCGTTCGGCGAGCCGGGCGCGCAGCGCGGCGAGACCTTCGGCCTTCGTCTCGGCGAAACCGGCCTTGGCTATGACATGGCCGAGCTGCCAGTAATCGCCCCGATCGATCATGACCAGGCCCTGGCTCGGTCCGGCATGGCTCATCGGCAGTTGCGGATCGTCCTTGGCCCGCGACAGCTGCATCCACAAGACGTCGACCGGGGAGCCAAGGTCCTCGGCCTCGAGACCGGCCGCCCGGCGCACCACGGATTGGCGTCCGTCGGCGCCGACGGTCAGCGTGGCGGCAAGCGTCTCTTCGCGGCCGTCGCCATGCTGCAGCCGCACGCCGGCAATTCGACCGTCCGCCTCGACGAGGCCGGTCGTCTCGCAATTCATGACCATGCGGAAGGTCGGAAAGGCACGCGCCTTGCCGGCCAGGAAGGACAGAAAATCCCATTGCGGCATGAAGACGATATATTTGCAGCGCGTCGGCAGGCGCGAGAAATCGGCGATCGTCGCCGAGCGGCCGGCGATCTCGGCATGCAGGCTCGGCGCCTTCTGGTGCGGCATTTCGAGGAATTCGCCGAGGAAGCCCAGCTCGCTCATCACTTCGAGGGTCGAGGGGTGGATCGTGTCACCGCGAAAATCGCGCAGGAAATCGACATGTTTTTCGACCACGGTCGTCTCGACGCCGGCGCGGGCGAGAAGCAGCCCGAGCATGAGCCCGGCCGGCCCCGCCCCAACGATGCAGCAATCCTGTCCTGCCACAGTGTGCGCCTTCGTTCTCGCCCGTCACCGCTGCCGCAGCGTGTCGGGATTTCCAGACCGGCCATCCTGGCACAGATGGGCGGCGGCGCCAGCCCGCACAAGCGATGCGGGAGATTGTGCCGCATGCGGCAGCTGTGGAGACGAAGGTCCCGTCGGCTCCGTCCTCGCGGGGCAACGCCCGAATGCGCCTCGATGCGCGAGGCGTGCGAATCTCCGGCGCTGATGGACCTCAGGCCCACTCGCCCTTGCGGAACACCGCAACGCGGCTGCCGTCCGATCGGATGCCGTCGATGTCGATCTCGCCGGAGCCGATCATCCAGTCGATATGGATGAGGCTCTTGTTGCCGCCCCGTTCGGCGATCTGGCCGGGCGTCATCTTGTCGCCGTCCACGAAACACTTGGCGTAGCACTGGCCGAGCGCGATGTGGCAGGAGGCGTTCTCGTCGAAAAGCGTGTTGTAGTAGAGAATGCCGCTCTTCGAGATCGGCGACGAATGTGGCACGAGCGCCACCTCGCCGAGCCGGCGTGCGCCCTCGTCGGTGTCCAGCACCTTGTGCAGAACCTCCTGGCCACGCGCGGCGTTCGCCTCCACGATACGGCCAGCCTCGAAGCGCACCGCGATCTGGTCGATCAGGGTGCCCTGGTAGGAAAGCGGCTTGGTGCTCGCGACATGGCCGTCCACCTTCAGCGCGTGCGGTGTCGTGAACACCTCCTCGGTCGGAATGTTGGGATTGCAGACAATGCCGTTCTTGGCGCTCGAGGCGCCGCCCTGCCACAGATGGCCGTCGGCCAAGCCTACCGTCAAATCCGTTCCCGGGCCGCGAAAGTGGAGGGCCTGGAAGCGCTCGCCATTGAGCCATTGCGTTCTTTCGCGCAGCGCCTTGTTGTGGGCATCCCATGCGGCAACCGGATCATCCATGTCGACCCGCGAGGCGGCGAATATGGCATTGGCGAGCTTGGCGACCGCCGCGCCTGTCTCGTCGGCGGGGAATACCAGCTCAGCCCATGCGGTGCCGGGATATGCCACGATGTTCCAGTTGATGTCGAAGCCGGCGATCTTCTCGAGCGCCGGCTCATAGGCAATGGAGTTGGCCTTGTTGGCGCGCGAAACCTTCTCCGGATCCTCGCCGGCAAGGAGCATCGGATTGTCTCCGCCGATGGCGAGACGGGCCGTGTTGGCCGAGAACGCCTTGGCCATCCCCTCATAGAGCCAGGCCGGCGCCCGGTCGAAGCTTGCATCCGCAGCGCAGCGGAAACGGGAAAGCGTGGTCTCCTCGTCGGAGAGGATCGGCGTGACGAGCCCCGCGCCCGCTTCATAGGCGTGCCGGGCGATCCGGCGCACGAGCGGCAAGGCGGCGGCCGGCGCGGTGAGCATCAGGTCCTGGCCCGGTTGCAGCCGCAGCCCGACCTTTACCGCCACCTCGGCCAGCCTGTCGAGCTTCACCGGGTCGATCGCCGCTTCGTCGGGGTGAAGATGGTCGGTCATGGGTTCAATCCCGTGATGCTGATCTGCGGATAAGGGGCCGATTTGTCCTTCCCGAGAGAAGGGTGACAGTTCATTCCGGAGACATGGGTAACACTTCTTGGCCTTTGCGAGGAGAGCAAAGGTGCCTTGGC
>NZ_WOAC01000028.1 GCF_009749525.1 Mesorhizobium xinjiangense | reverse complement strand
GCCGACAAAACCGACACCTCGTTCATTGCCATCATCCATCTCGCAGCCGCCGTCATAAATTCACGATGAATCTCAACAGGCCTTAGTCGGCGTCGCGCAGGCTCGCGGACAATTGCGTGAGGCTTATGAACTGATCGAGCAGGCAATGGCCAACGCATCCTGGGCGACGGGCGATGATTTCACGCTTGCCGACTGCGCGGCCGCGCCGGCGCTCTTTTATGCCAATACGGTCGAACCGCTGGAAAGCGGGCACGGCAATGTCGCGGCCTATCTCAAGCGCCTCATGGAACGACCTTCCTTTGCCCGTGTCCTGCGCGAGGCCGAACCCTATTTCGACCTTTTCCCGATGGACAAGAAGCCGACAATTGCGCCACCCGCATAACGGGCGCGCTTACCGTGCCGCCTCGGCCCCGCCTTCGGACCAGATCTCCTCGTCGATCTGTCCTGAAAGCTCGGGATAGGCGTCAGCATGGAAGGTCGGCACCAGGCCCTTGCGCTTCTGGTCGAAATAATCCCTGGTCAGTTTCACCACATTGTCCGACAGCATGAGGATGGCGATCAGGTTGATCGTCGCCATCAGGCCCATCGAGGCGTCGGCGGTGTTGAAGACCGTGGCGACGCTCTCATGGGCGCCCCAGATCACCATGGCCATGACGGTGATGCGAAGAATGGCGAGCGGCAGGCGGCTGCCGGCGCCCAGGAAGGCCATCGCGCTCTCGGCATAGGAATAATTGCCGATGATCGAGGTGAAGGCGAAGAAGAAGATCGCGATGGCGACGAAATAGCGGCCGGCCGCGCCGATATGGATCGACAGCGCCTCCTGGGTGAGTTGGGTGCCCGTAACGCCCGAACCGTAATCCAGCGTTCCCGATAGCAGGATCATCACCGCCGTCGCGGTGCAGATCAGGATCGTGTCGATGAACACGCCGAGCGCCTGCACGAAGCCCTGCGAGCAGGGGTGGTGCGGATCGGGCGTTGCCGCGGCGGCGATGTTCGGCGCCGATCCCATTCCCGCCTCGTTGGAAAACAATCCGCGCTTGACGCCGTTGAGCATGGCTGCCGTCACCCCGCCGGTCACGCCGCCCGCTGCCTCCGTGAAACCGAACGCATTTGACAGGATGAGGCCGATGATGCCGGGCACGGCGGTGATATTGACGATCAGCACATAGAGCGCGACCAGCAGATAGGCCACGGCCATGAACGGCACGACGACGCCCGCGACCCGTGCGATCTGGCGAATGCCGCCGAAGATCACGATGCCGGAGAGCGCCGCCACGACGATGCCGACGACCAGATTGGAGACGCCGAAGGCGCCTGCCATCGCGTCGGCGATCGAATTGGCCTGCACCGCGTTGAAGACGAGGCCGAAGGAAAGGATGAGACAGACCGAGAAGATGCCGCCCGCCCAGGGCGCGCCGAGACCGCGGGCGATGTAGAAGGCCGGGCCGCCGCGATAGTCGCCGTCCGCGTTGCGCACCTTGTAGAGCTGGGCGAGCGTCGATTCGGCGTAGGCCGTGGCCATGCCGACGAGCGCCACCATCCACATCCAGAAGATTGCTCCGGGACCGCCGAGATACAGAGCCACGGCGACGCCGGCGAGATTGCCCGTGCCGACGCGCGAGGCGAGGCTGATCGTCAATGCCTGGAACGGGCTGATGCCGGCGCGATCGCTCTCACGGGTCCCGCGCACGGCGCGGATCATCTCGCCGAAACGAACGAACTGCAGAAATCCAAGCCGGAAGGTGAAGAAGACGCCGACGGCGAGCAGGCCGTAGACGAGAACGTAGTCCCACAGGATCGCGTTCAGGAAATCGATGATGGGCGCCATGGTTCGTTCCTTCGTGTCAGGCCGCTCGGGGCGGACATTGTCGGACCCACCATCCGCACGAACTTTGGCCGAGTGAATGCCGGCTGTCCAGTATTGCGGCGCCTGCGTTTACGGCGGTGCGGCCTGTGTGCCCGCGGCGATCGGAGCGGCCGTATCAAATTCAAGTTGAATGAAACGTGCCGCCCCTTCACACTAACGCTCAGGTGCAAGCGCTGGTCGAACCGGCCTGCCGACGGAGGGGACATGATGGACGATAGAATGCAGTCGAAATGGCGCGTTTCTGCAGGGGTGATGCGCAGCGTCGTCATCGTGGCGGCACTCGTGTTCGGTGGGCTTTGGCCCGCGGCGGCACAAACGCAGGATCAGACGACCGCGCCCGCCGTCGAAGGAACGTCGTCCGGTCAGGCCATGACGCCAGAGGCGATCGGCAAGATGGCGTCCGAGATGAGCGAAGCCGAATTCCGGCAATACGTCATCGAGAAGCTCGGACCGCCGCCGGCCGCCGATACACCGGCCGCAGTCACGGCGACCGATCCTCTGCGCCTGACGCTCGACCTGTTCGGCAGTGTCGGCGAGCGCGTGATCACGGCGGTGACGAACCTGCCGGAGATCGCGGCACGGGTCGTTACGGCCGCAAACAATTTCGTCGATCGTCTTGGCTGGTCAGGCGTGGCCTGGTTCGCCCTCGGCGTCGTCGTTGCGATCGGCGCGGGCCTGCTTGCCGAATGGCTGGTCAACCGGTTGGCCGCCCGCTGGAAGCGGGTCGCGGATGCCAAAAGCGAAGACGGAAGCCTCGGCGGCACGTTGCGGGTGCTCGCCGTGCGGTTCGCCCTCGATATGGTGGGACTGATCGCCTTCCTGATCGTCACGCGCGCCGTCGGCCGGGCATTGATTCACGTCGATGCACGGCCGGTGGCGGCGCTGCTTTTGCTCTACGGCGTCGTCGTGCCACGATTTGTCGCCGCTCTTCTGCGTTTCGCTCTGGCGCCCGACCGGCCGGCCTTGCGCCTGGTCAGCACCGACAACTGGACCGCCTCGTTCCTCTATCGAAACCTGGTCGGCATCCTCGTGCTCGTCGGGCTGAGTCTCTTCCTGCTCAACTTCATGCTGATCAACGGCGTCGGCGTGCTTCGCGCCGGTGTCGGTTTCTGGCTCAATCTGGCGATCTTCGTCTGGCTGGGCTGGGTCATCTACAAGGCGCGCGACGGCATGGTGACCATGGTCAGGGGTCTGGACGACGACGCCACCGCCTGGGAGGAGCGCATGGCGCGCGCCTATCCCTGGGCGGCGCTTGTCGTTCTGGGCCTTGCCTGGCTGCTGTTCGAACTGATGGTGGTTGCCGGCTATGGCGACTTGCTGGAAGGCGGCAAGCAGTTCCTGACGCTCGGCATCCTGCTCCTGGCTCCGGCGCTCGACACGATGATCCGCGGTCTCGTGCGTCATCTCGTGCCGCCGATCGCGGGGCAGGGCGCGGTGGCCGAGAAGGCCTATGCGTCAACCAAGCGCAGCTATGTGCGCATCGGCCGCGTGCTGGTGTTCGGCTTCGTCATCTTCGTCGTCGCGATGATCTGGGACCTCGGCGTCACCAGCTTCACCTCCAACGAACTGGGGCAGCGCTTTGCGGCACGCTTCTTCACCTTCCTGATAATCCTGGCGACCGGCTATCTGTTGTGGGAAATTGCGACGCTTCTGTTCAATCGCCAACTCGCCCGGGAGACGACGTCAGATGGCGACCAGCCGGCCGAGGAGCCGGGCGAGAGCTTCGGCGGCGCCGGCGCCACCAGGCTCACCACCGTCCTGCCGCTCCTGCGCATGACGACTCAGGCGACCATCATCGTCCTGACCGCCCTGGTGGCGCTCAGCAATCTCGGCATCGACATCACGGCGCTGGTCGCCGGCGCCGGCATTCTCGGCCTCGCGATCGGCTTCGGCGCGCAGACACTGGTCAAGGACATTGTCTCGGGCATCTTCTTCCTCATCGACGACGCCTTCCGCGTCGGCGAGTACATCGTCGTCGGCAGCACGGTCGGCACGGTGGAGAAGATATCGGTGCGCTCGCTGCAGCTGCGTCACCATGAAGGTCCGGTCCACACCATCCCCTATGGCGAGATCGGCCAGGTGACCAACAATTCGCGCGATTGGGTGATCGTGAAGATGAAATTCACCGTGCCTTTCGACACCGACGTCAACAAGATCAAGAAGATCTTCAAGAAGATCGGCGCCGACATCCTGGAGGAGCCCTATGCCGAGGACATCATCCAGACCTTCAAGTCCCAGGGCGTGGCGAGCGTCGACGATGTCGGCATCGTCGTGCGTGGCAAGTTCATGTCGAAGCCCGGCAAGCAATGGGTGATCCGCAAGGACATCTATTCGCGCGTGCAGAAGGAATTCGCCGCCAACGGCATCCAGTTCGCGCGCCGTGAGGTCCGTGTCGTCATTCCCGACCTCGACAATGGCCAGAACCTCAGCGACGAGCAGAAAGAGGCGGTCGCGGCGGCGGCAGCCGAGGCTGCGGCGCCGCGCGAGCCGACCAAGACGTGATGTACCGAGGGCGCCCTGCGTGCCGCGAACCGTGAAGGACCGCCGGTGGCCGGGCGGAGCGCCCTCAATAGCTGATCGTGCAGGTGTGCGTGATGACGACGGGAACGAGCGGCAGTGCCGGGTCAGGCAGATCGGAGTCGAGCCGGCCCGATATCTCGCATTCCGTCCTGGCCACTCCATAAAGCCGCTCAGAGCCCGATGCGGTGCAGACGCCGCCTTGCCCGTTCTGGGTGCAGTTGACGGTCTTGGGATCGCTGATGAGCGGGACCACCCTGGTGTAGGCGAAGAAGCCGCCATCGGTTGCGCCGACCTGCGTGTTGAGCACCGAAGCCGAGACGTTGCGATAGCCCTCGTCTGTGTCGACCTGGTGGTCCGCAAAGCAGTTGGACTCGGATCCGCCGGACGTTGCGGTGACGATACTTGTCACGGTGTTTCCGACCTGCGTGGTGTTGGTGACACAAGTGTAGCCGGCTTCAACGTCGTGCTGTGTGGCGAGGATGGTCAGTCCGGCCAGCCCGGAAACGGCGACGGCGGCAAGGAGGGAACGGGCCCTGCGATGAAGTTGTTTGTGGATATCGAGCATCATAATTCTCCTTTCTTCCTTCGGGCCCGTTCCGCTCATCGGTCAGTAGTTGATCGTGCACGTGGTGTTGATGGCGACGGGCACCAGCGGGAGCGCGGGATTGGGCAAGGGTTTGCTGGTCCCGCCATCAACCCGGCATTGCACGGAGGCCACGCCGTCGATGGAGCCTGAGTTGGAGGAATTGCAGGCACCACCCCCGGTGGGCGTGGTGCACGTCACCTCGAAATCACTGCCGGATCCTTGCCGCACGGCACGGCTCCGGGCAGTGACGGTCCCGGTCGTGGAGCCGATTTTTGTCGATAGAACGGAGGCGGAGACGGATGTGCTGGACGAACCGGCTTGCGTGCCTGCGACGCAAAACCCGAACGGGCCTCCAAACGTGGCCAGCACGTCGAGGACCACAGAGTTGCCGATCTGCGTGGTGTTGGTGACGCATCCGTAGCCGGCTTGCGCTTGAGTGTCGGTGCTGAAGAACGCCAGGCCGGCCAGGGCGAGGACTGCCATGGTTGCGAAGGCCGGGTGGGCGCGTTGGGTGATCTGTTTCAGGATGTCGAACATTGCGGTTCTCCTTGAGCTAATGCCCCCATTGCTTCGAGTTCTCTCCGTCAGGGTGGGGCCCGTCAGAGGCCATTGATCCAGGCCATCGGCCGGTCACAGGCTGCGGACGGGATTGCCATGACGCACCTCGCCTGTGCGGTCGCCGATGGTCGTCGGCCGGCAGGGAACGCAGGACGTCGATCTTCACAACTCGGAATACGCGCACGCCGCCTGGAGCTTCGGTCGGATTTCGACCGTCGGCGAAAACAACTAATACGAGAATATGTTTAACAATACGTCGTGTAGATTGTAGAGTCAATTTCCGATTGCAGGCTGGATATTGATTTAATGGCAGCTAATTCTTCAACAACTCATGCAATTCGAGATTGCCCGTGTTCCATCCTTGCTGCTTGAGTTGGATTGGCGCGGTGTCGCTCATTGCGTTGCAGGTGGGTGCCGCAGTCGCGCAGTCCGTGCCGGTGCCGACGCCGCGACCGGACCCCGATGCGCTCGAGGCCGTTCCCACTCCCACACCGCGCCCCGCTCATGTGCCGCCAGCATCAAGTGAAGCCGGATACGCCTCCGATCCCCGCTTCACGCTGTCGGGCACACCAATGTCCCTGGCCGATGCCATCTTTCTGGGGCTGCGCCAGAACCGCAGCATCAAGAGCGCCTATATCAACCGGGTGGCGCAGAAATTCTCGCTGAAGGTTGCGGAAGACCGCTTCACGCCGCAATTCGCCATCGCCGGAAGTGCCGCCCGGCATAGGATTGGCGATGTCGACTCCACCACGATCGACGTCTCGCCCGGCGTCTCCGTTCTGGCGCCGACCGGCGCCGTTTTCGATTTCGCCTGGAACAATTCGGCTTTCCTGGGCGAGAGCGAGCGCACTCTTTCCTCGATCGCGGAACTGAGCGTCGAGCAGCCGCTGCTGCGCGGCGCCGGGGTGAGGGTCAACACCGCGCCCGTGCGCACTGCGCGCCTTGGCGAGCGCATCAACCGGCTGCAATTGAGCGCGACCGTGTCGGAAACCGTCGCCTCGGTCATCTTTTCTCACCGCGACCTGCTGTTGGCGCAGGAGGAACTGGCGCTCGCCAAGGCGGCCGTGGGGCGGGCCGAGGAGCTGGTCGGGATCAATGCGGCGCTGATCTCCGCCGGCCGGATGGCCGCAGTGGAATCCGTCCAGGCCGAGGCTGACCTGGAAAGCCAGAAGCTGCGCCTCCTGCAGGCTGCGCAAGGCCTCGACAATGCGCGTTTCGCCCTGCTCGACCTTTTGGGGCTCGATCTGAATTCGAAGATCGTCGCGCGCGAAAATCCGACCCCGAAACGGATCAGCCCGCAGGCCGACAAGCTGATGAGCGTGGCGCTGATGAACCGGCCTGACTATCTGGGGCAGCTTTACGCGATCGAGCAAAGCCGTCTCGGCTACGAAGTGGCCGAAAACGAACAATTGTGGGATATCGACCTGTTCGCGCGCGGCCGATTAGGGCGGGAATACGCCGATGTCGCGCCGACCCGGCGCGTCGCCGACATCACGGCTGGGCTGCGTTTCGACATACCGTTCAACGATCTGTCGCGCCGCCAGCAACTCGTCAATGCCGGCACCGATCTGCGCTCCGCCGAACTGCAACTGGCCGTCATACGCTCGGGCATCGAAATGCAGATCCTCAGCACCGTGTCGGAAATCGAGATCCTGTGGCAGCAGCTCGGCATCGCCCGGCGTTCGCACGAATTGGCGCTGGAAGCGGTCGACATCGAACGGACAAAGCTCAGCGCCGGCCGGTCATCGACCTTCGAGGTGCGCTCTCTCGAAAACGATCTGCGCGCCAGCGAGATCCGGTTGCTCCAGGCGCGGGTCGGCTATCTCAATGCGCTGACAAGGCTCGATCTGCAATTGGGCACGACGCTCAAGACTTGGGAGATCGATCTGCGCGACTGATGCAGGAGGGATCCGGAGTAAAGGCGGATCTGGCCGTGCCGATGTCGCTGATTTCATGGATCATGGGTTGTATATGTGATATCAGTACAATCTTGTCGGGTGGCTACGGCACCGCCGGCCGGAGAGCGGCCCGCATTGCGTGCTAAGGAGGTTGGATCAAGTTGCTCATGCCGCACACTGCTGATCCGGTCCGCGAAAGACAAATGGAGACGAGCGCGGCGGTGCGCGAGGGCAGGGCCGAGCCCGGGCGCGGCGGCATCGCGCTGCGGCTTGAAGGGATAAGCAAGGTCTACGGCGCCGGCCAGCGACGCGTGACGGCGCTCGACAATCTCACGCTTTCCATCGGCGCGGGCCAGCTGACCGCCATCATGGGCAGCTCGGGCTCCGGCAAGACGACGCTGCTCAACATCATGGGGCTGCTCGATGCGGCGAGTGCGGGCTCCTACCATATGGGCGGCCGCGAGACCGCGCGCCTGTCGTCCGACGAGATGGCGATACTGCGCAAGCGATCGATCGGCTTCGTTTTCCAGTCGTTCAATCTCCTGCCCCGGCTGACGGCGCTCGACAATGCCGCGCTGCCGCTGATCTATCACGGATTGCCGCGCCGCCGTCGCCGCGAACGCGCGGCGCGCCTGCTTCAGCATGTCGGCCTGGCGGACCATCTCGGCCACACACCGGCACAGCTTTCCGGCGGCCAGTGCCAGCGCGTCGCCATCGCCCGCGCCCTCATTGCGCGGCCGGCCCTGCTTCTGGCCGACGAGCCGACCGGCGCACTGGATTCGCTCACGGCCTCGGAAATCCTGCGCCAGTTCAGCCGCGTCAATGACGAGTTCGGGGTCACGGTCGTCATCATCACGCATGATCCGCTCGTCGCCGATCATTGCCGCAGGCGGGTGACGGTTCGCGACGGGGCGATCCTCGCAGACGGGGCAACACCATGAACGAGGCCCGATCCATGATGTTCACTGCCTTTGGCGCCGAACACGGGCCAGGCATGCCATCGCACCGGGGCCCGCACATGGCGCTGGCGGTGCTGCGCGAGATCCTGCGCGATTCCATCGGCAATCTGGGGGCGGGGCGATCGCGCACCATCCTTTCGGTGATCGGCATTGCGATCGGCACGGCGGCCGTCATTGCCATGCTCGAGATCGGCCACACCGCAAGGCAGCACGCCATTCGCCTCTATGAAGCGATCGGCGTGGATTTCGTACTGGTGCGCCTCGATGCCAATCGTGCCGGCGCTCCCTTGGGCTTTGCTGCAGCGCGACACCTTGCCGATGCCGGACTGGGCCTTGATGCCGTGGCGCCGCTGGCGGTCGGGCACGGCCAGGCCGTCAGTGCAGGAACGCAGGTGCCGGTCAGCCTGGTGGCGGCCGGGCCGGAGCTCTTCACCTTGACCGAGATGGCCGCCGCCACCGGCCGCGTCGTGACCGAACGCGACGGCCCGGCGCTTTTTGCCGTTGTCGGAACCGATATTGCCGGGGCGATCACGCGTTCCACTGGCCGGCCCCCCGTCGTCGGCGATCACATCCGTGCCGGCAGCGCCGTCATGACCATCGTCGGCCGATTGGCCGAAACACCGATCAACCCACTCATCGGCATCCAGTTCGACCGCGCCGCGGTGGTGCCTGCGTCGGCGGCAAGGCGTGTCATGCCGTTCGACGGCGTGACCCAGATCATTGGCCGCCTCACGCCGGGCTTCGACAGCGAACGCATGAGCGAGCGGGTGCGGGCCTATGTGCACCGCCATACACGCGGCGGCGACGCGACCGTCATGGTCAGCGCCGAGCTTATCGAGAATGTCGAGAAGCAGATGCGGATCTATCAGATCCTGCTCCTGGCGATCGGCAGCGTCTCCCTTGTTGTCGGCGGCATCGGCATCATGAATGTCATGCTGATGAGCGCGCTGGAAAGGCGTGCGGAAATCGGCCTCAGACGGGCGATCGGCGCGCGTGCCGGCGAGATCCGCGCCATGTTCCTCGCCGAATCCGTCATGCTGTCGACGTTCGGTTCGGCCTGCGGACTGATCCTCGGCATGGCGATCGGCTATGTTTTCGCCCGCCTTTCGGGATGGCAGTTCGTCGTTGCACCGTCGGCCGTGCCGCTCGGCATCGGCATGGCGCTTGTCGTCGGATTGTTCTTCGGCAGCTATCCGGCCGCGCGGGCCGCCGCCGTCAGCCCGATCGAGGCGTTGAGAGCCACGTGACGCGATGCCGATGCAACCCGACCAGCTCATAAGCACATCTGGACACCAGCGGCGGCGGCGCGGTGCCATCCTCGCCGTCGTGTTGGCCGTCCTGTTCATTGCAGCCGCCAGTATCTGGATGGGTCGTGCTCATCTCGAGCGGCTGCTTGCCGGCCTCGCGGCGGCGCCCGTCGACGGCGGGTCGGCGCAAGCCGATGTGATCGACAGGCTGAAAACGCCCGACCCGGCGCCCGGGGGAGAGCCCGTGCGGCTCGTGACGCTCGAACCCCGGCCGCTGGTGCAGAATGTCGCGTTGGCCGGAACGGTCCAGGCGGGCCGGAACATCAATGTCGCCGCGCCGTTTGACGGTGTGATCGAGGACAAGCGGGTCGAGTTCGGCACGCTCGTCGAGAAGGGCGACGTGCTGGTCGTCATGGACACCGCCGAGATCGACACACGCTTGCGCGAGGCGGAGGCGGCGCTCTTGAAGGCGCGGATCGCGGTGGAGGAGTTGGAGGACTGGCAGAGCGGACCGGAGGTCGCCCGCTCCCGGCGCTCGGTGGAGGACGCCGAGGCCCAGCTCGACCATCTGGTGCGCCAGGAAGCGGAGCTCAAGGGACTTCTTGAACGGGGCATCGTGCCGCGCAACGAATATGACAACCTTGTCCAGCAGCTCGACACGCAGCGCCGCCAGCTTGCCGGGGTCCGCCAGGACCATGCGGTGCTGCTCGAAAAGAGCAACCAGACCAATCTGCGGCTGGCAGAAATAGAGCTGGAGAATGCACGCATCAACCTCGCCCAGCTTGAAGAGCGGCGCGCCGGAGCCGTGGTGCGTGCGCCGACTTCGGGCATCGTCACAAGGCCTGAACGCGAGAGCGGATCCGGCGCCTCCCAGCCGACGCAGATCGGCGTGCGCATGGCCCATGGAACAGCGTTGTTTTCCATCGCCGACATCGGGCAGATCGTCGTGCGCGCGAGTGTCGACGAGATCGATCTGATGAAGCTTGGTGCCGGGCAGGGGGCCGAAATCGTCAGCGAGGCACTGCCCGGCCATGCCCCGTTCGAGGGGCGGATCACCTCGATCGGCGCCGAGGCGTTGACCGCCGACCGCGCCGGCGCGTCGGCCGGCATTGCGCGCTTCGACGTCCGGGTCGACTTCGCCGACAGCGATGGAGCGCTTGCCGCCGGGTTGCGCATCGGCATGTCGGTGACGGTTGCCGCCAAGGTTTACGAGAATGTGGCGGCGCTGGTGGTGCCGCATGCCGCATTGCTGCGCGACGGCGCGCGCGACATCGTCATGGTCGTCGATCCGATAACCGGAGCGCGCCGGCCCATGCCGGTTTCGCTCGGCGTGCCGACGCAGACCGGCGTCGAAGTGGTCGCCGGCCTGTCGCCGGGCGCCGTCATCGCAGTGCCGAACTGAACGCGCGCTAGACGATCAACGCGGCGGCTTGTCGTCCGGTCCATGGAAGAAGGCCCGGATTTCCTCCTGCGTCACCTCACCGTCGTTGTCGGCATCCAGGGCGTTGAATATCCGGGCCTGGAATTCCTGCGCCTCCTGCAGCGACACGGCGCCATTGCCGTCGGCGTCCATGATCGCGAAGGCGAATTTCATGCGCATGCCGTGCCCTGGGCGGCGGCCGTCAGTGCGGCCTTTCATGTGGTGGCGGCCCATCTGGTGGCGGCCCATTCCATCGGCGCGCCCCATCTGTCGTCCATGAAACCCGCCGCGCCGATCACGGGCCTCGCCGACCTCGCCATCCGCTTCGCCGTCTTGTCCGGCGCGCTCCTGCATCATCTCGCGCATCATGTTGCGCATCATGGAACGCATCGATTCTTCCAGGCTGGTTTCGCTTTGTGCTTCGTCGGCCGGCTGGGCCGGCGTTTCCTGAGCCGACGCAAAGCCGTGCGATAGGACCAATGCACCGATCGCTGCGATGCCTGTCAGCGTTGTCAGTTTCGTCATGACGTCCTCCTGTTGATCGGCGAACGCGCAATTCAGTTCGTCCGGGGTTGGGGAGAATACGGCCTGGGTCCGTTCCCGCGCTACAGGCGGGACAATCAAATGATTGTTATGGACGCGGCATGAACCCGCAGGGGTTGAGGCCCGGTTGTCCCGGCGCGCGCCGTGGACCGCCGCTGCGATGCTATCAATTCCTGTGACGTTTCGTTCAGAAATTGAACTGTATGCGGGTGGCCGCACTGGCTCTTCGTCTTGCCCCCGGTCAGTGCGGCGCCCTATCCTTGTCTCTTCGGCGGGGGAACTGACAATGATTGCACCGAGGCTGCTGTCGGCACCGATGACTGCCGTCACCGGCCGGTCGCGGGTAACGGGAGCGATCCTCTGCGGCACGGATCCGAACTGTCGAGACGATGATGATGAGCAATGTGCTGATGGCGGCAGGGCTGAGCATGATCCTGCTTACCTTGGCTGCGTGCACCGAGAATCAGAAAAAGGAATATGTCGTCGAGTCCAGTAAAGAGACAGTTCCGACGAAAGACGAACCGTCGCCAATGCAATACCCGCCGATAATTCACGATTAGAATAACCATTACAAATATTTCTCTCTTATACATATAGTTTATAGTGTTTCTATTTCGCGGAGATGCGGAATGTGTATTACAAATTGTATTCAATTTTGAGGATGAGGCACGAATTCTCCCGATTCGCGCCACAAAGTCGTCTGGGTTCATTAGCGACATTCGCAGCGTGAGAGGTGGCGCGAAGGCACGCAAAGCGCCGTCGCAGCCATGGGTCGTTGGAGTGCGCGATGTCAGAATCTAACTGGGCGGATCGAAGCGAGCCAAGCAGGGCAGCAAACACATCGTTGTTGGACAGGGTTCTCAACGCAGCATTCTTCGCGGCTATCGGAGCGCTGCTCTTTGTCGCCGGCACGATTGTCGCGACCAGCGGCATATTCCCCGGCCCGCAGATATCAAGGGCCTATGAAGGCGGCAAGGCGCTCTATTCCAAGCTGTCGCAGTACCAGGACGTCTACCAAACCGACCTGTGGTATCCCGAGCGACGTCCGGACAAGGGCGTGGTGGTCAAGCAGCAGGATCGCATGCAGCCCGGGCCGACGCTCTATGCCTCGGGCAGCGCTCCGGCCGCCTTTTTGATCGATGCAGATGGCAAGCTGATCTACAGCTGGAGCAAACCGTTCAGCGAAATCTGGACGCCGCAAGCCGGAGGCGTAAAGAAACCTCAGCCCGATCCGTTCGTCTATTTCCGCAGGGTGCACGTCTTCCCCAACGGCGATCTCCTGGCGCTTTACGAAGGGGCCGGAGACACGCCCTACGGCTATGGCCTCGTCAAGCTGGACCGTGATTCGCAGGTCATCTGGAGCTATTTCGGGCACGCGCATCATCAGTTCGACATCGGCCCGGACGGCAGGATCTATGTTCTGACGCACGAATTCGTCGAGGACGAATTGAAAGGGTTCGAGCACCTTGCCAGCCCGCGGCTGGAGGATTTCCTTGTCGTCCTGTCGCCGGATGGCGAGGAGTTGCAGAAGATCAGGCTGCTCACCGCTGTCGCCGAATCCGAATATCGCCAGCTCATCTACACCGTGGCCAGTTTCGCGGTGGCTGATCCCACCCACGCCAATACGGTCGAGTTTGTCGATCGCGAGGCCGGCGCAGATTTCGCCTTCGGCGACGAAGGCGACGTATTGCTGTCCTTCCGGGCCCTTGATGCGGTCGCGGTTCTCGATCCTGAAACCGCGACGCTCAAATGGGCGACGAAGGGGCCCTGGATCGGCCAGCATGACCCGGACATCCTTGCCAACGGCAACCTGCTGCTGTTCGACAATTACGGCAATTATTCCCGTCCCAGCGGCATTTCGCGGCTCATCGAGTTCAATCCGTCCACGATGGAAATTGCCTGGCAGTATGCCGGAACCGACGATGCTCCCCTCGACAGCCAGATCCGGTCCGACCAGCAGCGCCTGGCAAATGGCAACACGCTCATCACCGAATCGAATGGCGGACGTATCATTGAAGTCACCCCGAGGGGCGAGATCGTATGGGAATTCCTGAATCCCGTTCGCGGCGGACCGGATGACGACATGATCCCCATCATCGGCTGGGCCGAGCGGCTGGATCCGGCCGACCTCGATCCCTCCTTGCTCAATCCGCAGCAACAGTCTGCCCAGCTCAATATGAAGGACCTGCCATGAAGAAGATTGCCATTTTCGTGCTGTTCGTCGTGACGGTTGGCGCACCGGGCACCGCATTCGCCTATGTCGGGCCCGGCGCCGGCCTGAGCCTGCTGGGCGCCCTGTGGGCCCTTGTCGCGGCGATTGCGACGGCGCTAATATTCGTTCTCGCCTGGCCGATCCGCCGCATGATGCGCCGGCGAAGGGCGCAGAGCAGTACGCGGGCGACCGACGGCCAGGCGACCTTGAATTCTGATCACGAGGCACGAGAGAAGAACCGGGCAGGTTGAGAAGATGGGATTTCTGGATCTCCCGGCGTCGCTGCTTGCCGCGATCGACAACTGGATGGCGCCCTATCTTCCCGCCGCGCTCAGGCTGATCCTGTGGGCCGCCATTGGCGCCGTGGTCTCCATGGAGCTCTATCGTCTGCTGTCGCCGCAGGTCAGGATCGCCGAGACCAAAAAGGCGCTTGCCGAAACCCAGCGATACGTTGCCGGGTTTGACGGCGAGTTTCATGAAGCGTGGCCGCACCTGCGCAGGATGATGTCGCTGGCATTTCACCGGATAGGGTTGGTCGTTCCGGCGACTCTTGCGGCGTCCCTGCCGATCCTGGCCGTCATCGTCTGGCTGGGAAGCCAGTACGGCGTCGCCTATCCGCCGCCCGGCCAGAACGTGCCGGTGGTCGTGGACGGCGATTTTAAAGGCCGCTGGGTCCATCGGGCCGAAGAGACCCCGCACGCGGTCGTCATGGACCGCAATGGCGGTGCGGTGGCCGACGTGCCGGTTTCGAAGCCCGTACCGGTCATTCACAAGCGGCAGTGGTGGAACATGATCATCGGCAATCCGGCCGGCTATCTGGACGACGACTTGCCCTTTAATCGCATCGACATTTCCCTGCCGCACCAGCAGGTGCTCGCATTCGGCCCCGCCTGGCTGCGCCGGTGGGAGGTCATCTACTTTGCCGCCATGATCATCATCGCCTTCGCGTTCAAATCGGTGCGGCGGATCGCATGAGCAGGACAGCAGATACGGACAAGCCGGCATCGCCGGAGATCGATCCGTGGACGCACAGGATCGGCGGTGTCGTGGAACGCTATCCGCGCTTTTGGATCAGGATCGGGGATATGGAGACCCGCCTGCTCGATGACCGGATCGGCGACATGAGGATCGACCGGCCCGTCTTCGTCACCGGCCTGGCGCGCTCCGGCAGCACCATCCTGCTGGAATTGCTCGACCGCCATCCCGAAACGGCATCGCATCGCTACCGCGATTTCCCGATGGTCTTCACACCCTGGTTGTGGAACTGGTTCGTCGACCGCGCCGCCAACAATCATCATGAAGCCCGCGAACGCGCCCATCGCGACCGCATAAGCGTCACGCCGGAAAGCCCGGAAGCCTTCGAGGAGGTCATCTGGATGGCGTTCTTTCGCCATCTGCATGATCCGTCGGCCAGCGCCGTGCTCGACGCGGCGACGCACAATCCCGGCTTCGAGCGCTTCCACCGCGACCACATCCGCAAGATGCTGGCCCTCAGGGGCGCATCGCGCTACCTCGCCAAGGGCAACTACAATGTTTCGCGCCTGCGCTATCTGAAGACGATCTATCCTGATGCGCGTTTTGTCGTCCCGGTCAGGGATCCGGTCTGGCACATCGCGTCGCTGATGAAGCAGCACCGGCTCTTCGTGTCGCTGGAAGAGCGCGATCCCCGTATCCTGGCCCATATGCGCCGCAGCGGGCATTTCGAGTTCGGGCTCGGCCGCGTGCCGATGAATCTGGGTGACGGCAGGGCGCAGGACATCGTCAGGCTGTGGCGCGAGGGAGACGAGATCGCGGGCTGGGCCGCCTATTGGGCTTCCGTATATGATCACGTTGCCGATCTGGCAGAGAGTGCCGAGCTTTCGGGGTCCGTCATCGTCGTGCGGTATGAAGACATCTGCGCCGATCCTTCCGGCATGATCGCGTCGATCCTCGACCATTGCGGCCTCGAGCCCGAAGGGCTCGCCGAAACGGCGCGGGCGACCGTCAGCGCGCCGAGCTACTACGAGCCGAAATTTTCCGCTTCAGAGCGGCAAGTCATCCGCGACCGGACGGCGGATACGGCCGCCCGTTTCGGCTATGGGCGGTGAGGGTCTGATCTGGCGGTGAGGGGTTTGGTTGCTGCATCCGTCGGCGCACGACGGCGCTGAGTTCTTTCGGAATGGGAACCATCGGAAAAGTGTTGGCTGGGGAACCTGGATTCGAACCAGGACTAACGGAGTCAGAGTCCGCTGGTCTACCGTTAACCTATTCCCCAAGAGCCCGGCGCTGCCGCATGTCCGATCTTCGGCATGCTCCGCATGGCCTCTTCATGCCCGGCGTTTTATTCATTGAGAGACAAGAGTCAAGGCCGCAGTGCCATCTTGTCGGCTTCGTGCGTTGCGCATTTGCCGATTTCCCGGCGACGGGTTCATCGAGGTCTGCCTGCGCTGAACGCGCCGCATGCCGCATTGGGCTGGATGAATTTGCGTGTCGTCGCTTTCGGAAAACCGGTTCCGATTTACCGGATGATACGTTAGAGTGCCGCCAACTCAACGATCAGGGCCCTGCTGCCGCCTATGGCTGGCGCGGGCCGAAAGGATCTTCTGTGAAAGACCCCCAGGATGGCGGGCTTCCGCCAGGTGGCGGGGCTTCGCGGGGACGTGCGGTCTCCAAACGCCGACGGCACCGCAGATCGGGCCGACAAAAGGCGGCGCGCCTCGCCGAAGGCCTAAAAGAAGCCGAAGCACCGCCCGGCGAAGCGAAGCAGGCACCGCCGCGCAAGCGGCGCAAACGCCGCCGCGCGCGCAAGGTCTATGCGCGTGACGGTGCGGCAATCACCGGCGGGCCGTCTCAACCGACCGCACCTGGTTCGACCGCACCTGGTTCGCGGACCGATGGCGCCGCCGCACCGGTCCGCGTCGGTGCTCCGCCCAAACCTTTCGTACGGACCGGCACGGACGAGGCGGCCTTCGCCGCGCTCGACCTGGGCACCAACAATTGCCGGCTCCTCGTGGCGGTGCCGACGCGGCCGGGTCGCTTCCGGGTGGTCGACGCCTTTTCGCGCATCGTGCGGCTGGGCGAAGGCCTGTCGACCAGCGGGCGACTGGGCGAGGCGGCGATGGACAGGGCGCTTGAGGCGCTCGCGGTGTGTGCCGACAAGCTCAAGGCGCGCCGCATCCGCCGGGCCCGGCTTATCGCGACGGAGGCCTGCCGCTCGGCGGAAAACGGCCAGCAATTCATCGAACGGGTGCGCGAGGAAACAGGGCTGGTCCTGGAGGTGATCGACCGCGAGACGGAGGCGCGGCTCGCCGTATCGGGCTGCGGATCGCTGGTCGAGACGGACACGCAGGGCGTGGTTCTGTTCGACATTGGCGGCGGCTCGTCGGAAATCGCCCTGATCGACATAGCCGGCCGCAGGGCGGCGCGGCTGGCCCGGCATATCGTCTCCTGGGTCTCGCTGCCCGTCGGCGTCGTCTCGCTGTCGGAGCGCTTCGGCGGTCGCCACGTCACGTCGGAGATCTTCGGCCTGATGGTCGATGAGGTGTCGGCGCATCTCCAGACCTTCGAAGGGCGCGAACGGCTGTCTCATGTCGCGTCCGGCGACCGTTTCCACCTTCTGGGGACCTCGGGAACGGTCACGACGCTGGCCGGAATCCATCTCGGCCTGCCGCGTTACGACCGGCGCCGAGTCGACGGGTTGTGGATGGACAACGGCGAGGTCGATCGGATGATCGGCACATTGCTCGGCTGGGAGTTCCAGCAGCGCGTGGACAATCCCTGCATCGGTGCAGACCGGGCCGATCTGGTTCTGGCCGGCTGCGCCATATTGGAGGCGATCCGGTCCGTCTGGCCCTCGCAGCGCCTGCGGGTCGCCGACCGGGGCCTGCGCGAGGGCATCCTGACCGAACTCATGGCCGAGGAAGGCGTGTGGCGCCGCGGCCGCGGCAAGGCGAAGGGAGGCCGGCCATGAAGAAGCCGTCTGGCACTGCCGGGCCGCGCGCATTGAAGACGCGCATCAAGAAGAAGCGCGGCCTGAAGAACTCCTCGCGGCGCTGGCTGGAGCGCCATCTCAACGATCCCTATGTTCATCGTTCGAAGGCCGAGGGCTACCGTTCGCGCGCCGCCTACAAGCTGATCGAGATCGACGACCGCTACCACATCCTGAAGCCGGGCGCGCGCATTGTCGATCTGGGCGCCGCGCCGGGCGGATGGAGCCAGGTCGCCGCGCAGCGCATCGGTTCGACCGACGAGGCGCCGACGATCGTCGCGATCGACTATCTGGACATGGATCCGGTGCCGGGTGCCCACTTCCTGAAGATGGATTTCCTCGACGACGAGGCCCCGGCGCGGCTGATCGAGACGCTGGGCGGCGCACCCGATCTTGTCATGTCGGACATGGCCGCGCCGACGACCGGTCACCGCCGCACCGATCATCTGCGCACCATGCATCTGTGCGAGGTCGCGGCCGACTTCGCCATCGAGACCTTGAAGCCCGGCGGGCATTTCCTGGCCAAGACGTTCCAGGGCGGCACGGAGACGAGCTTGCTCGACCGCCTGAAGCGTCATTTCCGCACCGTCCACCACGTCAAGCCGCCGGCCTCGCGCGACGCGTCGGTCGAGCTCTATTTGCTGGCGCGCGATTTCAAGGGACGTTCGGACGAAGGCGGTGCCGAAGAAGACGTCGGGGACGCCGGATAAGCGGCCGCCAGCGGGGTTACGCCGGTGCGCGAATTGTCGCCGCCGATGCGGTGGCCCGAGACGGCATTGCCCGCATCCGCGGACAGCGCGGCAAACGGCAGTGCGGCGATGGCGGTGATAAGCGCGACGATCACGAAGGCGGTGGAAAAGGCGGCGAGTTCCAGCGTGCCGGCCGCGAAATGGGCGAACGCCTCCAGGATCGCCCCGGCGATCGCGACGCCGAGCGCGATGCTGATCTGTTGCGACACCGCCGCGATGGCCGTCGCCTGTCCGGCCTGGCTGTCGTCGAGATCGGCGAAGACCAGCGCATTGGCCGAGGTGAAGAACAGCGAGCGCAGCACGCCGCCTGCCACCAGCACCGCGATAATGGCCCAGACCGGCGTTTGCGGCGTGAACAGGGCAATCGCCGCGATGAACACGGCCCCGCCGACGGCCGCCATCACCAGCACGGTGCGGAAGCCGCCGCGCTGCAGGGTCGAGCGGGCCATGAATTTCATGCCGATGGCGCCGAAGGCTCCGGTGAAGGTCAACAGCCCCGACTGGAACGGCGTCATGCCGAAGCCGAGCTGGAACATCAGCGGCAGGAGAAAGGGAATGGCGCCGGCGCCGATGCGAAACAGCGACGAACCGGATATCGCTGCGCGAAAGATCGGATTGGCAAACAGCGCCGGATCGAGAATGGGATTGGCGATGCGCCGCGCATGAACCAGATAGAGGGCGCCCGCGGCGAGGCCGACGACCAGCGTCGCCAGCCCCACCAGCGGCGGCAGTGCCGGCAGGCTGACCACCGACAGGCCGAACACGACGCCCGAGGCCGCAAGCCCGGCCAGCACGAACCCCTTGAAGTCGATCGTTCCGGGTGCATTGACGTCGATCTCCGGCAGATGGATCCAGGCCGCGGCAATGCCGGCCAGGCCGATCGGCACATTGATCAGGAAGATCCAGTGCCAGCTTATATAGGTGGTTATGAAGCCGCCGACCGGCGGTCCGACCAGCGGGCCGACAAGGGCCGGGATCGTCAGCCAGGCCATCGCGGAGACAAGCTCGCTCTTGGCCGTGGTGCGCACGAGCACCAGCCTGGCCACCGGCGTCATCATCGAGCCGCCCATGCCCTGCAGGAAGCGCGAGACGACGAAGGCCTCGAGCGAATTGGCGAAGGCGCAGGCGATGGAACCGATCATGAAGACCCCGATGGCCGCGCAGAAGACGCGCTTGGCGCCGAAGCGATCCGCCATCCATGCGCTCAGGGGAATGAAGATCGCGATCGACACCAGATAGGCGGTCAGCGCCAGCTTGAGCGCGATCGGACTGGTGTCGATGTCGGCGGCGATCGCCGGCAGGGACGTCCCGATCACCGTCGAATCCATTTGCTCCATGAACAATGCGACGGCGAGGATGAGCGGGATCGTGCGATTCAATTGTCTGGTCCGGATGGCCTGAAGCGCGCCCCGCTTAGCATGTTGCCTCCGGCCTGTCCCGAGGGAACCGTTCGTCCAGGCGAACCCTGGAGCGAGCGTCGTCACGAAACTTTGAATGGCCCGTCGTGGTGTCGAAAGGGCTTCCGCACCTAAACTCGCGCTTGCATGCCGCTGAGCGAATGCACCGGCCTGAGCACACAACTTGAGCATACAACAGGGAAAAGGGGAGTTGGCGATGAAGAGCTCGATCGACCGCCGTTCGGCGCTGAAATTGACCGTTGCGGGCGGCGCGCTGCTTGCAACACCTCAGATCATGATACGGGGAGCCCATGCACAGATGAGCGAGTCAGAACTCGAACCATCCGGTTTCAATCGCTTCAAGCTTGGCCAGTTCGAGGTCACGACCATCCTCGACGGCAAGCGGGCATATGAAAACACGGCCGAAACCTTCGGCATCGATCAGCCGCCGGAAACGGTGGCCGAACTGCTCGCGGGCGAATATCTGCCGGCCGACCACTGGATGAACTCGTTCACGCCGACGCTCGTTCGTACGGGCGATGATCTGGTTCTCTTCGACACCGGCCTCGGCGAGGGCGCCCGACAGAATGGCCTCGGCAGGCTGCGCGAGCGGCTGGGTGCTGCCGGACATACGCCCGAGGACGTCACGATCGTCGTCATCACCCATTTCCACGGCGACCATATCGGCGGCCTGATGGAGGGCGAGGCGCCGGCCTTTCCCAATGCGCGCTACGTTGCCGGCCAGGTCGAATACGACTTCTGGACGGCGCCGGAGCGCCTGTCCGGGCCCATGGAAAGCGGCGCCAGGAACGTCGAGGCGAAGGTCAAGCCGCTGGCCGACAAGATGGCCTTCATCGGCGACGGCGACAGCGTCGTGTCCGGGATCACCGCCATGGCCGCCTTCGGCCATACGCCCGGCCACATGATCTTCATGCTGGAATCCGACGGCAAGCAACTGGTCCTGACCGCCGACACGGCCAACCATTACGTGGCCTCGCTGCAGCGCCCGGACTGGCATGTGCGCTTCGATGTGGACAAGGAGGCAGGCGTGGCCACGCGCAAGAAGGTGTTCGACATGGTCGCGGCCGACAGGCTGCCCTTCATCGGCTATCACATGCCGCCGCCGGCCATCGGCTTCGTGGAAAAGGTCGGTGAGGGCTATCGCTTCATTCCCGAGACCTACCAGCTCGATTTTTGAGGCGCAGCCCGGCGCGCGGGGGTGACGCCTGTCATCGCCGCGCGATGACTTTTCATTGTCATCGAGACGTGTTACCAGCCACCGCCAATCCTGAAAGGGAAAACCGGAAGATTCGACGCGGTCGGCAAGGGCGCGGCGTCGGTCTCCATTTTTCAAGGAATGGCCATGGCGAAGATCATCGAGACCGCAACCGGCGCCGAGGCGCTCACTTTCGACGACGTGCTTCTGCAGCCCGGCCATTCCGACGTCATGCCGGGTCAGACCGACATCCGCACGCGCATCGCCGGCGACATCGAGCTCAACATTCCGATCCTCTCGGCGGCCATGGACACGGTGACCGAATCGCGCCTCGCCATCGCCATGGCGCAGGCCGGCGGCATGGGCGTCGTCCACCGCAATCTGTCGCCGAGCGAGCAGGCCGAGGAGGTCCGCCAGGTCAAGAAGTTCGAGTCCGGCATGGTGGTCAATCCGGTCACGATCGGCCCCGACGCCACGCTGGCCGACGCGCATGCCCTGATGCGCGCACACGGCATATCGGGCATCCCGGTGGTGGATAATGGCGGCGTCGGCGGTCATGTCACCGGTCGCCTGATCGGCATCCTGACCAATCGCGACGTCCGCTTCGCCTCGGATCCCTCGCAGAAGGTGGCCGAATTGATGACGAAGGACAACCTGGTCACCGTCAGCGAGAATGTCGACCAGGAAGAGGCCAAGCGGCTCTTGCACCAGCGGCGTATCGAGAAGCTGCTGGTGGTCGACGATAGTGGAGCCTGCGTCGGCCTGATCACCGTGAAGGACATCGAGAAGTCGCAGCTCAATCCGAACGCCTGCAAGGACGCCCAGGGACGGCTGCGCGTGGCGGCGGCGACAAGCGTCGGCGATGACGGCTTCGAGCGCGCCGAGCGGCTGATCGAGGCGGGCGTCGACCTGCTCGTCATCGACACCGCGCACGGACACTCGCAGCGTGTTCTCGATGCGGTCACGCGCGCCAAGAAGCTCTCCAACGCTGTGCGCATCCTGGCCGGCAATGTGGCGACCGCGGACGGCACCAGGGCGCTGATCGATGCCGGCGCGGACGCCGTGAAGATCGGCATCGGTCCGGGATCGATCTGCACGACGCGCGTGGTGGCCGGCGTCGGCGTGCCGCAGCTGTCGGCAATCATGTCGGCCGTCGAGGCGGCCGACAAGGCCGGCGTCGGCGTCATTGCCGATGGCGGCATCAAATATTCGGGCGATCTGGCCAAGGCGCTCGCGGCCGGCGCGCGCGCCGCCATGGTCGGCTCGCTGCTGGCCGGTACCGAGGAAAGCCCGGGCGAGGTCTATCTCCACCAGGGACGTTCCTACAAGGCCTATCGCGGCATGGGCTCGGTGGGCGCCATGGCGCGCGGCTCGGCCGACCGCTATTTCCAGGCCGAGGTGCGCGATACGCTGAAGCTGGTGCCCGAGGGCATCGAAGGCCAGGTGGCCTATAAGGGGCCGGTCGGCGGCGTCCTGCACCAGTTGGCCGGCGGGCTGAAGGCGGCGATGGGCTATGTCGGCGCGCCCAACCTGGAAGAGTTCCGCAGCCGCGCCACCTTCGTGCGCATTTCCGGCGCCGGCCTGCGCGAAAGTCACGCCCACGACGTGACGATCACGCGCGAAAGCCCCAACTATCCGGGCATGGCCTGATCTAGCGCGCATTCGCTTCAAACAGTTCCGTTCGAAGCAAAGATATGCGCGCCAGATCAATATGCTGGAACATGTACCTTTCGCTCAAACGATTCCGTTTGAGCGGGACATGTTCTAGATCGCGACCGAGCGGCGTTGGCCGTCCTTGTCTTCGCCGGCGTCGGGCCAAGGCTCCTCTTGGTAGGCGCGCAAGGCGATATCGAGAGACGGCGACAGGGGCCAGGCTTGCGGCGACGGTTCCGCAGAGGACAAGCTGCGCGAGGCAGCGGGATCGGGCAGGGTAACTGCCGTGCCCGATGATGCTTGGCTTTCGCTGCCCGTTTGCCGCGCGTTGCCGGACGGACGAGCGAACAGGCTTAGGGACTGGATGATCGCGGCTGCCAGGTCGGCGTCCAACGCCTGATCGCGGGGATCGTGCGGACCGGCCATGATGCGCGCTGCGCGATTGATTGACGGGAAATTCACGGTCGGCTGCTTCTGTTCAGATCAAGCGCATTGTTCTGCGACGTGGTTAAGGCGGCGTTAATGCGCCGAAGCGAAAGGAGCACGCGATGAATGCGACTGCGATCGTCTGGCCGCTGATTGCCCATGTCGTCCTCGTCTACGCCGTCTATGGCTTGTTGTCGCTGCGGCGGTTTTCGGCCGTGAAAGCGGGATCGGCGACCAACGAGCAGTTCCGCGACAACGTGATCGAGCCGGCCGAAAGCCGCTACGTGCGAAACAATCTGCAAAACCAGTTCGAGCTGCCGGTCCTGTTTCACTCCGTCTGCCTGGCGCTGTTGGTGACGGAGGGCGTTTCGGGAGCCATGATCGCAATGGCATGGATCTTCGTTGCTTCGCGCTGTGCCCATGCCTGGATGCAGGTGACAAGCAACCGGATCCGCCATCGCAGCCCGTTCTTCATGGTCGGCTTTCTGGCGCTCGCCCTGATGTGGCTATGGCTGGGGCTCCATCTGCTTGGCGGCGTCTGAAGGAGCATCCGTGCTGCCCGGCGTCGCGATTTCCCTGACGGCGCGCGCCAGGGCGCGGCATTCGTCACCGCGCGGGCTGTTGCGCCGCCAGGCCAGGCAGATGGTGCGCGCCGGCGCCGGCTCGGCAAAGGGCACGAGCTTGAGATCACGCATGGTGCTGGTGGCTTCAAGTGCCATTTCCGGAACGAGCGTGATGCCCAGGCCATGCGACACCATCTGCAACAAGGTCGTCAGGCTGGTTGCGCCGTAGCTCGCCATGGCCACCGGTTTTACATGGCCGCAGACCGCCAGCGCCTGCTCGCGCAGGCAGTGGCCCTCCTCGAGCAGCATCAATCGGTCGAGGGCAAGGCTTTCGGGCGGGACCGGATGCGAGGTGAAACTCGGATCGGCCGCCGGCACGGCCAGAAAGAACCGATCCTCGAACAGCTTTTCACTGGCAAGGGCCGGTGTTTCAAGGGGCTCGGCGGCAATGAAACCGTCGAGACGGCCATTCAGCGCATCGTCGATCAGCGTCGTCGTCATGGCCTCGCGCAGTTCGAGCTGCAGTTCGGGAAAGCGCTGCCTGATGGCGGGCAGGGCCTCGGGCAGCATGTAGGGCGCGATCGTCGGGATGATGCCGAGGCGGAACCGTCCCTGCATCGCCTGGCGTCCGCGCCGCGCAATCGCCTCGATATCGCGCAACTCTTCCAGGATGCGGGCGATGCGCGGTCTGAGCAGCCGCGCTTCCTCGGTCAGGCGCACGACGCGCCTGTCGCGCTCGAACAGCCGACAATTGAGCCTTTCCTCCATTTCGGCGATCTGCGCCGACAGGGCCGGCTGGGTGACGCCGACGATCTCGGCCGCCCGGCCGAAATGCATCGTGTCGGCCAGGGCCTGGAAATATTCCATCTGTCTCACGGTCAATCTTATCATAATGAAAAATTATCACAGGAAATAGGAATCGCAATTTGAATCTATCGTGAATCGGTCGTAACTTTTGAATTGTTCCAAACTGGAGTGACAAGCACACTCCGGTTCGCCATCTTCCGGCCTCACGGCCCATGCGAGGAAGCCCGCCTGATGACAGATTGTCCAACCTGGCCACACGGATCGGCCCGCGCGCTGCGCCGAACGTGACGTGAATGCCTCTGCCGCGACGATCGGGCGCCGGGCGGAACAGATATATCGAGCGAATTCGAAGACCACAGATCGGAGAGAGACATGGACGCTAAAGCTGAAAAGGCCGGCACCTGCCCGGTGGTGCACGGCAACACGAATGTGAACATGCGGTCGAACCGCGACTGGTGGCCGAACCAGCTCAACCTCAAGATTCTCCACCAGAATTCTTCCCTGTCCGACCCGATGGGCACCGGCTTCGACTACGCCGAGGAATTCAAGACGCTCGACCTGGCGGCGGTGAAGAAGGACCTCACCGCGCTGATGACCGACAGCCAGGAATGGTGGCCGGCCGATTTCGGCCATTATGGCGGGCTGATGATCAGGATGGCATGGCACTCGGCCGGCACCTATCGCACCGGCGACGGACGTGGCGGCGGCGGCAAGGGCCAGCAGCGCTTTGCGCCGCTCAGCGCCTGGCCCGACAACGTCAACCTCGACAAGGCGCGCCGTCTGCTGTGGCCGATCAAGCAGAAATACGGCAACAAGATCTCCTGGGCCGACCTGATGATCCTCGCCGGCAACGTCGCGCTGGAATCCATGGGCTTCAAGACCTTCGGCTTTGCCGGCGGCCGCGCGGACACCTGGGAGCCGGAGGAAGACGTCTACTGGGGCGCAGAGAAGGAATGGCTGGAGCTCAGTGGCGGATCCAACAGCCGCTATTCGGGCGAGCGCGAGCTCGAGAACCCGCTGGCCGCCGTTCAGATGGGCCTGATCTACGTCAACCCGGAAGGCCCTGACGGCAACCCGGATCCGCTGCTGGCGGCCAAGGACATCCGCGACACGTTCGGCCGCATGGCCATGAACGACGAGGAGACCGTCGCGCTGATCGCCGGCGGCCACACCTTCGGCAAGGCGCATGGCGCCGGCGATGCCTCACTCGTCGGGGCGGACCCCGAAGCCGCCGGCCTCGCCGAGCAGGGGCTTGGCTGGAAGTCGAGCTTCGGCAGCGGCATGGGCGACGACACGATCGGCGGCGGCCCCGAGGTGACCTGGAGCCAGACGCCGACGCAGTGGAGCAACAACTTCTTCGACAACCTGTTCGGCTACGAATGGGAGCTGGAAAAGAGCCCGGCCGGCGCCAATCAATGGGTGGCGAAGGATGCGCCGGAATCCATTCCGTATGCGCGGGATGCCTCGAAGCGCCGCAAGCCGACCATGCTGACCACTGATCTCTCGCTGCGCTTCGATCCCGATTACGAGAAGATATCGCGCCGTTTCCACGAGAACCCGGATCAATTCGCAGACGCCTTTGCCCGCGCCTGGTTCAAGCTGACCCATCGCGACATGGGCCCGAAATCCCGCTATCTCGGCCCCGAGGTTCCCGAAGAGGACCTCATCTGGCAGGATCCAATCCCGGCCGTCGACCATGAACTGGTCGATGCCAAGGATATTGCCGACCTCAAGGCGAAGATCCTCGCCACCGGTCTGACGGTGCCCGAACTGGTCTCCACCGCCTGGGCCTCGGCCGCGACCTTCCGTGGTTCGGACAAGCGCGGCGGCGCCAATGGCGCGCGCATCCGCCTTGCCCCGGCCAAGGATTGGGAGGTCAATCAGCCCGCGCAGCTTGCCAAGGTTCTGGCAGCCCTCGAAGGCGTCCAGAAGGCCTTCAACGATGCCCGGACGGGCGGCAAGAAGGTTTCGCTTGCCGATCTGATCGTGCTTGCCGGTTCGGCCGGCATCGAAAAGGCCGCCAAGGCGGCCGGTCACTACGTCGAGGTTCCCTTCGCGCCGGGCCGCACGGACGCCTCGCAGGAGCAGACCGATGTCGAGGCCTATGACGTGCTCGAGCCGGTCGCCGACGGCTTCCGCAACTATCTCAAGGCCCGTTACACGGTGCCGGCCGAAGAGCTGCTGATCGACAAGGCGCAGCTCCTGACGCTGACCGCTCCGGAAATGACGGTGCTGATCGGTGGGCTGCGGGTGCTGGGGGCGAACCATGGCGGTTCCAGCCATGGCGTCTTCACGGACAAGCCCGGGACGCTCACCAACGACTTCTTCGTCAACCTGCTCGACATGGGCACGGCCTGGAAGGCGGTGTCGGAGGACGAAGACGAGTTCGAGGGTCGCGACCGCAGGACGGGTGCGTTGAAGTGGACCGGCACGCGCGTCGACCTCGTTGTCGGCTCGAACTCGCAACTTCGCGCGCTTGCCGAGGTCTATGCCCAGTCGGATGCCGGTGAAAAGTTCGTCAAGGACTTCGTCAGGGCCTGGACCAAGGTGATGAACGCCGACCGTTTCGATCTCGCCTGATCGCCGCGACAGGTCCGAGACAATGCCGGCAGGGCGCGGAGTTCCGCGCCCTGCCTCTTTTTGTGCCGGGCCGGCAGGGCGCGGAGTTCCGCGCCCTGCCTCTTTTTGTGCCGGGATGGTCGCTGCGACCGCGCCGCGCTTGTGCGCCTCACCGTGACAAGCTACGAGTTGGCCAACGGGTAAGCCGAAGATGGGAAAACCTGAATGCGCTTGGGCGGACGGCTGTCTGCAGCCATCGAAGTTCTTCACGATATTCAATCACGGCACCGGCCTGCGGCCGAAGCGCTGAAGGATTGGGGCTTGTCGCATCGCTTCGCCGGGGCTGGCGACCGTGCCGCGATCGGCAATATCGTCTATGACGCGCTGCGTCGTCGCCGTTCGGCCGCCTGGTTGCTCGGCGACCAGACGCCGCGCGCGCTGGCGTTCGGCGCGCTGCTTCTGGAATGGGGCGAATCCGCTTCGTCTCTCAACGCCGCCCTCGAGGGCGATCATTTCGCGCCGCCCGCAATGAGCGAGGACGAGCTTCGCGCGGTGGAGGCCAATACACTTGCTGCCGCGCCGGCCGAAATCTCGGCCGATTGCCCCGACTGGTGCGCCCCCTATCTTGAACAGGCCTTCGGATCCGCATGGGCCGAGGAGGGCAGGGCGCTGGCCGCGCGGCCGCCGCTCGATCTGCGCGCCAATACGCTGAAATCGAGCCGCGAGCGCGTGCTGGCCGAACTGGCCGGGCAGGGCGCCGTGCCGACCCGGATTGCCAGCGACGGCCTGCGCATCGCACCCGTGGAAGGCGGCCGCAGACATCCCAACGTTCAGGCCGAGCCTGCCTTTCGCAAGGGCTGGTTCGAGGTGCAGGACGAAGGCTCGCAGATTGCCGGCGAGCTTGCCGGGGCGCTGGCCGGCATGCAGGTCCTCGACTATTGCGCCGGCGGCGGCGGCAAGACGCTGGAACTGGCCGCGCAGATGAACAATCGGGGCCAGATATTCGCTCATGACGCGGAGAAGACGCGCCTGGCGCCGATATTCGATCGCTTGCGCCGCGCCGACGCGCGCAATGTGCAGGTCGTCTCGAAGGCCGACGAGCTCGAAACGCTCGGCGGGCGCATGGACATCGTCCTGGTCGATGCGCCGTGCACCGGATCGG
Organism: Mesorhizobium xinjiangense; assembly: GCF_009749525.1. Classification (GTDB taxonomy): domain Bacteria; phylum Pseudomonadota; class Alphaproteobacteria; order Rhizobiales; family Rhizobiaceae; genus Mangrovimarina; species Mangrovimarina xinjiangensis. The sequence goes on along the minus strand of NZ_WOAC01000028.1, from coordinate 26,674 downwards.
GAACCTGGCGCCGCCGCCCCGACGCCAAATGGCGGCTGACCCAGCGCCAGCTCGACCTTCGCGTCAATGAACAGGCGCAGATCCTCGACAAGGCGAGCCGCTTCGTCAAACCGGGCGGGCGCCTCGTCTACATCACCTGCTCGGTCTTTCCGCAGGAAAATGGCGGCCAGCTTCGCTCGTTTCTCGCGCGCAATCCGCGGTTCCGGCCGGTCGACCACGACAAGCTCTGGCAGGGCACTTTTGCCGACCACGCCGGGCGTGTCCGCATCGACGGCGAGGCCGGCGTCGTCATGACGCCGCACTTGACCGGCACGGACGGCTTTTTCTTCGCCGCAATGGAGCGCAATCCCCAATAGCGCCGGTTTGTGCCGGCCGGCGATATGAACAGCGGCTGATTTTCGCAGTGCAGCATTTATCATTGCCGGGCTTTGCCGGCTTTGCGATAAGTGCAAGGAAAGCGGAGAGGACACGCCATGGCTGCCAAGATCGTTCCGGAGGCCGACTTCGAGGAGCGCGTGCAGGCGAGCTTTGCCCGCCAGAACGCGATGAAAACGGTCGGCGCCGAACTGACACGCGTCGCGCCCGGCATGGTCGAGATCGAGATGCCGCATTCCGACGGCTTCACCCAGCAGCACGGCTTCCTGCATGCCGGGGTGATCTCGATGGTGCTCGATTCGGCCTGCGGCTACGCGGCCTACTCGCTGATGCCGCGCGATGCGGCGGTGCTGACCATCGAGTTCAAGGTCAACCTGCTGGCGCCTGGAAAGGGCGAGCGCTTCCTGTTTCGCGGCAGCGTCACCAAGCCGGGACGTACGATCATTGTTGCCGACGGTCAGGCCTACGCCTTCGACGAGACGGGCGAGGCCAAGCTGATCGCCACCATGACCGGCACCATGATGACCGTGCTCGGTCGTGCGGGGATCGAAGGATGAGCGCCATGCCGCGCATCGACGTTCCGCTGACGGCGATGGGCGGGCGCGACGTCCTGTTCGTCATGGCGGTCGATGCCGAATACGGCCCCCATCTGAAAAAGCGGTTCAAGCCCTTGATGACCGGCGTCGGCCCGGTCGAGGCGGCTGTCGAGCTCACGGCGGCGCTTGCCGCTGCCGCTCGGCGCGACCGCCTGCCGGGCCTCGTCGTTTCGCTCGGTTCGGCCGGCAGCAGGGTTTTGGAGCAGACCGAGGTCTATCAGGCCATGTCGGTCTCCTATCGCGACATGGATGCTTCTCCGCTGGGCTTCGACAAGGGCACAACACCCTTCCTCGACCTTCCCGCCACCTTGCCCCTGCGGCTGCGTGTGCCCGGCATCAAGGAGGCGAGCCTTTCGACGGGCGCCAATATCGTCTCCGGCGCGGCCTACGCAGAGGTCGATGCCGATATGGTGGACATGGAAAGCTATGCCTGCCTGCGCGCGACGATGCGCTTCGGCGTGCCGCTTGTCGTCCTGCGCGGCATTTCCGACGGCAAGGCGGAATTGCGCCATGTCGGCGATTGGACGGAATATCTGCACGTTGTCGACGAGACACTGGCCGCGGCGGTCGACCGGCTGGAAACGGCGATCACCGAGGGCACGCTGGACGCCGGCGCGGCGCGGGGGACCTGATCGCGCGCCTCTTGGCTCCTGGCAGCCGCTTCAAGCTTGCACAATTGCGGCGACTTCTTTATGGGCTCGACATGAACACGACCTCCCATCCCGACACCGTCCTCATCATCGATTTCGGCAGCCAGGTAACGCAGCTGATCGCCCGGCGCGTGCGCGAAGCCGGCGTCTATTCCGAGATCGTCCCCTTTCAAGCCGCCGGCGAGGCTTTTGCACGGTTGCATCCGAAGGCCGTCATCCTGTCCGGCGGTCCGGCATCGACCGTCGATACCGGCAGCCCGCGGGCGCCCGACGAAATATACGACGCCGGCATTCCGGTGCTCGGCATATGCTATGGCGAGCAGACCATGTGCGCCCAGCTCGGCGGCAAGGTCGAGGGTGGACATCACCGCGAGTTCGGCCGCGCCTTTCTCGACGTGAAGGAGGATTCGGCACTCTTCGAAGGGGTGTGGCCCAAGGGCACGCGCCACCAGGTGTGGATGAGCCATGGCGACCGCGTCACGGCGCTCCCGCCGGGCTTCCAGGTGATCGGCACTTCGACCGGCGCGCCCTTTGCCGCGGTCGCCGATGAGGATCGCAGGTTCTATGCCGTGCAGTTCCACCCCGAAGTGGTGCACACGCCGGACGGTGCGCGGCTCCTGTCGAATTTCGTTCACAAGATCGCCGGGCTGAAGGGCGACTGGACCATGGCCGCCTATCGCGAGCAGGCCATTCAGGCGATCCGCGATCAGGTGGGCGACGGCAAGGTGATCTGCGCCCTTTCGGGCGGGGTCGATTCCTCCGTGGCGGCGCTTCTCACGCACGAGGCGGTGGGCGACCAGCTCACCTGCATCCTGGTCGACCATGGTCTGATGCGCAAGAACGAGGCGGCCGACGTGGTGGCCATGTTCCGCGAGCACTACAATCTGCCGCTTATATTGGTCGACGCGTCGGAGCGTTTTGTCGGGGCGCTGGAAGGCGAGGCGGATCCGGAGACAAAACGCAAGACGATCGGGCGGCTGTTCATCGAGGTGTTCGAGGAAGAGGCGAAAAAGCTTGGCGGCGCGGATTTCCTGGTGCAGGGCACGCTCTATCCCGACGTCATCGAAAGCGTCTCCTTCACCGGCGGCCCCTCTGTCACCATCAAGTCGCACCACAATGTCGGCGGGCTTCCCGAGCGCATGAACATGAAGCTCGTCGAGCCGCTGCGCGAACTGTTCAAGGACGAGGTGCGCGTGCTCGGCAAGGAACTGGGCCTGCCCGAAAGCTTCATCGGTCGTCATCCCTTCCCCGGGCCGGGGCTGGCGATCCGCTGCCCTGGCGGGGTGACACGCGAAAAGCTCGACATTCTGCGCGAGGCCGACGCGATCTATCTCGATGAAATCCGCAAGGCCGGCCTCTACGACGCCATCTGGCAGGCCTTTGCCGTGCTCCTGCCCGTGCAGACGGTGGGCGTGATGGGCGACGGCCGCACCTATGAATTTGTCTGCGCCTTGCGCGCCGTCACCTCGGTCGACGGCATGACGGCCGATTTCTACCACTACGACATGGACTTCCTCGGCCGCGCGGCAACCCGCATCATCAATGAGGTGCGCGGCATCAACCGCGTTGTCTACGACGTGACGAGCAAGCCGCCGGGCACCATCGAGTGGGAGTGATCCGGCGTCCTTCGCAGCCTATCGCGATCGATCGTAAATCGACGTATCTATTTGAAAAGAAAATAAAATTTCTCTCTACCTATCGCGATCTATCGCGGGTAAGCGAGATCATCTGACGGTATGGCTGACGGTATCTGAAATATCGTCAAGGGGTCGCTTTTCAAATACCGTCAGCGCCGCGAAGCCAAGAAGCCTATCCATTTCACACATAACATGCTGATATTAAAAGGAAGCATGAAAGAGTTGACGGTATTTCGTGTGACGGTAAAAATGAGCCATTCGATGTGGTATTTTGCGTCGGAAAGGCCTTTCACATGCTTACCGATCTCGCACTTAAGAAGCTGAAGCCAAAAGAGAAATTGTACAAGCTGTCGGATCGCGACGGTATGTATGTCGCCGTCGCGCCATCGGGGCTAATTACCTTCCGCTACGACTACCGTCTCAACGATCGCCGCGAGACGTTGACCATCGGACGCTACGGTCCGGACGGCATCGGTCTGTCCGAAGCCAGAGACCGATGCACGGCCGCAAGGAAGTTGGTGGCAGAAGGGCAATCTCCGGCTCTCGAGAAGCAGCGCAAGAAGCGGCGGCTGACACCTGCTGCGAGCTTCAGGGAGGTCGGCAGGCGCTGGCTCAGCGAGGCGCGCATGGCCGATAGCACGCGATCCATGCGCAAGACGATCTTCGACCGCGACATCCTGCCGGCATGGAAGAACCGACTGCTGACCGAGATCACGCCGGAGGATCTGCGGACGCTCTGTCACAAGGTGAAGGATCGCGGCGCGCCGGCGACTGCCATCCATGTCCGCGATATCGTCAAACAGGTCTACGGTTTCGCCATCCTCCACGGCGAGAAGATGCGCAACCCGGCCGACGACGTAGCCCCCGCCTCGATCGCGACCTTCGTCGCCAAGGACCGCGCGCTGACGCCGACCGAGATCCGGATCATGCTTCAGGAACTGGAGCATGTGCCGACACTGCCCACCATCCGCCTTGGCCTCCGGCTGATCCTGCTGACCATGGTGCGGAAGAGCGAGCTTCTGGAGGCGACCTGGGACGAGGTGGATTTCGAGAGCGCCGTGTGGAGCATCCCGAAGGAGCGGATGAAGCGCGGCAAGCCCCACAACGTCTATCTGTCGCAGCAGTCGCTCGACATCATGATCGCGCTCAAGACCTGCGCTGCAAACTCGCGCTACGTGCTGCCGTCGCGCTACGAGGCGGACGAGACGATGTCGAAAGCCACGTTCAACCGCATCACCATGGCCATCATGGAGCGGTCGAAAAAGAAGGGTTTGGCGCTGCAGCCGTTCACGGTTCACGATCTGCGACGGACCGGCTCAACATTGCTCCACGAGCTTGGCTTCAACAGCGACTGGATCGAGAAGTGCCTCGCCCACGAGGAGCGACGTTCATCCCGCAGTGTCTACAACAAGGCTGAATACGAGCAGCAGCGCCGCCACATGCTCCAGGAGTGGGCCGACATGATCGATGCCTGGGTCGCGGGGCAGAAACGGGTGCCGACGCTCTATCCCCCGTCGATGCAGCTGTTGGCCCCGGATGCTGGCTGACATCTTCGCGCCCTGGCACCCCTTAGCCGAACCGTCGGGCTATCGACGTGCATCAGCGCGTGAATTTTGATCACCAAACGCGAAATCCGATCACTCGCGAGCGGGTGTGATTATCGGCCACCGCGATGCGGCGCTTCCGGCCGCTCTGCTCCGCGTCACGTTTCGAATCCTCTCAATGATTGGGAGTATCCGGTTCCGGAAAGAGGTGGTGGACGATCGACATCACTCACTGTCGGACCGGCCGAGTACGACGCTGACGAACATCTGGGATTGGGGCACGCCGCAGCGAAGCATCTTCCGAGGCACGCCGCCGATCTTCGATCCATGCCTCAATCTCGCTCAAGTCCCATACGACGCAGCGCGGCGTCAGAAAAAACCGCTTCGGAAACTCACCACGCCGCTCCATTTCGTAAATTGTCGTGTCCGCAAGCGGGACGATCTTGCGCAGTTCCGGGCGCCGTATCGCACGTTTGAAGGGAAGCGGCGCCGCTGGAATGAATCTGCCGTTGCCCGAACCCGGATCATCGCTCGCTCCCCTGTGTGTGGGCACCTGTTCAGCAATCGAGCGAGACGTCTTTCGGTCTCCATCGGCAATCATGGCCCCACCTCTCGGTCGATATTCAAGTACCATCAACCTGTATGTCGCTGATAGAGAATGGAAGACCTTCGCCGGAGCGATGCGGCATTTGGGATGTCATAGCGTAGAAATGGGATGGTCCCGAAGGAACGCGAGGTTGGGCAATGGACAAGGACAAGATAGACGGATCCGCATTGATCATAAGCAAGAGCGACTCCCTGCTCCCTCACATTCTGGACTCAAGGTAAGCGTCGCTTCAGAACGATGTCGAAACGGAACGAAAAGCGAACTTTTTGCTTGATCGGGCTACGGCCAAGCCGTAGACAGATTGGCGGATTGGTCGCTTACGGAGAGCTGATGCTGTGGCGAAGCGGAACAGACACTATGGCGCGATCGCAGCCGGGCTCGCCTCATGATCGCGTCCACCAATGGAGCTACGGAGCGCCGTCGGGAGTATCCTCCGGTCGACGTCAAGGCCATCCGCGAGGCAAGCGGCATGACGCAGAAAGCCTTCGCCAATACCTATGGCTTTACCCTTGGGGCACTGCGCGACTGGGAGCAGGGGCGGAAGCGCCCAGAACGCACGGCTCGAATTCTGCTGCGCGTGATTGTCCAGGCGCCGGACACGGTTGCCCGCGCGGTGGCAGGGTCCTGACCATGGCTATCGTGCTCATAAACTCCGTGCGGGGCGTCTGACGATGGATGTCGTTTCGTCCGACCGCCGTTCGGCGATGATGGCTCGCATCCAGGGGCGCAACACGAAGCCGGAGATGGTCGTGCGCAAAATCGCACATCGCCTGGGCTATCGCTTCCGGCTGCATCGCCGCGATCTGCCTGGCTCGCCGGACCTGGTGTTTCCGGCACGAAAGAAGATAGTATTCGTTCACGGGTGTTTCTGGCATAGTCATGAAGGTTGCAGATTCGCATATAAGCCGAAGTCAAATATCGAGTTCTGGGAAAGTAAACTTCGAAAAAACGTGGAACGCGACATTCGTGTAAAGGGGGAGCTGGAATGCATGGGGTGGGATGTACTGATCGTATGGGAGTGTGAGACGGTCGACAACGACCTCGTGGTCGCGAAGCTGCGGGGGCACGTCGGCCATGACCACGACTGAGCAGCAGCAGATTCGCAGGGTTAAGGTCGAACGGCTGCGCGCTGGCGCCCAGCCGCGTGTCCTCGAAATCTGTTCGGGCGCCGGCGGTCTGTCACTCGGACTGCTCACGGCAGGGTTCGAGCTGACGGCGCATGTCGAGGTCGATCCCGAAGCGGCCGAAAGCTATGCACTGAATTTCGGACAGGACAAAGAGCTGGATAATCCCTGGTCGATCGCCCGGAACATGGAGCACTGCTCGGCAGAGGACCTCGTCCGTGATCTCGGCCTCAGCACGACTGCTTGCGGATCGTTCGACATTCTCGCGGCGGGGCTGCCCTGTCAGGCCTTTGCCCGGATCGGGCGATCCAAGCTGCGAGCCGTCGCCGGGGAGGACGACGCTTTCCAGAAGGATCCGCGTGCCGCGCTATATCGACGATTTCTGGAGTACGTTGCCGATACTCAGCCACTCGTCATCATCATCGAGAATGTTCCCGACATTCTGAATTTCGGCGGGCACAACGTCCCTGAAGAAATATGCGATACGCTCGAAGAGGCCGGTTACCGGACGGCATATACGATCCTCAATGCCGCCTATTACGGCGTGCCGCAGGTGCGCGAGCGCCTGTTTGTGGTGGCGATCGCCGACGTGCTCGGCTGTACGCCATCGTTTCCCGAGCCGACTCATTTTCTTGAGCTGCCCCGCGGCTACGAGGGCTCGCGGCGGGTTGCGCTCAAGCATGTCAATATGGAGAGCGGCCGGTTCCACGAGATCCACAAGCCGCGTCGACAGCTCCCGAACGCCGTCGGTGTCCGGGCGGCGCTGGGCGACCTTCCCAAGATCAAGGAGCATCTGACCGATCCGCGTGCGATCCGCAGGCGCCGGCTGGATGATGTCCTCGACTACCGAACGCCGAAGGGTGGGCTCTCAGGCTATGCAAAGCTGATGCGCAACTGGCCGGGCTTCGAGACCGTGGACGGAACCGGTGGCCATCTTGTCAGACTGACTCCCCGGGATTTTCCGATTTTCCGGCGTCTCCCGCACGGTGCAGACTATCCGCAGGCACGGCGGCTCGCCGAGGAGCTGTTCACCGATGCCGTGAAACGGAAAAGGCTGACCGACAGCGAATCTCCGGCTTGGCTGGAGCTGCGGCAGGCGATCGTGCCACCCTATGACCCGGAGAAATTCCCGAATAAATGGTGGAAAATGGACCCGCTGAAGCCATCGCGGACGCTGACCGCGCATATGGGCAAGGATACCTATTCCCACATCCACTATGACAGCTATCAAGCCCGCACCGTTTCGGTGCGCGAAGCGGCCCGGCTGCAATCGTTTCCGGATGGCTTTCGCTTTGCCGGCGCGATGAATGCCGCTTTCCGGCAGATCGGCAACGCGGTTCCGCCCCTGCTCGGGTTGGCGGTTGCGAAATCGCTGAAGCGGCAGATCGACGAGGCACTGGCGCCGGCCGAGGAGACCGACGGCCGGCAGGTTGCGTGATGTGCATGACGGGGGCGGAGGGCAGGCAGGATCTCTTCGATCATGCGCCACCGGCGGCCAGCGCTCTGCTCGAAGCGCTGCGCGGGCTCGGCTATTCGACCGAAGCCGCTATTGCGGATCTGATCGACAACAGCATTGCCGCGGGCGCCCGCAAGATCAGGATCGATTTCTTCTGGCAAGGGCCGGCTTCGATCGTCCGTATCATTGATGACGGACGCGGGATGGATGACCACACGCTGTTCGAAGCGATGCGCCCCGGTGGACGCCATCCCCTCCTTGTAAGAGATCCCGATGATCTTGGAAGGTTCGGCCTGGGCCTCAAGACCGCATCATTGTCTCAGGGGCGTGTGCTGGCGGTCGTCTCGCGCACCGCCGGCGGCTCGGAATCGCGGCGCAGCTGGGATCTGGACTATGTCGCACAGGCCGATGAGTGGCGGCTGCTGCGGAACATCCCGGCCGATGTACAGGAGCATGCGGCAATACCGGGCGCAGACTCCGGCACTGCGGTCGTGATCGGTCGACTGGACCGGCTGCTCGGCGAGGACATGCAGAGTGAGGCAGCCCGCACACGCTTTCGTTCAATCGCCCGGCGAGTCGAGCGTCACTTGGCCATGACGTTCCATAGATTTCTGGAAGGTCCACAGCCGCGTCTCGAAATCGCGATCGGAGGCGGTGACAAGGGCGCACGAATTGCGCCTTGGGATCCCTTTCTTCAGTGGCATCCGGCAACCACTCCGACGCCGGTGGAGCGGCTGACGCATCGGAGCGGCGAGATCGAGGTTCAGGGGTTCGTTCTGCCGCACCGGGACAAGATGACCGCCGATCAGGTCGAGGAAGCGGCGGGTCCGGACGGCTGGCTCGGGCATGAAGGCTTCTTCGTCTATCGCAATCGCCGGCTGCTCGTGGCCGGGGGCTGGCTTGGCTTGGGCCCGGGACGGCGCTGGACCCGGGACGATGTCCATAGGCTGGCCCGCCTGCGCCTGGATCTTCCGAACAGCGGCGACGGCGACTGGAAGGTCGACATCCGCAAGTCGACGGCGACGCCGCCATCAACGCTTCGTCCGCGGCTGCAGGGTCTTGCCGAACAGGTGCGGCGAGATGCCCGCGAAGTATTCGCGTGGCGGGGAGGACGCAGCACCAGGCAGCCGAGAGCGCCGATTGCGCGGGTCTGGAACACCGTCGAGACCGCGCGCGGGACCGTATACCGCATTGATCGCGCGCATCCGGCCGTCCAGCGCGCGCTCGATGCGACCGGCGCGAGTCGACGGCTTTCGGAAGAGATGCTGACGGTCATCGAAGCGGGGCTGCCCGTGCAGCGGATCTGGCTCGACGTTGCCGAGCAGGGCGACCTGCCGCCGTCGCCGGCCAGCATGCCAGCCGAGGAGGCAGCGGCGATGCAGTCACTCTACAGCCATATGAGGGAAGGACTGGGTCTGTCGGCCGCCGATGCCCGCCGCCGCCTTCTATCGATCGAACCTTTCGCAGGCTATCCCGCGGCGGTGGCCCGGCTTGCCGATGAGACAACATGAAGCCATGATTGATCAAGACGCCCAGGCACAACTCCTCGAACTCGCCCAGCTCAGACTGGCGCAGCGCAATGCTGCCGAGCCGCTGTCCCGCGAGGAAATCGCTCACACGGTCGATCAGCTGCTTGCTGCCTTTCCCGAGTGGCGGGAGCCCATCTCGCTTGAGACCGTGCTCGCGACGCTGGGCTCGCTCTTCAGCACGTTCGTTGGCGAGGAATCGGTTCTCCGCGCCCATGACAATCATATGCTGTGGCTCGACGGGCGGCGCGATCAGATCGGATGGCGCTTATGGGAGCGCTATCGCACCCATCTGATCCGCAAGCGCATGCCGCAGACCGCCATCAACGCGCTGGGACGCGTCACCGATCGCGCGCTGGAACTGCTCGGCGATCCGTCTGGTTCAGGGGCATTCAATCGTCGCGGCATGGTCGTCGGAGATGTCCAGTCGGGCAAGACCGGCAACTATACCGGGTTGGTCTGCAAGGCGGTGGATGCTGGCTACAAGGTGATCATCGTTCTCACGGGCATGAACAATAACTTGCGCAGCCAGACCCAGATTCGCCTCGATGAAGGCTTCATCGGCAAGATCAGCGTGCCGATGGATGAAGCGACGAGCCGCTTTGTGGGGGTCGGCGAGATCGACCCGTCGGTCATTGTCGACTGGGGCACCAACCGCACGGAAAAGGGCGACTTCAATCATCGGGCAATGTCCCAGTTCGGTATCCATCCCGGTGGGCGCCCGTTGCTGCTGGTCGTCAAAAAGAACGGCAGCGTGCTCAACGGCGTCCTCGAATGGATTCGGTCGACCGGAAATTCGAGCGATCAGCAGGGGCCGCGATTTGCCCACATGCCGCTGCTCGTGATCGATGACGAGGCGGATCAGGCTTCGATCGACACCAAGCAGCAAAGCTTCAATGGCGGGGTCGCCGACCCCGATCATCAGCCTTCGCGGATCAACGCGAGAATCCGCCAGATTCTCGGCCGGTTCGATCAGGTTTCGTATGTGGGCTATACGGCGACGCCCTTCGCCAATATCTTCATTCACCCGGACGCGGAAACCGGAAACGAGTTCCAGGATCTCTTTCCGCGAGACTTCATCATCAACATTCCGGCACCGGAAACCTATGTCGGGCCGAGCCGGCTCTTCGGCTCTGCGGTTGACGAGGAGACGGGCGAAGCTGAACCTGGCCTGCCCGCGCTGATCGAAGAAATTGACGACTATGCCGCGAGCACAGCCCGGCGCGAGACCAGGGGCTGGATGCCACCAGTTCACAAGACAGATCACATCCCTCTCTACGATGGCCGCGAGTGCGTTCCACCGACTCTCGAACGGGCGATTGAAAGCTTCGCGCTGGTGGTCGCGGCGCGTCGGGTCCGGGGCCAAAGCCGCCAGCACAACAGCATGCTGATCCATGTCACGCGCTGGAAGGCGGTTCAGCGCAGGGTGGTGCAGCAGATCCGTGAGGCGCTGGACGCACTCACGAATGCCGTCCGCTACGGCGGCTCCGAGGGAATGGGCCCTCTCAGGGAGCGCTGGGAGGCGGATTTTGCGCCCGTGACTGCTGAACTGGCATTGCCCGATTGCCCGCCGGTGGCATGGGAGGATGTCGAAGCGGCACTGCGCGCTACTGTGGAATCGATCCGAATCCGTGAAATCAACGGAAGCTCGGCCGATGTGCTCGACTACGAGCAGAACCGCGAAAACGGCCTGAACGTCATTGCAATCGGCGGCGACAAGCTGGCGCGTGGCCTTACACTCGAAGGCCTGTCAGTCAGCTATTTCCTGCGCGGCACCACGATGTACGACACGCTCATGCAGATGGGGCGATGGTTCGGCTACCGTCCGGGCTATCTCGACCTCTGCCGTTTGTTCACGACCGGCGACTTGGCTGAGTGGTACGAGCACATCGCGATCGCGAGCGAAGAACTTCGCCGGGAGTTCGATCGCATGGAAGCGATCCGGGCGCGGCCGATCGATTTCGGCCTGCGTGTCCGCAGTCATCCGACGCTGACTGTCACATCGCGCGCCAAGATGCGGCATGGCACTGAACTCAGAGTCTCCTTTGCAGGGGATGTTTCGGAAACCACGGTCTTCGCAACCGACGACCGGACTCTGCAGACAAACCTCACTGCGGCGACGGATCTGATTGAGCGGCTCCAGAGCTCCGGTACCGTCTATTGGGCCAATCCGGAACAGGCACGCGAGGGTGGACGGTCGCATAGATGGGATGGGTCTCATCTATGGTCCGGGGCACCGGCGGATGCGGTGCTCGGCTTTCTGGACCGGTTCAGCACGCACGAGGATGCGTCGCGCGCCAGCGCCAACGTCCTGGCACGCTACATCCGGCGCCAGGTCCAGCTCGGCGAGCTCAGCCGCTGGAACGTACTGCTGGTCGGCGGCGAAGGCCGTGACGAAGTGTCGATCGGCTCCATCCGAATGAACTCGGTGCTGCGGCAGCCCAAAGGTGGCTATGGCGAGACCCCGCCCTGGCTGACCATTGCGGCCGGTGATCGCTTCGTGATCCGCCGCCTCCTGAACCCACGCGACGAGGCGGTCGACGTAGAGGCGGCTGCCTATGCCGCCGCGATGACGGAAACGATCGCCAATCCGCCCAAGCGTCGCCGGGCCGATGATGAGCGCGCTCCGGCTCAACCGTCAGGGGTCTATCTGCGCCGTCAGCGGTCGCCGGAGACCGGGCTGTTACTGCTCTATCCGCTGTCGCGGCGTGCTCTGCTGGGGCCGGAGGACGCGCGGGTTGAGCACCCGTTTCTCGACGTTGCGGTCCCGCCGATCGGCATTGGGATCAGCTTCCCGGCGAGCAACCGGGCGCAGTCGGTGAGCTATGTTGTCAACAACATCTACGCTGCCGACGATGACGATGAGGGCGAGACATGACGGCGGTCTCCGAGGCCCTGACGGCACTGGAGGAGGAGGGGCGACGGGAACCGGGTTGGCATGTCCGCCGGGTTCATCCGGCTGCGCCCTGCGAGGTTCTCGCCGGTCTGCGTCAACCCGACGGCATCCCCGGGCTGCTACTTGAGGTGCCGGCCGATCAGGTTCCGCCCGATCTCGCGCTGCCGCGATCGAACGGGTTCGTTGTCGAGCCGGCGCTGCTCGGCGGCGGTCATGCCGGTGTCGTCCGCTTTTCGCTTGCGCTGACCGACCGCAGCTACGGGGCAGTCTTCACCGTGCTGTGCGAGGACGTCGCTGAAGCGGCAGCCAAGGCATCCACGCCGCGGGCAGCCCTGCGGAACTGGACGGGGCGCCTGCACATCTGGCAGGCGTTCATGGCCAAGCACGGCAGCAGCGGGCTTTCCGACGCCGCCGTAACCGGCCTTGTCGGCGAGCTGATATTCCTGCGGGAGGAGCTGGCAACCAGGGTCGGGCTTGGCGCCGCAATCGGGATGTGGGCGGGACCGCACGGCGAACCCAACGACTTTGCGCTCCCTGGCGGGTTCGTTGAGATCAAGGCGACAACGCGACAGGCGCCCGAATTGGTCGATATCTCCAATGCCGAGCAGCTCGACGAGGGGCGTGGCCGGATTCTTCTCGGCCATGTCCGGCTGCGTTTGGATGGTGACGGTGCCACGCTTCCGCAGCTCGCAGCGGATATCCGGCGCCGCCTCGCCGACGAGGCACCGCACCGGATCGCCGATTTCGATGGCCGGCTGCTCGCGGCAGGCTATCTGGTCACCCATGACGATCTCTATACCCGAGCCTATCGCCGTGATCGGCTCGATCTGTTCGATGTCACAGGCACGTTTCCAAGATTGACGCGATCCGAGCTTAGGGCCGGAATACGAACGTGCAGCTACACGATCGAGCTGTCGGCCTGCGCGCCCTTCGTCGTCGGGTCTGCCGTGCTCGACTCCATCGCGGAGGACAGCGCAGTTGGCTGAGGAAAGGGATCTGGCCACTTTCGCTGCGGCTCTAGCCGAGGACGTGCGCGACAGGGCGCTGGGGGACTCCGCCGGAGCTGAATTTACGGAGAACGCGTTCGCCGAGATAATTTCCGAACACCTCGCCGAGATCGGCATGCTCGACAATCCGATAGTATGCTTTCACCAGGGTCGCTTTGGCGCCGGCGGGGTTCGATTGAACGGCTATGCCGTCCCGGACGACGGTGAACGGTTGGACTTGATCGTCGCCCTGTTTGAAGGCGGCACGGATCAGCGAACCGTTCCGACAGCAGATATCGTGCGGATCGGCGGGCAGGCGGCCCGCGCGCTGCAGGCGGCGTTGCGGGGCGACCATGAGCAAATGGAGCGCGCGAGCGACGCCTATGCGATGATGCACCGGATTTCTGAGCTCCTTGAAGGCGGTGTCCGCGAGGCACGGGTGTTCGTTCTCACCGATGGTCTTTCAGCGGCTCGCGGTATCGAGCCACAGGCCGTCGGGAACGTCTCGGTCACGTTTGAGATCTATGACCTGCGGCGTCTCATGCGGACGATGGCGACAGGCCAGACGCGAGAGATCATCGAGATCGATCTGGGCCTGATGGGGTTACAGCCGATCCCCTGCGTGGCGATGCCCGCCTCAGACGGTGAATATGAATCCTATCTCGCCATCTTCCCAGGCGAAGCACTCTACCGGATGTACGAGGAGTTCGGCCCCCGCATCCTGGAATACAACGTCCGGGCATTCCTTCAGGCGACGGGCAAGGTCAACCGCGGTATCCGCGACACGCTCCGCGACGAGCCGCACCACTTCATGGCCTACAACAACGGCATCTCGGTGACGGTGGACGAGATCAGCACCGAAGCCGCAGCGGACGGATTGAAGATTACCGGATTTCGCGGGCTGCAGATCGTCAATGGCGGCCAGACCACCGCATCTATTCATCGGGCACGCAAACGCGAACGTCTCGACATCCCGCATATTCATGTCGCGGCGAAGATCACTCGCCTGCCGCCTGACAGCGTGGAGGAAATGGTCCCCAAGATATCGCGCTTCGCCAATACACAAAACGTCATCCAGGAGGCCGACTTCTCGGCCAATGAACCCTACCATATAGCAGTCGAGCGGCTGTCGAAGACGATCTGGGCGCCGGGTGAGCGCTCGCGCTGGTTCTACGAGCGCTCGCGCGGCCAGTACCGGACGGCGATGAATATCGAGGGCACGACACCGGCCCGCATGCGCGCGTTCCGGGACCGCACGCCACCAAGCCGGCGATTCTCGAAGACCGATCTGGCCCGCGCACTCAACAGCTGGAGCAGACTGCCGCATATTGTAAGCGGGGGTGCGCAGAAGAATTTCATCGCGTTCATGCGCAGCCTCCGTGAGCAGCGAGGAGCGTCGTGGGAGCCGGACGATGCCTATTTCCGCGACGCGGTCGCCCAGATCATCCTTTATGCTGCGGCACAGCGTATTGTCCGCCAGGAAGGTTTTCCAGCTTACCGCGCCAATATCACTTGCTATCTTGTCGCCTATCTGTCGCACCGCACCGGCGGCCGGTTGCGTCTCGATGAAATCTGGCGATCGCAGGGGATAAGCACGGGGCTGGAGGCCCTGCTGCGGGGCTGGTCGCGCAACGTTGATCGCCAGATTCAGGAGAGCTCGGCGGGACGGAACGTCACCGAATGGTGCAAGAAGGAGGGCTGCTGGATGGGGCTTCGCAACCTCGATCTGCCGGTGAGCGACCCGCTTCCGCCCGAATGGGGAAGCGCCTCAGCGATATCCGGCGGAACCGAGCCAGGACCGGTCTCAAAAGACACCCATGCTGCTGCGGCAACCTGCATGCGGCTGCCGGCGGAGACATGGTTCGCGATGCATCTGTGGGGTCGGCGCACCGGGTCGCTTGCCGAATGGCAGACGGGCATCGCGCACACGCTCAGCAGCTATGCAAGCGGAGGGTGGACCAAATCACCGACGCACAAGCAGGCAACGCACGGCGTCAGGATTCTCGAGATCGCCAGGGAGAAGGGATTCGATCCCTTTTCGCCCACCGATGTCGCACGAATGCAGACGGATGACGGCTGAACGGGATCAAAGGTCCGGGGGAAATTCCTCGCTCAGCCAGGAGGAGACCGCCTCGGCGCTGCCGCGACCACTCGCCCGGAGCAGCGCAATGATATCAGCCGCGGCGATCACGATCACCGGATGCTGATCTTCCTTGATTTCGCGATAGGCCTGCAGATCCAGCCACGTTGTCGTAACCAGGATTCCGAACTGTCGATGCCGCAGCCGCGAAATCAACCGGGACATGTCGCGGACTCCGACCGAACCCGGCGGTGAGTAGCACTTCGCCTCAAGTGCGAAGTCGACAAGGATGGATCCAGGACCGCTACCGATACGCAACTGGCCTACGGCATCTCGGCCGCCGTCGCGGGATGGCCGGGTGACGTCGAGCGAGGCAATGTCGGGGATCATGAGTCGGGCAATCGCGGCAGCGCAATGTTCGAAGGTATGTGGCCTGCCCTGGAAATGATGCCGGACCGCATGGATCATCGCCTCGCCGTCGGCATCGGCGGGCATCTGCTCCTGGCGGCTGCGATATTCGATCGACCGCGTGGCGGTCAGCGGCTTGCGCCGTCCGCTGTTCTGCCATGTTAGCCAAGCCGCCGGAGCATGCGCGTCGTCGCGTGCGCCGGCGACGATACTCTCGATCCACGCGCGCGAAATGACGGCCGCATCGAGGACGGTGAACCGGGCCCGGTAATTCTGAAATCGACGATTGCCGGCGGTGCGCCAGATCGCGACCAGGTCTTCGGAAAGCGAGAGGTCTGATGCACCGGGCACTGCCAGCCCGAGAAAGATGGCATCACGCCAGCCACCCGAACGGGCGAAGAGGAAGATCGGGGGGACGCGTTGCCGGGCCTCCACACCACCATGAGCCTCCTCAAAAATGCGCTGCAGCAGCTGGTTTCCGCGCCGGCCGGTATCGTGGAGCCCGCGGCCTGGGCTCTTGTTATCGCCGTAGTAGGTGAAGACGCCGGTCTCGCGGTCGAGCGCATCAGGCCAATCTGGGTCACTGAAGCTGGAGGTCAGCAGCAGCATCTCCAGTCGCCCCGCGATGTCACCCCGGTAACGGAACCCGCCCTGATTGCTCATACTGAGCAGGCGTGGAAAGGGGTCGTCGCCGGCATTGCCGTTACGACTGCCTTGATAGACGGCGTCCACATGAAGATCTGTGGTAGAAAGCTGTTCGACGGCAATGATTTGCAAGAGCATCTCCTTGGGAATCGGCCGAACCGATCAATCCTCATTACCGGACTTTCCGGTCTTCCTTGGACGGCGTAGCATTGCAGCATGTTCAAACATATCAGGTTCGACGTTCAAATAGAGCGCACGGTTTCTGCTGAAGGTCTCCGGTGGCCGATCGGCGCGGAGGTCGAATCCGACAGCGGCCTTGGCTGCAACCGCGAATATTGTGATCTTCGCGGTGTTTCGTGGACCGATGCGCGGCAGATCCATGCCTTCGAACTGGGGATGATTCGGCAAATCGAGACGAGGGTAGTACCCGACGAAGATTATGCGTCGCTCGAAGAGGAACTGGAGTCAGCCGACGAGGCTGGACTGCTGATGGGCCTCGATATTGGTGTCGCTTCCACGGTCGCCGCGCTCTCTGCAGCCCGGTGCATTCCCGTCACCAGCTGCAACGGCGGGGCGTTCGGGATACCGCACCACGAGGTCCATCCGCTCGTCGTATTCTGCGCAAGATCGCAGCATTTGGAGCTGCTTGTTCAGGGAGCCGAGAAGGCAAGCGTCGGACTGGTCAGCAATGCGTCGGGGTATCTCGTAGTTTACGCCGACGACATCAGAAAAATGTCCGCCTTCGCTCTCGCGCTGATCGAAATGCGCACTGATTTCCGGCAGCTGCGCTTCCGCGCATCCGGCAAAACGGGAGCCGGTGAGGGCTCCGAATCCAGCCAGCTGAAGCTGTTTGATTAGCGGCGGCAACATGGCCGGGCATGCAATTGACGTCAATCGAACGTTATGATGCCGGGTCTTGCCGAATAGCCGCTCATCTGTGACGCGATCTGGCTCATCAGCGGCTCCCGCACACGGTACAGAACTGTTGCTCCCACCATTTCTGCGTCAGAAAGCGACGTCGTCCAGTGCCAGTCGATGATCAGGCGGCGATTGGTTGGCACCCCGCCGCCGTTCGGTGGTATTGCAAAGCATGGCGTCGTCGAGATCGCGCCGTGATTGTGGAAGCGAAGACCGAGGCCTTTTTCCTTCATTGTCCCAGGCACTTCGAGTGCGAGCACGACCGGCCGCATGACACCCTTGGCCTGAGCCTGATCGCAGATGGCGCGCATGCCGACGAACACCCAGCGGCAATCCCGCGCGACTTCTGCCATATCGGGAAGGGAAGGTTTGTTCTGTCCTTTCGACTGGCTGGAGAGGAAATCCGCCGCAATATCCTGCATCGTGCGCTGTGTTCTCGCGGCCATCTTCTCGGCCGCGCCATCAGGGAGCATGAAGACCACGCCGCGATCGCCCGCCTCCATCGGGCCCGAACCGGCGCGGGCGATATGACTGAGCGCATTGAGGTGTGAACCATGCGCCGGTCCAGGTGTTGGCACGTCCGGTGCGAGCGTGATCGCATCGGTCCACAGCTGGACCTCGCCATCAGCCGGCAGCTGATGCATGAGGCGATCGAAGAGGATCGGCACCAGTGCCTCGTTGACCGCGGCGCGGCGGTCCGCCGCGACATTTCCGCCCCCCACCGCGCTGCGCGCGATATGGGTTAGGACGCCGTGGAGGGCTGGGCCGTATCGCGCTGCGAATCTGTCCTCGCGAGAAAAAAGGTCCAGCAACGAGCAGATGACGTCTCCCGCGGCACGGCGTGCGGACGTTTCCCATTGCATGAGCGCCCGGATCTGCGGCTGATCGGCGATTACCGACATAATCTGCTCGCGAAGGCTCGCACCGCTGTCCTTTGCAGCGCCATCAGGTGTGAAGTTCTCCTTTTGCAGAAAGCCGGTCACAGCGGGCGGCGGGATCTCCGCGACATGGGCGGCTAAATGCGCCATCAGCCCATCATGCTTGTCGGCCTTGCTGCTCCAGGTGATCAGCACATAGGGGCCATTGTCAGTCGCCAGGACCTTGCACAGGATGGTGGCTGCAGCTTCGAACATCGCGACATCGTTGGTCACGGCCTTGAGGTAGTTGATGTCGAAGAACACCATGCGCACGCCACTGAGCGGCGCGCGAATATCGACCTTCGTTCCTTCAACCAGAACCGGCAGGCAGGCGATATCAAGTTGCCGCAGCGCCTGCACGATCGTGGCGAGTTCCTTCGGATCGTCGTCAACGGCGATCACCGAGGGAGGATGGATCATTTGATCATCTCCCCGAACTGCATGGCGACCACCGCACCATCTACCCAGGCAGGCAGCTCAAGATCCTCGCGATCGGGGAAGAGCAGTGAGCCACTGGCCAGCGACATCGCGAGCGAGGAATAATAGAGGCCGAGGCCCATGCCGTCCGGGCGTCGAGTGAAGAAGGGCTTGGTGACAATCTCCGGCAGATCCTGAAATCCCGGGCCGTTGTCCGCGACGATCAGGGCCGGACCACCCGGAAGATCGTCGGTCAAAGCGATATGGATTCGCCGTACCTGCGGCTCCTCCGGCCCCTGGTCAGGCCAGCGGACACGGAGCCAGTAAATGGCATTGTCGACGAGATTGACGAGCACATTCTGGAGCAGCGCCGATGAACCCGGAATTCTGATTCTGGGCATCCCTTCCGGCAGATCATACGTGACCTTTACTTGGTGCCGTCTATAGCGTCGGACGTTGATCTCAGCGTTACTTTGCACGAGTTCGCGGATGTCGACACCGTCTCGTGCCTTCTCTCTGAGTAGGCCGCCAACGCTTTCGATGAGGCCCATCAGGCCCCGGGACTGCTGCTCGAGGAGTTCGGGAGAAGCCTTGCTGCGGACGGCCTCGTGGATCGAGCGAACGCCCTTCTCGACCTCGTGAATAACGATTGCGAGATTGAGACCAGACATACCCGCACGCAGGAGCATATCACGCATCTCAACGTATTCTTTCTCGACGCGGTCCACCAGGGGAAGAATTGTTCTGGCATCCGCCGTCCCGGCGACCGCCTCCCTGAGACGCCGCAGCGGCGTCTCGACCAGAATTTCATCTTTGTCGGACGCGTCTTCAAGTAGACGTTTTAGGCGATCCTTGTCCAACGCACGTTCCACCTCGAAGCGGTGGATGACGGCAGTCACGATCCCCCGAAACCGTTTAAAAGTCTCGGTTTCGTCAAAGCCTTCGCGGTTGGTTTTTTCCCGGAGTCCGGTGCTTGTCTCCAGGTTCAGATCGATAGCGCCAATGACGATATTGCGGCTCAGGCGCTGAGATGGTCGGTTGACGCGTCGTAGGTCTAGATGCAGCCAGTCGTCGCCGGGTTCACCATAGTTGTAGACGCGCACGCCGTCGCGATAGACGCGAACACCGCCCTGCTGATCGAGGAACTGCTTCACGAGCGAGTTCTGAGGAAGCAGCGTCAGTATCTTGCGGTCGCGGTCATAGGCTACAAACTGGCCGCTGATCGGACCAATGCCATCCAGCGTCCGAACATCCGCTACTGGAGACGACCTGTCCCCGGACTCCCTTTCGAGAAGGAGTGGATCGCTCTCGCCTGAGAGACGTCGCCCCTCAAGTCTGCGCCCGATCGGTGATCTGAATTCATACGACCAGCTCAAGGTGCCGTCGAATCTGAACTCGAAATGCCAGGGCGCCAGCTGGACCAGAGCATCAACATCGGGCATGCCAACAAGCCATTCGGGATGCTCGGGAATGCTCAGCTCGGCGGAGAAGCCGTCTGAAGAATCGAAGGGCGAGCTAATCGCTGTGATCGATCGGTACAATTGACGGGCCTCGCCGCGCCGCCACTGTCGGTTTCGCAGCTTGCGGATCGAAATCAGAGTGCCGTGCGGCTTCCGACCATTCTCCTCCGTGAAGAATTCGGCCTCGCGCGTGTGGACAGTGACACTCGTCTGATCAAGATACCGGACGCTGGTCAGTTCATCCCAGTCGAGCACCACTTGGTGTTCAACTTTCTCCCCTCTGGGCCGGGTGAGGAGCTCTATCCGGCGCCCGAGTTTGTGGACCGCGAACCGGCCGACCCCTTTCTCGCCGAGCGGCAGACGGTTAAACAGCTTTGTACGTCGTTTTTCCAGTCGCTGGATCTCGCGATGGTCGCTGGCGGGTTCAAGCCAGATCGAAGTGATGGTCTCCAGATCCATTCCGTCGCCGGTATCGATGACGTCGATCGTCGGATCGTCGCTATCTACGCTGGCAAGTGTCACCGTGACCAATCCCGCATCAGCGTCATAAGCATTCTTGACGAGCTCGAATATTGCGAGCTGGTCGGTGCCGATCAACTGATCTCCAAGAAGCGCAAGTATGCGCGCCCTGGCGCGAAACGGGGCGACGACCGGCTCAGTCAAGCGCACCAGCCCCCGTGTGACCGCGCACCTGGAGCACACGGACGTAGGTAAGCACGCAAATGAGCCGTAGGGCCGCAGCCAGCTAATCGACAGCCGGGGAGCCTCTGGAGTGAGAAGACGGTCTTGCGCGGGCCCAGCTGACTCGAGGTGCCGGCTGCTCTAGCCGCACCGAGACACATTTGGTGCGCAAAGACTTGCAGCCGCATGCGGAAAGTCAAAACGGAATCCATGAGCAACCCCTCGTCAAAAGGGTGGTGCTCCTTCCGATCCAGCGTTCCTCTGTTTCGGCCACCCATGGCAGGCTTCCTAGCATGTTTTTCAAGCCACCCGCCAGAACTCTAGGATAATCGAACTTCCACTGTCAGCCCTGGTAGTTCATGCACATCGATGGAAGTCGTTCGGCGCCTAGACTTGCTCCCGCGGCGGCTTCGAGCCAGCACCTCGAGAATATCTGTTTCCGGGTTGTTCCGATATCTTTGAACCAACCGCGGCCAGCTCTCCCAATGCGCACGAAGATCATAACCAGTCTCACCGCTGAAGAGTGCAGCGTGCCGTGCAAGCACAAGTAGGATTGGAGGTGCCGAACCCGAAGGGCCGAGGCCCAAGGCGGTGGAGATTTCTCCTGAAGAACGTCCGTCAATCCATTCGAAAACGCGGCTTACCCACTCGTTAGCCTTCAGTAAATTCACGCGCCGGCTGTTTCGCTCTGCGAGAGAGCGCCCATGAATGTCGGGCCATTTCAACTGTACTAAGCCAAGCCGGCCTGTCTTATTATCGAGCAAGACGGCATCGATATCGGTTAACTCTGTGCCGTCCTTTCGTCTGATGCGGAAACCTCGATCAGGGATTGTGTATCTTGGTGGAGCAAACAGCTCTTGAAGGTTCTCTCTAAATACCTCCTCCCGCCCACCCACCGCCCTGTCCCAATCTCGACGGAACGTTCGACGGAGATGCCAGGTCAAGCCCGCGCTTGCATTCATCACACCACCAAATATTGGCAGCAGCACGAAGTGCCTGCCGAAGTCGACATAGTAGGGTAGCGGCAACTCATGATCGCGCTCGCAGATGGCCGCCGTGTCCGCATTTAACGACAGGCCGGCAATGATCTGTTCCGACCATTCGGCCGTTTCTCCAGACTGCTGCCAAACCGCCGCGATGTCGTCTTTACGGGCAAACACTGTGAGCAAGTTGCGAAGTCCGAGGCCCTGTGTCTTTGCCTTTAGTCGCGTAGCGCAGGCGATGTGGTGCAACACACGGCCATATGCTGATATCGAGGATCCATTCCAGTCCGCGAATGAACGTCCTCCGAGAAGTGCACTGCCCGGAAGCGCGTCAGCCTCTGCCGTTCCGGCACTATAGATTTCTGCAAAATCGTTATGATAGGCCATCACTTCCTCATCGGGGTCGTACCGCAGAAACCACCCATCATGCACGCTTGCATAGCGGTCTATCTTGGCGGCTACTTCGGCCTTTTGGGCCGCCATTCGAGTCTCGATCGCTGAGAACCGCTGACGTGCCAAGTCGCTTAGCCACGCGCCGGCTTTACGTTCCTCGACATCGTCGTCGTCGAAAGCCATCTCCAATACCAAGTGATTGTCCGAGACGAATGTGGCTTCAGCCAGTCCATATTGCTCCGCGGCTGCAAGTCTTTGGACGACGGCAAGCCGCCCACAGTTCATGAGATGTTGATCGGCCACAGAGCTGAACTGTGGTGACGTCGGCCCCCACGGCACGCCGCCAGAATCCTGCTGCAGCTTTTCCAAAAATGGCTGCAGAGCGGAAGCGGCCCCTAAGAGGATTAGATGTCGAGCACCGTCGCTGCGCACGAGCTGCGCACGATTGGGGGCCATCGTGAATGCAAACGACGCCTCATCCAGGCCGCGCACGAGCTCTATGAGGAATTGACGTTCGTATCCTCTCCAGTTCGCCGCTGTACGCGCCAGATATTCTGTTCGGATTGAGACGATCGTCTTCTCAGCGCGATGCATAGTCGCCTTCCACTGCATGTGCCTGCCCAGGTAAGCTCTGTTGGCGGGCGATGGGCACATCGACCGGATTGACCACTGCCTGTCGCGGGGTGAATGAACTTGAAAATCGCATCGAAAGTAGTTCGCGCCCTGTCACTGTTGCCAACTGATTCCCCCAGAAAAACTTTGCCCGAGTTCGTCATAGCGGCATCGGCCGCCGAGATCATCAGCAACACTTTCGAGTGTTTGGTTCTAGGACTTCTGACGGGTCAACAGTTTCCCCAACCGGTTCTTCGCCCGGCTCCCGCTTCGCTTGTGCCAGGCCGGGTTTGCTAAGGGCTCTGCCCTCGCGCGGCGCAAGGCGGCCGGGACGGTCTCCCCGACCTTCCGCGCGGGCGCTTGAATCCGCACTTTCGTAAAGCCTGACATCCGCTTGTGCAGGCCGGGTGATCCCCCTCCGTCCCGGCCGCCTTGCACCTTGCTACCCCGGTCTCGCCGACGGGCAGGGTTGCAGCGCAGCGCTGCGCTGCAACCCTGCCCATAGGAGAAAGGCCATGACGACCAAAGCGAAGACCGAAATCATTGTCGAGAACGGGGCGGAGATTCTCGTACCGCTGAATAAGCTGAAGAAGTCGCCGCGCAACGCGCGGAAGACGGCGCACAGCGAGGCGACCATCGAAGCGCTGGCGGCGAGCATCCACGCGAAGGGAATGCTGCAGAATCTTGTGGTGGAGCCGGAGCGTGATGCGGAAGGCGAGCCAACCGGCTTCTACTTCGTCACCGTTGGCGAAGGCCGCAGGCTTGCGCAGTTGCTTCGCGCGAAGCGGAAGCAGATCAAGAAGACCGAGGCGATCCGCTGTGTTCTCGACACAGCCAACGATCCGCGCGAGATCAGCCTGGACGAGAACGTCACCCGCGAAGCGATGCATCCCGCCGACCAGTTCGAGGCGTTCCGTGAGCTTACGGAAAATCGCGGTTGGGGAGCGGAGGAAATCGCAGCCCGCTTCGGCGTCACCCCGCATGTGGTGACGCAGCGGCTTCGCCTTGGGGCGGTGAGCCCGAACCTGTTGCAGGTCTATCGCGAGGGCGGCTTGACCCTCGACCAGTTGATGGCCTTCGCCATCACCGAGGACCGCGCTCGGCAGGAGCAGGTTTACGAGAACCTGTCCTATAACTGTGAGCCCTACGTCATCCGCCGCGAGTTGACGCGGATGAATGTGCCGGCCACGGATCGCAGCGCGATCTTCATCGGCTCGGAAGCCTACACGGAAGCCGGTGGCGTTATCATCCGCGACCTGTTCACGGAGGATCTGGCTCACCGTGACTCCGCCGCTGCCTGAGAGCGCCCAGCCTGGAGCGCGGGCCAAGGGAGCAGAACGCTTCGAGGGCTTCTTGCAATCGCTTGGCCGGCGGCTGGCCACGGGTGACCGGTTTCTGAAGGAGCTATCCCGTGACGTCGATCCAAGGTATGCGGCTACCACTGAAGCGGATTGAGCCATTCAGCTACGCGTCGTGAGACGACCCATTCCTAACCTTCATCTGCTAGATGTAGTTGTTTAGTACCGCCAATTTGAGCACGTCAGCCGTAACCTATGCGCGACAGGTCCCGTAGAAGCAGCGAGATGAGGCCGAATACCGTGACGCCGCCCCTGCCTTCAGCGACCAACCGCTTATCACTGTCGTGCCGGTCGGACATAGAGATTGACTTGGTCTTTCACCTTGTTTGAAGGCCACGAGTTACCGACTTGCGTGAACCCGTGACTTTCGAACAGTCGGCGCGATCCAACATTCATGGACTGGATAGTTGCAAACAGACCTTTCCCTTTAACGACCGCGAATGTGGCTAAGATCAAGACGTCGGCGAGGCGTGCCCGGCGATGGTTCTTGTCGACATGCAGGTAACCGACCTCGCCAAGGTATTCGGTGTCAGGAAGTGCAACTCCCGCACGGTCTTCGAGAGTTCGTTGATAGGGCCGGTTGTTCTTGATCGCATTCACCCCAACGAGCTCGCCGCCGAGATACAGGAAGGCCAGATAGTGCGCGCCCGCGATGCGAGCCGATAGACCATCCTTCTGAACCTGTGGGTCTTTCAAAACCAGTTCCTTGAACGCCTCGCGCTGCCTTCCAGTGAATGCGCTCGCCGATCTTACTGTCAGTTCAACGGTCATCTTAAGCTGCCTCCCATGATGGGTGTATTGCCGAGTGCCGGGTTGCCCCAAATTGAATCACTATGTGTCGACGGTGACTGTAACCTCTCGACGTCCTATTGTTCTTCCATCAGGGCAGGGGAGCGTGCGATGACAATCATCACCTCGATAGTAGACTGGTTTGATTTGACGAGGGGGATCGCTGTTGCTGGGTTGCTGCTCGCAGTCTTCAACACTTTACACAATTATCGACGCGACAGAAGGCAGGAACTTCGCCGACATCCCCGCCTACTACCCTCTCTAGTCAATGGCTTCTACCGCAGCGATGAGGCCTCACAAGGTCGAATATACGCGTTGCACGTCACAGTTAGGAACCCGAGCGATACCAACAATTCCATATCGGAGGCGGAGCTCACCATTCGATATAAGAATGCCGAGCACGCGGATATTACAGTTCGGATCCCTGCGAACTCACAGAAAGTCGAGCAGCTTGTCGCTACTAAAGATGACATATTGCGGATACCGATCCAGATTCAGGCACACAACACTGTGTCTGGATGGCTTTACTTCTTCGTCTCATTTGCCCTCATAGAGGGCGTTTTGATCGAGGGCTACGACCTCATTCTCGTGGATACCCACGGCGACGTCAGCCGGGTTGCTCCCAATGTGATGCAGGAGTTCCGGGGATGAAATGGCCTTTTAAGAAAGGTGGTAGATTCTACCTCAGAAGTCCTGCGGAAGGGGTGCCAGTCCCAATTGCCGGAGATGCCGCCGTCGCTACGGTAGGAATCGCTGATGGAAAGCTTGTTCCGCTTCTGATTCTCGACGTGGCCAATCGCCCAGATTTGGCTGAGGCCATTCGTGTCCATCAGAATTTCGAAGCCGGCGATGTTGTCGTCCAATGGGGCGCAATGCCAGATAGTCAAGACAAAGTAGCCTTGTTCTTGCGCTTTCTCCGGCCGACAGTGCTAAATGCGGTGATTGAGTTTGACATCGTGAAACAAGGAATCCTAGTCGAGCACATCCTGATGGCCGGTGCTATGTATATCCAGGCAGGTAAGCCCGGGGACAGACTCGTGCACAATCCAAACTTGCCTAAAATGATCGTTCAAATTGCTGAGACCGGATATCGGCCGTATTGGGATAAGCTGTTTTTGAAGGCGATCGCACGTCACTTGCGGGCTCAGGGACATAGCCGCGCTGACGCGAAGCGTGTGGCCCAGAACTATATCCGCGAGCTAAGGGACATGTCGGACTTCAGAATGCTAGACCGAAGGACGCGAGTTGCGCCGAAATCAAGTTGAAAGACGAAGGCACGGTATGGTGTATCGCCATGAGGAATCTGCTCTTGTTGCGATCAGACCGCGTTAGTGGTCGGCGCGAAAGGTAAGTGTCCACCCTTTTTGAGATATTCGAATCCGCCGTTTGGGTTTTTGGCCGTACGAAAAGCGCGGCGTAGCTAGGAGTCAGCCCGCCGATTGCCGCCTTCTCTTCGCCATGGCCGCACGCACCTAGATACTTGTTGAATCGGCCCCAGATCCGGTTCTTTTAATCGTCCCCGTCCGGGGAGAGAGGTGGACCCGTCTGATGAGACAGTTTGGCGGCTTGGCTAAGGTGGATCGGGTTCGTTTTACGCCGCCAGTCGCTCCGTCGTT
>NZ_WOAC01000027.1 GCF_009749525.1 Mesorhizobium xinjiangense | reverse complement strand
TTCTGGGCCCATGCCTTCCACTGTCGCCATCGACCTTTCTGCGATCCCCGCCGACCAGCGTGATGCTGTCGCCGCGGTGCTGCGCGAAAGGGATGCGCTCAAGGAGATCAATAGACGTCTCGAGCACCTGATCGCCGAGTTGAACCACGCGGTTCACGGCAAAAGGTCGGAGAAGCTCCGCGAAGACGAACGGCAACTGTCCTTCGAAGACCTCGAGACAGCCATCTCCGAGGTTGAGGAAAGCCAGGACACGCAGCTCTCCTGTAAAGGCCAAACCCGCCGTCCGGCGCGGCGCAATCGGGGCAACCTGCCGAAAGACCTTCCGCGCATCGAGCGTGTGATCGAACCTGCCAGTCTTGAGTGTCCTTGCGGTTGCGGGGTGATGCACAAAATCGGCGAGGATCGCACGGAGCGGCTGGACATCGTGCCCGCGCAGCTGCGCGTGATCGTCACCGTTCGCCCCAAATACGCCTGCCGCGCCTGTACAGACGGTGTCACCCAGATGCCGGCACCGGCTCACCTCATCGAAGGTGGTCTGCCGACGGAAGGTGCCATCGCGCATGTTCTGGCAAGCAAGTACGCTGACCATTTGCCCTTGCATCGGCAGAGCCAGATCCTTGCCCGGTCGGGCATCGATATCCATCGGAGCACGCTGGCTGACTGGGTCGGCACTGCCGCGTTCCACCTCGGACCCGTGGTCGACCGGCTGGCCGAACATCTGAAGGTGTCGACCAAGCTGTTCATGGACGAGACCACGGCGCCGGTGCTGGATCCGGGCCGCGGCAAGACGAAGACCGGATATCTATGGGCCTTGGCCCGCGACGACCGCGCCTGGGGTGGGGACGATCCGCCTGGCGTGGTCTTCTTCTATGCGCCCGACCGCCGCGGAGAGAACGCGGAGAAAATCCTGCGTGGCTTCGACGGTGTCCTGCAACTCGACGGCTACCAGGGCTACAACCGCCTGACGCACCCCTCCCGTAAGGGCGGCGAGCCGATCCGCGTGGCGCATTGCTGGACGCATGCACGGCGGAAACTGAAGGAAGTGTTCGACCGCGACGGCTCCGAGATCGCCGCCGAGGGCCTGCGCCGGATCGCCGAGTTCTACAGGGTCGAGGCTGATATCCGCGGAACGGCGCCCGGGCAGCGGCTCTCGGCCCGGCAGGCCCGCACCGCGCCTGTGGTTGCCGCCTTCGGGGACTGGCTACAAGTGCAACGCCTCCGGGTCTCCACCAAGTCCCGTCTCGGCGAGAAGCTTGCCTACATCCATCGTCACTGGGACGGTTTGCAGACCTTCCTCCACGACGGCCGTGTCTGCCATCCGAAAAGCCGGATCGACGAGCTCCTGCCATGGAACTTCACGCCGTCAAGCTGAAATCCTGTGGGCCGCAGACGTCGCTTACGAAGGAACATAGAACCCGCCGTCTGTTCCTCTCGCCGGTGTGAGTTGCTGGAGTAGGTCCTCAGTGGTGACAAGTCCGCCAG
This sequence comes from Mesorhizobium xinjiangense, assembly GCF_009749525.1. Classification (GTDB taxonomy): domain Bacteria; phylum Pseudomonadota; class Alphaproteobacteria; order Rhizobiales; family Rhizobiaceae; genus Mangrovimarina; species Mangrovimarina xinjiangensis. The sequence continues at coordinate 65,047 of NZ_WOAC01000027.1, read as the reverse complement.
TTGGAGGAGTGGGTCCTAGCTCACCGTCGGTAGGGTTCTCTTACCTTTGGACGATATATCGCGGTAGTTCGTGATGATATCGCCGTCCCGAATTTCGATTACCGCGTAGGCAGGCGGCTCGGAGGAACGCGTGAGCTTCTCACCCGTCATATCGAGAGCGAACTGAACATGCGTGCTTTTGAGAACCTGGACTGGATGGCCTTGCCAAGTCCCCGACACGTTTCTGTGCAGGTGGCCGCAGAACAGATGTGTGGGCGTCCTGCGGTTCTTGAGCAGCCGTGCCAGCCCATCGCTGTTGCGGAGGCGAAGCCGATCGAGTGCCGGAACGCCGATGGCGAAAGGCGGGTGGTGAAGAAAGAGGAGCAGGGGCCGACCTCCAGCCAAGTCGACCTGTTCGGCGAGCCACTCGATACGGACATCGCAGAGTTCACCATGGTGGCTACCATCCGATGCTTTGGTATCGGCATAGACCAGTCTGGCAACCTCGATGTCCTCAGATCCTTGGACGAAGCCGCCCTGTGCGGCTTCAGGAAAGATGTCGACCAGAGCTTCTGAGTCATCATGGTTTCCTGCAAGCAGCCTGACGGGGATGGAAAGCGACGCAAGCTCCTCACGCAGGATGTGGTAGGCGCCAGGATTATGCAGCTGCACAAGATCGCCGGAGATGACGAGTCGCACAGCGTCGCTATGGAACCTCTCGATTTCTTCAATTGCGTCACGCAGCCCCGTCAACGGGTCGACACCTGCCGGAAGATCCGAGCCCCGTTCGACAAGATGCAGATCGGTCATCCACACAAGCTTGGTCATAACTGTATTCCCTTGTTCAGATGTGTCGTGCAGTGCCTGCGGGGCTCTTGCAGGGTCTGGTTTAGTTGTGCTCGTTCCCGCTCAGCTCCGCGCCGCCGCGAACCAGAACCCCGCGCATAGCGTCAGCGAGCCGATGAAGATCGCGGCCAGAACCGCGCCGTAGCCACCACTCGCCTGCCACAGAAGCGCTGCGCCGAGGGGGGCGAGCGCGGTCATGATGTTCATCGGCGCGACGAGCGAGCCATTGACCGCGCCATAGCCGTCCCGTGTCACCATCTCCGGCACGGCCATGCCGCGCACGATGGTGATCATGCCGTTCGCCGCGCCGTAGAAGGCGGCGACGCCCGCGATGACGACGACTTCGGGCGGGGCGAAGGCGAAGCCGATCACGGCCAGCGGAAAGACCACGACGACGACCGAGCCAACAGACCGCACCGGGGCTTCGGTTGCGAAGGCGCGGATCAGGATGCGACCTGCGACCTGTGCAGGACCGATGACCGTCAGCACCAGCACCGCATCGGTCGAATCCAGGCCGCGTTCGAGCAACTGCGGAAAGAAGTGATAGGTCAGCGACGAGAAGGCGAAGGCATAGGACACCCAGGCGAGCATGAGGCCCCAGTAGGACGGCCTGCGCATCGCGGCTGCGACCGCTGCTCGTCCCACCGCCGGCGGGGCCTCGTCGGGCTCGGCAGCCCGCATCGGGGCATCGCGCGAAGGGTCGATGGCCAAGAGATAGAGCCCGCCGCAGACGACGATGTTCACCCCAGCCATGACGAGCAGCGCACCGCGCCAGCCCTGCGTTTCGATCAGGAACTGAATGACGGGGATGAAGACGGTGCTGGCGAACCCGCCCCACAGCGTCAGGGCCGTGATGCCCTTACGGGCGTTGAGCGGACCGACGCGGCGTGCGATGACGGCAAATGCGGGCTCGTAGAGCGTGGCGGCCTGCATGCACCCCAGCCCGGCAAGCACGATATAGAAGACAACGAGTCCTTCCACCTGCGACCAGGCTGCCAGAAGGATCCCCGCCAGGACCGAAGCTCCGGACATCAGCATCCGCCCATGGCCGCGGTCGATCACGGCGCCGACCGGATAGGCCGCAAGTCCCGCCAGCAGCATGCCGAAGGTGGCCGCGCCGTAGAGCGTCGGCTTCGACCAGCCGAGATCGGCTCGCATCGCCTCGGCGATCAGGGGGAAGCCATAGAACAGCGTTCCCCACGAACAGATCTGGGCGGCACCGAGCGCGCTGATGAACCAGCCTGACGCAGCAGGTATAGATGAAGCCTTCACGCCGCGCTCTGGCAGCAGGTGGCCTTGGCCGCAATAGGTTCGGCCGTCGTCGAAGCACAGCCGCATCCGGCCTCGCCTTTTGCCTTGGCTGTGGCATCGTCGGCGCAACACGCGTCGACGTCAGCGGGCGCGGGACCGCCGCAGCACGATGTGGAGGTTATTTCGGACGGCGCGCTGCAGACGCCGGTCTCGGGAAGCACAAGCTGTACCTGTCGCGCGGTGACAGGGTCGCCGGCGATCTCGGAGACGATGGAGCGGACCTGCTCATAGCCTGTCGCCATCAGGAAGGTCGGCGCGCGACCATAGGACTTGGAGCCGACGATGAAGAAACCCGGTTCCGGATGGGCCAGTTCATCGACGCCATGCGGAGGGACTGTGCCGCAGGAATGGAAATTGGGGTCGATCAGCGGCGCGAGCGCCGGCGTCGCCTCGACTGCGGGATCGAGGCCCAGGCGCAGCTCTCGCAGGAAAGAGAAATCCGGACGGAATCCTGTCGCGACGACGATGCGGTCGACATCCTCGATGATCTTTCGGCCACCGAGCATGGCCTCGACCCTAAGGCCGTCACCGATGCGTCCAACACGTTCGACGACGAAAGGAGCCAGCATGTTCAACCTGCCTTCGTCGATCGCCTGCTTTGCCGCAAGTCCCAGCGCACCGCGCTCCGGCAACTGGTCGTTCAGACCGCCGCCGAGCAGGCGCCCGATACGGTCGCGCCGGAGCGCCCACAGCACCCGCGTGCTTGGCGCCTTCACCTGCAGGTCGAGCAGCGCCAGTGCCACATTGATGGCGGAGTGCCCGCTGCCGAGAACCAGCGTGCGCTTGTCCGCATAGGTGTCACGCTCAACGCCGTGGACATCGGGAATACCGTAGGCGATGAGGTCGGAAGTCTCGGCTTCACCCGGGACGGCCAACCCGTCCGCCCCGATCGGGTTGGGACGCGACCAGGTTCCTGAAGCGTCAATAACGGCGCTGGCGAGCAGCCGCTGTTCGCCCTCGGCATCGCGATATCGCACCACAAACGGTGCGTCCGCGCGTCCGTCATTTGACATCAGGTCGTGCCCCTCGCGGGTAATGCCCGTCGCTTCCGCGCCGAGACGGAGCCCCGCCGCGATCGGCGGCACCAGGGAAAGCGGCTCGAGATACTGCGTTACGATCTCCTCGCCCGTAGGCAGGTACTCGCCGGAAGGCGCAGCAATGCCATGTTCGGCCAGCAGCGCCCGCGCGGCGCCGTCTACATTGTAATCCCACGGAGAAAAAACGCGGACCTGGCCCCATTCGAGGATCGCCGCGCCGACGCGGGCGCCTTTTTCGAGAAGGATGGGGCGCAGGCCGCGTTCAACCAGACGTGCGGCGGCCGCAAGGCCCACCGGACCGGCGCCGATCACTGCAACGGGCAGCTCTCTCGTGACTTTGTTCATCTTTCGATCCTTCCCGAATGTTCGAATTAAATGGCCAAAAAAAGGGAACGCTATGCCTGCTCGGTGGTGACCCATATTTGGTCCGTAGGGCAGCTTCCGTCCGCGCAGCATTCGTCGGCGAGATACCCGATCAGAGCCTGCATCGCCGGATACTCGGCGCGGCAGATGAGCGTCGTAGCCTGCCGCTCCTGGCTCACCAGCCCGGTATCGACCAGCCGCTTGCAGTGATGCGACAAGGTGGAGGACGGAATGCCGAGCTTCTCCTGGATGCTCCCGACGGCCAGTCCTTCAGCGCCCGCACGCACGAGGATGCGATAGATGTTCAGCCGGGTGGCGTTCCCGAGCGCTTCGAGTTGCGTGGCTGCCTGTTCGATCTTCATGTGATCACCGTAGACTTCCGATCGCTGATCAGTCAAACGAATTTCCATAACGTTCGAAATAAGCTGTATTGAACGGCGCGTCAGATCGACTTCTGGCTCACCCGCTTAGACACTTCCTCCGCGCTTTCAACGCGCTCGGAATAGCGGTCGGTCAGGTAGTCCGATTGGTCGCGCACCAAGAGCGTGAATTTCATCAGTTCCTCCATCACGTCGACGATGCGGTTGTAGTAGGGTGACGGTTTCATCCGGCCCTCGGCGTCGAACTCGTTGAAGGCCTTGGCAACCGCCGACTGGTTCGGGATGGTGACCATCCGCATCCACCGGCCGAGCACGCGCAACTGGTTCACCGCGTTGAAGCTCTGCGAGCCGCCACAGACCTGCATCACGGCCAGCGTCCGCCCCTGCGTCGGTCGCACGCCGCCAAGCGACAGCGGCAGCCAGTCGATCTGCGCCTTCATGATCCCGGTCATCGAGCCGTGACGCTCTGGCGAGCACCACACCTGCCCCTCCGACCACATCGAAAGCTCGCGGAGTTCCTTGACCTTCGGGTGGTCCGCCGGAACAGAATCCGGCAACGGCAATCCCGCTGGATTGAAGATGCGCACCTCGGCGCCCAGCCGGCGCAGGATTCGCGCCGCTTCTTCGGTAGCCAGCCTCGAGTAGGAGCGCTCGCGCAGCGAGCCGTAAAGCATGAGAATACGTGGCGGGTGTGTCGATCGCGGTACGTGGAATAGCGCTTCGGGATCGATCGGCCGGAACTGCTCCTCAAGGAGGTTGGGGGAGGTGTCCATCGGCTGGGCGGTATCGGTCATTTGCATTCTCCAGGACACACGCAGCAGCGTCGAACGCTGCTTTATTTCGAGTTTTCTGGAAATATGATTAGCGCCGCGCATGTGCGCAGTCAACTCTATTTCTATTTTTTTCGAAGTTCAAAGAACGCGCCGGCCGTCCGCATCGATGACGACCTCGCCGTCATCCTTCGTAAAGGGGCCGATATCGGGATTGGGCAGGATATCCAACACGGTCTCCGAAGGTCGGCACAGCTTCGTACCAAGAGGAGTGACGACGATTGGCCGGTTGATGAGGATCGGATGGACCATCATGAAATCGATCAACTCGTCGTCGGTCCACTTCGTGTCGCCGAGACCGAGCTCGGCGTAGGGCGTACCTTTCTCGCGCAGGAGGTCGCGCGGTGCGATGCCCATGGCCGGGATCAGTTCGAGCAGCCGCGCGCGCGAGGGCGGTGTCTTGAGATACTCGATCACCTCCGGCTCCTCGCCGGACCGGCGGATCATGGCCAACGTGTTGCGCGAGGTGCCGCAGTCGGGATTGTGGTAGATCGTGATGGTCATGTCAGCCCTTCGGGAACCAGTGCTGGGTGCGGTTGGCGAAGGTGACAAGCGACAGCATCACCGGCACCTCCACGAGAACGCCGACCACGGTGGCGAGTGCCGCGCCGGAATGCAGACCGAACAGGCTGATCGCCACCGCCACCGCCAATTCGAAGAAGTTGGACGTGCCGATGAGCGCGCAGGGCGCGGCGACGTTGAACGGCACCTTCCACGCCTTGGCCGCCGCATAGGCGATGGCGAAGATGCCATAGGACTGGAGCACCAGCGGCACCGCGATCAGCACGATGAGCATGGGGTTGGCCAGGATGACGTTACCCTGGAAGCCGAACAGCAGCACCACGGTCGCCAGCAGGCCGATGACCGAGACCGGCTTGAGGCGTCCCGTGAACTCCGACACGGCGCGCTCGGCATTCCCGCCGCCGCCGGCGCGGCCGACCAGCCAATTCCGGGTGAGCGCGCCGGCGACCAGCGGAATGACGACGTAGAGAACCGTGGACAGGATGAGCGTCGCCCAGGGCACGACGATGTCCGTCACACCCAGAAGAAGCGCCACGATCGGCGCGAATGCGAAGATCATGATGACGTCGTTCACCGAAACCTGCACCAGCGTGTAGGTCGCGTCGCCGCGCGTCATCTGGCTCCAGACGAACACCATCGCCGTGCAGGGCGCAGCACCCAGCAGGATCAGGCCGGCGATATATTGCTGTGCATCGGCAGGTTCGATCCACGGCGCGAAGATGTGTTCGAAGAAGAGTACGCCGAGTGCGGCCATCGTGAACGGCTTGATCAGCCAGTTCACCGCGATCGTCAAGATCAGGCCCTTGGGACGATCACCGATGTGGCGCAGGCTGGCGAAGTCGACATTGACCATCATCGGGAAGACCATCGCCCAGATCAGGACTGCGACGACCAGGTTGACGGAAGCATATTCGATCCCGGCGAGGACGCCGAAGACGCCCGGCAGCAAGGTGCCGAGCGCGATGCCGGCGACGATGCAGAGCGCCACCCACACAGAGAGCCACTTCTCGAAGAAGCCGATACCGCCGGGCGCGGCGCGGCCCGACACCAATGTCGTGTCTGTCATGGTGGAATCCTTCAGCCAGCCATCGACCGGTCTTGTCCGATGTCGCGGAGCTTCGTCTGCAGCGACATCCGGTCGATCGAGGTGAGCGGCAGGGCGAGGAAGGCCGAGAGCCGGTTCGATAACTGCCGATAGGCCTCGGCAAAGGCGAGATGCTTCTCAGCGTCCGTGCCTTCGGCAGCGGCTGGATCCGGCACGCCCCAATGCGCGGTCATCGGCTGCCCCGGCCAGACCGGGCAAGCCTCGTTGGCCGCGTTGTCGCAGACGGTGAAGACGAAATCCATTGTCGGCGCATCCGGCCCCGCGAATTCGTCCCAGCTCTTCGATCGCGCAAAGGACGTGTCCTGCTTCAGGCTATGGAGCAGTTCAAGCGCGAAGGGATGCACTTCACCCTTTGGCTGCGAGCCTGCGGAAAACGCGTTGAAGCGGCCGGCGCCGAGATTGCGCAGGATCGCCTCGGCAAGGATGGAACGGGCGGAATTTCCGGTGCACAGGAAGAGAACGTTGTAGATTTTCTCGGACATGTCGGTTGCTCCTAGCAATCGCAGGTGACGGCGTCGATGACGGGGCGGCAGAGTTCAGGCGAACCATTGCAGCAGTCTTCCATCAGGTAGGCGAGCAGATCGCGGAAGCCGGTCATGTCGGCGACGTAGCGAACGATGCGCCCATCCCGCTTGGGACGGATAAGGCCGGCATGGGTCAGGATCTTCAGATGCGAGGATGTCGTGTTCTGGACCGCGCCCACACCGGTCGCGATCTCGCCCGCGGGAATACCCTCAGTGCCCGCCCGAACCAGCAGGCGAAAGATATCGAGCCGCGTCTCCTGCCCGAGGGCTGCCAGTGCGGCCAGCGATGCCTTCTTGTCCATACATCTGCCTTTCTCGATGAATCGACTTATTGGCAGTTAGCATGATGAGACAATGAGGAAAAGGCCTAAATCGCTTCGAACGCGAGACGCATCCCCGGCTCGACACGGTCTACGCCGGGCGGCAGCAGCGCAATCCCCTCGGCTTGCGAGATCGCCCTCAGGCTGGCGGAGGATCCGCGCCCGAGCATGGTCAGGCGTGGTAACCCGTCCGGACGTCCTGCACCGAGGCGCACTGGGACAAATTCCGTGCGATCAACACGCTTCTCGTAAGCGAAATCGGCGATGGCCAGCGCCCAGATCGGCGCCGTGTTCGACAGGCCCGCCAGCTTCCGGAGCGCCGGGAGCGCGATCATACGGAAGGTGACGAGCGTGGCGTTCGGATTGCCGGGAAGGCCGAGGAATAGCGCTCGGTCAAGCCTTCCGACCTTCACCGGTTTGCCGGGACGCATCGCAACCTTCATGACATCGAGCCTGCCGCCCCCGGCAGCCACAACAGAGGTGACATGGTCTTCCTCTCCAGCCGAGACGCCTCCTGTCGTGATGATCGCATCGCAGTGCGTCGATGCCTCGGCCACGGTCTCGGCGATCGTCTCGCGTGTGTCGGGAACGATGCCGAAGTCGAACACCTCAGCCCAGCGGCACGAGTCTAGGCTGGCCCGCAGCATGACGCGGTTCGAGTTGAATATCTGTCCCGGATGAAGCGGTTGGCCCGGTTCGCGCAGCTCGGTGCCCGTCGAGATCAGGCCGATGCGGATCTTCCGCCGAACTTCGATCTCGGCCATCCCTTGTCCGGCAAGGAGCGCAAGCTGCTGGGCCTTCAGGAGGTCGCCCGGCTTCACAAGCAGATCGCCGCGGCGCAAATCTTCCCCGGCGATCCGCACGTTCTGCCCCGCGCGCGGTCTTTCGCTGACAACGATGACGCCGCCCTCGACGCGGCATTTCTCCTGCATGATGACGGCATCGAATCCCTGCGGAACCGGCGCCCCGGTCAGGATGCGGACCGCGCCTTCGTAGGATCGCTTTGGAACGTCGCCCGCCACGATGCGCCCCGCGACCCGGAGCCGCCACGGACCAGGTTTCAAGAAGTTGTCCGCCTTCACCGCATAGCCGTCCATCGCGGATGCGTTGAACGGCGGCAGGTCCAGCCTTGCGGCCACTTCTGACGCCGGCACGCGCCCAATTGAGGCTAGCAGGTCGATCGTTTCGGTCTCCGCGACGGGCACCGCTGCGGCAATCGCCTTGGCCGCGGCGATATCAACCGGCATGACCGCCCCGGTGGCACCAGCTTCGCAAGGATTCGAAAGCGCGAGCGCGGTCGAGGACATGGTCACTCCTGCAAGGTCTCCAGATAGGCGACGAGATTTGCCAGTTCGTCTGGTTTCTTGATGCCGGCAAAGGCCATCTTGGTGCCGGGGACTTTGGCTCGGGGAGCAGCGAGATACTTCTTGAGGTTCGCCTCGTCCCAGACGAGACCTTCCTCGCCGGCCTTCTTCATTGCAGGCGAAAAATTGAATCCTTCCGCCGTGCCCGCGGTGCGGCCAACGACATCACCGAGATGCTGCCCGACCTTGTTGGTGGTCGTGTCCGTGGCGTGGCAGGCGGCACATTTGCGGAAGGCCGCCTTTCCGGCCTCAACGTCTTGGGCATGGGCAATTGACGCAGCGAGCAACGATGCCGCAACCGCTGCGGCCTTGATGATGAAAGGTCTCACTATGAACTCCGGGTAGCTGTCGAGGTTGCCGCCGGGATTGTCCCGGCGGCGTGGTGGCGACATGCGATCAAGCGGCGCTGTATTCCTTCGACTTGAAGGACAGGTGGGCGACCGACGCTGGTGCATCGGCGATCTTGCGGATGTTGCCCCAGGTCTGCTTGTAGTTGGGGATGTGCAGCTCGTTCGTCCCCGCATTGACAACGTTGCCCTGTACGCCTGTCGGGTAGGCGAACAGCATGAACGTCTCGCCGGGCCTTGCCGATGGCGTCGGATAGACCATCGCCTGCGTCGCGCCCGCGTCGTTGTAAACCTCGACCAGGTCGCCTTCCTTGACACCGATCTTGGCCATGTCGTCGGGATGCATCTCGATGAACGGGAATGGCCAGCGGTCCATGACGAAGTCGTTTTCGACGTCCAGATAGGCCGATTGCCACACTTGGTTGGCGCGCCCGTTGTTGATGAGGAACGGATAGGCGGCTTGCTGCTCGGTCTTGCCAGGCGCCTGCAGGCCCCGCCACGCCGTGACCATGAACCGCGCCTTGCCGTCCTCCGTTCCGAACTTGCCGTCGGTGTAAAGACGCTGGGTTCCGACGATCTTGCCGTCCTCGAAGCCCGTTGCGGGTTCCTGGAAACCGTTGGTTCCCATCGCCCTCAAGCGCTCGTAGGTGACATGCTCGCCGCCATGCGCGGTCGCGTGGTAGCCGTCCATGAAGGCGTCTTCCTCGGTCTCCCATTCGAAGCCGTCGAAATTGGCCGCAATGTCAGCCTTGCCGAGATCTGTGAAGACCTGCTGCATGTGATTGGCGATACGTGCCGCGATCAGACAGTCAGGCATCGCCTGTCCGGGCGGATCCATGTAGCGCTCGGTGATCCGCATGCGCCGCTCGCCGTTCATCGAGGTGAGGTTCATCTCGCCGGATGTCGCGGCGGGCAGCATCACATGGCAGGCCTCGCCGATTTTGGTCGGCACGATGTCGACGTCCACCGCGAACAATCCGCCATCGTCGATCGCTGCCACGATGGCCTCCACCATGGCGTCGCGGTCGCCGTAGGGCACGGCGTTCATCGCGTCCTTCACCTTGTCGGTGCGCTGCTTGTAGACACGCTTGAACTCGGCCGCGTTGAGGGTCGTCTTGTAGTGATCGCAGCCCCAGATGTGGTGCACGCCGCCCTGACCTTCGATCAGCAGGCGGTCGACATAGGCCGACGGGCGGCCGACATGCCCATCGGCCGGACGGGCATAGCCTTCCTGATGGCCGCCGAGCCGAACCACCCCGCCACCCGGGCGACCGACATTGCCCGTGGCCAGCGCGATGTTCACGAGCGCGCCATTGGTGCGGTAGTTGTCATTGCCCCAGATCAGACCCTTTTCATAAGCGAACATTGTGCGGCGGCGGGCTCCGCCTTCCTTCGGCTCGGCGATCCATGCGGCCGCCTTGCGGATGTCGTCCGCGGACACGCCGGTGATCTCGGCAGCTTCCTCGATCGCGACCCTGTTGCCTTCACGGGCTGCCGCGAAGCTGGTCAGCACGCCGGGCCGGGCGGGATCGGAACCGTCGCCTTCGCCTTCCTGATCGGAGGTGCTGGCGTCGATGAATTCCTGGTCCACCCATCCCTGCTCGGAAATCTCGGTGAAGAGGGCGTTGAACAGAGCCAGGTCGGTGCCGGATTTGATCTGCAGATGCAGCACGTTCTCCGCGCCCGCTTCCGCCTCGCAGGCAGCGACAGTCACGGTGCGGCGCGGGTCGACGATGACGATGCGGCCGCGGTCGTGCGGTTCGCCAGAGAACTGTTCGTCCTTCTTGCCGAGCGAGGAACCGCGCAGGTTGGGGACCCAGTGGTTGAGGAAGTAGTTGGTCTGGGTCTCGAGCGGATTGGCGCCGACGACCATGATCGTATCGGCGAGCTCGGCATCCTCGTAGCAGTTGTTGAGTTCGCCCACGCCCATGTCGCGGGTCGCATGGACCTCCGAATTGTAGGCGGGGCGATTGTGGATGCGGATGTTCTTCACCTTCATCGCACCGAAATAGAGCTTTCCGGTGCCCCAGGTGTTCTCATATCCGCCGCCGGCACCGCCATGGTCGAAAGCGGAGACGAACAGCGCGTCCTCACCCTTGTCGGCGACCACGCGCGCCGTCACCCGCGCGACGAGGTCGAGCGCGTCTTCCCAGGACGTCGGCTGCATCTGGCCATAGCGCCAGACCAGTGGATCGGTCAGCCGCTGTTGTTGGGTGGAGCGGGCCTGCGAATAGCTCATTTCGGCCATGCGCGCGCCGCGCACCGAGCCGAGCCCGGAGTTCACGACGCATTCATGGTCGGGCTTGATAACGATGTGGACGTCTTTGCCGTCCTGCTTGACGATGTTGTACATGGACGGCGAATACCAGGCGTCGGTCTCGGCATATTGCTGCTCGGAGAGGTCGACGCCAAAGGCGTTCTGGTCGGGCGCAGTGCCGCCCTGCTTGTTGGCGGGCCAGGAATACGCATGATAGCCGCAGCCGACGATGCAGTAATGGCAAACGACGTTCTGTTTCCTGGCATTGGCGGGGATGATCGGCAGGCGATCGATCTGTCTCTTATAGGCCATGTTTTTCCTCCTTCAGAGCACGTTCGACAGGCGGCCGTAGAGGAGCTCATCCACGCCTTCGGCGTAGATGTCGCCCTTCTCGTCCACGCGCAGCGCGTATTGCGGCAGGTTCTGCGTCGCTTGCCCCCATATCTGCTGGCCCCCGGCTTCGCAGTCGAAGCGCGAATAGTGGCCGGGGCAGTTCAGCGTGCGGTCGTCGGCGCTGTAGTTCAGCGGGTATCCCTTGTGCGGACATACGGTGGAGAAACCGACAATGTCACCGTCCGGCCCCGCGCCGCCCTCGACAGGCGTGCCGAGCTTGAGCAGCACGCCGGGTGCCTCTTCGTCGGGATAGGTGACGTCGAAAGGTTCGTTGACGGCCAGGTCGGCGATATTGCCGAGGCGGTTCGAAGGATAGTCCACGCGGGCGAGAGCCGCCTGCGCCCTGGCCGGTGCGGCCGGAAGCGTGACGGCGGTGGCGGAGGCTGCGGCGGCAAGCGCTCCGCCTCGCAGAAACTGTCGGCGGCCGACATCGATCAATTTGTTGCAGCGATCCATTCCATCCTCCCTGGTTTGCGACTGGGTACGCAGGGGAGGGAGCAAGGACGGTGCCAGTTGACATGCGACGGCCGGCGCAAGCGAATGCAAGGCCTTGCGGTATATGCCGAAAACATGTGTCCGAATTTCCGGACATGCTGCGCTGCCGTTGGTCCGGAAACCCGGACAGAGCGGGAATTGCAGGATTCCGGTCGATTTCAGCGGCTGGTGGCGCTAGTCTGTCCGGCAGGGAGGATCGACGATTTGACCGCTCGGTACCCAGCCACGAGCCAGGGACTCACGCGCCGTTCGCTGCTTGTGCTGTGCAGCGGCGCAGCCGCGTCGCTCGCGCTGTCGCCCGGCTCGGTCTCCGCACAGGACGGGTTCAAGTTCGGCCTGACGCCGGTTTTCCTCTCTAACGACCTCGAACTGCTTGCGCTTCTTCGTGCCTATCTCATCGAGGCGATCGGCGAGCCCGTGGAACTTGTCAGCCGACGCACCTATCAGGAAATCACGGCCTTGCTCGTGGCGGGTCAACTCCATGCGGCGTGGATCTGCGGCTATCCCTATGTCCAGTTCAAGACCGAACTCGATCTCGTCGCCACGCCCTCCTGGCATGGCAAGCCGCTGTACCAATCCTACCTGATCGCTGCCGCAGACAGTCCGACCGAGCGGTGGGAGGACCTGAAGGGCGACATCCATGCCTTCTCCGATCCCGACTCCAATTCCGGCTTCCTCGTCACGCGTGCGCTTCTCGCCGAGAACGGGTTGAAACCCGAAGGCTTCTTCGCTCGCACTTTTTACACATACGGCCACCGCAACGTGATCCGCGCCGTCGCGTCAGGTCTCGCCCAATCCGGCAGCGTCGACGGCTACGTATGGGACGTGATGCGTGAGATGGAACCTAACCTCGTGGATCAGACCCGGATCGTGCGCCGTTCCGAATGGCTCGGCTTTCCTCCCGTGGCCGCGTCCAGGGCGCTTGCCGGCGATCCGCGCGTCACGCGGCTGAAGGAAGCGCTGACGGCGATGGATCGGCACGAAGAAGGCCGAAAGGTGCTGGCGCTGCTGCGACTGGATGGATTCGTCGCCACCGAGCCGGCCCTGTTCGACGCGATCGCCGCCAAGGTCGATGCGGTGAGGCGGTTCGGATGAGGTTTTTCCGTCGCCTTCGCGCCATTCCAGTTTCCTATCGGGTGCCGATCCTGGTGGCGCTGCTGATGGTGGGGATCAGCGCGGTGATCTCCGAGCGGGTGCTCGACCGCCTTTCCCGCACGCAGCAATCCTCGCTCGACGGTCTCGCCGGCAGCTATCTCGACGGTCTGACCGCGGCCGTTCTGCCGGCCGTCTTGCGCGGCGATGTGTGGGAGGTCTTCGACGCGCTCGATCGATCGCAGAAATCCTACCAGGCGCTCTCGCCGATCGAGGCCGTCGTCACCGGCGCCGACGGCAAGGTCCTGGCGGCCACCGACCCGACCCGCATCCCGTCCTTCTCGGAGTTGCCGGAAGCATATGCCTCGCGTTACGGTGCGACCACGGTGACCTTCGACCGCGAGGCGGACACCGGCTTCGCCTATCGCGACCTCGTCTATCAGGGTCAGAAGATCGGTGCGATCCACACGGCCTTCGATGCCTCGCACATCTTCGCCGAACGCCGCGAGATCCTGGTGACGCTGCTCGTCACCAATGGCATCCTCGCCGCGATCTTCTCGCTTGGCGGATTTCTGCTGGCCCGCCGCATGATCATGCCGATGCGGGTGCTGGAGGATCATATGCGGGCCGCCGCAAACGGCGTTGCCGAGCCCATTCCGGCACGGGAGTTCCCCTCGCGCGGCGGCGAGGTGGCGAGCCTCTTCAACGGCTACAACGCGCTCGTCCACGCCGAGCGCGAGCGTGCCAATTTCGCCATGCAGCTTTCCGAGGAGGAGAAGCTCGCGAGCCTCGGACGGCTGGCTTCCGGCATGGCGCACGAGATTAACAATCCTCTCGGCGGCCTGTTCAACGCCATCGACACGCTGAAGACGCACGGCAGGACGCCCGGCGTGCGCGACACCTCGATCAGCCTGATCGAGCGCGGGCTGAACGGCATTCGCGAGGTCGTCGAAGCCGCCCTTGCTACCTATCGTCCGGAACGATCGGCCCGGCCACTCGGCGCCGACGATCTCGAGGATGTCAAAGTGCTAATGAAGCCGGAACTGCGCCGGCGCAGACAGAGACTGGACTGGCGGGTCGACTGGCCTACCGGGTTCACCGCTCAGATCCCCGGCGGCCCGGTGCGACAGGCGGTCCTGAATCTGCTGCTCAACGCCAGCGCAGCCACCCCGGAAGCCGGCGTGATCGGTCTGAGCGTCGCGCGGACGGCGCACCGGTTGACGATTTCAGTGTCCGACGAAGGTCCAGGCATGCCCAGGGATTCTATCGCGATACTGGGCGACGACGATCCTGGGCCGGCGGTCCGCGCCGGAAAAGGATTGGGGCTCTGGATGGTCCGCCGCATGGTCGACGCCTGTGGAGGCAAGGCAACCGTGGAAGCCAGGCTGCCGGTCGGATCGGTCGTCACGCTGACCATGCCAATCATGGAGGAAACGCACAATGAGCGCAGCCATGCCGCTTGAGCGTGCACGCGCGGGGTTGGTCGAGGATGATCCGGTGATGGGCGGCTCCATCGTCCAGCGACTGGAACTCGAAGGCTGGGACGTGACCTGGTGGCAAACGGGACGTGAGGCAGTCACGGGACTGGGACGTGCCGCGGGCTCGCTCGACCTCGTGATCTGCGACATCCGGCTGCCGGACATGTCCGGTGAGGCTGTGTTCGAGATGATGAGCCGGCAGCCTGACACGCCGCCCTTCCTGTTCGTTACCGGATTCGCCGAGATCGACCAGGCAATGCGCCTGATGCGTTGCGGCGCCGTCGACTTCATGACCAAGCCCTTCGCCATGGACGATTTCCTGAAGCGGATCGAGAGCGGGCGGCGCAGCAACCGCTCCGGCATGCGGTTGAAGGAGTACATGCTGGGCCAATCGCCGGCGATCCAGCACGCCGAAGACCTGATCCATCGTTACGCCGCGCACGACCTGCCGGTATTGATTACCGGAGAGACCGGATCCGGCAAGGAGGTCGCAGCGCGGCTCCTGCATCAGGTTTCAGCTCGCGCTGAGCAGCCCTTCGTCGCGGTGAACTGCGCGGCGATCCCGGCCGATCTGCTGGAAAGTGAGCTCTTCGGCCACGAGAAGGGCGCTTTCACCGGTGCCCATCAGCGCCATCTCGGCTATGCAGAACGCGCCCGCGGCGGCACGCTTTTCCTCGACGAGATCGGCGACATGCCGGCCGCCCTTCAAGCAAAGCTGCTGCGCCTCATGGAGAACGAATCCTTCACGCGGCTAGGCGGTGAGACAGCCGTTCCCTTCCGCGCCCGGATTGTCGCGGCCACGCACCGCGCCTTGGAGCCAGGACAGGCATCCGGCTTCCGCGAGGACCTCTACTTCCGGCTGGCCGTGCTACCCGTCGACATACCGCCGCTCAGGCTGCGGCCGGAGGACATCGTCTGGCTGCTCGATCGCTTCCTGGAGAACGCCACCGCACGCTCCGATGCCCGTATCCGTGGCTTCAGCGCCCTGACGGAGGAAGCAGCCCTGGCGCATCCATGGCCCGGCAACGTTCGAGAGCTGCGCAACCGCGTCGACCGCGCCGTCGCGCTAACGGCGTCGGAATGGATCATGCCCGGCGACCTCTTCCCGGATCGCCCTGGGAACGGGCCCAGGCCGGGTTTCCTCCCGCTGGCCGACGTCCGCGACGCGGCCGAGCGGCGGCAGATCGAACGCGCGCTCGAACAGACCGACGGCCAGGTCATCAAGGCGGCCGAATTACTCGGTATCGGTCGTTCGACGCTCTGGGAGAAGATGACGCGGCTCGGGGTTCGAGGTTAATTGGGCGCCGCACATCTACGGCGCCGAGAAACTCGCGGCAACGCCCGACGGGCGCTTAGGTGAACGAAGGCTGCTTGCAGGATCGGAGATTCCGGGCTTTGCAGCTTAGTTCGGGCGCGAAGCAGCCAGTGGACAGCCTCGCCGCATAGATGACGTAGTCCACACGGCTACCGCCTTCCGGCCTTCTGACGTTTGGCTAACTAGCACGGTGGGGATCGCTCCGTAAGGCGGGATCGCGGCTCCGGTTAGGAGCCCACTTTGGTAGCGGCCTGCATTGAACCCCCGACAGCCATTCCAAAGAAAAACAACGGCTTAGGCTTTTGTAGGATTTGTTCGCAGCATACTTCTAAAAGTTTTTTTGGAAAATCAATAAGTTATTGAAGTTCGGTGGTAGCGGAGGACCGCTACCGTCAATCCCCACACCTACCGGAAATACGCTATAGGCTTCGATTGTTCTCTCGGCTTCTGGCGGCGTAGCCGCATGATCTGTTGGGCGCCGGAAGCCGCCAGTCGGCTTCGGATCTCAGACCTGTTGCAGTGGAGCGCCAGGTCGGCACCTGTATTGTTGTGACGTGGCCACTTCCGAGCCTTGTTGAGCGCCTTTTTGCGGATAGCGAAGATTCGGCAAGTGGCATTTGCCCTCGATCCCGCAGCCGCTACAGGCGGCCAAGATCACTGCGTTCGCCGACATACCCATCGCGGCCAAGAGAGCGGAAAGCATCGGTGCTAATTGGCGTGAGGCACCGGGGCCCGTTGCCCATTAGTCCCGTGTTAAGAAATGCGGCCTGCGCTCGAACGTGATCTGAAATCCCCGACCGGTCAGAAAATCCCGTGCACGGACGGTATCGCGATTGCCGATCCCAGAAACCCACTCGGAAAACAATCGCACCGCCCGTCGGTTCATGTGTCGTGAGGGGCAGACCAGCCAGTAACCCGGAAACTCGATGACGTCGAACTCAGCCGAAAGCGGAACCAGTGCGCCGCTCGCCAGATCGTCGAATGCGATCGACGTGCTGTCCAGCGCGACGCCCACTCCGTCTTTGGCCAGTTGTATCGACATCGACGATCGATCAACACGGTAGGGATAGGCCACCACATCGTGCGCGCCAAGAGCACAAGCGTCGTGCAGTGGATGCCGGACGGCGCCGCTATTCTGATCCAGGCGAACGGTGATAGCCTCGGCAGCATCCCGGCGGCGGGAGCGTGCCCCTGTCGACTCCTTCAGCAGCTATGCACCGGTCGTCGAATTCGTACTCCCGAAGACCGGCCCGGAGCACCTGTTCGCCAACAGTCCCTGCACAAGGGCGCGACGCCGCTCGCTTTTGTTGAACCTGACCTGACATCCTGGGCTCAGTGCAAATGGCGCAAACCGGCCGGGCTAGAGAAAATTGCAAGCGACAAACCCATTCTCTATAACGAATGGATATAGGCTGAATCACGCCGAATGCTTGATTGGGGAGAAGTCGACCGGTGGATCTCAGGCAATTACGCTACTTCGCCCAGGTCGTGGAGAGTGGGTCGTTTTCCAAGGCGGCACAGGTTCTCCATGTCGCCCAGCCGGCAATCAGCCAACACGTCAAGCGCATTGAGGAAGAGCTAGGTATCCCGCTGCTGCATCGAACGGCGCGCGGCGTTGAGGCTACCGAGGCAGGCAGCCGGCTCCATGTCCATGCCAAGCGCGTCCTTGCCGACTTTGCCGAGATCCCCGACAGTGTCAGAGGTACATTTGCCCTTCCGCGAGGGGAAGTGCGCTTCGGCATGCCGGGCACGGTAAGTGAGTTGCTCGCGGTGCCTTTGATCGAAGCGGCAAAGCTCCGTTACCCGGATGTGAGGATCCGTGTCGTGGAAGCGATGAGCGGATATGTGCTCGAATGGCTCCGTCGTGACGAACTGGACCTGGCGATGATCTATGCCACGGCTGATCCGAGGGGGCTGGCGGTTCATTTGGGGCTGTCGGAAGAGATCTGCCTCTTCGCCAGCAAGGACTACGTGGGCCGCATCAAATCCGAACCGGAAACGATCCGGCTCGCCGACATTGCTGATTTGCCTCTGGTGGTGCCTGGGCCGAGGCATGGGCTGCGCGATCTGATCGAAAGCAGCGCCACGGCGGCGCACATTGCGATAACTCCTGAGATCGAGATCGATTCATACAATCAGATCAAGAGGCTGGTGGATCGCGGAGTGGGTTATGGCATTCTTCCGCGGATGGCCATCGACAGGGAGGTCGAAGGCGGCGTGTTCCGTGCATGGCGGTTCATGGATCCGATGATAACGCGCAAGGTCTATCTCGCGTATTCGACTGAACGACCACTTGCCGCGGCGCCCCGCGCCATCGGCCAACTGGCCTGGGAGATCCTGCGGGATCTGGTTCGCACGAAGCAGTGGACAGCGACCCTTTCCGACGAATCCCATCGGCCCGCACTCTATCCCTAAACGACGCAGCGTCCTGAACCCCTGGTTCCGGGGCGTTGAGAGAAAGGGGGCAAGACTTCGCTATAGCCCTCATTCAGAAACGGTATTTGACCGTCTCGATGCCGCAGTGTGTGTTCTGGGGCAAATGGAACGAGGCATGGGAGAACGCCGTGGCGGGCCCGCTAGAGGGAATCCTTGTTGTTGCGCTCGAACAGGCGGTGGCAGCTCCGATGGCCAGCTCACGGTTGGCGGATGCGGGTGCCAGGGTCATCAAGCTCGAAAGGCCGGAGGGCGATTTCGCCCGCAGCTATGACGCCTATGTGAACGGGCTCGCCAGCTACTTTGTCTGGAACAATCGCGGCAAGGAGTCCTGCGTCGTCGATCTCAAGACGCCTTGTGACCTCGCACTGGTCGAAGAGATGCTCGCAAGGGCCGATGTCTTCATCCAGAATCTCGCGCCCGGCGCGACCGACAGGCTGGGGATCGGCAGCGGTGATCTGCGCCGCCGCTTCCCACGCCTCGTCGTGTGCGACATCGCCGGCTATGCGCCGGGGACCCCCGACCACACGCGCAAGGCCTATGACCTTCTCGTGCAGGCAGATGCGGGACTCTCCGCGATCACGGGTTCGGAAACATCGGGTCCTACCCGTGTCGGCGTGTCGATCTGCGACATCTCGACGGGGCAGGCCGCGTATGCTGCGATCGTAGAGGCGCTCTATGCACGGGAGAAGACGGGCAACGGAAGTCATATTCAGCTTTCGCTGTTCGATACGATGGCCGAATTCATGAACGTCCCGTACCTTGCGCGCAAATATGGCGGAAGCGAGCCGCCGCGTCCCGGCTTGGCCCATCCGTCGATTGCGCCCTATGGCGTGTTCCACACCATTGACAGCGACATATTGATCTCGATCCAGAACGACCGCGAATGGACGGTGCTATGCGAGACTGTGCTCGGCGATCCTAGCCTGGCATCCGATCCGCGTTTTGCCACCAACAATGCGCGTGTCGCAAACCGCCCGGCCGCAGATGCGCGCGTGCAGGAATCGTTTTCTCACCGGTCTTTCGCGGAACTCGCCGAACTGCTCGACCGGGTGCGCATCGCCTATGGCCGTGTCTCGAACATGGGAGACCTTTTGGTCCACCGCAGTGTGACCGTAGCGAATGTCGAGACGACAACAGGTACCGCCGAGCTTATCGCGCCGCCGGTCATCGTTGACGGGCGGCGACCCGAACTCGGCAGGGTTCCGGCACTCGGAGAACATAGCGAAAGCATCCGCGAGGAATTCGGCACCGACAAATCCTCACGTCCCGAAGCGCGCGCATCGGCAGGAGGCACGCAATGAGCCTGACACGGGAACTGATAGGTCTGATCCGCGCCAAGCCGGTGGTCGATGCGGATCTTCAAAGCGCGGCGATGTTCGTGCTCGATACCGTGGCCTGTGCGCTGGGTGCAGCCGAAAGTGAGCCGGCGCGCATGCTGAGCGCGGTTGCGCCGCCTGCGAGCGGCGACATGGCCCGCCGTGCCTTCTATTTCGGCGGCTTGTCGCACATTCTGGAAATGGACGATCTGCACCGCGATTCCGTCACTCATCCCGGTTGCGTGGTGATCCCCGCGGCGTGGGCCGCAGCCGAAAGCCGCGATCTTGGCGGTATCGCCTTTCTAAAGGCGGTTCTGGCCGGCTATGAGGCATGCTGCCGGGTCGGCATGTCCGTCGGCAAGACGCATTACAGGGTCTGGCACAACACCTCGACCTGCGGTCCTTTCGGCTCGGCGATGGCGGTTGCCGAGTTGATCGACCTTTCCGACAAGGAGGCGGTATGGGCGCTTGGCAATGCCGGCACGCAATCATCCGGCCTGTGGCAGTTCCTGGAATCGGGCGCCATGTCGAAGCATCTGCACACGGCGCGCGGTGCGGAATCGGGGGTACTGGCCTCGCTTCTGGCGGCGGAAGGCTTCACCGGCGCAGCCGATATACTGGAAGGGGACAAGGGCTTCTATGTTGGCTTGTGCCGCGACCCAGATCCCTCGGCGATCACCGCCGCTCCGGACGGGCCGTGGGAGCTCACCAGAACGTCGATCAAGCCCTGGCCATGTTGCCGCCATACCCATCCGACCATCGACGCGGCGATTGAGCTTCACAGCCGTCTTCAGGGGGCCGAAATTTTCAAGGTGTCGGTCGGTGCCTACCAGGCGGCACTCGATGTCTGCGACCGGCCGGACCCGCAGGGCGCTTATAGCGCCAAGTTCTCGCTTCAGCACTGCGCCGCAGTCGCCCTATGCGACGGCAAGATGGAGCAGACGAGCTTCGATGCCTCGTCGCGAGCGCGAATTGCGGAGCAACGCTCAAAGGTTGATCTTCACCTGTCCCCGTCGGTGAACGGCGCCTATCCGAAAGCCTGCGGCACAGAAGTCAGAGTCGAGACCAGCGATCGCCGCGTGCTTAAGGCAGTCCGGAACGAAACGAAGGGCGATCCGGAGAATCCGGTGAGCGCGAACGAACTTTCAGCCAAGGCGCATGGGCTTCTTGTCGAGGGGGGCATGCCGGCAGGCAAGGCCAGCGATCTGGTTTCTGCGATCCTCGACCTCGTCAACGACCGTCCTGTGCGCAGCCTTGGGTTGTTTGCGTCGGCCAATCACCCCAGTCCCCATTTCGCCCGGAGCGCCTAATCGATGTTCACCCCTCAAGACCACGAAGAAATTCGCGAAGCTGTCCGGAAGCTCTGCGAGCGATATCCTGCGGAATACTGGCGCGAACTGGATGTGGAACGGGCCTATCCTGAAGCCTTCGTCAATGCCCTTACGGAGGCCGGCTATCTCGCGACGTTGATCCCGGAGGAATATGGTGGGGCGGGCCTCACGCTTTCAGCCGCTGCCGCGGTGCTGGAGGAGATTCACCGTTCCGGTGGCAATGGCGGCGCCTGCCACGCGCAGATGTATGTAATGGGTACGGTGCTGCGCCATGGTAGCGAGGCGCAGAAACAGAAGTATCTTCCCGGCATCGCCTCGGGCGAGTTGCGCATGCAGGCGTTTGGCGTCACCGAGCCTACGAGCGGCACCGACACGACCTCGATTCGCACCTTCGCGCGGCGCGAGGGCGATCACTATGTCGTCAATGGGCAGAAGATCTGGACGTCGCGCGCCGAACATTCGGACTTGATGCTCCTGCTTGCCCGCACGACGTCGAAGGACGAGGTCGCCAAGAAGACCGACGGACTGTCGGTCTTCATCCTCGACATGCGCGAGGCGCGGGGGAACGGGCTTTCCATCCGGCCGATCCGCACGATGATGAACCACGCCACGACCGAAGTGTTCTTCGACAATGTGCGTGTGCCGGCAGAAAATCTGGTTGGCGAGGAAGGCAAGGGCTTTCGCTACATCCTATCCGGCATGAATGCCGAGCGTATCCTGATCGCCGCCGAATGCATCGGCGACGCCAAATGGCTGATCGAAAAGGCGGCCGGCTACGCCGGGGAGCGCCACGTCTTCGGCCGCCCGATCGGTGCGAACCAGGGCATCCAGTTTCCCATCGCGCGCGCCTACGCCAACATGCGGGCCGCCGAGCTCATGGTCCGCGAGGCGATCAGGCTCTACGAGGCGGGGGAGAATTGTGGCGCCGAGGCGAACATGGCCAAGCTGCTCGCGGCCGATGCCTCCAACGAGGCCGCGAACGCCGCGATCCAGACGCATGGCGGCTTCGGGTTCGCCGAGGAATATGATGTGGAGCGCAAGTTCCGGGAGACGCGACTCTATCAGGTCGCACCGATCTCGACCAATCTGATCCTGTCATTTCTGTCCGAGCATGTGCTCGGTATGCCGCGCTCGTACTGAACGAGGCCAGAATGAGCAGCATGGACGAGAATCCATTCGCGGAATGGATCGGGCGCAAAAGCGAGGCAGAGGATGTCGTCACGCCGCGTCTGGTCGCGAGCTTTCGGGCAACGTTCGCCCATTACCTCGCTGCAGTGGGCGAGGGAGAGGCACCGCTCGGCATCCATTGGTGCCTGTCACCGGCGATCGCGCCGGTGGAGGCACTCGGAGCGGACGGGCACCCCGCAAAAAACCGCGACCTCCCACCGATACCATTGCCACGGCGGATGTGGGCCGGCGGCAGGATCGAGAGCCACGGACCCATACGCGTGGGAGACCGCGTGAGGCGGGAATCGACAAACGGTTCCATTATGCGCAAGCAGGGACGCAGCGGCGAATTGTGGTTCGTCGTCATGCATCACGACTACCGCACGCGGCGCGGCCTCGCCATTCGCGAACGGCACGACATCGTCTATCGCGAAGCTGCGAAACCTGAGAGCAGCCGGTCGGTCGAGCGCTCCGATGAGAACGCAGGATTCACGGACACGATCGACGGCTCCTGGGTGGTGGAGACGACGCCAACCTTGCTGTTTCGCTATTCCGCTTTGACCTTCAATGGCCACCGCATTCACTACGACCAGGACTACGCGACGCGCGAGGAGGGCTATCCGGGCCTCGTCGTCCACGGGCCGTTGCAGGCCACCTTGCTCTACAATCTCGCGGCCGCAAGCATGGGTCGAACGCCGCGCCACTTCGACTATCGCGGATTATCGCCAGCGATCGCAGGGAACCCGATACGCGCCCGCCAATCGTCGAAGAACGGCTCCCAATTCATCACCGAAGGTGTTTCCGGCACCATCCATATGGAAGCGAGCCTGCAGGAACACGGGGAAGGAAAATCGTCATGAACGCCCAAGTTTCATCAGATGCCGGCATCGCTGCATCGAAAGGTGTTTTTATCGACAATCACTGGTCGCCGGCCGCGTCCGGCAAGGAGATCGATGTTGTCGCGCCAGCCGAGGGACGCGTCTTCGCACGGATCGCTGCCGGTGGACCGGAGGATATAGACCGTGCCGTCAAGGCCGCACGGCGCGCGTATGAAGGGGAATGGGGAAAGCTCGCTGCGTTCGAGCGCGGGCGGCTGCTTGCTCGGCTGGGCCTGCTGATCCTAGACAATGCGGACGAACTCGCGGCGTTGGAAGCGCGCGATTGTGGCAAGCCGATGAAGCAGGCCTGGGCCGACATTGCGGCTTGTGCCCGTTACTTCGAATTCTACGGCGGCGCCGCGGACAAATGGCACGGTACGACCATCCCGTTCCTCAACGGCTATTTCGTCGCCACCGAGCGCGAGCCGCACGGGGTGATCGGCCATGTCATTCCCTGGAACTATCCGGCGCAGATGTACGGCCGCACGCTCGGACCGGCGCTGGCGGCCGGAAACGCGGTGGTGATGAAGCCCGCCGAGGAAGCCTGTCTGACGCCCCTCCGCCTGACGGAACTGGCCGCCGAGGCAGGCTTTCCCGCCGGCGCGATCAACGTCGTTCCCGGTCTTGGGCCGGAAGCGGGGCAGGCGCTGATCTCGCATCCGGGCGTCGACTTCCTCTCCTTCACCGGCAGCCCCGAGATCGGTGTGCTGGTGCAGACGGAAGCGGCCAAGAACCACATTGCGTGTACGTTGGAACTTGGCGGCAAGTCGCCTCAGATTGTCTTTTCCGACGTCGATCTGGACGAAGCGCTGCCCACGCTCGTCAACGCTATCGTGCAGAATGCTGGCCAGACCTGTTCGGCCGGGTCGCGCCTGCTGGTGGAGCGTTCCGGCTACGATCGGATCGTCGGCGCGGTGGCGGAACGCTTCGGCAAGTTGCAGGCCGGCACTCCGGATATGGATCTCGATCTCGGTCCCCTCATCAGCCTGCGCCAGAAGGGTCGCGTCGAGAGCTTCTGCGCGAAGGCGGCAGATGACGGGATCGCCGTTCTTGCGGAAGGCAAGATCGCCGAGGGCGCGCCCGAGAACGGTTTCTTTGTGGCTCCGAGGCTGTTTGGCCCGGTGCCCCAGGCAAACAGCCTGGCGCGCGAGGAAGTGTTCGGACCGATCCTTTCGGTCATACCGTTTGAGGACGAGGCGGACGCGCTCACGATCGCCAATGGCACCGACTACGGCCTTATCGCCGGCGTGTGGAGTTCGAACGCCAAGCGGGCGACACGCGTTGCCCGCAAGGTGCGAGCCGGGCAGGTCTATATCAATGCCTATGGGGCGGGCGGCGGTGTCGAGCTGCCCTTCGGCGGGGTACGCAAATCCGGCCATGGCCGCGAAAAGGGTTTCGAGGCGCTGCACGACTTCACGACTTTGAAGACCCTCGTCTTCAAGCACGACTGAGCAGGAAGGCGCGGGTGGGTCAGTTCGTTTCGAGCGCGGGCTGCCCCTTTCAGCGGGCAGGCCCGATCTGGCCGATCGCTTGGCGGGCGTTCGCGCCTTTTTCGTCCTCATAGGCTCGGGCGAGGTGGCAAACGAAATCGGCGGGGTGGGAACAGGAGAAGAGCTGGAGCGTCGCGGCGACGTTTCGGATGACATTCTCTTGCGCGATCTCGGACATGATCGGTCACTCTATGCCAGGCGGGTCGATTTCGAATTCCTCGGCCCCGAGCGGCCGCGATTGCCAATAGCAAAGCGTCATCACGCCTATAAGGGCTCCGAGGTCGAGGACCGCGCTTGCGGCTATATCGGCGCGTTATAGCCCACCAAGCGAATCTGTCTTTGCAATGCTGGCACAAGACGAGGACCTTCGCGGAAGTGGAGGAGCGCGCAACTATTGCGCCGTATCATATGGAGGAACCCGTGAAGGCAAGACGTATCATTCTGTCGATGGCGACAGTGCTTGGACTGGGAGTCGCGCAGACCGCGTTTGCCCAGGACGTGCCCGAGAACATCAAGATCGGCATCACGACGTTCACGTCGGGTCCGGCGTCTGTCTTCGGCGTTCCCGCGCAGGCGGCGGCCGAAATGATTGCCGAGAACATCAACGAGGCAGGCGGCATACAAGGTGTGCCGGTAGAGCTTCATTTCGTCGACGAGGGAGCCGGCGCCGAAACACTGACGACCGAGGTCCGCCGGCTTGTCCAGGACCTCGACGTGGATGTGATGATGGCCGCGATCTCGTCGGGCAACTGCATCAACCTGACGCCGCTGCTCGAAGACCTGGAAGTGCTCAACATTCTCTGGGACTGCGGCACCCAGCGCATCTTCGAGGAGGCAGAATACAAGTACAATTTCCGTACGCAGGCCAATGCGACGCCGGAAATGATGGCTGCGCTGCTCTACCTGCTGAAAACAATCCCGGATTTCGAGACGATAGCGGTCATCAACCAGGACTACGCCTGGGGTCGCGATAGCTGGGAGCTGTTCTCCAGCGCGCTGATGAAGCTGAAGCCGGATGTCCAGGTCGTCGCCGAATTGTTCCCACGCCTCGGTGCCCCCGACTTTTCGGCTGAGATTTCCCGCCTGCTCGCCACGCAGCCCGACGTGATCCTGTCGACCTCGTGGGGTGGCGATCTCGATACGTTGGTCCAGCAGGCCAGTCAGCGCGGCTTGTTTCAGAATTCCACATTCGTGCTGCCGCTCGCTGAATCGTCCATCCAGCGTCTGGGCGGCGTGCTGCCCGACGGCGTGATCATCGGCGCCCGCGGCGACCACTATTTCTTGCACCCGGAATTGCGGGACGACAAGAACCTGGGCGACTTCGTCGAGCGCTTCCGAAAGCGGACCGGCAACTATCCGATCTACCCCGCCTTCCACATGGCGCAGGCATTCGCGGCGCTGCAGGCGGCCTACGACAAGGCAGCGGATGCCAATGGCGGAAAATTCCCCGACCGGGCTCAGGTGCTCGAAGCCATGGAGGGCCTGGAATTCCAGGGCTATGGCCGTCCCTTGACGATCCGCGAGGACAATCAGGCTCTGGAGGCCCAGCTGATCGGAGTATCACGGACGGTGGACGGGTACGATTTCCCGATCATGGATGACATGATGATCTTCGGCGCGGCTGACATCATGGCGCCTGCCGGCGAGAACTCGCTGGATTGGATCGGGACGCTCGACCCGAGCTTCATCGACACCGAAGTCACGGAATATAAGCACGAGGAGTGATCCTCCCTGGCCGCGCCGAGCTCATCTTTGGGTGAGGCGCGGCCGTCTGCTTCCAACCGCTTCCAGGAGGCTTCCTTCCGTGCAAGTTCTCGTTCTCGCTACTCTCGACGGTATTGCCTATGGCTCGCTGGTGTTTCTGGTCGCCGTCGGGCTGACCCTCGTCTTCGGCGTGATGCGCATCCTCAATGTGGCTCACGGCAGCTTCTATGCGCTCGGCGCATATGCAGCGGCCAGCATAGGAGGTGCGCTGGCGAGCGCGGGCCTCTCGCCTTGGCTCGCATATCCGATGTTTATCGTCGCTGCTGTGCTGGTGGGCGTCGTTGTGGGTGGTCTGATGGAGCGCTTCCTGCTCCAGCGCATCTACGGACATGAAGAAACACTTCAGCTTCTGGTGACATTTGCAGTCTTCATGATACTCGACAATGCGCAGCGCCTGATCTGGGGCGTCCAACCCTATTTCTACTCCGAGCCATTGCGGCTGCTTGGCAACGTCAAAATCGCGGGTATCACCTATACCGCCTACCAGACGCTTTTCCTGCCGCTGGTCGCACTGGCAGTTCTGTTCGGACTGCGCTGGTTCCTGCGATACACGCTGGCCGGATCGATCATCGTCGCGGTGACGGAGGACCGTGAGGCGGCGACTGCCGTGGGGATCAATGCGCGGCGCGTGTTCTTTCTCACCTTTGTTATCGGCGTCACCCTCGCATCGTTAGGCGGAGCGCTGGCGTCTCCCACGACCTCGGTTCTGCCAGGAATGGGGGCGGAAATGATCGTGCTCTCCTTCGCGGTCGCCGCGACGGCCGGACTTGGCCAGATCGAGGGCGCGGCGGTCGCGGCCCTGATGATCGGTCTCGGTCGTTCAATGGCGGTTTTCTTCGCTCCCGAGCTTGAGGTGGTGATGCCCTACATCATCATGGTGCTCGTATTGCTTGTCCGGCCCGAGGGCCTGTTCGGCAAGTCGACTGCGAGGAAGATCTGATCATGATCATGCGCATCGTCTTTCCCGCTCTCGTGTTGCTCGCGGCGATCAATCCACTGTTTTTCCCTCAATGGGACGCCTTTCTAACGATCGTCTTCGCAAAGGCGTTGCCGGTGATCGGCATCATCCTCCTGCTCCAGGCGGGGCAGGTCTCCTTCGGCCACGCCATGTTCTTCGCGGTGGGTGCGTACTGCGCCGGCTTCGTCGGGCGATGGATGGGTGGCGGTGGCGAGATCGTCATCCTGCTTGTAGCGGCGCTGGGAGCGTCCGTCGTCGCCGGCCTGTTCGTCGGGATCTTCGTCGTTCGCTATCGCTACATATTCTTCGCCATGCTGAACCTTGCCTTTTCGATGGTGCTGTTCTCGCTGCTCGAAAAATTCATTCATATCACCGGGGGATCGGACGGATTCCGGATCGCGCGGCCGACCTTCTTCGGTCAGCAGCTTTCACGCTCGGATTTTGAGCTGGGCATCTACTATCTGGCGCTCGTCCTGCTGGCCGTCTCGATCTACGGCGTCTGGCGCCTGCTCGACAGTCCGATCGGGCATGCATTGAAGGCAATCAAGACCAACGAGACGCGCGTGGAATATCTCGGGATATCGCCACGGCGGACATTGCTGATCGGTTATGTCGTTTCGGCAGTGCTGGCCGGCGTTGGCGGAGCGTTGGTCGGCGTCTTCCAGGGTATCGCGACGCCGGACTATGCCTATTGGACACGCTCGGGCGAGTTCGTGTTCGTGGCCATACTGGGAGGTGCGGGACACGTCACGGGCGCGCTCGCCGGTTCCTATGTGTTCGAATTCATCCGGGTCACGGCGGCAGCCTATCTGGGCGATACCTGGCAGCTCACGCTGGGGGTCGTGCTTCTTGGCATCATCCTCTTCGCGCCATCGGGCATCGTTGGTTTGCTGATCAAGCTCGGCAATCGCGTTCGTGGCGTCAACAAGAAGCGGTCTCGATCGTCGATCGGTAAAGCCGGGGAGATTGCGTAATGAGGGCCCTGCTTTCGGCTCGGGACATCGAAATCCGGTTCGGTGGCGTCGTCGCTGCCGACGGCATCGCCCTCGATGTCTTTGAAGGTGATAATCTGGCGATCATAGGCCCCAACGGTGCGGGCAAGACGACGTTCCTGAATATCTGTACGGGCTATCTGGCGCCGCAGGCAGGACGCGTGACATTCAAGGGCAGCGATTTGCTTGGCCAGTCGCCGCGCGCCATCTCAAGGCTGGGAATCGCGCGAGCGTTCCAGATTCCGCAGCTTTTTGCGGAACAGACCGTGTTGGAGAACATGCTGCTGGCCGCGGCCTCCCGGGCTGGCCGGTTGGCACCCTTCTCCAGGCTGGTGGATATTCCCGAACGCGAGGATGCCGAGGCCATACTCGATCAGGTCGGGTGTTCGGACGTGAAGGAGAGGATGGCTTCCGAATTGCCGGAAGGCAAGCGCAAGCTCGTCGATATCGCCCTGGCGCTGGCGCTCAAGCCGACGGTGCTGTTGATGGACGAGCCGACATCGGGTGTCGCGTCGTCGGAGAAATTCGCGATCATGGATACGCTCATCGGCGCCCTGCGCGCGCAGCGTGTCACTTCCGTATTCGTCGAACACGACATGGAGATGGTGTCGCGGTATGCCAACCGTGTCGCTGTGTGGAGCACGGGCCGCATTCAGAAGGAAGGGGCGCCGGCGGAGGTGCTTTCGGACCCCGAAGTCATTCGAACAGTGATCGGAGGCTGACGATGCTGGCGCTGAAGAACCTGCAGGTCTCGATAGCATCGATCCCGATCCTGCGCGGCGTGAACCTGACGGTAGGCGAAGGCGAGACCGTCGCTTTCGTCGGCCGTAACGGAGCGGGCAAGACAACCACCTTGCGAGCCGTGATGGGGCTCCTGGCTTCGTCAGGCGATATCGAATTGGACGGTCAGAATATCCAGAAGGTGCCGCCGCATATGAGGCCGGGCCTCGGGATCGGCTACGCGCCGGAGGATCGGCGCTTGTTTTCCGCCTTCACCGTTGAGGAAAACATTCTCCTGCCGGCACGGGTGGCAAAGCTGTCGGCGGGAGAGACAAAGCGGCGGCTCGACCGAGTCTACACGATCCTGCCCGAACTCAAGGAGATGGGGCCGCGTCCGGCCGGGTCCGTGTCCGGCGGCCAGGGCAAGATGGTCGCGCTTGGACGGGCGTTGATGATCGGCACCAAGCTGATCCTGCTCGACGAGCCGTTTCAGGGGCTCGCTCCGGTGCTGGCCAATCGCTATGCCGAGGCTTTGCGCGCCCTCAGGGACCAGGACAGGTCTCTGTCCGTGGTCATCACCGAATCGAATCCCGGGCTGCTGAAAAGTTTCGCTGAACGCAGCGTGACGATCGAGCGCGGCGAAATCCAGGAAATGCCGCTGGTCGAGGCTGAAACGGCGTGAGGACGATGCGCCGCGCGCGCATGATCAATGAAATGGAGAGAGTGAATATGCGCTTGAAGGGTAAATCGGCACTCGTCACCGGTGCGGCATCCGGTTTTGGAGCGGAAATCGCCGCTACATTCGCGAGAGAAGGCGCGCGTGTGACAATCATGGATCTCAATGAAGACGGCGCGAAGGCGCAGGCCGAAAAGATCGGCGACGATGCGCAGGCCGTGGCAGGCGATGTCACATCCGTCGCGGATGTCGAGAGGGCGGTCGCGGCCGCAAGATCGGACGGGCGGCTGGACATTGTCGTCAACAACGCCGGCTGGACGCACCGGAACAAGCCGATCATGGAAGTGAGCGAGGAGGAGTTCGATAAGGTCTATGCGATCAACGTCAAGGCGCTGTTCCACATGACCAGGGCGATCGTGCCGGTGATGCGCGACCAGGGAGGCGGCGTCGTCCTCAATATCGGCTCGACCGCCGGCATCCGCCCGCGACCGGGCTTGACCTGGTACAACTCCACCAAGGGCGCTGTGAACCTGCTCTCCCGCTCGATGGCCGTCGAGCTTGCGCCCGACAAGATCCGCGTCAATTGCGTCGCCCCCGTCATGGGCGCGACCGGTCTTCTCGAGAGCTTCATGGGCGTTCCGGATACGCCGGAGAACCGCGCCAAGTTCATCGCCACGATCCCGCTCGGCCGGATGTCCGAGCCGAGGGACATCGCCAATGCCTGCCTCTATCTCGCATCCGACGAGGCAGAATTCATCACCGGCGTCGTGCTCGAGGTCGATGGCGGCCGGACGATCTGATCAGAAAGGAGGAAGCGGAGAGGGAAGGGCGGTTCTTTACGCAATTCAAACGAAGTAGCGGGAGCAAACTCGAAAGCGCTCCCGCCGACAACTCAGGAGGAGCAAATGTTTTCGTCGACACTTCGCATTCCGTTGATTGCCCTGGCTTCGGCCGCCGCGATGGTGACAGGGGCCCTGGCGCAGGAGAGCGACCAGCAGGAGTGGCCGGCAAATGCGCCTGATGCGCCAGAGTGGTGCAAATCCAAATGGGGGCCGGAAGACCAGATCGGCGCGGCGAACCTTCTGTCTCCGCAACTGGCTCTGGCGGCTGCCAAGCTGGTGACGGAAGGCAAGACCTATTCGCTCGGGGTTGAGGTGAACAAGAATACGCCCGCGTTCGGCCCACGCTCCTGGGCTCTGGTGATCAACCAGCCGGGTCAGACAGGCGGCGTGGGTCTGGGACCGACCAACACCAACTACAACGACGACATCTACATGGGCTACGTCGGCACCGGCTCGCAGATCGACGGGATCGGTCATATCGGCATCAACAATGTCTACTACAACTGCCACAAAAACAATGTGTTCGTGCAGGCGGACGGGCTGAAGCAGCTTGGTATCGAGAAGGTGCCGAATATCGTCACCCGCGGGGTGCTGCTCGACATGACGGACCACTTCGGCGTCGAGTTGCTTGAAGAAGGAACGGCGTTCAACCGAGCGGAAATCGAAGCTCAGGCCGAGAAGCAGGGTGTCGAGATTCGGGAAGGCGATGTCGTGCTTTTCTACACCGGCTGGCTTTCGCTGGTTGGACAGGACGATAAACGCTATATCAGCGCCGAACCGGGGCTGGGTCTGGATGGCGCTCGCTATCTGGCCGAAAAGAACGTGATCGCGGTTGGCGCTGACACCTGGGGCGTTGAAGTCATTCCCTTCGAGGAAGGGACAGGCGTGTTCGAGGTGCATCAGGAGCTGATCCCCAAGAACGGGATCTACATTCTGGAAAACATGAACACTGCCGAAATGGTGCGCGACAAGGTCTGGGAGTTCATGTTCGTGCTTGGCCATTCGAAGATAACGGGTGGCGTTCAAGCAATCATCAACCCAACAGCGATCAGGTAGCGCTGCGTGGAAAGCCAGAACGCCGAATCGGAGATACCACCCCGGGCGCGCAAGCGCTCCGCCCCCCTGTTTTAGCGACGCAGTGCCATATTACGCTAATGTCCTTTTGTGGAGCAGTTGGACATTGGACCCCAAAGTCACAGGGCAATTCGTGTCCTATTCGGTTTCGGATGAGCCAAGGGAGCCAATGCAGATCCGCAGGTCGAACTCAAATAGGGACGAGCGCTTAGCAATCAACGTAAGTGTGGAGAGAGCCGTATGGACATTGGCCGCAGTCTCGACTTTGTCGCGCCGCTGTTCGTCCCCGGCAACCGGCCCGAACGCTTCAAGAAAGCGGCTGCTTCCGGCGCCGACGCCATCATTATCGATCTGGAGGATGCGGTTCCGGCTGAAGCGAAAGTGGTGGCCCGTTCTGCCCAGCACGCTGACTTTACGGATCTGCCCGTGTTCGTGCGCATCAATGGCGTCGGAACGGAGTGGCACGCGGATGATTTGGACGCAGTCGGCCATGTACCGTTTGCGGGCATGATCGTTCCGAAGGCTCAGTTGGCGCCGGGGTTGGAGTCAATCTGCGCTTTGGCAGAACGGCACCACCTCCCTGGCCTGCTGCCGGTTTTGAGGACATGAATTTAGGCTAACTTAGCTTGCTCTTCGTAGTCCACGGGGCTGAGGTATCCCAGCGTTGAGTGTCGGCGCCTCGGATTATAGAAGCGCTCGATATAGTCGAACACATCGGCCTTGGCATCGTTCCTGGTGCGATAGACCTTACGAGCGGTGCGTTCGGTCTTGAGCGAGGAGAAGAAGCTCTCCATCGCCGCGTTGTCCCAGACATTGCCAGACCGGCTCATCGAGCAGGTGATGCCATGATCAGCCATCAGGCGCTGGAACTGCTCGGATGTGTATTGGCTGCCTTGTCGGAGTGGTGAAGCAAGCTGTCGGGCTTGCCGCGACGCCAGATGGCCATGATCAGCGCATCGGTGACCAGTTGAGCGGCCATCGAGGGACTGTCAGGAATTTTGTGTCTGAGGCCCGTTTCCGTCACTGGCTGACGAACCTTTCGCCGAATGCGACGGCGAATTGCGTCTTGGCCTCGAACCACTCGCGCGGTTCCGTTCATGGTGGTGCGACGTCGACCCCTTTCGGAGGGCGGGCAGCTCGACCTGTTCCGAGCGCTCCCCGGCGACTTCGCGCCACGAGACGCGCAGGATCTCATGGCATATCCCTTCTTTTCCCTCTCCAAGACCCATCGCGTCGCACCGATCGACTTCGCTGCCGGCAACGTGACGATCCGGGTCGAGGCTGTCCCTGATCACGGCATGGCGACCATCTGGGACGCCGATATCCTGATCTGGGCCGCAAGCCAGATCATCGAAGCTCGCGATGCGGGGCTTCGCACCTCTCGGCTCATGGCTGCCACCCCATACGAAATCCTCACTTATGTCGGGCGGGGCACCGGCTCACGCGACAAGTTGTTCTAGTCGACCCCATTCCGCCGATTTGGCGACTGCCATTTCCAGCGGCACACCATCATTACGGGCTTCGAGCAAGGAAGCTCCCAGCGCGGTGAAGGCGCGCAGCGTATCGGTGACAGCTGCCTTGGAATCGGCAATCCGCTCATCATGCAGCCGTTTCGCCTCGCGCCAAGTCTTTCCCACAATCCGATCGTGGGTTTCAACGACGGTATCGGCAATCGCCGCCTCCCACTCCACGGCGCAGACGGCAAGGATCGCCCAGCGCCGATCAGAGCTGATGTCGCGCAGGCCATCGGTGAAGTAGCGCTCGCCCTGCCGACGCAGGCGTGCGATGCGGTGCGGCGGGATACTTGCGAGAATCTGCGGATCGAGATCCAGACCACGCAGGAACTCCAGCCTGTCGAGCAGCCGGTTCGCCGCTGCGGAATTGTTGCCCGCTTCGAATTTGCGAAGCCAGATGAACCGGCTGATATTACCATCGAGCATTTCGGTCAGCAGTTCATCAAGTCGATAGCGTGCCTCAGCATCGAGCCTTTCCGCGATCCGCGTCTCGATCCGCCGTTCGGCGTTTACCAGCGCGTCCGCACACTTTCGCTCGATTGTCGATAGCGCTGGCAAGATAGTCAGAGTTTTACGGCAGCGTGCAACGAAACGCTGAGCAAGATCATCGTTCGATCGAGCCTCTTCAGCCTGGTCGAAAAGCCAGTCCCGCAAATCACGGGCCCCGCGACCCGTAAATGTCCTGTAGCCGTAGGTCTCGCGCAACGCCTCCATATGTTGCTGGCGGGTCTGGCGTCGGGCGGCATAGGTGAGAAGTGCATCGGCCGGGACGCCGAGCTGAGCCCCGATGAAGGAAAGGACTTCATGCGGAATCGTCTCGCCCGGAGCCAGCGCGCGCCCTGGATAGCGTAATGCACAAAGCTGCAGGGCGAAGCCCAGCCTGTTTTCCGGTCTGCGGCGTTCCTGAATGTTTGTCAGATCGTCGTCACCCAAGGTGTAATGCTTTAGCAGTGACAGCTCGTCCGTCGGCAGGTCAAGTAGCGCCGAGCGCTGTCGTTCAGTGAGAATGTGTCGTCTTGGCATCGGCAGATTGTCCCTATTGAAGTGCAGTCAGAAATGGACAACGCTCGCCCCAGGCAAATCAAGGCTTTGCGGGCCACAAATCTGAGAGGGTTCAATTGGGACAGCGTGCCGCCATCTATTGCCGCGTCTCGACAGCCGATCAGTCTTGCGAGCGGCAGGAGCGAGACTTGGCGGCCTTTGCCGAGCGCGCAGGGTACGAAATTGCCGGCATATATAAAGAGACGGGCTCAGGCGCGAAGCTCGATCGCGCCGAACGCAAGAAGGTCATAGCGCTCGCCCAGGCCAGGCAGATTGACGGCATTCTCGTCACCGAGCTGTCCCGCTGGGGACGCTCGACCATTGATCTCCTCAACACATTGCGCGAGCTGGAAAGCTGGAAGGTTTCAGTCATTGCCATGAGTGGCATGACCTTCGATCTGTCGACGCCGCATGGCCGGATGCTGGCGACATTTCTTTCCGGCATTGCCGAATTCGAACGCGATCTCATCAGCGAACGCGTGAAATCCGGTCTTGCCGCTGCCAAGGCGCGTGGGAAAAAGCTCGGACGGCAGCCCGGTCAGCGGCCGAAATCCGACCGGCTCACACCGAAGGTACTGGCGCTCATTGACGAAGGCCGCAGCTACCGCTGGATCGCTCGCGATCTCGCCATCAGCAAGAACACGGTCACGGATATCGCAAAGCGAAACCGACGCATTACAGATGACTGAGTTTAGCGGATGTCGACCACCAGATGGTCTTCCTGGTCGCCGGTCGGAAATGATTGGAATGGACATTTCATTCATTAAAATCGATGCTTGATACATTAACATCGATGCGCCAATAATCGATATTAACGAGCACGGGATAAGCCTGCATGATCACAGCCGCACAAATGCGGGCCGCCCGCGCCCTTGCCGGCATCGACCAGAAAGCGTTGGCCGAGAAGGCCGGTGTGTCGGTGCCGACCATCCAGCGCATGGAGGCTAGCGAAGGCAATGTGCGCGGTGTGGTCGATACGCTGACCAGGGTGATCGAGGCGCTCAATGCCTGCGGTGTCGAGCTGATCGGCGACAACCAATCGAGCGAGCGCGGCGGACGGGGCGTCCGCCTGATCCACCCGCGCTCACCCGGCGGCCAGAACGGCTGACACGCGAATATTCTCCAGCGACGGCGACCGCCGACCATAGCGCCGACGATCCCGCCGCCTTCAAGAAGGCCGGAAGGACAAGATGGGGGCTTCACGACAGGCGCAAACCGCAATGCCGACGGGGGAACCGCGCACGGCACGGTTTTCCGCGCCGACATTCTTGGAACTCTTTACGCCCAAGCTCGTCACCGTGCTTCGCGAAGGCTATGATTGGCCGCAATTGCGCGCCGATGCGATTGCCGGGCTGACTGTGGCGATCGTAGCGCTGCCGCTCTCAATGGCGATCGCCATTGCTTCCGGGGCCTCTCCCGAACGCGGCCTCTTCACCGCCATTGTCGGCGGTTTCCTGATTTCGGCCCTCGGCGGCAGCCGCTTCCAGATCGGTGGGCCGGCCGGCGCCTTCATAGTGCTGGTTGCGGCGACTGTGCATCGCCACGGCATCGACGGCCTGCTGCTGGCGACGATGATATCGGGCGTCTTCATGCTCGTCGCCGGCTATCTGCGGTTCGGCACCTATATCAAGTTCATTCCCTATCCCGTAACCGTCGGCTTCACGGCCGGCATCGCCGTCATCATCTTCGCCAGCCAGCTCAAGGAATTATTCGGGCTGACATTACCAGACGAGGAACCCGGCGAATTCCTGGAGAAGCTGAGCGTCCTTGCCGCAGCCGCACCCACCGTCAACCCTTTCGCGGTTGCCATGGCAGCGCTCACTGTCGGCACGATCCTCGGCCTGAAACATATTCGGCCGGGCTGGCCGGGCATGCTAATCGCGGTCGCCGTAGCTTCCGTCGTCTCCGCCTTCTTCGCACTGCCGGTGGAGACGATCGGCACGCGTTTCGGAGGCATTCCGCGCAGCCTGCCGCTGCCGGCGCTGCCGCCGATCAGTGGCGAAGCTATGCTCGCCGTGCTGCCGGACGCCATCGCCTTCGCATTGCTCGGCTCGATCGAGTCGCTGCTTTCGGCGGTGGTCGCGGACGGCATGACCGGACGCCGCCACCGCTCCAATTGCGAACTGGTCGCGCAGGGCGTGGCCAATATCGCCTCAGCGATGTTCGGCGGCATCTGCGCGACCGGCACCATCGCGCGCACGGCGACCAATGTCAGGGCCGGCGCACATGGCCCTGTCTCGGGCATGCTGCATGCGTTGTTCCTGCTCGGCTTCATGCTGGTGGCCGCGCCGCTCGCCAGCTACATCCCGCTCGCCGCCCTTGCCGGCGTCCTTGCCGTCGTCGCCTGGAACATGATCGAGAAGCACGCCTTCGCCGCCCTCTTGCGGTCCTCGCGCGGCGATGCGCTGGTGCTGCTTGTCACCTTCCTCCTCGTCGTATTCCGCGACCTGACGGAGGGCATTGTCGTCGGCTTCGCACTTGGCGCGATGCTTTTCATCGACCGGATGTCGAAGGCGATCGCGGTCGAGGCGCATGCGCCGCCGCCGCTCGACGATATGGCCGACAGGACGAATGGCGGCCGCGAGGCCTATCATGCGGAAAGCGCCAGTGACCCCAACACGGTGATCTACCGCATTTCCGGCGCCTTCTTCTTCGGCGCCGCCTCGACGGTCGGCACGGTGCTCGACCGCATCGCCGACCAGCGGCGTAATTTCATCCTCGACTGTTCAGCGGTGCCCTTTCTCGACTCCACAGCCGCCAGCGTCATTGAGGGCACGGTGCGCAAGGTGAGGCGCGCCGGCATCCGCTTCTTCATCGCCGGTGCCTCGCAGCAAGCACGCCGCATGTTGTTCACGCACAATGTCCGCCCACCGGGCGTGCGCTACAAGGCAACGATCGCCGGCGCGCTGAGACAACTCAAGAAGGAAGATGAAGCCGGCCAGGAATAATTACCTCACGATTGTCGTCGGGTGAAACCAGCAGCATTCCGGTCCCTTGAAACGAACGATAGCCCTTAGGGTGTCATTTCGCCCCCTACCAGAACCGACCCCTCGAGCAGCTTGTCGAGCGCCTGCAGCTTCTCGGGTGCCAGACCTTCGATAAGCGCACCCTCGGCGAGGCGGCGAGCTATGGCGCGAGCCGCAAGCCCCATTCGCTCGATGATTTCCGCCGCAGGCAATAGTACTCCGCGTTCTCGCAGGGTGGCGACAATGACATTCACAATCGAAGCGCCGCTGTCGGACATCGCGGCCGCCTCAATTGCCGACAACAGCCCCGCGCGACGATCCTGACCTGTCGCACTTCTGACGCCGACATAGATCATCAGGCGCGCAATGTGATCACGACGCGTCTCTTCCCGGCGGGCATAGGTTGTGAACACAGTGGGATCGGCGCCGATCTGGTCGGCGACATATCTCAGCATCGCACGTGGCGGAATTTCGCCTGCCGCCAGCACCCGGCCCGGATGTCGCATCACGCAAAGCTGAACAGCGAAGCCGGGCTTATTGTGCTCGCGCCTGCGCAGGTCAATTTCGAGGCGATCCGCCGCTGACAATGAATAGTGTCGGATCAGGCTGTCCTCATCAGCCGGGATATCGAAAAGCCCCTGCCGATCCTGAGTTTTGAGAATCTCGCGCCTGGCCACTGCTAAACTCCGCACACACACACCAACTCCCGCTCAATGTTGCCGAGCTGAATGGATGTGGAAACGGAAGCTGTCGCGTTGCCATGACTATCCACAGGGATCAGGCATCAAGCCCTGGAAATCGAGAGACACAAACAAACCCTGTTCGTGCTTCGTTCGACCTTAGCGTACGATTTTGCACAGTTCTTGTTCTGACCCCAACAGGCGGCGCTCGCCTACGATGCCGCCGGCCGGTTCGAGGACTGGATCACACGGATCGACGGGCTGATCGAAAAGCACCGGCGCAAGCACAAGCTCAGGCCACTGCTGGCGGCGTTGCGACCGGGGGCTGGGACGCCCTGAAGACGATCGCCGCTTTGCGACGCCGTTGCGCATTCTTCAGATCGTCTACGAGGCCATCCCTGGCGAAAGCTCCGCTCGAATCGTGCCCCGAATGTTACCGATCCAGCGTTTCCTTCTCAATGGCTGGCCTCACGCACGACGGCCCTGATATTCCCCGTCCAGCCCGTCACTCTGCCAAGCCGGACGGATTCTGACATTGCAAAGGAATTGAATATGCAAAGGTTCGCTTCCGTCCTGCCGCGCCTCGCGGGAATCCTCGACCTCAGTCTGTCGCTGGCGATCTCTGCCGTCGCGCAGGACGTCGACAGGGCCGCTATACGGTCCTGAGTAGCCTGAGCGCGTCGTAGATGGCCGCATGGGTGTTGCGCGCGGAGACCGCATCGCCGATCCGGAAGAGCTGGAATTCGCCCTGGCTGTTGCGCACGACCGACTGCGCAACGCCGGCGATCAACTGCTCGTGCGACAGCTCGCCGAGATTCGTGGATAGGGGCTTGAGCTCGAAATAGAGCTCGTCCAGAGGGATCGTCCCGTGATTGATCACCACCTGGTCGAGCGTGCGCTGCCTGGCAACGCCGCCATAGTCGCTGCCGACATGGGCAATGAGCTGGTTGCCGTCCTTCTCGACCGCCGCGAGCCGGTAGGTCACCGTGAAGGTGACATCCAGCTTTTGCAGCGAGCGCATATAGGGCACGAGGTTCATCGCCATGACCTCGGGCGCAAACGAGCGGTCGGGCGTCATGATCTCGACCTTCGCCCCGGCATTGGCGAGAAATTCGGCGGCCTGCAGCCCGGCATGGTCGCCGGCATCGTCGAACACCAGGACGTTGCTGCCGGGCTTCACGTCGCCGGAGATGATATCCCAGGACGAGACCACCAGTTCGTTGCCTTGTCCCAGCACCTCCGTGTGCGGCAGGCCGCCCGTGGCAATGATCACGACATCGGGCTTTTCTTCCCTGACGGTCCCGGGGTCGGCCAATGTGTTGAAGTGGAAGACAACGCCGCGCTTTTCGCATTGCGCCATGCGCCAGTCGATGATGCTGAGCATTTCCTTGCGGCGAGGGCTCTGCGCGGTCAGGCGGATCTGGCCGCCGGGGTCGTTCGCGGCCTCGAAGACGACGACCTCGTGGCCGCGCTCGGCGGCAACCCGGGCCGCCTCCATGCCGGCCGGTCCCGCGCCGACGATGACGACCTTTCTACGGACTTCGGCCCCGGCAATCTCGTGCGGCATGGTGCTTTCGCGCCCCGTTGCCGCGTTGTGGATGCAATAGGCCGCGCCGCCCTGATAGATCCGGTCGAGGCAGTAATTGGCGCCCACGCAGGGCCGGATGTCGTCCTCGCGCTTCTCTATGATCTTGCGCACGATATGCGGGTCGGTCATGTGGGCGCGGGTCATGCCGACCATGTCGAGCTTGCCCGACGCGATGGCATGGCGGGCGGTCGCCATGTCTGGGATCTTGGCGGCGTGGAAGGTCGGAAAGTTGGTGGCCGCGCGAATCTCGCCGGCAAAGTCGAGATGCGGTGAGTTCGCCATGCCCTGGATCGGAATGACGTCGGTCAGGCCGGCATCGGTGTCGATATGTCCCCGGATGACGTTCAGGAAGTCGACCAGGCCGCTGTCCTTGAGACGTTTCGAGATCTCCAGGCCGTCCTTGCTGGTCAGACCGCCCTCGAGCATTTCATCGCCCGAATAGCGCACGCCGACGATGAAATCGGGACCGACGCGTTTGCGGATTTCCCGCAACACGTCGAAGGCAAAGCGCAGCCTGTTGTCGAGCGGGCCGCCATAGGAACCGTCGAGTTCGTTGGTCAGGGGCGACCAGAACTGGTCCATCAGGTGGCCGTAGGCCTGCAGTTCGATGCCGTCCATGCCGCCGACCTTCATGCGTTCGGCGGCGTCGGCGTAGTCCTTGATGATCCGCTCGATGTCCCAGTCTTCCAGCTTCTTCGGGAAGGCGCGGTGCGCCGGCTCGCGATGATGCGACGGCGAGACGACCGGCAGCCAGAATTCCTTGTCCCAGCGTGTCCGGCGGCCGAGATGGGTGAGCTGGATCATCACCGCCGCGCCGTGCTCGTGAACCGCATCGGTCAGATCCTTCATCCACGGCACCACCTCGTCCTTGTAGACCAGAAGATTGTTGAAGACGGGCGGGCTGTCCTTCGAAACGGCGGCCGAGCCGGCCGTCATCGTCATCGCGACCCCGCCTCTGGCGCGCTCGACGTGATAGGCGCGATAGCGCTCCTTCGGCATCCCGTCCTCCGGATAGGCCGGCTCGTGCGATGTCATGATGATGCGGTTGCGCAACGTCAGGTGCTTGAGCTGAAAGGGCTGAAGGAGTGGGTCGTTCGACATCTGCCTGGCTCCGTTTCGAGAGGTATGGTGGGCGCGCTCCGGCTATGCCTCGACCTTCACCCGGCCGATCGGATTGGAGCAGCAGGCAAGGATGTAGCCGTCGTCTATGTCTTCCTCGGTGATGCCGCCATTGTGCACCATATGCACCTGGCCCTCGGTCTTGCGGATCTTGCAGGTCCCGCAGATGCCCATGGTGCAGCCCGACGGGATCACCAGGCCTGCGGCGCGGGCGGCGACCAGGATCGTGTCGGTCTCGGCGCATTTCGCCGTGGCGCCGGAAGACACGAACTCCACGACGGCATCGGTCTCCTCTTCCGGGAACACGTCCTCGGGCACGCGCTCGGTTTCCGGCAGCGGCGCATGGAAGCTCTCCTGATGATAAAGCTCCATGTCGTAGCCGAGGCCGGCCAGCGCCTCGCGCACCGCCTGCATGAACGGCTCGGGCCCGCAGCAGAACACCTCGCGCTCGAGATAATCCTGCGCCATCTTGCCCAGCATGAGCTGGTTGAACATTCCCCGGAAGCCGGTCCAGGGCTTGTAGGGGTCTGTCTCCTCGACCACCCATTTCAGGTCGATGCCGTTCACGCGCGAGGCGATGTGCTCCAGCCTTTCACGGAAGATGATCTCGGAGGGGCGGCGCGCGCAACTGACGAAGACGATGTCGGGATCGCGCCCCAGATCGTAGAGATAGGTGGCCATGGACATCATCGGGGTGATGCCGGAGCCGGCCGAGATGAAGAGATATTTTTCCGCCGGGTGATGAACGATCGAAAACCGCCCGCCCGGTCCGTTCGCACGCAGCCGCATGCCGGGACGCAGATTGTCGAACATCCAGCGCGTGCCAGTGGAATCGGCCTGCGCCTTGGCCGTGACCGTCAGCGAGGTCGGCCGCGAGGGCGAGGAAGAAATCGTATAGGTGCGGTAGATCGGCCCGCCGGGAACGGGCAGCTCCAATGTGAGGAACTGTCCGGGATTGTAATCGAACAGCGCGCCCGAGGGCGACTGGAAGCAAAACGTCATGACGTTCGGCGTTTCGGGAAGAAAGGAAACGCATTCGAGCTCGTCGGTGTCGCTCCAGAAGGCGAGTTTGGGCTTCGTGACCGCGTTCATCCGCTCACTCCGCCGCGACCTGAACCGGGTTCAGGGCGCGTTCCATCCAGTGCGCATACCAATCGACGAATTGGGCTACGCCGCTCTCCTGACCCGGTGAATAGGGCCCGGGGACATAGGCGGGCGAAAAGATTCCCTGCTGGTTGGCCTCCACGATCGCGCGGTCTTCGTCGTTGGTGGCGATCCACACTTCGGTCAGGCGCTTCAGGTCGTAGTCGGCGCCTTCCACGGCGTCCTTGTGCACCAGCCAGGTGGTGGTGACCTCGGTTTCGGTGGGGCCGATTGGCGTGAAGCGGAAAGTCAGCGAATGGTCCGGCAGGAAATGGCCCCAGGCGCCCGGATAATGAAACATCATCAGCGTGCCTGCGTCGGGCAGCGCTACCCGGCCGAGGTTCTTCTTCACGGCGGGCTTGCCGTCGAGCGTGTAGCTCACCGCCCCCTCCAGCAACGGCATGCGCGCCAGGCGATACTGGCCGTCGCCGGCCAGGCGGAACCGTGCCGGCGCGCCGGCGGCCTCGCAGCGATCGAAATGCGCCTGGAGCCTCGCCGACACCGACCCGTCGGCCGCCACGCCCGCCACCTCGGGGTCGAGCGAGAAGGAGCGGCACAGCGACGGGTGATTGCTGGAGCAGTGGTAGCACTCGCGATTGTTCTCCCACACCAGCTTCCAGTTGCCCTTTTCGACGATCGTCGAGCTGTGCGCAACCTTCGCGTCCTTGAGCTCATGGACCTCGAGATAGGGCCGCGCCAGCCGGGCGAAGGGTTCGAAATCCGGCGGCGTGGCTGACAGGCAGATGTAGAGGAGACCTTCGAGGTTGCGCAGCTCGACCGATTTCAGGCCGTGTTTGGAGGCGTCGAAGTCCGCCCCCATATCGTTGGCCCAAAGCAGCCGGCCGTCGAGCTCATAGGTCCACTGGTGATAGGGACACACAAGCTTGGCCACCTGGCCTTCGTGTGCCTTGCAGATGATCGATCCACGGTGACGGCAGGTATTGTGGAAGGCGCGGATCTCGCCGTCGCCGCCGCGCACGATGATCACCTCATAGGCGCCGACGCGCATCGTGACGTAGCTGCCCGCCTTCGCAAGCTGGCAGGCCGGCATCGCGTAGAGCCATTCCCTGTAGAAGATGTGATCCAGG
Organism: Mesorhizobium xinjiangense; assembly: GCF_009749525.1. Lineage (GTDB taxonomy): Bacteria > Pseudomonadota > Alphaproteobacteria > Rhizobiales > Rhizobiaceae > Mangrovimarina > Mangrovimarina xinjiangensis. The sequence goes on along the minus strand of NZ_WOAC01000027.1, from coordinate 22,306 downwards.
TCGCGTTCGTAAATCTCGTGAGAAACGTAAAACGGCCGCTCCAGGGCATGGCCCGGGACGCGGCGCGCAAGCAGCTCCTGCAGCGTGGGGGAGGATACTGTCATCGCAGCAATCCATGTTCAGCGTGTTCAACTGAACTAAAATTGTCTTTGCGGAAAACCCTTTTGACAATAGCATCAATTTTCATCCTGATTTAGCTGAAGTAATGTCAAGTGCGGTCTACTCCAGGCGAAGGAAAGCCGATGCCGAGCCCCTATGATCTGTCATCGATGACCGCGCTCATCTGCTTTGAGGCGGCGGCGCGCAATGCCAGCTTCAAGAAGGCGGCACAGGAGATGAACGTGACGCCGGCGGCGGTCAGTCATCAGATCAAGGCGCTCGAGACCGACCTCGGGTGCAGCCTGTTTCTGCGCCGTAACCGCGGCGTCGAACTGACCGAGAAGGGGGCCTTTCTGTTCATTGCGATGCAGCGCGGATTCGAGACGATTTCGGATGCCGTCACGCAGATACGCGACCGCCCTGAAACGGTCGACGTAACCATCCGGACCACCACGGCGGTCAGTGCGCTGTGGCTTACCCCGAAGATTTCGGCCTTCTGGAGGATCCATCCCGCCATCACCGTGTCGCAGATCCTCAGCGATGTACCGGCAATGACCAATCATTGCGACTTGAGCATCCTCTACGGCGATCCGCAGGAGGATGGCGAAGAGTATCACGCACTGTTCCGCGACCGAATCGTCGCCCTGGGGTCACCCGGCTTCGCCGCCGAGCACTGCATTGCCAAGGTCGAGGACCTGCTTGCCGCGCCACTGATCCACATGAGCAGCGAGGGCACCGGCTGGACGAACTGGACCGACTGGTTCGCAGAATTCGGACGCCCCGCCCCGAGGGGGCGCAGTTTCCATGTCAACAATTACATGATCGCGCTTCAGGCCGCGCAGGATGATGTCGGCGCCGTTTTAGGGTGGGAAGGCCTGGTCGAAAGCCTGATGCAGGAGAAGCGCCTGGTCCGGCTGGTGGACGACAGCATCCCCTCGCCAATGGCGTTCCAGCTGAAAATCCATCGGCGCGCGACGGTGAAAGCCCGCCTTTTCGCTGAATGGCTTATCGGGAGTTCCTAGTGCGGTATGGCCGAGCCGCTTTCGGAGCCTCAACCGGTTGTCCCCGGTAAGCCGCAATGAACCGGTCAGAGCATTTCGGCGGTATGTCGTGCGATACGCATTGCGCTGGTTGCGGCTAGAGAGGGTGCGCTCAAGCCGCCATTCGACTCCATGAGGAAATCGTCCACCAGAGCCATCCGGCCGGCTGGCCCGAGCCCGATTGGCCGAGCCCTAGACTCTCTGTGCCGTTTCGGGTTCAATCACTTTGGCGGGGAGGGGAGGGCCCATGTCGAGCGAACAGCGCGACAGCAATGGCGTGAACATAAACCTCGTCTTTTCTGTCTCCATGGCAATTTGTGCGGGCATCGGGATTTGGGGTCTTGTCGATCCCGACAGCATGACAGGAACGATGCTGGGCTTCGTCAACTATATGCTGACGGGCGTGAGTTGGGCCTGGCTCGCGATCTGCTCGATGTTTTTGTTCCTTTCGGTGTTCCTGGCTTTTGGACCTTACGGCCACATTCGACTTGGCGCCGACGACGAGGGCCCGGAGTTTTCAACGCCTTCCTGGATCGCGATGCTCTTCGCCGGCGGCATGGGGTCGGGGCTGCTGCTCTGGGGCCCTGCCGAACCGATGTATCACTACGTTTCGCCGCCGGGCATGGAGGGCGAGACGATGGCGGCCGCACGCCAGGCGCTCGTTATCACCAACCTGCACTGGGGATTTCACGCTTGGTCGATATACGCAGTTTGCGCCCTCGTCATTGCCTACTTCACCTTCCGGCGGAACAAGCCTTCGATGATATCGACGCCGATCAAGGCGGTCTTCGGCGGCGGCACCGGTGAGGCCATGGGCAAGACAGCCGACATCCTTGCGGTGCTCTCGGTCGTCTTCGGCCTGGCCGGGTCTCTGTCGATGGGCACGCTCGCCGTGCGCTCCGGGAGCTTTTATGCATTCGGCGTGGATGAAACCGTCACCACCTCGATGATCATCCTGGCGATCCTGTTCGTCTGCTACATGCTCTCGGCGACGACGGGTGTCGACAAAGGCATCAAGATCCTGTCGAACATCAACATGGTTCTCGCGATCGGCATTATGCTGATGGTGCTTTTCACCGGACCGACGCGGTTCCTGTTCGAGGTCTTCATCGACTCGATCGGAACCTACTTCGCCGGGCTGTTCACCATGAGCTTCCGGTTGTTCCCGTTTGAGGATCTCGGCAGCTGGTCGGCGGGCTGGACGCTCACTTACCTGATCTGGTGGATCGCCTGGGGGCCGTTCATCGGCATCTTTGTCGCGCGCATCTCGCGCGGGCGCACGATCCGGGAGTTCTGCATGGGGGTGATCTTTGTGCCGACCGTGTTCTCCATGCTCTGGTTCGCGGTTTTCGGCGGCGCCGGGTTCTATATCGAGATGTTCGGCGGCGGTGGCCTGAAGGAGATTGTCTTCGAGGACGCGACAAAGGCCCTGTTTGCTTTCCTCGAATTTTTCCCCGCCGCTCAGACCCTGCAGGCCACGGCCGTGGCGCTGATGTTCATTTTCCTTGTTACCTCGGCGGACTCGGGCACCTTCGTCTTGTCGATGATGACGACCGACGGAAACCTCAACCCGCCGGTGATGCAGAAGATGGTATGGGGCACTCTGATCGCGGCGCTGACGGCGGGAACATTGTTTTCTGAATCGGTCACCGTCGCCAAAGCAATGGCGGTGACCGGGGCGATCCCCTTCACAGCTATCGTGTTGATCCAGCTCGTCGGCTTCTTCCGCGAGATCAGGCATGAGATCAAACCGCCCAAGCCGATCGAGGCGCGGGGCGAAGGTGTCGGCAGGGGGCCGTCGGCCACGGCGGCCAAGTAGGGAAGGTATGGCAATGAGACGCGTTTTCCATGCACTCCTGGCCCTGCCCTTCCTGATCGCCGGATGCAGCGATGCCGATCCCGATTTGCGGATCGGCGCCAAGAATTTCTCCGAGAGCCGGACCCTTGCCGAGATGATCCTCGCCCTGGCCGAGGAACAGGGCGTGCCGTCCTCGGGCATTGTCGACTATCCGACCACACCCTCGATCATGGCGGCGATCAAGGCGGGTTCGGTCGACATCTATCCAGAATATAACGGTACCGGGCTCGTCATGCTGGGGCAGAACCCGATCAGCGACGGCGCCGAGGCGACGACGCGGGTGAAGGAGCTTTACGGACCGCTCGGCCTGACATGGCTTGAGGGGTTCGGCTTCGCCAACAATTACGGCCTGGCCATGCGCGCCGACCGGGCCGCCGAGATCGGCGCAGAGACGATTTCTGATCTTGTGCCGAACGCCGCAGACCTTGCGATCGCGACCGAAGACGACTTCATGGTCCGGCCGCTCGACGGGTACGAGCCGCTGACACAACGCTACGGGATGGAGTTCGGCACCGTTGACGTGGTGCCGCTCGACGAACGTGACCAGGTCTACGACAAGGCGATCAATGGCGATGTGGATATTGCCGAGGTCTACACAACCGACGGCCAGATCGCCGAATACGGACTTGTCATCCTGGACGACGACCTGAACTTCTTCCCGATCTATGACGCCATGCCGATCGCCCGGGCCGACGCGCTGTCGGCGCATCCGGCCCTCGGTCCGGCCATGGCGGCGCTTGCTGGCAAGATCACGCCGGAGCTCATGCGCGAGATGAACGGCCGCGTCGACCTCGAAGGCCGATCGCCGCGGGCTGTGGCGCGCGACGCGCTGGCCAGGCTCGGCCTGATCGACGCAGGCGCGGTGGAGACTCAAGATCCGCTCCTGATCGCGACCGAGGCCAATTTCGCAGAGGGCCCGCAGTCGGCACTGGTGCTGCGGTCCGTGCAGCGAGCCTTTACCGGTCGGGATGCACGGTTCGCGACCAGCTCCGATCCGCTCGCCATGGTGGCATCGGCGGATGCGCGGCTCGCTCTCGTTGGAGCGGACGCGTTCTACGATCTTTCCAGCCCGGCACCGGAACAGATCGGCGGCTACGAAGCCGTGGCAGCCGTCGGGCAAAGCATCGTGCACGTGATCGGGGCGCGCGATGGCGCCGCGACACTCGTTGATGCCGAGACGTTGGCGGTCGGACCGGAGGGCTCATCGTCGGCACGCATCGGCGCAATCGTGATCGAAGGGCTGGGGCTCGCAGCGACGGCGACGCCGGTCGAAGGCGGCATTACCGCGGTCCTGGAGGCGGTGCGCTCGGGAGAGGTCGATGCGGCGCTCGTGATGGGCCCGGAGGGCGATCCGAAGATCGCCGAGGGGATGGATGCCGGCAGGCTCCGCCTGTTTTCGCTGGGTGGCTGGAACGAGGGTGCCAACCTTGTCCGCTTTCCGTTCCTGCGAGAGGCGCGGATCGCCGGCGGCACCTATCGCGGTCAGTTCGCGCCGATCGAGACTCTCAGGGCGCAGCTGGTGCTCGCCGGTCCGGCGCCGCAGGTTGGCGATGCGGTGGGCGATCAGGGGCCTGCGACCGTGGCCACCGAGTTGCAGCCGATCTCCGGATCGGCCGTGAAGGAACTCAACGCATCGCTCCCCGGCGATCTGGCCGTCGACCCGGCGTTGCCGTTGGCGGCCTCGCTGGCGCCGGTGCTGCCGCAGCCGCCGGCTGCGATGAACCCCGCGCCGGGCATCTCGATACTCAGCCTTGCGCTCGTGATATTCTTCATCTGGCTCGGCTGGCTGTTGATCCGGCCGGAGTATCGTTGAGGAGAAGTGGAGATGCCGAACAGGATCCTGGTTCCGGTCGATCTGAGTGACGCGGAAAACACCGAGAAAGTGATTGCCGGCGCAGTGAGGCAGTGGAATACGATGAAGGACCCTGAACTCATCCTGATGACGGTGGTGCCGGAGATGATCGCCGGCCTCGACTGGCGTTACGCAATCCGCGGGGAGACCGGGGGTTCGGAGGAATGGGACGTCAAGAAGGCGCTGCAGGTAACGGTCGACCATCTCAACGAGGTGGCATCGGACCTGATCCCGGATGGCGTCAGCTTCCGGACGATCGCCCGGCACGGCAAGGTCTACGAGGAGGTGCTGGAGGTTGCCGAGGACATGAAGGTCGACCAGATCGTGATCGGTGCGCACCGCCCGCGATCGGCCGATTTTCTGCTTGGCGCGAATGCCGCCCGGATCGTCAGACATGCGACCTGTTCCGTTACCGTCATCCGCGACTGATTTTGCATCGCGCGGGCTTTTCGCGCCTACTCCAACTAAGATAATACGGTTCAGGCAAGTAGGTAGCCAGACCAATTGGCCGGATCACAGCTCATTGGCGTTCGAGATCCCGTACGATCGAAGCTTGAGCCTCAGCTTGTATACCTCGAGTGCTCGGCTTCAGCTCAATCGCCCCCGTTGCATCGTTGGCGACACCCCGTAAGCGGTGCGGTAGGCGCGCGAAAAATGCCCGCAATTCATGAAGCCGCAGGCGACCGCCACGTCTGTGATCGCCGACTCCGTCTGCAGGAGGAGATGACGCGCTCGCTCCAAGCGCATCTCCATGAAGGCCCCTGAACATTAAAGGGGCACAGATATACGGTGCTCGACGGTTTCGCTGGCGGGAATCCCAATGCCGACGGGCAGCGGACGCATCTTCATGATGCCGTCGACCACTTTCATTTCGTGAAGCTCGACCCGCTCGGCAATCGGGGAGACGGCGCTGACCAGCCGATCGGCGTCCTCGCCTTCATTTGTGATGGTGAGAAAGCCGCCGCCGGTCCGGGCGCCTTTCGGTGTCGCCCGCGCCAAGGGTTGGCTGATCTCCAGCGCGCCAATTGAATAGTTCTGGGCGAACGCGGGCATAGGCCCGAGCAGCATCGCCGCTGCCAATAATTGCGGAAGAATTCGCATGTCTGATCTCCATATGCACGAGAACACGACCGCGCACGCAAGCGCACCGGTCATTGCAGTTCAGTCGTCAGATGGAGAGGAACGGCGGGGGCGCGCGCTTCGGGTAACAACCCTGCGATACTTGGGCGGGGTTGCGCCTGGATTGCGGTGAAATGGGGTTGCGCCTCGACCTCAGGCTCGAATGCCGGGCCGAGATCAGCGGTTGGCAGTACAGGGCTGTGAGACGCCGCGGCCTGGCATAGCGCGGCGCAACAATGGTGTGCTGCCCGCTCCAGCGGATCGTCGGTGGCGCCTTCCGTGCCGGGTGTAGCACCGGTCAGCGAACAGATGACAAAGGTCGATCCCGGCTGCGGCGCCGCAAGGGCGCCTGCGCAAAAGCGCTGACAAGACCCTAGAGCAGCATCACATAGGCGACCAGGGCAGCCAGAAAGCCACCCGTCAGACGGTCACCAATGATGCGCAGCATCGTCCTCATCCGGTACCCATGACACAATTTCGCCACAAGATCACTAATGAACTGCGCTCGATGAGGGTAACGCCGCATGTGACGCAGAACACGACCGGCCGGCGTTCGGCAATTGACGGTCGCACGACGCGGCACCGCGGCTACGCTGTCAGCCTGCGGATCCGAGAGCGCATCGAAGAGGCTTTCGGTTGGATCAAGTCGATCGCCGGGCAGCGCAAGACCTGCTTTCGCGGCCAGGATCGTGTCGGTTGGGCATTCACCTTCGCGGCTGCTGCCTACAATCTGGTGCGACTGCCGAAACTCGTTGCGGTGTCGACATGAAGGCGTCGGAACACTGCCGTCTGCTCGGTCGCTGGCGCATCGTCGAGGCCGATCTGTGGGATCACGATTATCTCGATCTCTGCGGCCCCGCTACGATCATGATCAGCGCCGGCAACCGTGGCGAAATCACCTTCGGCGCTATGCAAGCGACCCTTGACCTCGGCTACAGCCCCTCGATGGTCTTCTTCACATGGGCGGGATTCGATGAAATGGACGAGGTCACCGGCGAGGGCCATGCAGAATTGCTCGACGACGGCTCCATCGAGATCACCTTCGCCTATCACAACGGCGATGAAGCCATCCTCAGGGCGAAACCAGACACCTCTTCAACGGCCTGCTAGATCATTCCCGAAGCGGTAAGCAGAGCCATCAAGCGGCGCTGCGTTCCAGTGTGCGCACATTCGCGGCGTAGGTCTTCGAGGTTTCGATCACGCTGCGCGCCTTGTACCAGTAGCGTTTCTTGAGCTCGATGTTGAAGACCGACTTTTCCGGAAACAGGCAACGCTCAAAGACGTCCGTCCAGGGAATGTTCCCCCAGCCGACCGGCAGATGTAGATCGCCGTGGCCATAGGCTGTGCGTTCGCCGTCGGTGAACATCCACACATCGTCTTGGCGGCCGAAGGAATCGTGCATATGGAGGTGCTTGGCATAGGGCGACAGCTGCTCGATCTCGCTGAGATAGTCGATGCCCAGGAAGTTGCAGTGGAGATAGGCGTGGGAGAAATCGAGCGTTGCCAGGACATGGCTGTGATCGATGGCGCCCAACTCGCGTGCGAGCCGCGACGGCGTGGCCGTGTGGACCTTGCCCTCATAGCCGCCGAAGAGGTTCTCGACGCAGAGCACAATGTTGCGCTCGCGCGCATAATCGCCGGCACTGGCCAGCATCTCCCGCTGCCGTCCGTAGGCCGCCTCGATACCTTCGGCAAGCTGCATGGGGATCAGGCCCGTATGCATGACATAGTGCACGGCGCCGATCTCGGCGCTGGCGTCGAGCGAGGCCTTCAACACGTCCATGTGGCGTTCCAGACGGAACGGCTGGTCCATGAAATTGGTGGCGAGCGGGCCATGGACCGTATAGGTGACGTCGCGTCCCAAACAGGCGTCCTTCATCAGCTTGAGCCGCTCCGGGCGAATCCGGCCGCCGACGACGATATCCATGTCGTATAGCGGGATCTCTATCGTCTCGGCGCCGAGAGACTCGATATTGTCGAGAATGCCGGCGAAATCGGTGAGGTCCATCTTGTCCAGTTGGGCGGATATGCCTGTGCCGAGTGCTGTCATGGCGTTTCCTTTCATCGCAGTGTCGGGTCGAAGAGATCGCGTAGCCAGTCTCCGATGATCGAGATGGCAAGCGTGGTGAGAACGATGACGAGGCTGGGGGCAAGCATGATCCAGGGCGCCGACTGGATGTAGTCGCGGCCGTAGCCCACCATGTTGCCCAGAGAGGAAAGCGGCGGCTGAACGCCGAGACCGAGGAAGGAGAGACCCGATTCCAGGAGGATGACTTCGGGGAAATTCAGCGTCATCGAGACGATCAGCGTCGAAGCAATGTTGGGCAGGATGTGCCGGCCATAAATGCGCCAGGGCGAGGCGCCGAGATCGCGCACGGCAGTAGCATAGCCTTGCTCGTTCGCCGAAAGCGCCAGGCCGCGGGCGATGCGGGCGATGCGTTCCCAGCCGTAGAAGCCCATCAGCACGGTAAAGAGGACGAGCGAATTGCCGAAGAAAGCGAGCACGGCGAGCGCAATGATCATGAAGGGCATGGCTGCCTGTGCGTCGATCATCATCAAAATCACCTGCTCCGCCCGGCCGCGGAAATAGGCGGCGAAGAAGCCGAGGGAGACACCGAGCGTTGCGGCGATCAGCGTCGACAGGAAGGCGATGACGATGGAGATGCGGATCGACATCAGGAGGCGTGAGAGCACGTCGCGGCCCAGTTCGTCGGTGCCGAGGGGATGCACCCAGCCGCCGTCGAGAAAGACGGGCGGCGCGAGACGGTCGGACAGGCTGATGGCCAGATAGTCGTATGGCGCAAGCAGCGGGGCGAAAGCCACCACGATCAGCATGAGCCCGATCCAGGCCAGCGCCAGAAGAACGGTCGGCGGCCGGGCTTCGAAGAAGACCTTGAGCCGGCTCTTGGCGTTGTGGACGCTGCCGCCAGAGCCGTGCCGCGGCTCCTCGTCAGGGAAGGTTTCGACGCTCATGGTCAGGTTCCCGCTCTGTCTGCTTTCGTACGCAAGCGCGGATCGACCCAGCCATAGAGGAGGTCGACGGCGAGGTTGGCCGTCACCATGGTGAAGCCGATGAACAGCAGTATGACCTGCACCACGGCGAGGTCCCGATTGGCGACGGCGGTGACCAGTAGTCGCCCGACGCCCGGCCAGGAGAACACGCTTTCAACGACGACGGCACCGGCCACCAGCGAGCCCACCATGAAGCCGATGATCGTCATCGTGGGGATGGCGGCGTTGGCGAGTGCATGACGCATGATGACGCGCGACCACGCGGCGCCCTTAGCTGAGGCGGTGCGGATATAGGGCTGCCCAAGGACCTCCAGCATGGCCGACCGCGTGAAGCGGGCAATGACCGCCGCGCCGATAATTCCCATCGTTACCACCGGCAGCACCGCGTGGGCGATCGTGCCGGAACCGCCCGAGGGTAGGAGCCTGAACGAGACGGCGAAGACAAGCGCCAGCGTCAGGCCCATGACGAAGCTGGGCACGGTGAAGCCGATCACCGAGACAGTCATGATCAGCCGATCGAAGGCGGTGTTGCGCAAGAGCGCCGCGAGCACGCCGGCAGGCAGGCCGATCAAGATGTTGATGAGAAGCGCAGGCACGGTGATGGCCAGCGTCAGCGGCACACGTTCCCACACGACGGCGAGTGCCGAGCGCCCGTCGCGCATGGAATTGCCCAGATCGCCCTGGAACACGGCGCTGAAATATTTCAGATATTGCACCCAGATGGGCTGATCGAGGCCCCAAGCCTTGCGAAAGGCCTCGACCGCCTGCGGCGGCGCCTCCGGGCCGAGGATGGTGATGGCCGGATCGCCCGAAAGGCGCAGGATGACGAAGGCCAGCGAAACGATGATGACGATGGTGACGAGGGCGCGGCCCATACGGTTGAGGACATAGGCGAGCAAGGCTTACTCCGCGGCGATCAGTCGTGTTTCGGGCGCATCGTCATGCAAATGGCAGGCAACCCTGCGCGGTCCGTGCCCGATCAATTTCGGCGGCGTTGTGCGGCATATGTCCATCGCCGAAGGACAACGGGGATGGAACGGGCAACCGGCCGGCTTGTCGACCGGATTGGGCGGATCTCCCTGGAGAACGATCCGCTCGCGACGGCCACGCCGCGCCGGTGTCGGAATGGCGGAGACCAGCGCACGCGTATAGGGGTGCATCGGATCGTGAAAAATCGCCTCCGGAGGGCCTTCCTCGACGATCAGCCCGAGATACATGACGGCAACGCGATTCGACATCTGTCGCACCACCTTCAGGTCATGGCTGATGAACAGCGAGGCGAAGCCGTTCTTCGCCCTGAGATCCTCAAGCAGGTTCAGAACCTGCGCCTGGATCGACACGTCGAGGGCGGAGACCGGTTCGTCGCAGACGAGAAAATCCGGGCTGAGCGCAAGGGCGCGGGCGATGATGACACGCTGGCGCTGACCGCCGGAAAGCTCGTGAGGATAGCTGCCGGCCTGGTCGCGGCGCAGGCCGACGGCGGCCATGAGCTCGGCGACCCGCTCGCGACGGTACGAGGCAGCCAACCCTGGCTCGTGAATAACCAGGGGTTCGCCGATCTGGTCGGCGATCGGCAGGCGGCGGTCGAGAGCGCCAAGCGGATCCTGGTAGATCATCTGCATGCGCCGGCGCATGGCGCGCCAGGCTGCATCATGGCTGGCTGTCACCGGCTTGCCGTCGAAGGTGATGCTGCCGGCATTGGCCGGGATCAGGCCGAGCACCAGCTTGGCGGTGGTGGATTTACCGCAGCCCGATTCCCCGACAAGGCCAAGCGTCTTGCCTTTTTCGACGTCGAAACTGATGCCGTCCACTGCCTTGAGTTTTGCACGCCGGCCCATCAGGCCGCCGGGAAGGCGCACATCATAGTGGCGCTTCAGCTCGCGGACGCGAAGAAGAGCCATCACGCCGTCTCCCATTCGGCATCCGCCGCTTCCGGAACCGCAAGCCCGGTGTCGAGGCTGTCGGCGATCAGATCGGTGTGCAGGCAGGCCGCGCGATGGCGCGGCGCCCCGGCCGGCCGCAAATCCGGCCTGTGGGTGGCACATTCCGGCGTGGCGTGGGCGCAGCGCGGCCCGAAGGCGCAACCAGGCGGCAGATGGCGGGGCGGTGGGACGGTACCCGCAATGGATTTCAGCCGCCGTTTCGGCCCGTCGATATCGGGTAGGGCAGCCATCAGGCCACGCGTATAGGGATGTCGCGGCGCATCGAACAGCCGGTCCCCCGGGCTCTCCTCGATCACGCGTCCGCAATACATCACCGCTACGCGCTCGGCCATGTCGGCGACCACGCCGAGATCGTGTGAGACGAGCACCAGTCCCATGTCGTTCTCGCAACGCAATTCGTGCAGCAGATCGAGGATCTGCGCCTGGATGGTGGCATCGAGCGCCGTGGTCGGCTCGTCGGCGATCAGAAGATCCGGTTCGCCGGCGAGCGCCATGGCAATCATCGCGCGCTGGTTCATGCCGCCCGAAAGCTCGTGCGGATATTCGTCGAGCCGCTGCAGGGCATTGGATATGCCGACCCGGTCGAGAAGCCGATGCGCTTCGGCGCGGGCGGCCCGTCCGGTCAACCCGCGATGAAGCATCAACACCTCGCCGATCTGGCGGCCGATACGGTGCACAGGGTTGAGCGAACTCGCCGGGTCCTGGAAGATCATGGCGATGCGCGAGCCGCGAATGCGGGTAAGCTCGCGGTCCGGCCGGTTGAGGATCTGCTCTCCGTCCAGCTTTACGGAGCCGGCACATCGCGCCCGGCTACCAAGCAACCCGAGCACGGCAAGCCAGGTTATCGACTTGCCGCAGCCGGACTCTCCGACAATGCCAACCGACTGGCCGCGCTCGATGACGATATCCACGCCATGCAACGCCTGCACGAAGTGGTCACCCTGATCGAACTCGACGGTCAGGTCGCGAATGGCAAGGAGCGGTTCGGAGGCCACGCTCATGCGGGAATCCTCGTTGGTTGCGGCAAAATCCTGCCCTGAAAGAGATGAGGGGCGTCCGAGGGGACGCCCCCAGATCGCGTATCTAGTTGGACGCCGCCTCGATGGAGAAGTTTCCGGTGCGGAAGTCCATCGATTGCAGGCCCGACCAGTCCCAGTCGATATCCGTGCGCTTGCCGTAGAAAATGGCGTTCTGGTGCAGCACGGTATAGGCGGGGTCTTCACGCTCGGCGATCTCGAGCATGCGGCGGAAGGTGTCGCGGCGAACCTGAAGGTCCGTTGACGTCTCCAGCTTGATGCAGAGCTTGTTGAACTCCTCATTGGTCCATTCGCCGACCTGTTGCTGCTGGCCGTTCTGGCAGTGCTGGTTGACAATGGAGGCGACCGGATCGGGGAAGGGGGCGGAGTTCGACCAATCGCGCACCATGCGCGGCCCGCTGTCAGTGTCGAAGATCTGCTGCCAATTCTCCCTCATGTCGAGCTCGACATTGAGCCCGACCTGCCGGAAGGATTCGGCCAGGAGCTGCGCGTTGGTCACCTGGTTGGTGTAGTAGTTGTTGAGAACGCGGAAGGTGATCGGCTCGCCATTGTAGTCCGCTTCATCAACCAGGGCACGCGCCTTCTCCGGATCGTATTCCGGCACCGTCCAGTCGGACAGGAACATGTCAGCATAATACTCCCATTGCAGCCCGGCCGGCACGCGTGTGCGGCCGCCCCACAGCGCATCGACGATGGCCTGGCGGTCGATCGCGTGGGTCATGGCCTGACGGATCCGCGGATCGCGCATCGGGCCGTTGTTCTTGTCAAAGACCAGAAGGCGATGATTGGTGATCGGACCGCCGACGACCTCGAAGGCGTCCTGGCTGTCGACCGTCTCGATCTGATCCGGCGGCAGATCGGTGATAAAGTCGTATTCGCCCGAAAGCAGGCCGTTGACGCGGCTGGCGATCTCGGGGACGACGACGAAGCGTAGCTCCTTGATCGGCGGCTCGCCGCCCCAGTAGTCGTCGTGGGCCTCCAGCACCAGCACGTTGTCGGGCTTGAATTCCTTCACCTTGTAGGGGCCCGTGCCGACTGGCTTGCGTGCGAAATCGTACCAGGTCTCGGCTTCGCGGTAACCCCGTTCGCTGAGGATTTCCGCGCCGTAGCGCGAGATGCGTCCTTCCAGGGTCGGGTCGGGCACCTTGGAGATGAAGCGCACCGTCATATCGTCGACTTTTTCGACGCGGTCGAGGTTCGGCCAGGCGCGGGCGGCCACGGCAGCGACCTCTGGCGGCGGAACCTTGCCCTCAATGCTGGAGACCGAGGTCGTGAACAGTTCCTTGCCTTCGTTTTGCGCGGCTACCTGTTCCGGCAGTGTGCCGAAACGCTCGGGCGAGAAGGTGAAAACCACGTCGTCGGCCGTCATCACGTCGCCATTGTGGAACTTCACGCCTTCGCGCAACTTCAGTTCCACTGTCTTGTCGTCAATGCGCTTCCATTCCGTCGCAAGGCCGGGCTTCATCGGCAGGTTCGGCTCCTGGCGCTCGTAGTCGATCAGTGTTTCGAAGATCGAGTAGAAGACGCGGGCGCCCACATTGGACTGTTCACGCAATACGTCGAGTGCGCCGGCGTTGACGACCTGCTGCACCGCGACCGTGATGTTGGGACGCTCCTGCGCGTGCACATGCAAGGGAGAGGAGAGCAATGTGGAGACCGCGAGCGCGGCGGCGAACAGATGTGAGATATGCCTCTTGGACAGATTCATGAACCCAACCCCTCTTTCCGGATGACGTTGTGGGACGATCATTGGGCAGCGCCACGTCCTTATTGCGTCGCCAGATCGTTGCGCAGACCTGTCTAAGGAGCGCACATGTCAATTGCGCTTCAGGGAGATGAAGTTTGGATGACTGTGCAAGAAATCGAAAAGTTATTATATTACAGTGAGTTGCGGCAGGGCGATTGGCGACCCTGCTGAATGCCCGATTCGATCTTAGTGTCTTCTCTATTCGGCGTGTTGAGGTCAAGCGCTTTCGAGCTTTCAATGTGTCCGGAGTTTTGGCGTCTTCCGCAGGGCCTCGCTTCTCTTCGGGATCGGCGTTTTGCCCTCCCAGCATGGGACCAGGAGAATGAGGTGGCCCAATCTGAATCGCGTCCTGACCGCACGATGCGATCGGCACAAGACACTAAGCGAACTCACCTCATCCATCGTCCTGCGAAGGACGTGTTTCCACCGGTTGGCGGAACTTTGTTTCCCTTCTTTGCGGCGTTCTCAGTCAAACGGCGGCCGCTGAGGCTTCTCGCGTCCAGCGGAATTCGGTGCCATCCAGCCACATGCGATGCATGATCACCGCCAGGCGACGTGCGAGTGCGACGATTGCCTTACGCAAGCCACGCCGCTTGGCGACGTTCATCGCCCAGGCTTTCAGCCATGACCATTTCGTCACGCGCGTCAGCAACACTTGGGCGGCTTCATAAAGCAGCGTTCGCATCATCGCGTCACCGCACAGCGATACACATCCAACACGCTTGCTTTCTCCCGACTCATTGAGCTTCGGTGTCAGCCCCAGTATCGGTCCAACAGCCTTCGAGTTCCTGAACCGCTGCGGAATATCGATGGTGCTGGTGAAGGCCAGCGCAGTGATGGGGCCGACACCGGGGATAGTTGTTAGGCGGTTGCAGGTTTTATCGTCTTTGGTGATCGTCAATACTTTTCGGTGCAGGTGAGAGAATTCCTCACGCAGCTTCCGCCGAGCGGCAAGCAATGGTGCCATGATCTCTTCGAGATCGGGCATGCCTGCGACGAGATCGCGAATACGCGCCTCGAACTTCACCGTTCCCACAACACCGACCTTGAGGCCGAAATTGCGTAGAAGACCGCGGATGTCGTTCTCGATGGCGATCGCCTTCCCCTGCAGCAGCTTGCGGGCAGTCAAGAGTGCCCGCCGCTTCTGGCTCGTGAGCGTCTTCACATGCACCGGGCGATACAGGTTGACCCGCATCATCTGCGCAATGCCGCGTGCGTCATTGCGATCCGTCTTGTTCGGCTGCGCCTTCAGGAACGCTTTTACATGGCGCGTCTCGATGCAGATGACCGGCAACCCGGCGCTCGCCAGCCCCTCGAAAAGCCATTGCGATAAGGGCCCCGCCTCCAAGCCGACCCGTTCAATGTTCAAGGCAGGATCCTTCAGAACGGCGAGGAGATCGTCCGGGTGGCTGACCACTCTCAATTCCCGGCAGATCCTGCCAGTGTCATCGACAATGCAAACGGCGGTCTCTTTCACCGAAACATCGAGGCCGATATAGTGCTTCATGCTGCGCTTCCTTTCCTGATGCTTGTGGCTGTGGCTCACAGACCACGTTCTATCATCAGCTCGAAGCGCAGCACCTCCCTGCATCGCTGTCGAAGATGGGGCGCTAGCCGAATACCCCATCTGAATCAAAATGAGTGTCGTGTTTTCAAGGCCTTGCGAGCCTGCGGGTGAGCAGGCGCATATTTGCGATGAAGACCCAGGCCTCGGCGGATGCGATGGTTCGTTCGAAGTCCTTGGCCAGCCTTCGGCACACGCGGCATCGCCATCGCTTCACACGCGCCGATGCCTGGAAGCGCGCGGTGCTCGTCTCGATCCGCGCGCCACGCTTCAACTATCCAGCACGGAGACCCAACCGATGACCACCTATCTCGTCGCGGTATACATCCTCGTCGATACGCAAGCCGCCAGTCCCCGTTCGGCTGTCGCGGCTGCTTTGGAGAACCACCTCGACCGTTGTGCACCGGCTGTTCCGGCGGTCGGCACAATAGTCGATTGGGCCGTCGCCGGCGAGGACCTCGCCGCCTCGATGGCGCCTGTCTTGATTCCGGCCGACTATATGCCAGGAGCAACGCCGTTTCCCGAATGGAACACCCCGCGAGAGCCAAGCGCGGAACAACGACCCGGATCCGCCCGTCCAGGCACCGATCGCGCACGCAAGGCGCCTGTTGGCTGATACCTGCAGATGTCGAAGGAACTGACGCGATCGATGCCTTGTCGAGCTCGCTCGTCGGGCGTGTGCGACCGCCATCGTCAGGAAGAGAAGCGAGGACAGCAGTGTTCGGCCGCAAGATGCCGGTGTGTCCAGCCTCTCGGGATGACGGGCGCGCGGTCCCGGGTCGAGGATCAGCCCGCTTCTGCCGGTGGTCAGATTGAGTTTGTGGCCGTAGTCGACGTCACGGCTCCCCTTGACGATGATGTCGGCATGCGGCTCGAACAGGCTGACCAGCTTCTCGCCGGCGGGCACCGACTCGCCGGTCAGGACCCGCCGTTCGGTTTGGACGATGATCTGCTCGACCAGCGGCCGGTAGTGGCGGACCTGGGTCTGCCACAGTTCGCCGGCCGGACCCGCCGCCAGGGGCAACTGTTCACTCGCCTGCTGCAGATAGCTCAAGGTTGTGCGCGTGATCTTGAGCAGTTCGCGGTAGAGTTTGACCCGTTTGGGGCGGCCGCGGCCATATTCGATCGTCCGGGACCGCTTCTTCGCCGCGCGGCAGTGATCGTGCCATGGGAAAGTGCCACCCAGTGCATCCGCCTGCTGCAACAAGCGCACCATCACCCGCATGCAGTCCCACAACAGGCTGCTGTCGCTCGGCTCGTGGATCAGTGCGGCGGTGACGGTGCTGTCCACACGCACAACCTGGCCGTTTTCCAGCTTATCCTGCCGGGCGCTGGCCAGCAGCACCCTGTTGAGCTCTTCCCAAGTTTGCGCCCGGATTGCGCTGATTGTCTTGTGCAAGACCGACTTTTTCGGGCTCCATCCCCATGGCAGCCGGGCAAAGGCCCGGAACGAGGCCGAGTCTTCGAGATGGAACGCCAGTTCCTCGTAGCTCAGCTGGCGATGCTGCTTGAGCAGCGCGCAGCGCAGCACCGCCTCCGCCGGCAGGCCCTGCCGCCCGGTCTCCTTGACGCCGTGGCGGCGCAGGTCCCGCGCCACCAGGTTCAAGAGATCGCGGTGCTCGTCCAGCCATTGCGACATCGCCTTCAGTTCACGACCGATCTCGTGTTCGGCGAAAAGATCGAATAGGCTGGCCTGGACGGTGCGTTCTTGGCGCATTGTCGGCTCCGGCGGTTACGGGTTTCCCTTTAGAATCAGTAGCTTGATCTAAAGTGTACCTGAAGCCGCCGGGCTTTACTCGCGGAAACATCGCGATTCCTACAATAATTTCAGCAGTTTACCGTTTATGGACGGGCACTAGCTAGACCGTGAAGGAAAGGAATCTCACATGACCAGAACCGCTCGCTCCAGCCGTCAATCCAGCAAGGTCGTCCAGCTCCGCAAGGGCGCTTCCCTCGAAATGGTCCGCCTCGCCTGTCCCGACAGCGCCCAGGCATCGCTCATTTCCGAAAGCTTCGGTCTCCCCGTCATCGACAGCGACGGGATCCGCGATCTCCATCGAAAGATCATCATCGACACGGCCGACTCCTTGAATGAGGGCCTCGGCGAACGGGCCATGCAGATCCATCTCCAGCGGATCGTCGGCTCCTATGTCGGCTCAGCCCACGGCGCCGGTCAGTTCTATTCCCGGGCGGTCTCGGAAGCCCGCGACGCCACGGCCAGAAACGCTAACGACGACCGCGACGGTCCTGTCGGTTTCGACAGCACGACCCAGCGCAAGCGCGAGTTCGCTGCCGACATGGGCATTCAGGCCCGTGCACTCCGCTGCGCCGCCGAAGGCGTGGTGGCCGCCTACGAAGAGGTCGTCGGCGAAGCTTGGAAGCCCTTCGAACGCCACGTCGAAAATCCCGGCCAGACCGTCGATCGCAAGGCAGCCGAAATGCAGATGGCCGCTCTTGGCTGAGCGGCTCGGGCGGAGCTCCGGCTCCGCCCTTTGGTCGCCCGATGAATGAGTTGCTTTGCACGTTTCCTACCGGCAGCTTAGCGCCCCCGTTCCGGTCATTGTCACAGTCGCCCGCTCCACCGCATCCCTGCCGCGCCCTTGAAACTCGGGCTCCCGAAGCTTCTTGTCATCCCTTCACCACCATTCCTTTCGGCCTTGTAACCTATCACCCAGCGAAGTCGATGCGCGCAAAACGGGCCGCGCCCGATCAATGGACCCAGAACAGCACCGGTATCCAGCCGACCTCCTGTCCTTCCTCTATCAGTTCAAAGAATGGTATCGAAACGAGGAAGACCAGGCCGTCGAGCAGCGTCCGGTTGAGAAGGCGCGGCTTGAAG
The DNA here is from genome assembly GCF_009749525.1 of Mesorhizobium xinjiangense. Taxonomy (GTDB): domain Bacteria; phylum Pseudomonadota; class Alphaproteobacteria; order Rhizobiales; family Rhizobiaceae; genus Mangrovimarina; species Mangrovimarina xinjiangensis. Next base: position 4,196 of record NZ_WOAC01000027.1, on the reverse strand, counting down.
GTAACCTCGGTATCGTCTCTGAAGAGCCACGGTTTGGGACAGAAGCGCGGCACACGCGCCAGATAGGCCTCATAAGGGGCGCCAAGTGTGGCCCTCAGATAGCGCTCTTCGCGCAGCGTCACGAAATGAAAGGCGAGGGCGCACAACACCGGCATTATCACCGTGTAGACAAGGCTGCCGGTCTGTGCACCGATGCCCATGGCCGCTATGCTCGAGAAGAAATAGAGTGGGTTGCGCATGACCGAATAGGGGCCAGTCGACACCACCTCGGCCGATTTCCGGCCGCCAATATAGAGCGTCGACCACAGCCGTCCGCCAATCCCGATCAGGATCAGAGCGATACCGTGCGCTTCAATGCGCTCGTGCATGAGTTCGCTTTGCAGCGAGCCACCGAACACCAGAAAAAGGCAGATCAGTGCGATGATCGCACCCAGCACGATCCGTCGCGATGTCTGATAGGAAGACATCGCGTTTGCAGTTTCACTGTTCATTCTGAAACCCCCGTATTGCGGTCAGCGTAATAATTGCCGCACCCTCGGTCGGCATTTTGGCAATCATCGGGCAAGCGCCATCATCTTCAGAGACGCACCTGGTCGCAGTTGTCACGCAAAAGGGCCCGGCAACACCTGCGCTATACGCTAAACCGCTCCTGGCGCGGGAGAAGCTGGGTTCCAGCGCTATCGGCAAGGGGATTGCGCTGCCACACGGCAAAGCCGGCTGCCTACAATCGCCGGCCGCAGCGGCGGTGGTGCTTCAAGACCCCGGATGCTTTCCTTCTCCGGACGGCATCGACGTCGACATTGTGATTGCGTTCCTGTCCCCGGATGGCACGTCTGAGGACCTGTCCACGATCGCCAGCATCGTCAAGGAATTACGAAAAGACAAAGTAGCACGCGCCTTCCGCTCGGCCGAATCCCCGGAGGAACTGATGGCGGCTTTGGACAATGCCCCAGGAGTGCGCCAGTAGCGAAAGATAATGCTTTATCGTTCCTTGGTCATGCTCCTGTCTCTATTGTGGGTATTTGCTGGTCAGGCAGGTTCCATGGTCCTGTGACTGCTTGTTGCTACTGAGCTACCATTGAGAGCAGACCAATGAATGTCATTTTGGGGGTCGTTGTTCCCCTTTCACGGGTGGTGCTCGAACAGACGGCGCTAATGCGCTTCAACCCCTGGACTCACACCAGCCCGTGCGGGAGGCCACCGTCGGGCCGAAACCCATTGCCGCATCGCCGGTCGGTGGCACAATCAAGAAAGCCCGTTGGCGAGAGCGGGCTTTTTCATTTCCGACGACGGCGCAGCACCTTGGCGAGGTGCGGCAGACACATCGCGGCAGCAACGACTTGACCTGCGGCGAAGAAGACTCCAGCGCCCGCCATATCGCGTCCCAAAAGCAGGCCTACAAACAGCGGCAGCGCCGTAAAGATCGAGATCGCGGCTGCTGTCAATACCAGGCGCATGATTCATCCTTGGTGCGTTCGGCGCACTGAATACAATGGGCGGGTGCCGGCCGCAATTGGACTTGGCTCTACGGCATCGCGCAAGCTGCGCCGATACCGTATCTGTGCTAAATTAGCCTAGCAACGAGCATCAGGGAGGAAACGCCATGGACATGCGAACATGGATAATCGCACTGGCTGTAATTCTTGTAGTCTTGGTCATTGCGTTCCTATTTGTTTGACGGACTCGCCGTGAAAGGTGTGTCGGAATTTCGGGAACTAATCCCGGCGAAGCGCATTTATTCGTTACGGGGGGTCTGTGCGTCGTCTGCACGGCGATGCAAGCGGCCGGGGGGCATCGCGTGACAACAGCGAAGGAGGTGTTGTTATGTTCCGCAAACTTTTCGCAGCAACAGCCGTCGCGGCACTGATGGCGACCGGCGCCATCGCGCAGACAACATATCCCACACCGACCGATCCCACCGCGCAGCAGCCTATTGAGGTGCCCATGGTCGTGAAGGCCAAGGGCAACCTGGCCAGCAATATCATCGGCAAGTCGGTGCTTAGCGGCCCCGGCGAGAGCGCTGAGAACATCGGGAAGGTTAGTGACATTGTAATCTCACCGGAAGGCGAGTTGCAGGCCGTCGTGATCGGCGTCGGCGGCTTCCTCGGGATTGGCCGGAAGGATGTCGCCATCGAGTATGATCTCGTGAATTGGCTGGAGGTCGAGGGCAATCGCTACATGATAGTCGAAACAAACGCGGAGGCGCTCAAAGCGTTGCCCGACTTCGATCGCACCGCATTCGTGCCGATGCCTGCCGATGCCGATGTGAGCGAACCTGTACCGGCTACGGCCGAGGATATCTCGAAGGCCGAGGAGACGGTAGCAGCCGAAAAGGCGGCTGCGGAGGCAGAGGCGACCGATCCGGCGACGACCGGGTCAACTACGCCTACTGATGAACCTGCAATGCCGGCGCAGTGAGCGGTTGGCTGCCTTTGTGCGTCTTGCGCTCTAGCGTGCGTGACACCATGTATGGGGTTCGCCCAGCGCCGCTAAGCGCGCGGTATGTGGGTGATGGGCGGCTTTCGGTGCGACGACATCCGGGCTGCCCTTCCAATTGGCAGCCCGTCAGCCGCGCTCACCTTGACCTTGCCGTTATCGACGGCGGCGACCAATTCGGGTGTGGCATTACGGTGGATGCTGTGGCGACGGTGCGCGGTGACACGTTGAGCATCTCGGCTGCTTTATCCTGGCTAACCTTATGCAAATTTGCAGAAGGTTCAATGTCGGTGCGCTCGCCTTGGCGCGCTTTCCGATGCCGCCTAGCGCACCCTCACACGATGTCGTCTAGGCCGACACCAAGCGCCGCCGCGATCGCCTTCATTGTGTCGTGTCGGCCGTTGCGGCGCCTGCTTTCGATGCCGGCAATCGCAGGCTGGCTGACGCCCGCCTTGTCGGCAAGTTCCTGCATAGTCAGGCCGCGCAGCTTGCGGAACGCGCACACGGGATGCTCACCGGCAATGATGGCCTTCACAACATCGGCAGGGATGGACTCGCCGCCGTTCGCCTTGATGTCGCGGGCGCGGATGATGTCGGCCATGTCCTCGTGGTTGTTTGTCAATGCATCGCCCGTTCATCGAAATCGACATAGCGGCCGATCGACCGCAGGTAGGCAACGATTTGCGGCAGGAGATGGTCACGTTCGCCGTATGCCTGGCATATGCGCCGCAGCTTTGGCTCGGCAACCTTGTATTCGGCCTCGGGAAGGTCGGTGTCGCCGATCACATACATGGTGTGTCCGATCGCGCAGACGTCGCAGCCTGTGGCGATGACATCTTGGATAAAGGCCGGAATATCTTCGGCGCGCATCAGCTTCATGGGAACGATCATAGCGTGCAATGACGCGCCGATTCGAGACGGCCCTCGGATGATCCGTGCCATCTTGTCGAAGGCAGTTCCATTCATCGCCCCGTCAAGCACCATGGGAGCGGTCAGGCCCGACAGGCGCAGCGCGCCGGTGAATGTCGTGGTCTTCCAGTGGCCATGGGGGACACTGGCACAGCAGCGCTCGCCCCTTGGGGCGCGGCCGCGCAAACGTGCCATCTTCGTGGAGGCCCCGGTTTCGTCTATGAAGATCAGCTTCTCGGGATCGAGATCGGGCTGGCCGTCGAACCAGGATTGTCGGGCGGCGGCGACATCTTCGCGTGCCTGTTCGGCTGCATGGCCCGTCTATTTTTAAACGTGATGCCGCGTTTTTTCAGCCAGTTATGGATCGTCGACGGATCGACCGTCTCGCCATGTTCGACCTGCAACCGCTCGGCCATCTCCGCCAGCGTGATGTCCTTGCCGCCTTCTTCGATCATCGCGAGAAGGAAAGCGGCATGACTGTCCAGGCGCGAGCGACCTGGATTGCCTTTGCGCCCCGGAGCAACATCGCCGCGGGCGCGCCAGAGCCGGTGCCAGCGGCCCGCCGTGCTCTCACCAATACAGAACCGACGCCCCGCCTCGCGGATCGACAGACCTTCCGCCTCCATCGCCCGAACAACCCGCCACCGCAGGTCAACGCCCAACGCTGCTGCCATCTTCGCCTCCGTGTCGCAACAGGTAGACGTGAATCAGAATTCGCAGCGCTCGGGAACCCCATCAGCGAGTCAGGTTCCGTTCAAAACGCTCTAGCAGGTTGCTGAAGAAGCCGCCAATTTTGCCGGCATTTCTTTGATGGGCGTTTTCTGGCGTGTCTTTACGTGATCCTTGCGATG
>NZ_WOAC01000026.1 GCF_009749525.1 Mesorhizobium xinjiangense | reverse complement strand
AAACCGTCTGCGTGTCTTCATGCTGGATCGTCCTTTTCATCGATCGATCCACCTTAAGCCCCTGTCTCAGAAACCGGCACCACCTCTACCCGTTGCTTTTTGGTGTCGAAGAACATTTACGGAAAACACGCGAGGTTAAGAACGGCGAGTTCCTCAGGCCCTACAAAAGGATTCTGCCGGACCTGATTTCATCAGAGGCCGCGCTGCCGCGTGCTCTCTCCATCGCCAACGTTGTGTATCTTGCGCTCGATGAGCAAGGGTACCGAGTTCACATCGCGCCGGCTGCCGACAATCTGCTACGCATTCAGGTCAGGGAACAGGAGGTCGAGCGAAAGGATCGCAAATACGGTCGCTACCACTCAGGAAGCATTTGGGCTCCTGACAGGCCGACTGTTTTTTATATCGACACGGTGCCAGTAGCGCTCGCCATCACCGAGATGACTGAGCGCGTGACGATGCGTTATTTCGATGGCGACTACCATCGTGAGGATAGCAAGCTCATACGATCAGCCAAATCTTGGCAGCTGACGCACTCCTGGACAACCGAGCAGGATATGCCGTGCGGGCGTTTTAGGATCGTTGCCTACTCACCAAAGAAGGGCGTCAACTGGTCTCGCAGTTGGCAGGAAACGGAGCAGCAGTCGCTTGAGCGTCTGGTCCCAGAAATTGTCGAGACGGCAGGGGCGTCCAAAACTGATCTGCAACGGCTTATGGAGGCCGAAAACGCGGCGGAGGAGCAGAGGAAGAAAGAGCAAAAGGAGCGGTGGGAACGCTACGAAAGGGAGGAAGATGCGCGGAAGACGGCCCAGGCTCTCGCCGACAGCCGCCAGCAGCTGGCCGAGATTATCGAGAAGTGGGGGAAAGCGATGACCATTGAGCGCTTCTTTGCAGACGCGGCGGAGCGTCTGAAGAGCGCGGATGACGACCGTCGGCAGCGGCTGGAAGACCGCCTGGGGCTCGCCAGAGCAATGATGGGAAGCGTTGATCCGCTGGATTTCATTGAAAGCTGGGTCGCCCCGGAGGAGAGACACCGTTCGAAATTTTTTAGCGGGTTATAAGCTCAGTTCTACATTTGCAGCTAGCACGTTGGGATGAGAGCATTCTAAGACCGCAACGGGGCCGTTTGCGGATCGGCCGCTTTCGGACAGATTCTGATCGAAGCCGCCATTCAACTGCTGACGGAAAGGGGTGACTTCTTCCGGCTCGCGTTTAGGGAGGACGCCGGACGAGCAGACCTCCCCGTCCGGCGTTCACGTTTGGCGTCGCCTCGCTTACTCGACAACCGGTTTCAGGTTCCCCTCACTCCCTCACTCGGTCAGCGTGTCTTTGTAGATGACGCCGTCCTTCATGATGATCTTGAAGTTGTTGGTGGGATCAGCAACCAGGTCGAGGTTTTCCAACGGGTTGCCTTCAACGAGCAGGAGGTCGGCCAGCGCGCCCTCCTCGACAACGCCCAGCTTTCCCGGATAGGGGTTGCGCTTGCCGGAAAGCGCCAGCAGTTCGGCATTGGTCCCGGTCGCCATGGCGAGCGCTTCGGCAGGCGTGTACCAACGGGCAAGCGAGGCCAGGATTGCCCCCTGTTTCCGCGCCATCGCGCGTGAGAACAGAACATCCGTGCCCCACGCCGTCTTGATCTTATACTTCTTCGCCAACTCGTAGGTCCTGCTGATGCCGGGCCATACCTCGTCCGCCTTGGCGCGCTCGACCGAACCCTCCCGGAGACTTGTCCTCATCAATTCATGAAGCGGTTGCAAGCTCAGCCAGATGTCCTTTTCCGCGATCAGCTTGGCGTCTGCCTCGCTCATGAGGAAGCCGTGCTCGATGCACTTCACGCCGGCAGCAATAGCCATCTGGATCGCTTCAGGCGTGAAGGCGTGCGCGGCGACGTAGGTGCCCCAATTCTCGGCAATTTCGACGGCCGCTCGCAATTCAGGCGCGGTGAAAGTGGTTACGTCGAGCGGGCTGTGGGGCGACGACACGCCGCCGCCTGCGGTCAACTTCAGCAGCACCGCTCCCTGCATGAACTGCTCGCGAGCACGCAAACGCACCTCGTCGGGGCTGTCCACGACGATGCTGCCGCCGTTTATCTCCATGGGAGTGAATAAGCCGCCGACCCTCCGCGGTAGGTCGCTCATCTGGCGGAAATCCCCATGCCCGCTGGTTACGGTGATCATGGCGCCAGAGGGATAGATGCGCGGCCCCTCGATGAGGCCTTGATCTATCGCGCGCTTTAGACCAAACGCCGGTCCGCCCACATCGCGAACGGTAGTGAAGCCGCGCATCAACGTATCCGTCGCCTCGTCGCCGGCCGCAAGAGTGGCGAAGCCGATGTCGTTCATCGTCTCTGCCGGGCCAGTCGCGATCAGCATCGCGTGCCAGTGCGCATCGATGAGCCCCGGCATCAGCGTTCGCCCGTTGCCGGCAACGCGCTGCGCGCCTTCGGCCTCTATGAGATCTGTCGAGATCTGTTCGATCACATTGCCCTTGACCAGCACATTCGACGGCGCCGAAAGTGCGGCGCCTTTTCCGTCGAAGATGCGGACGTTCTCGAAAAGCACGTCATCCGCGCTCGCGGTGGCGCAAAGGCCGAGCACGATGGCGACCGCAAGCATTTCTCGGCTAGGGCGAAGCCTCACGGAAGCGACGCGGGCAAAGGAAAACATCGCCGCGGCGCAGTGCACGGCACGCCCCGCAAATTTGTCCAACCCCCGCAGTTTGAAAGATCTATGATACACGGCGTTTCTCCTGCGTCGGGAATGGGTGTCACGGTTGTAGCGACCTCCTCATGCGCATTCCACAACTCTTTGGAGGATCGTCTCCGTAGGGACCATTTGCCGTCCAGCAGGTTTTGAGGACTGGAACCACGAAACCTGCCGATCCGGGTAATCTTGAGAACGACTGCCATTCGTTGGCACCCAGGTCTCGGCGTCAGCGTATATAAATCGCAAATACCCCTTCATCATTCATTGTCGCGGCGACGACGCGCCCTATCTCGACCGAACGTCGTCTGAGTTCCTGTTCGATTGAGTCATTGCTTATGATCGCGGTTTGCACCATCGCCCAACCGTCATCGGTTTTGCCGAGGGCAGTCTCCAGCGCTTGATATTCGTCGCTCGACTCGAAGGCGCTCAGGTCCACCACATCAAGACGAACATAGGAATCGATCTCACGGAGCTCGTTCGCGCTCAGATCGTCGACCCCAAGCGCGGCTATGATTTCATGGATATTCACTTCGCGATCGGTCAGGTCGCCTCCTGGCGCGGCCACCGGCCAGCCTCCGAATGCGATCAACGCGATGAGCCAGATAGCACTCGATTTCATCGCAACTCCTTGCCGAAAGTGACCCTCGTCAATCGTTGCACACGGCACTTCCGTTGTCACTTGACAACGCGCGCACCACAACCGGCGAGGAACGCAGCGAGTAATGTGCGTCGACCCTTACTCGAAACCGAGCATTAAATTATGTTTGCGTCCGTCCAGCGGAACGCGCACGCACGCCCTGGTACACTGAAGAGGTTCGTCGTCCATGACAGCGGACCAGGCACCTGAACCACGTTGCATCGAATTATCTACGCGAATGTTGTAATGGGTTTCATCCACCCGAACGGTGGCCTCAAACCCTGGCCAAGTCGATGGAACACACGGGTCGACGATGAGGAATGCCCCCTCGCGCCGGATGCCCAGAATGCCCTCGATGCCGGAACGGTACATCCAGGCGGCGGAGCCGGTGTACCAGGTCCATCCGCCGCGGCCGACATGCGGCGCGACGGAATAGACGTCGGCGGCAACGACATAGGGTTCGACCTTGTAGCGTTCGATCTCCTCGGGCGTAAGCGCGTGGTTGATCGGATTGAGCAGCGAGAACAGATCGTGCGCCTTGTCGCCCGCACCCGATTTCGCAAAGGCCAGGATCGCCCACATGGCCGCATGGCTGTACTGTCCGCCGTTCTCGCGCAGGCCCGGCGGATAGCCCTTGATGTAGCCGGGGTCGCGCGGCGTCTTGTCGAAGGGCGGCGTGAACAACAATGCCATGCCGTCTTCGCGGCGGATAAGATGCTTTTCCAGCGATGCCATGGCCATGGCCGCCCGTGCGGGGTCTGCGACGCCCGACAGGACGGCCCAGGACTGGGCGATAGAATCGATCCGGCATTCTTCGCTGTCCTTCGAGCCGAGCCAAGTTCCATCGTCGAAGGTCGCTCTGCGATACCATTTACCGTCCCATGCATGCGCCTCGAGTGCCTCGTGCAGCGACGCCGCGTGAGCGCGCCAGCGTTCAGCGCGTTCTGCGTCACGTCCTTTCGCCAATGGCGCGAACAGCTCGATGGTGCGCAGAAGCAGCCAGCCGAGCCAGACACTCTCACCCTTGCCGCCTTCGCCGACGCGGTTCATGCCGTCGTTCCAGTCGCCTGTTCCCATGAGCGGCAGGCCGAGCTTGCCGGTCAGTTCCAGGCACTGGTCGAGACCTCGGGCGCAGTGCTCGAACAACGAGGCGGATTCGGCCGCGTCCGTGGGATCGAAGAAGGCGTCGTGCTCGCCGGGTCCGAGCGGCGGCCCGTCGAGGAATGGGACGATCTCGTCCAGCACCGTGACATCACCCGTCGCATCCACGTAGGTCGCCACCGCGAATGCCAGCCATACGCGATCGTCCGAAATCCGCGTGCGCACGCCTTGCCCGGATTGCGGCAGCCACCAATGCTGGACATCGCCTTCTACGAACTGCCGACCGGCCGCACGCAGGAGATGGCGTCGCGTCTCCTGCGGCCTTGCCAACGTCAGGGCCATGCCATCCTGAAGCTGGTCGCGGAAACCATAGGCTCCGCTCGCCTGGTAGAAGGCCGAGCGCGCCCAGATGCGGCAGGCGAGCGTCTGATAGAGGAGCCAGCCATTGAGCATGATGTCCATCGCACGGTCCGGCGTCTTGACCTGGACCGCCTGCAAAAGGCCGGTCCAGTGATCCGTCACCTCCTGGAGGACGGCATCGAGGTCGGCCGCGCGATAACGCCCAAGCAGCGTCTGGGCCTCCTCCTGCGAGCCGCACTGCCCGAGAAACGAAACGATTTCGACCGCCTCTCCCGCGCCGATCTCGATGGTCCGGTGCAGAGCCACGCAAGGGTCGAGGCCGGCGCCGGTGATTCCGGATAGCGGCTCAACGGCGGCAAGCGCGCGAGGCGCCGACGGGTCGCCGTAGCGGCCAAGGAACTCGGCTCGGTCGGCCGTCCATGCGGTCTGCCGCCCGCCAAGATCGGCAAAGGCAATGCCACCGGAGGAATTGATGCTCCAGGGATTGCGCGCCAGCATCGCGCCAGTGGCCTCGTCGATCTGCGTCACCAGGAATGGCGCCGTGGCGCTGCGCGAGGTGCCGAGCACCAGCTCTGCGTAGCTCGTGACCGACAGGCGGCGGGGACGACCGGAAAGGTTTCGAAGGGTCAGGCGCGAAATCTTGATGGGGTCGGACAGAGGCACGTATTGCAGGAGATCGAGGGCGATGCCATACGCCTCATGCTCGAAACGGCTGTAGCCGAAACCGTGACGCGACACATAGGTGCCGCTGCCGCGGATCGGCTGTGCGGTCGGACTCCATAGCTCGAGGGTCTCTTCGTCGCGGACGTAGATCATCTCGCCGCTCGGATCGACCACGGGATCGTTCGACCATGGCGTAAGCTGGTTTTCGCGGCTGTTTTCTGCCCAGGTGTAGCTGCTTCCCTCCGCCGAAACCTGAAAGCCAAAACCGGGATTGGCGATCACGTTGATCCATGGCGCGGGCGTGACTGCGCCCCCGCCTAGGATCGTCACATATTCCCGACCGTCCTTGTCGAAACCGCCAAGCTCGTTGAAGAATTCGAGCGGCGGCGCGTGCGGCGCAGAAGACTCGGAAAGCCGCACAGGCCTTTGCAGGGGGGAGGCCGAGATGTGATCGACGGATGGGTTTGGCAAACGATCAAGTTGCTCCCCTATCGATCCGCGACGTGCCAAGCATGTGACACGGGCAATCGAATGGAGTCGGTCGCGCGCCTCGGCGCTCATCAGATCCGCGCGAAGCGTAAAGACGGAGCCTTGCGCCAGCTCCAATCCGAAGTGCGGCCGCGACTGGCTGCTGCGCACCGCGGTCTCGATGGCGATTTGCAGGTCCTGCGTATAGGAGGATGCGCGCTCGTTGACGATCACCAAGTCGACGGCGAGGCTTTTCATCCGCCAGTATTCATGGGCGCGCAGCAACTGGCGGACTTGGGCCATGTCTTGGGGATCGTCTATTCTCAGCAAGACGATCGGCAGGTCGCCGGAAATGGCGAGATGCCAAAGGCCGGATTGCGAGCCGGCACCGTGGACGATCTTGTCGGACGGCGCCCTGTAGCGCGCGTCCGCGTAAAGGATGGGTGCGGCCAGGCGCTGAAAATCCGCAGCCTCTCCGGCATCGACATCGAGATGGCGAAGCTGGACCTGCCCTTGGGTCCACGCCAATGTCCTGGCCCGTTCGAACGCGCTGCGGTCGTGGTGTTTATCAATCATGTCCATGAGCTCCGCGCGCGACGAAGCAACGACGGTCCAGTAGGCGATACGCGCAACCTTTCCGGGCGCGATCCTCACGCGCTGGCGCAGCGAGAAAATGGGGTCGAGTACCGTCCCAACGGTATTCGAGAGCGAGCCTCCTTCCGCAATGGCCGCCGCTGTGCCTGTCGACCGGCCGCGCCCGATGAAACGGGCCCGATCGGTCTCGTACTGCGGATCGGAGACGATCTCGCCTTCGACGACGGCGAGGTGGGCAGCCCATACCTTTGGTTCAGCGTGCGAGCGCGGGCGCCGCGTCGCGATGAGCGCGCCGAACTCGGCGGCATACTCAGTCTGCACGAACATCTTGGAGAATGCCGGATGCGCCATGTCGGCGGCGGGCGGTGCCAGGACAATTTCGGCATAGGACGTGATCTCGATTTCGCGCGCCCGCCGCCCGCCATTGCTCAAGGACACACGGCGGACCTCGCAATCGTCTTCCCCAGAGACAAGAACATCCATCGTGGTCGTCCGGTCGCCATCGCGGTGGATGAACCGGACGCGATCCTCGTCGAAGACGACTTCGCGATGCTCCCCCTCGATGCCAAGAGGCTGGGCGCCGGCGGACCAGACATCCCCGTTTTGGACATCGCGCAAGAAGATGAAGGAGCCCCAGTCGTCGCGGGTGGCGTCCTCACGCCAGCGCGTCACGGCGATGTCGCGCCAGCGGCTGTAACCCGCCCCCGCGGCGGTGAGCATGACAGCGTAGCGGCCATTCGAAAGCAACTGGGTAGTTGGAGGGCCCGCCGTGGTGGCGGTAACGCGGCGCGAGGTGGGAATTTCCGTATCCGCCGTAGCCGGGGAAACCTTCACCTCTTCGGCCTTCGGATGGCCGGTCGCAATGTTACGGGGGGTGCGTTCCTGCAGCAGGAGCTCGCAGGCCTGGATCATCGGCTCGCGATGGAAGCGGGCACGCATCTCACCGTCGTGGAGCGTGTTGGCGATGGCGACGATGGTCATGCCTTGATGATGCGCCATGGAGGTGCGGACAATGGCGACATTCTCCATCTCCGGAAGCCGGGAACGTGTGAAATCCAGCGCTTCGAAGAAGCCATAGCGGCCGCTGGCGCCCATTTGCGCGAGGCGGCCGTAGTTTTCTCGCGCGCCTTGGGGATCGATCATCGTCGCAAGTCCTGTCGCGTAGGGCGCGATCACCGCATTCTCAGAAAGACCGCGTTTCAGGCCGAGACCCGGAACGCCGAAATTGGAATACTGATAGGTCAGCTCCATATCGCGCGCGTTGTAGGCGGATTCGGATATCCCCCATGGAATGCCAAGCGACCGCGCGTAAGCCTGTTGACGCTTCACCACCAGCCGGTTGGTCTGTTCGAGCAGACTGCCGGCGGGAGCGCGCATGACGAGCGACGGCATCAGATATTCGAACATCGAGCCGGACCAGGAGATCAGCGCCGATGCGTTGGCTAGTGGTGTCGCGGACCGACCCAGGCGAAACCAGTGCCGTGTCTCAACATCGCCCTTGGCGATGGCGAAGAGGCTTGCAAGCCGGGCTTCCGATGCGAGCAGATCGTAACAGCTCGGATCGAGGCTATCGTCTGCGAGGGAATAGCCTATCGACAGCAGTTTGCGTTCAGGATCGAGCAGGAAGGCGAAGTCCATCGCCAGCGCCATCTCGCGCGCATCTGCGGCAAGCGCCTGCAATCGGTCTTTCAGGGCGAGGTCAGCCACCCGGTCCCGCGCGTGCTCGGCCACGGTCTTTTTGAAGGACTCTATCCAGAAAAGGAGATCCGGGGTGCTATCGTCGATATCCGTTGGAACTATATCTCGAGCCATGGCGCCAGCTTTGTCGGCCAGCCGCGTCAGAATGGGGGACAGTGCGTCGAGCGTTTGCGGGCCATTCAACTGATCTTCAATATCGTCAAGCATCAGGGAGAGTTGGGCTTCGCGATGATTCCCGGACAGGGCATCGAGCGCATGACGTGCAAGTCGGATACTGTCCGTCATGCCGGGCCGGGCATTCGGCGCGGCGCTCTCGTTCACCCACGCCTCGCACGCATTGGCGAGCACCATCAAATGTCCGGCGAGGTTGCCGCTGTCGACGGACGAGATGTAGGCGGGTTCGAGGACACGCAGGTCTTGCGTCGCATACCAGTTGAAGAAGTGGCCATTGTGCCGTGCGAGCTTGCGCATGGTTGCCAACGTGGCTTCCAGCCGCTCCACCGTCTCTACTGTGCTCGCCCAGCCAAAATCGCGGGCGGCAACAGCGGAGATAAGATAGAGCCCTATATTGGTGGGCGACGTCCTGTGCGCGATGACAGGCTTCGGATCCTCCTGGAAATTGTCCGGAGGCAACATGTTGTCTTCGGGCGTCACGAAGGTCTCGAAGAAGCGCCAGGTGCGGCGCGCGATGAGACGCAGTTCGATGGCATCCGAATCCGAGACCCCAAGGCGCGGTCCGGCCTTCGGCGACCGGCTTGCCCATAACGCGAGTGCCGGCGCGGTTAGCCATAATAAGACAAAAGGCAGGACGAGAGGCCAGGATGACGGCGACAAGGCAATGGCGCCCCCAGTCACGACCAGCCCAAGCAGCGTGCCGGATGCCATGCGGCGATAGACACCAGCAAAGTTGAGGCGCGGGCTTCCCTTCGATTGCGCGGCCGTGGTCCATTCCAGCAGATGGCGGCGGGACCCGAAGAGCCGCACCAGTGTTCTGACGATGGCGTCGCCCATTCGCCACGCTTGGTCGGGCAGGAAAACGAGGGAAAGGATGCTCTGGACGGCTGCAAGGCGCAGGTCCACAGCAAGCGTTGCGAAGTGATTGCGCAAGCGAATGCCGGCCCGGCGCGGTATGAGGGTGAAGAGAATCGGCAGGAATGCCGGGATCGCGACGGCGGCAAGAAGAAGCGCGGTTCCCGTCATTGCGGCCGGCAGCGGCATCAGCCACGTGAATCCCAAAGCAAGGAGCGTGAATGGCGCCAGCAGCGACCGCCTCAGATTGTCCAGCATCTTTCCGCGACCGACGGAGGGAAGCGCAAGATGTCCGCTTCGCAGACCCGTTACCCAGGGAAGAAGCTGCCAGTCACCACGCGTCCAGCGATGCTGACGTTTGGCGGCGACGTCGTATCGGGACGGGAATTCCTCGATCACCTCGACATCGGACGCGAGGCCGGAACGGGCGAACACACCCTCGAAGAGGTCGTGGCTAAGCATGGTGTTCTCCGGCACGCGGCCGGACAGCGACGCCTCGAAGGCGTTGACATCATAGATGCCCTTGCCGGTATAGGTGCCTTCGCCGAAGAGATCCTGATACACGTCCGAGGCTGCAGCCGCGTAAGGATCGATTCCGCCGGGGGCGGAGAAAACGCGCTGGTAGAAGGACCCTTCGCGGCCGACCGGAAGCGAGGGCGTAACGCGCGGCTGGAGAATGCCGTAGCCGTCGACGACACGCTGCTCGGCTTCGCTGAAGCGCGGCCGGTTGAGCGGATGCGCCATCTTGCCGATCAGACGGTGCGCGGCATCGCGCGGCAGCCTCGTGTCTGCGTCAAGCGTGATGACATAGCGCACATCGGCCGGCACTTGCGGCGGCCTCCCGCCTATGGGCATGAAAGTGGTGTCGTTGGCGCCGCGCAGAAGCCGGTTGAGTTCGTGCAGCTTTCCGCGCTTGCGTTCCCACCCCATCCATTTACCTTCGCCGGCATTGAAGACGCGGCGCCGATGCAAGAGGAGGAAGCGGCTGCCGCCTGGAGCGGGTTCGTGACGCTGGTTCAATCGGGCGATCGCCTCAGCGGCACTTTCGAGCAGCCGGGCATCCTCCTGCGTAATTTCCCGATCGGCATCCGTTCCATCGGTGAGGAGCGCGAAAACGAGGTCGCCGCCGACGCCGGAAAGGTGATGAACCTCCAGTCGTTCCACCTGCTCCAGAAGGTCGGCTTCGCTGGTAAGAAGCGTCGGCACCGCGACCAGGGTCCGCATGGATTGCGGGACGCCATGCTTGAGCGCGAGGCCGGGCAGAACCGTCGCGCCGAAACTCCAGGTCATCGCGCGGTTGACGAGGGCGGTCGCCGCCTCGGTCACGGGAAAAAATGCGATCACGGCGAACAGCACGAGCCAGCCGGTATCGAGACCGGAGCGCGAAAGCGTCCACAACGCGACGACCAGCACCATTGCCGTGACAAGCAGGATCGACACGATATAGCCGCCAATGCCGAGGCGCGTGTTGAAGCGGCTGATGCGCAGCCGTGGCGGCGGCCGAAAACGGATCGCCTGCTCAAGGGCGGGCCTGCCCTGGGCGATCAGATGATAGCCGGGATCGCCGGCCCGCTCCGTGCCGGGGTTACCGTCCGCTTCAACAGCGGCTTGGCTCGCAGCGTGAAGCGCATGCTCGGCGATCTCCAGCTCCGAGAGGGACGAGCCGCGGGCCAGTTGCTCAATCGCGTTTCTGTACAGATCACGGGTCGGGAAATCCATACCGGCGAAGGCACTACCGTTCCGCAACCGCTCGTCGACCAGGCTCACACTTTCGAACAGCTCGGCCCAATCGACATCGGAAATCAGCCGCATGCTGGTGACGATGTTGCGCACAGTGACATTGGATGCCCCCTGCCTCTGCTGGGCATGCTGCACCACGGCGTCGACAGATACGCCTTGCAGCGCAAGACGCTCTTCCAGCCATCCGAGCGCAGGCGTCGTTTCGGGATCCTGATTCCTCAGCTGTTTGGCCAGTTGCGCGGCGAAGTCTTCCGACAACGGTTCCGGTGAGCGGGAGGCAATATCCGTCTCGAGCGCAGACTTGCCGCAACCTGACAAGAGAAGCCGTCCGGCGAGCGCCGCCGCATCCGAGCGCGCCGCAACGCCTACGGTCATCTGATCAGCCAGCCGGCGCAGGTTCTCGACAAGGACGATGCGCAGTGTAATTGCAACGGCCCACAGCTCGCCGATGGTCAGTGGCTGAACCCGCTGATAGGCCACGAGGAATCGCCGCAGCTTCTCCCGGTCGAACAGGCTGTCGGTGTGCGCAACGAACGCCCAGGCAAGCCCGAGAACCCTCGGGTAGCCCGCAAACGGTCCTTCGCTCAGTTTCGGCAATTGGCGATAATAGCTGGGAGGCAGATCGTCCCTGATCTCGCGGATTTGCTCCTCGACCAAGTGATAATTGTCCAGCAGCCATTCCGCGGCGGGGACCACACCCCTGCCGCTCTCCAGTTCCGCAGCACTCGCCCGATAAGCGGCAAGCAAAACGGCGGCATTATCATTGAGTCTCGTATGCAGGGGCAGGACGGCCGGCGGCCTGTCGGTCACCGTCTGCGCAGCAGCGAGGCTTCCCGCGTGCTGCTCGAGCCGCTCGACGCTGAAAAGCTCCTCCCTCACCGGTGCCCGGTCGTTCCATGGCAGTGACGAAGAGCGAAGTCCGAGGAGGCGATGGATCGATTTCAATGAGTGCCTTTCCAGCCTGAGCTCGAGTGGTGCCACTCGGATTGCGGCGGCAGGTTGCCGGCAACATCCACATGAGCGGCGTCGCCGGCCGCAGGCGGATGCCTTTCGGAGAAACGAAGGCTCAAGAGCCGCCCGTCATCGGTTAGGAGATGGAGATCCTCGCGCCCGAATACCTGTCGCAGGGTGTCGGGAGGCATCCGGATTTCGCCGCTGCCGATCACTTCCCCCGGCTTTATCAGGAAACCGTCAATGTCATAGTCCGCGCGAGCAAGCGTTTTGCCCTCGCATTTCAGGACGCCCGCGCCATGAATTCCACCAAGATACTGCATGAGCGACTAATCCTTAAGAGGCCGGTAGGCGAGCGCATCCGCGTCCAGTGCTGCCGTCAACTCCCTCGGGTCGACTTCAACCACCTGATGTCGGCTGCTTTGGACGGACACCGCCGGAGTGTGCAACACCGTAGGCGTGCGCCGGTAGGCAAGAAAGGAAAGACCGGAGATCTCCTCTTCGTCGATTACCAGACGATAAGTCCCCGCAGGCTGCCAGGCGTCGAAGGCGCTCAGGATGAACGGTTGCATGAATGTGACCTGTGTATCCGTGGTGCGAACGGTCATGGCAGCATCCGGTTCTTCTGGCGTATTTGCATCGAGGGTGGGTTCGGGAAAACCACTGGGTTACCGGAAGTCCGCTGCCGTCAACACATATACGGTCCTGCGAGCGTTCCGATAGATCTCGCGCGCAACATCGTGGATTTTGGCGCGTGCTGCATCGAAGGCGGCCAGGTAATGCGCCTCGCCGGCGGCAGCGGTTGAAAACGCATCGGTCTCGACAAAGAAGGGCACCTCGAACATGCCATCATGGCCGATGAAACGAACGCGCTGCCCGGCTTCGTCATAGCTGCGGCTTCTATTGGGAAAAGTGAGTGTCATGTTCGGATACCTCATTGCCATTGGAAAGGAGTGAGAAATTCTCGCTGCGTCGCTGCTGGCCGACGGCGGTGTGCCGTGCCGCTACGGCGCCGCCCTCGTTCTCCCAGACGCTGATCTCGAGAGCGTCACGATCCCGTTCGGGAACATGGCCAGACCTGACCGCTGCGCGATAGAAAGCGTTCCCCTGATTATCAGATATCGTGACGGCGTCAGGTTCTTGCGGCATCGCGAGCGAGCTCAGCAATGACTCGGCTAACTCGATCGCCGCTTCTGTGCCGATCACGTCGCATTTCAGACGGCCGACCTTCGCGCGAGCGCCGTCACTCGCGCGGATCCTGTGAAACTCGATGACAACCTTCATTTCGGCACCTGCAAGCGGATGCAGCCCGCGCCTATATTCAGCTCTTCGCCTTGCCGCGCGGTATGTTGTTGCTGCCCGCGAGCTTGACCTGTGAGCCGAGAGGCGTCTCTGTTTTCGCGGGCGCCTTTTCCTGCTTCGGCTTTCTTATTTCGCGATTGCTGCGCTTCTGTCCTTTAGCCATCGTCAAATTCCTATCACTCGAGTGCGGTGCCGTCCGGGGGGTGTGTTGGACGGTTATCTCTTCGAGGCTGTCTTCCGTCGTCACGCGCTCGTGACGCTTGTTGTCGTTGCGGATGCGGTATTGAGGTGTCTTGTCCTCTCTCGCCGGCAGGATCGCGGTAATGCGGTAGGTTTCCGCCGATGAGGGTGAAAGGCCGAACCTGTTGCGCATGCGGACAACTTGTCCAACGACGAAACGGTGGGCTGTCATGCTTTCACCTCTTCTCCGCCTGTCTGAAGGCAGTCTGCAGCACCCGCCCATGACGCAGAACTGTCCGTGGTCCTGCGGCGGCAGGGGCCCGGCGAGCGACGCGCTAAAAACACTCAGGCTGCGAGCGCAAGGGCGCAGCTCTCGGCTGCACGGCGACCTGCAGACTCCTCGCCGGGCATCATCGCCCAACCGCCCGCCTCGACAAATTGTCTCTGCTTATAGGTACCGTTAAGCGCCTTGAACTCTGCAAGTCGGGCCCTTGAATCGGGTGCGGCGTTGAATCTCTCCACGCAAATGAGCGCGGCCAGATCTCCACGTGCGGCATCTCCGGCGGTCGATGCGAGCGTACGCGAGGTACCACCTGTGACCCAACCGCCCCAACTGAATCCGACGACGATCGTGGCGACGACCGTGACAGCGCATGCCCATACAAGTGTCGATTTCGATGGCTGATAGTCATTCCAGCGTTGAACGATGGAAGTCACGCCTTTGGTCTGTGTTGCCATGGAATCAATCCTTTCCGATTGTTGTTCCGGTTATGCTGGTCGTCGCCTACAATGATTCAGGTATCGCTTAGTAACCCATCCCACCCATGCCATTGGGGCCAGCCGTTGCCGGCGCATCCTTCTGCGGAATGTCGGCAACCATCGCCTCCGTCGTGACCAGAAGCGCTGCGATCGATCCGGCATCCTGCAGGGCCGTGCGCACCACCTTGGCGGGATCGACAATGCCTGCCTCGATCATGTCGACATAGAGTTCGGTCTGCGCATTGAAGCCCATATTGAGGTCCGTCGCATCCATCAGCCGGCCAACGACGATCGAGCCTTCAACACCGGAATTGTCGGCGATCTGCCGGACCGGCGCCTCGAGCGCCCGCAACACGATCGAAATGCCTGCGGACACGTCCGCGTTTGTTCCAGTGAGGTCGTTCAGGGCCGCTTTGGCGCGCAGAAGCGCGACCCCGCCGCCAGGCACGATGCCTTCCTCGACCGCCGCACGGGTGGCATTCAGCGCGTCGTCGATGCGGTCCTTCTTTTCCTTGACCTCGGTTTCGGTCGCGCCGCCGACGCGGATGACCGCCACACCACCAGCGAGCTTGGCGAGCCGTTCCTGGAGCTTCTCCTTGTCGTAGTCCGAGGTGGTTTCCTCGATCTGCGCCTTGATCTGCTGGATACGAGCCGCAATATCGGCTTTCTCACCGGCACCATCCACGACGGTGGTGGTGTCCTTCTCGATCAGGACGCGCTTGGCGCGACCCAGCATGTCGAGCGTGACGTTCTCAAGCTTGATGCCGAGATCATCGGAGATCATCTGACCTGCCGTCAGCACCGCGATATCCTCCAGCATCGCCTTGCGGCGGTCGCCGAAGCCTGGCGCCTTGACGGCGGCAACCTTCAGTCCACCACGCAACTTGTTGACCACGAGTGTGGCGAGCGCTTCGCCTTCGACATCCTCCGAGATGATCAGCAGCGGCTTGCCAGTCTGGATGACGGCTTCCAGGATCGGCAACATCGCCTGCAGATTGCCGAGCTTCTTCTCGTGAATGAGGATGTAGGGATCTTCTAGCTCCGCGCGCATCTTCTCGGCATTGGTGACGAAATAGGGAGAAAGATAGCCGCGATCGAACTGCATGCCCTCGACCACTTCGAGCTCGGACTCGGCAGTCCTGGCCTCCTCGACCGTGATCACGCCCTCGTTGCCGACCTTCTCCATCGCCTTGGCGATCATCTCGCCCACGGAGGCGTCGCCATTGGCGGCGATCGTGCCAACCTGAGCGATCTCGCCTGAGGATTTGACCTTCTTGGCGCGCGCCGCAATGTCCTTGACGACGGCGGCGACAGCAATGTCGATGCCGCGCTTCAGGTCCATCGGGTTCATGCCGGCCGCGACAAGCTTTGCGCCTTCGCGCAAGATGGAAGCAGCAAGCACCGTCGCGGTGGTGGTGCCGTCGCCGGCGAGGTCGTTGGTCTTCGACGCCACTTCGCGCACCATCTGGGCGCCCATGTTCTCGAACTTGTCGGCAAGCTCGATTTCCTTGGCGACGGTGACGCCGTCCTTGGTGATGCGCGGCGCGCCATAGGCCTTGTCGATGATGACATTGCGGCCTTTGGGTCCGAGCGTCACCTTGACCGCGTTGTTCAGGAGTTCGACGCCGCGAAGCATTCGATCGCGCGCATCGGTGCCAAACTTGATTTCCTTTGAAGACATGACTTTCTCGATCCGTTGGTTCTGAAATTGAGTGGTCGGAAGCCGCCGGTCAGGCGGCCTTCTCGGCCGCCACCGTCTTTTCGACGATGCCCATGATGTCGGTCTCCTTCATGATCAGGAGATCCTCGCCGTCTATCCTGATCTCGGTGCCCGACCATTTGCCGAAGAGAACCGCATCGCCTGCCTTCACATCGAGTGGGATCGGCCTGCCGCCTTCGTCACGAAGGCCCGGGCCGGCGACGATCACTTCGCCTTCCTGCGGCCTTTCCTTTGCATTGTCGGGAATGATGATCCCGCCCTTGGATTTGTCATTGCCTTCGGCGCGCCGTATGACGACGCGGTCGTGGAGGGGCCGGAATTTCATGAGGGTTCTTTCTGCGGCCGGGTATAGGGGGCCACACCCTCATATAGGCTCTTTGGCAGTCGAATAACAGGAGTGCCAAGAACAATCTTCTCGTTAGGCTGCAAGAGCCTCGGGTCCTCGACTTAAGCCGTTACGCAAAGGACAGCTTTTGAGAAGCGCCGTGAACGTCGGGTGATGGCGGACAAGGTCTGCTTTCAGGAAGCAGCGAAGCCGATCTCTACGGCCGAGATGGGGGCGCATTCCCGCCATACCAGGCCGCAACGTATTCGTTTGGCAGTCATCCAACCGAAAGCGATTCGAACTTTTCCGCCGCCGAACGCCGCCGTTTCTACGCTTTTCTGCGCACGGGCCGGCCTCTTTCAGATGCAACTGCGTACGCTCGGCGGCTATAGCGTATTATGGAGGGCAATCGGCGGTATTTGGCGCGCCGCACCGGGTGAAGAAGACAACTTCGTCTACGCTATAGCCCTCTGAGGCCCTCCTTTTGCAGGATGGCGAAGGTTCGCTCCCCCTGGGGCCATCTCACCGACCAATCTTGTTGGTTGCTCCCATCGAATGGCAGGCAAACACCTAGTTCGAATCCCTCCCGTTCCGCCGAACACCGCCGATCGCCGCACAAATTCCCCATTATCCCCTTAATTATCAACATGATAGTCTGGCGTTTCCGGTGCGATTGAAACTGAGGTTCACGCCCCCCTCCACTTCCTAAGAGTTGCGGCTCTCTCACCCCGCGCAGCAGGACAGTTTCGCCACATCCTTTGCAAAGCCTTGCGCGGCAAGTTTCAGCCCCTCGACCGTGGTGAGGTAAGGAAAGATCGTCTCGCTCAGTTCCTTCGTGGTCATTCCGAACTTGATCGCCAGCACGATGGTTTGGATGGCGTCGGCACTTTCGGGGGCAAGTATCTGGGCGCCTAGCAGCCGATCCGTTTTCACATCCGCCACCAGCTTGATGAGCCCGCGTGTATCGCGGGCGGCTAGTGCCCGCGGCACCTGATCGAGCGGCGCAACCGATGTCTTCACCTCGAAGCCGAGTTCGCGGGCGTGGCGTTCCGAAAGGCCGACGCCGGCAACCTGCGGATCGGTGAACACCACCCAGGGCATAGCGCTGTTGTCATAGGCGAGGCTATCGCCATTCAGCGCGTTCTTTGCTGCGAGCTTGGCGCCATAGGCAGCCATGTAGACGAACTGATCGCGCCCCGTCACGTCGCCTGCGGCGTAGATGCCGGCACGCGTGGTGCGCATCCGGTCATCGACAACGATGCCGCCATTGCGGGCCAGTTCCACACCGGCTTCCGTTAACCCAAGATCGGCCGTGACGGGCTCGCGCCCGGTCGTCACCAGTACCTTTTCGGCGGTTAGCGTTTCGGCACAACCAGCCACATCGATAGTCAGGGCGATTTCATCATCTTGGCTTACGATCCCGGAATAGCCCAGCCTGGTGCGGACCGTGATGCCCTCGTAGGCGAGATAGCCGGCAAGCGCTTCAGCGATTTCCGGCTCGCTCCCCGGCAACAGGCGCGAGCGGGTGACCAGTGTCACATGGCTGCCCATGCGCGCGAACATCTGCGCCAGTTCGCAGCCGACATAGCCGCCGCCTATGACCAGAAGCGAGCGAGGCTGTTCGTTCAGTTCCAGCACGGTGGTGCTGGTGAGGTAAGGAACACGCTCGATGCCGGGGATGGAAGGGATGGCCGGCGATGCGCCGGTGGCAATGATGATCTTGCCGGCAGTGACCTGGCTGTCACTCACCAACACACCCGACCCGTTCAGCTTCGCGACTCCCTCTAAATAGGCGATACCGTATTCCGGCAGCAGGTCGATGTATTTCTTCTGCCGCAGTGAGCCGACCAGATCGTCCTTGGCCGCGACCAGCGCCCGCCAGTCACTAACGTGTGCTTCCCCGACAAGTCCCGGAAACCGTCCTGCCGCGCCGGCGCCATGAACGGCTTCGGCAGCGCGGATCATGGTCTTGGACGGCACACAGCCGACATTGACGCAGGTACCGCCAATCGTGCCGTGACCGATGAGGGCGACATTCGCGCCCTGTTCGACGGCCGTGATCGCGGCGGCAAAGCCAGCCGAACCGGCCCCGATGACGGCCAGGTCGTAGGTGCGGTCAGCGCGCGGCGCGCAGCAATTGTCCATGAGACTCAGTTCCGCACGGATGCCGGATAGCCGGCATTCTCGGAGGCCCTCGCAATTGCCTCGATGCTCGCAACGGACGGATCGAACACTACGGTCGCTGTTCTGGCTTCGAACGCAACCTCGACCTTCTGCACACCTTTGACGGCTTCCATCGCCTTTCTCACCGTGACGGGGCAGAGCGCGCAGGTCATGCCCGGCACATCGAAGGTAGCGGTCTGTTCGGTCTCAGCCGCCTGTGCGGCCGAAACGAGAACCGGCAAGGAAACCGAAGCGATAAACGGAAGGCCGGACACGCCGATGGCAAGCAGTCCGGCGATAACGATGGGAAGTCGCGTCATGTCAATGTCTCCTAATAGAAAAACGGCGCCCACCAGTTGATCGTCAGCGCCAGGACGACCAGCACGGTTGCGAGCCAGAGGGCGGTCTTGGTGATGCGGGCCGATTCCGGACGAGCGCAGTAGGTTCCGTCCTCGCAGGCCGGCCTGGCTCTGAAATAGACCTGCCGGAACCCGAACCCGATGAAGACCAGCGCCACCCCGGCGAAGATCGGCTTGTAGGGCTCGAGCGCCGTGAGGTTGCCGATCCAGGCCCCGGATATTCCGAGCGTCAAAAGCACAAGCGGCGCGACGCAGCAGGTTGAGGCGAGGATCGCCCCGATCACACCACCAGCCGCGAACCAATTCTTCCTTGCATCCACCGACGCCGACGGTGGGTCCAGTGGTGCTGATTTGATATCGGCATTGCTCATGCGGTACGCCCTCGAATTTCAATCGGGAACAGGCTACAGTCTGTAGCAACTACAGGCTCAAGAGGGTTTCGAACCAATGCCCGATCACGTTTCCGGGAAGCGGTTGCAGCGGGCCGGACTCGCCCGGCGCACGGGCTGCAATCTCGAAACCATCCGCTACTACGAGAAGATCGGTATGATGCCCGATCCGCCGCGCACGGCGTCAGGTTATCGCGTTTATGACGAGATACACATTTCCCGCCTGCGCTTCATCCTGCGCGCACGGGAACTGGGCTTTTCCATCGAGCAGATCCGTGGCCTGCTCGATCTCGTCGATGGCGGCACGCAGACCTGCGCCGAGGTGAACGAGCGGACCGAGCAGCATCTGGCCGATGTGCGCGCCAAGATCGCCGATCTCAGGCGTATCGAAAAAGTGCTGGCGGCGACCGCCGCGCAATGCTCTGGGGACGACGTGCCGGAATGCCCGGTCCTGGAGGCGTTGGCATCGCAAGGGCAATAAGGTGATATCCCCAGTCGATCCCGGAGCGAGTTCAGTTTCTTCCGCCGCCGTTCGTCTTTGCAATCTCCCGATAGGCCTCGATCAAGGCACCGCCACATTGCGGGCACTCGATCCCGTCGCGATCGAGTTTCTCCAGCGCGAGAAGCATGAATTCGGCGATGTCCGCCCGGCCTTGCCGGCAGGCACACCTGAACACGCGCAGAATATCATGCTCCAACTGATCGGTCTTTGAGGCCATCGTCAGCACCTCCTTACTCAGGCCGAGCGTGCGCCTTCCAGCGAGGGGAAGGTCAAGTCATGATCTCTTCAATGGCCCGGGGCGATCTCATCCGATTGCAGACAACACCGGAAACGTCTCCAGGAGCCAGAAGGCAAAGGTGGAGAGATAGCCGGTCATCATGGCAACGCCCATGACGATCATGATGACCCCAGCGAAAGTTCGCAGAATACGTCCGAGGCGTCCGAATGCCTTCAGTCTGGCAGACAGGGTGTCGGTGAACACGGCGGCAAGCAGGAACGGCACGCCGAGGCCGAGCGAATAGACCGTCAGCAGCGCCATACCGTTCGCAATCGTCGCCGACGCGGCGCTGACCGTCAGGATGGCCCCGAGAATCGGGCCGATGCAAGGGGTCCAGCCGAAAGCGAAGGCCAGGCCGAGCACATAGGCCGATACGGCCTTGCCGCCCGGCATGTCCAGATTAAACCGCGCCTCGCGCATCATCCACATGGGCCGGATCGTTCCGAGCATGAACAACCCGAACAGCGTAACGATGCCCCCGCCGGCGATGTTCATCTCGAACCGGTAGCGGAGCAGTATCTGTCCGAGTGCGGTGGCACTGGCGCCAAGGATGACGAAGACGGTCGTGAAGCCAAGCACGAAACAGAGACTGAGGCCGAGCGTTGCGCTTCGGGTGGCAGTGACCTCACCGGATGGCGAAGCAAGGGTCGACCGTCCCGCGATATAGGAAACATATCCCGGCACCAGCGGCAGCACGCAGGGTGACAGAAATGAGACGATACCAGCGACGAAGGCGCTGAGGATACCGATATTGGAGAGTTCAGGCATTCGGGCGGACTTTCAGAACCAGTCCGTCAGCCGCTGCCACCATGTCTTTTCGGCCGGCGGCTTCGGTGCGTGGGCGTTGTTGATGAGCCCGTTGACGTAAAGCGTCAGATTTGTCTTCCGGAATTCAGCACCATGGAAAATCCCGGCGTGCCGCCCATTGCGGTCCATGACGTGCACCATCGGCAACGCTGCGTCGCGGCTGCTCAGCGCGGCGGAACGATCGGCCGCGGCAGCCGTTGTTGCGCCGTCAGATGGGGCTACCAGATTCCAGTTTGCGTCGTCCCACGAGGCCTCGATCAACGCATCGGCGTCCTGAACAGTGACGAAGGTCACCATCTCCTTCATTGGCGAAACATTCACTTGGCCCTGCACTCCGGCGAGAAGGACCTGCTGTTCCGCGCATGGGTTGCCACAGCCTTGGGGAACGAAGCTCAAGACTACAATCTGATCGTGAAGGTCGCCAAGCCGCAGCGGGTTGCCATTCTGATCCCTGACGTCCAAGTCTGGCACGGACGGACGATCCGCGAGCTCGAAGGCCGGTTCCTGCTCGGTCATCACTTCGTCAAGACGCTCTCCGGGGTGGTTCGCGAATGCCGGTTGCGCAACGAGCAGCAGAGCCAGAAACAGAAATCGGATCATTGCCCCGGTTCCTTCTCCGCGTTCCGTGGCCCCTCGGCGGCTATGCCGAGTACGGGAACATCAACAGCGATCTCTCCGGCCTTCTCGAAGCTGAGCGTCATGGGA
Organism: Mesorhizobium xinjiangense; assembly: GCF_009749525.1. GTDB lineage: Bacteria > Pseudomonadota > Alphaproteobacteria > Rhizobiales > Rhizobiaceae > Mangrovimarina > Mangrovimarina xinjiangensis. The sequence continues at coordinate 49,444 of NZ_WOAC01000026.1, read as the reverse complement.
AACGTCGTGCCCTCATCGAGCTTGTCATGCAGTCCCATCAGCATCATGTGCATGCCGCCAGGCGCGAGCGTGACCCGCTGACCCGCCGGTATTTCAAGCACCTCGACATGTTTCATTCGGCTCACGTCACCGTCGCTCTCGACTGCATGAATCATGACGTGATCGGCGGCGGGCGTCGTTACACCAAGAAGCCGATCATCCGAGGCGCTCTCGATCGTGGCGTAGGCGGCGCCCGGCCGAGACGCGAGGATGCTCGCCCGCGCCCATGCATCGAGAATGCGCACGGACTCATCGGCGGCCACGGGCAGCGATATCGACCAGATCGCCACCAGGAGGAGGATTGCTTTCTTCATTCTTCTCACCTGTTCATTCGCGTGACGACCTCGGACGCCATCTCTTGTGCCGACTGGTCTCCCTCGCGGAAAACAGCCTCATAGCGGCCCTCGGGCGTCATCAGATAGATGTGCCCCGAATGAGCCATCAGATAGCCGTCCGGAGCGGAGGCCTCTTCCATTTTCTCGTAGTAGACGCGGAACGCGTCCGCAGCCGCGCCAATCTCCACTTCGGTGCCGGTCAGGCCGATCAGATCGGGATGAAAGGCCTGGACGTATTCCGCCATGACCTCGGGCGTATCGCGCGTCGGATCGACTGTTATGAAGAGCGGCGCGATATTTGGAGATTCGCTCCCCAGCCGATCCAGCACCTCGGCCATATAGGCAAGCGTGGTCGGGCAGATGTCGGGGCAATGGGTGAAGCCGAAGAAGACGAGCTGCCAGCGTCCCTGGAAATCCGCGTCGGTCACGCGGCTGCCGTTGTGATCGGTCAATGAAAACTCGGAATGGACTGCCGCTTCCCCGACCGTTACCGGGCTCGGCGGATCGCGAAAGCCGATCGTTCGGACGAGATATGCGCCACCAAGCGCCAGCGCGGCAACGGCCACCAGAATCCACAGGCCATAGCGAATGCGTCTGAGTTGCTTTGTTCTTGTTGATGTCATGTCAGCTTCCCGGGAGCCCTCCCACCCGGACCCTGTGGTCCAGGCGAGGCGGGTCTCCGCATCCTATTGGTCTGGCGACGCCTTCATGTGTTCTGTCATATCGGCCATCATCTTGGTGCATTGCTCCATCATCGGACCCATCTGGGCCATCATGCCCATCATGCCGTTCATATCGCCCATGCCATTCATGCCGCCTTCGCCCATCATGGAGCCCTGTTCGCTTGGAGTTTCGGGTTCCTGGGCGTGAAGGATCGGGACTGCGGCGAAGCCGGTAATGAGCATGGCGGCCATTGCGAGTGCCTTGATCGGATTACGCATCGGTTGTTCTCCTTGTCTGGGTGGTTTGAGGTTGGGAATGCCGGGGCGAAGCCGCTACGCGTGCAGTCTGTGCGTCTCCAGCGCCGGCGTCCGTCGGAAGGCCATCCGGGGATCCGCCGGGTAGTGCCGTTTCATCGCCGGTAGCAGCGGTGTTTTCGGCCTGGTTTGGCGCGCAGGCTCGGCCGGTCATCCGGTTCATGCAGAGGCCGAGCGCGCACATGGCGACACACGGCAGGGCAGTCAGGAGCAGCGGCGCAATTCCCGCCGCGACCAACCAGCTCCAATTGAACGTGAGGCCGCCGACGAGCGCGATCGCCGCAAGCATGAGGAGGCCACGGCGGCCGCCGAGATAGTAACGAAGAGCGTAGAGCAGGTCCCGGCCAAGCGAGCCGTCTTCTGCATTGGATTGTCGTGTCGTGGCCATGAGGATTTCCATTTCAGTTCGAGGTCAGATGGTTTTTGAGAAATGCGATCATCTCGGGCGTGTCCCACTCGGCCGGGCCGATGAGCCTCCCCAGCTCCTGGCCTTCACCGTCAATGAGAAGCGTCGTCGGCAGTCCTGGCGCTCCGAGGTCGAACGAGGCCTGCATCGAGGCGTCGATGTAGAGGCCGAGATGCCGGATACCGATCTCGGCATAGAACTTCCGAACCACATCTGGTCCGGCCCGGTCGACCGAAAGAGCCACGACCTCGAAACCGGGGCCGCCGAGATCCGCCTCAAGCGCGTCGAGCGTCGGCATTTCCTCGCGGCAAGGCACGCACCAGGTCGCCCAGATGTTGAGCAGAACCGTCCTGCCGCTGAAATCGGCCAGCGTAAGTGCCTCACCGTTCCCGTCCTCAAACTTGATTTCGGGGAGCGGCCGCGGCACCTCGTGCATCACGAAGGACCGGGACGAGACCGTCTCAGCCTGTCCTCCGCCTTGAGGCGCACGCATTGGCGTGTCTCCGCTGAAATAGATCACGCCAACGATCGCGATCGCGGCCAGTGCGAGCGTGCCTGCCGCCAGAAATACGATTGGACGCTGTCCCTGCAGGAGGTTCCTCATTGGCCGCCTCCCAAGGCGCTATCGCCTTCCGGCTGACGGCGCAGTTCCTCCACGAGCGGCAGGATGGTGCCGTTGAGCGCCTCTTCGCTCACCGGGCCGATATGCTTGTAGGCAACACGTCCGTTGGCGCCGATGACGAAGGTCTCGGGCACGCCATAGACGCCCCAGTCGATCGCCACGCGCTCGCTGATGTCGGCCCCGGTGCGCGTGTAAGGATCGCCAAGGCTGTCCAGCCATTTCGCCGCGTCGTCCGGCTGATCCTTGTAGTTGAGGCCATGCAGCGGCACGGTGCCTTGCGCCGCAAGCTTCATGAACAGGGGGTGCTCCTCCCGGCAGGCAACGCACCAGGACGCGAAAACATTGACCAGCGAAACTTCGCCCTTGAGATCGGTGCTCGACAGGCCAAGCGTCCGGCCCTTGACTGGCGGTAGCGCGAAATCGGGCACCGCCTTGCCGATGAGGGTTGACGGCAGGTTGCCTGGATCACGCGTGAGCCCCCAGGCGAGCACCACGGCGAGCAGGGCCGCTACAGCAAGCGGCAGGAAGGCCAGGACATTGCGGCGGCGCATTGGGTCCGTGGGATATTCATCAACCCTGCTCATGAGCCACCCCCGTCGCTAGCCGTAATGCGAGCCTGGACGTCCCGCTGGCGCTCGGGCCAGGTGCTCTTGATAAAGGCGAGCACGGCGGCGATCTCCTCGTCGGTCAGGATTTCCCCGAAGGCGAGCATGTCACTCTCATAGCCCGGGACGACACCGCCGACGCCGAGCTTGGTGATGGCGAACAGGTCCTGGTCCGAGTGGTGCCAGGTGTGACCACTTTCATCGTGCGGCGGCGCGGGCATGCGGCCGTTCTCCAGCCGACGCTTCCAATTCGGTTGGCCTTCGAGGCTTGCGCCGTGGCAGGAGGCACAGTTCTCGGCATAGACCTCTTGGCCGAGGGCGATTTGCTCGCTCGTCACGGGCTGGCCAAGAAAGGTCACGTCCTCTGTTCGCACATCACCACCCTGCACTTGCGTAAGCGCGGCGACAGCCGCCAGGGCCGAGACCGCGATGGCGGAAAGGATGACCAAGTTGCGCTTCATCGCGGCCCCCGCAGATATTTCACCAGCGCGAAGAGGCCGAGGATCAGAACAGCAAGGACCAGAAGCGCGACGAGACCACCTCCGACCATCATCAACCCCATCATGGACCCATCCATCATTGTTCCGCTCACGAGATCACTCCTCTGTGTAGACGGTGACGCCGTTCTCATCGAAGGCGTAGGTTTTCAGCGTCCCGGTCTTTGCCGGCGCCATTCCAGGCGCGTTGGCCGGCATACCGGGCAGTGTGATCCCGGTGATGTCCGGGCGTTCACTGACCAGCCGCTCGATGATCTCGACCGGTACGAGGCCGCTCACGACATAGCCGTCGATCTCGGCCAGGTGGCATCCGATCCCCTGCCGCGGAACGCCGGCCTCGATCGAGCGCTGATCGAAATTGGAGTCATCGATGCGCGTCACCGTGTAACCGTTGCCTTCCAGATAGTCGGCGTAGGCATCGCAGCATCCGCAGCCCGGATCGCGCCAGATCGTGATCGCCTTGTTGCCCGAAGCTGCTGCAACGGATGATCCTTGCAGGGGAGCGTTCGCCGAACCCAGCGACCAGTAGGCGATACCGCCGATGGCAACCACGGCGACGACGGCTGCGGCATTTGTTTTTCTGTTCATGACTTTCTCCATTATCCGCGCGCGAGCGCGGTCCAGTTCGCGCCGCCATCGCGGCTCTCAACGAGGCCATCGCCGGTGATGGCGGCAACATGATCGGCATTGGCGGGGTGGACAGCGACGGCCAGCGCGCGCGTGCTCGACTTTTGCGACCACACGACTCCGGCGTCTTGCGATTCCCAGATGCCCGAAGGCAGCGCGGCGTAAAGCCGAGTGGGCGATGAAGCCGCACTGACCAATGCGTTGATCGTCTCGCCTTCGGGAAGGGGCGCCTCCATTGGTGCCGGTTTCCCCGAGACAAGCGCGTCCATCGCATCGCCCGGCTGCACGTCCTGCCAGCGGCAGAAGCAATCTGGCACGCGGATGAGACCCAATTCGGTCCCGGCATAGATCCAGATGCCGCCCATGCCCGTTGCCAGATCGACCGAAGCCAACGCCGTCAGATCACGCTCGGCGTCTGCGAGCCACGGCCGGTCCATCGCGAAGACCCAAGATCGGCCGGCATCCTCGCTCTTCCATAGGCCGTCGCCGCAAATGGCGGCATAGACGGTATCCGGTTCAGCCGTTGCGACGGTGACCGCCGCCACCGGGGCGTCGGGCAAGCCCTGGCTTCTCGACTCCCAACCGTGCCCGCCATCTTCGGAGAGGGCGATGCCCCCGCTCGTGAGACCCGCCGCTATCCGGCCTAGCCGGCGCGGATGCGTCGCGAGCGAGAGGATGCCGCCTGCCGTCGGACCGGACAGCTCCATCCAGCCGTCGGTGCCATCGCTGCGGGAAAGGCTGCCTTCGGCCAGGATCAACGCGTCGCCATCGAAGGCGATTGCGGGACCGGTTGCTCCGGGTGCGGCGCGAAGGCTGAACGGCAGACCGATCAGCCCGGCGCCCGCCACCATCGCGCCAAGGAAGGCACGTCTGGAAAAACGAGTGGAATATCTGCGCGTGGTTGTCATGTTGGCGTCTTTCATGTTCAACGCGCCTCACAGCGCTCCGTGACGAGATGATCGAGGTCGGCGAGGCTGGAGAAAATCACCGAGAAACGGTCACCGCCCATGCCGGCTCCGAGGATCACCGCGACGCCGGACGGCGGGCCGGTCTCGACGCTGTCGATCTTGAGCCGGATATTCTTCTCCCAATAGGGCGTTTCCCGGCCGTCGCCGGTGGTGACGAAATAACTGTCGCCGCAATGGCGGATTGCCGTGACACGCATTTCGGGCGGCGCACCTCCGATCGACTGGGGCGCTCCGGCCCGCAACCATCCGGCCGGAATGAGACCTTCATCAACGACTTTCTTGCCGCCGCCGGACTGGCCGGCAATTTCGAGGAAGGCGACGAGATCGGCGCGCGCCTGAGGGTCGTCGATCCCGCGGAACGTCATGTAGGTGTCGGGGATCATGCCCGCCGGGTCTTTCAGCCAACCGTCGAGCGCGGCCGCATTCCAGGAGAAGCCTGCGTCCCGCAGTCCCGTCGAATAGCGGACGAACCTCTCGGCCGTGCCCGCCATGCGCCCCATGAAGCCGTCGAGGCTCGGACCGCTGAGGTGCAGGCCGGGCTCAAGGGCATGGCAGGCAACGCAGGCGCGGTAGACCTGTGCACCACGCCGTGCGTCCCCGTCGGCAAGTGCGGCCGAACTGAACGACAGAAGACTCATTGCGGCGATGGCGAGTGCGCCGAAAGTGGTCCGAAGTCCCGAGACCGGGAACGCCACACTGGCCGCTAAGGCCACGGCGGATGTGAGAAAGGTCCGACGCGTCGGCGTTGACAGATGCAAAATCATGATGTTCCACCATCCTGAGGGGGCGTTCGAGCCGCAGCACGCGACCCGCGCGATGCGAAGCAGGATCGTGGGCGATCACACTGACCGCGCACGACGTCAGCCGCTAGCCGGAACGGAGTCCGGGCGGCGTCAGCTCAGGATGATGGATCTTGGAGGGTAAGGGTCTGGCAGTCCGGTGCGCCCGACCACGCTATGAGGAACCAGGCTTTCAGTAGCCGTCTCGGCCCTAGGCAGGCCAGCTTGGCCGGATGGCACGACGGCCAGTATGGGAGAAACGCAGACATTGTCGCAGGCCTGCATGTCGTCGCTGCCGTCAGGGCAATCCTGGCAGTCGCCCATATCGCCACTGTCGTAAGCGGTAAGCGCCATCTTCATGTTCATGCTGGCGGCATTCGCGGCATGCACGACCGATCCCGCCGCGAAAGCGGCAAGCATCAGGATCGTGAGAATGCGGACATACCTTACCATACCACACTGAATACCCTGAAACCCTGTGCCCTGTCGATATGCGTTCTGTCGCAGTCGTGACGTGGGTCGAAGGGCCGATCGGTGATCAGGAGACTTGGCGTACTTTCGGTTTCCCGCCAATTTCGGATGCTCAACGTGCCCTTGCAAACGACCGGGTCTGAGGCATCAGGGCTTTCGCACATCTGCGGTACGAGCATCGGTTCAAAGACAGCAAGTATGATCTAAACCTGGCAGAGACCTCTGACTTTGTTCAAGTGAGGCTGGGCCTACCGGCTGAATTCAAGCGGTCTTTGCGGCCGGGCATCGACCTGAAGCGTAAAGACGTCGGGCCGTGCTTGGGTCGTCTCCATAGCTGGTTAGCCCGATGCGAACCGGCTCCGATATGGCGGGGAACATCCCCTTTTTAGCAGGCTCGCCGCGGTGCGGTGTGCCTTGAGGTAGGTCGCATCGATCATGATCCGCTCCGGCCTGGGACCGTCCTGGCTGAGGGCCACGAAGATTTTGTCGAACACACCCAACCGGCTCCAGCGCATGAAGCGATTATACAGCGTCTTGTGTGGCCCATAAGCTTTGGGCGCATCCTTCCACTGCAAGCCATTGCGGATCACATAAACGATCCCGCTCACTACACGCCGGTCATCGACCCTCGGCACCCCATGCGCCAACGGAAAATGCGGTGGCCAAGACTTTCCTTCGGTTTCATGTCTGATGTGCAGACGCACATATAGAGTTCTTGACGGGGCGTCCTCGTCTTTCGTATTTAAAATTATGGGGATTGCGAACTCCCCACGAGGCGCCAGCCAAAGATCGCGTTCCACATCAACCCCGGCGACGGAGGAACGCACATGTCTGCGCCCAATGCCATTTCGTTCGACAAACTCACCCGCATTATAGGAACGCCTCGCGCGCCGATCCTGCTGGACGTGCGGTCCGAGGAAGATTTCGCCGCCGATCCGCGGTTGCTCCCCGGTGCGACCCGGATCGACGATCAGGCGCTCACTGCCCTCGCAGCGCAGCTCGGCGAGCAGCCGTCCATCGCTGTCTGCCAAGCCGGCCACCGGCGCAGTCAGGGCACGGCCGCCTGGCTTCGCGCCGAGGGCTGCTCCTCGGAATATCTCGAGGGCGGTTTCGAAGCATGGCGCGCGGCCGGGTTGCCTCTTATCGATCCGGCCAAGCTGCCCGCACGTGATGCACAAGGCCGCACCGTCTGGGTCACGCGCTCCCGTCCAAAAATCGACCGCATCGCCTGTCCCTGGTTGATCCGCCGGTTTCTCGATCCCCGCGCGGTGATCCTGTTCGTGGCGCCCGCCGAAGTCATCGGCGTCGCCGAACGCTACGACGCGTCGCCCTTCGACATTGAGGACGTGTTCTGGAGCCATCGGAGCGAGCTCTGCACCTTCGACGTGATGCTGGCCGAGTTCGGCCTGAGTATTCCCGCGCTCGACCGGCTGGCCGCCATCGTCCGCGGCGCCGACACCGCCCGGTTCGATCTGGCGCCCGAGGCCGCCGGTCTGCTGGCAGCCTCTCTCGGCCTGTCGAGGATGTATTCCGACGACCTGGAGCAGCTCGAAGCCGGGATGCTGCTCTATGACGCCTTCTATCGTTGGGCCCGGGACGCAACCGACGAGACGCACAACTGGCCCACGAACAAGCCGAAGGCGGAATGATGCAGGACCGCGCCTATCCCACTCTGGCCGAGGCTACCCGCATCTGGGCCCGCATCGGCCTCTTGAGTTTCGGCGGCCCGGCCGGGCAGATCGCGCTCATGCATCGCATCCTCGTCGAAGAGCAACGCTGGCTGGGCGAGAAGCGGTTCCTGCACGCGCTCAACTACTGCATGCTGCTGCCGGGCCCGGAGGCGATGCAGTTGGCCGTCTACATCGGCTGGCTCATGCACCGCACGCTTGGTGGCATCATTGCCGGTGTCCTGTTCGTACTGCCTGGCGTCGTGGCCATCATGGCGCTGAGTTGGATCTACGCGCTCTATGGCAATGTGGGCCCGGTCGAGGCGTTGTTCTTCGGACTCAAGGCGGCGGTCCTGGCGATCGTCGTTCAAGCTGTCATCCGTATCGGATCCCGCGCCCTGAAGAACGGCGCGATGGTCGCCATCGCCGCCGCCTCGTTCGTAGCGATCTTCGGCTTCGCGGTACCGTTCCCGCTCATCATTCTGATTGCCGGCCTGATCGGATTCTTCGGCGCTCGCGCGGGCCTGCCCGCATTCCATGGCGCCAGCGGACACGGCATGGTGGGCAAGGTCCAAGTCGATGACGCCGATACGCTGCTCGGCGAGGAGTCGCCGGATCACACGCAGGTCAACCGAGGCTGGGCGTTTCGCATTTCTGCCGTGTTCATCGTGCTGTGGCTGGCTCCTGTCGCCCTGCTATTCGCCGTTTTCGGCCCTGCAAATGTCTTTTCCCAGATCGCGGGCTTCTTCAGCGTCATGGCCGTGGTTACCTTCGGCGGCGCTTATGCAGTTCTCGCCTATGTGGCGCAGGAGGCGGTGCAGAACTACGGCTGGCTCGCCCCCGGCGAGATGCTGGACGGGCTCGGCATGGCCGAGACCACGCCCGGGCCACTGATCATGGTGACACAATTCGTCGGCTTCATGGGCGCCTTCCGCGACGCGAGTGGCTTGTCGCCTCTGATGGCGGCAACGCTGGGCGGACTTCTGACGACATGGGTGACCTTCACGCCCTGCTTCCTGTGGATCTTCCTCGGCGCCCCCCTTCATCGAGCGTTTGCGCGACAACAAAGTGCTGACGGCCGCTTTGACTGCCATCACCGCAGCCGTGGTGGGTGTCATCCTGAACCTCGCCGTCTGGTTCGGTCTGCACGTGGTCTTCGACGAGGTGCGGACGATCACGTCCTTCGGTCTCAATATCGATGTGCCCGTCTGGTCCACAATAGACCTATCTGCTGCGGCGCTGGTGCTGGCCGCCCTTATCGCGGTGTTCCGCTTCAAGCTCGGCCCGGTGACGGTTCTTGCCGGGTGCGCAGCGGTTGGCCTAGTTCTTGGGGTGGCCAACATTGCATAACGGTGATCCGCTCTCGCGATCCAAGCGAGAGCCAATGGCGCCGTCGCGAGATCGATAAAGGTGGCCTGCTGCCGGTTTCGTGGAAGCCGCATTCGGAAGATCGGATCGCGACCACGCTAACCCCAACTGGATTGCTCAGCGTACCTTGAGCTTCATTGGGGCGGCAGATTATGCCGAGCGTAAAGACGACCATGGCCTGCAATTTCAGTATTGCGCTCACGAAGTCGGCATAATCCGACTTACGGCATAATGGGCATGTCACTGTAGAAGTGGAACATGTCGCCGCGACAACTCGAAGCGCCGTCACAACGTAAGTTGAAAGGGGGAGGCCCGCTTTCGGCGCGACGAGATGCCCGCATGACGGCAAACCGAACGCAGCAACCCGCAACAACCGCCGATTGCCCCCACGAAAGGCGAAACTTCCTTGCCGTTTCATAAGGTTGGCAGCCGATTCAGTGTTCAATCGGGAGGGCTATAGAGTAAATGTCGTTCCCATCTGGTTCCCGCACGGCCCTCCATAAACCGCCGATTGCCGCACAAATTGAGTGGTTATTTCTTTTATTATCAAGCGAATAGATCTCTACGAGGCGATTTGCTTGCGGAGAGTGGTTCTCACACGCCCAGCCAAGTAGGAAGTCCTACCGGTGTAACCGCCGGCAACACGCCATAGCCAACTTCGTTTTTTACTTGGACATGACCGGATTGAGGCCGACTACCGACTGTCCGCTGCTGGGATATCCAAGATGAAAGCGGACACATAACCATCGGATGCTATGGTCTGGGATCGGCCCAAGCGGTCGAAAATGGACTTCTCCCGCATAGGCACAGTTACACGGTCTCGCCTCGAAGACGTAGTACATCCTTGGATGGCGGTAAACCGAACTGCCGGGCATATTCCCTGCTGAATTGGTTTGGACTTTCGTAGCCGACACCGAACGCCACCGAAGTAGCGTTTCCTTCCCCAGCCATAAGAGTCGGTTTCGAAACTCATGATGATCGAGCCAATCGGCGAATGATCAGCATGGCAGATGCGGCGTAGAGGAAGGCTGCGGCGGAATTGACGGTGGCCTCGAAGTCCTTTGCCAGCCGTCTGTTACGATTGATCCAGGCGAAGAACCGCTCCACCACCCACCGCCTTGGCAGAACGACGAAGCCGACCTGATCCGGCTTTTTCCTGACTGTCCGTCGTCTTGCTCATGATGGCTCCACCTTCTCAAGGTTTGGAGCCTCCGGCAAACCCGGCGCGGTTCAGATCGTCCTTTCAAACAAGCACAAAATCAGCTTCGAAAGGACATCTCATGAGCAAGCAAAATCATCCGAATAGGCATCACGTTTTCGCTCGAATTTCTTCCTTCAGATTGAAGCGATTGGCTGCTAATACGGCGATCGACTGCATTGCGGAACATGACGATGAATCTTACGCAGATTTTGGAATTGCTGAGCTCCATCTCGATAGTTGTTGGCCTGCCTTTGGCGATCTATGTTTTCATCTATGAGCAGCGCAAAGCGCGCGAAAACGAAGAGGAGGAAATCAATCAAATCCTCTCAGACGGCTATATCGACTTTCTGAAGCTCACCATCGATAATCCGGATTTGAGATTGCAGTCCAGCACCGCAACTCCAAATCTCACCGAAGATCAGCGCGAACGGATGCTCGGGATATTCGGGATTCTGGTTACCCTCTTCGAACGCATCTATCTGGTGACTTACGAGGAAAAGATGGCACCTCAGAAGATGCGCCGTTGGCGCTCGTGGGAAGTCTTCATGCGCGAGTGGTGCCGCCGCGAGGATTTTCGTGACAACTTGCCGCTATTGTTGCCAGGAGAGGATCCGGATTTCGCCTCTTTTCTCCAACGGCTCGCGACCGAGGAAGCGGCCAATGGAACGTTACCCAGTGCCGGAGCTAGTCCGTTCGGCAATCGGAGGTGATGCCAGCCATAGGGCGGCCGTGTTCGATTCAGATCCCTGGGAGCCAACGACCAATCCAGTTGCCGGTAGAGGCGATCAATCTCGAAATACGGAGTTCCCTCGCCTTTGAGAGCGTCCGGGCGAGCGTGGATTATCCGTCCGCCGTGTTCCCGAGTATGACGATCCGAGCCATGTACCCCTTGCTCCAAATTGATGGATCCGGCTGAAGCTTGCATGCAAAGGGCGTGTCCGCAAAGAACTTGATACAGCCTCATGTTGGTGGCTGATTCCATGGCCGCACAGCGGACAATCCTGCTGCTAGCAAGGAAGCGGCGTTGGATTCGATAAGCACGTGGCGGAATTCTGGATCCCAGTCGAGAAGCTCCTCTACGGAAAAAGTTGAAGGATTCGCAGAGGACGGTCTGGGGCGTTTACGAAATGCCGGTGATTGTCGGGCATTACGGCATCGACGGCTGAATCCTTGGCTGTCCTGCTAAAAATTATCATGAATTGAAAGGAGTAATGAATTGAAATTTATCGCAACAACCTGCCTGATCAGCGAGACGCACAAGCCACGCCCAAGACAGCATATCCTGGATTTCATCGCATCCAACGAGATGGTATTCACCCCAGCAACCCTCATTGATATTGAAAGAGGAATTTTGCGGGTCACACAGACCAACCCTGCGAAAGCGGCCGCACTGCGAGAATGGTTTGCTCAGGAGCGCGCGAGACGCGTCATCTTGACGGGTCGGGCACGGGAAACCTCTAAGATGCTGGCTGCCATCCTAGAATGTCGTCACCTAAAATACATCTGGCTTCCGGATCCGAAATCTAAGCATCCTTCCTATGGGGTACATGCCGCGACTGCGGCGGCCGCAATTGTACACGAATTACCTATCGCCGCGGCGGGTATCAAAGCATACTTGGCGATAAACGAGTACTTTAGCATTCCGGGAATTTACGATGTGACATCCGACAGGTGGTGTCAGGCGGAATACCTGAAGGCCAAAGTCAAACGCTTGCGACCGACAGATAGGGTCAACTACCTGTCGGCCGCTTAGCTAACGCAACACTTCAATCGGTCGACAGGTAGTTCCAAGCTATCTGTCGGCCGCAGAAATAGCGAGCGATCACCACCCGCCTGCCCAAAGCTATCAGCAACAGGCAATAACGAGATAGCCCAAAATCCTTAACGGAACACCGGCGGCGACACTCGACACTGGGCTATTTCAACCTCGTCGGGTTCGAGGAGCAAGCCATTGGGTTCAGCGGCACAGCACCCAAGCCCGAGCAAGCGCAATAGACCGAACGGAGGCGGTAACGGCCCAATTATGCTATCGTTCGAGGCAGTCGGAACATTTCGACTGCCGACGCGCGCTGCAGTCGAATGAAGGGGAGGATCAGATGGTTCGTGGATATGCAGCGTTAGCCGTAGCGTCGATCATTGGCGGACTCTTCGCGCTGTCACGGGCGCAGGCCGAACCGGTCACGAAGCAAATGGAGGTAAACGGCACGACGCTGAGGTATGTGGAGGAGGGCTCCGGCGATCCAGTGGTCTTCTTACACGGTGCGGTGGGGGACCTACGCATTTGGGACGCCCACAGGCCGCAGATTGCTGATCAGCGGCGTTTCATTGCCTACACGCAACGCTACTTCGGAACGGTCGACTGGCCGGACGAGGGCAAGCTTTTCTCGCTGCAGACTCATGTTCAGGACCTGATCGCCTTCGTCCAGGGCTTCAATTCCGGACCGGTTCACCTTGTGACCTGGTCCTACGGCGGCCAAGTCGGTACCTATGCGGCGCTGGTTCAGCCGAACCTGTTCCGCTCAATGGTCCATTTCGAGCCCACATTCGATACGCTGCTTGCGGACCTGCCTGGAGGCAGTTCCGCCAATTCGGAAATGCTCAACCGCTTCGGACCGACGGAATCGGCGCTGCAGGCCGGGAAGCCCGAGGATGCCGCGTTGCGGTTGGTCGAGGCCGTTTTCAAGCTCCCTGACGGCGCTGCAGCCGTCCAGCCCGAACCCTGGCCCACCATCTGGCGAGAAAACGCGCGCACAGTTCTACCTTCGCTCAAGATCGGTCCTGGTGTTCCGGTCTCGTGCCGGCAGTTGGGGAGATTGAAGGTCCCGACCCTCGTTGTCGAGGGCCAGAATACATATGCGCGATTTTCAATGGTGGCGGAGCAACTCGCTGCCTGTCTGGGAAATGGCTTGCTGGTCACCATGCCGGATGTCAATCACGACGGCCCATATCGCAACCCGGCCGGTTTCGCGGCAAAGATCGAAAGCTTTCTGGATTTGGCTGATTAACCGGAGCACGCAGGCACGGACCGCCTGCTCAGCTTAAGTCCGTCGACGCAGCGATCTACTTTGTGCTTCGAGCTCCGACAATCGTCGCGACAGCGCGCGGTGGATGTTGCGATGACCGTCGCTCCTGAGTGTCAGCCGCTGGGGCGGCGTTTTCTGTTCCGAGGCGGCAATAGAAGCATCTCGACCGGGCCATTTCTATAGGCCTCCAGCTGCGGCGCTACCGCATTGGCATCCGAGTCAGAGAACCCCTCCATGCCCCATTTCGTGGCATGATAAAGCGTCAGGCTGGGATGGGTCATCTGCCGGCCTCGCTGGAGAGCCGCACGATCCAGCCCTCTCCCGTTGCTCGAAAGTGCTCCATCTGGATCGTGACATAGACAACAGCGCGCCACAGCCTGTCACGATGAACGCCCGCGAACACGTCGAGTTTTCCGATGCTGCGTGTCACAGCCGCCACTCATTCGCCCCGGTCGAGTAGGCGCTCCGTCAAGGCCTTGCCGATGCCGCCCCTTGCTCCCGTCATAAACCAGGTTCGCATCGTCGCCCCCTCACGCAGGTTTTCGGTCTGCCTTCAGCACGGAAGGACGCGCACCGGCTGTCCTCCTTCGCAAAGCAGCTGTGATCTCCACCGGAATCGCGGCGGCTCCATCGACGTCAACTCAAACCTTGCGCCCGCCACAAAGACGCTGAGAAAGGTCGCCAGTTCTACCAAGGCGAACTGCTTGCCGCCGCAGATGCGCGGCCCGAAGCTGAAGGCAGTGAAATCCCCTGAAGCAGGCTTAAGCGCCTGCTCGCCTATGTCAAGCCTCCAGGGATCCGCGCGATGACGTTTGTCGTGCTGAATTCCGATAAAGGAAATGATCACGCTCTGCTCCTCGGCAATGTCCTGATCGCCGAGCCTGTCCGGCCCGTTGGCGAGGCGGGTAATGATCGGCGTCGGCGGAAAGAGCCGAAGCGTCTCGGATATGAAGGTGCCGAACGGCTTCAGGCGACTGAGACTGTGCCAGCTCGCATTGCCGTCCCGCCAGAGATCATGTGCAAGCGGTCGCAGATTTTCCTGGACTTTCGGATTGGCAGCCAGAAGGTAGCATGCCCAGCTCACAGCAGCTGCGGAGGCTTCGATCCCCGCGGCAAGGAAACTCATCAACTCCTGTTCGAGCACAAAATTGTTGGCCGAATCCAGGTCCGCCGTCTTCATATCCGAGAGCATGGGCGTGAGCGGCATGTGCTCACTTCGGAAATACCGCATCGACTCCAGAGCCTGCCGTCGTAGGGCCGGCAGCACCGCCAGATGTTCTCGGTAGATAGCGCCGGCTTTTCCCGCAGGAACAAATGAAAATTCTGAAGCGCGTTCCATGATCTGGGCGAGCACAGCCAGATCGAGGCCCGTGTCAACTAATTTGACGTCGAGGAAATTCTCGACGAGGACACTTGCTGTCATTTCCCGAAGAACGTCGATGTCGATCGTCGATGCACCGGTCGCGCTTCTGTCGATCATCTTGCCGAGCGCGATCCTTGCATGATGCTCGGAGAGCGCGAAGGTGCGCTCCCGGTCGAACCTTGAGAAGTAGGACTGCGTCAGATCTCGGCGGATTTCCCATGGATTCCCGTCCTCAGAAAAGCGCGAGGTGCCCAGCCCCTGGCGGAACCATGCCATGTTCTTCCTGTAGTTGACGGCGTTCAGCCTGAGAATGTGGTCGGCTTCCTCCAGTCTCTGAACCACGAGGACTTGAACGCCGCTGAGGTCGAGAAAGACGTTGCGGCCGTTTTCCGTTCTCGACAACTCGTAGAGGGTGCCGCAGATTTGCGACGCAGGACTCATGCTGGCGTTTCCAAGATCTCCGCGAGATCCTTTACCGATCGCATTTCGAGCAGCTGCACGGGATCGACGGTGCGCCCGATCCGGTGCTCGATTTCCAGGACGATCATTTCGAAAGTCAGGCTGTCCAGCTCACCGATGGCGTTGATCTCCGCATCGGCGGCGATTTTCTCCTTCGGCATAAACAGGCATCCGGCCAGTATGTCCCTGGCCTCGTCGATCGCATTCGTCATCCTCGAACCTCAAGCTCCGAATTCTGCCGCTCCGCACTCCAGAATCGCCCACTGAGATAAAAATCCCTGGCGCGCGCGCGGGCCAATTTGCCGGACGAGGTAAAGGGCAGGCTTCGGGGCGGAACCAGTACAATGCGGCCGGCAACCCCAACAGCTTTCCTGACGGCAACGCCGACCCGCTTCGTCAGGATTGCGCGCTCTGCGCCGTCGCGCAACCCGCACTGGACAAGTAGCACGAGTTCTTCTTCAACACCATTCTCTACGCCGATCGCCGCAACGTCCCTTGGGCGCAGCGGCTCGACATGTTCCGCCGCCCATTCGACGTCCTGCGGCCAGATATTGCGGCCCCGACAGCTGATGACATCCGTGTTCCGGCCTGTGACGAACAGCCAACCGTCCACCAGATAACCGATGTCTCCGGTCTCCAGAAAACCATCCTGTCCGATGGCGTTGTCCGTGGCCAGAGGGTTGTCAAAATACTCCGTCATCACATTTGGTCCCCGCACCCGGATGTTGCCAGTGATCGCATCTGCAACTTTCCTGCCTGCATTGTCGACGATCGCGATCTCGACCTCCGGCAATGGCCGTCCGCATGAGACGTATAACTGGCCGAGATTACTCGGGCCATCCGTGACTGGTTCCGCCCCGAGGTCGCTGAAGGTGACGGCAAGAACCGCTTCGGCCAATCCGTAACTCGGCAAAAAAGAACTCCGCCGGAAGCCTGCCGCCTCAAATCTGGCCGCAAAAACATCGAGCACCTCGGCACGAACCATGTCTCCCCCGACCCCCGCCACCCGCAGATGAGACATGTCGAGCACGGAAGCGTCACCCTTGAAGCGCTCCGCCGCAAGCCGGTAGCCAAAACTCGGGGCGAAAGTGATCGTGGATCGGTTGGCGCTCATTAGTTTGAGCCAAAGCGCCGGGCGGCGGGCAAACGTATGGGGCGAGGTATAGTCGGCGTCAATCTGGGCGAACATCGGTGCCAGAGAGAAGCCAACGAGTCCCATATCGTGGTAAAGCGGCAGCCACGAGAAGGTGTGATCGTCCGGTCCGACTTTCAGGCCGTCCCGCAGGATCGTTCGGACATTCGCGCAGACCGCTTCCTGGGTAACAACAACGCCTTTGGGATCGGACGTGGACCCGGATGAATATTGGATGAAAGCCGGTTCGCGCACTGCAAGTTTTTGCGGCTCTGGACCGGGCGCAAGGTTGAAGAGATCGTCATAGGGGAGCGCCTCGAGACCGACGCGCAACCCAGCCTCTCTCGCGCATCCCAGGAAATCTCGCGGCGAGATCATGAGAGCGAGCTTCGCCATCCACGCCATTTTCGCGAGTTGGGCGACATAGGCGTCCCTGCCGCCCAAATAGAGAGTGAGGGGCAGCGGACACGGCACCAACCCGGCGTACTGGCAGGCGTAAAAGGAGATCAAGAAGTCCGGTCCCGTCTCGGCCAGTAGCCCGATGCGCGCGCACCGCTCCAGGTCGAGAGAAACCATTCCACGCGCGACGTCGCGGGCGACGTCACGCAGTTCGCCATAGCTCATCTCTCGCTCGCATTCGCCGGTAGAAGAGTGGAAGCGAATTCGGCCAGCGGAATCCCCCGCATAGTCCAGCGCGTCGGCGATTGTACCGAAGTCCCCCAATATCTGTGGGATAGCGGACGGCGTTGTCATGTCTTTGAGAATACCCCTTTCTTGCCGTCGTTCTTGAAAGAGGAAAATACCAGTATGTCGAGACGTCCCCCGCTCGGCGACAGGCACTCCTGCCTAAGACAGCCTTCCAGGACAAATCGCGAATTCTCCTTGAAGAGGAAGAGCATGCGGTAGTTGTTTGCGAGGACCCTGGCGGAAATCTTCTCGACCTCTCTTTCGGCGTAAAAATGATCAAGCAGAGCGTCTATGGTGGCCCAAAGGG
Source organism: Mesorhizobium xinjiangense (assembly GCF_009749525.1). GTDB lineage: Bacteria > Pseudomonadota > Alphaproteobacteria > Rhizobiales > Rhizobiaceae > Mangrovimarina > Mangrovimarina xinjiangensis. The sequence goes on along the minus strand of NZ_WOAC01000026.1, from coordinate 31,911 downwards.
TCCTCTTACCGTCGTAGGATGGTTCGCCAACGCCTGTGGTGATCTGCCCGATCTTGTGCGCAAGCCCGACATCCATCGTGTAGAAGCCGACGAGAAGACCGTTCGACTGGTCGAAAACGCCGATGAAATAGTGCGTGCGGTTGTCGAACCTGGCGACGAAATTGCGAAGCTGCTCGATCGTGAAGTTGAGCCCGCCAAGATTGAGGCCGCGCATCATTTCGGCATCGGAGAGCCATTCCAGGACCCGCGGCGTCACATCGTCTGGTACAAGACTGCGTAGAACAAATCCATGGATCTCGAGAAAGATCGGCTCGCCCCGCAGGTTCACGTCCGTCCGTTGCTGGCCTGCCGGCGGCGATCCTGTCAGGGAAACCAGGACCGGTCTGATTGGCGTCCTCATGCTCTCAGGCTCCCGATCGTTCGGCCGCGCGTTCAAGATAGAGGTCGGCGAGCCGTTCCCAGTTGTGGTGCGAAGCTCTTTGCAGTGCGAGCGCATCCAGCCAGCCGGCTTCGAACCATCGGCTCAGTACGCTGTCGGGAAGCGTGCGATAGGCGCGTTCATCCACGTTCGAGAACCCTTCAAGGGTTTGCGATGTTCCGTCCGGCGAAGTGATCCGCGCCCGCCCTGCAGTAAGAATCCTCGCTTCGCGCAAGGCATTGGCAAATTCCATCGTCCGGGCCTGTTCATGATGCGCTGAGAGGCAGTTGGAAACGGCTTGCCCGGTCAGTTCGGTCGGGCTCCCGTCGTCGTGGAATAGCCGGACAGCGGACCGATCCGCGCGAGCGTCGACAAACCGCGCGCAGCTTTCATCGACGACAAGAGGTGCCGTTTCGGCATTCACCCCGGTTCCGAGAATGAACGGGTAGCGCTGCAAATAGTCCGGCACATAAGCGCCAGACCGCCAGCTCCCATCCGGCGAGACGAAAAGGTTGCCGCCCTTGACGAGACCGGTCACAGCCAGGGGAACGGGGAGATCCGCGGGCGCAAATACGATGGGATAATGTTGCAACGCCTCTTGAAACTCTCCAACGCCGAGCGGAATGGCCGTGCTTTTCGACGCGAAAGCGAAATCCAGGCTCGGCGAGAGTCCGCTATGCCGATGAGCATCCGCGCACAGGACGACCGGGCGCTTGTAGAATGAGGGAAGCGTGCGCCAATTGCCGGAGTCTTCGGTCGCTGTCACCAGTTCACCCTGAGCCCGACCTTGCCGTCGACACCCCAGGCATCGCCGTCGAATGTTGTATCGTAGTTGATGCTGCCGTACAGCGTTGTTGCGACAGACAATTGCAGGCTGGCCCCGAAACCCGCCTCGATCCAGGTCTCCTCCAAGTCCTGGCTGAACGGGATGAAGCCGGAGGCGGAAGAGAATTCTGTCGTCGCCTCGCCCAGGAACTCCTGCCACAGATTGACCTGGCCCCAGCCCGTCAGGAGCCTCGGCGAAGAGCCACCATTACCTTGGTCCTCCGCGTCGAGCGACCAGGTCTTGGCTGTCCGCGCTCCGACGCGCCCGACGAGCGAATCGACGTCATCGAAGCGGACGATTGCCGCCCCGTCGTTGATGTCGTCGAACTGGATGTTCTGGTAGATGAGTTGCGCCTGCGGTTCGACGATCCAGCCGCCGCCGAGGTCGAACGGGTAGCCAGCTTCCAGGGAGGCCGCGAGACCGGTACCATCGGTCTGCCCCTCCGGCAGGCCGCGAGAACTTGAACTCGTCATGTCATAGAAGGTGGCCTGCGTCACGGCATCGATGTACCAGCCAGTGGCTCCAAAATGCGTCCAATAGCCACCCACCGAGACCGCGTTGAACCTGTCGTCCCCGCCGTCGAACTCGACTTCGCGCAGGTTGTGGTTCACATCCATCGTGCCGTAGCCATAAGCGAAATAAAGACCGGCATGATCGCGCGAGCCGTCTTGATGCTCATCCGCATAGAAATCCATGCCTGTCTGCAACCCGCCAAATGCGTAGTCGAACTCCGGCCCGCCGCCGTAGATGCCGAGGGGGTGGCCGTCGCGGTGCCCGAAGCGGCCGAACACCCTGCCCCAAGAACCGTTGAAGGCCGGGTTCTGCCAGAGGTCGGCGCGGCCCTTCAACTGCTCCTCGGCCCCCACTCTCGCGTGCAGCGTACCGATAAGCTGTCGACCGTATATCACCGCCATCGGCTGGATCGCCATGTCTAGGGACACCTCCTGCCGGTAGTTCGGAATTGGCGGCGGCAATGACCCGGGATCATCCCCAGGCGGTGTTGGTCCCGGAGGTCCGGCGCAGCCCGGGTGGTTCGGGACGTGCGCACAATCGAGGGCCGAGCGCAGAAACCAGTCGTGGGGTCCGGTAGAGTCAAGGCTGCCGCGCTCGAGCGTGTACTCGTAAGGGCCGGCGACCGCTGGCGCTGCAAGTTGGAAGGAGCGGGGCGCAGTGGTCTGGCCGGGGATGTCGTCCACAACGAGAATGCCATTGCCCGTCGTCAGTTCGCCCGGACCGCCGATATTGGTGATGATTACGCCGGTCGAGCCGGTCGCCGTGCCGTCGACGACCAGCCTGTCCGACGGAGAGCCGTCGCCCGCGAGGAAGGTGTTGAGATTCAGGGTGCCACCCTGCCCGACATAGGGGCCTGTGACGGTGAGACTTGTGTCCGCCTGGCCACCTGTCCGGACTAGCCCGGCATTGGTCAGGCTCGGTATGCTCTGGTCAAAGCCGCCGAGATCGAGTGTGCCACCGCTCGCCACCCTATGTGCCGAAAAGAAGCTGAAGGTGTCGCTAGCTTCGGCCCGCAGCGTGCCGGCCCTGACGAAGGTCGGTCCGGAATAGGAGTTCGGCCCCGAGAGCCCCTCCGTGCCGCCGGTCAATGTCAGCCCGCCGGTCCCCTGGATGATACCGGAAAAGAGATCGTTCGCCGCGGTGATCGTCAGCCTCTGTGCGCCCAGTTCCACTGTGCCGCTCCCGGCCAGGCTTCTGATCGATGCGCCGCCCGCGGCCGCCGAGATGTCGAAGGTTGCGTTGGCGACGACCCTCTCCGCCTGCGAGAGCTCGCCCGCGCCGGAAAGAGCGAGCACACCGTCGGTAATGGCCGCCGTACCCGTCAGGCTGCTATTGGCCGTCAGCGTCAAGGTACCGGGACCGGTCTTGTTGATGTTGCCTTCGCCAGAGATCAGGCCAGTCTGCGTGGCCGAAATGCCGCTGGCTGCCTGCAGCGCGAGGGTAACGCCAGGATCGACGGCAATCGTGTTGGCGATCGACACGCCCCGCCCGGCCTGGGCGTCTACGCCATAGCCGAGCGTCGAATTGCCGAGCGCCTGGATGGCGCTGGTGCCGACGGCGAAATCGTCGGCCAGAATCAGCGCTCCACCGTGAAGGTTGGTCAAGCCGCTGAAACCCTCCGGGAAGACGTCAGCGACCTCCACGAATTCGAACGTCTCCATGTCGAAGACCCGACGTGTGCGCGAGAAGCCGGCGCTGTTGTCGCTCGATACCGTGGTCGTGCCGGAATAGACATCGATCTGCCCCTCGCCGCTGATGGGCAGATCAAACTGGAAATTGTTCGCGGTGTGGTTGAAGACGATCGAAGCTGTTCCATCTCCAAACACGATGCCGGCGGCGGCAAGAGTGCCCGGGGCAGCCGACGTCTGTCCGGCCGGGGCCCCGAAGTTCAGCGTGCCGATCGACCCGGGCGATTGTCCGAGAACGACGATGCCGTTGGGGGTGCCGGCTTCGAGGATGGTGTTTTCGTGGTCGGCCGACTGTATCCTCGTAAATCTTACGGTCCCGACATGCACGAGGCCGCCATCGGCGATCGTCAGCGAGCCGTTGCCCGATGCGCCGATAATGAGGTCCTCCGTCCCCGTTTCTGCTCGCTCGGGATCAAAGGCATTAGAGGGGTTGCCCGTTCCCGCCACGTAGAGCACCGACCCGGCACCTGAAACGAGGATGCTGCCGGTGCCGCCGTCTACGCCGACCTCGGTTCCGCCTGTCGGGCGGTCAGGCTCGAACTGGTTGACATTGAATGAGGAGACCTGGCTACCGCCCAAAATATTGAGGCTGCCTACACTGCCTTCGCCATGGCCGACGATCAGACCGGCGCCGGTTGTGAGGAGGCTGGGGCCAGCAGCGTTTGATCCGGAAACAGTGAGTGTGCCCGTTCCGCCCGCCTCGCCGATGACGATGCCGATGGGCTCCGTGGCGGGAAAGCTTGTAGTCAGGAACTCAGTGGAATAACTGATCTTTCCGCCGGAAAGGACATTGACCATCCCTGCGCTGCCGGGACCGACGCCGATATGCAGCCCGTCCGGGCCGGACCCATTCCGGTTAGATTGGTCGATCCTCCACGCTGCATCGATCACATTGACCGTACCGGTTCCGCCGTTCTGGCCGACAGTTCCCGTCGCCGAGAGGAACACATTCGTGCAACTATCACAACTCACGAACCTGTTCTTTCCGCCCGACAGAATGTTCACTGTACCGACGCTTCCGTCGCCGCCTCCAACGACCAGATTCGTAAAGGAATGCACCCGGGAGAAGATATTCGACCCGTCAGCAAGCATAGAAATATCGAGGATCCCGGAGCCGCCAGCAGTGCCAACCTCGACTTCCTGGGTTTGTACGGAAATAAAGGCGAAGCTGTTGTCAGGATCCAGTGCCTCGATCGACAGACGCCCGTCGGCGTCCGCACCGTCACCGATTACGAGCGAGTTCGCGTCAACATTTGCGCCTTGCGATGGAGAAGCCGCGACAACGGCGGGATTCGACGTTTGCGTGTTGATCCGGACATCGTCGTCAAAATCGGGCACATCTCCCGTGCTCCAGTTGGCCCCCGTGAACCAGTCGGTGGATGTCTGGCCGGTCCAGTCCGCGGTTTGCGCCCTCACTGCGGCGGGGGCTGAGACAAACGCCGTCGTGGCCAGGAGCAGGACTCTCAGCCCGCGACGGATGGCCGGAGGAAAGTGGGCTGCGGCGGGGCGAAGCGGACTGATGTCGGCGAAACCAAAAGCAGCGGCACGTGTGTCGGTACAGAGTTCGGGCTCAGCGGTGTTTCCGCTAACGTGGGATGTGCGATTTGCGCACACATGACCACCGATACGGTCTGTCAGTGAGGACATCTGGTTATCCCCTCGATCTGCCCAAGCCCGCCCGGAAAACAACAGTGATATATGTCTGTCTAAAGGTAAGCGACCAACTGCCGCCCACTAACAAGCATCATATCCGATGTGCACAACGCCGATGGCAAACGTCCCTCCACTTTGTGGTCTCGACTGAAGGAGCCGATTTTGCCGCCCACGGTTCAGGTCAATTCCACCTCGAATTGCATTATGCCTCCTTTAGTATAGTTGGACAAGAACCTTCCTGTCGGGTTTTGCCAAGTTGCGCCAGTGTTCCTGGGTCCATATTGATGGAGCATGAGTAGGGAAGATCTTCTTCCCCGCCCTGAGCACGGCAGACGTGACCGATCTCCTTGCGGAACGTGGCATCCTGGTCAGAGCCGCGAGGCGGTTCGGCAGTTTGCATTCGCCGCCGCGGGTCGTGGCGGAGCTTCGAAGCCGTCGAGATCGGGACGTTCGAAGCCGTCGAGTTCGCGACGCTGGAACGGGTGGACTGGTTCAAAAATCGCCGGCTGCTCGAGCCCATCGGCAACATCCCGCAGGCGGAAACCGAGGAACGCTACCACGCCATGCTGGAAGAGCCGGCCATGGCGTCGTGACTCAGACGAAACGCCCGTGGACAATCCCGGCATGTGTGTCGATGCCCCCGGTTTTGCAAGCTGATTTTTCGACGTTCCGGCAGGGCTTCAATCGGTCGTGTGTCAGGCCTCTCGATGTGGCAAGTCTGACGCCACGGGCCGGTACGCTGTTCGGAAGGCAAGGCCCACATCGGTTCAGAGAGCTATAACGCTCGAGCCCCGGGACTGGGTGTCCCCGCCTTGAACTATGAAGTCCGTGTCGCTTACTCCGTCGGTCGATCACCTTGCCCCCTGGCCTTGCGGCCATGCCGTTTCCTCAGTCGTCACCGGCTGAGTTCACGCCATTCTGTAGTTCTGTCCCTTTGTCGTCATAGCCCAGATCATGCGCGCCATATTGTTGGCCAATGCAACCGCAGCCACCATCCTCGGCTTGCGCGCAACGAGATTTGCCAGCCAGCGATTTGCACTGCGGCCCTTGCGCACAACCCATCGGATCACGCTCATGGCTCCAACGATCAGCAGCTTGCGAATGTCGCATTGACCCATCTTGCTTACGGCCCCAAGTCGGGCCTTGCCCCCAGTCGATCTCTGTCGAGGGACCAAGCCGAGCCAGGCGGCAAAGTTTCGCCCGTTCTCGAAGGTCTCGAGCTCCAGCGCGAAGGCAGCAATCGCGCCGGCGGTCACCGGGCCGATCCCGGGCACGGTGCACAAGCGTCGCAGCTCCCCATCTGTCTTGGATGCGCTTTCGAGGTCATCGGCGAGTTGTTCGATGATATCGGTCAGACCACCAATCTGTTTCAGGTAGGGCGGGCCCATCTCGCGCACCGGGCCGGGCAGATCGATATCTGGCTCGGCCAGAGCCTGTTCCAAAAGCTTCAGGCTTGCTGGACCTTTGGGAGCTACCAGGCGGCGTTGCAGGCACTCATAAGCGCACGGACCGGAGCTCGCAGAACCGTCTCTTCCACGCGCCGAGAACCGCCATCTTCGTCCATGAAGTCGGCAAAAACGAAAGTCTTCATTCGATTGCTGACGCAGTAATCGGCCCGAGATCTTCGAGTCCCTCCATCGGGATGGACCTTGGGTGCCATTTGGAGGACAATCCACGCGAAAGACGGGAGTGCGCGACCATGCCTCACGATCAACGGTTGGGCCTATGGAGGCGCATCAGCCGGAAGCAAGCAGACGGCCGGTTCTCGACGTTCAGGATCATTGCGCTGGTCGTTTTGGCGCTGATTATTGTCGGCGTACCCGCCGCCAAGTTCCTACCCTATTTGTTTGGCCGGCCACTGCCATTTTGACTGAGCCGCGGCCATCGAACCGCCGGGAGCATTTGCTGACCACGAAGCATATGACATATTTGAGCTCCCTCATTGGCTACAGCAGGAGTACTGGCAAACCGTCGCTCCATTCTTATAAGGGTAACCTCCAGTCAAATCTTGCTACACGTCATCCACCTCAATCCCGTAGTGGCGCACGGCATGCCGTTGCGACAACGGGTGTGGCAATGCTACTCCAACTGCCCGGAGGCATCCTTATCCGCTGTTGCGAAGTCCCTCTGGCCCTGATTCAGGAATTCCTGCCGGCTCGCCTGGCCGTTTCCATCACTGTCTATGGAAGAGAATTGGTCGTCGGACATCAGGTCTTCCACCTCATTGCGACCGAGCGATCCGTTCCTGTCGGTGTCCAGATATTGGAAGGCATTCCCCAGATAGTCGTGGTATTCATCAGGACTGACGGCACCGTCGCTGTTCCGGTCGAGGAAGTCGGCCTGTTGTTGCGTAAGCGGCGCACTGACCTGACCCGTGGCCGGCCCAGCCAGCAAGATGGCTGCGACGAAACCCAGTGCAATTTGATTGTGGTGCATCACGTTCTCCCAATCAGTCAGCATGAGAGTTGGTTGCCCGCAACCGAGCCAATGCCAACTCCTGCCGCTGTCGCCAGAGTGCGGTCGCGGCCTGCGCCGATAGTACTGCCGACCAAGCCACCAACAACCGCTCCCGTGGCAGTTCCGGCAAGACATGCCACTTCGTTCTGTTGCGAGGGGGCGCGGTAGATCGACCCGCCTTGGCTCTGGCAGCCAACCAGGAACAGCGCAAGAACTATGCTTGAAAATCGCATGCGATTCTCCTCTTGCTGCACAAGAATCGGCACCTTCCGCGGACGTTGGAAGAGTATCGATATACGATAGACCAATTCGTACATGTTCGGTCCTGACTGAATTCCTGCGCGGATCGATGTCGAACCGATCACCGGTCGATCAGTCCGGGTCCTCCTTTCCGAAGAAGGTGAATATGAACACTGCGACAACGACTCCTCCCGACAAGATCAACCACATTGGAGCATGCATCATTGCTACGCTCAGCCCCCACACAGTGCCACCTGCGAGAGCTGCCACCGCCAGGAAAACCTTTTGAAGCCAACGGGGCCAGGTATTCATCCTCATGCGAGAACCTTCCAAGGCTGGAATCGACATGGCATACGTGCAACCAGAATGCTCTGGTTGGAACGGAGTTTCTGTTCAATCATCGATGCATATGCGTAAACTCTAAAGTACAACCACAGCTTTAATTCTAGACCTTTCACCCCCTATCGGCAATATTACGATTGACTGACATGAGCGCGTTACACTCGTTTCAGTTTGCCAGTTTCGACTTCCTGGATGAGAATACACGTCCTTACGGGGTCGAGCTTGGCAAGGAGTCGGATCTCATTTTCACGCTGTTCTAGCGGATTCCTCCAGGCAGACCCGCTTCTTTCACTTGTCTGGTTGTCACGGTTCTGAGTCACCAGTTCGGTTCCGTTTCGGCTGCACCCCGTTTAGTGGGCTCGATCCACGACCTATTTGTCGCGTCATTTGTCCCGCAGTCCTGACGACAGGGAGCAAACGCATGCGACGCGATGGGACAAACAAAGCGATCTCTCGCGCCCTTCCGCGACATCGTCCATACGGACAAACATTGTGTTGCACGGCATTTCATCGTAAGGTTGTAGCACGGTCTTGCAACGGGGTGCGCACGGGCTGATGGAGAGTAGGCAATGCCGCCTATCGATATCAAGATCCCCTCTCTGTACTCGGCTGCTCATCCTGAATCACGCGCTAGGATTAGGAAGTCCGCGCGATCTGCAATGCGCCGTCAAAGGAGCACGGCCGTCGCACGCCGACGTCTTCCCATAGAGAAAAAGGAGACGCACTCATGGCGATTGCTGTCACGTCGCTCATTCTGACACTCATCGGGCTGGCGGTCGGTGCCGGCGGCATTTGGCTGATCGCGCTCGGAGGGAGTTGGTACTATCTGATCGCCGGGCTTGCCTTCCTGGTTACGGCGACACTGCTTTTCCGGCGCAGTGGTGCGGCGCTCTGGGTCTATGCGCTGTTGATCGTGGGGACCCTCGCCTGGGCGGTCTGGGAAGTGGGATTCGACTGGTGGAGACTCGGTCCGCGCGGCGGCGTCATCGTACTGATCGGACTTTGGCTGCTGATGCCCGTGATCCGCAGGAAACTGCAAGGGTCGGGCACAGCTGCGCTCGGCGTCGCGGTGCTCGCCACGATCGTGGCCGCCGGCTATTCGTTGCTGACGGATCCGCATGGCATATCCGGAGCCTTGCCTGTCGAAGCGGCTAACAGCGCGCCGGGCATTGGCGGCGTGCCGGCGGAGGAATGGTGGTTCTACGGACGCACCCAAGCCGGTCAGCGCTATTCACCGCTGGACCAGATCACAACCGAGAATGTCGCCGATATGGAGGTCGTCTGGACATACCAGACTGGCGATGTCCGCACTTCTGACGATGTACCGGAGACAACCTATCAGGTGACGCCGCTGAAGGTGCGTGACAAGCTCTACATCTGCACACCGCACAACTTCGCCATTGCCATCGATGCGACGTCTGGCGAAGAACTCTGGCGCTTCGACCCCGAGATCGGCCTCGACAGTGACCGACAACACCAGACCTGCCGGGGCGTATCGTATTTCGCCGACGAAGAGGCAACCCCTGGCACCTCTTGTGCCACGCGTGTCTATCTCCCGACATCAGATGCGCGACTTATCGCGCTTGATGCGGAAAATGGCGAGATCTGCCCGCAATTCGGCAATCTGGGCACGGTCGACCTTTATGAGAACATGCCCTTCAAGCCATCCGGCTACTACTATTCCACCTCAGCGCCGCTCATTGCAGGTGGAAAGATCATCGTCGGCGGTGCGGTCAACGACAACTATTCTGTCGAGTCGCCGTCCGGTGTTATCCGTGCCTTTGACGCACGCTCAGGCGATCTGGTCTGGAACTGGGATTCCGGCAATCCGGATCAGACGGAACCACTCGGGCCCGACGAGACCTATACCGCCAATTCCCCCAACATGTGGTCGACCGCGAGCGCGGACGAGGAACTCGGCCTCGTCTATCTGCCGCTCGGCAACCAGACGCCTGACCAGCTGGGCGCTGGACGCAGTGAGAATGTGGAGCGGTTCTCCTCTTCCATCGTCGCGTTGGAGCTTGATACTGGCCGGCTGCGCTGGGTTCACCAGACCGTCCACCACGACCTTTGGGACATGGACGTGCCGGCGCAGCCTTCGCTGGTCGACGTGACTACCGACGACGGTCTTGTTCCGGCGCTGGTGGGGCCGACCAAGCAGGGCGACATCTATGTACTCGATCGCCGCACTGGCGAACCCATCCTGCCGGTGACGGAGGTGGATGCGCCGGGCGGGGCGATCGAGGGGGAATTCACCGCCCCGACGCAACCCGTTTCCGCCCTCACCTTCATGCCCGACCCGCTCACCGACAAGGACATGTGGGGCATCACGCTCTTTGACCAGCTTGTTTGCCGCATCGCTTTCCGCCGGCTGCGTTACGAGGGCCGCTACACGCCGCCCTCGCTCGAAGGAACATTGGTTTTTCCGGGTAATTTCGGTGTCTTCAACTGGGGCGGCGTCGCGGTCGACCCGGTGCGCCAGGTGATGTTCGGCATGCCGACCTATCTCGCCTTCACCTCGCGCCTCGTCCCGCGTGCCGAGGTTCCGCCGCCCGGTGACGATGAGAAGGCCAGCGAACAAGGGCTCAACCGCAACGAGGGTGCACCCTATGCCATCGTCATGGGGCCATTCCTGTCACCGATCGGCATTCCCTGCCAGTCACCGCCATGGGGCTATGTGGCGGGAGCAGACCTGCGTACGGGCAATATCGCCTGGAAGCACCGCAACGGCACCGTCTACGACATGACGCCCCTGCCCTTGCCCTTCAAGGTCGGCGTTCCGGGAATCGGCGGGCCGATCATCACTGCGGGTGGCGTGGCCTTCCTGGCAGCGACCGTTGACAATTATATCCGCGCCTATGACCTGACCAGCGGTGACGTCCTATGGCAGGCGCGCCTGCCGGCTGGCGGCCAGTCGACACCCATGACCTATGAGACTGCGGATGGACGGCAGATTGTCGTCATCGTCGCCGGAGGTCACGGCTCCATCGGCACCAAGGCCGGCGACTACGTCATTGCTTATGCATTGCCGCAATAGGGCCTTTTCGCGCTCGTCCAGCGGACCTAGGTCGGGCGGAGGCGCGGGGAATGCCTTTTCGGGAGTTTGACTTGGCTCGTTCACAGATCGCAGGGCCGCCCAATGAACACTGTCATGCGCAATTGCGGCCAACGCGGTAGTCTGTCGCCAACTGCCTGGAGAAATCGAAATGGTCAACTTGGGCGAAGTACTCGATCCCATTCGGAAGCAGGTGATCGACTTGAAGGATGCACTCGCCCACGCACGCTATCGGTATGACGCACTGGATCTGTTGATGGAGAAGGTTGCCGATCCCAAACTCAGAGCTGCATCGCAAGAAGTCTTCGCCGTTGCCAGCGAGAAGATGGATACGGTCGACGACTTGCTGGACGAGCTGTATCGGCATCTGTCGGCAACTGACCGGATGCTGGAATCGCTCGAAGCATCTCAAAGGCGCGGGACCGACGACCGCGATTAGCCGACGGCCACATATTCCTGGTATGACACCATGCCCGACCAAGCGACACCAAAGAGCATTGATCTCGCGCTTCAGGGTGGAGGATCCCACGGCGCTCTGACTTGGGGCGTGTTGGATCGTCTGCTCGAAGACAGCCGCATCCGCGTCTGCAGCATCAGTGGTACGAGCGCTGGCGCGATGAATGCCGTCGTAGTCGCGGACGGGCTCGACAAGGGTGGTGCCGACGGAGGCCGCGCTGCACTGGAAAGGTTCTGGAAGGCGGTGAGCGACGCCGCACGCTGGTCCCCCCTTCAACCCACGATGTGGGACCGGATGTTCAGCAATTTCAGCCTCGACCACTCCCCGGCCTATCTGTGGTTCGAACAGCTCACGCGGCAGTTCTCTCCCTATGAACTGAACCCGTTCGACATCAATCCGCTGCGCGACCTGCTTGCGGCAACAATCGATTTCGAGGCAGTGAACCGATGTACCGGACTCAGGGTGTTCGTGACCGCCACCAATGTGCGCACGGGCCGGGCCAAGCTGTTCACCCAACCTGGCCTGTCAGTCGACACTGTCATGGCGTCGGCCTGCCTGCCCTTCATGTTCAAGGCGGTGGAGATCGACGGCGAGGCCTACTGGGATGGCGGCTATATTGGCAACCCCGCGCTCTATCCGCTCGTCGACGACCGGGCCACCCGGGACATCGTCATCGTCCAGATCAATCCGCTTGTCCGTGAGGAACTGCCGACAACCGGCCGCGCAATCATAAACCGGTTGAACGAAGTAACGTTCAATTCTGCGCTCCTGAAGGAATTGCGTTCGATTCATCTGCTGCATGAACTCATCGACGCGGAGGGACTGGAATCCGAACGCTATCGTGACAGCTACCTTCATCTGATCCACGCCCACGAAGAAATCCAGCACCTGAAGGCCTCGAGCAAACTTACGGCCGAGTGGACCTATCTCCTCTATCTCAAGGAGCGCGGGCGTAATTGGGCAGAGCGTTTTCTTGACCGGCACTTCGACGACCTCGGCGTCCGCTCGACCCTCGATCTCGGCCAGCTGTTCAGCGACAGTTTCAAGCTGCCATGGATCGACGACGTACCAACCGACAACCCCGCGAGGGAGTGAAGGATGTTCGGGATCCTCATCATTTTCGCGGTACTTGGCGCGCTCATCTTTCTGGCATATCGCGGGGTCAGCTTGCTGATTCTGGCACCTGCACTGGCCATCCTTGCCGTGGCGGCCACGCGGGACGGACCGGTTCTTGCGAGCTACACACAGATATTCATGGAAGCCACGGGTGGCTTCATCGTCCAGTTCTTTCCGATATTCCTGCTTGGAGCCGTGTTCGGCAAACTGCTGGAGGACTCGGGAAGCGCCGAAGTGATGGCTAGTTCGATCATCCGCGTGCTTGGCGAGCACCGCGCCATTCTGGCAGTCGTTCTCTCCTGTGCAGTGATGACCTATGGCGGCGTTTCGCTGTTTGTCGTTGCCTTTGCCATCTACCCTATCGCGACCTCGCTTTTCCGCAATGCCGACATCCCGAAACGGCTTATTCCGGCCACGGTCGCGCTTGGGGCCTTCAGTTTCACGATGACAGCCCTGCCTGGAACGCCCGCCATCCAGAACACCATCCCGATGCCCTTTTTCGGTACGTCGGCCTTCGCAGCCCCCGGGCTCGGTATCATCGCGGCCCTCGTAATGTTCGGGTTCGGAATGTGGTGGCTGACCCACCGCGCAAAAGCGCTGGCGCATGAAGGCTATGGCGCAGAGCCCGCCTCGTTGTCCGTGGCGGTCGCTGGCGATCCGCTATCGGAAGACAGCTATCTGCGCGAACGTGCGGCGGGCGAAGGGTTCGATTTGCGCGAGGTGTCGGTCGAGACCGAGCCGGTGAATCTGCCAGGTCCTTTTGTCGCGATTATGCCACTGTTCCTGGTTATCGGCCTCAACCTGCTCTTCACCTTTTCCATCATCCCGCGAATGGATGCGGCCTTCCTGGCACTGCCCGAGTTCGGATCGACCACAATCGACGACGTGCGTGGCATATGGGCCGTCATCGCCGCGCTAGCTAGCGCTCGCAATCCTGACCGTCATCGGCCTCAACTGGCGGCGACTGCCACAGCTCACGGCGAGTATCGATTCCGGTGCGAACGCTTCGCTGCTGCCGATCTTCAATACGGCCAGCCTGGTCGGCTTCGGTGCGGTAATTGCTTCCATGTCAGCGTTTGTTCTGATCCGCGACGCTGTCTTGGGTCTCGGAGGCGACAATCCGCTGATTTCACTCGCGGTTGCCACCAACGTTCTGGCCGGCATGACCGGTTCGGCCTCAGGCGGCCTGAGCATTGCACTTTCGACCCTTGGCGATACCTACCTGCAATTGGCCGAAGCAAACGGCATCAACCCGGAGCTTCTGCACCGGGTAGCGGCGATCGCGACAGGCGGACTCGACACGCTGCCGCACAATGGCGCAGTGATCACGCTGCTGGCGATTTGCGGATTGACCCACAGGCAGTCCTATCTCGACCTCGCGATGGTTGCGGTGGTGGGGCCGTTCATCGCGCTCGCCGTAATCATCGTGCTGGGGACCTTCATCGGGAGTTTTTAAAACAGGGTCAATGTGGGTTGCCAATCGACAGGAGCATCGCTGTGACTTCGGCCAATCGAAGCCGCGGCAAGCATTGCAAGGCATGAGAGCAATTCGAAACGGGCGCCTCGGCAGCCTCACTGCCCTTTCATTCAGGATGCCGCGGTCTGTTTCTGCGACCAATCTTCACAGCCATAAGAATGATACCAATGACCAGCACAAGGCATCCGCCGAGAAAGCCAATGAAAGATCCATATCTGTAGCTTGAGGACAGGATGAGAAATCCAAGAACGACCAGGGCTAAGGCAACAAGCTTGTTGGCCAGCAGTGAAGACAGGGCTTCTTTAGTCATAGCGATCTCCATTGGGTTAACGCCGGCACCACCAACTGAGCGCGCCAACTTGGATCCCGAGCGACACTGGCGAGCACCTTCGACCAAACATTCCATTGCGCCAACCTGATCAGTATGAGCTGCCGGGCCAGGCGCGCCAGGCCCGATAGAACAGAGTGGGCACGTAGAGTAAGACCAGGATTGCTGCAATCCGGATCAGGGTTGCGCCTTCACCCAGCGGAACGAACATCAGCATGATGCCAAAAATGATGTAGAGCCCGCCACCCAGTGTGGCCGACACCAAATTGGCATGTCGCTCTCGTTCCGAGACCGCCGCCAGGATTTCGCAGAAGCCAGCCAGTGCAATCATCCCGCCAACGCCGGCTGCAAGGAATCCGACCGGACCTACCATGAACAGATCACGGTATATGTGCTTCGCAAGCAGTGCCAACCCGGCACTGATACACAGCAGGCTGCGGATGCAATCGAGCCAGAAAGCGCCATGCCGCCGTCCAGAGAATCCGGCCGACGCTATGGACAGCATGCCGTCGGCCAATAGCAGGACACCGCCGGCCAGCAAAACGAACCGGAAGGCTTCGCGAGGGAACATGGAGGCGAGCAGTGCGGCAACGACCATCACGACGCCACGAAACATTGTCATGCTTGCTTCAAGCCCGGCAATTCTGCTCTCGTCCATTTTGCTTGCGCTCCGATTTGCCTACCGGGCCGGGCCGGCGTCGCCCGTATCTGTCCGGCGGCCCAGGAACTCCAACGGTCAGTTCTGCAGCCGACGCAATATCGCACCCAACCTGCTACCCGGCTCGACCCGCCGCAAATCCGCCCCTGGTCTCCTCGTCCGTGGCTGTATGCGTCCGCTCGCCCGTACCTGGCTGGGCTTGTATCCAAATTCACGTTTGAAGGCGCGGCTGAACTCCGCACAATCTGCAAATCCATGTGCATCGGCGATGTCCAGGATCCGACGGCGGTCGCCGGGATTCGCCAGAACGGAATGCGCATGAAGGAGGCGTTGGCGCTGGATGTAGCGCCACACTCCTCCATAGGGCCTGAAAAGCCGATAAAGCCGGGAGCGTGATATGTACAACTCGGAGAGCAGCTTGGCAGCGCCGAGGTCGGGAGCGAACAGGTTGCAATCTATTAAACGGTGGGTCCGCTGAAAGAGCGGATAGTCGGCCTCATCGGCTGCCGTATCCATCCCGTCAGGTATATCCGAGAAGCAGGCCCGGATCATGCCTCGCGTCGCACTTGCCAGTGTGGCGGTGTCCTTGATGTCCAAGGATGGCAGCCGGCGGGACAGGTTCAACATGTAGTCGCCAAACAGCCCGGCGATTCCTTGGTCCTGTGCGGTGAATTCTGCGGCCTCGAGAAGGTGGACCATTCCGTGGCACAATTGCCGTGGAACCAGCAGATGCAGCAATTCGCATTCGATGAAGGACCCGCTGAACGCGGTACCGAGCCGCTGGATCTGTACGGTACCGGGACCCGCGGCGAAGCGTCCGAAAGGCGTGTCAGTGACCGAACGCCCGTGAAGGACCAAGGTGATCTGCCAGATATCGAGCGGGTCCAGCCGTGCGTGCCTCGCCAGACTGGTAAAGTTGCAGGTGTCGCTCTTGACCTTCATGACCGCGAAACTGCCGAGGTCCCAGATTGTTTGCTTTCCCGAGAAAAAGTCTGTGTGACCATCGGCCACAGACAACTCGACGACCGGTGCGAAGTTTCTCCGCCAGGCAGCGAATTGGTTCCCTGGAGCGAAATGGAGGGTCGAGAATTCGTACGCAGGAATCCCGGATCCTCCCAGCAGATGATTTGGCGGTGGGGCCGGGAACGGCCTGAGATCCCTATCGGGTTCCAGCATCTCTGTGGCAACGGTACTCATGAGCAACCGTTCCCCACTGCCGGATATCCGTCGGCTTCTTGTCGCAAAGTCAGGATCAGTGGTGACACTTCCACCTCACAAGAAGAAGTTGCCCACGTCCGGTTCAATTTGTAGTCGAACCGCAGGATTTTCTCAAGCCATTGACAAAGGCGGAGAAGGGGCTGGGAGGTTGCGTCCGACGAAGTCACCTCACCCCGGAGAACCCGACACCTCCCTAACGTGGAAAACGATGCCGAAATGCAATCAAATGAGCTTCCACGTTGCGCCCCGCCCGAAAGATCGCCACTCAGGAGCGGGGTACGAACCGCTCGGCTAGCGATAGTTGCGGGGAGGAGACCTCGATGGAGCCCAAAGTGAAATCAATGCTCATCTTCGGAGGCATATTGCTCGTGGCGGGCATCGCCTACCTGCTGGCCAACAGCTTGATTTGATTGTTCCGCAATGCCCGCCTCAAGGCAGCAGACATCAGCTGCTGACCAGATCGATTAGGTAAGCCTGCTTGAAGGTGCTTGCTTGTCCTCCATCGGCTGACAATCCGCTCCAATTGCGTTTCCGAACGTCAGCATTTCGCCGGCCGCGGCGAAGGGCACATGGAAATACAACCTCCCCAGGCCCGATCGGCTGGTGCACAGGCCTGGAGCCCTCATCGGGGTTGCTGCCCCTAACCTCGGCGGTCTGACGGGGAACGCACAGAGCCCTACATATACCTACATTGCCGACTGCGCACCGGCATCCGCCTCCGAGGCACGCTCGAGCGCGTCACGCAAAGTCTGTTCCTTGGTTTCATCGAGTGAAGTCTTGAGGATCACGCCTCCGAAACCCTCGATCTCCTTCAGCACCTTGTCCGCCGTCATTTGACGAACAAGGAGAAAGAGAGCCGCATTGCCGGGCTGTAGATTGGCCGCCAGGTCCTTCATGAACTTGTCATTTATGCCGACATCTGTAAGTGCGCCGCCAACCGCACCCGAAGCTGCTCCTATCGCAACACCCAACAGAGGATTGAGAAACAGAACGCCGATCAACAGGCCCCAAAAACTGCCCGTCACGGCCCCGGCCGCGGTCGTATTCAAGATCTGATTCAGCTTGATCTTGCCGGATTCCGTCTTGGTTGCAACGACGGCGTCACCCATGCTGATCAAGTATTCCTTCTGAAGTTCCAGCAATCGCTGGCGTACCTCTTCTGCTTTGGTTTCGCTGGGGTACACAATTGCGATGAGATCTGACACAGCTGCCTCCATTGATACGAGAAAGGACGCGGCAATCCTAATACGGAACTCCCTCGAAACGGTTGGTCATGAATCCCGCAGATTTGCTCCACGTTCCAAAATTGCATCCAGCCGTCCAGCTGCCGGGAACGACTACCACTTTTCCGATAGGCCGATGTATGCTGCCAGGGTGGGTCAGCCGCCAATTCCGCCACGGGGATAAGCATGGCAGTCGGGACAGACCAGAAGATTTCGTTGGCAGCGCTGACCGCCATGGTGGTGGGTTCAATGGTGGGAGCCGGGATATTCTCGCTCCCGAGGACTTTCGGCGGCGCGACAGGCGCATTCGGCGCTTTGATCGCCTGGGGCATCGCCGGCACGGGGATGTACGCGTTGGCGCACGTCTTTCGTGTGCTGGCCGAGCGAAAGCCGGAACTGGACGCCGGCATCTACGCATATGCAAGAGCGGGATTCGGCCACTATGCCGGGTTTCTGTCGGCCTACGGCTATTGGCTGGTCGGGTGTATTGCGGATGTGTCGTACTGGGTGTTGATCAAATCAACGCTCGGGGCGTTCTTTCCCGCCTTCGGGGACGGCAACACGGTCCCCGCCGTACTGGTCTCGTCGATAGCGCTTTGGCTCTTTCACTTCATGATCTTGCAAGGCGTGAAACAGGCAACCCTCATTAATATGGTTGTCACGGCAGCCAAGATCATCCCGATCCTTGTCTTCATCGTGATCATCTCCGTGGCCTTCAATCTGGACCAGTTTGCCGAGAACTTCTGGGGCGGCAACGCGGTGCCGGAAGAGCCCCTGTTCGAGCAGGTACGGGCCACGATGCTGGTGACCGTGTTCGTTTTCATCGGTATCGAGGGGGCGAGTGTCTATTCGCGCCATGCCCAACGCCGCTCCGACGTTGGGGCGGCCACGATCATAGGCTTCATCGGGGTTACAGCCTTGATGGTTCTGGTCACCCTCCTGCCCTACGGCGTGCTGGATAGCGCTGCCATTGCAGGCATGCGGCAGCCCTCAATGGCAGGTGTCCTGGAGGCGGTCGTTGGCCCTTGGGGCGCGGTCTTTGTCAGCATCGGTTTGATTGTCTCGGTGTTGGGGGCCTATCTTGCATGGTCCCTGATCTGCATCGAGGTGCCCTCCAGGGCCGCAAAGAGCGGTGACATGCCAAGTTTCCTCGGGAAAGAGAACTCCAACGGGGTTCCCTCGGCGGCTCTCTGGCTCACAAACGCTACGATCCAGCTCTTTCTCATCAGCACATTGTTTTCGGAGGACGCGTTCACGCTGATGCTGAAACTTACCAGTGCAATGGTACTGATCCCCTACCTGCTTGCCGCGGCATACGGATTCGACGTCGTCCGCCGCGGCGAGGACTATGCAGCTCGGCCGCAGGAGCGCCGCCGCGACTTGTTTCTTGCTGGCCTGGCGACACTCTACGCCGCATTCATGGTGTATGCGGGCGGCATGAATTTCGTTCTGCTCTCGGCAGTACTCTACGCGCCCGGCACCTTGCTCTATGTGTGGGCCCGCCACGAAAGGCGGATGCGTGTATTCTCCCGGCCCGAGTGGTGCATCTTCCTCCTTGCCGCGATCGGCTGCATCGTCGGCGTCTACGGACTCTTGACCGGTGCCATAACGTTGTAACGCCGTGCGCCGCATACCTTCCGCGTCCGCATGCAGCATTCGATTTGATCGGAACATTCGGGTTGCACCCGGGCGGCCAAATGGAACAGCCGGGGCACCGCAAAGGCAAGGCATTCAACATGGCGACGAACCAGACCAAAGGTTGCGCCGTGGAGGCACCGAGCGGAACGATGTCAGACGATGCGCAGGTTGACGGCCTTCGGCCCTTTGCCTGTGCGATCCGGCTCGACATCGAACTCGACCCTCTGACCTTCGAAGAGCGAGCGCAGGCCCGAGGCTTCGAGCGCGGAGACGTGCACGAAAACATCCTTCGCGCCGTCTTCCGGAGTGATGAATCCGAAGCCCTTGGATGAATTGTAAAACTTGACTGTACCCATTTGGGGCATGGGAGTCTCCTTACGTTTCGGGCGGCTCCGTGTTCGGACAGCGCAGCTCCTTCTCGCCGCCAAGCGGCAAGCTTGGGTCTGATTGGCGTCGGTGCTCGGAACCGGGTCTGTAATCCGTAACCGCTCTCCGCTTCGGAAAGACTGGCAGCGTGCACTATTGAACGATGCAAAGAAGACCGCAACGTCGGATTTTGCGCAGCGGCGGAAAGACATGCGGTCGGCATCACTTCTTCCGCGGCCGTCCTGGTCGAAGTGCCCCCCTCATTCCAAGATGTGGTCAAAAATGCGCCGCCGTTGCATTGAAGACCGTCAACCGCGGAAACATTGCCGAACTGGGTCCCCGGCCCGCTGACGCCTGACAGTATGTAAGGGTACGCTCTCAACACCATCGTTCACAAAAACGTGAATGCAGGTGGACATGAATGGCACGCATTCGTGGCCCAGTTGCACGGGCCGTGCAGTTCCGGGGGCCGTTTACGTGTTGCCCGGGTGGTCAGAAAACAACGTCCACGGAACGTGGGCAACAAGGAAAGACAAAATCCAAGCATGATGAGACTGACAATACTTGCAGCGGCATTGGCTGCGGGCATGGCAAGCTATGGGGCAAAAGCAGCAGGCAATCACCATCCAACAAACCCGCAAGAGATCGCGAACGGCGCATCGAGGGAGCACGATACGTACTCCGATCTCATTGCTCGCTACGCTACGAGCTATGGGGTGCCGGTGCAATTGGCACATGCCGTGGTGAGCGTCGAGAGCAATTTTAAACCCAATGCGCGCGGGCGCGCAGGTGAAGTCGGGCTGATGCAGATCAAGCCAGCAACAGCCCGCATGATGGGCTATACCGGTTCGGTGGAGGGGCTTTACGATCCCGAGACCAACATCAAGTACGGGATGAAATATCTCGCCAAGGCACACGAACTGGCCGACGGTTCAACATGCGGTACCATCCTGAAATACAATGCAGGACATGGCGCAAAGCGGATGAACAAGACGTCCGCGGCCTATTGCGCCAAGGTCAAGCGCATCCTCGAGGCATGAACCCGTGTACGGTCGGAGCGGATGTTGGCGTGACATTCGGACGGTCCCACGACGATCGGCCCCTGTCGCTGGGTCCGATTGGAAGGCAAATGCATTGACGGTCGCTGAAAAGGGACGACGGCGCGGGCCGTCGCCTCCTACGCCCGTGGTCTCGGCCGTCCAATGCGCCGGACCTCTTCCTACGGCCACTGCAATGGGCGGCGAGCGGACGGCCGGCATAATCACATTGAACAACAGCACCGCAGACAATTTCCGCGGTTACTTCCGTGGCTCGAATTGGTTTAGCGTCAGCGAGACCACCAGAACAAGTGCGGCTCCAATCGAGAGCCACGTCAATCGATCTCCAAACAAGACCGCGCCGAGGATCGCTGCGAATACCATGGAGATGTAGTTTGCATGCGAAACAAAGGTCGCTCCGAAATCACGCGTGATCCTCAGATAAACCAAAAGCGCCAGCCCCTCGAAAACTGCGATTCCCGCAATTGCTACCTAATGCCGCGAAAACCTGACCTGCATCGATCAGGACATACCTCTGTGTCCGCCGCGTTCGGACGGTCGCCCCCAGCTCTCCAGTCTGGTGCCGAATGCCGAATGACGTGTTCGGGGTTGTATGAAATCATTGGCGCGGCCTTCACGCTCAACTCCGTGAACGAGGAAGGGCGGTTACGATGTTCACTGCAAGACATCGCTGCCAGCCTCGCCACGAGCGAATCCGGTCTCTGGGCAGAGCTTCTGGCGCTTGCCAAGGCGCATCCTCTGATTATCGAGACATCCGACAGGGGCGACATCAGCCTCACATTCACGCCCGGCAAATTTGGCCAGCCCAAACCGTCAACGGCCACCCTGCCCCGCAAACGGATCGCCAGACGGACCACAGGAATGAGATCCGGGAAGACTGCAGCAAAGGCGGAAGCACTCCAAAAGGCTCGGACTGCGGCTCTGCCCAGGAAAAGCATCCGCCGCCCCGTGGTTGCCGCCGCCGAAAATGATGCGAAGGTTCTGGAAGCCGTAATGCGGATCGGGCAAAAGGGTGCTCCGGCCAATCCGATGCCGAAAGGCAACCTTGCGCAACTCGCTGGAGTGCCAAAGGGAAGCATCCACGGGATCCTTCAGCGGCTCACCAAAGACGGCCGCATCACGGCGAAGATGCAGGCAAAAGGCAAATACGAATTTGCTGTCCCGAAACAACAGTAACCCGCTAACCTGAGCGGAGGATCTACATGCGCCATCGTCGGCCTGCATTGAACGAAGGATTCATGTCTCGCCTTCCGTCGCGCCGCGTCAAATACGGTCTCTTGTAAGATCCGCCCACCTCAACTCGACCTGTATTGCAGCGGCTGGGAATAGCGGTAGAACCGAACAAATGCCCTCGTCAGGCCCTGCTCCTCTCTTCAGCGTCTGCTTCGCTGTCAACTCGACTGCCTCGATCGCCCAATTCCGCGAGCCGCTGGAACACCGCGAACAGGGACGGGATGATGAAGAGGCCGACGGTCGTCGCGCCCAGCATGCCGCCAAGTATGGTGACGCCCACTGCCCGGCCCGCGCCCGCGCCGGCTCCCGTCGCCACAGCGAGAGGAATGATGCCGAATATGAAACTGGAGGCGGTCATCAGGACAGCCCGGAAACGCTGCTCGGCTCCGAGGCGGGCGGCCTCCGCGATCGGCCGCCCGTCCTCCCGGCGCACCTTTGCGAATTCCACGATCAGGATGGCGTTCTTCGAGGCCAGCCCGATCAACAGCACGATGGCGATCTGCGCATAAAGGCTGTTTTGCAGTCCAGTCAGCGCCAATGCAGCCGTTGAGCCAAGCAAGGCGGCCCCGAGCGACAGGATGACGGCGATGGGCAGCATCCAGCTTTCATACTGGGCGACCAGGAACAGGTACGCAAACAGAAAGGCCAGTGCGAATATGATTGGTTCCTGGCCACTGCTGCGCCGTTCCTGGAAGGACAGCCCGGACCATTCATATCCGTAGCCCGCGGGCAGTTCCGCAGCCGCCACACGTTCGATGGCATCCATAGCCGCCCCGGAACTGCCGCCGGGCGCGGCCTGCCCGTTGATCGGTGCCGCCGCCGACAGGTTGTAGCGGGAGATGACGAAGGGCGCGAGGACAGTGGTGGTTGACACAATGGTCCGCAGCGGCACCATCGCGCCAGTCTGGCTGCGCACGTGGAGCCTGAGGATGTCCTCAGCGTCGGCACGATGCTCGGCGTCGGCTTGGAGGTTGACCTGAAACACACGCCCCTGAAGCGTGAAGTCGTTGACGTAGCGTGATCCGAAGTTGGCTCCAATTGTTGAAAAGACATCGGCGACGCTTACACCCACCGCCTCCGCCCGGGTTCGGTCGACGTCAATATAGATTTGCGGCACGTCCGCGCTGAAGGTCGTCGCCATCCCGCCGATCTCAGGCTGCTGGTTTGCTTCCGCAACGAACGCGCGGACCACCTGGGCGATCTCCTCGGGGGGCTGTCCCTCAAGCGCCTGGAGCCGCAGATCAAGGCCGCCGACCGCCCCGATGCCGGAAATCGCAGGGGGTGCAAAGACGGCAATGTTGGCCCCGGGAATGGTGGAGAACTGCGCGCGCAACTTCGCCAATATGGCGTGGAGCTGCAGTTCGGGTGCATTGCGCTGGCCCCAGGGTTCCAAGGCCGCGACGGCCATGGCTCCATTGGGGGAAAGAGTGCCCTGCAGGATGCTGAACCCGGCGACGGTTATGACGTTTTCCACACCTTCTGTTGCAGCCAGTGAACGCTCGACTTCGCTGACGATCGCCCGCGTACGGTCCAGAGACGCCGCGTCCGGCAACTGGATGTCCAGGAACAAGGCTCCCTGGTCCTCGTCCGGGAGAAAGGTGGTCGGAAGGTTGGTGAACAGCAGGAATGCACCCAGGAAGCAGAGAGCAAGCGCCGAAACAGGCATGACCCAGTGGCGCACCAGGAATCCCACCGCCCGCCCGTAGCCATCGCGCGTCGCATCCAGGAGGCGCGTGAACCAGGCGAGCGGCCCGCGCCGATGGCCGTCACGACTGTGCCTGAGCAGCGTTGCACTGAGCGCCGGGCTCAATGTCAGGGCCACAACTGAAGAGATTACAAGCGCGGCCGAAAGCGTGACGGCAAATTGGCGGTAGAGTTCGCCATTGATGCCGGGCAGGAAGGCCGTCGGCGTGACCACCGCCAGAAGGACCAAAGTTGTCGAGATGATCGGTCCGGTGATCTGCCGCATTGCCCGGCGCGTGGCATCGGCCGGACCGATTTCGGGTTCGTCTTCCATGACATGCTTGACGTTCTCGACCACCAGGATGGCGTCGTCCACAACCAGTCCGATTGCCAGCACAAGCGCCAGCAGCGAGATGGTGTTGATCGAGTAACCGAGCGCCAGGAGGACGGCCATTGCACCCAGCAGCGAGACGGGGATGGCCAGTGCCGAAACGGCCGTTGCCCGCCAATCCTGCAGGAACACGAATGTGACGAGAAGCACGATCAGGAAAGCCTCGACCAGGACTTGGGCGATCAGCGAGAGGCTTGCCCGCACGAACCGCGTTGCATCATAGACCACCTGGTATTCGAGACCCGGCGGGAACCTGGGCGACAGGCGCTCGAGCTCGGCAAGCACGGCATTGGCGGTCTGGATGGCATTCGCCCCGGGGGCTTGGTTGACCTGCAGCATGGCCGTTTCGTGTCCAGCGAAGTACGCACTGGTGGAGTAGTTGAGAGCGCCCAGTTCGATGCGGCCGATGTCGCGCAGCCGTACGACCGCCCCTGCCCCGCCAGTCCGCACGACAATGTCGCCGAACTCCTCCGGGCTTGCCAGACGGCCCTGGGCAACAAGCGTGTACTGCAATGCGGTTCCTTCCGGCGCGGGCGGAGCACCTGCCTGGCCGAGGGAGGCCTGGATGTTCTGCCTCTCGATTGCGGCAGCAATGTCGTCGGCGGTGATGCCAAGTGCATCCATGCGGGTCGGGTTCAACCACACGCGCATCGAAAATTCGGACGCGCCGGCGACCGATGCTTCGCCAACGCCCGGCACACGGGCGAGCGCATCAACGATGCTCGTTGAAACGAAATTGGTGATTTCCAGCGCGCCGAGCGCGCCCTCCGGAGAGTAGAAGGCGATTCCAAGCACGAAATCGGGAGACCGCGACCGTACCGACACGCCCTGTTGCGCAACCGGATTCGGCAGTTGCGAAATCGCCAATTGGGCACGGTTTTGCACGTTGACCTGTGCGATATCCGGGTCCGTGCCCACCTCGAACGTCACGGAAAGCGAATAATGCCCCGCATTCGAGCTGTTCGACGACATGTACATCATGTTGTCGACGCCGTTGATGGCTGTCTCCAGCGGGCCACCGACGACATCAGCGATCACCTCGGCGCTGGCTCCGGGATAGGTTGCCGAAACCGTAACCGTCGGCGGCGTGATCTGGGGGTACTGCTGGACCGGCAACAAAAGCAGCGAGATCGCGCCGGCGATGGAAATGACGATCGAAACGACGATCGCCATCCTCGTCCGCGAGATGAAGAGATCGGAGATCATAGGCCGTCACCGACAGGTTGGCCTGCACTCGGCTGCACGTTCATTCCGTCGGTGAGGCGCTGGACACCCTGGACGACGACCATCTCGCCACCTTCCAGGCCCTCGGTGGTGGCCCATCCGTTCTCCACCCGTGCGCCGGTCTCGATTCGCCGTTGCGAAACAGTGTTGCCATCGTTCAAGACATAGACGAACCGGCCTTGGCGATCCTGCAGGACTGCCGACTGGGGTATGATCGGCCTTTCGGGCATGTCGCGTTCGCGCACATAGATCGTCACGAACTGCCCGGGAAGCAGTATGTGGTCGGGATTGGGAAAGACGGCCCGCGCCGCAACGGTTCCGGTCTGGGGGTCTACCTCGTTTTCGATGAATTCGATACGCCCTGCAGGGCCGTAGTCGGTTCCGTTCGCAAGACGGAGCGCCAGCTTCAATTCGTCCGGGTCTACTGTGACGCCGTGCTCCTCCTGTTGTCGGATGGTTACCAGCAGTCCCTCCGGCACGGCAAATGCAACACGAATCGGGTCCAGGCTGACGATGTGGGCCAACGACCCGGAGTCCGGCCCGACCAGGTTGCCTACCGTGAACGTCGCCAAGCCTATGCTGCCGGAAATTGGCGCGGCGATGCGGGAATAGGACAGATCCAGCTCTGCCGTATTCAGTGCCGCTTCGGCGACCTGCAGATCGGCGGTCGCAACATCGAACGCGGCCTGGGCCTCGTCCAGGGCCGCTTGTGAGACCGTGTTTCGGGAAAACAGGTCGCGGTTGCGTGCCAGCGTCCGCTCGGCCGATGCCCGTGTCGCCTCGGCGCGGACAACCTGGGCCCGTGCCGAAGCGACAGAGGCCTCCAGCCTGTCAGGCTCGATTTCGAACAACAGATCGCCAGCATTGACAGCCTGTCCGTCTCTGAACCCAACTGAGGCCAGAAAGCCGGTGACACGTGCCCGCACGTCAACCGCCTCGATCGCCTCGACGCGCGCCGTGAACGTCATGGGATCGTTCACCAGCTCGACCACGACCTCCTCCACGACGACAGCGGGAGGCGGGATTGCCTGACCCGGTTGTTGTGCCAGACCAGCCCAGCCGGTGGAA
The DNA here is from genome assembly GCF_009749525.1 of Mesorhizobium xinjiangense. GTDB lineage: Bacteria > Pseudomonadota > Alphaproteobacteria > Rhizobiales > Rhizobiaceae > Mangrovimarina > Mangrovimarina xinjiangensis. The sequence goes on along the minus strand of NZ_WOAC01000026.1, from coordinate 5,581 downwards.
AGGATGGTGACGGAAGTCAGGCCGAGGGCCGTCAAGCGAATGACAGAAGGAACTCCAGACATCGAGGTTGGTCCAAGCAAGTGTTCGGGGATGTTGCTGGCGAATACGTCATGGCTTGGCTCTGCGCATGGTCAGTGCGATTGCGACGTAGGCGCATCCGGCCATAAGCAGGGCGATCCCGGCAATGGTACCGGGCGTAAAGTAGCGGGTATACGGCAACTTCAATGTCAGTGCGGCACTGGCCAACACGGCAATCAGACCCGATGCGGCCAACCATTTCCAGCCCTCCTGATTGCGCAGCTTGACGGCGAGGCCGATCTGCAGGATCCCATGGACGAGAAGCACCAGGGCAATGAGCAGGGTGATCGCAAATGCACCTTTGAAGGGAAAGAAGTAGATCAGAATGCCGCCGACCACCTCCACCGCGCCCGCGAATTCCTGCCAAAGGAACCCGCTCCACTCCTTGACCTGAAGCGACTGTATCATTTTGACACTCCCTGCGATCACCAGCCCTGCTCCCAGCACGGTGCTCGCGGCGAATGTGGATAACGCGGGCAAGGCGACTGCGGCCACGCCGCATAATGCAAGGACCAGGCCCAGGACAAGAAACCATGCCCATTTCGACTGCAGGACTGCCGCGCTGTTTCTTGGATCCAGCGGCTCAGTGCCTGTCATCGGCGCGTCTCGCATTGTGCGTCGCCCGGCAGTAGAGGCAGAGGTCGACGGCGTTGCGGACAATCGGACATTGCATTGCGATCCCGATCACGGGAGCGGAACGCGGCGACGGGCATTGCGTCAATTCTTGTGGACGTTCGCTCCATCACCGCCGGCGGCCCCGATTGCGTAGCACGAACGTACGCGCCAAAATGAACAAGCCAACGACAACAAAAACGATCCCTCCTGCGAGATACCAGGTCTGTCCGTACCTGAAACCCGCCACCACCAGCAGAAGACCCAGAACAACAAGCCCCAGTGCGCCGAGCGTGTAGGCGAATGGTCTGGACAGTTCATCGTCTGTGGCCATAAGGGACCTCCCAGATGGTCTTGCAAGCAATGGGCACGATTGTTGACCGTGGTCTCCGTTGCCTCAGCTAGAAATCGACGGCGTCGCGGATGATCGGACAGGTCATGCAGTGTCCGCCGCCGCGCCCGCGCCCAAGTTCGGCTCCGGCGATGGTGATCACCTCGATGCCCTCCTTGCGCAGCAGTGTGTTGGTGTAGGTGTTGCGGTCATAGGCCACCACAACGCCGGGGGAGAGGCAAACGAGATTGGCCCCGCTGTCCCATTGGGTGCGTTCACGGACATAGGCGTTGCCGCCCGTCTCCACCACGCGCAGCTTCTTGAGACCGAGCGCGTCCCGAACAGTGTCGACAAGGGAGCCCTTGTCCTCATGCAGTTCGATCGCACCGGGTTTGTCACCCCGGCGCAACGAGAAGGCTTCGATACCGTTCACGATGTCCGGGTAGACAAGAACGCAATCACGATCGGCAAAGGTGAATACCGTATCGAGATGCATCGCCGCACGCAGTTTGGGCATGGCGGCAACGATAACGCGTTCGGCCGCACCCGTTTCAAAAAGCTGGGCGGCGAGTTGCCCGATCGCCTGGCGCGAGGTGCGCTCGCTCATCCCGATCAGTACATTGCCCTTGCCGATCGGCATGACATCGCCCCCCTCGAGCGTGGCAAGGCCCCAATCCTTGGTCGGATCACCCCACCAGACATTGGCCTTGCCCGCGAAATCGGGGTGGAACTCGTAAATTGCTGCGGCAAGGATAGTCTCCTCATGGCGCGCGGGCCAGAACAGCGGATTGAGCGTGACGCCGCCATAGATCCAGCATGTGGTGTCCCGCGTGTAGAGCGTATTGGGCAGCGGCGGCAGCAGGTATTCCGCCACACCCGATGCGTCACGGATCAGCTTCAGGACCTCTCCGTCGACGTCCTCGGGAAAGTCATGGGTGGAGAGTCCACCGATCAGGGTTTCGGCGAGTTCCCGGTCCGAGAGCCCTTCGAGGTAGCTACGTATTTCATCGACGAGCATTATGCCGACTTGGTTTGGCACCACTTGGTTGTCCAGAATCCACTTCTTGGCCTCAGGGACCGCCACCGTCTCGGCGAGCAGATTGTGCATTTCGACGACCTCGACGCCGCGGTCGCGCATCTTGGTGATGAAGTCGAAATGGTCGCGCTTGGCGACGTCGACCCACAACACGTCGTCGAAAAGGAGCGCATCGCAATTGCTTGGTGTGAGGCGCTGGTGCGCGCGGCCCGGCGAACACACCATCACCTTGCGCAATTGGCCCACTTCGGAGTGGACACCGAATGTTGTCTCGGTCGAGCTCATGAGCCTTCTCCTCGCGGTGGCGTTCTGAATTCAGGTCAAATCGTGAGGTTCCCCGTGGCCAGGCCATAAATGCCGCCGACACAGCCCAGTACGGCCGCAATGAAGAGCACCCAGTCGATCGGCCTCTCGAACCAGAGTGCCTTGTTCTGTTCCCGCTGGGCCCAGAAATAGAGCAAAGTTCCAGGCCCGTAGAGAATGGCCGAAAGCAAGAGGAACTTCAGCCCCCCGGCAAAGATCAGGAAAATGGTGTAGAAGACAGCGATCCCGGTGATGACCCGATCGCGCCCCCGTTCACCCTGCCCCGCTTCGTAGGTCTCGCCTCGACGGGCGAGCAGTGCTCCGTAGGCGGCGACCAGGAGGTACGGGATCAGCGACATGACGCTCGTCATGCTGAGCATCAGGGTGAACGCATCCTGCGACCAATAGGTGCTGATGACGAAAAGCTGGACGACGATATTGGTCAGCCACAGCGCCGCCGCCGGCACCTTGTTCTTGTTCTCCGTCGCAAAGATTGCGGGCATGTCCTTGGATTTCGCCGCCGCGAACATGACTTCGGCGCAAATCAGCGACCAGGCGAGATAGGCCCCAAGCACGGAAATCAGAAGCCCTATGCTGACAAACACTGCCCCCCACTGTCCGACCACGGCCTCGAGCACGGCAGCCATCGAGGGTTGCCGCATATCGGCAATCTCCGGCCGGGCGAGAACCGCGTAGGGAAGCAATGTGACCAGAACCATCAAGGCCGTCACTCCGACGAAGCCAAGAAGGGTTGCCTTGCCGACATCGGACCGCTCCCGCGCATAGCGCGAATAGACGCTCGCGCCCTCGATGCCAAGGAAGACGAACACCGTCACCAGCATTGTGGCGCGCACCTGCTCGAACAGGCTCGCCTCGGGCATCCCCTCGCCTCCCCAGAAATTCGCCTGGAACAGGTCCAGCTTGAAGGCGAAGAAGAGGATCAGGATGAACACCAGGATGGGCACGATCTTGGCGATCGTCACGACGGTGTTGATGAACGCCGCCTGCTGCACGCCACGCAGGATCATGAAATGGAAGATCCAGATGCCGACGGATGCAACTGCGATGGCTGCCACAGTGTTTCCGTCGCCAAAGACGGGGAAGAACGCGCCGAGCGTCGACTTGATCAGCACCCAATAGGATACGTTGCCAATGCAACTCCCGATCCAATACCCGAATGCGGAAAGGAAACCGGGATAATCGCCGAAGCCGGCCTTTGCATACGCGAAGACGCCTGCATCGAGATCGGGTTTCCGTTCGGCAAGCGACTGGAAGACGCGAGCCATCATGTACATGCCGCCGGCGGCAATTATCCAAGCGATGATTGCTCCAAACGGTCCGGTGGCCGTTCCAAATGTGCGGGGGAGTGAAAATATCCCTGCCCCGACCATGGAGCCAACAACCATGCCTGTGAGGGCAAACAGGGAGAGCTTTTGTGGGGTACTGGCCGCCATATGGTAAATCCCTTACCTGCAGGCAACGCCTGAGAGGTCCAACTACCACCCTGCTAAACTATGACGTGCAAGCGGCTGTATTGCAAGACGAAATGCCCCATCCCTGAAGTGGCGAAGGCAACGCAATGTGGGTTGTCTCCTGCCACGCCAGCGTCCGGAGTGTGAAAATCTTCCATTTGAGGTAGGGTTGCCCAGTTGTTGCTGCTGCTGCCTGCGCAACGAAAACGGGACACACTGATAGGCATGTTCTGGGGCCTTCGTTCCTTTTGCGGCTGGTTTCGCGATCTTGTCGCAATTCAATATGCCGCCGCAGATAGCACCACGGCCCTGTTCGATTGCCATGCGAGGAGACGATGGATCTGCTGATATTCTGGTCGATGCCGCTTGCGGGAATACTTTTGTTTTATCTGATTGGAAGATCTATGAAAAATTAGATGCGACGGGAGATTGTCTCCAGTGCAAGCATCTGGACGTTGAGCAGACGCGCTGGATTTGCGTCTGCTCTTCGCTTCCCATTTCCTGGAGACTTGCAGCCCCGGCTCCCGAGGAACAACATCCAATCCAGCCCCGGAGTGCGGACAGACTATCCCAGGACTTCCACGCGATCTACGTCAATGTAAATCTCTCGGAAGTCGCGGTCTATCTGCCCCGTGAGCCGAATCGGCGTCCTCGAAGTCACCCTGTGGTCCCTCCAAACAAGGCGGCCGATCTTGACACGCATCTCGCCCGTTGCGTCGCGAAACAAGTAGTAGCGTCCGCGCAGATGCTCTACGACGAACCCGTCGAGGGTGACGGCTTGGCCCCGGCGCGCGGCTTGAGCCTGTTCAACCGTGGTGATGTCCTCATAATGGCTCGGCCCAATGAACTGCGCTGATGCACTGGTCACGAGGAAAGCCGAAACAATGGCTGCCACAAGAGTGCTCTTCATTTCCGCTCCTCCACCTGTCCCATGAGGCTGCGGCCATGTCCTGATCGTGAAGAAGGCTCTTCGAAGACCAGACTGCCGAACCCGGCTCTGCTTTGGAAGGCCCAATGCAGGAACTGGTTCGTTTGATCATGTTAGCAGAAGTGCAGCATTTCTGCCACGCGGCCTCAACCGAACAGCTTTCCACATCCAGCAACTGCCGATGGTCCGTGCATGGAGCCCCAGGCGCGGCAGCAACGGCCCGGTCGTCTGCCCTAGTCCGGAACTCCAGCCGGAGCGGCTGGAAGTCGTCCTCTCCAGTGTCCTCGACCGGCGCCAAGAGCGCACCGAGCGCCGCCGCGAACACCTTGCCGAGCTCCACAGACGAATCACCGAGACCGACCAGCGGCTCAACCGGCTTTATGACGCCATCGAATCGGGCGTCGCCAATCTGGACGATCCTGCCCTGAAAGAACGCATCGCCGGGCTCAAGGCGCTACGGGATCAGGCCCAGAGCGACGCCGATCGTATCGAAGCGGCATTGGGCAGCGCAGGTAACCAAGTCGTGACCCCGGAGATGATAGGCGCGTTCGCCCACAAGGCCCGCGAACGGCTTCGGCTGGAGAACGGCGGCTACCGTCGCGATCACCTGCGCGCTCTGGCGCAGCGTGTCGAGGTTGCCGACAAGGAAGTCCGAATCATGGGATCGAAGTCGGAACTGCTGCGAACGCTGGTGGCCGCTTGTAGCGGACAATCGGCGGCGTTCGGCGTTCATAGTTCTGTATGTCCTTCCCGAGAGAAGGGTGACAGTTCATTCCGGAGACATGGGTAACACTTCTTGGCCTTTGCGAGGAGAGCAAAGG
>NZ_WOAC01000025.1 GCF_009749525.1 Mesorhizobium xinjiangense | reverse complement strand
CAAAACCCCTTCGGGCCGAAAGTGTTACCCATGTCTCCGATATAAACTGTAACCAATGTGTCCGGAACGGACCGTACTGAAATGGCGCACCCGACAGGATTCGAACCTGTGACCTCTGCCTTCGGAGGGCAGCGCTCTATCCAGCTGAGCTACGGGTGCTGGTCGAAAGGGCTTGTGGGCCCTTCATGTCGTGTCCGGCGCGGTCCACCGGATCAAGCGCTACATAGCCGAAGCGGGCGCCCGCTTCAATGACCAATGCATGTGCGTTTGCGATTCGGGCGTTGCCGCGAGGTGGCGTACGGGGGCATGCCCGATTGCCCTGGGGCTGCAGGCCGCGTTCCCGGCCAGACCGGCGCAAGGTTGGGCCGGTAGGCTGGGCCGGTCGAATTCTTGATTCGGCGTCGGGGCTAGCGCGCCCGGTTCGCCAGTGTGAAAGGGTGTTGATGGGGGCAGGCATGCATCGGGCGAGAAGGGGCGGGCTGTTCACGACGGCCTTGGTCGTTCTTGCCGTGGGCCTGGTTGCTCTGATGCTCGTCACCTTCACCACGGAGCGGGTCGCAAGCACGCAGGGGCCCGATGCGCTCAAGCGTGATCTCGTGATCGCCCAGATCGGTGGCGCCTGTTTTCTGGTCGTTTTCCTCCTTGTTCTTCTGCGTTGGGGCGTTGCGCGGCAGACGAAACATGCGGCCGCTGATATCCGGCGGTTGGCCCAGGACGATCTCGCCACGCCGATCGACGGGGCCGGTCACCCCGCTGAAATCGCCACGGCCCTGGAGGCGTTGCGGCTGTCGCTGATCGAAAGGCGCGCAGCAGAGCACGAGGCCGAAGCGCGGCGCAGGGACGAAGCGGCGCAACGCGGCCAGGCCGATGCGGCCAGGGGCGCGGCGGAACGCCTGCATGGCGCCCTTGTGAAGCTTGTCGGCGCCGCGCTGGCCCGGCTTGCGCAAGGCGATCTGACGGCGCGCATCAGGGTCGAGGTTCCGGCCGAATTCCGGCCGATGAAGGACGATTTCAACCGCGCGACGGAGGAACTGCAATGGGCGATGTTGGAGACCGCGCAATTGAGCGGGCAGTTCGCCGCGGATGCCGGCCAATTGTCCGACCATTCGCGCATCGTGGTGAGGCGCGCTGCCAGGCAGGCTTCGGAGCTCACCTCGGCCATCGGACGTCTGGACGAGACGGCGGCGGCGCTTGACGGCCTGGCACAGACAGCGTGCGAGATCGAGACGGCCGCGGCCACGGCAGGCGAGGATGCGCGGCTGGGTCTGCGCAGCGCCGGCCGGGCGGGCGAGGTGATGGGTGGGCTTGAACACGTGGTGCAGGAGATCGCCGCGGCCGTCGAAGCCGTCGACGAGATCGCCTTCAAGACCAATCTTCTGGCGCTCAATGCCGGGGTGGAAGCCGCGCGCGCCGGCGAGGCCGGGCGCGGTTTTGCGGTGGTCGCCGCCGAGGTGCGCCAGCTTGCCGAGCGCTCGGCCGGCGCCGCCGAAGAGGTCAACAGGCTCGTCGCGGCCCTTTCGGCCGGGCTGGGCGATGGGGTGCGCCTGGTCGAGGAAACAGGCGGGATTATGGAGCGCCTCGTTTCGGCGACGGACGACCTTTCCGCTCGCACGGACACGATGCACGGCCGGATGCGCGAAGGGACGGTCCAGATGGAAGAAACCAGCACGGTCCTGCACGGTCTTCAGCGCGCGACGGACAGGAGCGCCGAGCTTGCCGGCAAACTCGCCGCCGCAAGCGCCCGGCTGGAAGAAGACGGCCGATGCCTCGAGGCGCTGCCGACACGCTTCAGGACCGAACCGCAGACCGCGCGGCCCGACATTGCGGCGGAGCCGGAGAGCCCGGCTGTCGCCGGTGGGCCGGCGTCGCAGTCAGTGCCCGTCAGGCCAACCGACGCGTCGCGCCACGCTATGCAACCGGCGGGGCGCTGATCGGCCCGTCGTTTCCGTGAAGCGATGAGCCGATCCAGCCGCAGGCCTGTATCACGCGGCCTCTTTGGCCCCGATCCAAACGCCGCCGATTTCCAGGTTGTCCGACAGATGCAGGAAGTCGGCCCGGGCGCCGGGCGCAAGCCGCCCGTATTGCGCGTCGAGGCTCATTGCCTCCGCCGGGTAGAGCGCTGCCATGCGCAGCGCCTCCTCCAGCGGCAGGCCGAGTGCACGGTGAACGAGACGGACGGCGGCGATCATGTCGAGATCGGAGCCGGCGAGCGTTCCGTCGGCCAGCGTCAGCCGGCCCTTGTCGCGCAGGATGGTGCGGCCATTGAGCGTGAAGGATTGCAGATCGGTGCCCACCGTCGCCATGGCGTCGGTGACCAGGAAGATGCGTCCCGGCCCCTTCTTGGCGCGCAGCGCCAGGCCCATCGTGGCCGGCGCGACATGGATGCCGTCGGCGATCAGTCCGGCATAGAGCAAGCCAATGTCGAGGGTGGCGCCGGCGACACCCGGCTCGCGATTGCCGATCTGGCTCATCGCGTTGAAGAGATGCGTGACCATGCGCGCGCCGGCGGACGCGGCCTCTTGCATCGTGGCATGGTCGGTGTCGGTGTGGCCGAGGCTGACGACGATGCCGGCCTTCGCCAGCCGGGCAATGCGTTGCGGCGGCACGGTCTCCGGCGCCAGCGTTACGAGCAGTGCCGGCAGGCGTCGCCTGGCGTCGATCAGGAACGCCTCGTCGGCAGCGCTCATCGGTCGGATGAGGGCCGGATCATGCGCGCCCTTGCGGGCGGCCGACAGATGCGGCCCCTCCAGGTGCAGGCCGAGAAAGCCGGGCACATTCTCGCGCGCGGCGGCCTCGCCCGCGGCGACCGCGGCGCGGATGACCTCGGCCGTGTCGGTGATCAGCGTCGGCAGAAGCGCCGTCGTGCCGAATTGCGCGTGGGCCGAACAGATCGTGCGGATGGTCTCGACGTCCTGGCGGTCGTTCAACATCAGGCCGCCGCCGCCATTGACCTGCAGATCGACGAAGCCGGGGACGATCATCCCGCCGTCGAGCCGGTGCACCGGCGTGCCGGCGGGCAGCCGGTCAATGGGCAGGACAGCCTCGACGAGCCCGTCGCGGGTGAGGATCGCGGCGTCTTCGTGCCAGGCTTCGCCGTCGAAGATGCGTGCGGCGGAATATGCGGCGCGCTCGCTCATAGCGTCTCCGTCACCTTGCGCAGATTGGGCGGCTGGTCGGGGTCGAGGCCGCGCGCCCGTGCATGCGCCTCGACGAATGCGTAGAAGGAGACGATCAGCGCCAGCGGGTCGGTCAAGGGATGCCCGGTGGCGGCAAAGGGCAGCCGCGCGGCCTTGGGCGCCCGCTCGCTGGTGACCAGCACCGCCGCGCCGCGCGCCGCCAGGGCATCGGCCGCCTCGGCGATCGACGGCTCGGACTTGTCGCGCGCGGCCAGCGCCAGAACGGGAAAGGCCGGCCGCACGAGCGCCAGCGGCCCGTGCATGACCTCGGCCGCGCTGTAGGCCTCGGCATGCATGCCGCAGGTTTCCTTGAACTTCAGCGCCGCTTCCTCGGCGATTGCCATGCCGGGACCGCGGCCGAGCACGAAAAGCGAGTCCTCGCCGTCCAGCGCGGCGGCGAGCGGCGACCAGTCGCAGCCGATTGCCTTGCCAAGCTGGTCAGGCAGGGCGCGCAAGGCGGCATCGAGATCGTCGTCGCCGGTCCAGTGCGCAATCAATGCCAGGCCTGCCACCGCCGAGGCGACGAAGGTCTTTGTCGCCGCCACACTGCGCTCCGGCCCGGCGAGAATGTCGATCGCATGGTCGGACACCCCGGCGAGCGGCGAGCCTGTCGTGTTGGTCAGCCCAATCGTCAATGCGCCGCTTCCGCGCGCCGCCATCGCCATGGCGACGATGTCCGGGCTCTTGCCTGACTGCGAAATGGCGAGCGAAGCCGCATGTTCGAGCTTCAGCGTTGCGCCGTAGATCGAGGCGATCGACGGGCCGATCGACGCCACCGGCACGCCGGCCGCAAGCTCGACGGCATATTTGAGATAAGCGGCGACATGATCGGAGGAGCCGCGCGCGATGGTGACGATCACGCGCGGGTCTGCCTCTCGCAAGGCCCTGCCGGCCACGGCGAGGGCATCGCCACCCTGGTCGAGCAGTCGCGCTACCGTGTCCGGGATTTCGCGGATTTCGTTCAGCATATGGGTCGTTGACGATGTCATGGTCGAATGGCTGCCTTCTCGTCGGCGTCGCCCAGCCGGAGCTCGGCAACGAAGTCATAGGTGTCGCCGCGATAGATCGAGCGCGTGAACTCGATCACCTTGCCGCTGTCCAGATAGGATACGCGTTCGATGCTCAGGCCGGCAGCCCCTTTGGCAATGCCCAGAAGCCCGGCGTCCGCGGCGGCGAGATTGGTGGCCGAAATGCGCTGGACGGCGCGCACGGGCCGGTGGCCGGTTTTCTGCAGCGCCAGATAGAGCGAACTGTCGACCGCTTCCGGTTCGGGCAGGACGCTCGCCGAGAGCGTGGCGCGCTCGATCGCCAGCGGCGTATCGTTGGCGAGCCTCAGCCGCGCCAGCCGTGCCACCATTTCCTTCGACGACAGGCCAAGCACCATGATCTCGTCGGGCGAGGGCGCGTAGACACCGCGGTCGAGCCATTGCGAGCGTGCTGTCAGTCCGCGCCGGGCCATGTCCTCACTGAAGGAGGTCAGCCGCGAAAGCGACTGCTCGACGCGGTCCATGCGCGGAGCGACGAAGGTTCCCGAACCGTGACGCTGCACCAGCAGGCCGCTCCTGACCAGGTCGTGCACCGCCTTGCGCACCGTGACGCGTGAGATTTCGGCCTGCGCGGCGATCTCGCGTTCCGACGGCAGTGCGTCGCCGGGCCGGATCACGCCGTGGTCGACGGCGTCTTCGATGCTGCGTTTCAGTCGCAGATAGAGCGGCGCCCCATGGCGGGTGCCATCGTGGATCGAAGCACGGATGCGTTCGGTGAGATCGTTCATCGCGACGCTCCCTCGTCGCCGAAGAGACGCCGCGCCATGGCGACGGCGCCGCCCAGGGCGTCTTGCCGCGGCGGCTGAAGAATGGCCCGGTAGCGCGCCGCCAGCAGGGGTGCATAGAGCCCGGCAAGCCCGCCCAGGAGGCACAACCGGTCGTCTGTAGCGAGATCGAGCACGTCGAGCGAAACCTCGACCTCGCCCAGCGCCTTGCCGACGATCCATTTGGCGACGACGTCGTCCTTGGCCGCATGGTCGAACACTTTGGGCGCGAAGCCTGCAAAATCGCCGGGCGTGGCGTTGGTGGTGAACTCGACGACGTCCTGCGGCTCGCCGCGAAAGATCGACAGGACTTCATCGGTCAGTGCCGAGCCGGGCCGGATGCCGTCATGGGCAAGCAGGGTCTGTTCGAGAAGATCGCGGCCGATGCGGGCGCCGCTCGCCTGATCGCCGATGAGAAAGCCCCAGCCGCCGACGGCGCGCGCCTGGCCGTGCCGGCGCACCATATAGGCCGTGCCGGTTCCAAGGATAGCGATCGCGCCGTCTCCGGCGCCGACCGCGCCCTCCAGGGCAATTTCGGCGTCGGTAACGACGCGCGATTGCGCGAAGGGCAGGATCGCCTCGAGCTGCTGGCGGTAGGTGCCGACATTGGCACCGGCGAGGCCGAGCACCGCCGCAGTCCCGGTCATCAGATCGGGATCGCGGCCGGCATTGGTGAAGGCGCGTCGCGCCGCCTCGGCGATGTTGGCGCGCGCGCCCGAAAGATCGGTTCGGATATTGGCCGCGCCGGCCGTGGCACGGCCGATGACGTTGCCGTCCGCCGTCGCCAGCGCAGCCCTGCAGCTCGTGCCGCCGCCATCGATGCCAAGGATCAGTTCCACGTCGAGCGTCCTCCGGCCGATATAATACCAATAAAATACCAATAACCAAGGTAAAATTGCCAGGACAGGAGAAATTCCGGCAAACCATTGTAGAAATAGGGAGAATCTGGAGCCTCGATCAACACGATCAAAAAAGAGGTTAACGCCGGCTGGACAAGTGGTATTTTTTTGGTATCGTTCTTGGCAATGGGAGAGAAATATGGCCGTGCAGCGCACCGAAGAGCAGCACCCGGATGCCGTGGGGATCGACGCGCAGGCGCCCGAAATCGTGCTGCAGAGACTGGCTGACGGCCAGGTTGCGGCCGCCGCCGCGGTTCGACAAGCCATTCCAGACATCGCCAGGGCTGCCGCGCGTGCCGCCGAGCTCGTCTCGTCGGGCGGACGCCTGGCCTATGCCGGTGCCGGCAGCTCGGGCCTGATGGCGCTGGCCGACGCGCTGGAGCTGCCCGGCACATTCGGCATTGCCCGCGAGCAAATCGTCGTGCTGATCGCCGGCGGTCCGGGCGCCTTGAGCGATCTCGCCGGGGCGCCGGAAGACGACCGCGACGACGCGGCGCGCAGCGTGCGCCAGGCGGACATCGGCGTCGGCGATTGCCTGATCGCGGTGTCGGCGAGCGGCTCGACCCCCTATGCCGTGGGCGCGCTGGCCGAGGCGCGTTCGCGCGGCGCGGCGACCATCGCCATCGCCAACAATGCGGACACCCCCCTCCTGCAATCGGCCGATATCGGCATTCTGCTTGCAACGCCGCCCGAGCTCATTGCCGGCTCGACGCGCATGGGCGCGGGCACGGCACAGAAGATCGCGCTCAACATGCTGTCGAGCCTGATGGCCATCCGCCTCGGGCATGTGCATGACGGGTTCATGGTCAATCTTCATGCCGACAACGCCAAGCTCAAGGCGCGTGCCGCGCGCATCGTCTCGGCCGTTGCAAATTGCGGCGCGGAGGATGCCGAACGCCTTCTGAACGAGGCTGGCGGATCGGTGAAGCATGCAGTGCTTCTGGCTGCCGGCGCGACCGACGGTGAGGCGGCGCACGAAATGCTCGAAGCGACGGGCGGCCTGTTGCGCCCTGCGCTTTCAATGCTGGAAGAAGGCGGCATCGACCGCAAACACGGAACCTAAGAGGGTCAAAGGGAGACTGGATATGAAACGCAAGGCATTTGCCGCATTGCTGTTGGGCTCGAGCGTTCTCGGATATGCCGGGGCGGCCTGGGCGCAGGACGTCACGCTGACGATCGAAAGCTGGCGCAACGACGACCTGGCCATCTGGCAGGAGCAGTTGATACCGGCCTTCGAGGCCAAGCATCCGGGCATCAAGATCAATTTCGCGCCGTCTGCGCCGACCGAATACAACGCCGCGCTCAACGCCAAGCTGGATGCCGGCTCGGCCGGCGACCTCATCACCTGCCGTCCCTTCGATGCATCGCTGGATCTCTACGACAAGGGGCAACTCGCCGATCTGACCGATCTGCCGGGCATGGAGAACTTTTCCGACGTAGCGAAATCCGCCTGGCAGACCGATGACGGTTCGGCGACCTTCTGCGTGCCGATGGCGTCGGTCATCCACGGCTTCATCTACAATGCCGACGCCTTCGCCGAACTCGGCATCACGCCGCCCGAGACGGAAGAGGAATTCTTCGCCGTGCTCGACAAGATCAAGCAGGACGGCACCTATATCCCGATGGCCATGGGCACCAAGGACCTTTGGGAAGCCGCGACCATGGGCTACCAGAATGTCGGGCCCAACTACTGGAAGGGCGAGGAAGGCCGCCTGGCGCTGATCAAGGGCGAGCAGAAACTGACCGACCCGCAATGGGTCGAGCCCTACGCCACGCTGGCGAAATGGAAGGACTATCTGGGCGACGGCTTCGAGGCGCAGTCCTATCCCGACAGCCAGAACCTGTTCACGCTCGGCCGTGCCGCCATCTTCCCCGCCGGCTCGTGGGAGATCTCGGTCTTCAACACCCAGGCCGATTTCAAGATGGGCGCCTTTGCGCCGCCGGTGAAGAATGCCGGCGACGAGTGCTACATCTCCGACCACAACGACATCGCCATCGGCCTCAACGCCAAGAGCCCGAACGCCGAAGCGGCCAGGACATTCCTTTCCTGGGTCGCCTCGCCGGAATTCGCTTCGATCTACGCCAATGCCCTGCCGGGTTTCTTCAGCCTGTCCTCGACCCCGGTCGAGATGGAAGACCCGCTGGCCAAGGAGTTCGTCTCCTGGCGCGACAAGTGCCACTCGACCATCCGCTCGACCTACCAGATCCTGTCGCGCGGCACGCCGAACCTGGAAAACGAGACCTGGGTGAAGTCGGCCAATGTCATCAACGGCACGCAGACGCCCGAGGAAGCCGCGGCCGAGCTTCAGGATGGCCTGGAGAGCTGGTACGAGCCGGCGAAGTAGGCTGGAGGAAGCGCTGCCCCTGGCCCGTCAAGGGCAAGGCAATCGCACATGCCCCCTCCACCATGCTCCGCATGGTCCCCCTCCCCCATAAATGGGGGAAGATCGGCGGCGACGCCGGTTCCTCCCCTGCGCAGCGGGGGAGGGGGACCGCCGAAGGCGGTGGAGGGGGCGTACAGATACAAATACGATAGACTTGGGATTGAGGGCGGGGTCGGTCGGCCTAATCGGTGGAAACTTTCCTTTGCGACGGCGCTGCCATCGAGAAGGAAGAGGTGCAGAGGTCTTCGCTGCCAATCTCCGCTTTTCCTCCGTGGCAAGGTGACCGACAAACTTGAAACAGATCGTGGCCATGGACACCGAAAATCGTCGACCCATACGCTGGCACATCGCTGTATTCCTGGCGCCGGCGGTGCTGATCTACACGGCGATCATGATCATCCCGTTGTTCGGCACCTTGCAGCTTTCGCTGTTCGGCACGGCGGACAACCAGCAGGTCTTCGTCGGTCTCGATAATTTCCGCACGCTGCTCGGCGACCCGCGCTGGTCGGCGAGTTTCTGGAACGCGCTGTGGAACAACACCTGGTTCTTCATCATCCATATGCTGGTGCAGAACCCGGTCGGCATTCTGCTCGCCGCGCTTTTGAGCCATCCGCGGCTGCGCTTCGCCGCCTTCTATCGCAGCGCCATCTTCATTCCCACCATCCTGTCCTTCGTCATCGTCGGCTTCACCTGGAAGCTGATCCTGAGCCCGCTGTGGGGCGTAGCGCCCGACCTTCTCGGATATGTCGGGCTGAAGCATCTCTTCACGCCGTGGCTCGGCAAGGAGGAATACGCGCTGACCACGCTCGGCTTGATCTCGGTGTGGCAGTTCGTCGGAATTCCGATGATGCTCATCTATGCCGCGCTGTTGTCGATCCCGGAGGAAATCCTGGAGGCCGCCGAATGCGACGGCATCACCGGCATGGCGCAGTTCTGGAAGATCCAGCTGCCGCTCATCCTGCCGGCAATCGGCATCATCTCGGTCCTTACTTTCGTCGGCAATTTCAACGCCTTCGATCTCATCTATTCGGCGCAAGGTGCGCTGGCCGGGCCGAATTACGCGACCGACATTCTCGGCACCTTCCTCTACCGCACCTTCTTCGGCTTCCAGTTGCAGTCGGGTGATCCCAACATGGGCGCGACGATCGCCTCGATCATGTTCTTCATCATCCTCGCCGGCGTCTGCACCTACCTCTTCGCGGTCCAGACGCGCCTGCGGCGCTACCAGTTCTGAGGGGGACACGTTCATGAGCCAGGCCCGTTCTTCCACGTCGCGCACGGTTGCCGCCCATGCGGTGCTGATCACCTATACGGTGATCGCGCTCTTTCCCGTGCTCGTCATCGTCATGAACTCGTTCAAGTCGCGCCAGGGCATCTTCCGCGCGCCGCTGGCGCCGCCGACGACCGAGACCTTCGACCTTGTCGGTTATCAGACGGTCCTGGCGCAGGGCAATTTCCCGCTTTATTTCCAGAACAGCCTCATCGTCACCGTGGTGTCGCTGGCCATTGTGCTTGTCTTCGGCGCCATGGCCGCTTTCGCGCTCGCCGAATACCGCTTTCGCGGCAACACGCTGATGGGCCTCTACCTGGCGCTCGGCATCATGATCCCGATCCGGCTCGGCACGGTGGCGATCCTGAAGCTGATGGTGGCGAGCGGATTGGTCAACACGCTGACCGCGCTGATCCTCGTCTACTCGGCTCAAGGCTTGCCGCTCGCCATCTTCATCCTGACGGAGTTCACGCGGCAGATCTCCGACGATCTGAAGAATGCCGGGCGCATTGACGGCCTGTCCGAGTACACGATCTTCTTCCGCCTCGTGCTGCCGCTTTTGCGCCCGCCCATGGCGACGGTCGCCGTCTTCACCATGATCCCGATCTGGAACGATCTGTGGTTCCCGCTCATCCTGGCGCCGGCGGAAGATACCAAGACCGTGACGCTTGGCGCGCAGATATTCCTCGGCCAGTTCGTCACCAACTGGAACGCGGTGCTGGCCGCCCTGTCGCTGGCCATCGTGCCGGTGCTGATCCTCTATCTCATCTTCTCGCGGCAACTGATCCGCGGCATCACATCGGGAGCGGTAAAGTGAGTTCTGAAAAGCCCCTTCGCGTCCTCGTCGCCGGGCTCGGCAATATGGGCAGAAGCCATGCGCTCGCCTATCACCGCAATCCGGGCTTCGAGATCGCGGCGCTCGTCAACCGCTCGGCCGTGGACCTGCCGGCCGAGCTTGCCGGCTATGCTGTCCGCCCCTCGTTCGAGGAGGCGTTGAAGGAACTGCGCCCCGACGTCGCGTCGATCAACACCTATTCCGACAGCCACGCCGACTATGCGGTGACGGCGCTGGAGGCGGGCGCCCATGTCTTCGTGGAAAAGCCGCTCGCCACCACGGTCGCCGATGCCGAGCGCGTCGTCGCGGCGGCAAGGGCCAACGGCCGCAAGCTGGTCGTCGGCTATATCCTGCGCCATCATCCGTCATGGATGAGGCTGATCGCCGAGGCGCGGGCGCTCGCAGGTCCCTATGTCTTCCGCATGAACCTGAACCAGCAGTCGAGCGGGCCGACCTGGGCGACGCACAAGCAGCTCATGCAGACCACCTCGCCGATCGTCGATTGCGGCGTGCACTATGTCGACGTCATGTGCCAGATCACCGATGCCAGGCCGGTCGAGGTGCGCGGCATGGGGCTGCGGCTCACCGACGAGGTGGCGCCGGACATGTACAATTACGGCCATCTGCAGGTCCTCTTCGAGGACGGCTCGGTCGGCTGGTACGAGGCCAGCTGGGGCCCGATGATCTCGGAGACCGCCTTTTTCGTGAAGGATGTCATGTCGCCCAAGGGCAGCGTGTCGATCGTCATGGATGAGGGGGCGAAATCCGACGACATCGATACCCATACGAAGACCGCTGTCATTCGCCTGCACCGGGCCGAGACCGGTCCGGACGGACGCTTCGTCAAGGCGGACGAGGACCTGGTCATGGCCGGCGAGCCCGGCCATCAGGAGCTGTGCGAACGCGAGCAGGATTTCGTGCTCGAGGCGATCCGCGGGGATATCGATCTTTCGCGCCATATGGACGATGCGGTCACGTCGCTGCGGATCTGCCTGGCGGCGGACGAAAGCGTGCGCACCGGCAAGACGGTGCGGCTGTAGATGCCGGGGCGTCGATTCGGAGCAAGTGCATGAACACAACAATCACCCCCCTCTGGCCTGCCGGCCATCTCCCCCTCAAGGGGGGAGATTACGCCGACCCGACCGCCAGCAACCCGCTCCGTGGCGGTGCTGATCGGTCAAGCCATCGACGACAGCTGATCTCCCCCCTTGAGGGGGAGAGGGCCGGCAGGCCAGAGGGGGGTGTTCGGGCCCAAAGCGCCCAGTTTCGGACATGCGGAATGGGAGCAGCGCCGTGGGCTCGCTAAAGCTCGAACAGATCAACAAGTCGTTCGGCGAGGTCGAGGTGCTGAAAGGCATCGATCTCGAGGTCGAGGAAGGCGAGTTCGTGGTCTTCGTCGGGCCGTCGGGCTGCGGCAAGTCCACGCTGTTGCGCGTCATAGCAGGGCTGGAGGATGCGAGCTCCGGCAATGTCTTGATTGACGGTGCCAAGGTCAATCTGGCTCCCCCGGCCAAGCGCGGCATTGCCATGGTGTTCCAGACCTATGCGCTCTATCCGCATCTGACCGTGCGCAACAATATGGGCCTTGGCCTCAAGCAGGCGGGCGCGCCGGCCGACGAGGTCGCGCGGCGCATCGATGCCGCCTCGGCCATGCTCTCGCTCGAGCCCTATCTGGAACGCCGCCCGGCCGAGCTTTCGGGCGGCCAGCGCCAGCGCGTGGCGATCGGCCGGGCGGTGGTGCGCGAGCCGAAGCTCTTCCTGTTCGACGAGCCCCTGTCCAATCTCGATGCCGCGCTCAGGGTCAACACCAGGCTCGAGATCGCCCAGCTTCACCGCCGCCTGAAGGCGACCATGGTCTATGTCACCCACGACCAGGTCGAGGCGATGACGCTGGCCGACCGCATCGTCGTGCTCAATGGCGGCCGCGTCGAGCAGATCGGCCGGCCAATGGAGCTCTACAATTCGCCGGCAAATCAATTCGTCGCCGGCTTCATCGGTTCGCCGAAGATGAACTTCATCGACGGCGGGCGGCTCGGCGAGTCCGTCGAGACGATCGGCGTACGGCCGGAACATCTTCTGGTCGACCGCGAAAAGGGCGACTGGAAGGGCACCGTCATCCACGCCGAGCATCTGGGCGCCGATACCAATCTCTATATCGACACCGAGCGCGCGGGTCTCCTGACGGCCCGCATCTTCGGCGAATACAATGCCGAGCCGGGCTCGACGATCTTCGCCACGCCGCAGGCCGAGCGTGTCTGCCGCTTCGACGCCGAGGGCCGGCGGGTGGATTGAATGGCGGCTATGCCGCGATGGGTTCGAACACCAGCGAGCGGTGCACCGCCGCACCGGCCATGACCCCATCCGCCGAAGCAAATGTCGCGTTGTGCATCGCCCGCGCAATATCGCCGGCGGCATAGACACCGGCTACGCTGGTCATCTGCTGTGCGTCGGTGCGCAGGACCGGACCCAGCGGTCCATCATCGATCGCGCATCCCAGTTCCTCGGCGATCGGGCTTTGGAAGCTGGTGCGGGCCGCCAGATAGAGCGCGGTAATCTCGACAAGCCGTCCATCGGCAAGCCGCACGCCGGCAAGCTCGGGCGCTTCACCCTCCAGTGCGACGACCGGTTCCGGTTCAATGGCGACATTGCGCGCGGCAAGTCGGGCGCGGGTTTCTCTGTCCGGCCCTTCCCCGCCGTTCAGAAAGAAGGTCACCGGGCCCCATTCGGGAATGAATTCCGCCTGGTGGATCGAAGCCGGCATGGTGGCGAGCACGCCGAGCGGCCGGCCCAGGAACTCGTAGCCGTGGCAATAGGGACAGTGGATCGCAGTCTTGCCCCAGCGTTCGGCGAGGCCAGGGATGTCCGGCAGGGCATCATTGAGGCCGAAAGCGAGAACAAGCTTGCGGGCGCGAAGATCCTCGCCATTCGACAGCGTGACGTCGAAGCCGCCGCCGCGTGCGCGTGCGCCGTCGACTGTCGCGTGGACTAAGCGCACGCTCGAATAGGCCGCGACTTTGTCGCGCGCGTTCCTCAGCATGGCGTCCGGCGGTTCGCCGTCCTGGCCGAAAAAGCCGTGCGATGCGGTGGCGAAGCGGTTGCGCGGCCGGCCATTGTCGATGATGCAGACCGAACGGTTGCCCCGGGCGAGTTGCATCGCTGCCGACAGGCCGGCGAAGCTGCCGCCGATGATGATGACGTCATGCATGTTGCTGGTCCTCCAAGGTCTGCCCGCGTTCCGCGAGGCGCCGGTTGAATTCATCCGACAGGGCAGCGAGCGCTATCCTTTCCAGATGCGACTGGAACACCGCCTGGACTTCGCGGAAGGCGCCGTCGAGCGCCGAGTTGACCGACTGCTCGACAAGGCAACCTGGCATTTCGGTGCGGTGACCCATTGCCACCAGGCTCGGTTCGCCGACAGCCATGTAGATGTCGGCAAGTGTCACGGCGGACGGGTCGCAGGCGATCGTCCAGCCGCCGCCATGGCCCTTGGCCGAAGCCACGAAGCCCTGTTCGCGCAAGCCTGCCATGATGCGCCGCACGACCACGGGGTTGGTGCTCATGATTGCGGCAAGTTGCTCTGAGGTGGCGGGTCCCTTCATGCCGAGCATGTGCAAGAGCACGTGGAGCACGCCGGAAAGTTTGCTGTCGCGTTTCATGTAACTTCATATGTTGCATGAAAGAGGCTATTGCAAGTGAAATTTTTGTCGCAGTGCAGTCACTACCGGCCGCCGGCCGCCGGCCGCCGGCCGCCGGCCGTCTACGGCGCTCACGTGCTGTCAGTAATGCGGCGGGCGGGTCACCGGAACGTCGGGCGCGTTCTGCTCCTCCAGTTCGAGCAAGCGTTGCGTCAGCGCGGCGAGTCGCTTTTCGAGCCGGTCGATGACGGTCCACTGCGCGGCAAGCTGGCCGGACAGTTCCTCGATCGTGCGCTCCTGCTCGGTGGCGATCATTTCGAGCCGGGCAAGTCTTTCCGGGTCCGAGTTCATGCCTGAATGCCCTCCAGCGCCGTCTTCAGCCTGCCATTGAGCGGCGCGGGACGCCGCGTTTGCCGGTCGACATAGACATGGACGAAAAAGCCCTCGGCGGCGGCCGTCTCGTCATCATTGCGGAACAGCCCGACCTCGTAGCGCACAGAGGACGTGCCGATCCTGGCCACGCGCAGCCCGGCGGAAACGATATCGGGAAACGCCATCTCGGCGAAATAGCGACACCCCGTCTCCACCACCAGACCGATCTGGCCGCCGTTGTGGATGTCGACGGCCTCCTTTTCGATCAGCCAGCCGTTCACCGCCGTATCGAAGAGTGAATAGTGCACCACATTGTTCATATGGCCGTAGAGATCGTTGTCCATCCACCGCGTGGTGATGGTGCGAAAGGTGCGGTAGGCGGTGCGGCCGGAAGGGGCGGGGCGGTCGGGCGTCGTTGCCATCACCACGCCGCCCTGTAGATCGCCAGCGCGTCGGCCTCGCCGACCTCGCGCGGATTGTTGACCAGGAGGCGTGTCTGCTTCATCGCGTCGGCCGCCATCTTTTCCAGATGCTCCTCGCCGATGCCGACCTCGCGCAACTGTGTCTGCATGCCGAGACGCTTCGAAAGGGCGGCAAGTTCCTCGATGAAGGTCGCGCAACGTCCTTGCGCGCCGTCCTCGCGCGCCAGATGCGGGAAGGCGTCGGCGGCGATCTCGGCATAGAGATGCGCCGCCTCCGGCGCGTTGAAGCGCAGCACATGCGGCAGCACGAGCGCGTTGGAAAGCCCGTGCGGCACGTGGAACGTCCCGCCGATCGGATAGGCGAGCGCATGGACGGCGGCGACGGGCGAATTGGCGAAGGCCTGTCCGGCGAGCATCGAGCCGAGCAGCATCGCGCCGCGCGCCGCGATATCGGAGCCGTTGGCCACCGCGGTCTCGATATTGGCCCCGAGCAGGCGCAGCGCCTCGCGCGCCAGGATGCGCGACACGGGATTGTTGTTGGCGTTCTTCGAGGCATAGGCCTCGATCGCATGCACCATCGCATCGACGCCGGTCGCCGCGGTGATCGACGGCGGCAGGCCGAGCGTCAGTTGCGGGTCGAGGATCGCCAGATCGGGCAGGATGACCGGCGAGGACACGCCACGCTTTTCCTCTTCGCCGACGGTGATGATGGAAACGGGCGTGACTTCCGAGCCCGTCCCGGCGGTCGTGGGAATAAGCACGAGGGGCAGGCGCGGGCCTTTCGCATTGCCCACGCCCCAGGCCTCGTCGAGCGCTTCGCGCGAGCCGATCAGGAGCGCGGCGAGCTTGGCCACGTCGAGCGATGAGCCGCCGCCGAAACCAACCACACCGCTCACGCCCGCCGCCTTGCCCTTCTCGACAGCCGCGTTCAGCGTCTTCAAGGATGGATCGGCTTCCACGTCGTCGAAGACCGTTGCCTGCATGCCTTCGGCTTCCAGCGAGGCGAGCGCGGCGTCGCACAGGCCGAGGCTGCGCAGTCCCGGATCGGTCACGAAGAGCACGCTGCGCCCGAGGATTTTATCGGCAATTGTCCCCAGCCGCGCCGCCGCGCCGGCTTCGAACACGACAGAAGGGGTTGTATTGAACATGAAGGGGGCTAAAGCGTGCTTTGTCATGGCAGGGAAATTGACAAGTCGGAAGGGTTTTGTCGAGAGTAGCCGGGTCCGTACGCGGATTGGCAAGCTATACCGGTCATGCTAGGTTTTTGACCAAATGATAAAAAATAAGGGGAAGCTGGTGTATGGCGAGTGTTGCCATCGGGCTTAGGGGTATCAACAAGAGTTTTGGCGCGGTCCGTGCAAATCGCGACATCAATCTCGAGATCCCGCAGGGAACCATTCACGGCATCATAGGCGAGAATGGCGCCGGCAAGTCGACCTTGATGTCGATCCTGTACGGCTTCTACCAGGCCGATTCGGGCGAGATCTTCGTCGATGGGCACAAGGCTTCCATCGATAGTCCCAACGACGCCATCGCCGCGGGCATCGGGATGGTGCACCAGCATTTCATGCTGGTGGAAAACTTCACCGTTCTGGAAAATGTGGTTCTTGGGGCGGAAGGCTCGCCGCTGCTCAATGCCGGCCTTGCCCGTGCGCGCTCGGAATTGCAGCGGCTGGAAGAAGAGTACGGCCTCGAGGTCGATCCCGACGCCGTCGTGGAAAACCTTGCCGTCGGCCTGCAGCAGCGCGTCGAGATCCTGAAGGCACTTTTTCGCGGCGCCGACACCCTCATCCTCGATGAGCCGACCGGCGTCTTGACGCCTGCCGAGGCGGATCACCTGTTCCGCATCCTTCGCAAGCTGCAGGAAGAGGGCAAGACAATCGTTCTGATCACGCACAAGCTGCGCGAGATCATGGCCGTCACCGACAATGTCTCCGTCATGCGCCAGGGCGAAATGGTTGCAACGCGCAAGACGGCCGAGACGACGGTCGAGGAACTGGCCGAGCTGATGGTCGGCCGAAGGGTGCTGCTGCGTGTGAAGAAGGGCGAGGCGAAACCGGCCGAGTTCAGGCTCTCGGTCAAGGGGCTGACGGTGAAGGATTCGCGCGGCGTGCCGATGGTCAAGGACGTTTCCTTCGACGTGCGCGGCGGCGAGATCGTCGGCATTGCCGGGGTCGCCGGCAACGGCCAGTCGGAGCTGATCGAGGCGATCGCGGGCACCCGCAGCGCGGAAACCGGCGAAGTGCTGCTGGCGGGCAAGCCGGTCGACGTCACCGGCAGTGCCGATCCTGCCGAACTGCGCCAGCGCGGCTTGGCCCATGTGCCCGAAGACAGGCACAATGTCGGTCTGGTCCTGCCTTTCGAGGAGAACGAGAACTCCATTCTCGGCTATCACGCGCAGGCGAAATATCTCAACGGGCCGTTTCTCAACATCGAGGCGATCCGCGACGACGCCCGGCAGAAGATCGAGAAGTACGACATCAGGCCCGCCGACTGTCGCCTCAAGACGGCCAATTTTTCCGGCGGCAACCAGCAGAAGATCGTGCTGGCGCGCGAGATGGAGCAGGATCCCGATGTCCTGATCGTCGGCCAGCCGACACGCGGCGTCGATGTCGGCGCCATCGAGTTCATCCACAAACGCCTGATCGACATGCGCGACCAGGGCAAGGCGGTGCTGTTGGTGTCGGTCGAGCTCGACGAGATCCGATCGCTGTCCGACCGCATCCTCGTCATGTTCGACGGCCGCATCGTCGGCGAGCGCGGGCCCGATGCGACGGAAGGCGAACTGGGCCTGCTGATGGCCGGCATCGAGGCCAAGGAGGCGGCAGAGTAATGAGTACCCCTTATGCCAAGCTTCCGGGGTGGGCCGACTACGGCCTGATCCCGTTCATCAACCTCGTCGTCGCTTTTCTCGTCGCCGGCCTTGTCGTGCTTCTGGTCGGTGAAAGCCCGATCCAGGCCGCCGGCCTGCTTCTGAAAGGCGCCTTCGGCTCTGCCGCGGGCATCGGCTACACGCTTTACTATGCGACAAGCTTCATCTTCACCGGTCTCGCCGTCGCCGTCGCGTTCCATTGCGGGCTGTTCAACATCGGCGGCGAGGGACAGGCCTATGTCGGCGGGCTGGGCGTGGCACTGGTTTGCCTGACCTTCGACGGCATCTTCCCCTGGTGGATCAATTTTCCGCTGGCCATCCTGGGCGCGGCTGCGATTGGCGGCATCTGGGCGATGATACCGGGCTGGCTGCAGGCAAAACGCGGCAGCCATATCGTCATCACCACGATCATGTTCAACTTCATCGCCGCCAGCCTGATGGTCTATCTGCTGGTGGGCGCGCTGAAGCCGGCCAATTCCATGGCGCCCCAGACGCGGACCTTCGCCGAGGGCGCCCATCTGCCCAAGCTCGACTGGCTGTTGGAAATGTTCGGCGCGTCGATCCGCTCCACGCCGCTCAATCTTTCCTTTGTCCTGGCGCTTGTGATGGCCGTTGCCGTGTGGGCGCTGATCTGGCGCACCAGGCTCGGCTACGAGATCCGCACCCGCGGCTTCAGCCCCAAGGCGGCGCGCTACGCCGGCATCAACGAAGCCCGGATCGTCGTTGTCACCATGATGATCTCCGGCGCGCTTGCCGGGATGATGGCGCTCAACCCGGTGATGGGAGACCAGCACCGCCTGCAGCTCGATTTCGTGACCGGTGCCGGCTTCGTCGGCATCGCGGTCGCCTTGATGGGGCGTTCGCACCCGGCCGGCATCGTGCCGGCGGCGGTCCTGTTCGGCATGCTCTATCAGGGCGGGGCGGAGATCTCCTTCGTCATGCCGGACATCTCGCGCGACATGATCGTCATTATCCAGGGTCTCGTCATCCTCTTCGCCGGGGCGCTCGAGCACATGTTCCGGCCGGCCGTGCAGACCATCATTGCAAGCCTCAGGCCGTCAGCCATGCGCCTCGGCCCGGCCAAGGGCGAGGGGGTGTAGGCATGGATTTCATCAATCTGATCGTCCAGCTTCTCGACGCCACGGTGCGCGTGTCGGTGCCGCTGCTGCTTGCCTGCCTGGCCGGCCTGTACTCCGAGCGCTCCGGCATTTTCGATATCGGTCTGGAAGGCAAGATGCTGGCCGGCGCCTTCGCCGGCGCGGCCACTGCGGCCGTATACGGCTCGGCCTGGCTCGGCGCGCTGGCCGCTATGGCAATCGCCGTCTTCCTGGCGCTCGTGCATGGCTTCGCCTCAATCACCCATCGCGGCAACCAGATCGTCTCCGGCGTGGCGATCAACTTCATCGCCGCCGGCTCCACCGTCATTCTCGGCCAGGCCTGGTTCCGGCAGGGCGGACGCACGCCGTCGCTGTCGGCCGATGCGCGCTTCAACCCCATTACTCTGCCGGGTGCGGAGGCATTGCGCGACGTGCCGGTTATCGGCCAGATCTATTCCGACATCATCTCCGGCCATTCGCTGCTTGTCTATCTCGCCTTCCTCATGGTGCCGTTCACCTGGTGGGTGCTGTTTCGCACCCGCTTCGGGCTGCGGCTGCGCGCTGTCGGCGAAAACCCGGCCGCCGTCGACACGGCCGGCATTTCGGTCACCTGGCTGCGCTATCGGGCGGTGATCTGCACCGGCGTCCTGACCGGACTTGCCGGAACCTATATGGCGGTGTCGCAGAATGCCGGCTTCGTCAAGGACATGACGGCCGGCAAGGGTTTCATCGCGCTTGCCGCGCTGATCTTCGCCAAGTGGCGGCCGGTGCCGGCGATGTTCGCCTGCCTGCTGTTCGGCTTCCTCGACGCCTTCGCTATCCGCTTCCAGGGCATCGCCGTGCCATTGATCGGCAAGGTGCCGGTGCAGCTCATGCAGGCGCTGCCCTATATCCTGACCGTGGTGCTTCTGGCCGGCTTCATCGGCCGGGCGATCCCGCCCAAGGCCGGCGGTGCGGCCTATGTGAAGGAGCGTTGAGGTTCAGATGCTTACCCCCTCCACCATGCTTCGCATGGTCCCCCTCCCCCGTAAACGGGGGAGGATCGAGCGGTGCCGTCGGCTCCTCCCCTGCGAAGCGGGGGAGGGGGACCGCCGAAGGCGGTGGAGGGGGCATGCGCTTGTACAGCAGGAAACATCAATCCATGTCGCATGACCTCTTCGAAGCTGCCCGCGCCGCAATGGAAAAGGCCCATGCGCCCTATTCCAGATTTCCCGTCGGCGCGGCGATCCGGACCACCGACGGCCGCATCTATGCCGGCGCCAATATGGAGGTCGCGTCCTATCCCGAAGGCTGGTGCGCCGAAACCACCGCGCTCGGCCACTATCTGATGGACGGCGGCGGCGAGATCGCCGAGGTGGCAGTGGTTGCCGAAAAAATGGCCAGGATCACGCCATGCGGCGGCTGCCGCCAGCGGCTGGCCGAATTCGGCCGTCCCGAGACCAGGCTGCATTTGTGCGACGACGCGGGCATAGTCGAAACGACGACGCTTGGCGCGCTGCTTCCCCATGGCTTCAGCGGAGAGACCCTGAAATGAAGGCGGCAGTTGACCGGCTTACCGAAGTGCTCGCCGGGCTGGCGCCCGAAACCGCGCTTGTCCTCGGCTCCGGTCTCGGCGGCCTCGTGGATGAGGTGGAGGGCGCCGTGCGCATCCCCTATGGCGAATTGCCGGGCTTTCCCGAAAGCGGCGTCACCGGCCATGCCGGCCAGGTCGTGGCAGGAAAGCTGGCCGGGACCCCGATCCTCATGCTGGCCGGCCGCTCGCATTATTACGAGCACGGCAATCCCGCCGCCATGCGGCCGGCGCTGGAGGCGATTGCCGGGCTGGGCGTGAAGAAGCTGCTGCTGACCAACGCCGCTGGATCATTGGACCCCGACATGCCGCCGGGATCGGTCATGCTGATCACCGATCATATCAACTTCTCCGGCACCAATCCGCTGTTCGGCGATCCGTCGGACCGCCGCTTCGTCGGGCTGACGGAAGCCTATGACGCGAAAATGCGCCGTGCCATCGAGGATGCCGCCGAGGCGACCGGCACGGCGCTGCACAAGGGCGTCTACATGTGGTTTTCCGGTCCCTCCTTCGAGACGCCGGCCGAAATCCGCATGGCGCGCATGATGGGCGCCGATGCGGTCGGCATGTCGACCGTGCCGGAGGTGATTCTCGCCCGCTTCTTCGGGCTCGAGGTCGCGGCCTGCTCGGTCATCACCAATCTGGCGGCCGGCATGACCGGCGCGGAGCTGTCGCATCAGGAGACCAAGGACATGGCGCCGCTGGGCGGGACGCGGCTCGCCGCGATCCTCAAGCGGGCAATCGGAGAGTTGTGATGTATGTGCGCAAGGAGGAGGGCGTCGCCGCCTCTTGCAAGGGGACATTGGCCACCTCTCGACTGGCACAAGTTCGGAAACGAACGAGAAGAAATGCCGGCATCGGGCAACAGGACGCAGGTCCCGTCTGATGCTTCCCCAGGAGATCATCCGCAGGAAGCGTGACGGCGAAGCCCTGAGCGATGCCGAGATCGCCGAATTCGTTGCCGGCATCACCTCCGGCGCGGTCTCGCAGGGCCAGGCGGCCGCCTTCGCCATGGCGGTCTTCTTCAACGGCATGGCCCGCGAGGAGGCTGTGGCGCTGACGCGCGCCATGCGCGACAGCGGCGAGACGCTTTCCTGGGACGATGTCGACGGCGCGGTGGTCGACAAGCACTCGACTGGCGGCGTCGGCGACAATGTCTCGCTCATGCTGGCGCCGATCGTGGCGGCCTGCGGCGCTTATGTGCCGATGATTTCGGGCCGCGGGCTCGGCCACACCGGCGGTACGCTCGACAAGATGGATTCGATTCCCGGCTATCGAAGCCAACCCGACACGGCGTTGTTTCGCCGCACGGTGAAGGAGGCCGGCTGCGCCATCATCGGCCAGACCGGCGAACTGGCGCCGGCCGACAAGCGTCTCTATGCCATCCGCGATGTCACGGCGACGGTCGAATCGATCCCGCTGATCACCGCCTCCATCCTGTCGAAGAAACTGGCCGCGGGCCTCCAGGCGCTGGTCCTCGACGTGAAGTCGGGCAATGGCGCCTTCATGAAGAAGCCGCGCGATGCGGCGGCCCTTGCGCGCAGCCTGGTCGAGGTTGCCAATGGCGCTGGGCTCAGGACATCGGCGCTTATTTCCGACATGAACGAGCCGCTCGCTTCGGCCGCCGGCAACGCGCTGGAAGTCGTCAACGCGGTGGACTTTCTCACCGGGCGGGCGCGCGACCGGCGGCTGGAAACGGTTACGCTGGCGCTGGCGGCCGAAATGATCAAGGCAGGCGGCCTCGCCGGCTCGCGCCGCGCAGCGGGGCAGATGGCGCGCGACGCGCTCGAAACCGGGCGGGCGGCGGAAGTCTTCGGCCGCATGGTCGCCTTGCTCGGCGGACCGGCCGATTTCGTCGAAAACTGCCGGACCTATCTCCCCGAGGCCCCCGTCATCGTGCCCGTATTGGCCGGACGCGACGGTTTCGTCACGGCGATTTCCTCGCGCGATATCGGCTTGGCCGTGGTGGCGCTCGGTGGGGGGCGCACCAATCCCGACGACTTGATTGACCCGGCGGTCGGCTTGAGCGGCCTTTTGCCGGTGGGCGCACAAACGCGTCGCGGGGAGCCGCTGGCCATGGTCCATGCCAAGAATGCATCCGATGCGGAGGCGGCGGCCGAGGCGGTGCGCGCCGCCTATCGGATCGGCGAGGCGAAGCCCACCGCGGTCGACCCGGTTCTGCGCCGTATCGGCGCGGAATGATCGCCTCTGTATCACTGCTCCAGGAGCAGCGTGTTGTCCGCAACCTCGAAGCGCGCCAGGCGTTTCAAAAAGCTCATGCCGATGAGCGTCGACGAAAGCGCCTCGTCCTCGAGCACGGCGGCGGGCACGTCTTTGACCGCGATGCGCCCGATCTCCACCCGGTCCAGCACGATGCCGGCGGCCATGGCCTGGCCGTTGGCCGTTCCGACGGCATATCTGAAATCGGCGTTCGACAGGGAAATGCCGAGACGCCGCGCCGTCGAGCGGTTCACAGCGACGAGCGTGGCGCCCGTGTCGACCATGGCCTCGACGCGCCGGCCGTTGAGCTTGAATTCGGCCAGGAAATGCCCGCTGGAACCCATCGCCAGTGCGACCTTGCGGCCGGCGGGCGGCGTCTTGTGGGCCGTGGCGTTCTGCCCGTATTCGGTGGAACCGTCCTCGTTGCGGCCGATGAGCGACGCCATGGCCGCGCGCAGCCAGTCGGGATTGGCCTCGTGGAGGGCGGGCACGGCGAGCGACAACCCGATCACTGCGCCCAGAAACGTCACATGTCGCACGGCTTTGGTCCTCGATCCGGACATGTCATGCCGCACGCATGATTGCCGCCGGCTTAAGCCGGCGGACGAATGTTTGCCGTGGTTACGCCGCGGTAAAGCGCTACTTGGTGCCGTACATGCGGTCGCCGGCGTCGCCGAGGCCCGGGACGATGTAGCCCTTCTCGTTGAGCCTTTCGTCGATCGCGGCGGTGAAGACCGGCACGTCCGGATGCGCTTTGGTGAAGCGCTCGATGCCTTCGGGCGCGGCCAGCAGGCACAGGAAGCGCAGACTGGTCGCGCCGCGCTCCTTCAGCTTGTCGACGGCGGCAATCGCCGAATTGGCCGTCGCCAGCATCGGGTCGACGACGATGATCAGCCGGTCGGCTAGGTCGCCGGGCGCCTTGAAGAAATATTCCACCGCCTCCAGCGTCTCATGGTCGCGGTAAAGGCCGACATGCGCCACGCGGGCCGCCGGCACCAGGTCGAGCAGGCCTTCGAGGAGGCCGTTGCCGGCCCTGAGCACCGAGGCGAAGACCAGCTTCTTGCCTTCAAGCGTCGGCGCCTGCATGGTCTGCATCGGCGTCTCGATGCTGCGCGTCGTCAGTTCCAGCTCGCGCGTGACTTCATATCCGAGCAGCAGCGAGATTTCCCGAAGCAGACGGCGGAAACTGGCCGTGGAAGTTTCCCGGTCGCGCATGAGGGTGAGCTTGTGTTGCACGAGCGGGTGATCGACGACGGTGACGCCCTTCATCTGCGCGTGGCTCCTTGTTTCGGGTTTGTCGATCTTCGGTATTTAGCCGCTTGCGCGACGTTGCGAAACCGCCCTCGGCCTCGAAAGCACAGCTTTGTCGCCCGCTGCCTACCGTGACAGGCGGGCAAGCAGCGCCTGCCTCGTCTTTTCGTCGATGAAGGCCGCCTCGATGGCCGTGCGCGTGATATCGCCAAGTGCCGTGTCGTCCATGCCGAAATGGCGTCTTGCCTCCTCGTATTCGCGCCTGATCGAGGTGCGGAAATAGGGCGGGTCGTCGGAGGACAGCGTCACCTTGCAGTCGGCCACCATGAGTTGCGGCAAGGGGTGATTCTCGAAGCCGTCGAATATCTGCAATGCCACATTGGAGCAGGGGCAGCATTCGAGCACGATGCCTTCCCCGGCTATTCTCCTGACGAGGTCGGGATTTTCGACGGCGCGCACGCCATGGCCGATGCGTGCGGGGCGCAAATGGTCGAGCGCCGCCGCCACGCTCTCCCATCCGGCCAGTTCGCCGGCATGCACGGTGATGCCGAGGCCGGCCTCGCGCGCAATGTCGAAAGCGTGTGCGTAGTCGCGCGGGTTGCCGTGGCGTTCTTCGCCTGCCATGCCGAAGCCGGTGACGAGCGGCTCGTCGCAGTCGGCGGCGAAGCGCGCCGCGGCTTCCACCGCTTCCGCGCCGAAATGGCGTACGCCGATGACGATCATGCGCGCCTCGATGCCGCTGGCGGCTTTCGCGCGGCGCACGCCTTCGGCGAGCCCGCCGAGATAGGCTCGCGGCGAGAGGCCGGAGCGCATGGCATGGTCCGGCGAGATGAAGATCTCCGAATAGATGGCTCCCTGGCCGGCCAGACTGGCGAGGTAGTGTTCGGCCAGGCGGGCATAGTCCTCTTCGGTGCGGAAAAGGCTTGCCGATGCGTCATAGGCGGCGAGAAAGCTGGTGAAATCGTGCCAGACGAACGCGCCGTCGCGGATGAAGGGCGACATGTCGGCGCCGTAGATCGCCGCCTGCTGCATCACCAGTTCGGTGTCTGCCGCTCCTTCGATATGGCAATGCAGTTCGGCCTTCGGCATCATTTCGTCTTTTCCTGCAACTGGAATATCACGGCGCGGCGGATAACCGCGCCGCGGACAATAGCGCCCGGCAATTCGATGGGCTATGGTCCGCGCGAAATTCGGGTCAAGGCAATGTCAAACGAGCGCACGACCGCCGGCGGCGGCATGGAGAATTCCTTCGGTTTCCGCAAGGTGGCGGAAGGCGACAAGCAGCCGCTCGTCGACGAGGTCTTCCACAAGGTCGCGCGGCGCTACGACGTCATGAACGATTTGATGTCGGGCGGCCTGCACCGGCTGTGGAAAGACGCCATGGTGTCCTGGCTCAACCCGCCCAAGCGCGCCGGCTGGCGCTCGCTCGATGTCGCCGGCGGCACCGGCGATATCGCCTTTCGCATCATCGAAGCCTCCGGCGGAAGAGCGCACACGACGGTGCCCGACATCAACGGCTCGATGCTGGGTGTCGGCCGCGATCGGGCCGCAAAGCGCGGCCTGACCGACAATGTCGAATTCGTTGAGGCGAATGCCGAGGACCTGCCGTTCGACGACGGCGCGTTCGACGCCTATACGATCGCCTTCGGCATCCGCAACGTGCCGCAGATCGACAAGGCGTTGAGCGAGGCCTACCGGGTGCTCAAGCCGGGCGGACGCTTTCTGTGCCTGGAGTTTTCTGAAGTCGATATGCCGGTTCTCGATCGCGTCTACGAGGCCTGGTCGTTCAACGCCATTCCGCGCATCGGCCAAATTGTCGCCGGCGAGGCGGAGCCCTACCGGTATCTGGTCGAATCGATCCGCAAATTCCCCGACCAGCGCAATTTCGCCGCCATGATCGAGGCGGCGGGCTTCGAGCGCGTGACCTGGCGCAATTTTTCGGGCGGCATTGCGGCACTGCATTCGGGTTGGAAGCTTTGAGGCGCTAGGTGATGAGTACGATCGGCGCCTATTTCCGGCTCGCGCG
Source organism: Mesorhizobium xinjiangense (assembly GCF_009749525.1). GTDB lineage: Bacteria > Pseudomonadota > Alphaproteobacteria > Rhizobiales > Rhizobiaceae > Mangrovimarina > Mangrovimarina xinjiangensis. Next base: position 46,069 of record NZ_WOAC01000025.1, on the reverse strand, counting down.
CGCCGGCTGGATCATGCTTCGCGAAGGCGTGGTTGCGGCCGTGCCGGGCGAACAATTGATCGGCCTGCCGAAGGCGGGCTGGCGCATCGCCAGGCTGATGACAAAGCGCCGTGCCAGCCAGGCCGACCGGTCCGAGCGCCTGTCGAAGGCCGTGGTCAGGCTGGGGCCGTCCTATGTCAAGCTCGGCCAGTTTCTGGCCACCCGGCCGGATGTGGTGGGCGCCGAGGTCGCGCTTGACCTGGCCAATCTCCAGGACCGCATGGAGAAGTTTCCCAAGGAACAGGCGATCCGGCAGATCGAGGAATCGCTCGGCCGGCCGGTGGACGACCTGTTCGCCAAGCTGGGCGAGCCGGTGGCCGCCGCCTCGATCGCCCAGGTGCATCCCGCCATCATTGCCGGCGACGCGGCGCACAAGGTCGCGGTCAAGGTGATCAGGCCGGGCGTGCGCCGGGCCTTCTTCCGCGATCTCGAGAGTTACTTCGTCGCCGCGCGGCTGCAGGAGCGCTTCATCCCCGCGACGCGGCGCCTGAGGCCGATCGAGGTGACCGAGACGCTGGCCCAGGTGACCAAGATCGAGATGGATCTGCGGCTGGAGGCGGCGGCGCTCTCGGAGATCGGCGAAAACACGAAGGACGATCCGGGCTTTCGCGTGCCGCGCGTCGACTGGGAGCGAACCGGCCGCGACGTGCTGACGCTGGAATGGATCGACGGCGTCAAGCTGTCCGATCTCGAGGGACTGCGCGCGGCCGGTCACGACTTCAAGCTGCTCGCCGCCAATCTGGTGCAATCCTTCCTGCGCCATACGCTGCGCGACGGCTTTTTCCATGCCGACATGCATCCCGGCAACCTGTTCGTCGAGCCGGATGGCACCATCGTCGGCGTCGATTTTGGCATTACGGGCCGGCTCGGCAAGAAGGAGCGCCGGTTCCTTGCTGAGATTCTCTACGGTTTCATCACGCGCGACTATCGCCGCGTGGCCGAGGTGCATTTCGAGGCCGGCTACGTGCCGCCGGTGCATGATATCGCGTCCTTTTCCCAGGCGATCCGCGCCATCGGCGAACCGATCCACGGCCAGCCAGCCGAGACGATCTCGATGGCCAGGCTGCTGACGCTGCTGTTCGAGGTCACGGAACTGTTCGACATGCATACGCGGCCCGAACTGGTGCTCTTGCAGAAGACCATGGTGGTGGTGGAGGGCGTGGCGCGCACGCTCGATCCGGCCTTCAACATGTGGCAGACCTCCGAGCCGGTGGTCGGCGACTGGATCGCGGCCAATCTGGGCCCGCGCGGCATGCTCATTGACGCGCGCGACGGCGTGAACGCGCTGATGTCGCTCGCCCGCCAGGCGCCCGATCTGGCCAAGCGCACCGAAAAGCTCACCCGCGAGATCGACGACATGGCTGAATTTGGCGTGCGCCTCGACGAGGCCACGACCCGCGCCATCGGACGCGCCGAGGCGCGCCACACACGCTCCGGCCGCATCGCGCTGTGGATCATCGCAGTGACGCTTGTGTTCATAGCCTGGCGGCTGTTCTGAGCGACAGGTGATGACTGTGTTGCAGTCATTGCTGTCATTGCATGCAGTTCGACTTCGGCTTATCTTTTCGAGGAGGAGAATGGCAATGGGCACGCTGACCATCCGCAATCTCGACGATGATGTGAAGCAGGCGCTTCGCGAACGCGCCGCCGTGCGGGGTGTGTCGATGGAAGAAGAAGCGCGGCGCACATTGGCGTCGAGCATAACTGCGGAAGCGGCTGGTGAGAAGCGCCGTAGGCCACGGCTGGAAGTCCTGCGAGAACTCGCGGTGAAGCCGAAGGAACCTTTCGATTTGAAGAAAATCAGCGACGAAATGTGGGATGAAGGGTCGCTTTGAGCTCCGTTGTGGTCGACACGTCCGCGTTGATCGCGGTGTTGAACCGTGAAGCCGATGCGGAGCGCTTCATACAGGCGTTTCACCTGTCCGAAGCCCTCGTCATCAGCATGGCAACGATTCTTGAAGCCCACTGCGTCGCATCACGCGATGCTTTGCCCCAAGGCCAAACGCGATTGAGGCGGCTGATTGTGGAGTTGAACCCTGAAGCGTCGCCTTTCGATGAGCTGCAATTGGTGTCTGCCCGGCAGGCCTACGCCCGTTATGGTCGCGGGTCTGGCCATCGCGCCAAGCTCAATATGGGCGATTGTTTCTCCTATGCTTTGGCAAAGACGCGCGGCCTGCCCCTTCTTTTCAAGGGCGGCGATTTCATCCATACCGATATCGAGCCGGCATTGACGCCGGGCTGAAACCGGCACGGAGCTTTGATGACCCTTTCCGGCAAGCGCATTCTTCTGATCATCGGCGGCGGCATCGCGGCCTATAAATCGCTCGATCTCATTCGCCGATTGCGCGAGCGCGGCGCGGCGGTGCGCTGCCTGATGACGGCCGCCGCGCAGCAATTCGTCACGCCGCTCTCGGTCGGCGCCCTGTCGGCCGACCATGTCTTCACCGATCTCTTCGACCGCGACGACGAGCACGACGTCGGCCATATCCGCCTGTCGCGCGAGGCTGATCTCGTCGTCGTTGCGCCGGCAACCGCCGACCTGATGGCCAAGCTGGCGCACGGGCTGGCCAATGACCTCGCTTCGAACGTGCTGCTGGCGGCGAACAAGCCGGTTCTGATCGCGCCCGCCATGAACCCGAAAATGTGGGAGCATCCGGCGACCCGGCGCAATGCCGAGCAGCTTGCCAGGGACGGCGTTCGTCTTGTCGGCCCGAATGCCGGCGAAATGGCCGAGAGCGGAGAGGCCGGCGAGGGCCGCATGGCCGAGCCGCTGGAGATCGTCGCGGCGATCGAAGCCATGCTCGACGACAATCCCGGTCCGCTGAGCGGCAAGACGATCATCGTCACCTCGGGACCGACGCACGAGCCGATCGATCCCGTGCGCTATATCGCCAACCGCTCGTCCGGCAAGCAGGGCCACGCCATCGCCGCCGCCCTGGCGCGCCTCGGTGCCGATGTGCGGCTTGTGTCGGGGCCGGTGGCGATCGCCGATCCGCAAGGAGTGAAGACCGTGCATGTCGAAAGCGCGGTTGAGATGCGCGACGCGGTGGAGCAGCTATTGCCGGCCGATGCGGCGATCTTCGTCGCCGCCGTGGCCGACTGGCGCGCCGAGAGCACCGCGGCACAAAAGATCAAGAAGGGGCCCGGCGAGGATGCTCCCGTCTTGCGCATGACGGAAAACCCGGACATTCTCGCCACCGTCGGCCATCACGCCAAGCGCCCGCGTCTCGTCATCGGCTTTGCCGCGGAGACGGATCACGTGGAGAAGAACGCTGCCGGCAAGCTGAAACGGAAGGGGGCGGATATCATCGTCGCCAACGATGTTTCCCACGGGAGCGGTATCGGTCCTTCCGGGGTTATGGGCGGCGACCGCAACAAGGTCGTCATCATATCGCGTGGGGGCGCGGAGGAATGGCCGGAAATGGACAAGCATGGGGTCGCCGAACGATTGGCGGCTCTGGTGGCGGAACGCCTGGAGAGCGCGGAAAGCTGAATTTCCTACAACCTTTCCTGTATGAACGGCGTTTATCCGGTGGGCGGCGGCCGCTGCCGCCGAGTGAGGGAGCCTGCCATGTCTGAATTGCCGTTTGACGAAGCGCCGGTCATCGAAACCGCACGGCTTCGCCTGCGCCATCACCGCATGGATGACCTCGATGCCTATGCCGCCTTGCTGGCCGATCCCGTCGTCACGCGATATGTCGGTGGGCGGCCTTTCACGCGCGAGGAGGCCTGGACGCGCATCATACGCTATATCGGCATGTGGAAGCTCCTGGGCTACGGTTTCTGGATCGTGGAGGAACGCGAAACGGAAAGGCTTGTCGGAGCGACCGGCTTTCACGAGCTCAAGCGCGACATTTCGCCGGCCTTCGAGGGCGAGCCCGAGGCCGGATGGATGTTCAGCCCGGACGTTCATGGCCGCGGCTATGCCAGCGAATGCGTTGCCGCGATCCATGAATGGGGCGACAGGAACTTTCCCGGTTCGACCACCGTCTGCATCATCCATCCCGAGAATGCCGCTTCCCTGCGCGTGGCCGAAAAGTTCGGCTATCGCGAAGTCGCGCGGACCGAGTATGCCGATGCGCCGACCGTTATCCTGCGCCGTCAGCGTCGGTCCGCGGCCGCCGCGGCGGGGTAGAAAGGCGCCGGCCTGGAGCGGGAACGGTCAGTCGGATGCGGTGCACGAAGCCGGCGGTGCGTCCTCGCCCTGCATCAGGTCGTAGAGATCGCCGGTATCGCCCTTGGTCCACCAGACATACCGGCCGCCGGCATATCTCGCCCCGGAGGCGGCGATCACATTGGAGGCGACGACGACCTCGCCCCCTGTCTCGAAGACGGCAAGGGAAACGGAGCCTGCATTGTGATAGGTCACGGTCAGTTCGCTGTCGGGACAGGCATAGGTGACGGTGCTCGTCTCCACATCGGCGTCGCCCGGCAGGTCGATCGTCAGCGCCGAGGCGGCGGCCGGTGAAGCCAGCACACTCAAAACGATGGCGGCAAGGGACAGTTGGCGCATGGGGGCTTCCTCATTCGTCATGGGGCTATCGGTCGGACCAGGCCTTCCGGCAGGCTGGCGCCGCCACTTTGCCACCAAAAGATGCAACCGGCCACCGGCATGCGCGTACGGGCCGGCGCCAGCTATGCCGGCGCCGGCAAGGGGGTCACCCGTTCTCAGGCGCCGGGCTGCTTGGTCTTCCTGAGATAGGGCAGGATCGTCTCGTATGAGCCGAACCGCGCCGTGGCGTCTTCGTTGGAAACGGCGGCCGTGATGATGACGTCTTCACCCTGCTTCCAGTCGGCAGGCGTCGCCACCTGGTGCTTGGCGGTCAGCTGGATCGAATCGATCGCCCGCAGGATCTCGGCGAAGTTGCGGCCCGTCGTCATCGGATAGGTGAGCACGAGCTTGATCTTCTTGTCCGGTCCGATGACGTAGACCGAGCGCACGGTCGCGTTGTCGGCCGGCGTGCGGCCTTCCGAGCTCTCGCCGGCATCCGCCGGAAGCATGTCGTACAGCTTGGCGATCTTCAGGTTGCGGTCGCCGATCAGCGGATAGTCGACCGTGTGTCCGGTCGCGACCCGGATATCGTCCTTCCACTTGTCGTGGCTTTCCACCGGATCGACCGAGATGCCGATGATCTTCACGCCGCGCTTTTCGAACTCGGGCGCGTAGCCCGCCATGACCCCGAGCTCGGTCGTGCAGACGGGGGTGAAGTTCTTGGGATGCGAGAACAGGACGGCCCAGCCGTCGCCGATCCATTCGTGGAAGTTGATCGTGCCCTGCGTCGTCTCGGCGGTGAAATCCGGTGCTGTGTCGTTGATGCGAAGGCCCATGACGCTTCTCCCTTCATGTCGCGCAGTCTTCTCTGCCGGCCATCATAGGCCCAACCCGCGACGGATTCGAGACTATTGATTGCGGAGCCGCCCCGTGCCGGGAACAGGGGTTCACCTGTCTCGGCTTGCCGCGCAATATTTGACTACGAACAATCGTCCCGGTGCGATCAATCGCCTCGCGCCAGCGTCAATAGGCGTAGATCCTTTGCAGACCGTCGAAGCCCTTGAAGGGGATCTCTGCGGCGAGCTCCGGCGCGACACAGAGATGACCCGCCGTCTCATGCGAGGCGACACGCTTGAGCGACAAGGTCGAGGCGGCCGACAGCATCCGCGCGGCATAGTTGATCGGTTGGCCGATCGCGGTGAAATCGAGCCGGTTGGCCCCGCCGATATTGCCGTAGTGAAAACGGCCGGCATGCAGCGCCGAGCGGAAGGCGACCTCCTGGCCGAGGGGTGTTTCGGCCAGCCGGCGCTCTCCTTCCACCAGTGTCGCGCTGGCCGCCCGCACGGCATCGTGCAACGTGGTGGCGCCGTTGTAAGGGAAGATGGCGAAGAAGCCGTCGCCGAGGAATTTCAGCACCTCGCCGCCATGCGCCTCGACCGGCGGCACGACGATGTCGAACGCGTCGTTGAGCAGCGACACGATCTGCGGGCCCGAGCGGCGGTTCGACAGTTCGGTGAAATCGATCAGGTCGGTGAACAGGATCACCGCCTCGATCTCTTCTCCGTCGCCGCGGTGGACACGGCCGTGCAGGATCTGGTCGCCGCTGTTGCGCCCGACATAGGTCGAAATGATCGTCGCCGCATTGAGCCTCAGCAGATAGGTCTCCGCCAGCCGCGCCAGCGGCCGCTGGATCAGGTCGATGGCAGCAATCGCCTCGATGCTGAAACCGTCCGGCTCCTTGGTCGAAAAGGTCACCGCATGAGCCTCGCCGTCAGAAAAGACCAGCGGCAACGCCATGTAGTCGGTGAATCCCTCATCCCTCAGCTCGCCGAGGATCATGAACTCCGTCAGCGCTTCCGGGTCCGTCAGCCGCCGCCGCACCGACACCTGCTGGCGCATGACCAGCGGCAGCGGATTGAGCTGGTAATCCTCGCGCGCAAACAGATCCACCGGCCCCTCGCTCTGCACCACGCCGTTTTCCGGCGTCCAGGCAAAGCGCAGGCCCGACATGTTGGGGTGCAACGTGTCGACGAAGAGCGCGAAGCGTCCGATCGGCACCCCCGCCGCCACGAGCCGGCGGCAGATGGCGTCGATGAAATCATGGGCATTGGCGCTCGGCCGGGCGCCATCGATCATCCAGGCGACGAGCCCGTCGATCGCTGCATGGTCTATGTCCTGCTGGACGGCGAATTGAGCCTGCGGTTCCGGAATACCCATGGTCTGCGCCGCCTTCTGGTTCACGTGGGGACGGCTGCTAGGTAGGTTGGCCGGCAAACGGAGGCAAGGCGCGAATTGTCCATATCCTGACAACGCTGTGTCAGGCGGCCTTCGCTTTCGCCAGAACCTGGTAGTCCTTGACCGCCGCGAAACGCACCGCCTGCCAGCGTTCCGCCTCGTAGTTGAGGCCGAACTCATGCGGCGCCAGGAACACCGGGTCGCCGTCGAGGTCGCGCGCGATGTCACCACGGTGCGCATCGATGAACCGCTGCAGCTCGCCCTTGTCGTCGGCCGAAACCCAGCGGCAGATATTGAACCGCGCGGCCTCGAAATCGACCGGCAGGCTGTACTCCACTCTCAGCCGTTCCTTGAGCACGTCGATCTGCAGCGCGCCGACGACGCCGACGATGGCCGGCGAGCCGTCTTCGGGAGAAAACAACTGCACGACGCCTTCCTCGGCCATCTGCTGCAGCGCCTCCTTGAGCTTCTTCGCCTTCATCGGGTCGCCGAGCCGCACGCGGCGCAGGATCTCGGGCGCGAAGTTGGGCACGCCGCGGAATACGATGTCCTCACCTTCCGTCAGCGTGTCGCCGATCCTCAGCGTGCCGTGATTGGGGATGCCCACCACATCGCCGGCATAGGCGGTGTCGGCCGTCACCCGCGTGCGCGCGAAGAAGAACTGCGGTGCTGAAAGGCTCATCGGCTTGGCCGTCCGTACGAGCTTGGCCTTCATGCCGCGCGAAAGCTGTCCCGAGCACACACGCACGAAGGCGATCCGGTCGCGGTGATTGGGATCCATATTGGCCTGGATCTTGAAGACGAAGGCAGTCATCTTGTCCTCGGTCGCCTCGACCTTGCGTGTGTCGGCCTCCTGAGCGCGCGGCGACGGTCCGAAAGTACCGAGCGCCTCGATCAGGTCGCGCACGCCGAAATTGCGCAGCGCCGAGCCGAAATAGACCGGGGTGAGATGACCTTCGCGGAAGGCCTCGAGATCGAATGGCCGGCAGGCGCCGCGCGCCAGCTCCATTTCCTCGATGAAATCGGGGCGCTCGTATTCCGGCAGCAGCCCGGCGACGCGGTTGGAGTCCGGGCCGTTAACCGGCGTGCGCTCGACCTCGTCGTCGCCGTGGCGCACCGCGTTATCGGCCAGGTGGTAGGTGCCGCAAAACGTCTTGCCGCGGCCGATCGGCCAGGTCACCGGCGCGGTGTCGAGGGCCAGCTTCTCCTCGATCTCGTCGAGGATCTCGAATGGATCGCGTGTTTCGCGGTCCATCTTGTTGACGAAGGTGACGATCGGGATGTCGCGCAGGCGGCAGACCTCGAACAGCTTGAGCGTGCGCGGTTCGATGCCCTTGGCCGCGTCGATCACCATGACTGCGGCATCGACGGCCGTCAGCGTGCGATAGGTGTCGTCGGCGAAATCCTCGTGGCCCGGCGTGTCGAGAAGATTGAAGACATGGTCGCCATATTCGAACGTCATCACCGAGGTGACGACCGAGATGCCGCGTTCGCGCTCGATCTTCATCCAGTCCGAGCGCGTCTGGATCCTGTCCTTCTTCGCCTTGACCTCGCCGGCGAGCTGGATGGCGCCGCCGAACAGAAGTAGCTTTTCCGTCAGCGTCGTCTTGCCGGCATCGGGGTGCGAGATGATTGCAAAGGTACGGCGGCGGGCGACCGCCCGTTCGATAGTGTCTGCCATGTCCAAGAAGTCCGTTTGTGCGGGCTTTTACCAGCGCGCAGGCGGTCTGTCGAATGGAAAAGGGCAAGTGTGGCGAACGCGGTCAGGCGTCTGCTCGTTCAGGTGCTTGCTTGGACGGCTCTTTCGATCAGGCGTCCCGTGCCCAAGCGCGCATCCTCGGTCTCTTCCCACCAATCACCGAGCGCGTCGATGAGCGGCACGAGGCCGAGGCCGGCCGGTGTCAGATCATACTCGACGCGCAACGGATAGCCCTCGAATGTCGTGCGCTGGACGATCCCGGCCTTTTCGAGCTTGCGCAGTTCCTGCGTCAGCATCTTGTGCGACACGGTCGGGTTGTCGCGCCTGAGATCGCTGAACCGCTTGGTGCCGTCCTTCAGGTAATAGAGAAGCAGGGTCGGCCAGCGGCCGCTCAATACCTGCATGACTTCCTCGATCGGACAGCGTGATACGAGTTCCTTCATGGCGATGCTCCGCTCCTGGTTACGAAAAGGTGCGTAATTTACTTGGCGTCCGATCGGCGTAGGTTCCAGTCCCGCTGCGCAGCGTGATCACCACAAATCACGGAGAAACAGACAATGGAACCGATTCTTCTTTACGGCTTTCCCGCCGGAAGCTCGATGGGGCTCGTCGCCGCGCTGGAATGGCTGGGTGAGCCATACCGGTTGTGCCGGGTGGACATGCTGGGCGAGATGCGGGAGCCTGCCTATGCCCGCATCAATGCACGCCACGAGACGCCGGCCTTCATCACCGATGAGGGACGGGTGGTGACCGAGACGATGGCTATTGCCGCCCGGCTGGAGGCAAGGGACATCGAAAGGCGCATCAGCTTCGATCCGCTCTCGCCCGAAGCGGACCGGATGCACCAGTTGATGGCCTTCGTGAATACGGGCTTCACAGGCTCTTTTACCCCTTTGTGGGCGGCCATGGAAATGGACCCGCCGGATCCGCGGCTCCAGGACGCGTTGCGCAAATGGGGCCGCGGGATGGTTGTCGAGCGCCACGACAAGCTCGAGGCGATGATGACCGATATGCCCTTCCTTGTCGGTGAACGGCCGAGCCTGGCAGACGGCCTTCTCGTCGGCGTTGCGCGGTGGCTGGATTTTCACCAGGTCGGCGAACCGGAACGCTGGCCGAAGCTCGCCGCCTGGCGTCGGCGTATCGAGAAGGACCCGGCGGTCATCTACGCGACGGCGCTCGAAGAGGGCGGTCAGCCGCAAGGGTCGGGCGCCTGCCGTGGCCATGTGCTGCTTGAACAGGTGGTCGAACGTTTCGGCCGCTGAACGCCGGCGCCGGGCGTTGCCGAAAGGCGCGCGGCCCGGCGCCCTGCCTCATGCCAGCCCTTCCGCACGCAGAGTGGCCTGAACGGCCGGCCGCGCCTCGATGCGTTCGACGTAGGGCTCGAAGATGTCGGGCGTGGTCATGTCCGACATCTTCGCCCAGCGCAACATCACGTACAAAAAGGCGTCGGCGACCGAAAACCGCTCGCCGAGCAGGTAGTCGTTGGCGAGCCTTTCTGAGAGATAGGAAAAGCGCGAAGCGATGCTGTCGGCAATGATCGGCTTGGCGTCCTCGCCGGGCAGGAAGAACAGGCCGAGGAACGATTTGTGCAGTTCGGTCGAGATGAAGGCCAGCATTTCGTTCTGCCGCGTGCGCGCCATCTCGTCGGCCGGTTTGAGCGCCGGCGCCTGCTGCGCGATCCAGTCGAGGATCGCGATATTCTCCGTCAGCATCGCGTCGTCGTCGAAGACGAGCGCTGGCACGTAGCCCTTCGGATTGATCTCGGCAAAGGGCCGGCCCTGTTCCGTCTGCCGCGTTTCGACATCGACCTTGATCGGCTCGACGGCGATGTCCGCCTCGTTGAGCGCGATGTGGCTGGCCAGGCTGCAGCCGTCTGCGAAATAGTAGAGTTTCATTGCACCAGATGCCTTTCCAGTTGATCGAGCGTCTCGTTCCAGCCGGTCTCGTGGCCGTCGCGCGAAGCCTCGGAAACGAAGAAGGCCTGGTGAAGGGTCAGCAGCGTCTTGCCGTCCTTCTCGGCCAGCGTCACCGTCACCACCGTTTCGTGCTCGCTGTTGCCGTTCTCGTCCTGCCATGCATGGGTGAAGGCGATTTTCTCCGGCGCGACGATCTCCTTATAGGTTCCGCCGAGCCAATGGTCCGTTCCGTCGGGTGCGCGCATGCAGGTGCGAAAGGAACCGCCCGGCCGTATGTCGCCTTCGGAAAAGGGGATGGTGAAGCCGGTCGGGCAACTCCATTTCTCCAGATGCTCGCCCTCGGTCCACATCCTGAAGACCAGTTCGCGCGGCGCGTCCAGGGTGCGCTGTATGTAGAGTTCCGGCCGCGCTTGTGCCTGTGGCATTGCAGTCATTTCTCTCCTCCTTCTTGAACCGTCTTGAGATAGTCGCCCAACTGGTCGAGGCGCTCGTCCCAGAAGCGGCGATAAGCTTCCAGCCACTCATTGACGTCGCGCAGCGGCTCGGGCCGTAGCTTGCGCGGGCGGAACTGCGCCGCGCGTCCCTGTTCCACGAGGCCGGCCTTTTCCAGCACTTTCAGATGCTTCGAGACGGCGGGAAAGCTCATCTCGAACGGCGCGGCAAGCTCGGACACGGTGGCATCCCCCTTGGAGAGACGCGCCAGGATCGCCCGGCGGGTGGGATCGGCGAGCGCTGCAAGCGTCAGGCTGAGGGGGTCGGTCGCGGCCATGTTAATTTAACCATCCAGTTTTGAAACTATATGGTTAAATAAAGACGAAGGCAGGTCGTGTCAAGTGAGACCGGATTTGCCTGCGCTCAAATTGATTCAGTCGAAAGGACAGGGCCAGGAGGCGGGCATTGTCATGCCGGCCGGCAGCTTCGTCGTCTCATCGCCGCAGGCAAGATCGATCTGCTCTTGTTCCAGCCCGGTCGCCGCCGAGAGATCCATGCCCTCGACTCGGGTGAGGAAAAGGAAGGCGCCGTCGAAGTCGATTGGGCCGTCGAACGTGGCGTCCGTGAAGCTGGCGCGCGCGAGATTGGCCAGGGTGAATCGCGTCCCGGACAGCTCGGCACCTGTGAAGTCCGCGCGTCCGGCTTCCGCCTTCTGGAAATCGACGCCTGTCAGCACGGCGTTGCGGAAGTCGGCGCGTTGCAGTTCCGCGCTGGCAAAGGAGGAATCGCGCGCCGAAACATTCGAGAAGTTGGTCCTGTAGGCCTCGACCTTGGTGAAATCGGCCTCGTCGGCCTTGGCGCCGGCCAGCGATGCGCGCACCAGGGTGGCGCTCTCCAGGTTGGCCGCGCGCAGGTCGGATCTGCGTAGGTCGGTCTGCGAGAAATCGGTGTTGCGCAGGTTCGAGTTTGCCAGATTGGCTCCTGTCAGAAGCAGATTGCGCCGCTGGCAGTTTTCCCAGTTCGTTCCCGGTGCCGGTGCGGTCATGCAATTGGCGGCTGAAGCGGTGCCGGCGGGAACGAGAAAGGCCGCCAGGACAAGGCCCAACGCACAGCCGTGCAGTTGTCGTGCCATTGCCGGCCGGCCGTTGCGGGAAATGTCGAGGTGCCAAGCGTGCGATTTCATGAGCGGGCCCACTGTTCCTGAAACATGTCACGCTCCAACGGAGTCGTTTGAGCGAAAGGTTTCAGTATATTATCCGGCGCGCAGTAACTGCGCGCCGGCCCTATGTGACGACGCCGCGCATTGAATTGCAAGTCTTGCGCGAAGCGGCTGGTCCGGCATGCGACGGATTTGGCGGAACCGCTCGCGGCCGGCGGCCTATGTCATCGCCGCTTGTCGACGCGCTCGTACAGTTCACGAACGATACGGCTTGCCGTCGTCTCGAACAGGAAGGGAAGGCACGCATGCACGAGCGCCGCCGCGGCGGCCGTCGCCAGGCGTGAGGAAAACCAGGCCGCAAATGCCATATGAGCGAAGTAGGATTCGCCGATGCTTGCGGGATGGTCTGTGAACAAACGTGCAAGTCGAGCGGACATACAGTCTCCCTGGTTCCCTGGATTCGTTGCTCCCCGTGCCGTCGCGCGGTTTGCCTGCGCGATTGCCGGGTGCATGAACGATATCTGATCGCCACGCAGAACTTGTCCCAATTCATTCTTGTCTTGGATATGATATTGGGACATCATCCCGAAATGACCGAGAAGATCGATGAAGTGGATCGGCGCATACTGGCCGAACTGCAGCGTGACTGCACCCTGACGATCGACGAGTTGTCGGAACGGACGAACCTGTCGCGCAATGCCTGCTGGCGGCGTGTGAAGCTCCTTGAAGACCGCGGTGTCGTCACCGGACGCATCGCCCTGGTCGACCCCGAAAAGCTCGGTCTCGGGCTCAGCGTCTTCATCATGGTGCGCACCACGAACCACGATCCCGATTGGCTGAAGCGCTTTCGCGCTGCCGCGACCGCCATGCCCGAGATCACTGGCGTCTACCGCATGTCGGGTGATCTGGACTATGTGCTGCGCGCCCGCGTGGCAGACGTGAAGGCCTATGACCGGCTCTATCAGCGATTGATCGCCAGGATTCCGTTGTCGGACGTCTCGGCCTCCTTCGTCATGGAGGAAATCAAGGAGACGACGGTCGTGCCGGTCGAGGTCCGATGAGCAAAATCGCCGTCGAATGGCGATTGGGGAATTGACCTCGGGCCCCGCCTGTGGCGATAGGATCGGACCATGACATCCCATCTCGAAACATCGCCTGTCGTCGGCGTGGTTCGCCTGGCTCATTCGCAGGGCCTCGACCTGCCGACCTATGCCACCGAGGGGGCGGCCGGCCTCGATCTCAGGGCGGCGGTCGCCCAGGACCGGCAGATCATCGTGTTGCCGGGCCGACGGGCGCTGGTGCCCACGGGACTGGTTTTCGAGATACCGCACGGGTTCGAGGGGCAGGTGCGCCCGCGCTCCGGCCTTGCCGTCAAGCACGGCATCACCTGCCTCAACACGCCGGGCACGATCGACAGCGACTATCGCGGCGAGGTCAAGGTGCTGTTGGTCAATCAGGGCGAGGAGGATTTTGCCGTCACGCGCGGCATGCGCATCGCCCAGCTCGTCATCGCCCCGGTGACCAGGGCGGTCATCGAGGAGCGTCATCTGACGAGCGGCACGGCGCGCGGCACCGGCGGATTCGGTTCCACGGGCACGGCCTGACCCGTGCCGCCCGATCCGCAAGGGATATGACGACGCCCGGTGAATTTGTTCTGCCCGGCACGGCTTTGACTGCAATATCCCACTTGGCAGATTTTGCGCTTGGACATAGCATCCGCGGCACCCGATCGGTGGGAGGATCGCCATGGACAAGCACACCCGCTTCAGACAGTTGCACGAGGCGCAAGGCGCCTTCGTCATCCCCAATCCCTGGGACATAGGCACCGCCAAGTTCCTGGCTTCGCTCGGTTTCGAGGCGTTGGCGACGACCAGCGCAGGCTTTGCCTTCTCGCGCGGCCTGCCGGATGGCGGCGTCGGGTTCGAGGCAATGATCGCGCATTGCAGGGAAATCGCGGCCGCGGTCGATGTGCCGGTTTCGGCCGACCTCGAAAACGGCAAGGGCGACGCCCCTGACGATGCGGCCGAGACGATCTTCGCCGCTTCGGCCGCCGGGCTTGCCGGTTGCTCGATCGAGGACTCGACCGGCCATGCGTCGTCTCCGATCTACGAATTCCCGCATGCCGTCGAACGTGTGGCTGCGGCCGTCGATGCGGCGCGCTCGTTGAAGGATGATTTCGTTTTCACGGCGCGCGCCGAGAATTTCCTCTGGGGACGCCCCGACCTCGACGACACGATCAAGCGTCTCCAGGCCTTCGAGGCGGCGGGTGCCGACGTGCTCTATGCGCCGGGCCTGCCCGACATCGAGACCGTTCGCACCCTGTGCGCGGCCGTCACGAAACCCGTCAACGTCCTCGCCATGCCCGCAATGAGCGTCGCCGCCCTGGCCGAGGCCGGCGCGCGGCGCATATCGGTTGGCTCGAAGCTCACCAATGCCGCTTTCGCGGCGGTCGAGGCGGCGGCGCGCGAGATGCTCGATGGCGGCACGTTCGAGTTCTCGCGCCAGGTCGTGTCTTTTGCGCGGCTTCAGGAGCTCTTTTCCGGGGGTGAGCGGTGACCGGTGCGCTGCTGGTGGCCGATATGCATACGGGCGGCGAGCCCGTGCGCATCGTCACCGACGGCTATCCCGAGATTCCCGCCGGCACGATCCTCGAGAAGCGCGCCTTCGTGCGCGACAATCTCGATCATCTGCGCAAAATCCTGATGTTCGAGCCGCGCGGCCATGTCGACATGTATGGCGCCCTGCTCGTCGAGCCGGACCTGCCGGGCGCCGACCTCGCCGTGCTGTTCATGCACAATGAGGGCTATTCGACCATGTGCGGCCATGCCGTCATCGCGCTCGGCCGCTTCGCCGTCGACCAGGGCCTGGTCGAGCCGCGCGAGCCGGTGACCACGGTCAATATCGAATGTCCCTGCGGCATGGTGGTCGCCTCCGTTTCGGTCGAGGACGGCAAGGCCGGTGCCGTCTCCTTCGACAGCGTGCCGGCTTTTCTTCTTGCCGGCGACCGATCGTTGCAACTGGACGGCTATGGCGGAATCGGATTCGACATCGCCTATGGCGGTGCCTTCTATGCCGTCGCCGAGGCAGGACAGTTTGGATTGCGTTTCGGCGAAAGCCGGCTGCGCGATTTCGTCGATGCGGCGAACGCACTGACCGCGGCGGCAAGTGCCGCGATCCCGCTTCGCCATCCCGAGCACGACGATCTCGCCTTTCTTTACGGCACGATCCTGACCGATGGCGGCGCCGGCGCAGGGGGAAGCCCGACCAGGAACATCTGCGTCTTCGCCGACGCGCAGGTCGACCGCTCGGCCACCGGGTCCGGCGCGACGGCGCGCATGGCGGCGATGGCGGCCAGGGGCCGCCTTGCACAAGGCGAGACACGCATTTTCGAAAGCATCACCGGCGACCGTTTCGAGGCCGAGGTGACGGCCGCCGAGATGCTCGACGGGTTCGACGCGGTCCGTGTCCGCGTCTCCGGCCACGCCTACTATACGGGGCGGGGCGAATTCGTCGTCGAGGAGGACGATCCGCTCGGCGGCGGCTTCCTGTTGCGTTGAGCGCGGACGCGCTTGCGCTGCGGGGTAAAGTGGGATTTCCTGCTTTGGGCAAAGGTCCGGGGACTGAAACGAAGCTGAGGAGAGTCAGGATGGAGAGGTCGCTGAATGAGGGCCGCGTGCCGGGCCGGGGCCGCATTTACGGGTCCATCACCGAAACGATCGGCGATACGCCGATCATCCGGCTCGACAAGTTTGCCAAAGAAAAGGGCATCGTGGCCAACCTCCTGGCCAAGCTCGAATTCTTCAACCCGATTGCCAGCGTCAAGGACCGCATCGGCGTCGCCATGATCGAGGCGATGGAGGCCGACGGGCGCATCACGCCCGGCCGCACGGTATTGGTCGAGCCGACCTCGGGCAACACCGGCATTGCGCTTGCCTTCGCGGCAGCGGCCAAGGGCTATCGCCTCATCCTCACCATGCCGGAGACGATGTCGCTGGAGCGTCGCAAGATGCTCGCCCTGCTCGGCGCCGAACTGGTGCTGACCGAGGGTGCTAAGGGCATGAAAGGCGCCATCGCCAGGGCCGAGGAACTGGTCGCTTCCATCCCGGACGCGGTCATTCCGCAGCAGTTCGAAAATCCGGCCAATCCGGAAATTCATCGCAAGACCACGGCCGAGGAGATCTGGAACGACACCGCCGGCGAAATCGACATCTTCATCTCCGGCATCGGCACGGGCGGCACGATCACGGGTGTCGGCCAGGTGCTGAAGGCCCGCCGGCCGGGCGTCCAGGTGATCGCCGTGGAACCGAAGGATTCGCCGGTGCTTTCGGGCGGCGATCCCGGGCCGCACAAGATCCAGGGCATCGGCGCTGGGTTTGCGCCCAAGGTGCTCGACACGTCGGTTTATGACGAGGTCGTGACGGTGGCCAATGAAGACGCCTTCGCCAACGCCCGGCTGGTGGCGCGGCTGGAAGGCGTGCCGGTGGGGATTTCATCGGGTGCGGCACTCGAAGCGGCCGCCGTGGTCGGGGCCAGGCCGGAAAATGCCGGCAAGAACATGGTGGTGACCATCCCCTCCTTCGCCGAGCGCTATCTGTCGACCGCGCTCTTCGAGGGGCTGGGCGGGTAGCTCGCTCAGCGAAAGGTATCGATCGTCGGCGTGCCGGTGCGGCGCTGGCAGGCCGGACCGGGGCCGCGCATGTAATAGCGCTCGGGCCTGTAGCTCGGCGCGACGAACTCCCGCATGACGACTGCAAAGCGCACGATGTGTTTCACGAACAACATTGTCCCACTCTCCTGTCCGGATCGTCCCCATCCGAATGGGTGGAGATTAGCGCCCAGACATGAATGCCCCGTGAACCAAGTCTTTAACAGCTGTGTAAAAAGCGCGGCGAAATAGTTCACACAGACGACAAATGCGCCGGTCGATGGCGAATTTGCGGTGGGTTTGGCGCCTGTTTCACGAATTCGCGTTAACTGATGCCGGAATGCAACAGGTGCGCGCGGTCACTGGTCGCGCCAAGCGCCCTCGTGGTTCGACAAGCTCACTATGAGGGCTACTGGGAGGGCCATCGTTGCGCGCGGCAATCATCGACGCCGAATTGGAACGACATGTCATCTGAAAATGTGACAATGCAAGCGGTGACCATTCAGTAGCCCTCATGGTGAGCTTGTCGAACCACGAGGGCGCCTGGCACCTTCAATCCCCGATTTTCAGCGCCTCGATGAAGGCTTCCTGCGGGATGTCGACCTTGCCGAACTGGCGCATGCGCTTCTTGCCTTCCTTCTGCTTCTCCAGCAGCTTGCGCTTGCGCGTCACGTCGCCGCCATAGCACTTGGCGGTCACGTCCTTGCGCAGGGCCGAGATCGTCTCGCGCGCGATCACCGTGCTGCCGATCGCCGCCTGCAGCGGGATCTTGAACATGTGCTTGGGGATCAGCTCCTTCAGCTTTTCCACCAGCGCGCGGCCGCGCCTTTCGGCCGCCGAGCGATGCACCATCATCGATAGCGCGTCGACCGGCTCGCTGTTGACCAGAACGCTCATCTTCACGAGGTTGCCCTCGCGATAGTCGGTCAGATGATAGTCGAAGGAGGCATAGCCCTTGGAGATCGATTTCAGCCGGTCGTAGAAGTCGAACACCACCTCGTTCAGGGGCAGGTCATAGACAAGCATGGCCCGCTTGCCGACATAGGAGAGGTCGACCTGCACGCCGCGCCGGTCCTGGCACAGTTTCAGGATCGGGCCCAGATAGTCGTCGGGCGTGAGGATGGTGGCGCGGATCCACGGCTCCTCGATATGGTCGATCTTGACCACGTCGGGCATGTCGGCGGGATTGTGCAGTTCGACATTTGTGCCGTCGGTCATGTGCAGGTGATAGACGACCGAGGGCGCGGTGGCGATCAGGTCGAGATTGAACTCGCGCTCCAGCCGCTCCTGGATGATCTCCAGGTGA
This sequence comes from Mesorhizobium xinjiangense, assembly GCF_009749525.1. Lineage (GTDB taxonomy): Bacteria > Pseudomonadota > Alphaproteobacteria > Rhizobiales > Rhizobiaceae > Mangrovimarina > Mangrovimarina xinjiangensis. The sequence goes on along the minus strand of NZ_WOAC01000025.1, from coordinate 28,146 downwards.
AGCAGGCCGAGAAAGCCGCAGCGGAAGCCGAAGCCGAGCGCCGCCGAGGTTTCCATCTCGAACGAAAAGCTGGCGTCGTTGAGCCTGAGCTTGCCCATCGCGGCGCGCAGATCCTCGAAGTCGGCGGCATCGACCGGGAAGAGGCCGCAGAAGACCACCGGCTGGGCCGGCTTGAAGCCCGGCAGCATCTTCTCGGCCGGGCGCTTCTCCTCGGTGATCGTGTCGCCGACGCGGGTGTCGGCCACTTCCTTGATCGAGGCGGTGATGAAGCCGAGCTCGCCGGGGCCGAGCGCGTCGACCATGACCATCTTGGGCGTGATCACGCCGACGCGGTCGATCTGGTATTTCGCCCCGGTGCCCATCATGCGGACCTGCTGGCCCTTCTTCATCTTGCCGTCGATGATGCGCACGAGCACGATCACGCCGAGATAGGCGTCGTACCACGAGTCGACCAGCATCGCCTTCAGCGGCGCCTCGGCGTCGCCCTCGCGCGGCGGCGGCAGGCGGCGGACGATGGCTTCCAGCACGTCCTCGACGCCAATGCCCGTCTTGGCCGAGATCATCAGCGCATCCGATGCGTCGAGGCCGATCACCTCCTCGACCTGCTCCCTGACCCGGTCGGGTTCGGCCGCCGGAAGGTCGACCTTGTTCAGCACCACGACGATCTCGTGGTCGTTGTCGATCGCCTGGTAGACATTGGCCAGCGTCTGCGCCTCCACGCCCTGGGAGGCGTCGACGACGAGTAGCGAACCTTCGCAGGCGGCAAGCGAGCGCGAGACCTCATAGGCGAAGTCGACATGGCCCGGCGTGTCGATCAGGTTCAGCACATAATGCTCACCGTCCTTGGCGTCGTATTCCAGCCTGACCGTGTTGGCCTTGATGGTGATGCCGCGCTCGCGCTCGATGTCCATGGCATCGAGCACCTGCTCCTTCATCTCGCGCTCTTCCAGCGATCCGGTCATCTGGATCAGCCGGTCGGCCAGCGTCGACTTGCCGTGGTCGATATGGGCGATGATCGAAAAATTGCGGATATGGGAAATCGGTGTGTCGGTCATGCCGCCCATATACGGGCAAAGCGGTTTTTCTGGAAGCGGTGAATTGCGGGCCATGCGCCGGTGCCGGTGTTGCCAAACGGCAAAACCCGGCGCGGATGAGGAGCTGGGCCTTGTATCGTAAGCATGCTCATAATATATGGCGCTCATGACCAACACCGGCGGCACGGACAGGCTCGGCTTTCTGCTGCACGACGCGGCCAGGCTCATTCGCCGGCGCTTCGAGCGGCGCAATGCCGCCTACGGTCTGTCGGCCGCGCAGTGGCGTCTGCTTTTTCGTCTGATCAAGGAGGAAGGCGCGCCGCAGGTCCGGCTCGCCGAATGGCTGGAAATCGAGCCGATCAGCGTCTCCAGGCTGCTCGACCGCATGGAGGAGGGCGGCTGGATCGAGCGGCGTCAGGATGCCAGCGACAGGCGCGTGCGCGTCATCTACGCCACGGACAAGGCGCGCGAGGTCTACGATGCCGTCAAGAGCGTCGCCTTCGAGGTCTATGAGGAAGCGCTGGCGGGCATGGACGATGGCGAGCGCGCTGCGCTGATCGCCGGGCTGCAAAGGATAAGCGCGAATCTCGCCGACGGCGAGGAAAGTCCGCACTGTGCGGCAAACCAGGCAACGGATCGAAACCGATGAATGCGATAGCCAAGCCCGGCGAGGTGGCCGGCACGACAGAAATTGAAGACGATGGAGAGACGCTGCCCGAGGTCGCGCCGGGCAAGCGCCGGCGCCGCGGGACGCGCATTGCGCTGATGATCGCCGTGCCCTTGGCCATGGCCGTCGGCGGGCTCTATGTGTGGGCGACAGGCGGGCGTTACCAGGAGACCGACAACGCCTATCTGCATCAGCCGAAGGTCTCGATCGCCTCGGACCTGCCCGGCCGCATCGTGCGATCGAATGTCAGCGACAATGCCGCCGTGAAGGCCGGCGACGTGCTGTTCGTGGTCGATCCGGAGCCCTACCGCATCGCGATGGAGCAGGCGGAGGCCGCCTTGGCTGCCGCGCGGCTGGAGATCGGCCGGTTGCGGGCCGCCTACAGCGAGGCCGTGGCGCAGGAACGGGTGGCGGCCAGCGAGGTCGACTATAATCGCGGCGAGCTCGAGCGCCAGAAGGACCTGTCCGAGAAGGGCATTTCGTCGCGCTCGACGCTTGATGAGGCAAGGCGCGATCTGACCAGTTCGCTCGAAAGCCATTCCGCGGCCGAGCAGGCCGTGGCCGGTGCGCTGGCGGCGCTCGGCGGCAATGCCGAGATCGAGACCGACAGCCACCCGACCGTGTTGTCGGCATTGGCGGCGCGCGACCAGGCGGCCTATGACCTCGAGCACACCACCGTTCGCGCACCCGCCGACGGCGTGCTCGCACAGGCGTCGTCGTTCAGGACCGGCCAATATGTCGGCGCGGGCAGCGCATTGTTTGCGCTGGTCGAAGTGAACGATGTCTGGGTCGACGCCAATTTCAAGGAAACGCAACTTTCCCACATGCTGCCCGGCCAGAAGGCCGAGATCGAATTCGACACCTATTCCGGCCGGTCGATCGAGGCCGAAGTGGAAAGCATCGGCGCCGGCACGGGCGCGGAATTCTCGCTGCTGCCGGCGCAGAACGCGACCGGCAACTGGGTCAAGGTCACGCAGCGCATTCCCGTGCGGCTGAAGGTGACATCCAGCGATTCCGCACTGGCGCTGCGTACCGGCATGAGTGCCGTCGTGACGGTCGACACCGGCCATGCCCGCGGCCTGCCGAACTTTGCCGGCCTGTTCGGCGCGGCAAGCGCGGCGGAATAGGGCGGATCGCGCCGAGATACGCGCCATGACCAGTGCAACCACGTCCCATACCGAGGTTCCGCATCGCGGCCTGATCACCGTGTCGATCATGCTCGGCACCATCATGCAGGTGCTCGACACCACGATCGCCAATGTCGCGCTGCCCAACATGACGGGCGACCTCGGCGCGTCGCAGGACACGATCAACTGGGTTCTGACCTCCTATATCGTCGCCGCCGCGATCATGACGCCGGTGACCGGCTGGCTGTCGGACCGCGTCGGGCGGCGCGAGCTGTTCCTGATCGCGATTGCCGGCTTCACCGTCATGTCGATGCTGTGCGGCTTGTCGTGGAGCCTGGAATCGATGGTCGCCTTCCGCCTGTTGCAGGGCGTGTTCGGCGCCGCCATCGTGCCGCTGTCGCAGACCTTCATGCTCGACATCAATCCGAAGGAGCGCCACGGCCAGGCAATGGCCCTGTGGGGCGCCGGCATCATGGTGGGGCCGATCATCGGGCCCACGCTCGGCGGCTGGCTGACCGAAACGCTCGACTGGCGCTGGGTCTTTTTCATCAACCTGCCGGTCGGTATCGTGGCCTTCCTCGGCTCGGCGAGCTTCCTGCCGAGGATTGCCCGACGGCTGCGTGGGTTCGATTTCTTCGGCTTCGCCATGCTGTCGCTCGGCGTCGGCGCGCTGCAGCTCATGCTCGACCGCGGCGCCGAGGTCGACTGGTTCTCGGCGACCGAGATCTGGATCTATCTCGGATTGGCGATCACCGGCTTCTGGGTCTTCACCATTCACCTGATGACGGGCAAGGACACCTTCATCGACCCGGCGATCTTCCGCGACCGCAACTTCGTCACCGGCCTCATCTTCATCTTTGTCGTCGGCGTCATCCTGCTCGCCAGCCTGGCCCTCCTGCCGCCGATGCTGTCCAAGCTGTTCGGCTACTCGACCATCCTGACCGGCCTGGTGATGGCGCCGAGGGGCGTGGGAACCATGATCTCGATGATCCTGGTCGGCCGTCTCGTCCGCTTTGTCGACGCGCGGATACTCGTCGTCGCCGGCCTGTCGCTCACCGCCTGGTCGCTGCATATGATGACAGGATTCTCGCCGCAGATGGACGACCATCTCATCATCGTTTCCGGCATCGTCCAGGGTCTCGGGCTGGGCCTTGTCTTCGTGCCGCTTTCCACGGTGGCCTTCGCGACGCTCGATCCCGTCTACCGCACTGACGCGACGAGCCTCTTCAGCCTCGTGCGCAATATCGGATCGTCCATCGGCATCTCGGTTGTCACGCTTCTCCTGACGCGCAACACGCAGATCAATCACGTCGATCTATCGGCGGCGGTCAATCCGTACGGGGCTGCGCTGAAGTCGCTCTCGCCGGCCGCCGCAGCGGGCGATCCTAGTGCGCTCGCGCAGGTCGACCAGCTCGTCAACGCCCAGGCGGCGATGATCTCCTATGTCAATGATTTCAAGCTGATGATGCTGGTGGCGCTGGCCGCGATACCGCTCACGCTGCTGTTGCGCATGCCGAAAGCCGCCCCGGCGGCGGATGGCGCTGCGGCGATGGAATAGGGCCCGTGCGGACGCTGCGCGTCAGTCGTAGTGCAGCTCCGTCGCCTTGCCGCGAAAGACGCCGTAGACATAAAGCGACGAGCCCAGGACCACGGGGAGCACGATGACCGTTCCGACCAGGATGAAGGCCAGGCTGCCGGTCGCCGCGGCGGCCTGCCAGATGGTCAGTTGTTCCGGCACCACATAGGGATAGAAGGAATAGGCCAGGCCCAGGAAGCCGAGCAGGAAGATCGCTGCCAGGCCCAGAAAGGGTTTGAGCGAATGGCTGTCATGCGGGTCGGGCAGCCTCTCGGTCAGGCGCCACAGCCAGTAAAACAGGGCGACCGAGAGGATGGGCAGCGGCGCCAGCCACACCATGGTGGGCATGGTGAACCAGCGCTCGAAGATGCGCGGGGAGGCAAGCGGCGTCGCGGCCGAGATGGCCGCCATGCCGACAACGGCGAAAATCAGCGCCCGGCGCAGCCACGAGACGGCCTTTTGCTGCAGCGCGCCTTCCGTCTTGTAAATCAGCCAGGCTGCGCCCATCGCCGCATAGGAGGCGGCGAGGCAGAAGGCAGTCAGGACGCCGAAGGCGAAGGCGCCGAGACCGGTGCGCAGGCCGAGCACGTAGATGCCGAGCATGTAGCCCTGCGCGACCGCCGCGCCGAGCGAGCCGGCGAAGAAGGCGAAGTTCCAGCGATGCTTGCGATGGACCGGGACCTTGGCCCGGAAGTCGAAGGCCACGCCACGCAGGATCAATCCGACCAGAAGCACGAAGACCGGCAGATAGAGCGCGGTCAGGATGATGCCGTGCGCCATGGGAAAAGCCACCAGCAGCAGGCCGACGGCCAGCACCAGCCAGGTCTCGTTGGCGTCCCAGAAGGGGCCGATGGCGTTGATCATGACGTCCTTTTCGGCATCGTCCGTGCCGGCATAGAAAAGGATGCCGATGCCGAGATCGAAGCCGTCGAGCACGACATAGACGAGGATCGCCACGCCCATCAGCCCGGCGAAGATCAGCGGCAGGACGGTCGGCCAGTCGATGGTCATGCGTGCCTCCTTGCAAGACGTTCCCGGGCCTTCATGCCGGGTGTTTGGGGCGCAGTGAGGGCCGGCCTCATTCCCCCGCCTCCATGGGCTGATCGACCGCGCGGCCGGACAGGGCGGGCCGCGGTTCGGGATCGCCTTCGCGCGCCGCCTTCAAGGCGAGATAGATCAGGACGCCGACATAGACGACGAACAGCACCACATAGAGGATCAGGTAGATCGCAAGCGTCAGCGCCACATGGCTGCCCGGCACGGGGCCCACCGCATCGGCGGTCTTGAGGACGCCGGTGACCAGCCAGGGCTGCCGGCCGATCTCGGTCGTGTACCATCCCGCTTCCGTCGCCACCCAGCCGGCGACCGACATCGGTACCATGACGTAGAGAAGAGGCTTGGGAAGCGCGCGGCCACGCCACAGCCGCCAGGCGCCGTACCAGGAAACGACGAGCATCAGCACGCCAGTGCCGACCATGATGCGAAACGCCCAGAAGACCGGGAAGACCGGCGGGTGCTCGCCTTCGAAGTCGTTAAGCCCCGGCACCACCCCGTCGGCGCTGTGGCGCAGGATCAGGCTGGCTCCGTTGGGGATGGTTATTTCATAATGGTTGGTGCGCGCTTCCTCGTCGGGAATGGCGAACAGGACGAGCGGCACGTTGGCGCGCGTTTCCCAGTTCGCCTCCATGGCGGCGACCTTCTGCGGCTGGTGCTCGAGCGTGTTGAGACCGTGCTGGTCGCCGACCAGGATCTGGATCGGGATCAGGATCGCGCCCATGACGATGCCGGTCTTCAGCGCCTTGTGGAGCGATTCGGAGCGGTCGCCCGAGAGGTACCGCAGTGCCGACAGTCCGGCGATCAGGAAGGCGACGGTCAGCCCCGAGGCGATCAGCATGTGGGCGAGCCGCCAGCCGAAGGACGGGTTGAAGATGATCGCCCACCAGTCGGTCGCAAAGGCGACGCCGTCGCGCATCTCGAAGCCGGCCGGGGTCTGCATCCAGGAATTCAGCACGAGGATCCAGAAAGCCGACAAAACGGTTCCGGCGGCCACGATCAGCGTGGCCAGCGTGTGCACCGCGTTGGACACGCGCCGGAACCCGAACAGCATGATGCCGAGAAAGACGGCTTCCAGGAAGAAGGCCGTCAGTACCTCGTAGCCCAGAAGCGGGCCGGCGATGTTGCCCACCGTTTCCATGAAGCCGGGCCAGTTTGTGCCGAACTGGAAGGTCATGGTGATGCCGGTGACGACGCCGAGCGCGAAGGTCAGCGCAAACACCTTCACCCAGGTGAAATAGACCTGCATCCAGGCGACGTTGCCGGTGCGGTTGTAGGCGAGCTTGAAAAACAGCAGCACCCAGCCCAGCGCGATGGTGATGGTCGGGAAAAGAATATGGAAGGAGATGTTCGCGGCGAACTGGATGCGCGACAAGATGAGCGTGTCCATGACGTGTCCTTCCGTCAATCTGCTGCAGCACGATAGCAGCTGCTGCAGAATAGCCTGTCGACGCCCGTCTCACATGTGGCAGCGCGTCGCGCGGCATCCGCCCGCAGAAGGCCGCATATTTACGCCCCGGCACACCCTCATCCACAACTTAACCGTGCTCCAGGTCGAAGGCAAGTCATTGATTTGACCGCAACTTGCGGGTCATCGCGGCGGCAGGCGCCGGCGCGGACGCCGCCTCCAGGCGAACCAGGCAAGCTGTGCGGCAAGGAGCGTGGAGACCGCAAGCAAGGCGGCGAGTGAGGAGTTGCCGCCACCCAGGCGGGCCGCCGCATAGCCGGCAAAGATCAGGCTGCAATTCCACAGCACTACTCCTGCGAGCAGGGCCGGCAGGAACACGCCGAGCCGGACCTGTACGGCACCGGAGATCGCCGGCGCGATCACGCGCGCCGTCGGCCAGTGCTGGGCGAGGAATGTGAAGCAGCGACCGCCCGAGCGCAGCCGGGCGGCAATCTGCTCGACGCGCTCGCGACCCAGTCCGAAAGGGGCGGCGACCCGGGCCGCCAGTGCGCACAGCAATCGCATGTCGACGTTCCGACCGGCGCCGTAGAGGGCGAGGCCGCCAATCAAGCTGCCGGCGACGCTCAGCTTGGCAGCGGTGGCGAGCGGCCAGTGCCCGGACGCTGCGCCGACGCCCAGCGAGACGAACAAGAGCGACGACGGCAGGATCGGCAGCAGCCGCTCCACCAGGGCGACCGAGAACAGAGCCAGGCAACCATGCGCGGCCATCAGCGCGATCATGAGGGCGAGCGGATCGTGCATCACGACATCGCCGCGTAGGCCTCGGCCAGCGGCAGGTCGCGCGCCCGCCGGCCGGTGGCCGCATATAGCGCGTTGGCGAGCGCCGGTGCCACGGGCGGCACGCCCGGTTCCCCCAACCCGCCCCACGCCGCCCCGCTTTCGATGAACTGGACGTCGATCTGCGGGACCTCGGCAAGCTGCATCAGCCGGTAATCTGAGAAATTCCGCTGCCGCACGGCGCCGTTCTCGATCGTGATCCGTTCGAACAGCGCCGCCGAAAGCGCCATGATGATGCCGCCCTCGACCTGCTGGTGGGCGGTGTCGGGATGACACAGGCCGCCGCAATCGACCGCCGCGACGACGCGGTGCACGCGCGGCGCGCCGTCGTTGCCGAGAGAGGCTTCAACGACTTGCGCTACCCATGTGCCGTAGGCTTCGTGCAGGGCGATGCCGCGCCCACGGCCGCCGGGCAGTGCCTCGCCCCATCCCGCCATGGCGGCTGCGCGCTCCAGCACGGCCAATTGCCGCGAACCCGCAGGCAGGAGGGCGCGGCGGTATTCGAACGGATCGAAACCGGCGGCATAAGCGAGTTCGTCCATGAAGCTCTCGGTCCAGAAGGCGTGCTGGGTGTGGGCGACGGCGCGCCATGTGCCGGTCTGCACATGCGTGGCGAAGTCGATGGAACGCAGTGCCTGGTTCGGGATCGTGTAGGGCAGGTGAAAGGCTTCGTTGCGCGTCGGCGCGGAGAGAAAGCGCTGCGACCAGGCCGTCGGCAGGCCGTCCGGACCAAGAGCGGCGGCAATGTCGGTGGCGAGCGCCGGGCGGTAGGCACCATGCGTGAACTCCTCCTCGCGCGACAGGATCAGCTTCACCGGGCGCGGCGCCATCGCCATGGCGATCGGCACGAGGCGGCGCAGATAGTCGGCCGAAACCGGGATGCGGCGCCCGAAGGACCCGCCGGCCGGCAGGGCGTTGACGACGACCCGCCGGGCGCTGAGGCCGGAAATCTCCATCAACAGGTTCTTGGTGCCGAGTGCGTCCTGTTCGCCGCCCCAGAATGTCAGCGTGCCGTCGGCGAACTGCGCCGTCGCGTTGACCGGTTCCATCGCCGCATGGTGCAGATAGGACACGCGGTAACGCGCCTGCACGATCCGGCCGGCGGGTGCCTGGCCGAGAATTGAATCGGCGTCGCCGGTCTCCTCCAGCAAGGTTCCCTCGCCCGTTTCGAGCGCTTCGTCCTGCAGCGTCTCCACCGACGCATCGGCGAAGCCGTCCTTGCCTTCGCCGGAAAATTGCGGCTCGAGCAGGTCGGCCGCCCGCCGCGCCTGCCACCAGCTCGGCGCAATGACGGCCACGGCATCGTCGAGCTCGATTATTCGCTCGACACCGCTTTGCGGGGCTGGCGCCGGATCCACGGAGACGAGCCGGCCGCCGTGCACCGGTGCGGTGCGAATGGCCGCATGCAGCAGGTCCGGCAAATCGAGGTCGATGCCGTAACCAAAGGTGCCGTTTGTCTTTGCCGGAATGTCGAGCCGGATCGGCGAGGTGCCGACCAGGCGCCACTCGGCCGGGTCCTTCAGGCGCGGACTGGCCGGCACCGACATGCCTGCCGCTGCCTCGGCCAGTTCGCCGAAGCGCGCCTGTCGCCCGGTCTGCCGATCGGACACGATGCCGTCGCGCACCGTCAGCCGTTCGGCCGGCACGCCCCACCGCTCGGCCGCCGCTTCGACAAGCATCTGCCGCGCCGCCGCTCCCACCATGCGCATGCCGATGCGCCCGGTGAAGCGCACCGCTGTCGAGCCGCCGGTGATCTGCAGGCCGATGAAGCGCGCCGCCTCGGTGAAGACGAGGTCGGTCACGCCGTCGGCATAGGCCGGCACGTCGTAGCCCTGCATCACCCAGCCGCGCGCCAGGAAGCGGTTGGCGAAGCTCTTTTCGCCCGGCGCGCGCTCGGTGCTGACCGCCGACCAGTCGGCGTCGAGCTCTTCGGCCGCCATCATGGCGAGCGCGGTATGCGTGCCCTGGCCCATGTCGATATGTGGTACTTCGACGGTCACCCGGTCGTCGGGCCCGATCTTGATCCAGCCGGCCAGCAAATGCTCGCCCGGCCCCTCAACCTGGCGGGCGGCGGCCGCCGCGAAGCTGTGCGACCAGGCACGGTAGCCGATGACGAGGCCGCCTGTCGCGGCGCCGGCGCCGATGAGAAACGATCTGCGTTTCATTGGCTCTTCCTCACGCGTCGTCGGCCACGGCGCGGATCGCCCGGCGCACGCGCGGATAGGTGCCGCAGCGGCACAGATTGGTCATCGCCGCGTCGATCTCGTCGTCGCTCGGGCGGGGATTGTCCTTGAGCAGCGCGGCCGCCGCCATGATCATGCCGGACTGGCAATAGCCGCATTGCGGCACCTGGTTCGCGATCCAGGCCGACTGCAGCGCATGCCGGCCCGCCTCGTCCGCCAGCCCCTCGATGGTGGTGACGGAGGTTTGCGCGACCGCCTCGACCGGCAGCACGCAGGAGCGCATGGCCAGCCCGTCGACATGGACGGTGCAGGCACCGCAGGCGCCGATGCCGCAGCCATACTTGGTGCCGATGAGCTTGAGATCCTCGCGCAGCACCCAAAGCAGCGGCTTGTCGGGGTCGGTGTCGATGGCGACCGGCTCGCCGTTGATCGTCAGCCGGATGTTCATCTGCGCCTCCTGCAGTCGGTTCCCGCTTGACAGTTAGGCGCTGTTGATTGTGATGATAATGGCAGTTAATCTCGATGAACCGTGAAGAGAACCTTCATAATCGATGGAACTGCCGGATAGAGCTCACGGATGAGCCGGAACCAACTTGACGCTGTCGTTGCATTTCTGCACGTGGTCGAGCATCGCAGCTTTCGCGCCGCCGCGGCCGATCTCGGCGTGTCGCCTTCGGCTGTTAGCCAGTTGGTCCGCACGCTGGAAGCCAGCGCCGGCGTCACGCTCCTGTCGCGCACGACGCGCAGTGTCGGCCTGACCGAGGCCGGCGCCCTCTTTCTGGAACGCGCGCAACCGGCCGTCGACCAGCTCGATGACGCCTTCGACGTGGTGCGCGAATTCGGCGGGCGTCCGTCGGGGCTGCTGCGCTTGAACGCGCCGCGCGGGGTGATCCCGTTTCTCATCGGCCCGGTGCTCGATGGCTTCGCCAAGGCCCATCCCGACATCGAGATCGAGCTGTTCGCCGATGACGGATTTGCCGACATCGTCGCCGGCGGCTTCGATGCCGGAATCCGGGTGGGAGAATATCTGCAGGCCGACATGGTGGCGCTTCGCCTGTCGCCCCCATTCCGCTTCTGCATAGCGGCCGCCCCGGATTACCTGGCGGCTCGCGGCACGCCGCAGCGGCCGGAAGATCTCAAGGCGCATGACTGCATCCGTTTCCGCCAGACATCGTCGGGCGCCATCTACCGATGGGAACTCGATGACGGCGAGCGCGAAATCGAGATGTCGGTTGCCGGGCGGCTGATCGTCAACGACACACCGACCATGCTGGCAGCGGCCCGGCGCGGCGCAGGGCTGATCTACGGCGCCGAGCCGACGATCGCCGAGGACCTGGCCGACGGGCGCCTTGTCGGCGTGCTGGAGTCCTATTGGCCTCATTCGCCGGGATTGTTCCTTTATTATCCGAGTCGCGCGCAGGCCCTTCCCAAGCTGCGCGTTTTCATCGACTTCATGCGCGGCGCGGCGGCGGATTTCGCCGCCCAGATGCCGCGAGGGGGTGGCTAATTGTGCAGGACAGGAAGGAATGCCGTTCAATGGGTGTGAAACGCATCGTTGCCAATCTCCAGACCTCCGACCCTGAAAAGGCCAGTGCCTTCTACCAGGACGTCCTCGGCCTCGACCTCGTCATGGATCACGGCTGGCTGCGCACCTATGCCGGCGACGGTGAGGCGCGGGCGCAAGTCGGCATCGCCAGCGAAGGCGGCTCGGGAGCGCCGGTGCCGCTTCTCTCCATCGAGGTCGACGATGTCGACGCGTATTACGCCCGGGCCAAGGCCGCGCAATGCGAGATCGTCTACGACATCGTCGATGAACCCTGGGGCGTGCGGCGGTTCTTCCTGCGCGATCCCTTCGGCAACATCGTCAATATACTGATGCATCATTGACGTCCGCGCGGAACTGGTGATGGAGCCGGTGGCTGGACGCGGCGGCGCGCCCGGACTATGTCGGGCGGGATGAACAAGAAGGCCGACCGCCAGGCGGACGAAAGTTCCGCATTCGAGATTTTGCGCCTTACCCTGCGCAAGCTCTATCACGGGCGCACGAAGGCGGCGATCCGCTTTCAGACGGCGGTCATGGTCGTCGACTTCATCATCATCGCCTTTTTCGTCGCCTCGCCGATGCTGCGCAACGGGCCGGCATATCTGTGGATCGACTACACCGTTGCGGCGATCCTGACGGTCGATATCGTCGCGCGCGGACTGGCCGCCTCCGACTTCTGGCGCTGGCTGCGAAAGTTCACCATAATCGTCGACCTCTTCATCCTCCTGACGCTGCTCATGCCGGCCACGCTGGCCAATCTCGGATTCCTGCGCATCCTGCGGCTGTGGACGCTGTCGACGAGCGGCGTCCTGTGGCGTCCGATCGCCCGGCGCGGCTATGGCGACTGGCGCGAGACCGGCCGTGCGGTGGTCAATCTGGCGACCTTCCTTTTCATCGCGTCCGGATTTGTCTATACGAGCTTCTTTCGCGATAGCGCCGGTCTGGAAGGCTATGTTGACGCGATCTACTTCACGGTGGCGACGGTGACGACGACGGGGTTCGGCGACATCGTGCTGGAGGGCGTGTGGGGCAAGCTCACGGCGATCGTCACCATGATCATCGGCATCTCGCTGTTCGTGCGGCTGGCGCAGGCGCTCTTCCGCCCGACCAAGGTGCAGTTTCCCTGCCCGCAATGCGGTCTGCAGCGTCACGATCCCGATGCCGTGCACTGCAAGGCCTGCGGGCATCTGCTCAACATTCCAGACCACGACAATTAGGCCGTGTGGACAGTTATGGGCCGGCGTGGCGCGGGCCTGTGCCGCCGAGCTGGAGAGATTGGCCCTATGGTCAAGCAGCGCGGCTGTCGCACCATCGCAGCGCGCAATTCGGTTGCGTGCCTGCGACTGCCGCAATTCCAGGAGACCCGCCCGGATTTGCGAACGACCTGAGAACTGGACCGGCGCATCGCTCCCATGAGCCGATCCAACGGACACAACAGAAGGAGAAAGCATGTCCAGCGAACTCGACTATCTGAGCCGTCACCTTGCCAAAGGGTCGTTGTCACGGCGCGATTTTCTCGGCCGGGCTGCCGCGCTCGGCGTGACCGCCGCCTCGGCCAACCTGCTGATGGCCCGCGCCGTGCGGGCGCAGGGGCCGGTCAAGGGCGGCATCCTGAAAGCCGGCATGGTCGGTGGCGAATCGACCAACAGTCTCGATCCCGCCACCTGGGCCAGCCAGGTGCCGTATACGTTCGGCCGTTGCTGGGGCGAGCAATTGCTCGAGGTCTCGCCGACGGGCGAAATCGAGTACCGCCTGGCGGAGGAGTACGACGCCTCCGACGACGCCAAGACCTGGACCTTCAAGATCCGCAAGGGCGTCACCTTCCACAACGGCAAGGAACTCACGCCGCAGGATATCGTGGCGACGATGGAGCGTCACGGCGACGCCGAATCCAAGTCCGCCGCTCTGCCATTCGTGCGCGGGTTCGAGACCGTGAGAGCGGACGGCGATAACGTCGTCATCACGTTGAAGGAGGCGAATGCCGATCTTCCCTATATCGTCGGCGATTATCATCTGATGATCCAGCCGAATGGCGGCAAGGACGACCCGACGGCCGGCATCGGCACGGGGCCGTACAAGGTCGCCGTCAACGAGCCGGGCGTGCGCCATGTGGGCGAGCGTCACGAAGGCTATTGGGGTCTGGACCAGCGCGGCCACGCCGACCAGATCGAGATCATCGTGGTCAACGACGCCACGGCGCGCACATCCGCCCTGCAGGGCGGACAGGTGCACATGATCAACCGTATCGAGCCCAAGATCGTCGACCTGGTCAAGCGCGTGCCGGGCGTCACCCTGCGCAACGTGCCGGGCAAGGGCCATTATGTCATGATCGCCCATTGCGACACGCCGCCCTTCGACAGCAACGATTTGCGCCTGGCGCTCAAATATGCGGTCGACCGCGAGGAGATGGTCGAGAAGATCCTCGGCGGCTACGGCACCGTCGGCAACGACACGCCGATGATCGCGGGCTATCCGCTGTTCGACGACGATATCGAGCAGCGCGTCTACGATCCCGACAAGGCGGCCTTCCACTTCAAGAAGTCGGGCCATGACGGACCGGTCCTGCTCAGGACGTCCGATGTCGCTTTCCCGGGCGCCGTCGACGCCGCACAGCTTTACCAGCAAAGCGCGGCCAACTGCGGCATCACCATCGATGTCAGGCGCGAGCCCGGCGACGGCTACTGGTCGGAAGTCTGGAACAAGCAGCCGTTCTCCATGTCCTACTGGACCGGGCGGCCGACGCAGGACCAGGTCTATTCGCTGGCCTATCTCTCGGACGCCGAATGGAACGACACGCGATTCTTCCGCGAGGATTTCGACAAGCTGATCCTTGCCGCGCGCGGCGAGCTCGACCAGGCAAAGCGCAAGTCTCTCTACCGCCAGGCGGCGATGATCCTGCGCGACGAGGGCGGTGTGATCGTGCCGATGTTCAACAATTACATCGACGCCACGACCGACAAGGTCGGCGGCTGGATCGACGACCCCAACGGCGAGCTGATGAGCGGACACGCCCTCACCAAGTGCTGGCTGACGGCGTAGCGCGCATTCGCTTCAAACGGGATCGTTTGGTGCCAAGATATGCGCGCCGGATCAATGTGTTGGAACATGCACCGGCGGCGGTCCGGCCGCCGCCGGTGTTGCCATCAGATGCGGCCTGCTTCGAAGACCATCGCGCAGGTCCGCGATTCGACCCGTTCAACCAGGGTCTCGATCCGTCCCACCTGATCGGAATGGGCCGTGCGTCGCGACCAGGCCTCTTGTGCGGCAAGCGATTCGAAGACGGCCACGACGATGGCCGTCCTGCCGTCCAGCGACCGGTGAAGCCGGCTGCCGCGCCAGCCCGAGGCGGCGGCCGTCGCCGCCATTCGATGCTGTTCCAGCAATTGCAGCTCGATGAACTCGTCGAGCTTGCCCGGCTTGGCATGGAAGGTGTTGACGAGCACGACGGGGCCATCCGGCTCGAGGATGCGGTCGTCGGGCTCAGACACCAGTGTATCGTTCATCGTGGTCTCCTGCAGGTGTTGTCCGGACCTTCCCTGGGGCGATTGACCCGGGGCGTATGAGCCAAGGACGTTCGAAGGTCGGCGTTTCGGACATGCGGGTCAGGCGGCGATGCGATGCCAGGGCCGCTCGGTCCGCGCGCGTCGAAGCGCCTCGGCCCACCAGTGCAGCCGGTCGAGCAGGATGGCGATCGCCTCTTCACCCCGTTTCGGATCGACGAGGCTGCCGTCGGGCGCGAAATGGTCCCATGCATTGGCGAAGGAGACCGTGTCGCGGATCGTCATCGCGTGAACTTCGGCGAAGACCGGGCGCAGGTGCTCGACCGCCCTGAGGCCGCCTGAAATGCCGCCATAGAACATGTCCCGCTCAAACGGAATCGTTTGAGCGAAAGGTACATGTTCCAACATATTGATCTGGCGCGCATATCTTTGCTTCAAACGTTTCCGTTTGAAGCGAACGCGCGCTAGGAGATGAAGGCGACCGGTTTGGCCTGCCATTCGGCCGCGACCGAATCGATGAGGAATTTCAGTGCCGCCGGAAAGGAATGGTTGTATTCCGGCGTCACCACGACAAAGGCGTCGGCCCCGGCGAGCCTGGCCTTGAGCCGGTCGAGCCCGGCATGGTCCGTGCCGGTGTGGCGGGCCGGCAGGTCGAATTCGAGCGGGTCGACAATGTCGCATTCAAAATCGGCGCGCCGCCGGATCATCGATGCCGCCCAATTCACGACGATATCGCAGAAACGGCCTTCGCGTGTGCTGCCATAGATGATGGCGAGTCTGATGTTATCCTGCATTTTCAATGGGCTCCCGTGGCGTTGCAATTCAGAAGCCGGCCTTATAAAACCTCAACCAATATTGAGGTCAAGGAGGCAGGGCGTGGCAAATGCACGATCGGCGGCAAAAATGCCGAAGCGCGAACTCTCGGTCGGCGAGGTTGCCGCACGCAGCGGCGTGGCCGTCTCGGCACTGCATTTCTACGAGGCGAAGGGGCTGATACGTTCGGGGCGCAACCGCGGCAATCAGCGCCGCTATTCGCGCGACGTGCTGAGGCGTGTGGCCATCATCAAGGTGGCGCAGCGCGCCGGCGTTCCGCTCGCCACCATCGCCGAGGCGCTGCATGCGCTGCCCGACGCGCGCACGCCCACCGCCGCCGACTGGACGCGCCTGTCAGCCCGCTGGCGCGACGAGCTTGACCAGCGCATTGCCCGGCTGACCCGGTTGCGCGACGAGTTGAACGGCTGCATCGGCTGCGGCTGTCTTTCGATGCGCGACTGTCCGCTGCGCAATCCGTATGATGCGTTGGGCGAGGCCGGGGCTGGGCCGCGGCTGCTCGATCCCGCCTGAGCCGCGCCGCGGCGGAACTGGCGGATCGAGCCGGACGCGAATTCGCGCGCAAGGGCGCAAGAGGTGATATAAGGGGCGCCGCTTCCGGGCGGAGCGCAGAGTTGTGGACAGCGCGCCGCCACCACTCTAATTTGTCCCAACTTCTGACGTGGCAACTCAATATTGCGCGACGATGCCCGACCGCCCGTTCCCCAAGGCCCCAGCACATCCCTTTGCCATCGGCGTCAGGGGCGTTCACCACAGCCAGATCAGCCAGATCAACCAGCGGGCCGTGCTGACCCTGGTCGGCACGCATCCGGGCATCACCAATGCGGAGATCGCGCGCCGCTCCGGGCTTGGCGCGCAGACCGTCTCGCGCTTCCTGCTCGAACTCGAGCAAAAGGGCCTGATCCGCAGGGGCGGCGTGTTGCGGGGCCATCTGGGCCAGCCGGCGACGCCCTATTTTCTCGTCTATGACAGCGCCTGCGCGATCGGCATCGAGATCGGGTGGCGCCGCCTGGATATCGTGCTCACCGATATGAGCGGCGAGGCGCGCCGCGCACGCTGGGCGAAGATCGATCCGCGACAGGATGGGGTGGTTCCCGAGCTGGCACAGCGCCTGTGCGCCGATCTGTTGACCGTTCTGACGGCGCGTGAACGCCAAAGCGTGGCCGGCATCGGCATCGCCGTCCCCAGCGAGACGCCCGGGGGCGATGCGGACGGCGGCGCGCAGCATTTCCGCCACCTTGCCGCCGCGACCGCGGCGCGACTGCAGCGCGAAGCCGGTCTGCCGGTGCTCCAGGCCGAAAGCGGCAATGCCGCCGCATGGGCCGAGCATGTCGGGCCCGAAAGCCAGTGGAACGGCAGCCTGCTTCATGTTCATCTCGACACGTTCATTGCTTCGGGCTGCGTCATCGACGGCGTGTTGTGGCGCGGCGGCACCGGCGATGGCGCACGGCTCGGCATGCTGCGGTGCGGCGAATACAGCCTGGATGATATCGCCTCGCTTGGCGCGCTCGACAGGCGCCTCGGGCGTGCCGGCCGCGACATCCTGCCGGACGATCCCGGCTACTGGTCCTGGGATGGGCTGACGGAACAGGGTGAGGCGTGGCTCGAGGCGGCTGCCGCCGCGCTGGCCGAGGCGATCCTGAATGCCGAGGCGCTGATGGGGTTTCGCCACGCATTGGTCGGCGGGCGGCTGCCGCCGGCAATCGCCGAGCGCATCGTCCAGCGCATTCTCGACATCTGGCAGCCGCAGATCGCGCGCGGCGCCACACTGCCCAATATCGAGGTCGGGCGCATCGGGCCGTCGGCCCCCGCCATGGGCGCCTCTTTCCGGGTCATCCATGACCGCCTGTTTTCGCGCGACATGCCGATCGCCTGACGCCAAGTGCCGGCCAGTCGGCGCAGTGCGCGACTGCGTCGCCTTTATCACCTGGCGTGCTGGTGAGTGGCGATGTGCGGCGTCGTCGCGCCCGCCACCAGCGGCGATATCCTGCTGCAGCCGACCAGGTGCTGGCGGAAATTGTCGATCATCCAGCGCGTGGCCGGTCCGGGTGGGTTTGCCGTATGATGGAGCACGAAGAGCGGCCGGGCGACAACCGGATAGGAGGGAAGCTCGAGCGCCACGAGGCGGCCGGCCTGAATGTCGTCATGCACCATCGAGCCCGGCAGTCCGCCCCAGCCGAGCCCGGCGAGGATCAGGGCGTGTTTCATCCCCATGTCGGTCATGCGCCAGGTCCTGAACGACAGAACGCCGAAATCCTTTCCCCGCGTGTGCTCCGTCAGGTCGGTGACGACGAGCTGCGCGTGCTCGCGCACGATTTCGAGCGGGATTGGCGGCGGAATTCTTGCCAGCGGATGGTCGGGTGACGCGACGGGCATCATGGCGGTCGCGCCGATCTCGGTCGCGATGACCAGGTCGTCGCGAAGCGAAGGCTGGCCGCCAATGCCGATATCGGCCTGGCGGTTGGAGACCAGGTCGAAAACCGCACCCAGCGCGCCCGCATGCAGATTGACGCTGACGGCGGGAAAGCGGTGCTGGAAGTCCTTGAGCGTATGGACCAGCGCCGAATCCGGCACCGTCACGTCGACCGCCAGCGAGACCTCACCCTCCAGGCCCTCCGAAAGACCGCGCGCCTTGGCGCGCAGGCCTTGCAGGCCGGCCACCACACGCCGCGCATCTTCCAGCATGGCGGTTCCCGCCTCCGTCAGCCGCGGCCGGCGGGTGCCCTTGCGTTCGAAAAGGCTGACCTGAAGCTGCGCTTCCAGATTGGCGATCGTGTAGCTGATGACGGATTGCGAGCGGTTGAGCTTGCGCGCGGCGGCGGAGAAGCCGCCATTGTCGGCCACCGCCACGAACACCTGCAACTGGTCGAGGGTCGGATTCGCTTCCATCGGAATTCTCGATAATTACTAGCGATATTTTCGCCGTTTTCTGGATGGGTGTCGAGTCCCATCTTCGCACCGAACGCCGTCCGTTTCCCGCTTGGCATCATCACGACCCAAAGGAGCATACAAATGTCCAACATCCTTCTTGTCACGTCCAGCCCGCGCGGCGAGGCGTCCTATTCGACACGCGTGGCCAAGGAACTGGCTGCGAAGTTGCGCGATGCTGCGCCCGGCTCGACGCTGGTTCATCGCGACCTCGCCGCTGCCCCGCTGCCGCATATCGGCCAGGACTTCGCCGTTGCCGTCAAGGCGCCCGCCGAGACATTGACCGAGGAGCAGGCGGGCCTGCTGGCCGCGTCCGAAACGGCCACCCAAGAGCTTCTCGATGCCGACACGGTGATCATCGCGGCCGGACTGATCAATTTCTCCGTTCCCTCGACGCTGAAATCGTGGATCGATCATGTCGCCCGGGCCCACAAGACGTTCCGCTACACGGCTGAAGGCCCCGAAGGCCTTGCCAGGAACAAGAAGGTCTATGCCGTCATCGCGTCGACCGGCATCTACACCAATGACAGCCCGGCCGCGGCCTTCGATCATGCGCGCCCCTATCTGAAGTCCGTGCTCGGCTTCATGGGCATGACAGATGTCGAGTTCATCGATGTCGAGGGCGTCGGCCTCGGCCTCGAGCCCGACGAGACGATCCTCGAACGCGCTCTCGGCGAGACCAGGCAGATCGAGCTCTCGGCCGTGGCCTGACCCTGAACGGCAAGGCCTCAATCCGCGATATCGACACCGGTCTCGCCCGTTCGGGCGGGGCCGGCAGCTGTGCGCCGTTGCAGCACCAGCAGGGCAACGGCCACGGCGAAGACCGCGAGCAAAATGCCCGGCACGGGCGACCCTCCGCCGAACAGCACCTCGTGCATGATGCGTCCCGGCAAAAATGTGAACAGGCCGGCGATGACGAGTGCGCCGGCGAATGTCGATTGCATCGTTCGGCGATGCGCCTCGATCTGGCGGCGCATGGCGAGCCAGACACCCGAGCCGAGCGAAAACAGCGTAGTGACCGACAACAGGTGGATGGGGCTCCACGGTCCCCAAAGCCTGATCGTATGGATAAAGAAGGACGACAGGCAGACGAGCAGCATCAGCGCGACCCAGATGCGGCCGCCGATGCGGTGCAGCCGGTCCCCCTTTCTGCGAGACAGAACGATTGAGCCGAGGCCGAAGGCCGCGACGGCGGCGGCGACGTGGATCTGGATCGCAGGCGAGGCGGCGAGAAGCGGTTCGAGCGTCACTGGACTGTCCTTTCCAATTAGATCTTCTGCGGGCTGAGCCGTTGCCGGCCCGCATGGACATTGCCTGCCTCGTGACTACACTCCGGCGCAAAAGCCGATCCGCAAGCAACCGGAATGATTCGTGACCGACGGCCCGTTGCAATTCACGAAGCGCGAACTGCAGCGCCTCTTTTTCTCACCACGCTTCTGGGCGTGCCTGGCCGGCGCGGCGGTGCTGCTCGGATTGGCCGGTCCCTTCGGCACCTATGAGGCGCTCGCCCTGCCGGCCCGGCTGGCCTATTGGGCCGCGATCGCCGCGGCGACCTATTTCACCGGCGTTGCCTGCGTCTTCTTTCTCGCCAGGACGATGTCGCCGAGGGCGTTTCCGAGGCATTTGCATTTCGTCGCCGCCGGGGCGCTGGCCGGCATCCCGGTGGCGGTCGTCGTCACCGCCGTGAATGCCGCCGTTTTCCCTGCACGCGACGACGTCCTCGCCTTCGTGCCCCTGGTTTTCTACACGATGGCCATTGCGGCCGTCGTTTCCGCACTCGTGCCTTCCCTGGCCGGGGCGCACGTTGCAGCCGCCCAACAAGGGGTTGCGACAGGATCAGTGGGTGGCGAACGGGAACAGCCGCGTCCGCGTATCGTCGACAGGATGCCGGCCGATGCGCGCGGCGAACTCAGCCACATGACGGTCGAGGACCACTATGTGAATGTGCGCACGACGCGGGGTGGCGGGCTGGTGCTGATGCGCCTTGGCGATGCGATTGCGGAGACGCAGGGCGTGGAAGGCATGCGCATCCACCGCTCGCACTGGGTCGCAAAGAATGCGGTCCGCGACCTCGTGCGCAGCAAGGGGCGGCTCTTCGTCCGGCTGAAGGACGGCACGATGCTGCCCGTCAGCCGCACCTATCGCTCGGAGGTCCGCTCGGCCGGGTTCGGCTGATCCTCGCCGGTCTCTGCCGTTTCCTCTTCACCTTCATCTGCCGAATCGGGCTCCTGCGCTTCGTCGTCGCTCCATTGCAAGACCTTGTAGTCGAAGCCGTAGACGAGCGTCGGCTTGACGATCTCGAAATAGGGCGAGAGGTCGAAGTCGCGCGGCGTGTAGAGCGAATGGTGACGGATATGCAGGATCTCGCCGCGTGAATAGGCCGATTCGGCGGATGCGCGACCGGGTGCGCGGGTGACCTCGGGCAGGATCGGATAGCGGATCAGGCCGTAGGCCTCGGCGATCAGGGACGAGCAGATGGCGCGCGTCGGATCGCCCGAACCGAGCGCGATCATGCGGCGGCGCCAGCGAACGGGTACCGGCGGTGTCGGCAGGAACCAGCGCAGGAGGTCGAACAGGTTGCGGGTGTCGTATTTCAGTCCCAGCTTGCCGATCATGAAGGCGACGACCTTGTCGCGATCCTCCGGTGTGAGGCCCGAGGCACGACAGATGCGGGTATTGTAGGTGCTGTATTTCGACAGCGGAACGCCCACGCAGCCCGCGCCGAGATTGACCTCGATCAGGCGCGGGCGCTCCGATCCGTCCTCGGGCTCGGGCAATGCATCACCGACATAGAGCGCGGAATGCGACCAGGTCGATTGCGTGAGATATTTGATCGCCGCCGAGACGCGCTGGTTGCCCTCGACCAGGAGGATATCGCCGGCGCGCAAGGTGCGCCGCAACGTTTCCGGGTCGGAAGGCGTGTAGGGCTCGTAGCCCGACGATTCCTTTTCAAGCAGCCGCGCCAGGGCGCGACCCAGCCGGTCGGCAATCGTATCCCCTGCAGAACTCATCGTCACCTCCGACCATAACTATGGTGCGGGCCGACGTGATTTTGAAGCATCGCCGGTTCGGCAGATTGTCGCTTCGCTCATGCCGGCATCTCCCGTTGGCTGGGAGTTGACATTTGATCAATCGAATGATTAAAGATTGCCCATGAAATCGAACGAACCCACGAACCGGCCCGCTTCCGCGCCCAGTGCCGAGCAAACCCGCAAGGCGCTCATCGGCGCGGCCTTGAAGCTTTTCGGCGGCAAGGGCTTCGACGGCACCTCGACGCGCGAACTGGCCGCCGCCGCCGGTGCCAATATCGGCTCCATCGCCTATCATTTCGGCGGCAAGGAAGGCCTGCACATGGCCGCCGCCGATCACATCGTCGAGACGGTCCAGACCATGGCCCGGCAGGCGCTGGGCGACTTCGACGCGCCGCGCGCGGCGCCACCGGACGCCGAAACGGCGCGCGAGCAGCTTTTCCAGGTTCTCGAACGCATGATCCACTTTGTCGTCGCGCGGCCTGAATCGGGCGAGATCGTGCAGTTCCTGCTGCGCGAGCTGGCGCATCCGAGCGCCGCCCTCGACCGGATCTATGCCGGCGTCTTCGAGCCGGTGCACAAGCGGCTGTGCACCTTGTGGGAACTGGCCACGGGCGAAGCCGCCGAGAGCGAGGAAACGCGCTTGATCATGTTCACCCTGATCGGCCAGGTGGTCTATTTCCGCATCGGCCGCGAGGCCGTGCGCCGCCGCATGGGCTGGTGCGATCTCGGCACCATGGAGGCCGAGCGCATTGCGGCGATCGCCAAGGCCAATCTGGCTGCCATCCTGGCCGTGCGCGAGGAACTGGCGAAATGAGCCTGCTGTGCAGCATTCCCCTGGCCGCCTGGCTGTTTTCGGCCTGTGCCGGCGCCGCGCCGCTTGCCGTCGGCTATGTCGAGGGCGAGTTCGTGCTGCTGGCGCCGATCGAGACGGCGAACGTGGAAACCGTAAAGGTTGAGCGTGGCGCGCGCGTCGAAGCCGACATGCCGGTGGCCGTGCTCGAGCGCGACGATGCCGAGATCGCGGTCGCCGAGGCAGAAGCGGCGCTGGCGCGGGCCGAGGCGCAGCTTGCCGATCTCAAGCTCGGCAAGCGGCCGGAGGAAATCGCGGTGCTGGAGGCGGAGGTGCGCTCGGCCAAGGCCCGGCTCAGCGACGCCAACCGCACATTGGACCGGATCAAAGGGCTTGCCGGGCGGGGCATCGCCGCCCAGGCGCAGCTCGACGCGGCACAAACGGCGCAGGAAACGGCCGAAGCCGCACTCGGCCAGGCCGAAGCCAATCTGGCCGTCGGCAAGCTGCCGGCGCGACCGGAGGAGATCCGCGCCGCCGAGAGCCAGGTCCGGCAAGCCGAGGCGGCGCTGCGCGAGGCCCGCTGGCGGCTGGACAAACGTGTCATCAAGGCACCCGCGGCCGGTCGCGTCGACGACATCATCCGCAATCCGGGCGACGTCGCCGGGCCTTCGGCTCCCGTTGTGTCGATGCTGCCGGACGGGGCGGTGAAGCTGAAGCTGTTCGTGCCCGAACCGCTGATGTCGAGCGTTGCGGTGGGCTCGCTGCTCGACGTGCGCTGCGACGGCTGTCCCGCCGGTCTCCAGGCCCGCGTCAGCTATGTTGCGTCGGACCCCGAATTCACCCCGCCCGTGATCTACTCACTCGAGACGCGCCAGAAGCTCGTCTATCTCGTCGAGGCGCGGCCGGAAGGCGCGGCGACGGCGCTGCAGCCGGGGCAGATCGTGGATGTGGTGTTGGGGGAGGCGGTTGCGGGTAGGGAGCAGGGAATAGGGGAATAAGGGAATAGGGGAGTAAGGATCGATGACGATGGGCTGACGATTCCAGCGATATCCCCTACTCCCCTACTCCCCTATTGCCTAACTGGCCCATTGCCACAGGGAACCGCTCAATGAACGCCATCGACGTTACCGGCCTCGTCAAGCGCTTCGGCGAAAAGACCGTCGTCGATCAGGTGTCGATGCAGGTCGGCGAGGGCGAGATCGTCGGCTTTCTCGGGCCGAACGGCTCCGGCAAGACGACGACCATCCGCATCATGTGCGGGCTCCTGACGCCGGACGAGGGCGAGGGCCGCGTGCTCGGCTTCGATCTCAGGACCGAGAGCCTGAAGATCAAGCGCGAGGTCGGCTACATGACGCAGAAGTTCTCCTTCTACGAGGACCTGACCATCGCCGAGAATCTCGAATTCGTCGCCCGGCTCTACGGGCTCTTTCCGGTCCGCACCCATGTGCGCCGCACGCTCGATGATCTCGGCCTGACAACGCGCCGCAACCAGCTCGCCGGGACGCTGTCGGGCGGCTGGAAGCAGCGTCTCGCGCTCGCCGCCTGTATCATGCACCATCCCAAGCTGCTGCTGCTCGACGAGCCGACGGCCGGCGTCGATCCCAAGGCCAGGCGCGATTTCTGGGACGAGATTCACCAGCTCGCGCGCGGCGGGCTGACAGTGCTCGTGTCGACCCACTACATGGACGAGGCCGAACGCTGCCACCGCATATCCTACATCTCCTATGGCCGGATGCTGACCACCGGGACGGTGAACGAGGTGATCCGCAATGCCGGGCTGACGACTTTCGTGGTCGCCGGCGCCAGGCTCAACGAGGTGGCGGCGGCGCTCGAGGGAAGGCCCGGCGTCGAGCAGGTCGCGCCCTTCGGCGCAACGCTGCATGTCGTCGGCTCGGACGCCGAGGCGCTGCGCCATTCGCTGGCCGAGTTCGACGGGCGTGAAGGGATAACGGTGACCCCCGGCGAAACGAGCCTGGAGGATGTCTTCATCCAGTTCATGGCGGACGCGAAGGACAATATGGGATGAAGCTGAGCTCCACGAGCATGGTCTTCTCTTGGCCTCGCCTTGCGGCGCTGCTGATCAAGGAGTTCATCCAGATGCGGCGCGACCGCATCACCTTTGCCATGATGCTCGGCGTGCCCTTGATGCAGCTGGTGCTGTTCGGCTACGCCATCAACAACGATCCGCGGGGGCTGCCGGCCGCACTCGTGGCGCTCAGCAACGATCATTACACCCGCGCCATGGTGACGGCGTTGGAAACGACCGACTACTACCGCTTCGGCCATGTCGTCGAAAGCGCGGCGGAGGCCGAGCGGCTGATGGCCTCAGGTGCCGTCTCCTTCGTCGTCACGATCCCGTCCGACTTCGCCCGTCGCGTCGACCGCGGCGACAATCCGCAGATCCTGATCGAGGCCGATGCCACCGATCCCGCCGTGGCGAGCGGTGCCATCTCGACACTGTCGACCGTGGCGAGCGAGGCCTTGCTGCGCGAGCAGGGGCGCCAGCAGGTGGCGGACGAGGAGGCGCGCTCGCGCCTCGAGGTAATCGTTCATCGCCGCTACAATCCGGAACTGATCTCGCAGTTCAACATCGTCCCCGGCCTGCTCGGCGTGATCCTGCAATTGACCATGGTCATGATGACGTCGATCGCGCTGACCCGCGAGACCGAGCGCGGGACGATGGAAAACCTGCTCGCCATGCCGGCCAGCCCGCTCGAGATCATGCTGGGCAAGGTGCTGCCCTATCTCGTCGTCGGCGCGGTGCAGGTGGTCGTCGTCCTGGCCGCCTCGAAGCTCCTGTTCTCGGTGCCCTTCGTCGGCTCGCTCCTGCTGCTGCTTTCGGCCATCCTGGTCTTCGTGCTCGCCCTCGTCCTGCTCGGCTACACCATCTCCACCATCGCACGCACCCAGATGCAGGCCCTGCAGCTCACCGTCTTCTTTTTCCTGCCGTCGATCCTGCTTTCGGGCTTCATGTTCCCCTATCGCGGCATGCCCGGCTGGGCGCAGCTGCTCGGCGAGCTCCTGCCGCTCACCCATTTCCTGCGCGTCATTCGCGCGGTGATGCTGAAGGGCGCGGGCCTGCAGTCGATTGCCCCGGAAATCGTGTGGCTCGTGGGCTTCGTGGTCTTCTTTGCCGCCATCGCGCTGGCACGGTTCCGCCGGACGCTGGACTGATCACTTACCGGCTCGTGCTTCCCGCATGCTTCGATGGTGCCGGATTGCGCAGCACATCGGCCAGTTTTCGGCGGATCTGCTCTTCCGCCGCGCGCGAGATGCGTTTGCGGTCGCCGCCGGGCTCGAACGCTATCGGCTCTCCGAAATGGACCTCGGCGTCCATGCCGCCTTCGGTGATGAGACTGCCGATATGGGGAACCAGGTCGCTGTCGCCGATCCAGGCCGCGTGGGGGCGATGCTGGCGTCCCATCGGCATGCCGTGCAGCCGCGTATAGGCAATGGTGACGGGTTGGATCACAACGCGTTCCAGCCCGTCACCGTTGCCGAGGGCGTGCTGGGCGGCGCCGAACAGCGTCGACTTGAACGGCAGCATGACATTGCCGTCCGAGGTCGTGCCTTCGGCGAAAAGCACCATGACATCGCCGGCCTCCAGCCGCCGCGCCAGCGCGCTTGCCTGTTCGCCGGATTTGCGCCGGCGCTCGCGTTCGACGAACACGGTGCGCTGGAGCTTCGCCAGAAGGCCGAAGAGCGGCCAGCCCGCCATGTCGGACTTGGCGACGAAGGAAAGCTCGGCAATCGCGCCGAGCACGCAGATATCGCTCCACGAGACATGGTTGGCGACGATCATGAGGGGGCGCGCCTGTTCGGGACGGCCATGCACGTGAACCCGGATGCCGAGCAGCTTCAGCGCCATGCGGTGCCACAGGCGCGGGATCAGGCCGGGCGGCGGAAAGCCGGTCTTCACGGCCAGCATCTGTATCGGAATGCCGACCAGCGTCGTGCAGGCGACCGCGGCGATCGCCAGGCTGGCCCGGATCCGTCCCGGCAGGGGATGCGTAGCCATCGCCGGTACCTAACGGCTTGCGTTCTGGGGCACTGATGGAGTGACACGCACCACACCCCCCTCTGGCCTGCCGGCCATCTCCCCCGCAAGGGGGGAGATTACGCCTTCATCGACCTGCGCCGCCAATCGCCAAAGCTGCAGAAAGAGCGGTGGTCGGGACGTGAGCCAATCTCCCCCCTTGCGGGGGAGATGGCCGGCCCCTCGACAAGCTCGGAACCAGAGGGGGGTGTCGAGGTGCATCTGGGCCGGCTCCTTCACAACCCGGTCGTTCTCGGCCCGCGTCAGCGCAGATCGCGGCGCATGACGAGCGCGTTGGATCGGCCGCGTTCGGCGAGTTCGTAATAGCCCGGCCGTTTGCCGACTTCCTGGAAGCCGAGCCGCCGGTAGAGCGAACAGGCCGGCAGGTTCGTCTCGTCGACCTCCAGAAACAGCGATTCGGCGCGCTGTCCGTGCAACTCGCGCAGCACCGCGTCCATCAAGAGCCAGCCGAGGCCCTGCCGGCGTCGGGCGCGCGCCACGGTGATGGTGAGGATCTCCGCTTCGCCGGCGGCCTGCCGTGCCAGGACAAAGCCGGCCGGATCTCCTTTCGGTTGGCCCACCTCGCGCGCGGCAAAGCCGAACACCGGTTCCTGTTCGAGCAGGACCGAAAACTCGCCATCCGTCCACGCGCGGGTGAATTCCCCCGCATGCAGGCGTGCCAGCGCCGGCGCATGGTCCGGGCGCAACATCTCGATGGCGAATTCGCGTTTGCGCGTCGTGCCGAAGGGCAGCTTCATGAGGCGGTTTTCCTTGGCAGCGCAAAGCCGGATTGCGGCCGCACATCCGCCCCGCGCAGATAGAGTGGCGCCGGTTTCGCGCCGTCGAAACCCTTTTGGGCCGCGACTGCCGCGAAGCTGGCAATATCGGCGGTCTGGCCGCCGCCGGCGACATCCAGCGTCCCATCGGCCACGCCGGCGACGACCTCGGCGGCCGAGCCGACCAGAACCGCATCATGCTCGCGGGCGATCGCCGCGGCGTCTTTCGCGTCGGTGACCATCGGAGCAAGCACCGCAGAACCGTCGGCGCCGTGGAGCGCGGCATAGATTTCCTCGCGCTTGGCGTCGAGGACCGGAAGCACCGAGCGTCCGGGGAAAGCGTTCTGCGCTTCGAAAGCCAGCGCCTCGAGCGTCGTCACGCCGGCGCAGGGAATGTCCTGCGCAAGCGCCAGGCCGCGTGCGGCGGCGACACCGATACGGATGCCGGTGAACGAGCCCGGTCCGACCGAGACGGCGATCGCGTCGAGGTCGCCATAGGTCAGGCCGGATTGTTCGAGCGCCGCCGCAATCACGCCCATCAGGCGCTCGGCATGGCCCTTGCCGATCTCCAGCGTCTCGCGCCCGAGCACGATTGCGTCCGCGCTGTCATAGAGGCAGGCGGCGCAGAATGCGGCGGCGGTGTCGATGGCCAGGATCTTCATGTCCAACCGCATAGAGCAATTCCAGGAGAAGTGGAATCCGGTTCTCCGTCCGAAATTGCGCCAAGTCGAGAACCGATCTAGCAGGTTGCTGAAAAACTCCAACAATGGCACGGGAATTGTGATTCACTCGGCTGGGAGCGATGGAGTGATTTGCGATGCGCGG
>NZ_WOAC01000024.1 GCF_009749525.1 Mesorhizobium xinjiangense | reverse complement strand
AACCTCACCAAGCTCGCCCAAGCGGCATGAACCCACTATCGTTCAGCCAACAGCCCTATGCCGGAGCTATCTGGACAGGCTCCTAGTGGTTCGTTTCCAACGTTTGCATCCCTTTTGTATCGGCCCTGAGGGCAAATGTTGGAAACAAGAGAACCACTAGCAAGTCTATGATTCTAGTGGAACTTTTGAATTTGACATTCGATCACGGGGTCGACATCGAGTGGGTGTCGAATGTCAGATTCAGGCCTGCGTCACGGCGGCCCGCTCAATGCGCAACTGGTAGCAATTGTTGCGCGCCGAGCGCATGTGCAGATAGGCCACATCCTCGCGCGCCAGCAATTCATGGGCCCGGGCGCAGATGCGATGCGTGGCGATCACCGCGCCGGTGCCGTAGACGATGCGTTCGTCGTGATCATATCCCCTGACGATATAATCCGGTGTCGCGCGGAACATCTCCGGCAGCACGTCGGTTTCGGGCGCCCGCTCGCAAGCCTCGGCGCACAGGAAAACCGGGCCGGTCTCGGCATAGGGCTGCAAGGTGTCGAACGGGCGATAGGACAAGATGAGATATTCCTTGCCGCGCGGAACGTTTTTCAGGCAGTGACGGCAGGGAACGCCGTCACCGTCGGAAATTCGGCGCTCGGGCCGAAGCCCATAGGCGTCCACCGCGCCGGCTTGATGCGCCCTCGCCCGCTCCGTGGGCATGGCAATATAGCGGATAAGCATCCTGGCCTCCCTGGATATTCAGCAAGGCCGTTTGTCGTCGATACGGCAGAAGCGCGCCACCCGATTCCTGCATATCCTGAACTAGATCCAGGGCACCACGTCCTCTTCCGACCATGCAACGGGAACAAAACCCATCTTCTGGTAGATCTGCAGGGCGCGCGGGCTGTCGAGCGTGTTGGTATGAATGGTGACCTTGCCGGGATCATGCGACCAGGCGGCGAAGATCGCGGCGGACAAGAAGAAGCGGGCAAGCCCCCTGCCCTGGAAATCGGGTATCAAGCCGAAATAGACGATCTCCACGCTTTCGGGCACGGCGAAAAGATCGAGCTCGAAAAAGCCGGCCGGCGCCCCGTCCACATAGAGCACCTCGATCTGCGTTTCCGGCCGGTGAAGCGCGCCGGCAAGCTGTTCGTCGTTCAGCGATCGGCGCATCATCCAGTGATGCGGCTTGCCGACCTGTTCGTAAAGATAGCGGTAGAAGTGCGGCGGAATGGAGCCCACCTGCATGATGGCGAGCTTCGGTCCGACCGGCATGGGAACGCGGATGACAGGCGGCGCGGTCATTTCCAGATGCGTGATACGGGCGGCCAGGTTGCCTTTCCTGCCTGTCACGAAGGCTCGTCCCCGCTGATCACCGGCGTATCCTGTCGTCCGCCCCATTCCGTCCACGACCCGTCATAGAGGCGGTTGTCCGTATGGCCGAGCGTCTCCAGCGCAAGCGTCAGCACCGCCGCGGTGACCCCGGAGCCGCAAGAGGTCACCACCGGGCGGGCGAGATCGACGCCCGCATCCTCAAATGCGGCACGCAGTTCCTCTGCCGGCCGCAGCCGCCCCTCGCGGGCAAGCGACAGGGCCGGCACATTGGCCGCGCCCGGCATATGACCGCCGCGTACGCCCGGGCGTGGCTCGGGGTCGAGGCCGGCAAAACGCGCCGGCGGGCGGGCGTCGGCCACTTGCGCGGCGCCCGTCGCAACAATGTCGCGCATGTCGGCGAGCATCGCGACGCGTGCGGCGTCGAAGTCGGTCCGGAAATAATTCGGCGCGATCTTCGTCGGTTCGGCCGTCACCGGCCGGCCCTCGCTCGTCCAGCCGTCCATGCCGCCTTCGAGCAGGCGCACATTGCGCGCGCCCATGATGCGGAACATCCACCACACCCGCGGCGCCGAAAACAGGCCGGGACCGTCATAGACGACGATCAGATCATCGGCCGCGACACCCATCGAACCGACATGGCGGGCAAAATCGTCCGGCGAAGGCAGGGTGTGCGGCAGGTCGGATTCGGGTTCGACAATGAGGTCCTGGTCGAAAAAGACGGCGCCCGGAATATGGGCCGCGTCATATTCGGCCCGCGCGTCGCGCCCCTGGGCGGGCAGGTACCAAGAGGCATCGATGATCGAAAGGCCGGGATCGCCGAGATGCTCGGCCATCCAATCGGACGTAACAAAAAAATTCTCGCCGGTCATGATCGCTCAACGCCTCGATCGTCGTTCGGTTTCCTGGCCCTCAGGCCGGCAGCGCCCCGAAGCGGATGCGAAAACGGCGGTTTTCGCGCCCCTTCTTCTCGATCTTGCCGATATGGATCTCGCCCACTTCCTGCGTCTCGCTCACATGCGTGCCGCCGCAGGGCTGGCTGTCGACAGCACCATCCGCCCCGATGCAGACCAGGCGGATGCGACCCATACCGGCCGGCGGACGCACATTCTTCGATTTCACAAGATCGGGATTGGCGGCGAGTTCGTCCTCGGTGATCCAGCGCGTGAAGACGGGATGGTTGGCCGACACCAACTGCATCATCGCCTCGCTCACGCCTTCGCGGGTGACGCCGGCATCCGGCAGGTCGAAATCGACGCGCGATTCCTCCTCGCCCACTGCCGCGCCGGTGATCGGAAAGGGGCACACCACGCTCAACAGATGGCAGGCCGTGTGCATGCGCATGAGCCTGTAGCGCCGGTCCCAGTCGATGTGCAGCACCAGATCCTCGCCGACCTGTGGCATCGCCGCGCCGGCGGCCGGCACGTGGATGATCTCGTCCTTGGTTTCTCCGGTCACCGTTGCCGCAATCTGGATCTTAGAGCCGTCAGCGCGTTCGAAAAATCCCGTGTCGCCCGGCTGTCCGCCCGAGGTCGCGTAGTAATTGGTCTGGTTCAAAATGATGCCGCCGCGCTCATTGATTGCGACCACCCGGCCCTCACCGGTCGAAAGATAGGGTTCTTCGCGAAAAAGGGCTTGAGTCACATGGGGCATCAGGCGACATCCTCGTACGGAACCTCGATCGCGCTCTTAGCGTCCATCCATTCCGGCACAGGCAGCTTCTTCGAGCGCAGAAAATCGGGGTTGAAAAGCTTCGACTGATAACGCGTGCCATAATCGGCAAGGATTGTCACGATCCGATGGCCCGGCCCAAGCTCGCGGGCGAGCCTCACGGCGCCGGCGATGTTGATGCCGGTCGAGCCGCCAAGGCACAGGCCCTCCTGCTGCACGAGATCGAAGACGAACGGCAGCGCTTCCTCGTCGGGAACCTGATAGGAGAAATCGGGCGTAAAACCGTCCAGATTGGCGGTAATCCGCCCCTGTCCGATGCCCTCGGTGATGGAACTGCCCTCGGCCTTCAGGACACCTTCGGTGTAGAAGGAATAAAGGGCCGCACCGAGCGGATCGGCCAGAGCAATCTTGACGTCCTTGTTCTTCTCCTTCAGTCCGGCCGCAACCCCGGCCAGCGTGCCGCCGGTCCCGACTGCCGAGACGAATCCGTCAACCTTACCATCCGTCTGCTGCCAGATTTCCTGGGCCGTTGTGACGACATGGCCGTCACGATTGGCGACATTGTCGAACTGGTTGGCCCAGATCGCCCCATTGGGATCGGTGCGCGCCAGTTGCTCGGCCAGGCGGCCGGACACTTTTATGTAATTGTTCGAGTTCTTGTAAGGCACGGCCGGGACCTCGATGAGTTCAGCGCCCAGCACGCGCAACGCATCCTTCTTTTCCTGGCTCTGCGTTTCGGGAATGACGATGACCGTGCGGTAGCCAAGCGCCTTCGCGACAACGGTGAGCCCGATGCCGGTATTGCCGGCGGTGCCTTCCACGATCACGCCGCCCGGCCGCAAGAGGCCCTTTTTCTCGGCATCACGAATGATGAACAGCCCTGCCCTGTCCTTGACCGACTGGCCGGGATTCATGAATTCGGCCTTGCCGAGGATCTCGCAGCCGGTCTCGTCCGATACCTTGTTCAGCCGGATCAGCGGCGTGTTTCCGATGGCGTCGATGACGGTACGATACATGTCCGGTCCTTCGCGTTTCCCGCGGCCGGCCCATCGGCCGCCGCCCGTTACCTGCCGGAATTCCTCCAGCCTGCTATTGGTCTAAGGACACGATCTTGCGCTTTCAAGAAGGGATATTTCTCCATTGCGCCGAATGGAAGGCTTTTCGACCTGCAGCAGCCCTCAAATCAGGGTGTTCGTTGCCGGCACCCGATAGCCGGGGAGCGACAGGGGCCGCGCGCCCGTGTATCAACGCCGCCGATACGCGATTGCGCCGGTCACAAGGTGGGCCGAATCCTGTTAGGCAACACATCTTGGCCCTGACCGTCGTGAATGTTTATCTGTTCGTCTAAAGGGAGTTGCGTATGAGGCTTTATCGTGCCCGCCCGGGTGACGGCCCTGCCTGGGTCACTGGAGCCAGCAGCGGCGTCGGACGCGCCGTCGCACTGGATCTGGCCCGTCGCGGCTACGTCGTGGCCGCGAGCGCACGCAGTGCCGATATGCTTGCCGAGCTCGTCAGCGAAGCCGAGGGCCTTTCGGGCCGAATCGTCTCCATGCCGTGCGACGTTACCGACGAGGCGGCGGCAGCGGCGACACTTGCCAGGATCGAAAGCGAACTCGGACCGGTTTCGCTCGCCTTTCTCAATGCGGGCCGCTTCCTTCCAGCGCGCGGCGAAAGGCTCGACATCGAGAATTTCCGATTGACCTACGAGCTCAATCTTTTCGGTGTCATCAACTGCCTGGCCCCGATCGCCGCAAGGATGAAAGCACGCCAGCGCGGGCATATCGTCATCATGGGATCCGCTTCGGCCTATGGCGGGGTCCCGTTGGCATCCGCCTATGGCTCCACCAAGGCCGCGCTGAACAATATCGCGGAATCGCTGAAGTTCGATTTCGACCGGTTGAATATCCGCATTCAGATCATCAACCCCGCCTTCATCGACACGCCGCTGACGGAACCCGGCCGGTCGCGCCTGCCCGCACTGATGCCGGCCGGACAGGCCGCGCGGCGCATTGTCGACGGGATCGAGAAAGGCGGCTTCGAGGTCACCATGCCGCGCCGGCTGATATGGCCGCTCAAACTGGTCAATCTGCTGCCGTACCGGCTCTATTTCTACCTGATCGGGCGAGCCACCGGCATGAACAAGCGCCGGCGCAAACCCTGACCTCATCCCCGGGACGAGCGGCCCAGCAATTGCGCGCCAGATCACTATGCTGGAACATGGTTCGTTTCCAACATTTGCATCCCATTTGTATCGGCCCTGAGGGCAAATGTTGGAAACAAAAGAACCACTAGCAACTTTATGATTCCAGTGGAACTTTTGAATTTGACATTCGATCTCGGGGTCGACATCGAGTGGGTATCGAATGTCAAATTCGTTCCACTAGCGCGACAAGAGCGACAGGCAGGGCGGTTCGTCGATGAGCGAACGGGTCGTGCCGCCGAAGATCATTTCCTTGATGCGCGAATGGCTGAAGGCCCCGGCGACCAGCAGGTCGGCGCCGATTTCGTCGATCCTGTCGCCGATCGTACGCGCCACGGAGCGTCCTTCCGATTGCACGGTCTCGATGGTTGCCTTCACGCCGTGGCGGGACAATGTGGTGGCGATCTCGGCACCGCTCATCGCGCCCGCCTGAGTGTTGTTGGTGACAGGGTCAACCGTGAGAACGGTCACTTCTTCGGCCGCTTCGAGGAATGGCAATGCATCGAAGGCCGCGCGGGCAGCCTCGCGCGATCCGTTCCAGGCCAACACGACACGGCGCGCCGCCACCTCCGTCCCGCCCCTGCCTGCCGGCACGAGCAGAAGCGGCCGCCCGCCGCTCTGGATCAACGTGTCGATGTCAGGCGCACCGCCGGTCGACATGTCGCCGCTTGGCTGGGCCACGACGACAATGTCGGCGCAGCGCGCGCTTTCCATGGCCGACAGGGCACTGTCGCCGGACACGCTCTGCAGGGCGCGCCATTCGGCCGAAAAGTCCTCACGCGCCATGCGGGCATGGAACAGCCGCCCCAGGCTCTCGGCGCGTTCGCGATTGGCTTCCTCGCCCGTCGTGATCAAGGTCGCGTCGGGAAACCCCATGGGCGAGGCGATGGGCATCGGCAAGGGCTCGGCGTGGACACCGACGAGATGGCATTCCCACCGCGCCGCCAGCGCACAGGCGCATTCGAGCGCTCGAGTCCCGTCTTCCTCATTCTGCAATACGACGACGATCGTCTTGTAGGCCACCGCGCTCTCCATCGCTCGCCGGCGCACCGGCTTGAAGTTGAACGAATAATAGCACGACGCGGTTCCGCGCGTTGCGCGAGATCAATAGGCGCCTCCGTCGCGCGCCGCGACGAGGCCGTCGACCATCCCCGCGATGTCGGCCCGCGCAGCTTCCAGCGCGGTTTGCGAGCGCGCCCGCACCACCAGTTCGGTCCAGAACTTGCCGTCGAGATATTTGGGATAGGATCCGATGATCGTGTCGGGGTGCGTCTTCTGGATCGCCGCCAGCCGGTCGCCGATCGTGCCTTCGCCGAACGGGCATTGAATGGTCGCCGAAAGAAGTTTCGTGCCGGTCTTCAAGGTCGGCACGACCGTATCCAGCATGGCCTGGAAGATCGCCGGCACGCCGGCCATCACATAGACGTTTTCGATGTGGAAGCCCGGCGCCATCGAAACCGGATTGTCGATATGCTCGGCCCCGCGCGGCATGCGCGTCATGCGCTTGCGTGCTTCGGTGAACTCCATGCCGCGCTCGGCGTAGTGGGCCGCCAGCATCGCATAGGCCTTGGCATCGTATTCGCAGGGCAGACCGAACGCCTTGGCCATCGATTCGGCGGTGATGTCGTCATGCGTGGGACCGATGCCGCCCGTCGTGAAGACGTAGGTGTTGCTCGCGCGCAGGGCGTTCACCGCCGCCACGATCGCCGCCTCGTCGTCGGCGACGATGCGAACCTCGGCCAGATCGATGCCGACCGCGGTCATCATCTCGGCCAGATGCCCGATATTGCGGTCCTTCGTCCGGCCCGACAGGATCTCGTCGCCGATCACGATCATGGCCGCCGTCACAATGTCTGGCATCGAAACGTCCTCATATTGCGCCCCTTGCACATACCGCCGACGGCCCAAGCGGGCAATGGGTGAACGATCCGTCGCCAATCGGGAGATTTCTGATCGGCGTGCGATCTCGTAAGTCTTGGAGCGTAGCCGTCGCAGTGCGGCAACCGACAAAGCGCCACGGCACCCGCCGTGCAACGCAATCCCGCAATCACCACAAGGAGCCTGGAAGCATGGCGAAAGTGCTTGTCCTATATTATTCGAGCTGGGGCCACATGGAAGCGATGGCCAAGGCGGCCGCCGAAGGCGCCCGCGCCGCCGGCGCCGACGTCACCATCAAGCGGGTTCCGGAACTCGTTCCCGAAGAGGTCGCCAAGGCGGCGCATTACAAGCTCGACCAGGAGGCATCGATCGCCGACCCGGCCGAGCTCGAGAATTACGACGCGATCATCGTCGGCGTCTCCAGCCGGTTCGGCGCAATGTCGTCGCAGATGAAGAACTTCTTCGACCAGACCGGTCCGCTCTGGGCCAGGGGCGCGCTCATCAACAAGGTCGGCTCGGTGATGGTCTCGTCGGCGACCCAGCACGGCGGCGCCGAGCTCGCTCTGATCTCGACGCAGGTCCAGTTGCAGCATCACGGCATGGTCATCGTTCCGCTCTCCTATGCCTATCAGGAGCAGATGGGCAACGACGTGGTGCGCGGCGGCGCGCCCTACGGCATGACGACCACAACCAATGGCGACGGCTCGCGCATGCCCTCCAAGCAGGAGCTGGAAGGCGCCGAGTTCCAGGGACACCGTGTCGCCGAGATCGCCATCAAGCTGCACGGCTGATCCTGACCGGGCGGGGTGAGGCCTCTCTCCCCGCCCAATCCGGATTAGCGCCGCTCGACCACTCGCCGCTTGATCGGACGTCACCGCTCGGCTACGGCTTGGCGCGCGCGGACGTGGCGGAACTGGTAGACGCAAGGGACTTAAAATCCCTCGGCTTCGGCCTTCCGGGTTCGAGTCCCGGCGTCCGCACCACTTTTTTCACTCCCGACGAATTCGCTGCGCTCACCGTCTCCGCGGGGGCGGGCAATGCCCGGGCCGCAGTCGCGGCCTGGATGCGTCTGCATCATCCTTTCGCTCCCGACGAATTCGCTGCGCTCACCATCTCCGCGGGGGCGGGCAATGCCCGGGCCGAAGTCGCGGCCTGGATGCGTCCGCATCATCCTTTCGCTCACGGCATATTCGCTGCGCTCGTTGCCAGGGATAGTATCGTCAACGCCACCTTAAGCCTTGCGACCCAATATGCGGCCATGGCTGGAATCACGCTTCCTCCGCTCAAATGGCTGCTTGTCGGCGCGCTCGCCGCCGGCGCGTGGGCTTATCATCAGGACGTTCCGGTGCGAACCGGCACGAAAGGCGGATCTTCGCATCGCATAGCACCGGCGCAAACGTCGCGGCCGCGCCTGCCGGTGCGTGTTGCCCTGCCCGCCAGCCGACCGAATGCTCGAAACCACCGGGAGGACAGGATGGCGACCGGGGCGCTTTCGCGGCCGGTGCCTCGCCCGAAGGCAGAGATCGCTGTCAGATCCGCGGCCGTGCCCAAGCCAAAGCCGCAACCCGAAGACCGCCGGCGGCCTGCCATGTCGGTGTCCGCGGCGGTGAACAGGGGCGCGCCGATACGCGGGCCACAGGCCGGCGACTGCCAGTGCCCGTACGACCTGATGATCGACGGCAGCGCCTGCGGCGAGCGCAGCGCCCTGTCGCGGGGCCGGGTCTCGCGCACATCCTGCTACCGCTGAGCGCAAACGTCTCCCCGGCAAACGCCCGTACCCCTTCTGCACCTTCAGGCGCTCGACCGGCGCGGCGTCGCCAATCCGCGAACAGGGCTGGCGCTTGTCGACCGGACTTGGCACATTCGCTCGACTCAGGAGAATGCACATGCCCGCCAAGACCAAGACGTCCTTCCACAAACCCGCAACATGGAGCGACGTGGCGCCGCTTCTCGTCGACGTCGCCATGGGACGGCAAAAGGCCGATCTCGTCGTGCGCAACGGCCGCTGGGTCAATGTTCATTCGGGCGAGATCATCCCGGCCACCGATATCGCCATAGCCGGCGGACGCTTCGCCTATTGCGGGCCCGATGCCAGCCACGCCATCGGCGAAGGCACGCGGGTGGTCGATGCCGCCGGGCGCTACCTGGTGCCGGGCCTGTGCGATGCGCATATGCATGTCGAAAGCGGCATGGTGACGGTGACCGAGTTCTGCCGCGCCGTCATCCCCCACGGCACGACCTCGATGTTCATCGATCCGCACGAGATCGCCAATGTCCTGGGGCTGGAGGGCGTACGCCTGATGCATGACGAGGCGACGGCGCAGCCGGTCAACGTCTATGTCCAGATGCCGTCCTGCGTGCCCTCGGCGCCGGGCCTGGAAAATGCCGGCGCGGCGCTCGGCCCGAAAGAGGTCAACGAAGCCATGGCCTGGGACAATATCATCGGGCTCGGCGAGGTGATGAATTTTCCCGGCGTGGCCGCCAATGACGCCACGATGCGCGGCGAGATTGCCGCCACCGTGGCGGCCGGACGCACGGTCGGCGGCCACTATGCCTCGCCCGATCTCGGCCTGCCGTTTCACGGCTATGTCGCCGGCGGCCCGGAGGACGATCATGAGGGAACGCGGGCCGAGGACGCGATTGCCCGCGTGCGCCAGGGGATGAAGGCGATGCTGAGGCTGGGTTCGGCCTGGTACGACGTGGCAAGCCAGGTAAAGGCGGTCACCGAACAGGGACTCGATCCGCGCAATTTCATCCTGTGCACCGACGACAGCCATTCCGGCACGCTGGTCAAGGACGGCCATATGGACCGCGTGGTGCGCCACGCCATCGCGCAGGGGCTGAACCCCATCACCGCGATCCAGATGGCGACCCTCAACACGGCGCAGCATTTCCGGCTCGAACGCGAACTGGGCTCGATCGCTCCTGGACGCCTGGCCGATTTCCTCATCGTCTCCGACCTGGCGGCGCTGACCATAGACGAGGTCTACGGGCGCGGCGTCCGACTGGCGCGCAACGGCCAGCTCGAGATCGACATACCGGCCTGGTCCTATCCCGCCTCGGCCAGGAACACCGTCAAGCTGGGTCACCGGTTGGCCGCCAAGGATTTCGACATCGCCGCGCCAAAGGGCACACGCGAGGCGCGCGCCCGGGTGATCGGGGTGATCGAGAACCAGGCGCCGACGCGGGCCTTGGAGGCCGATCTGCCGGTCGCCAAGGGCATCGTCGGCATGGACCGGCGCAACGACGTCTGCCAGATCGCGCTTGTCGAACGCCATCGCGGCACCGGCGCCGTGGTCAACGGCTTCGTCTCCGGCTTCGGCTATACGCAGGATTGCGCCATGGCCTCGACGGTGGCGCATGATTCGCACCACATGATCGTGGTGGGCACCAACAAGCAGGACATGGCTGCGGCGGCCAACCGGCTCGGCCAGGTGGGCGGCGGCGTGATCATGTTTTCCAAGGGCAAGGAGCTGGCGCTGGTGGAAATGCCGATCGCCGGGCTGATGTCGGATGAACGCGCCGAGATCGTTGCGGAGAAGGCCGAAAAGCTGACCCGTGCCATGCGCGACATGGGCTGCTCGCTCAACAACGCCTATATGCAGCATTCGCTGCTGGCGCTGGTCGTCATACCTGAGCTCAGGATTTCGGATGTCGGGATCGTCGACGTGACGCAATTCGCCAAGGTCGATCTGTTCGTGTGACCCAGGTTCGCGGCAGTCCCTACCGGGGACTCACCGCGGCGCCGACCAGTGCCGCCGGCGTCGTGATGACGATGCTCGCGGCCGAAAAGGCGGTCTGGCCGATGCCGCGCGCCAGTTGCTCGATATGGTTGCCCAGATCGTCCTCCTCCTGCGCGAGGTTGTCGCCTCGCCGCAACCGATCGCCGATCAAAGTCACCAGGACGGGATTGTCGGCAAATTTCGTGTGATTTGCCATGTCCCCGGCCTCCACGTTGGTCACGTTGACGACCGTGACGCCGTAGGCCGCAATGTCACCGGCGTCCTCATACCGCCCCAGCCGAGGCCTGTTGCCGGCAATGAGCCCGGAAACGTTGAGCGCACGATCGTCGCCCGACAGCAAGACAAAGAAGGGTTTGTCGGGCACGCCATAGCGCCGCATCTGGCTCTTGAAGATATCCACATCGACGTCCGGCGAGGCCAGGATGACGTCGCCCAGCCGTCCGCCGAGGTCGCGGTCGCCGGTGATCGCCAATTGCCGCAGGGCCTCAAGAGTCACCCAGTTGCCCATGGAATGGGCGATGATGTCGATGCGCTTCGCACCGGCCTTGCGGACCATGCGCAAGGTCCGCTCCAGCCCGTCCCTGGCAAGGGTCGAACTGTCCCGATCATAGATGTAGTCGACGACGCGCCCGCCCGAAGCCCAGGTAAACAGAACCGGGGCGCCGGGATAGTCTGCGTCCTGCACGAATTGTGTCAGCCGATAGACGGCCTCGTCGAAACGGGTGTTGTAGCCGTGGACGAAGACGAGCGCCCGGCCGCCGTCCTTGCGGATCGACTCGGCCAGTTCCGCCACGATGCCCTCCTCCTGGGGATAGGTCGCGGCGCTTGTGGCGGTGAAATATTTGGCCGGGTCGCGCGGACCCAGCTTGGGATACTCGATCTCACCGGTCTTGTGGATGGCCGGCACGGAAACATCGACGCGGGCATAGCTCAGTTGCGAGGCGCGGTCGCCGGTGTAGAGCTCGGCATTTCGTGATGCGCGCGCCCGCGTCGTGGCCACATAGATGCGATGCGTGTCGGCAATCTGCGACTGCTGCGCCGGCAGGATGTGATTCGACAGGAGATCCTCGGTGGGGCGCCCGGCACAGGCCGCAAGAGCCAGGCTCATGGCCAGCACGACAAAAGCGGGACGGCATGCGCGCAGGGATGTTCGATTCAATGCAAAATCCTGCCTGGCACTGTGTCTCAACCATCCGGATAACGGCCACCGGCCGGACCGTCCAGCATTGTCCGGCGCGTCGGGTTCACGAGTTTGTCGAAGCAGAAACAATGGTTTCAACGTCCCCAGAAAGCCGGCGTGAAGATTACCAGAACGGTCAGGATCTCCAACCGACCCAGAAGCATGACAAGACACAGGATCCACTTGCCCGTATCGGAAACGCCGAAGAAATTGCCGGACGGCCCGATCATCTCGCCAAGACCGGGGCCGACATTCGTCAGCGCGGTCAGCGCGCCTGAAATTGCGGTTACAAGATCTAACCCCGTTGCCGCCAGCAGGATAGAGGCAATCGCCCAGATGACGAAAAAGGCCGAGATGAACAGGACGACGGAGCGCTGCATGTCGTCGTCGACCCGCCGATCCCCGTATCGCACCGGCATGACCGTGTTGGGATAGATCAGTTTGCGCAGACCATTGGCCATCAATTCGAACACGATCAGAAACCGATAGGCCTTGATCCCCCCGGACGTGGAACCCGAGCACCCGCCGAGAAACGTCGCTACGAAGGCGCAGGCCACGGCAAAAGGCCCCCATGTCGAATAGTCCTGGCTCGCATAGCCGGTCGTGGTGATGACTGACATGAAATTGAAGATGGAGTGCGTCAGGGCTTCGAAGAACGGCACCCCGGTCGAAATCCGAAGGTAGATCGCGACGGCGAGGGCGAAGAAGAGCACATAGCCCGCGAACACCCTGATCTGCGGATCGCGGGCCGCGTCGAGACGTCCGCGAATGGCCATGAGAACCAGGATCGAAAATGGCAGTCCGCCGACGAACATGAACAGTGTCGACACCCAAAGGACCGCCAGATTGTCACTGTAGTAGCCGAGCGAGGCGTCGTGCGTGGAGTAGCCGCCGGTCGACATCGTCGTCATAGCATGGTTCAGGGCATCGAACCCGTTCATCCCGGCCGCCGCGTAGGCAATCGCGCAGGTCAGCGTCAGACCGGAATAGATGCCGAGAATACTCAGCGCAAAGACGGAAAGCCGCTCGAAGGGCCTGTCTTCGATGTCGGAAGACTCGATCTTGAAATAGCTGACACCGCCAATGTTGAGAAACGGCAGCAGGAACAGGCCGAGCACGATAACGCCA
The DNA here is from genome assembly GCF_009749525.1 of Mesorhizobium xinjiangense. GTDB lineage: Bacteria > Pseudomonadota > Alphaproteobacteria > Rhizobiales > Rhizobiaceae > Mangrovimarina > Mangrovimarina xinjiangensis. The sequence goes on along the minus strand of NZ_WOAC01000024.1, from coordinate 65,821 downwards.
AGGCCGCCCATCCATTGCAGGATCGATCGCCAGATGAGGATGCCCGGCGGGATGAAATCGATCCCCGTCAACACGGTCGAGCCGGTGGTGGTGATTCCGGAGACCGATTCGAAGACGGCATCGGCGACGCCAAGTTCCAGCGACGAGGCGACAAAGGGAATGGAGCCGGCAAGCGCCATCGTGAACCACAGGAGATTGACCACCAGGAAGCCGAAACGGGACGAGGCGACCGGCGGGCGCCCTTGCGTCGCCAGCGCAATTGCGAGCGACAATCCGCCGAGAAAGAAGCTCGAAAAGGCGAAGACCCGCCAGTCCTTGTTCCCGTAATAGAGATCGACGGCGGCCGGGACCAGCATGGCCGCTGAAAGATAAATGCCGAAAATTGCTGCAATATGGACGGCGGCGCGGACGGCAAGAGCTTGCACGGAGACGACATCCTCGAAATGCGCCGCGACACCCGGCTGCGACCCCCTCGCCGCCCCCGGTCCGGCATTGGCTAGAAGCGACGGTTTATGCGATAGGGCAAACAGGTGCAACTGTGGAGCGGCGCGGCGAACGAATGAGCAAGCACACGACGAAGGATACGTTCGCCGAGCGCGTCGACCGAGCGGCAGAGACCCTGCGCGGCCTGTTCGCCGAAACGCCCCTCCAGGTCAATCACCACCTGTCAGACAAATATGGCGGCCACATCTATCTCAAGCGCGAAGACCTCTCGCCGGTGCGCTCCTACAAGATTCGCGGCGCCTTCAATTTCTTTCGCAAGGAACTCGCCAGAAGCGATGCCGCCAACTCCTTCGTCTGCGCCTCGGCCGGCAACCACGCCCAGGGCTTTGCCTATGTATGCCGTCATTTCGAGCGCCATGGCGTGATCTTCATGCCGGTCACCACACCGCAGCAAAAGATCGACAAGACGCGAATCTTCGGCGGCGAATTCATCGAGATTCGACTGATCGGCGACTTCTTCGACGAGTGCCTGCGTGCCGCCCTCGCCTTCGCCAATGATCATGGCGCGCGGATGGTTCCGCCCTTCGACCACAAGGACATTGTCGAAGGCCAAGCCACCGTCGCCCACGAGATCGCGGCGCAGCTGCCCGCAGGCAAGGCCCCTGACATGGTCGTCCTTCCGGTCGGCGGCGGCGGGCTTGCAGGCGGTGTGACGCGCTATTTCGAAGCGATTGGACAGGCGCCGCGTTTCGTTTTCGCCGAACCGGAGGGCGCGCCGAGCCTCAAATCGGCCCTTGCCGAAGGTCGGCGCATAAAGCTCGCCAAGGTGGACAATTTCGTCGACGGCGCGGCGGTCGCCGAAATCGGCGCCGAGCCCTACCGGATGCTGAAGCATCACCTGGCGGAAGACGTGCATCTCGTCCCGGAAAACCGGCTTTGCGCCACGATGATCGAGATGCTCAACATCGAAGGCGTCGTTCTGGAGCCGGCGGGCGCTCTTGCCATCGACGCGCTGAAGGATTTTTCAAAGCGGGAGTTGAAGAACAAGACAATCGTGGTCGTCGTGTCGGGCGGCAATTTCGATTTCGAACGGCTGCCCGACGTCAAGGAGCGTGCCTTGCGTTTCGAGGGGCTGAAGAAATATTTCGTCTTTCGCTTCCCGCAACGCCCCGGTGCCTTGCGCAACTTCCTCGACCTCATGGGACCCGACGACGACATCACGCGCTTTGAATATCTGAAGAAGTCGGCGCGCAATTTCGGCTCGGTGCTGATCGGCATCGAAACGAAGGAGCGGCGTAATTTCGACACGTTGGCGCGACGCTTCCGCGAGGCCGGCTGGGCCTATCAGGACATCACCAACAACGAGATGCTGGCGGAACTGATCATATGAGTGGCAGAACCGTCTATCTCATCCTGTTTCGCGGGGTCGGCGGCGCGACGCAATTGCCGGTGAAACGGCTGCGCGAGGCGCTGGAAGAGGCCGGCTTCGAAAATCCCGGCACCTACATCAACAGCGGCAATGCGTTCCTTGCCACCGATATGCCGCGTGCGCAGATGCTGGAGCGGATCACGCGCATCTGCGCGCGCGAATTCGGCTTCACCAAGGACATCCATGTGCGCTCGCTCGATGAATGGGATAAGCTGATCGCCAACAACCCCTATCCCGACGCGGTGGGAGCGCCCAAGCTCCTGCACGCAGCGGTGCTGGCCGCAGCGCCCGACGAGGCACGCCTCGACGCGTTGCGGGCCGTGGCAACGGACCGCGAGCGCATCGCCGTGGTCGATCGTGTGGCCTATCTTCTCACGCCGGACGGCTTTGGCCGCTTGAAGCTGGCGGCGCGGTTCGACAAGGGCATCGGCGTTCCCAATACGGCGCGCAACTGGAACACGGTGACAAGCCTGGCCCAACTGGCGCGGGCCGCCGCCAGCACCTGAAGCGCCATTGCGCGCGGTTTAATCCGACTGTCTCATTTTGCGCCGCAGCATGAATTTGCTTGCAATTGCGCCCGAACACCGCCATATGCCGCTCCAGGCGCTTAGGCCGGGCTCGCCGGCTTTCCCCTTGAACGGGACTGGTTGCGTCTAGTCTCTCCCCTTCCCGAATAGTCGGCAGACGGAGAAAGAGTCCCGCGGCATGAGGCCGCTGGGCACGACAGCGCAGCCGATCGTATCTCCTGCGGAGATGCGCCGCCTTGTCGCAAATCACATATTTCCGTCCGGCGGGTTGCGCCCCGCCGCGCAATCGTTGCGGCCATCGCCGCTGAAAGAAGAAGAATTTTGACAATCGATAATTCAAACGCCACCGGCAGCACCTTTGCCGAGCTCGGCATCGCCGGCTCGCTCTTAAAGACAGTGTCCGCCGCCGGCTTTGCCGAACCGAAACCCATTCAGGCCCAGGCCATTCCACCGTTTCTCGAGGGCCGCGACGTGCTCGGCATCGCCCAGACCGGGTCGGGCAAGACGGCCGCCTTCGCTCTGCCGATCCTGTCAAGGATCATGGCGCTCGGCGCCAGGCGGACACCGAAATGCGCCCATGCGCTCATCCTCGTGCCGACGCGCGAACTGGCGGTGCAGATCGACGATGCTATCAAGCAACTCGCCAAGGGCGCGCATATCGCCACGGCGCTGGTTCTGGGTGGGGTCTCCCGCTTCAGCCAGGTCAAGCGGCTCAGGCAGGGCGTCGACATACTGATTGCCACGCCCGGCCGGCTGACCGATCTGGTGCGCGCCGGCGACGTCCGCCTGGGTGAGACGCGCTGGCTGGTTCTGGATGAGGCCGACCGTATGCTCGACATGGGCTTCATTAATGATGTCAAGCGCTTGTCGAAAGCAACGCATGCCTCACGTCAAGTCGCACTGTTCTCGGCCACCATGCCGAAGGAAATCGAAACGCTTGCCCTTGGGCTGATGCGCAATCCTGTGCGTGTTTCCGTCGCGCAACAGGCAACGACCGCTGCCGAGATCCGCCAGAACCTGATCCTAGCCCGCACCCGCCAGAAGCGCGACGTTCTGGCAGGGCTGCTGGCCGACCCGGCGATGACGCAGGTCATCGTCTTCGCCCGCACCAAGCATGGCGCCGACAAGGTAACGCGCCAGCTTGAGCAGGACGGCTTTGCCGCCGCGGCCATTCACGGCAACAAGTCCCAGAATGCCCGGCAGCGAGCGCTTACGAGCTTTCGCGACGGTTCGCTGCGCATCCTGGTGGCAACGGACATCGCGGCCCGCGGCATCGACGTGCCCGGCATCAGCCATGTGGTGAATTACGACCTGCCCGACGAGGCGGAGACCTACGTCCATCGCATCGGACGAACCGGCCGCAACGGCGCCGAAGGAACAGCCATCACGCTGTGCGATCCCGGTGAGCGATCAAAGCTGCGCCAGGTGGAACGTATCATTCGGCAAAAGATCGACGTCACCGACGATCGTACCGCAGAGCCGGACCCCGCACCTCGGCCGCTTGCTCCCGCCCGCGCTGGAGACGGCGACGCGCCGCGGCACAAATCGGGTGAGCGTCGGCGCCACGACCGCAAGCCTTCTGCCCCGGCCCATGCGCGCGCAGGCGGCAAGGACGCAGCGGGCGAAAACCGGCAGCACCGCAAGCCGCCGCACAAGGGCAAGCGCCGGTTCACCGGCAAGCGCAAGGCGAACAAGGCCGCCTGATTATCGCTCTCGGTCTCCGGCCGAGCGCGTTATGCATCTGCGACCCATTCGGCGCCCAGTTGCGGCGCCGAATGGTGTCGGTCTCCGCATTGCATCGTACTTTACCAGAATCGATCCCGTATCGCTGACCGATGCGCCGCGGACGCTTGTCCCGCCAACCATCAGCATCATCGACAGCGATCTGATCTCGTTTCACGCTGTGCATCACTGGATCAACTACCAAAGGTTGTCAGAGGTGGAATTCGGCATATAATCGAAATTGAATGAACTGCGTCGAAGGACCCACCAATGCTTGAGTGAGGGTCTCGCCGCAGGGGGGCGCCTGATCGTTGCTTGACCAATGCCAGCCAGGGAGCCAGCATGAGCACCAGCGCTTTCAAGACGACACGCCGCCAACTTCTCCAGAGCGCGGCCGCGGGCGCAGCGCTTTCGGCGATCACACATCCCGCATGGGCGCAGTCCGCGCCTGCCGTTCCGCTCGACGAATATGAGCCGACCTATTTCAGCGCTCAGGAATGGGCCTTCATACTGGCTGCCACGGCACGGCTGATCCCTTCCGAGGGCGACGGCCCCGGTGCGATCGAGGCCCGCGTTCCGGTCTTCATCGACCTGCAACTTGCCGGTGATTTCGGCATTGCGGCGGACTGGTACATGGACGGTCCGCACGACCCCGCCGCGCCGGCCCAGCTTGGCTATCAATCACCGCTCAATCCGGCCGAAGTCTACCGGGCCGCGATCGCCGAACTGGACGACTGGTGTTCTGAGGAGCACGGGGCGCCCTTCGCCGAACTCGAGGCCGAAACCCAGAATGCCGTGCTCACCGCATTGGAAAACGGCGAGTTGACGCTGTCCTCGACGCAGGGCGCCAGCTTCTTCGGACTTTTGCTGCAAAACACCAAGGAAGGCTACTTTGCCGATCCGAAATATGGCGGCAATCACGGCATGGCGGCCTGGGTCCATATCGGCTTTCCCGGGGCCCGCGCGAGCTTTCTGGAATGGGTTGGGATTGAACGAGCCTACCCGCTCGGCCCCGTCAGCATCGCCGGCGAGAGGGCTTAGCCATGGCCACGACAGCGAAAAAGAAGGATGTCGTGATCGTTGGGCTCGGCTGGACGGGGTCCATACTCGGCATGGAGTTGTGCGAGGAGGGGCTGGAGGTCCTCGCACTGGAGCGCGGCCCCGACCGCGACACCGTGCCGGATTTCAAATATCCCGACGTTGCGGACGAGCTGAAATACGCCATTCGCTACGGCTTCATGCAGAGGCCGCGCAACTCCACCCTCACCATCCGCCGCACGCTCGAAGAGACCGCCCTGCCCTACCGCTCGCTCGGTTCCTTCCTGCCGGGCGACGGCGTCGGCGGAGCCGGCGTGCACTGGAACGGCCATACATGGCGGCCGATGGCGGAGGAGTTGCGCCTGCGCTCCTATGTCGAGGAGACCTTCGGGGCCGAGATCATTCCCGAGGAGATGACGCTGCAGGACTGGGGCGTGGACTACGCCGAGCTCGAGCCCTATTTCGACCGCTTCGAGAAGGTGGCGGGCATCGCCGGTCAGGCCGGCAATATCAACGGCGAGGTCGTCGAAGGCGGCAATCCCTTCGAGGCGCCGCGGTCGGGTGATTTTCCCATGCCGCCTCTGCCGCAGACCGTCGATGCGCTGATGTTCGCGGAGGCGGCGCGCGCCATGGGCTACCATCCCTTTCCGCGCCCGGCGGCGAATGCCTCGCAGGCCTACACCAACCCCTATGGAATGCAGCTCGGGCCGTGCAATTTCTGCGGCTTTTGCGAGCGGTTCGGCTGTCTCAACTATTCCAAATCATCCCCGCAGACCTGTGTGATGGCGGCGCTGAAACGCAAGCCGAATTTCGAATACAAGGTGAACTCGGAAGTGCTGCGGGTCGAACTCGCCCGGGATGGAAGGACAGCGACCGGCGTCACCTATGTCACGGCCGAGGGCGAAGAAGTCTTCCAGCCGGCCGATCTGGTGATCCTGGCGGCCTATCAGCTGCACAATGTGCATCTCATGCTGCTGTCGGGCATCGGGCAACCTTATGATCCGATCACCGGCGAAGGCGTGATGGGCAAGAACTACGCCTACCAGATGAATGGCGGCACTTCGCTGTTCTTCAAGGACGTGGAATTCAATCCGTTCGTCGGCGCCGGCTCGAACGGCATGGTGATCGACGATTTCGCCATCAACCAGATCGACTTCGCCGCCGAGGGCTTCATCGGCGGAAGCTATATCTCGTCGGGCACGACAAACGGTCAGCCCATTCGATCCATGCGGTTGCCACCGGACACGCCCGGCTGGGGCGGGGATTGGAAAAAGGCGACGAAGGAATGGTACGGCCATTCGATGTCGATCGGCTCGCACGGATCGAACATGGCCTATCGCGACACCTATCTCGATCTCGATCCGACCTATCAGGACCGCTTCGGGCGCCCGCTCCTGCGCATGACGTTCAACTGGAAGCCGAACGACATCCGCATGACGCAGTTCATGAAATCGAAGATCGAGCCGATTGCCGAGAGCATGAATCCCGACATCATGGCATCCGGCTACAAGGCGGACGGTGCCATGTATGACGTGCGCCCCTATCAGACCACGCACAATGTGGGCGGCGCGATCATGGGAACGGATCCGACCAGTTCGGCGCTCAATCGCTATCTGCAGAGCTGGGACGTTCACAACGTCTTCGTCATGGGTGCCAACGCCTTTCCGCAGAATATCCAATACAACCCGACCGGCGTGGTGGGCGCGCTGGCCTACTGGTCGGCGGAGGCGATCCGCACGCAATACCTGCCAAATCCACGGCCGCTGATCTGAGGAGGCGCAGCCATGAAGACGTTTCTCAGGATCGTCGCGGGTCTGATCGTTCTCGGCCTGGTTGCCGTTGCGGCAATCGCCTTCCTGCCCATCCGCAAGACACCGCCGAACGACCAACTGGCCGCGAATTACGAAGTGCCTGCCGGACAGGGCGAATATACCATGCGGCTGGCCGACTGTGCGGCCTGCCACACGGCCGAAGGCGGCGAGCCTTTCGCCGGCGGGCGCGCGATAGAAAGCCCTTTTGGCACGATCTGGTCGACCAATATCACGCCCGATCCTGACGTCGGCATCGGAGGCTATACGCTCGATGAGTTTCGCGCCGTGCTTAATGACGGTGTGCGCCGAGATGGCACGCATCTCTATCCCGCAATGCCGTACGACAACTACCGCAAGCTGTCCGAACAGGATATCCGTGTCCTCTACGGCTTCTTCATGAACGAGGTCGAGCCTGTCGCCAGCGAGGGTGAAACGACCAAGCTCGACTTCCCGTTCGACCAGCGCTGGGGTATTCGCGTCTGGGACTGGGCCGCGCTTTCGGCACCCGGCTTCACGCCCCGCTACGACGATCCGGTCCTCGACCGCGGCGCGTATCTGGTCGAAACGCTCGGCCATTGCGGCGCCTGCCATACCCCGCGCAACGCGATCTTCGCCCAGGCGGCCACGACCGGCGAGGATGCAACCTTCCTCACTGGCGGCGCGATCGGCGGATGGTCTGCTCCGGATTTGCGCGGGCCGAATTCGGCCCCTCAGACCTGGAGCGCGGAGCAACTGAAGGCCTATCTCGCCTCCGGGCGCAACGACCGGTCCGCGGTGACGGGCGAGATGTCGCTGGTCATCGCGCATTCGATGCAATACGCCAGCGAGGACGATCTCGACGCCATCGTGGCCTATCTTCGCCATATCGGTGGTGGCGGCGGCGACGGAACGCAGCCGGAGCCCGATGCAGACGCCGAAGCGACGACCGAACTTCTTGCATCGGCCGACCCGGCGATGGAACTCGGTCCGAGGCTCTATCTCGACAATTGCAATGCCTGCCACTTCACCGACGGAAGGGGCGCCGACGGGGTCTTTCCAGAACTCGACGGCAATTCGCTGGTCAACGCGTCACAGACGGCCGGCGTCATCGACGTGATTCTCAACGGATCGCGGCTGCCCTCGACCCAAAGCCGTCCGGCCGATCTCGCGATGCCCGATTTTGGCCATCGCCTGTCCGACGAGGAAGTGGCCGCACTCGCCACCTTCGTGCGGAGCGCGTGGTCGAACGAAGCCGGTGCCGTGACGGCAGACGACGTCGCCAGGCGCAGAGGGAATGCCGGCCGACCGCAGGATCCACGGTCCTGATTTCGGAAAAGACGTTTGATTTTGGAAAATGAGCCCGGAGCGACATCCGCTCCGGGTTTACATCAGCGCCCGTCGGGCGTGCGCAGGCCGTACCATTTGTCCTTGACGGCGTTGTAATGCTCCTCGGGGCGGTGCTGCGCCACCTGGAGGCCGAGCGTGCGCACGCTGAGCCGGCCAATGGCCGACAGGATCGCGTAGCTCGCAACCACGACGTTGCGCTCCGAATTGGCAACCGCAACCTGCGCGTCGATCAGATCGGCCTGCGAATCGAGGACGTCGAGCGTCGTGCGCTGGCCGACATTGCGTTCTTCGATGACGCCGTCGAGGGCCAACTGCGCCGCCGCGACGGCTTCTCTGGTCGAAGCGAGTTGCTCCTGCGACGCCACATACTGCGTCCAGGCGGATGTCACCGCGGCGCGAACATTGTCGCGGGTCACGTCGACCTCGATGCGGGCCTGACCGAGCGTTTCCTTCGACTGGCGCACCTGCGCCGACACGCGGCCGCCCTGATAGATCGGCACCGACAGAGTCGCGCCGATACTGGCGGAATTGGACGTGCCGTCATCCGAGGCGAAGGTCTCGGGAACCGTGTTGCGGTAGTCGCGCGACACGCCCGCCCTGGCCGTCACTCCGGGAAGCAGCGCCCCTTCCGTCACCCTGACATCGAAGTCGGCCGCATCGACCAGATGCTGCGTCGCAATGATTGCCGGATGCTCGGCCGACGCGATGGACTCGGCTGCGGCAAGGCTGCCCGGCAGCTTGTTGGCTTGCGCCGCCGCGGATGCGAGCTGGTTCGGCGCGTCGCCGATCACCTGCTGGTATATCGCTTCGCTGGAGCTGGTGTTGGCGCGCGCCGCCGCCAGCGTGGCGATCGCCGCAGCACGGCTGGCCTCGGACTGGGCGACGTCGGTGCGGGTCCCCTCGCCCACTTCGAAGCGCGATTGCGCGGCGCGAACCTGCTCCTGGAGGAACGCCAGGTTGCGTTCGCGCAGCACGGCGATCTGCCGATCCCGGATCACGTCCATATAAGCCGATGCGGCATCGAACAGCGTGTTCTGCTCGGTGTTGCGCAGGCTTTCCACCGAAGCGCGCACGCGCGCCTCGGCCGCGCGCACATTGTTCTTGGTCTGAAAGCCGTCGAACAGCATCTGATTGATCTCGACGCCGAAGGACCCCGTCGTCAGGCGTGTGCCGTCGCTCGAACTGTAGTTGATCGTCCCCACGCCGTTGACGGTCGGGCGGTATCCCGACTTGGCGATCGCCACGCTTTCATCGGTCACCCGCACGCCGGCGCGCGCCGAATTCAAGCTGGAATTGTGCTCGTATGCCTTCCCCAAAGCCCCGAGGATCGTTTCGGCGTGGGCAATGGCCGGCATGATCGAGACGGCAGTCAATGCGACTGCGGCCAGCAATCTTTTACGTATGGATGCCACGGACCTACCTCTCCACTTTACTCTGCATCAAACACGCGATGCAGGTTTCCCACCTGATTTGGCCCCATTCCGACGTCTGGCGCCACAATGACGGCACGGCCTTGCTCTTGCAACCTGTCAGAACTCGAATGCCGGCTGGCGCTGAAATCCCGGCAACGGCCTGATGGCCGCATTGAATCCGCGCCGACTGGCCACAAGCCCGTCCTTCCTGACATAAAGCCGCGCCACCCCGGCATTGCCGACACCCTCGACGGCAACGAGGCGGCCACCCTCCTTCAACTGATCCATCAAAGCTGCCGGAACCTCATCGACAGCACCTTGCAATATGATGACGTCATATGGAGCTTCGGCGGCACAACCGATCGTCAAATCTCCATTGACGACCGCAACATTGTCATAGCCCAGTTCCGAAAGCGTATCGGCGGCGCTTTTGGCAAGGGTCTCGTCGCTCTCCAAAGCGATCACCGAACCGGCGACACGCGACAGGATGGCGCTTGAATAGCCCGTACCCACGCCGACATCGAGAACCACGTCATCATGGCCGATTTCAGCCAATTGAAGCAACTTGGCAAGAGGAGACGGTTCCATCAGGAAACGACCCGGCCCGTTCGGCGGAGAGATATCGATATCCTCGTCGATATAGGCCAGATCGCGGCGCCGAGAGAATACAAACGCCTCGCGCGGGACGGACGCGAACGCCTCCAGGACGTCCACATTCGTGACATCCGTGGTCCGCAGCTGGCCCTCGACCATTTTCATGCGCTGCGCAGCAAAATCAGCGTTCATTCCGTCTGCCCGTGCTTGCCGCAATGCGGCATCAGTCTCGTTGGAGCCAAGCGTACCCGCTCCCGTGCGACACAATCAAATGCTGGAGGCCTCGCCCGGAATCGAACCGGGGTAGAAGGATTTGCAGTCCTCTGCGTAACCACTCCGCCACGAGGCCAAGCCAAAAAAACGCATTCAGATCAGTCGCTTGCCCGACGGCCCAAATTCAAATCTGAATCACCGCCTTTGCGCGTTCTGAATAGGCGTTCTTTTTTCGGGCCGCAAGGCCCAAGCGGCAAACATTTGCCAAAAGGGTTAGCGGCTGTGGCTTGGATGATACGCTTTCTCAGGGGTGCCGCTGCTTATGATTGGCCCCGCGGGGGCGTTTTCCTGTCGGGAAGCCCCGCCGCAGCCAGCACTGCCGACAAGCCGTGCCGGTTGACGGGGATTTCAACCTCGGCAGGCAATCCGCAACCTGCGATAATCACCTGCTAGGCCACCAGCCAAAGTTGCCGTGGCCGCAGATCCGACCTATCTGCCCGCAACCGAATTGCTGAAGCGCTTCCGGGACGGAGACCTTGCTCCCTCGGATGTGCTGGAGGCGCAGATCAAGCGGATCGAAGAACTCAACGACAAGGTCAATTGCATCACCTACCGTCATTTCGACGAGGCCCGCGCGGCAGCGCAGGAATCGGACAAGCGCTACAAGGACAAGAACCCGCGCTCCCTGGAAGGAATCACCGTTGCGGTGAAGGACGAATATGAGGTCAAGGGCTGGGTCACGACCATGGGCTCTCTCCTGTTGGAAAATGCCCCGCCCGACAAGGCCGACAACCCGGTGATCGAACGTCTGCGGCAGACCGGCGTCGTCTTTCACATCCAGACCACTATCCCGGAAGTCTATTCCTGGATGACCACGGTGACACGCCTGTGGGGAGTGACGCGCAACCCGTGGAACCTCGCCTATACGCCGGGCGGATCATCGGGCGGATCGTGCTCTGCACTGGCTGCCGGCTTCACGACACTGGCGCTCGGCTCGGACATGGGCGGCTCGATCCGCATCCCGTCCTCGCTATGCGGTCTCTACGGCTTCAAGGCACCTTTCGGGCGGATCCCGACCAGCGAGGTGCCCTATGAGACCGAGGGCCCGCTCGCCAGGACCTTCGACGATCTCAATCTGTTCACCAATGCCATGGTCGGGCCGCATCCCGCCGTTCACTCTTCGCTACGGCCGCGGCTGGAATTCCCCTCGACATACGCACCCATAGAAGGATGGAAGATCGCCTACGATCCGGGCACCAGCATGACGCCGATCGACCCGGCCGTCAGCAAGGCGATGGACGCCGCGCTGGCGCATCTGAAGACATTGGGCGCGAATGTCGAGGTCGTGGATCTCGGGTTCCAGTCGTCCGATATGGAGACCTACCTCGTGGGTCTGTTTTCGACCAGCATGGGCGGCATGCTGGCGACGGCGGATCAGGCGCAGGACCAACTGACGCCCTATGTCCGCTCAATCCTGGATCGCGTCCGCGACAAGCTTGGCCCGCAAGGCGCGGTGGCGACGGACGAGCTGTTGAGCAAGTATCATCGATCGGTGCAAGACAAAGTCTTCACGCGGGGCTTCAAGGCCCTCGTGATGCCCACCCTGGCGACCCCCTTGATCCCCGCAGAACACGGCTTGCATCCGCATGAGGACACCGTCACGATCGGCGAGGAAAAGGTCAAGGGCCTGAGCTTTGCGCTGACATGGCCCTGGAACCTGCTCGGCCACTATCCCGTCGTGAATGCGCCGATCGGCATCGGCCCGCAGAACATGCCGATGGGCATGCAGATCGTCTCCGACACACTCGACGATCTGAGCGCCTTTCAGCTTGCCTCGTCATATTCAAGCGTCGCCACACCGCTTTATTCCGGTGACGCGTTCCCCGATTTCAGGGATGAGGCAACGCCTTGAAGGCATAGTGGGCGCACCGGCCGTGCTCGCACAGCACTCGCGAAATGCGTCTCGTGCGCGGCCGGCAGCATCAATCTCGCCTCTTGCGGCGCCCCTTGCGGCGCTCCCAATGGACGATGCCGCGCCGACGCATCCTGCGCACGAGGTGGAACTCGTAGGAGAGCACCAGCAGGCCCAGCGGAATCATCCAGAAACCGAGCACCGGCAGGAAACCGAAAATGCCGAGGACAATCAGCATCACCCCGAGTCCCACGCGCAGCCCGCGCGAGCGCGGCAGTCTGAACGTGCGTCCGAAGACGGTAATCGTGGGCGCCGCGTCGTCGTCGCGGCCCGGCTGTGCTGCCATGGGAAAATCCTGACTGTATCTGCCATGCGTCCTGACACTACGCTGGAGCCGGAACACAGTTCCAGCGGTGCGGCTATATGCGGGTAAGCTGAGGAGATTTCGAGACCACGCAAACGAACTGCGTCAAAAAATGTGAAAACATGCTTGGCAAATCCAAACAGGGTTTGCTATAGGCACCCCACTTCGCGAGAGCGGGCTTTCCCCGGTAGCTCAGCGGTAGAGCAACCGGCTGTTAACCGGTTGGTCGCTGGTTCGAATCCGGCCCGGGGAGCCACTTTCTATATCTAAAGCGTTGCTTTCATTGAAAATTCGTCGTTGGCAGGAAGCAATTCCCAGCCTTCCAGCATATTGATCTGGCGCGCATATCTTTGCTTCAAACGATTCCGTCTGAAGCAAACGCGCGCTAATAGCGGTTGTATCGGTCGGCCCGGACCGGGTGCCGCACCGACTGAACACTATCCGTGCACCTCATACGGCTTTTCGGGCTGCTCTTTCGACAGGTTCTCCGTTCTGACCCATTCGGCGAATTCGCCCTCGTCGATGCCGTTCGCAATTGTGCATTCGCTACGACCGACCTCAACGTATGAAGACCGTCCGTCATAACAACCGGCAGCCTGGTAAGGAGAAACGCGGGACCATCCCTTCATGGTCTCGTAAACAAATACCCGTTCCTTGAAGTAGAACCGTCCGACTACGCCACACTCTGCCGATGGGCAGGTGTGGCGCTCGAGGTCTTCGGCAGCCACCCACATCTGGGTGTCGGCCACGGCCGGGACGGTGCCTGCCACGGATATCGTGGCTGCAACAAGCGAACTCAGAACGCAAGCAGTGTTCATCTTCCGTCCTGAGCCTCCCGCATCGATGCATCGGTCGCAGTTGTCATGTGCCCATGCACCGTAAGTCAATATCGGCCCTTGTCTACCCTTCGGAGGGCTGAGCCGGGGCCTCCACTTGTTTCACCGGCAATTCGTCCATGGCCGCGATCTCGCCGGCACAACGCTCCGACGCACCCGGAATCGCATCTTCAATTCCGGCAAACTTCACCCAACCGCCGTCTTCGATGAAATCGTCCCGCTGCCAACTGGACGCCTCCTTCAGTTCGGCGAAATGCTTGTCTGCCCCATCTGCGGTGACAAAGCGTTCGACACAGAAGGTTGCGGCAAGTTCTGCCTTTGCGTCGCGCGCAGATTGCGCGGCCATGAGCTTGGCCGAGCCACCGGTCGTCCATCCACCGGCCGTGAAGCCGATCAGAACCGTGGCGACAGCAGCGCCGACGACCGACCATAGCCAGACTGACTTTGTAGGGCGATATTGCTCCCAACGTTGCGAGAGACCATTTGTTTCAGGCATGCGTTCCTCCTCTTAACGATGTGTTTCATTTCGTTACATTTCGAGAATAGCACACCTGCCGTCGATGGTAACCTGCCGAATTGCAGGCTCCAGTCTGCTCACGGTTGCCCCGTTATCGTCGCCATACTGCGGAACGGCAACATGCGTGGCCTCACCCTGTTTCCGCTTGACACATGAAGTCATTTTGTCCGCTGCAGCGGTTCGTCATTTACTGGTTCGCAGGACGCGGCGGCATCCGTCCCACGAGGGTTTTTGGGGCGGGTGGAAGGCAACACCGTCGCCGCGTCCACTTTTTTGCTCCCATCAGTGGTCCTGCTTCTCGCTGCCGCAGACCCAAGGAGGCGAACGGACATTTTGGCCGGCGATCATTTCCCCGATCTTTATTCCGCCCTATTGTAACCGCAGGCGAACCCGGGGCTTCAAACGGAGAGCATCGACCATGCAGATACGTCAGTTCACATTTGCTTCGGCAGTCATCGCCGCATTGGCCCTTGCCGGCTGCGCCACCGAATCCGAGCAGCGCGCGGGCACCGGAGCACTGCTTGGCGCCGGCGCCGGCGCACTTGCCGGACAGGCCATCGGCCGGGACACCAAGAGCACGCTGATCGGCGCGGCCGGCGGCGCGATCCTGGGCGCCGCAGTCGGCCAGGCCACGACGCCGCGCCGAGGCGAAGAACTCTGCCGCTATCAGCGCCCCGACGGCTCGATCTACACGGCCCCGTGCGACGAGCGCTATTACAACGGCAACTATTGAGGGCGACAAGGAACGAGTTTCGGGCGGGATGCCGGCATGGGTGTCCCGACCGCCATATTTCCGTGATCGCGGAATATGTTCCGAGCTGGAACTCATTCATCTTTCGGGCGGATGGTAGCGATTCTCGAAAAGCGTATCTCCCACGCAATCTGGCAACTTCGGGCATCGGCACCATTCCCCCCGTCCATGCAGGACGCATGGACGGGGGAGCGAATCGGGATTGCATCTGCACGATTTCGCAAAGGCGCACCGCAAGGCGCGCTCAATAGATCAATTGCGCGCCCGTGAGAGGCGCGCGATCGCTGAACAGATCGGCAACTGAAGAAATCTCAGCCGAAGGCGGCATTCGCCCTTGCGGCAAATGCTTCCGCGACTCAGCCGACGAATGCGCGTTCGACGACGAAATCGGCCGGCTTGGCGTTCGATCCCTCTTCGAGACCGGCCGCCTTCACCAACTCGCTGACATCATGGATCATGTCGAGCGAGCCGCAGATCATCACGCGATCGTTGGCGCGGTCGAAAGACTCGGCGCCGAGCGCCTCGAACAGCCCGCCGTTCTCGATCAGCGACGTGATGCGGCCCGTTTGAGGCGATTCGTCGCGCGTCGTCGAGCTGAAATAGCTGATGCGGCCGTCCGTCAGTTCGCCGATCAGCGGGTCCTCGCCGAGCGCCTTGATAAGCTGGTCGCCATAGGCGAGCTCGGCATTGCCGCGACAGGTGTTGGTGACGATGATCTGCTCGAACTTGTCGTAGGTGTCCGGATCGCGGATCAGGCTGGCAAACGGGGCGATGCCCGTGCCGGTGGCGATCATGTAGAGCCGCTTGGCCGGCGTCAGCGCGTCGGTGACCAGCGTGCCCGTTGCCTTCTGGCGCAAAAGCACCGTGTCGCCCGGCTCGATCTGCTGCAGATGCTGGGTCAGCGGGCCGTCGGGCACCTTGATCGAATAGAATTCCAGTTCCTCGTCCCAGGCCGGGCTTGCGATCGAATAGGCGCGGAAGACGGGCTTTTCGGCATTCGGCAGGCCGATCATTACGAACTCGCCGGAGCGGAACCGGAAAGTCTGCGGCCGCGTGATGCGGAAGGAAAACAGCCGGTCCGTATAATGGGTCACCGACGTCACGGTCTCGGCATAGACATTGGCCGGGATCGGGAAGCGCGGGGCCTCGGCTTTGGCGTTGGAATTGGCGGCGACTGAGGTCATCAGTTGCAATCCTATTGTGGCCTGTGGTGTTGAAAGCCGCCCGTGATACCGAACGGCCAGTACGATGAGAGCTTCTAACCGACACGCGCGGCCAATCCACCCTGTCGATAAAAACTATTATTATACAGCCGCTTATCGGGTCAAGACGGCAACGTAGAGAGCCATTCCAAATTGCTGCGGCTTGGCAGGCCGTCCGTTCCGGAAATTGCGTATGAATGAGAAAATGGCCGCAAAGTCAAATATTGGTGCCCCCAGTGCCGATTTCAAATGCCGTTTCGATGCCTCCCGACACAAACGCACCGGACGGCTGAACGGCGGCATGACCGCCTTGTCAAACAAGCCGCTTGTGGGCCACCATCGCCCGGCAATGCGTTGAGGCGCGCGCCGATTGGAAGGAGACGGAGTTGAGCGAAAAGGCCCTTGTCGTCATCGACCTGCAAAACGATTTCTGCCCTGGGGGCGCGTTGGCGGTCGAAGGCGGTCACGAGATCGTGCCGCTGGTCAACCGGATGATCGCTGACGCCGAGCATGTCATCCTGACGCAGGACTGGCACCCGGCGGGCCATTCAAGCTTTGCCTCCGAGCATTCCGGCAAGAGCTCCTTCGACAGCGTCGCCATGCCCTATGGCGAGCAGACGCTGTGGCCCGACCATTGCGTGCAGGGCACCGACGGGGCGGCCTTTCACCCGGACCTCGATTGGACCCAGGCCGAGCTTGTCATCCGCAAGGGTTTCCGGCCCGACATCGACAGCTATTCGGCCTTCTTCGAGAACGACCATACGACACCGACCGGGCTTATCGGCTATCTGCGCGAGCGCGGCATCACCGATTTGACGATGGTTGGCCTGGCGACCGATTTCTGCGTCGCCTATTCCGCCATCGACGCGGCAAGGGCCGGTTTTGCGGTGACGGTCGTGGAGGCGGGCTGCCGCGCCATCGACCTTGCCGGCTCGCTCGCCGCGATGCGGCAAAAGATGCAAGAGGCCGGCGTGGTGCTGGCCTGATCCCGCGGCGACCGCGCTACCCCACGCCCACATAGCGGTGAATGGCATCGGGATCGGCGCGCAATTCCTCGACGTCGAGTGTGCGGCGATTGCGGCCGTTTTCGATGAAGGCCACGCGATCGGCCACGGGCAGAACGGCGTCGACGCGCTGTTCGACGAGGATCGTCGAGACGCCGCGCCGGCGCAATTCAGCCACGGTTTCACGGATGCGGGCGATCATCGCCGGCATCAGCCCTTCGGTCGGCTCGTCCAGCAGCAGGATAGCCGGCTCGATGCACAGTGCCCGCGCCATGGCGAGCATCTGCTGTTCGCCGCCCGAAAGCGTGCCCGAACGCTGGCCGAGCCGCTGGCGCAGAACCGGAAAGAGGTCCAGCACCTCGTCGCGCACCGCCCTGCCCTTGCCGCGCGCCATCAGGCCGATCTCGATGTTTTCGGCGACGGTGAGATCCGAGAACAGGCGGCGGCCCTGCGGCACATAAGCCACGCCCGCCTTCGGCACCTCGTGCGGCGCCAGCCGCGCAAGGTCGGTGTCGCCCAGCATGATGGAGCCGCCGCGCACCTTCACCAGGCCCATCACCGCCTTCAGCGTCGTCGTCTTGCCGGCGCCGTTTCGCCCGAGCAGGCACAGCACCTCACCCTTGCGCAAGTCGATCGACAAATCGCGCAGGACCTGAACGTTTCCGTAGAAGCAGTTGATGGCGTTTATCTTCAGTGCGTCAGGCATCGCCGGACACCCCCAGATAGGCGTGCTGGACGTCGGCGTTTGCCCGGATTTCGTCGGGTGACCCTTCGGCCAGCACCCTGCCCTGGTCCATGACGGTGATGCGGTGGGCGAGTGCCATGACGACGGGCATGTTGTGCTCGATCAGGAGCACGGTCGCGTCTGCTGCGATCTCCCGCACGAGGACGCCAAAGCCTTCGATCTCGCTGTCCGACAATCCCTGGGTCGGCTCGTCGAGGATCAGCAGGCGCGGCTTCAACGCCAGGCCCATCGCCAGTTCCAGAAGGCGCTGGTGGCCGTAGGCGAGTTCGCCCGCCGGCATGGCGCTGCGATCGGAAAGCCCAACCCGCTCCAGCGCATGGTCGACGCCGCGGCGCAGATCGGCCGCAGAAAAGCGGCTTTCCCCTCGCTCCTTGTGATCGATCAGGGTGCGCTGCACGGAAAGGGCGACATTGTCGTAGACGGAGAGCTGGGTAAAGACGCTGGTGATCTGAAAGGTGTAGGCGATGCCGCGCCTGACGCGTGCGTGGGCCGGCAGATGGGTTATGTCTTCGCCGGCAAACAGGACCTGCCCGGAATCGGGCATCACCCGCCCGCAGACCAGATTGACGAAGGTGGTCTTGCCGGCGCCGTTGGGGCCGATGATGGCACGGATCTCGCCGGCCGGCAGATCGAAGTCGACGCCGTCCACCGCCGTCAGCCCGTCAAAGGATTTGTGGACGTCGCGGACGGCGAGAAGCGGCTTTACGGCAGCCATGGCAGCCACCTTTCCCGGATCGCGCCGACGATGCCCCTGGGGAAGAAGAGCACCAGCACAATGAGGGCAACGCCGACGACCAGCATATAGGCCGAGGTGAAGCCCGAGGCTATGTCGATCACATAGAACATGAAGAGCGTGCCGACGAGCGGCCCGAGCGTCGTTGCCGCCCCGCCCAGAAGCACCCACAGGAGCGGCAGGATGGAATACTGGATCGCGGCGAAGCTCGATCCGACATAGCCGAACAGAAGCGCGTAGGCTGCGCCCGCCGCGGCGCAGAACAGGCCCGACAGGACGACCGCCGCCAGCTTGTTGGCGAAGACGTCATAGCCCAGCATGCGCGTGCGCTCCTCGTTCTCGCGGATCGCCACCAGCACGCGCCCCAACGGCGCGCGGGCGATGGCCAGCGTGGCGAAGAGCACGACCGCAAACAGCGCCAGCGCGACGAAATAACGTGTCGCCGGATCGCTAAGGTCAAGGCTCACGCCACCCAGGCCGAGTTGGCGCACGTCCTGGCGCAGCACCAGCCCCTCCTCGCCCCGCGTCCACGTGGTGAAGTAAAGCGTCGTCAGGTAGAACACCTGCGAAAACATCAATGTCACGATCATGAAGGCGACGCCGGTGGTGCGCAATGCCAACAGGCCGATGGCGAGCGCCAATGTCGCGCCGGCCATGATGCCGGCGGCGAAACCGGCGGCTACGCCCCAATCGAGATGATAGACCGTCAGCCCGGCGCCGTAGAGCCCGGCGGCGAAGAACATGGCATGGCCGAGGCTCAAGAGGCCGCAATAGCCGAAGAGCAGATTGTAGCCCATGGCGAAGACGGCCAGCACCAGGATGCGTGAGAACACCCCGCGGTGATATTCCGGCAGAACAAAGTTCAAGGCGAGCAGGACGCCGATGACCGCCACATGCAGAAGCAGGCTGCGCATTGCCGTCTTGTCCGCCATCACCGCGCAGCCGTGCCGAAGAGCCCCTGCGGGCGGAAGACGAGCACCATGGCGACCAGCAGCGTGGCGATCATCTTGGCCAGCGTCGGTGAGAAGAAGACCGAGATGATGCCGTCTGACAGTCCGATCAGGAGGGCCGCAACGACCGTGCCGCGCAGCGAGCCGAGGCCGCCGATGATGACGACGATGAAGGACAGGAGCAGCGGGTCGAGCCCCATGAGATAGTGCGCCTGCTGGATCGGAACGACGAGAACGGCGGCGATCGCGGCCAATGCCGCGCCGAGCGCGAAGACGCCGGCATAGACGCGGTCGACCGGAATGCCGAAATTCTGCGCCGTCTCGCGGTCATATTGGGTGGCGCGCATGACGAGACCGATCCGGGTCTTGGTGAGCAGGAACCATGTGGCCGCAATGACCAGCACCGAGGCGGCGATGACGGCGAGCTTGTAGCCGGAATAGCCGAACCAGGGCAGCGCGATGCGGACATCGAAAGGCGCAACGACGGGTCGCGCTTCCGGGCCGTAGACCGTCAGGACAATCTGCTGGATGATGTAGAGCAGGCCGATCGTGGCGACGATGGTGGCTTCGGGATTGTAGTCGAGACGGCGCAGGACCAGCCTTTCGCTCACCAGCGCCACCGCTCCAACGACAAGCGGACTGAGCACCAGGGCCAGCAGGAAGCCGAGGGCCGGATGGCCCGTGACCAGGGTGGAGAAGAACCAGGCGAGCACGGCACCGAGCATGAAGAACTCGCCATGGGCGACATTGACGATGCGCATGACGCCGAAGACGAGCGACAGGCCGAGCGCCGTCAGCGACAACACGGCCGCCGTCACAAGGCCTTCCAGCGTGGCCAGGAGCAGATAGGGACCGAAGGCCATACGTCGTCTTCCCGGCTGATGGCGTCAGCTAGAACGACATCGAGGTGTAATCGGCTTCCGGCTGGTACATCCCGTCCTCGATCGCCGTGCGGTGGATGACCTCGAGCCTGCCGTCCTTGACCAGAGAGATGTTCTGGTGACCGAAGCATTGGTGGATCTTGCCGTTGAAGATCTTGCGTCCCTGGGGATGCTCAAGCCCCGCGGGAAATTCCGTCATCGCCTCGGTCGCCTCGATCACCTTGGCCCGGTCCTGCGGCCCCTTGTAGTCGACCGCCTCCATGGCGGCCTTGATGACATAGAGCGTTTCCCAGCAGCCGAACATATGGGCGGCGGTCGACACGTCCTGAGGGTCGTCCTTCGACGCACCGTTTTCGTCGATGCCGACGGCGTCGCGATAGGCTCGTTCGGCATCGCCGACGTCAGCCTGCAGGTAGCGCGGCATGCCTTCCCAGAAATAGGTGCCTTCGAGGAATTCCAGTCCCGGGCTCGCCATATCGACGGCTTCGAGCGAATCGATGAAACCGAAGATCTCGGGCCTGTTCGAACCGTAGAACTCGCCCAGTTCCTTGACGAAGGTCAGCACCGCGGGACCCACCATGACGTGGTAGAGCACCTCCGTCTCGCGCGGGATCTGCGGAAAATAGCGCGTGAAGGAGCTTTCGGTCGGCGGGATCGCCACTTGCGCGATCACCTCGGCACCCTGCGCCTTCATGGCGGCGGTGAAGAAGTCGCGGTGGTCGTGGCCGAAGGCATAGTCCGGGAAGATCATGGTCGCCTTCCTGCCGAGATTGGACGAAACCCATGGCGCCATCGAGGTAACCTGAGAGCGCACATCGGTGATGCCCGGTTGGACGACATAGCGGTTCAGCTTGCCCGAGGCGACGTGATAGCCCTCGCTGACCACGTAATAGGGCATCTTCAATTCGCCGGCCGTCGGCGCCGAGCCGACGACGACATGGCTGAACAAGGTGCCGAAGACCAAGTCGACCTTGTGCTGGTTGGCGAACTTCTCGACCACCTCGGCGCCACGCTTGGGATCGGTGCCGTCGTCCTCGACGACGATTTCCAAAGGACGGCCGTTGATGCCGCCGGCGGCGTTGATGGCCTTGACGGCGGCGTTGGTCGTGCGCTCGTACCAACGCCCATACGCCGCGCCGATGCCCGTGCGGTGCGCCTGGAAACCGATGCGGATGGGAGCGGACGTTTGCGCCCCTGCATAGCGGACGAATCCGGGCCCTGCCATCAGCCCGGCCGCGGCGCCGATGCCCTTGAGCGCCGTTCGCCGGCTCAGACCGTTGCGGTTGGAGCGGTTGTTCGAAGTCGCGTCAATCATGCCCGTTCCCTTGCGATAGAATTGCGGCCGCTTACGCATAGGCAAGCGAGGGCGTTCAGGCAACCGACGGAGTCGATAAAAGCCAAAGGCCGAACACGGTATAGGCGACCATGAGGAGAGCCAGCGGCAACTGGCTGACGACGGCGTGGCGCGCGTCGCGCTCGCGCTCATAGGCGGCGACATGGGCGACGGCCACGGCAAGGATATGGCCTGCCACGATTGCCGCGGCCTGCAGGTTCCACACGATCCAGGCCGCATCGGCGCCCGACGTGACCGCGGCAACGATCGGCATGTCGGCCGTGCCGAAGAGATCGAGGCCGGTGGCGAAGGGATCGGAGATTGCAGCCAGCGCATATTGGCCGCTGACCAGCAAGGCGCCCAGATAATGGGCGAAATGATAGGCGAGCGCGATCGGAACGAGGGTGAGAACGAGGCGGCCCGCGGCCTCTGCGGTTGACACCGTGCCGCCGGCAAGGCGCTCGCCCACGTCGACGGCGAGGAAGAAGACCACCGCCAAAAGCGTGAAAAAGACAAGCAATCCGATGCTGTTGACGCCGATGACGGCCGAGCGGCCCGGAAATTCGAGCGGATTGAGACCGTTGAGGCCGAACCAGGTGAATGTATGCATCAGGCCGTCGAAGGAGACGGCAGCGAGCGCGAAGAGTACGAATAACGCCCCGCTGAACGGCAGCCCCTTCTCGACCAGACGCGCCCCGGGCCAACGCAGCGACAGCGTCGTCCCGGTCGCCCTGCCCGTGTCGCAGGCCAAGGGCGCCATGCGTGACACGAACGATAAGAAGACCGAGATGCATTCGCCGCGCGCCAGCCATTTCGGCCCGAAGACCAGCATGGCGAAAAATGTGAAGAGCCAATAGGTGCCGACCACGAGCGCAAGACGTCGCGGATCGTCCGGCGCCGGATAGACCAGCTCGAACCAGGCAAAGGCGAAAAAGCCGGCCAGCGCCGGCCAGTAGCCCAGCCGGTTCAGCGCCCAGGCAAAAGGTGTCCGCCATCCCGTCGCCCGGACGAAGAGGCTGTGCGGACTGGTCCACGGATTGAGCCATGCCCACAGATTGCCGATCAGCCCCTGTGCGATCGTCAATCCGATCCAGAAGATCGACCAGAAGAAGAGCGGCAAGGGGTTGGAAAGCGGGTCGGGACTGCCGAACCAGCCCGTCAGAATGAGAAACACGAGCCACAGGAAGGCGAGCAGGCTGGCCGTGACGCGGCCATCCGCACGACAGCGCCCAACGACAAGCGCCCGGCGCGCCTGCTCCGCCAGCGCGCGCGGCGGCACGAATGCCAGCAGGAGAAAGCTCGCCAGGACGGCGAGCGCGCCGCCGAGCCGGTAGTGGCCGGTCGGAAGCAGCAACACAAAGCCGCGTTCGGCCGCATGCGCCAGAGCGGGCTGCGTCGAAACGGCCATGACGAGCGACGCGGCAAGTCCGCCCTGCCACGACAACGACAGCCTTCGCCCAATTCGAACCGCCAGCGCCATACCGCCCTGCCCCCAATCATCGCGACGAGGAAATTTGCACGGCCGGCGCTCGCATGAAAGTGGCGCGCTCGGCAAATGCCTTTCCCGGCCCCTATTCGAGTGTTATGCATGGTTGTATATAGCGTCTCAACCGATCCAACTCGCTGCACCGGGATGTCCGACATCATGACTGCACGCCGCATCTTCCTTGCATGGCTCGCATTGGCCGCGCTCGCCATCGGCATTTCTGCACCGGCCGCGCGGGCGGACGATAGGCTGGTCGTCTTTGCCGCCGCGAGCCTGAAAAACGCGCTCGACGAGATCAACGCGGCCTGGGCCGATAAGACCGGAGAGCCCGCCGCAATCTCCTATGCCGGCAGTTCCGCGCTTGCCCGGCAGATCGAGCAGGGCGCGCCCGCCGACATCTTCATCTCGGCCAATCTCGATTGGATGCAGCATCTCTCCGGCAATGACCTGACCCGTCGCGGCAGCGAGACGCGCCTTCTGGGCAACAGCCTCGCGCTGATCGCCCCGGCCGGTTCCGACGTTACCCTGACCATCGCGCCGGGCTTTGCCCTGAAAGAGAAGCTCGCCGGCGGCCGCCTTGCAATGGCCCAGGCCGATGCCGTTCCCGCCGGCATCTACGGCAAGGCGGCGCTCGAATTTCTGGGCGTGTGGGACGATATCCGCACCGAGATCGCGCAAGCCGAAAACGTCCGGGCCGCCCTGAAGCTGGTTTCGACCGGCGAAGCGCCGCTCGGCATCGTCTACCGTACCGATGCCGCCGCCGACACGGCCGTCAGGATCGTCGGCACCTTCCCCGACGAAAGCCACCCCCCGATCGTCTATCCCGCCGCCATCCTCGCCGCCTCGAAAAATCCGCGAGCCGAGGCGTTCATGGCCTTCCTGTCATCACCGCCAGCAATCGCGGCCTTTGAACGCCAGGGCTTTACGGTCATCATGCCCGCGCAGTCGAACTGATGCGAATCGTCACCTGGAGCATGTCCCGCTCAAACGGAATCGTTTGAGCGAAAGGTACATGCTCCAACATATTGATCTGGCGCGCATATCTTTGCTTCAAACGTTGCCGTTTGAAGCAAAGATATGCGCGCTAAAAGGCGCGGCGCGATGGACTGGATGCAATTGAGCGGCGAGGAATGGCAGGCGGTGCGCCTGAGCATCAAGGTGGCATTCTGGGCAATGGTCTGGAGCCTGCCGCTCGGCATCGCTATCGCGCTGCTGCTGGCGCGCGGGCAGTTCTGGGGCAAGGCCCTGCTCAACGGGCTGGTGCACCTGCCGCTTGTCCTGCCGCCCGTCGTCACCGGCTATCTGCTCTTGTTGACCTTCGGCACGCGCGGGCCGATCGGCGCCTTTCTGGCGGAGCATTTCGGGCTCGTTTTCGCCTTCCGCTGGACGGGCGCGGCGCTCGCCTGCGCGATCATGGGCTTTCCGCTGATGGTGCGCGCGATACGCCTTTCCATCGAGGCGATCGACCGGCGCATCGAGGACGCCGCCGGCACGCTCGGCGCAAACGCGGCCTGGGTCTTCCTGACCGTGACCTTGCCGCTCTCCGTGCCCGGCATCATCGCCGGCATGATCCTGTCCTTCGCCAAAGCCATGGGCGAGTTCGGGGCAACGATCACCTTCGTCTCCAACATACCGGGCGAGACCCAGACCCTGCCCTCGGCGATCTACACCTTCACCCAGGTTCCGGGCGGCGATCTCGGGGCGCTGCGCCTGACGCTCGTGTCGGTCGTCATATCGATGACGGCGCTCCTCCTGTCGGAGTGGATGGCGCAGCGCGCCAATAGAAGGCTGCATGCGCCATGACCATCGAGGTCGACGTCAGCAAGCGGTTGGGCAAGTTCGAACTCGATCTCTCCTTCGCCAGTTCCGGCAAGGTCACCGCACTGTTCGGGCCGTCCGGCGCAGGCAAGACCTCGGCCGTCAACCTGATCGCCGGGCTGGCGCGTCCCGACACGGGCCGCATCGCCGTCGGCGGCACGGTGCTGGTCGATACGTCGAAACGCATCTTCGTCCCGCGGCATCGCCGCCGTGTCGGCTATGTCTTCCAGGACGCCCGGCTGTTTCCGCATCTCACCGTCCGGCAGAACCTGCTTTATGGGCGATGGTTTTCGCGCCAACGCAGCCATTCGGTCGAATTCGACGACATCGTTGCGATGCTCGGCGTCGGCCACCTTCTGGCGCGCCGGCCGGGCGGGCTTTCGGGCGGCGAGCGCCAGCGTGTCGCCATCGGCCGGGCGCTGCTGTCGAACCCGGCATTGCTCTTGCTCGACGAACCGCTGGCCTCGCTCGACGATGCGCGCAAGGCCGAAATCATGCCCTACCTGGAACGGCTGCGCGACGAGACGCGCGTGCCCATCGTCCATGTCAGCCATTCGGTCGGCGAAGTCGCCCGGCTGGCGGATTACCTCGTGGTGCTTTCGGCCGGCCGTGCGGCGGCGGCCGGACCATTGGACGAGTTGTTGCCGCGGCTCGGCGCTTTGGGTGGATTTGAACGGCACGAGACGGGCAGCGTCGTCGATGCCGTCGTCGAGCATGACGGCGGCGAGGACGGCCTGAGCCGGCTCGCCTCGCCGCTGGGATCAATCCGTGTCGCCGGGTCGGCAGGACGCGTCGGTCGGCCGGTGCGCGTGCGCATTCGCGCGCGTGACGTGCTCGTTGCGACGCAGCGCCCCGATGGCCTCAGCGCGCTCAACATCCTTGCCGGCGTCGTCGCCGAGATCGGCAACGGCCACGGTCCGTCGATCGATGTCAGGGTCGAGTGCAACGGCGTATCGATCGCGGCGCGCATCACGCGCCACTCGGGCGCGGCCCTCGACCTCAAGGTCGGCAAGCCCGTCTTCGCCGTCGTCAAGGGCGTCGCGCTTGAACCGGGCGGCCCATCGCTCTCTTGACCATCGCTCTCTTGACCGCCAGGCGTCATGCCCGCACCATCCCAAGATAACCGGAGAAGTCGGCTTGCCGTCCATCAGCTTGCGCATCAATCTCGACCCGGAAGGCCGCATCGGTCCGGGCAAGATTGCCCTGCTCGAACATATCGCCCATCATGGCTCGATATCGGCGGCCGGCCGCGCCATGAACATGTCCTATCGCCGCGCCTGGAACCTGGTCGAAGAGATGAACGGGATGTTCGCCAGGCCGCTGGTCGAGACCAGGGCCGGCGGGGCGCAAGGCGGCGGCACACGGCTGACCTCCTTTGGCAAGCAGGTCGTCGCCCGGTTTCGCGACATCGAACAGGCCGCCAGCAAAGCCGCCGCAAACGACCTGGCCGCCCTGCAGGCTGCCCTCGATCAATCCTGATCGCCCCCGGCGTCAAACCGGTAGGCGCAACAACCATTGACCGTCCAAACAATGCTGGACCAATGGTTGGTTGTCGCAACTTCGCCGGCAAGTCTTATTATGCTAATGGTTCGTGCGTCGGGGCGCCCGCATGTCCCCGCGTTCATATCAAGAAACTCGAGGTATCATGTTGACCAATACCCTGGACGGGTCGGATAGCGGTCCTGATATGGAAACACTCGATCAGGGAATCCTGACGGGCCTGATCGGCCGGCACTTGCGCATTACACACAATGCCGTCTTTCGGCTTGCAGAACAACGTCTGCACGAATTGGGGATCACCCCGCAACAGTTCGCGCTGCTCGTCCTTGTCGAGCGCAATCCCGGATCACGGCAAAGCCTGATTGCCAAGGCCCGCGGGCTCGACAAGTCGACCCTGGTTCCCATGATCGACCGCCTGGAGCGCGAGGGACTTCTCGAACGCCGGCCGATGGCGGGCGACCGGCGCATAAAGACGATCTGGTTGACCGAAAAGGGCGCGGATCTGCTTCAGCAGGCGATCCCGGCCATTGCCGCCACCGACGAAAGCCTCGGCGCCAGCCTGACCGCAGAAGAGCGAACGGAACTGGTGCGCCTGCTCAAAAAACTGCGCCAGGACGTTTCCGAAGAGTAGACGCACGCATCACCGCTGTGGAATGAGTTGACCGACGTTCGATGTGCCTGCCCGACAGCTGATCGAACGGCCTCAAGACCCTCCACAGGGGTCGTTCCGTCCCTCAATATCGAACGCTGTTCTCATGCATCCATCCAAAGACATTTCACGCCTGATCGAGATCATGGCCGCACTGCGCACGCCCGGCACGGGCTGCCCGTGGGATCTGGAGCAGGATTTCTCCACCATCGCCCCGTACACGATCGAGGAGGCCTATGAAGTCGCCGATGCGATCGAGCGTGGCGACATCGATGATTTGCGCGAGGAACTGGGCGACCTGCTGCTGCAGGTCGTCTTTCATGCCCGCATGGCCGAAGAAGAGGGCGCGTTCGATTTCGGCGACGTGGTGGAGGCGATCACGAGCAAGATGATCCGGCGCCATCCGCATGTCTTCGGAGATGAGGAGGCGCGCGCCGCCGGCATGGCCAAGGGCATGTGGAACAGCATCAAGGAAGAGGAAAAGGCCGAGCGGCGGACCCGACGACTGGCCCGCGGCGAACCGGCCGAAGACCACGGGGCAGGCTTTCTCGACAGCGTCCCGGTCAACCTTCCGGCACTGACACGCGCCTTGAAGCTTCAGGAACGCGCCGCGCGCGTCGGCTTCGACTGGAAAGAGGCCGAACCGGTCCTCGACAAGATCGAAGAAGAGATCGGCGAGTTGCGCCAGGCGATCGCCGATGGCGATCTGAAGGCCAGCCGCGACGAGTACGGCGACGTCTTGTTCGCACTGGTGAATTTCGGCCGTCATGTCGGCATCAACGCCGAACAGGCCCTCAACGGCACCAACGCCAAGTTCCGTCGCCGCTTCCATTTCGTGGAGGCTGAGCTCAATGCGCAAAGCCGCCCGCTCGACAAAGCCTCGCTCGAGGAGATGGAAGAGTTGTGGCAGCAGGCAAAGGCCACAAAGAGCGGCTGACACGGCAGGCCAGCCGCAAGACCGCCCTCATGGGGCGGTCAGACGCCGTGTGATTTCGCGGCGGATCTCCGCTGTGGTGCGCAGCCGCAACGCGGCACCTCCATCGTCACGGTTTTCGCGCGCTAGCACGTCCGCATTGCGGTAGAGCCAATCGACATGGCGCAACTGACCGGGACCCAGATCGACGGAAAACTCCGCCAGATCACCGGCAACGCGTTGCTCCATCAGTTGCAGCAGCGTGTCGATCCCCTCGCCCGTCAGAGCCGAAACCGTGACATGCGATGGACGATCAATGGCCGTGTCGGCGTCGGAAAGCCTTTGCTGGGTCGCTGCATCGAGCCGGTCGACCTTGTTCCACACTTCGACGACGCGCCCCTCCGGCGTCGTGTCCACGCCGAGATCGCCCAGAATGCGCTCCACATCCTCGGCCTGGGCGGCGGTATCGGGATCGGAAATGTCGCGCAGATGGATGACCAGGTCGGCCTCGACCACCTCTTCGAGCGTTGCCCTGAAGGCGGCGACCAGATGCGTCGGCAGGTCGGAAATGAAGCCGACCGTGTCGGACAGGATGACGATCGTACCATGCGGCAGGCGCAGCCGGCGCAAGGTCGGATCGAGCGTGGCGAACAGCATGTCCTCGGCGAGCACGCCGGCGCCGGTGAGCCTGTTGAACAGGGTCGACTTTCCAGCATTGGTGTAGCCGACGATCGCAACCACTGGAAACGGCACCTTTTTTCGTTTGGAGCGATGCAGGTCACGCGTCCGCCGGACTGTCTCCAGTTCGCGCTTCAATCGGGTGATTCGCTCCTGCAGAAGCCGGCGGTCGGCCTCGATCTGCGTCTCGCCGGGGCCGCCGAGGAAGCCGGCACCGCCGCGCTGGCGCTCAAGGTGCGTCCAGCTTCTGACCAGGCGGCCGCGCTGATAGTTGAGATGGGCGAGTTCGACCTGCAGCGCACCTTCCCTGGTGCGCGCGCGACGGCCGAAAATTTCCAGGATGATGCCGGTGCGGTCGAGCACCTTGGCGTCGAGCGCCCTTTCCAGATTGCGCTGCTGGACTGGCGTGAGCGGGTGGTCGATGACCACCAGCTCGACGCCGACCTCCTTGATGCGGGCAGCCAGTTCGTTGATCTTGCCGCTGCCGAGCAAGGTGCCCGGACGCGGGTCGTTGATCGTGACGATCTCCGCGACGGCAGGGTCGAGGTCGATGGCGCGCGCCAGGCCGACCGCCTCTTCGAGGCGCGCAGCCGGCGTGCGGGTCAGCCGCGGCCGAACGCGATCAGTGCCGTTGTCGCGAAGAGCCCGCGGCAATTCCGGAACGATGACAGCGGCACGCGCAGTCACCTCCGGCACGGCCTGGCCGTCAGCCGTTCCGCCCTTCCCTCTCCGGCGTTCGACCGGCGATTTTTGGTTCAATCAGCCTTCCCGGCCATTTTCCTCACCATCGAACATCTGAACCGGCTGGCTCGGCATGATGGTGGAAATGGCGTGCTTGTAAACAAGTTGCGAATGGCCGTCGCGGCGCAAGAGCACACAAAAATTGTCGAACGACGTCACAACACCCGTAAGCTTCACACCGTTGATCAAAAAGATCGTCAGCGGTGTCTTGCTCTTGCGTACCGAATTGAGGAAGAGATCTTGAAGATTCTGCGACCGTTCTGCCATTCTTCTTTTCTTTCGCCGTTCGTTCTTGTCCGTGCATATCGACGCCGGCATATATTAGCGCTACCCGAATAATCCGGCAACACCCGTCGCCGAAACTGTCACGTATCGGGGTATCGTTTTCGCGCCCTACTGCGGTTATCAGGCTTGGGTTTTTTCCGCAACGTCAAAAAAGGCCTTGCGCAGGGAAAGTGCCACCGTGCCCGGATGCCCGTTGGCGACCGGATCGCCGTCGATGCGCACCACCGGCATGACCACCGTCGTCGCCGCTGTTATGAACGATTCGCGGGCCGATTTCGCCTCGGAAACAGTGAAACTGCGCTCCTCGATCGTCATGCCGAGCTTGGCCGCCACGTCGAATACCGTGGCCCGGGTAATGCCGCGCAGAATGCCATGATCGGCCGGTCTGGTGACCAGAACGCCGTCCTTGGTGACGATCCATGCATTGGTCGCCGCGCCCTCCTTCACCGTGCCATCGGCATCGATGAACCAGGCCTCCTGGGCGCCGGCCTCCTTGGCTTTCTGACGCGCCAGGACATTCGGCAACAAGCCAACCGTCTTGATGTCCACGCGGTCCCAGCGGTTTTCGGGCACGGTGATGACCGCAATGCCCGTTTCGGCCTTGCGCATCGCGGCCGCGGGGTCGGTGCGCTTGGCCGTCACCACCAGGGCCGGACGGGTCGAGGCAGCCGGAAACACGTGGTCGCGCGGGGCGACGCCACGCGTCACCTGCAGATAGACAAGGCCGTTTTCGACGCGATTGCGCCGGATGACTTCGCGCATGACCAATTCCAGTGCGTTGCGCCGCATCGGCCAGGCCATGGCCAACTCACCCAGCGAGCGGCCCAGCCGATCGAGATGGCGCGTCATGTCCATGACATAGCCGTGCGCGACCTCGCAAACCTCATAGACGCCATCGGCAAATTGATAGCCGCGATCCTCGATATGCACCGTGGCGGCCCGGTGCGGCACATAACGTCCGTTCACAAATGCAATCCGCGGCATCTGACCCCTCTGCGGTTGTGTGGAATTTGAATTGAAACTCGCGATGAGGCTCAGAAGAACTCCAGGCTGACGCGGAACATCTGCTCCACCTGGCGTACTGCCCCCTCCAGAACGAATATGACAACACGGTCACCCGGCCTGATCACCGATGCGCCGTCGGGCCGAATAGCCTTACCGTCCCGATAGACGATGCCCAGGCGCATCCCGTCAGGCAAATCCAGATCACGCAGTGGCGCGCCGACGAGCGGCGACGTCTCCAGCGCCTCGGCCTCGATGATCTCCGCCGCCCCGCGATGAATGCTGTGGACGGCGCGGATGCGCCCGCGCCGCACATGCTGCAGCACGCGCGAAATCGTCACGGACCGCGGGTTCACATAGGCGTCGATACCGAGCATGCGGGTGAAGTCGTGATAGGTCGGGTCGTTGAGCAGCGCCAGATTGGACTTGCAGCCCAGTCGTTTCGCCATGACGCTTGACAGGATATTGACCTGATCATTGTTGGTCACGGCGACCATCAGGTCGGCGTCCTGGACATCGGCCTCCAAAAGCATCTTCTGATCGAGCGCATTGCCGTGCAGCACGACGGTCCGGCGCAGCTTGTCGGCAATCGCGACGGCGCGTTGCCGCGTATCCTCGATGATCTTGACCTTCGTGTGCCTCTGGCGCGTTTCCAGCGCCTTGGCGACATATAGCCCGATATTGCCGCCGCCGGCGATGAGAATGCGCTGAACGTCCTTTTCCTCATGGCCGAACAGACCGAGCGTCCGGCGCACCTGCTCCTTTGTGGTCACCACATAGGCAAGATCGCCGGCAACCAGTTGGTCTGCCGAATGCGGAATAAACAGATGATCGTCGCGCAACACCCCCACCACAGTCGACGGCAGATCGGGAAAGAGCTCCGAAAGCTGAGACAGAGGCGTGTTGATGACCGGGCATTCCTCCAGACACTCGATGGCGACCATGGCCACCTTGTCGTCGGCGAAGCGCACGACATCGGTCGCGCCCGGCAGTGCGATTCGGCGCAGCACCATGTCGCCGACCTCGAGCTCGGGCGAGATGACCACGTCGATCGGTAGATTGTCGCGCGAGAACAGGTCCTGGTAGTGCGGCAGCAGATAGGACTGGGCGCGGATGCGCGCGATCTTCGTTGGAATGTTGAAGATCGAATGGGCGACCTGACATGCGGTCATATTGACCTCGTCATGCAAGGTCACGGCGATGAACATGTCGGCCTGCTGTGCGCCGGCGGCCTCGAGCACGTCGGGATGCGCGCCGTGTCCGACATAGCCGCGCACATCGAGCTGGTCACGGATGATGCGGATCAGCTCGGGCGACGTATCAATGACGGAAACGTCGTTGCGCTCGGCCGCCAACCGTTCGGCAATGCCGTAGCCGACCTGGCCCGCGCCGCAAATGATCACCCGCATAACTGTTTTCCCGGTTCGGTCAGACGCCCAGCGACTTCAACTTCCTGTGCAGAGCCGATCTTTCCATACCAATGAATTCGGCCGTGCGCGAGATATTGCCGCCGAACCTGTTGATCTGGGCCAACAGATATTCCTTCTCAAACAGCTCGCGGGCCTCGCGCAAGGGCAATGCCATGATGTGCTGGTCCGACTGGTTGGGCGCGCGCGGCATCACATCGCCGATCTCCGCGGGCAGCAGATCGGCCGTGATCGGCGCTTCAACGTCGTCGCCGCGCGCCAGGATCATCAGTCGTTCGACATTGTTGCGCAACTGGCGCACATTGCCCGGCCAGCCATGCGCCTGCAGCACGGCCAGCGCATCCTCGCCGACGCGGCGGTATTTGATGCCGCTCTGGCGGGCGACCTGCTTCATGAAATGGTCGACCAGATAGGGAATGTCCTCTCGCCGCTCGGCAAGCGGCGGCACCACGACCGGCACGACCGCCAGGCGGTGATAGAGGTCCTCGCGGAAGCGGCCCTCGGCGATCATCGCCTCCAGATTCTGCGCCGTGGAGGAGATGATGCGCACATCGACCTTCACGCGCTTGGCACCGCCGACACGCTCGAACTGCTGCTCCACCAGCACGCGCATGATCTTGTTCTGGGTCTCGCGCGGCATATCGGCGATCTCATCGAGATAGAGCGTGCCGCGATGCGCCTCCTCGAGCGCACCCACCTTGCGCTCGGTCCCGTTGGGCTCGGTGCCGAAGAGCTCGATTTCCATGCGTTCGGGGGTAATCGTGGCCGCGTTGAGCGAGACGAACGGGCCATCCTTGCGCGCCGACAGGGCGTGGATGGCACGAGACACCGCTTCCTTGCCCGAACCGGACGGGCCGATGATCATGACGCGGCTGTTGGTCGGCGCGATGCGTTCGATCGAATGACGAAGCTGGTTCATCGCCGGCGACATGCCGACCAGATCGAACGTATCGGGCGAGCGCTTCTTGAGATCGGACAATTCGCGCCGCAGCTTCTGCGTTTCCAGCGCGCGCTCGCAGACCAGGATCAGCCGGTCGGCCTTGAACGGCTTCTCGATGAAATCGTAGGCGCCACGCTTGATCGCAGAGACCGCCGTCTCGATCGTTCCGTGGCCGGAGATCATCACCACCGGAACGCCGGGATGGATCGTCTTGATCTCGTCGAGCAGGGCCAGGCCGTCGAGGCGCGATCCCTGCAGCCAAATGTCCAGGAAGATGAGCCGCGGAACGCGCTCGGCAATGGCGGCAAGGGCGCTGTCACCATCATGGGCCGTGCGCGTTTCATGGCCTTCATCGCTCAAAATGCCGGCGACGAGTTCACGAATGTCTTCTTCGTCGTCGACGACCAGGATGTCCGACGCCATATCAAACCTTCCGTTCAAACATCAGTTGTCTGCTCGTTTCTGTCCATTTTCGCCTCGTCCCCGACGGCCGCCGCCGGCAAGACGATGCGGATGAGCGCCCCTCGCCCTCCGTGAAATTCGGCCGGAGCGTCATGGAGCTCCAGCCGGCCTCCGTGGTCCTCAACAATCTTCTTGACGATGGCCAGACCCAACCCCGTGCCCTTGTCGCGCGTCGTCATGTAGGGCTCGAGGAGACGCTGGCGGTTTTCGCGCGGCAATCCCTTGCCGTTGTCGGCCACATCTATGGTAATCGTGTCATTTTCCCGGCGCGCGGAGATGCGCACGACACCCGGTTCGTCGGATGCGCGCGTGTCGTCCGATTCGATCGCTTCGGCGGCGTTCTTGATCAGATTGCCGAAAGCCTGGCTCATCAGCCGGCTGTCAAAAGTCCCCAGCAGCGGTTCATCACCGAAATCGCGCTCGAAAGCGATGTCGGAGCGGCTCACCTCGACCAGGAATGACGCTTCGCGCAGTGCTTCGCGCAGATCCATGGCCTGCATCGTCGGCTTGGGCATGCGCGCAAAAGCGGAGAACTCGTCGACCATGCGGCCGATATCGCCGACCTGGCGGATGATGGTTTCCGTGCACTGGTCGAAGACCTCGCGGTCCTCGGTAATGACCTTGCCGTAGCGCCGCCTGATGCGCTCGGCCGACAGTTGGATCGGCGTCAGCGGATTCTTGATTTCGTGCGCGATGCGGCGCGCCACGTCGGCCCAGGCGGTTGCCCGCTGCGCCTGGACGAGATCCGTGATGTCGTCGACCGTCACCACATAGGACGGGGCATCTTCATCCGCATCCCCCTTCTCGACCGTGATCTGGATATTGAAGGTGCGCTCGGCTCCCAATCGGAAGAACGTCACCTGATCGCGGTAGACCGATCGGCCCGAACCGCGCGCGATCTCGAACACGCTGCCCACATCTGGGAGGACGTTCTGCAATTTCTCGCCGAGCGATTTCGCCGCACGAATGCCGAGCATGGTTTCGGCCGATCGGTTGACGATGGTGATGGCGCCATCGGTGTTGACGCCGATGATTCCGGCGCTGACGCTGGCGAGCACCGCCTCGGAGAAGCGCCGGCGCTCGTCGATCTGATCCTTGGCCGCGACCAGTTCGTTGCGCTGCGACTTCAACTGCAGCAGCATCTTGTTGAACGTGTCGCCAAGCGAGGCCACGTCGCCGTCGGAGTTGCGCACCGGCACCGAAACGTCGAGATTGCCGGTCGCCACCTCGTCGGCGGCGCCGATCAATCTGCGGATCGGCCGCACGAGCCTGTCGGCAACGGCAATGCCGGTCCAGATCGCCGACAGAACAATGATGAGCGTCAGTCCCAGATAGACCAGCGCAAAGGCAAGCTGCACCGTCGCCCGGCTTGTCTCCAGATCGCGATAGTCGTCGACATTGGCGCGCACGATCTGGCGGGCACGGATGACCTCGGGATCGACCAGCCGGATCGTATACAGATAGGCGTCGTCGATCTCGCGCAGCTTGATGACGGAGCCCACGATGTTGCGCGTGCGCGGCTCGATCAGCACCGCATCGCCGCTGGCAGCATCACGCACGGAGCCCGGTGGCGGATCGGGCATCGGAAAATCGGCGCGAGTGTCGGCCCGCATGATGATCGATCCATCACCATGTACCAGCGCCGCATGGGCCAGGCCGCGCCCGACCGCCTGCTGGTTGAGCAGTTGCTGGAAACCCGTCCGGTCGAGACCGTAAAGAACCCGGTTGCGATCGAGATCGACGGCCATGGAGAGTGCGGTGTTCTGCAGATTGCGCGCGTTCTCCTGAACATAGGACTCGGCGATCGACAGGGAGGAGCCGACGATCGCCTTGGTCCTGATCTCGAACCATCGGTCCAACCCGACATCGAGCGTGATCGAGGCGACGAGGGCAACGATGATCGCCGGAATGGCGGCGACCAGGGAAAACAGGGCGACGATACGCACATGAAGTCGCGCCGCCGCCTTGCCGCGCCGCCTGGCCATGAGGATGCGATGAATCTCGCGTCCGATCAGAACGACTAGAAGCAGGATGAGCGCCGAGTTGATCGCAATCAGCGTCAGCGTGACCTGCCTCGTCGGCGCAACCGGCCCCAGGCCGACCAGGATGACGAAGGAGACGGCCGCACTGATCAGCGCGGCAATCACCGCGACGACGCCGGGCAGCGCCATCAGACGACGACCCTCCCCCGGCGCACGTGTCGCCAGATAGGAAGCTCTCGGCAGGGAATCTGTATCGGTCGCCATGGCCCACGCGAATCAAGGTCTGCGTTGCAGCAATGCAACGCAATGTGGCGATTCTGCAACTAGTGGAACGAATTTGACATTCGATACCCACTCGATGTCGCACCAGAGATCGAATGTCAAATTCAAAAGTTCCACTGGAATCATAGACTTGCTAGTGGTTCTTTTGTTTCCAATATTTGCCCTCAGAGCCGATACAAACGGGATGCAAATGTTGGAAACGAACCACTGGCATGGGAGCGCGGGGAAGAAAAATCGCCCCGTCAGCCGTGTCGCGAGGTTCTGTAGACATTGACGCCGAGCTCTCTGATCTTCTTGCGCAGCGTGTTGCGGTTGAGACCGAGCAGTTCCGCCGCGCGGATCTGGTTGCCCCTGGTGGCCGTCATCGACGCGAGCACCAGCGGGTATTCAACCTCGGCCAGCACGCGCTGATAGAGCCCGGCGGGCGGCAATTCCTCGCCGAATGACGAGAAATAGCGCTGCAGAAAATGCTCAACGGCCTGGCCGATGGAGATGTCGTCGGGCAGAGCGGAGGCCGACGCTCCAGGCGCCGGCGCACCGGCGGCGTTCAGTTCGGAATCGATGATCTCGGCGGTGATTTCATCCTGCGGATAGAGCGCCGCCAGCCGGCGAACCAGGTTCTCCAGCTCACGCACATTGCCCGGCCAGCCATAGCGCTTCAACAGGTCGACGCCCGCCGTCGATATGCGTTTCGGCTGCAGCCCCTCGCTTTCGACGGCCTTGAAGAAGTGGCGCACCAGGTCCGGCACGTCCTCGGCGCGCTCGCGCAGCGGCGGAAGCCGGAGCGGCACCACATTCAGCCGGTAGAACAGATCCTCGCGAAACAGTCCCTGATTGATCAGCGTGCGCAGATCCTTGTTGGTCGCGGCAACGATGCGCACATCGGACCTGATGGGAGTGCGGCCGCCGACGGTGGTGTACTCCCCCTGCTGCAAAACGCGCAGCAGCCTGGTTTGCGCCTCCATCGGCATGTCGCCGATCTCGTCGAGGAAAAGCGTTCCGCCCTCGGCCTGCTCGAAACGTCCCGTCGAGCGGTTCTGCGCACCCGTGAAGGCGCCCTTCTCATGACCGAAAAGTTCAGACTCGATGAGATCGCGCGGAATGGCGGCCATGTTGATGGCGACGAAAGGCCCGTTGCGGCGGCGGCCATATTCGTGCAGGGCGCGCGCCACCAGTTCCTTGCCGGTTCCCGATTCACCCGTGATCATCACGGTGAGATCGGTCTGCATCATGCGCGCCAGCATGCGGTAGATGTCCTGCATCGCGGCCGAGCGGCCGACCAGCGGCATGGATTCGGGCTGATCGTCGTTGCGCTGTTCGATCCGCTCCTGCTTGGGCTCGGACAGGGCGCGATTGACGATGTTGAGCAGCTCGGACAGGTCGAACGGCTTGGGCAGATATTCGTAGGCGCCCTTCTCCGAAGCGCGGATGGCCGTCATGAAAGTGTTCTGGGCGCTCATGACGATGACGGGAAGCTGCGGGCGCGCCTTCTTGATGCGCGGCAGCATATCGAAGGCGTTCTCGTCGGGCATCACCACGTCGGTGATGACGAGATCGCCCTCGCCCGCCGCCACCCAGCGCCACAGCGTCGCGGCATTCGAGGTTACACGCACGTCGTGACCGACCCTCGACAGTGCCTGGTTGAGCACGGTGCGGATGGCGGCGTCGTCGTCGGCGACTAGAATACTGCCGCGATTCATCGTTCACTGGCTCCTTCGTGTTCCTGGCCGGAAGCGAAACTGTCTTCCCTCCAGGCCGGCATGAGAATTCGAAAAGTCGTTCCGCGCGGCGAGGAATCGCATTCGATCACGCCACCATGTTCGCCGACGATCTTGGCCACCAGCGCCAGACCAAGCCCCGAGCCATTCTGTTTGGTGGTGATGAAGGGATCGAACAGGATCGGCAGGATGTCGTCGGGCACGCCGCCGCCATTGTCGTGGACGCAGAATTCGAGCGGCAGGGAAACGCGATCCTGCGTGCCGGGCACGGAAAGCCGGATGCCGGGACGGAAGGCGGTGGACAGCGTGATCTCGCCGCCGGGCTGGGAGCCGAGCGCCTCGGCAGCGTTTTTCACCAGGTTCAGGAAGACCTGGATGAGCTGATCGCGATTGCCGTAGACGGGCGGCAGCGAAGGATCGTAGTCCTCGACGATCTTGATGCCTTTGGCAAAGCCGTTCTGCGCGATCGCCTTCACGTGATCGAGCACCACGTGGATATTGACCGGCATGCGCTCGATGGGGCGTTCGTCGGAAAACACCTCCATCCGGTCGACCAGCGCGACGATGCGGTCGGTCTCGTCGGTGATCAGCCGTGTCAGCGCCCTGTCCTCGTCGCCGACGGCGCCTTCAAGAAGCTGCGCGGCGCCGCGGATGCCCGACAGCGGGTTCTTGATCTCGTGCGCCAGCATCGCCGCCAGGCCGGTGACCGAGCGCGCCGCGCCGCGATGCGTCATCTGGCGGTCGATCTTGTCGGCCATCGAGCGTTCCTGGAACATGACGACGACCGATCCAGGCACTTCCGGCACGGGCGCGACATAAAGATCGACCAGGCGGTCGCTTCCCAGCTTGGGCGAAGAGATGTCGACGCGATATTCGTTGACCGGCGACTGGCGCTCGCGCACCTGCTCGATCAGCGCCAGAAGCGGGCTGCCGAAGGGGATGAAGCCATCGATCGTGTTGCGCGCCAGGATGACGGCGCTCAAGCGGAAGAAGTCCTCGGCATCGGAATTGGCATAGGTGATGTAGCCCGCCTCATCGACCATGATGACGGGATGACGGATCGTGTTGAGAACGATCTGCGCCGCGTCCGGCTTCGACGACTGGGCGAGCGGTGCGGCGCTCATGCGGCTATCCTTTCCGAATTCGCGCGACCGGGCTCGGCAGCGAGCGCCCGGCGCATCAAGTCGACCACCTCGCGCGGCTCGAGCGACGTCATGATGCGCGTGCGCCACTCCCCGCTAAGCTCCGGAGCGTGACGGTCGAGATACCATCCGAGATGCTTGCGCGCGTGGCGCACGCCCGTGGCCACCCCATAGAGCGACAGCATGTCCTCGTAATGGCTCGTGACATAATCGGCACGTTCTGCCGGCGAGCGCGGCACAGCTTCTGCTGCCGATCCTTTCGCCGCCGCGGCGATCACGCCGGCAAGCCAGGGCGCACCGCAATGGCCGCGCCCGACCATGACGGCATCCGCGCCCGACCGGCGCAGCGCCTCGGCGGCATCACCAGCCGAACAAATGTCGCCATTGGCCACCACCGGTATGCGAACCGCCTGCTTGACGGCGGCGATGGCCGACCAGTCGGCCGCACCCTTGTAGAACTGGCAGCGCGTGCGCCCGTGCACGGTCACCATGGCGACGCCCGCCTGCTCGGCGCGGCGCGCCAACTCCGGCGCCACCAGCGCCGCATCGTCCCAGCCAAGCCGCATCTTGACCGTCACCGGCACGTCGACCGCCTGCACCACCGCCTCGATCAGCGCTTGCGCAAGGTCGAGATCGCGCATCAGGGCCGACCCGCAATAGCCGCCCGTCACCTTCTTGGCCGGACAGCCCATATTGATATCGACGATGTCGGCGCCCTCGGCCACCGCGATGCGCGCGCCCTCGGCCATCCAGCGCGCCTCGCGCCCGGCCAGTTGCACGACATGCAGCGGCTGCTCCGCGCGCTCCAGGCGGCGAAGCGAATCCGTGCGTCCCCGGGCCAGTTCGCCGCTCGCGATCATTTCGGAAACGACCATACCGGCACCGTGTTCATGCGCACGGGAACGAAAGGCGCGATCCGTGATGCCGGACAGCGGCGCCAAGAAAACCCGATTTGGAATTGTCGTTCTGCCCAACGCCAATGGCGCTGCAAGATCAGCGATTTCAAACATGCACAAAAACCGCGCAAATCACTCTTTTGCTTATTCAGTAGACATTCTGCATCGATGTTGCAATGCAGAATTCCGCACCAACGGCTCAACCCGACGAAATTTCTGGCCATGCCAGCAATGGACGATTAAGCGTGACGCATCCGACACGAGGATCGACATGCCCAGCGGCCAGCCCGACGAAATTGCAGCCGTCATCGTCGCCGCAGGGCGCGGTGAACGGGCCGGACATTCAGCCGACGGGCCGAAGCAATACCGATCGATCGGCGGCAAGGCCATACTCAAACATACGCTCGATGCCTTCGCCTCTCACCCGGCGATCGGCAGGATCGTCGTCGCCATTCACGCCGACGACCGTGCGCTCTTCGAGGCGACTGCCGACGACATGGGCGGCCGTATTCAGGTGGTGACAGGCGGGCCGACGCGCCAGGCCTCGACGCTCAAGGCCTTGCAGGCCCTGCAAGCCCCCGCTCCGCGTTCCGTGCTCATTCACGACGGCGTGCGTCCATTTGTCGACCACGCGGTGATCGGCCGCGTGATCGATGCGCTGTCGGCGCAGAGCGGCGCCCTGCCGGCGCTCGCCGTCTCCGACACGCTCAAGCGCGCCGGCGAATCCGGAATGATTGAAGGCACGGTCGATCGCCAGGGCCTTTTCGCCGCGCAAACCCCGCAGGGCTTTCCCTTCGCCGTCATACTCGACGCCCACGAGAAGGCGGCGGCACAAGACCGGCAGGATTTCACCGACGACGCGGCAATCGCCGAATGGGCCGGGCTCGATGTGCGCGTCGTCGAGGGTTCGCCCGACAATGTCAAACTGACCTGGGCGCGCGACATCGCAATGGCAGATGAGAGGTTGGCGGGCAGCATGACGAATTTTCCCGATGTGCGAACCGGCAATGGCTACGACGTCCATTCATTCGAACCGGGCGACCATGTCACGCTGTGCGGCGTGGCGATCCCGCATCATGCGAAGCTGTCGGGCCATTCAGACGCCGATGTCGGGCTTCACGCACTGACGGACGCGCTTCTGGCGACCTGCGGCGAAGGCGATATCGGAACGCATTTCCCACCGTCGGACCCGCAATGGCGCGGCGCGGCCTCGCACATCTTCGCAGAGCATGCAGCCGGTATCGTGCGTTCGAAGGGCGGGCGCATCGCCAATGCCGACATCACGCTCATCTGCGAGGCGCCGAAGATCGGTCCGCATCGCGCCGCCATGCAGGACGCGATCGCACGCATGCTCGGCATCGCCGCCGAGCGGATCTCAATCAAGGCGACGACGAACGAAAAGCTCGGCTTTGTCGGCCGCGAGGAAGGCATCGCGGCGATCGCGACGGCGAGCGTCGTCTATCCAGGGAGCCTCGCCGAATGAACGGGATCGAACCATTGGCGCGCGACGTTCTGGCGGCATGCACCGAACGCGGCATCATGCTGGCGACCGCCGAATCGTGCACCGGCGGCATGATCGTCGCCGCGTTGACCGACATTGCCGGCTCGTCCACCGCCGTCGACCGCGGCTTCGTCACCTATTCCAACGAGGCCAAGCGCGAGATGCTGGGCGTGCGGGCGGCCACGCTCGAAACGCATGGCGCGGTATCGCGCGAGACCGCGCTTGAAATGGCCTCCGGCGCCGTGGCCCACTCCCGCGCGTCCATCGCAGTTGCCGTGACCGGCGTTGCCGGACCCGGCGGCGGCTCGGCGGAAAAGCCGGTCGGGCTCGTCTGGTTCGGACTTGCCCATGGCGACGAAGTGATTGCCGAACAGCGGCAGTTCGACGACCGGGGCCGCGCCTTCATACGGCGCGAGACGGTGCGCACGGCGTTGGAATTGATGCTCAAGATGCTGAGGCGCGCCGGATAGATTTATTGGAACATGTACCTTTCGCTCAAACGATTCCGTTTGAGCGGGACATGCTCGGGCCGTAAATCTCGTCGGCGCGCGTTTCGAACGCCGAGGAGAACATGCGGAATGCGCGGTCGAACATGGCGCCCATCATCGCACCGAGAATGCGGCTCTTGAACTCGTAGTCGATGAAGAAATGGATGATCGTGCCGCCCTTGCCGTCCGGCTCGAAGCGCCATTTGTTGTCGAGATAGCGAAACGGCCCGTCGAGATATTTGACGTTGATGGCGCAATCGGCCGCGCGCGCGATCACCTGGCTGGTGAAGGTCTCGCGAAGCGCCTTGTAGCCGACGGTCATGTCGGCGATCGCGATCGTCACCCCGTGGCCTTCCTTGCGCGAACGCACGCTGAGCGCCTCGCACATCGGCACGAATTCGGGGTAGCGCTCGATGTCGGCGACGAGCGCGAACATTTTCTCCGGCGGATGGGGCACTTGGCGTTCTGTTTCGAATTTGGGCATGATTGGTGGTTTCAGGCGCTGCCAGCCGGAACCTTCTTCTCGCGCGCCGCCTTCAGCTTGGCAAAATCCTCGCCGGCATGGTGCGAAGAACGCGTAAGCGGGCTCGATGAGACCATCAGGAAACCCTTGGTGTAGGCCACCGTCTCGTAGGACTTGAACGCGTCCGGGGTGACGAACGTCTTCACCGGATGGTGCTTCTTCGTCGGCTGCAGATACTGGCCGATGGTCAGGAAGTCGACATCGGCGGTCCTGAGGTCGTCCATGAGCTGCAGCACCTCGTTGCGCTCCTCGCCGAGCCCGACCATGATGCCGGACTTGGTGAACATCGTCGGATCGAGTTCCTTGACCCGCTGCAGGAGCCGGATCGAGTGGAAATAGCGCGCACCTGGCCTGACCGTCAGATAGTTCGACGGAACGGTCTCGAGGTTGTGATTGAATACGTCCGGCCTTGCGGCAACGACCACTTCCAATGCGCCATCCTTGCGCAGAAAATCAGGCGTGAGAATTTCAATGGTCGTGCCGGGAGCACGGTCACGAATGGCATGGATGACGTCTGCGAAATGCTGCGCGCCGCCGTCAGCAAGATCATCGCGGTCAACCGACGTGATGACGACGTGGTTGAGTTCCATCTTGGCGACCGCCTTGGCGACGCTTTCGGGTTCCGATCCGTCGAGCGGCAGCGGCCTGCCGGTGGCGACGTTGCAAAACGCGCAGGCGCGCGTGCAGATCTCGCCCATGATCATGAAGGTGGCGTGCTTCTTGTCCCAGCATTCGCCGATATTGGGGCAGCCCGCCTCCTCGCACACCGTCACCAGATTGTGCTCGCGCACGATCTGGCGCGTCTCGGAATAGCCCTTGGAAACCGGTGCGCGCACGCGGATCCAGTCGGGCTTGCGCAGCACCTCCTGGTCCGGGCGATGCGCCTTTTCGGGATGGCGCAGCCTGGGACGGGGTGAAACGGTATCGAGTACGGTGACCATGGAATTTCCTAGATCGGTTCATCGCTTCGCAGTTCCGGACGGATATCCGATTGCCCGGAATTGCTTCTAGTTTCGTGCGCCCTTTTGCGAGCGGCCAAAGAACCAAAGGATGAGGACGGCGCCGGCAATCGCCACGACCAGATTGCCCAAAAAGCCCTGATAATGGATTCCGATCAGGCTCGCCAGCGTTCCGCCGACGAATGAGCCGGCAATGCCAACGAGGATGTTGGTCAACAGGCCGTGGTCGCGGTTCATCGTGCGCTCGGCCACGTAGCCGGCGAGAAAGCCGACCAGCAGCATGCCGAAGAAGCCGACGCCCGGCATGCCCATGATTCCCATGCTTTGATCCATCGTCAGCTCCTCTTGCCGGACATGGCCGCCGTCACAATGACGCAGTTTTCCGGAACCGAATATATGGCGCCCGGCCGGGCCTTAACACCCCCGGCGGACAGGCGCGCCGCCGCTTCACATGTTCAACGCCCGGCCATAGGCGTCGAGCACGCTTTCCTTCATCGTTTCCGACAGGGTCGGGTGCGGGAAGATCGTGTGCATCAGCTCTTCCTCCGTCGTCTCCAGGTTCATGGCGACGACGAAGCCCTGGATGAGCTCGGTCACCTCGGCGCCCACCATATGGGCACCGAGAAGCTGGCCCGTCTTCCTGTCGAAGATCGTCTTGACCAGGCCCTGGTCCTCGCCGAGCGCGATGGCCTTGCCGTTGGCGACGAAGGGGAAGCGTCCGACACGGATATCGTGGCCGGCCTCCTTTGCCTTGGCTTCGGTCAGACCGACCGAGGCGACCTGGGGCTGGCAATAGGTGCAGCCCGGCACGAGCGATTTGTCCAGCGGGTGAAGGCCCGGCAATCCGGCGATCTTCTCGACACAGACGACGCCCTCGTGCTCGGCCTTGTGGGCCAGCATCGGCGGGCCGGCGACGTCGCCGATGGCATAGAGGCCGGGCACATTGGTGCGGCACCATTCGTCGATCGCGACGCAGTCGCGGTCCGTCTTCACGCCCAGCTCTTCCAGGCCG
The DNA here is from genome assembly GCF_009749525.1 of Mesorhizobium xinjiangense. Taxonomy (GTDB): domain Bacteria; phylum Pseudomonadota; class Alphaproteobacteria; order Rhizobiales; family Rhizobiaceae; genus Mangrovimarina; species Mangrovimarina xinjiangensis. Next base: position 21,673 of record NZ_WOAC01000024.1, on the reverse strand, counting down.
AGATTTTCAATGTTGCCCTGCACGCCGACGGCTGAAATCATCCGATCTGCAGTGATCTTCTCCACCTTGCCGCCCTTTGTCTCGACATGGGCGGTGACGGAATTGCCACCTTTCTCGACCTTCGTCACCTTGGCATCGAGCAGGATCTTCATGCCCTGCTTCTCGAACCGCTTCTGGGCGAATTTCGAGATCTCGGCGTCCTCGACCGGCATGACCTGCGGCAACAGTTCCACCACCGTTACCTCGACGCCGAGCGTTCGGTAGAAGCTGGCGAACTCGATGCCGATGGCGCCCGAGCCCATGACGATGAGCGACTTCGGCATTTCCTTCGGCACGAGGGCCTCGAAATAGGTCCAGATGAGCTTGCCGTCGGGCTCGATGCCCGGCAGCACACGCGGCCGGGCGCCGGTCGCCAGAATGATGTGCTTGGCCGTATAGTTTCCCTCGCCCTTGATGTTCTTCGGGAGGGGCGCCTGCGGCTCCATCGGCTTCTTCGACGGCTTGGAAACGGTGATTTCGCCCGGCTTGGTCAGCTTCGCCTCGCCCCAGATGACGTCGACCTTGTTCTTCTTCATCAGCATGCCGACGCCGCCATTCATGCGCTCGGCCACGCCGCGCGAGCGCTCGACGATCGCCTTCAGGTCCGCCTTCACCGTACCTTCGATCGTCAGGCCGTAGCTCTTGGCGTCCTCGGCATAGTGCATGATCTCGGCCGAGCGCAGCAGCGCCTTGGTCGGGATGCAGCCCCAGTTGCAGCAGATGCCGCCCAGATGCTCGCGCTCGACGATCGCCGTCTTGAAGCCGAGCTGCGCCGAACGCACCGCCGTCACATAGCCGCCGGGGCCGGAGCCGATGATGATGACATCGTAGTTGTCGGCCACTTTGATCTCCTTGCTTGTCACATGCCCAGCATCACGCGCACGATCGGCTCGAGACCGCGACCGATGGCACGTGTGTTGTCGGCATCGAGATGGACACCGTCGGCCGGGCTCGTCACAGCCACCGATCCGGCGTCGAAAAAGCCGCACCCTTCAATGTCGGCGAGATCGGAATAAAGGCTCGCCAGCATTTGCGACTGCCTGATCCCGCCGGCGAACAGGGCTGCGAAATCCGGGTCCGCCGTCTCGCACAGGGCGGGCGGCGACATGATGAGGATTTCGGGCGGCTCGGCGTCCAGCGGATAGTCATGCCCGCGCACGATGTCGATCAGGCGCTGCATGCCTTGCTTGGCGCCGATCGCATGGCCGCAGATGAAGGGTTTCATGTCATTGGTGCCGAGCATCAGGATGACGAGGTCGAGCGGCGCATGGGTCATCAGCAGCGTCGGCAGGGTGCGCGCGCCATTGCGATCGGCGCCGGCGGCAAAATCATCGAAAACGGTCGTGCGTCCGTTGAGCCCTTCAGCGATCACATGGACGTCCGCGCCGAGCGCGGCCTCGAGGGCATTCGGCCAGCGATCGTGCAAGGCATGGCGTCCCGGCCCACGCGGATCGTAGCCCCAGGTCAGCGAATCGCCATAGCAGAGGATGGTCTTCATGCTGTCCCCTTCTCGCCATGCTGAACCCCTTCCCCAATGGGGAAGGGATAGCGTTGCTACACCAGCATCCCCATCGGGTTTTCGATATAGGTCTTGAAGGCGGCGAGCAGTTCGGCGCCGAGCGCCCCGTCGACGGCGCGGTGGTCCGTCGACAGCGTCACCGACATGATGGTGGCGGGTTTGATCTCCCCGTCCTTGACCACCGCCCGCTGCTCGCCGGCGCCGACGGCCAGGATGGTCGCATGCGGCGGGTTGATGACGGCGGAAAAGTCCTTGATGCCGAACATGCCGAGATTGGAGACCGCTGTCGTGCCGCCCTGATATTCTTCGGGCTTCAACTTGCGGGAACGGGCGCGCGCGGCGAGGTCCTTCATCTCGTTCGAAATGACCGACAAGGTCTTCTCATCAGCCTTTTTCACGATCGGCGTGATGAGCCCGCCCGGGATCGAGACCGCGACGCCGACATCGGCATGGTGATGCTTGACCATGTTGGCTTCGGTCCACGAGGCGTTGGCCTCCGGCACCGCCATGAGCGCCATGGCCATCGCCTTGATGATCATGTCGTTGACGGACAGCTTGTAAGCCGGCACATCGCCCTTTTCGCCCTTGCGGACGGGTGCGGCGTCGTTGAGCTGCTTGCGCAGCGCCAGAAGCGCGTCGATCTCGCAATCGACGGTCAGGTAGAAATGCGGGATGGTCGACTTGGCCTCGACCAGCCGGCGGGCGATGGTCTTGCGCATATTGTCATGCGGAACGAGGTCGTAGGAACCCTCCTCGAACAGTTTCAGCACCGCGTCGTCCGACATCGGCTTGAGCGCGGGGCCGGCCGGCGCCTTGGCCTCGGCCGCAGCCTTCGGTATGCCACCTTCGGAAATCGCCTTTTCGACGTCGGCCTTGACGACGCGGCCCTTGGGGCCAGAGCCGGAGAGAGCCGCAATATCTACGCCGGCGTCCTTGGCGATGCGCCGGGCAAGCGGCGAAGCGAAGACGCGGCCGTCTTTTCTCTCCTCCTTGGGGGAAGAGACGGCGCTGGGCGCCGGGGTGGGTGTCGATTCTGAGGGCTTGGCGTCGGCACCCGCCTCCGTTTGCGTCGCAGACGCCTCCCCCTCAACGGAAGAAGAGGGAGTTTCCGCTTTCTCCGCGGCCCCGTCGTCGGCCGATTTCGCCTTTGATGCTCCGTCGCCGGCGGCCTTCGCGGCTTCGGCGGCGTCCTCGCCCTCCTCGGCCAATACCGCGATCAGCGCGTTGACCTTCACGGCCTCCGTACCTTCGGGCACGACGATCTTGGCGACCGTTCCCTCGTCGACGGCTTCGACTTCCATCGTCGCCTTGTCGGTCTCGATCTCGGCTATCACGTCGCCGGGGGCGACCGTGTCGCCCTCCTTAACCAGCCACTTGGCGAGATTGCCCTCTTCCATCGTTGGTGAGAGGGCCGGCATGGTGATGTTGATCGGCATGGCTTGCCCTCCCCTACGACCGGTACGTGACGGCTTTCACCGCCTCGACGACCTCCGCCACGCTGGGCAGCGCGAGCTTTTCCAGGTTTGCCGCATAGGGCATCGGCACGTCCTTGCCGGCGATCGTCGTCACCGGCGCGTCGAGATGGTCGAAGGCGCGCTGCGAGACCTGGTTGGCGATGAAATCGCCGACGGAGGATTGCGGGTAGCCTTCCTCGATGGTGACCAGCCGGTTCGTCTTCTTGACCGACTCGATGACCGTATCGAGGTCCATCGGCCGGATGGTCCTGAGATCGATCACCTCGGCGTCGATCCCCTGCCCTTCCAGTTCCTCCGCCGCCTTGACGGCATAGGTCATGCCGATGCCGAAGGAAACGATGGTGACGTCCTTGCCCGGCCGGTGAATGCGCGCCTTGCCGATCGGCAGCACGAAGTCGTCGAGCTTGGGAACGTCGAAGGTATGGCCGTAAAGGATCTCGTTTTCGAGGAAGATGACCGGGTTGGGATCGCGGATCGCCGCCTTCAAGAGCCCCTTGGCGTCGGCCGCCGTGTAGGGCTGGATCACCTTCAGGCCCGGAATATGGCTGTACCAGGCGGCGTAGTCCTGGCTGTGCTGGGCGGCCACGCGTGCGGCGGCGCCATTGGGCCCGCGAAAGACCATCGGCGCGCCCATCTGGCCGCCCGACATATAAAGCGTCTTGGCAGCCGAATTGACGATCTGGTCGACGGCCTGCATGGCGAAGTTGAAGGTCATGAACTCGACGATCGGCTTCAGCCCGGCAAAGGCCGCGCCAACGCCGACGCCGGCAAAGCCATGCTCGGTGATGGGCGTATCGACCACGCGCTTGGCGCCGAATTCCTTGAGAAGGCCCTGCGTGATCTTGTAGGCGCCCTCGTACTCGGCGACCTCCTCGCCCATGACGAAGACATCCGCGTCGCGGCGCATCTCCTCGGCCATTGCGTCGCGCAAGGCTTCGCGCACGGTGGTCTGGACCATCTCGGTGCCCTCCGGAATATCCGGATCGGCCGCGACTTCCCTCTTGGGAGCGGCGGGCGCCTTCGCGCCTTTACCCTCCCCCTTGAGGGGAGGGTCGGCCGGCTCGCCGGCCGGGGTGGGGTCGACCGACGCCTCGGCCGACTTCTGCGACCCCTCCCTGCTCGCTGCGCTCGCCTCCCTCCCCTCAAGGGGGAGGGAAAGATCGTCGGCGCTTTCGCCATCGGCCAGAAGCACGGCGATCGGCTCGTTGACCTTCACGCCTTCGGCTCCCTCGGCAACGAGGATCTTGCCCAGCGTGCCTTCATCGACAGCTTCCACTTCCATCGTCGCCTTGTCGGTCTCGATTTCGGCGATCACGTCACCCGGTTCGACCTTGTCGCCCTCTTTCTTGAGCCATTTCGACAAATTGCCCTCTTCCATCGTGGGGGAGAGTGCAGGCATGAGAATTTCGATCGGCATGTGCTACCCTCCCGTCAGTGCGTGATGTCCGTGTAGAGCTCGGACACATCCGGCTCCGGATCGGACTGCGCGAACTCGGCCGCATCGGCAACGATGTCGCGCACCTCCTTGTCGATCGCCTTGAGATCGTCCTCGCTCGCCCACGTCTTCTCGACCAGGCGACTTTTGACCTGCTCGATCGGATCGTGCTCGGAGCGCATCTTCTGCACTTCGTCCTTGGAGCGGTACTTTGCCGGGTCGGACATGGAATGCCCGCGATAGCGGTAGGTCTGCATTTCGAGGATGATCGGCCCCTTGCCGGCGCGGCACCATTCGGCCGCCATCTCGCCGGCCGCCTTGACGGCGCGCACATCCATGCCGTCGATCTGGATGCCCGGAATCTTGAACGACAGGCCGCGATGCGAGAAATCCGTCTCGGCCGAGGAACGCGACACCGACGTGCCCATCGCATAACGGTTGTTCTCGATGACGTAGATCACCGGCAGCTTCCACAGCGAAGCCATGTTGAAGCTCTCATAGACCTGGCCCTGATTGGCCGCGCCGTCACCGAAGAAAGTCAGCGAGACATTCGCGTTCTCGCGATACTGATTGGCAAACGCCATGCCGGTGCCGATCGGCACCTGGGCGCCGACGATGCCGTGGCCGCCATAAAAATTCTTCTCCTTGGAGAACATATGCATGGAGCCGCCCTTGCCCCTGGAATAGCCGCCCCGGCGGCCGGTAAGCTCGGCCATCACGCCACGCGGCGACATCTCCATGGCCAGCATATGGCCGTGATCGCGATAGGCGGTGACCATCTGGTCGCCCTTCTCGATCGCCATCTTGAGGCCGGTGACGACCGCCTCCTGGCCGATATAGAGGTGACAGAAGCCGCCGATGAAACCCATGCCGTAGAGCTGGCCCGCCTTCTCCTCGAAGCGGCGGATCAAGAGCATGCCGCGATAGGCGTCAAGCTCCTGCTCCTTGGTAAAATCGGCCGGCTTCGGCGCTTTGAGGGATACAGGTGAATCGGATGAGGATTTGGATTTCGCAGACGTTCGCTTCGTCGCGGCCATGCTTCACTCCCTGGACATGTCTCTTGACGGACATAGCGGGGAGTTTCGCGCGTGCTGCACCCCCCAATTCCGCATGAAGCTAGCATGCAGGCGAGCGATGAGCCATGCGGAAAAACGCATGGCTGTCATGCAGCAAATGTTTCAAAATATTACAAATATCAACAATTAACCCGATTTCGGTTAATTGGCGCCGATGAATGATTTCATGATCGTCACCTCGTCGGGATGCGACAGGTTGAGCGCGCGGCGCGCCTGTTCGTCCAGCATGTCCTTGTCCAGCGTGCCGTCGTGCAGAAGCTGGACCCTGCGCTCCAGTCGGATGCGCTCGGCGCGCGTACGGTCGAGGATCGCGGTCAATTCGGCCTCGCGCGCCTCGAGCTGGTACTTCGAATAGATGCCGAATTCGCCGTGATAGGCGTGAAAGCCGAAATAGCTGAGAAACAGGACGGACAATGCGGGCACGATGAAGCGCCCGGTGTTTCTTTTCTTGTGTTGGCGGGTCCACATGCCTGAACGCAATCCTCTTTGCGCCAATATCGGGCGGACGTGCTTAACAGCGGGTTAGGATGGGCGTGCGACGGCCGCAAAACGTCGGACGATTCGACATGAAAAAGGACGGGACAACGTCCCGCCCTTCGACACCGGAATCGCTGCCGGCCTCAGCCGCGCAGGATCGTCCGTCCCGCATAGCTCGCCTGGGTGCCGAGTTCTTCTTCGATGCGAATGAGCTGGTTGTACTTGGCCAGCCGGTCGGAACGCGCCAGCGACCCCGTCTTGATCTGCCCGCAATTGGTGGCCACGGCCAGATCGGCAATGGTGGAGTCCTCGGTCTCACCGGAGCGGTGCGACATGACCGCGGTGTAGGCCGCCTTGTGCGCCGTCTCGACGGCATCCAGCGTTTCCGTCAGCGAGCCGATCTGGTTGACCTTGACGAGGATCGAATTGGCCACCCCCATGCGGATGCCGTCGCGCAGGCGCGACGAATTGGTGACGAAGAGATCGTCGCCGACAAGCTGCGCCTTGCTGCCGACGAGATCGGTGAGGATCTTCCAGCCGTCCCAATCGTCCTCGCCCATACCGTCCTCGATCGAGATGATCGGGTAGTCGCCGACGAGTTTGGCGAGGTACTTTGCCTGCGCCTTGGGGTCGCGCGACTTCTTCTCGCCCTCATAGACATAGGCGCCGTCCTTGAAGAACTCGGTCGCCGCGCAATCAAGCGCAATGGCGACGTCGTCACCCGGGCGGTAGCCGGCCTTTTCGATCGAGGCCATGATGAAGTCGAGCGATGCCTGCGCATTCTTCAGGTTCGGCGCGAAACCGCCCTCGTCGCCGACATTGGTGTTGTGGCCGGCGTCCTTCAGACCCTTTTTCAGCGTGTGGAAGATTTCCGAACCCCAACGCACCGCGTCGCGCAGGGTTTGCGCGCCGACCGGCATGATCATGAATTCCTGGAAATCGATCGGATTGTCGGCATGGGCACCGCCATTGATGATGTTCATCATCGGCACGGGAAGCACATGCGCGCCCGCGCCGCCGACATAGCGGTAGAGCGGCAGACCGGCCGATTGCGCAGCCGCCTTGGCTACGGCCAGCGATATGCCGAGAATGGCGTTGGCGCCCAGCCGGCTCTTGTTTGGCGTGCCGTCGAGTTCGATCATCGTGCGATCGATATGGATCTGGTCTTCCGCGTCGAGACCGCCAAGGGCCTCGAACAGTTCGCCGTTGACGGCATCGACGGCGCGCAAAACGCCCTTGCCGAGATAACGCGGGCCGCCGTCACGCAGTTCGACCGCCTCATGCGCGCCGGTCGAGGCGCCGGAGGGGACCGCCGCGCGGCCCGTCGCCCCGTCTTCGAGCACGACATCGACCTCGACGGTCGGATTTCCGCGGCTGTCGAGTATTTCGCGGCCGGTAATGTCAACGATGGCGGTCATCTCGAAGATCCCTCGCTTCAACTGGTTGGAAAAGCCGTGCCCGTCTTACTCAATGACCGCGAAAATACAATCCGCGCGCCCGAGATTCGCCGGCGCCGACAATGCCTTTGGAATGGCAGCAGGCGACACGATCGTGTTACGCAGGCAATAAGAGCAAATCACGCTTGCCGACACCGCGTCACCGCGGGTCAGCGGCACCCGGCAGGCACCGCCGACGACGAGGGCCGGGATCGGCCGTTCAGTCCATCAGGATGAAGGTCACCTTCATATTGACCCGGTAGCCGGTGATCTTGCCGTTCTCGACGACGACCTTTTGCTCCTGGATCCAGGCACCTGAGACGTGCTTCAGCGTCTTGACCGCACGGGCGACGCCTTTTTCCACGGCATCCTCGAAGCTCTTGTCCGAATCCGCCGTGATCTCGGTAACGCGGGCGACTGTCATGGTATCCTCCCATCGTCCCCCGCTCGGCAAAGCCTACAGCCGGCAAAGCGCAAGCTCAACCGCCGGCATCAGCTTCCCTTCGCGACCTTGTCGAAGGCCATGAGCTTTTCGATCAGTGCCGGCATATCCTTCAGGGGCACCATGTTGGGGCCGTCCGACGAAGTCGAATTGTCGGGATCGTGATGCGTTTCGATGAAGACGCCGGCGACGCCGACAGCCACAGCGGCCGACGCAAGCGTCTTCACGAACCGCCGCTCGCCACCCGAGGAACCACCCTGCCCGCCAGGCTGCTGCACGGAATGGGTGGCGTCGAAGATCACCGGCGCCCCCATATCGGCCATGATCGGCAGGGCACGCATGTCGGAGACGAGCGTGTTGTAGCCGAAGGATGCGCCGCGCTCGGTCACCAGGACATTGGAGTTGCCGGACTCGGTCACCTTACCGATGACGTTCTTCATGTCCCACGGCGCCAGGAACTGACCCTTCTTGACGTTGACCACCTTGCCGGTCTTCGCCGCCGCGACCAGCAGGTCGGTCTGGCGCGACAGGAAGGCCGGGATCTGCAGGACGTCGACTACTTCGGCAACGAGGGCGCACTGCTCCTCGTTATGAATGTCGGTCAGGATCGGTAGACCGAATTCCTTGCGCAGGTCTGCGAACACGGGCAGCGCCGCTTCCAGCCCAGCGCCGCGCGTAGCGCCGAGCGACGTGCGGTTGGCCTTGTCGAAGCTGGATTTATAGACCAGACCGATACCGAGCGTCTGGGTCAGGTCTTTCAGTGCGCCGGCCATGTCGAAGGCATGCTGGCGCGATTCCATCTGGCAGGGCCCGGCGATCAAGGCCAGCGGCGCCTTGTTGTCGAAAGCAACATTGCCAACGGTGACGGTCGAATGTGGCGCGTTCATTGCACTTCCTCGAACATGAAGACGGCTCCCTGACCGGCCGCAGCCGGAACGATGAGGCTTCCGCCCCGCTTTTCGCAGCCGATCCCATTGGCCTTCAAAAGGCGCTCGGCGACGGCCGGATCGGCGACGCGAAAGGTCACCGCCGCCAGCGCGAAACCGGAAATGCGCGGCGCGTTCGTCCCCGTGTGCCGGGCAAAGGCCGCGGGATCGACGACGTCGATCACCGCCCCGCCAGACAGTTCCAACCGCCGGCTTTCTACCGCATTCCCCGGCGCCGCCCCGGCGATGGTCGCCACCTTGCCGATGATGCGATCGGGATCGTCCGCCACGATCGTCACGCCGGCGATCGAGACGACGCCGTTGTCATGGCGCTCGAGCGACGCACGGTCGACATCGGGCGCATTGACGCGTTCGCAGGCGAAGAAGAAGGGCGCGGCTTCGCCGATCGCGGCGAAGGCGAGCAGGAAGGACGCGGTGTCGGCGCGGCCGACACCGTCGACGAAGGGCCTTGAAAAGGCGAGCATTTCGCCTGCCGACATACCGGCATCGGCAAAGGCGCTGTGATCGGCGCGCGCATCATCGCTTGCAAAGACCAGCGCCGAAAACCCCTCCTCGCCGACCTGCCGGCGAAATTCCTCGTCCCGGGCGACGAAGACATTGCCGGCCCCGACTGCCTCACGGGCCTTTTCGGCATCGCCCACGATCAGCGGCTCCAGAAAGGTGCCGTCCGCCAGATAGACGCAAGCATTCTCGGTCCCAAAGGGGTGTACGCCGTTGGGCGCCACGGTAAAGCCGAGGGCGCTCAACCTTTCACGTGCCGTGTCGAGCCGCGCAGTCGGCAAGACGAGGTGGTCGATGGAACGGGGCGATGTCTCAGCAGAAGTCATGCGGATGCTTTGCACCGATTGGACGGCATGTTCAAGCGGCCATCGCCGCGCAATGCCGGTTCGCGCCTCACGGTCACCTGTCTGTGGACTGACCACAACTGGCTTTTGCCGAAACCGATCAACCATGGCAAGAATGTGGGCCATTGGTTTGGCGGGGGAACGCGACAGGCATGAGGGCGCCGGTTCGGGCCGGCGAGATGGATATGGGCCTTGTGGAGAGGGGATTCCGAATTTTTGCGTACGGGCACATATGGCCGCGGATGGTTGCACTCATCCTTGCTGGCCTGATTGCGACGGCCTGCACGACGAGCCAGGTGCTCGAACCGGCGGCGCTGGAAGTGCCGGACTCGCCGAAACACGCAGCCATCGTGGTTGACGGCAACACCGGCCGCGTCATGTATGCCTACAACGCGACGGCGGAGCGTTATCCCGCATCGCTGACCAAGATGATGACGCTCTACATGATGTTCGAGGCAATGCAGCAGGGCCGCATGTCTCTCCACACACAGATCCCGATTTCTGCCCAAGCGGCACGCCGCCCACCCTCGAAAATCGGCTTCCGCTCCGGCGACAGCATCGACGCCGAGGCCGCGATCACGGCCCTGGTCGTCAAATCGGCCAATGACGTCGCCTGCGCGGTGGCCGAATATCTGGGCGGAACGGAGGAACGCTTCGCCGAGATGATGACGGCGAAGGCGCGCGCGCTCGGCATGAACCGGACACGGTTTCGCAACGCGTCCGGCCTGCCCGACGACGCGCAGGTCACGACGGCGGAAGACATGGCGCGGCTCGGCATCTCGCTGCGGCGCGATTTTCCGCAATATTACGACTATTTCGCCAAGCGCGTCTTCGCCTATAATGGCCGGACCATCAAAGGCCACAACGACATCCTGGAGACCGTGCGCGGCGCCAACGGCATCAAGACCGGCTATATCCGCGCCTCCGGATACAATCTCGCCGCCTCCGTCGATCAGGACGGCAAGCGCGTTGTCGCCGTGGTGATGGGCGGGAAGACGGCCGACAGCCGCAATGCCTATATGGAAGAGCTTGTCCGGCGGTACCTGCCCAAATCGGTGCAGCGATAGAGCATGTCCCGCTCAAACGGAATCGTTTGGGCGAAAGGTACATGCTCCAGCATATTGATCTGGCGCGCGTTCGCTTCAAACGGAAACGTTTGAAGCAAAGATATGCGCGCCGGGCCTCAGACGAGTCGCGACTGCTCCACGGCAGCTTCGATGAAGCTTGCAAACAGCGGATGCGGCTCGAAAGGCCGGCTTTTCAGCTCCGGATGGTACTGCACGCCGATAAACCAGGGATGGTCCGCATATTCGATCGTCTCCGGCAGGACGCCGTCGGGCGACATGCCGCCGAAGACCAGCCCGCACTCCTCCAGCCGCTGCTTGTAATCGATATTGACCTCGTAGCGGTGGCGATGGCGCTCGGAAATCTGCGTGCCGCCATAGATCCCGGCGATCCGTGACCCCTCCGCAAGCCGCGCCTCATATGCTCCCAGCCGCATCGTGCCGCCGAGATCGCCGGCGGCGGTGCGCTTTTCCAGCATGTTGCCCTTCAGCCATTCCGTCATCAGCCCGACCACCGGCTCCGGCGTCGGCCCGAACTCGGTCGAGGATGCCTTGTCGATGCCGGCCAGCGAGCGCGCGGCCTCGATACAGGCCATCTGCATGCCGAAACAGATGCCGAAATATGGCACCTTGCGCTCGCGGGCGAACTTGGCGGCCAGGATCTTGCCTTCCGATCCACGCTCGCCGAAGCCGCCGGGCACCAGGATGCCGTGCACCTTCTCCAGCCAGGGAGACGGGTCCTCCTTCTCGAAGATCTCGCTTTCGATCCAGTCGAGCTTGACGCGCACGCGGTTGGCCATGCCGCCATGCGAAAGCGCCTCGATCAGCGACTTATAGGCATCCTTGAGGCCGGTATACTTGCCGACCACGGCAATCGTCACCTCGCCTTCGGGATGATGGATGCGCTGGGTGATCTCCTGCCAGCGCTCCATGCGCGGCTTGGGCGCCGGGTCGATGCCGAAGGCGGCCAGCACTTCCGTGTCGAGCCCTTCCTTGTGATAGGCCATCGGCACATCGTAGATATGCGCCACGTCAAGCGCCTGGATGACGGCGGATTCGCGCACATTGCAGAACAGAGAGAGCTTGCGCCGCTCGTCGGCCGGGATATCCCGGTCGGCGCGCACGAGCAGGATGTCGGGCGCTATGCCGATGGAGCGCAGTTCCTTCACCGAATGCTGGGTCGGCTTGGTCTTGAGCTCGCCCGCCGCCGGAATCCACGGCATCAGGGTCAGATGGACATAGACGGCGTTGTTGCGCGGCAGATCGTTGCCGAGCTGACGGATCGCCTCGAGAAACGGCATGGCCTCGATGTCGCCGACCGTGCCGCCGATCTCGCACAGGACGAAATCGTAGTCCTCGTTGCCCTCCAGGACGAAATTCTTGATCTCGTCGGTGACGTGCGGGATGACCTGGACCGTGGCCCCCAGATAATCTCCGCGCCGCTCCTTCTCGATGATGTTCTGGTAGATGCGGCCGGTGGTTATGTTGTCCTGCTGGTTGGCCGAGCGCCCGGTGAAGCGCTCATAATGGCCAAGATCGAGATCGGTCTCCGCCCCGTCGTCGGTAACGAAGACCTCACCATGCTGATAGGGCGACATCGTGCCCGGATCGACGTTGAGATAGGGGTCGAGCTTGCGGATGCGCACGCGGTATCCGCGTGCCTGCAGGAGAGCCCCAAGTGCTGCCGCAGCGATGCCTTTTCCGAGGGAAGAAACCACGCCGCCAGTGATGAATACATATCGCGCCATGGGAGTTAGGGCTTAGCGCGCGCGAATTGATTCCGCCAGTGCAAAATTGCGTCCTCCATCCATTTTGGCGAATAGCCCCCATGCAAAAATACGGGAACGCGCCGATCCCGTAGTGGCCGACTCCTTCGTGCCCGTGGCCTGACCGGGATCAACGGCCATCCTCCAGCGCCATTGCCCGCCTCGCCCACCCGCGCGCCGTCTGCGGTTTGACGAAGAAGGCGGTGATTGCGGGTATCTCGCGGCGCAATCGCGCCTCCAGCCGTTCCACGCAGGCCTCGATTTCGGTCGCGTCGAGCCGGTCCTCGAATTCGACGCTCAGGCCGGCAACGATCTGCTCGGGGCCGAGATGAACCGTCAGGATACCGTTCACCCTCTCCACCGCCGCATCCGTCTCGACGATCGCCGTCAAGGCACGCTCGACCTGTGGCAGCGCCGGCTCGCCCATCAACAGCCCCTTGCTCTCGCGCGCCAGGAACACCGCGGTCGCGCCCAGCACGCAGCCGATGCCGATCGACGCCACGCCGTCCAGTTGCGGCATGTCGAGAAGCTGCGCGAACAGGATGCCGAGAAAGGCGATTGCGAGACCGAGAAGCGCGGCGCTGTCCTCGAAAAGCACGGTATAGACGCTCGGGTCCTTGCTTTGCCGTGCCGCTTCGAAGAAGCCCAGCCGCCCGCGCCGGCGGTTGAACTCCTTGAGACCGATCCACCAGCTTACGCCTTCGAAGACGGCCGATATGGCCAGCACCGCATAGTTGACCGTCACATTGTCGGCCGGCTCGGGGTCGAGGATATGTGTGACGCCCTCGTAGAAGGCGACGCCCGCGCCCAGCGCGAAGACCAGCAGCGCGACGATGAAGGACCAGAAATAGAGCTCGCGTCCATAGCCGAACGGATGCGTGCGGTCGGGCGCCTGCTCGGAGCGGCGCAAGCCGTGGAGAAGCAGCAACTCGTTGCCGGTGTCGACGAGGGAATGCACACCCTCCGACAGCATGGCCGAGCTACCGGTGATCCAGGAGGCAACGAATTTCGTGACGGCGATCAGGAAATTGCCGATGAGCGCCGCGTAGATGACCAGGCGGGAGCCGGATTGTGACGCCATCTGTCTGCCCCTCTCAGCTTCACCCATATCGCTGCAATCTCCGCTGCCCGATGACGCAAAGCCGGGTCGGCGGTCAACATATGAGCGCTGCCAGTATAGAGGGAAATCGCCGCCCTTGGCCAATCTGCTGTTGATGGTCCACTTGCGCTGCACCCAAGAACAAGGGTGGCCGGTCGAACCAGCCACCCCCGAAAAATGTCAGCAATGGTAGCGCGTTACTGGGCGCTCGGGATTTCGGCGGGCTGCTCCGGCGCGGGAACGTCCGAGGGAGCGGCAGCGCCTTCATCCGCGCCATCGCTCGTGGGAGCTTCTGGTGTGGACGAACCGCCAAGCTGGTCGAGAACGCCCTCGCCGCCTTCCTGCTGCTGCTGCTGACCGCTCTGCGCGGGGAGCCGGTCGAGAATGTCGGTCGGTTGTTCGCCGTAGCGCGCCATCAGCGAAAGGCCGAGCGACGTGGCAAAGAAGGCTGCAGCAAGGATCGCCGTTGCCCGCGTCAACGCATTGGCCGCGCCGCGCGCCGTCATGAAGCCGGAACCGCCGCCGATACCGAGCCCACCGCCTTCCGAGCGCTGCAGCAGGACGACGCCCACCAGGGCGAGCACGACCATGAGATGAATGACAATGAGCACGGTATCCATGTTGCCGTCCGTGATTGTTTAGTGAGAATTTCGGGCGCCGCCGAGATCGAGACGCGGCTCAATACACGCCTTTTGGCTTATTTCCAAGCCTGGCATGCCCCGCGTCCCGTCTTCTATATGGGCAAGGTCGTGCCGCAAGGCAATCAGCACCGCCTCGTTACCGGACAGTCAAGCTTTCCGCAATGGCGATGAAATCGTCCGCCTTGAGGCTCGCACCGCCGATCAGCCCGCCATCTACATCATCGAGCGCCAGCAATTCGCCCGCATTGGACGGCTTGACCGATCCGCCGTAGAGAATGCGCATCGCCTCCGCTTCCTGCCCGATCCGACGCGTCAGCTCGGCGCGGATGTGGGCATGGGCGTCTGCAACATCGTCGAGGGTCGGCGTCAGCCCCGTTCCGATCGCCCAGACCGGCTCGTAGGCCACGACCGTGTTTTGCGCATTGGCGGCGGCCGGCACCGATCCGACGATCTGACGCGACAGCACGTCGAGCGCCCGGCCCGCCTCGCGCTCTTCCCGCGTCTCTCCGACGCAGATGATCGCGATCAATCCGCCGCGCCAGGCCGCTTCCGCCTTGGCGGCGACCGTTTCGTCGGTCTCGCCATGGTCGGTGCGACGCTCCGAATGACCGACGATGACATGGGCGGCCCCGGCGTCTTTCAGCATCTCGGCCGAGATGTCGCCCGTATGCGCACCGCTCGCCGCGGCGTGGCAATCCTGGCCGCCAATGCCGACGGGAAGGCCCGACACGGCTGCGTGGGCCCGGTGAACCAGCGTCGCCGGAACACAGATCAATGCTTCGGCCTGTTTATCGAGACCTTCGGCAAATGCCTTGCCGATCGCGCCCAACATGTCGAGCGACGCGGCCGTGCCGTTCATTTTCCAGTTGCCCGCGACCAGCGGGCGGTTTCGCTTCGTCATGCGGCGTAACCTCGCTTGTGGCCCCTCCGGCCGGCAGCCTGCCTACCAAATTGCGGGCATAAAGCAATCGACACTGGCGGCCAAGAACGCTATTTGCTTCGCGTCGGGCCGCCGCAACTGAGCGGCCGCAAACGAGACGCGGACGATACATGCTTGATTCACTTCGAAAGGCCGCCGGAACGTGGGTGGCGAAGCTTCTCCTTCTGCTGCTGGTGCTGAGCTTCGCCGTCTGGGGCATTTCGGGACAGATGACCGGCGGATTGGGGTCCACCACCGTGGTGGCGGCCGGCGACACGGAAGTGTCGGCGATGGATTACCGGCTCGCCTATGACCGCCAGATTTCCCTCATGTCGCAGCGCTTCGGCAGCCGCATCACGCGCGAGCAGGCATCCGCGCTCGGCATCGATGCCCAGGTGCTGAGCCAGCTCGTGGCCGGCGCGGTGTTGGACGAGCAGGCACGCAAGATGGGACTTGGCCTGTCCAAGGACCGTATCGCGGCACTCACGGCGGAAGATCCCGCCTTCCGCGGCCCCTCCGGGCAATTCGACCGCAATCAGTTCGAGTTCGTTCTCAGCCAGGTCGGCATGCGCCCGGAGGATTATCTGAAAAACCGCGAGCAGGTTGCGATCCGCCAGCAGATCGTGGAAGCCGTGTCCGACGGCATGAGTGTGCCGGACACGTTCCTGCGCGCCGTCGCCCTTTATCAGGGCGAGGACCGCACAGTTGAATTCCTCGCCCTGCCCCCTTCGCTGGTCCAGCCGATCGAGGAACCTTCGAAGGAAGCCCTTTCGGCCTGGTTCGAGGAAAACAAGGCGCGCTACGAGGCACCCGAATACCGCAAGATCGTCTATGTGAAGCTCGAGCCTGACGACATTGCGGATCCGGCCGCCATCACGGACGAGCAGGTCAGAGAGGATTACGAATCGCGCCAAAGCGCCTACACGACGCCCGAGCGCCGCGAGATCGAGCAACTCGTATTTGCCACCACAGAAGCGGCCCAACAGGCGCATGAGCGTATCAGCGCCGGCGCATCCTTCGAGGAGATCGTGGCCAGCGAAGGCAAGTCGATGGACGATGTGAAGCTCGGGCGAATCGAAAAGTCGCGCGTCGGCGATCCGGCCGTCGCCGAAGTGGCCTTCGACCTGCAGAAAAATGCGGTCAGCGGCGTCGTCGACGGTGCCTTCGGGCCGCTCATCCTGCGCGTGACCGACATCGTGGCGGAATCCATGGAGCCGCTGCCCCAGGTCGCCGATCAGATCCGCAACGAACTGGCTCTGGCGGAGGCAAGCCGGGTTCTGCTCGACGTGCATGACCGCTACGAGGATGCCCGTGCGGCCGGCGAGACGATCGAGGAAGCGGCAGGCCGCCTCGGGCTCGAAGCCGTCGCGGTCGATGCGGTCGACAGGTCCGGCCAGACGCCCGACGGAACGGTACTGAACGACCTTCCCGAATCGGCGCAGCTGCTCAAGGAAGCCTTCGAGACCGAAGCGGATATTGAGAATCCGGCTATCAACATCGGCTCGTCCGGCTTCCTGTTCTACGAGGTCAAGGACGTCACGCCGCGGCGCGAGCGCGCGCTCGACGAGGTGCGCGACAGGGTCGTGGCCGACTGGACGTCGGCCGAGATCGCGTCGCGGCTCTCGGCCAAGGCGCGCGAAATCGAAAAGCAGATCGCCGACGGGACGAGCCTCGATACCATCGCGGCCGAACTCTCGCTTGAAAAGCAGATCAAACGCGGCGTGCGGCGCGGCGTCGACGATCCGGAGCTGGGCTCCGCCGGTGTCACGGCGGTGTTCGGCGTCGGGCAAGGCGACAGCGGGGTCGTCCCCGGCCCGACTGGTGATAATCAGATCGTCTTCATGGTGGCGGAAGTCTTCGAGCCGGCCGGAGCGAGCGCGGAATCGGTTCCGCCGGAGGGCCGCACGGAATATCAATCCGGCATGGCCGACGACCTGCTCGACCAGCTCGTGGCGCGCCTGCAGGGCGAATATGCGGTGACCGTCAACCGCAATGCCATGCAGCAGGCGCTGAGCTTCTAGGGCCGGTCGGATGAGTGATCTCAAATCACATCTCGCCAAGGTCGCCAACGGCGCCCCCCTGACCTTCGAGGAGGCGCGCGAGGCCTTCGACATTGTCATGTCGGGTGAAGCGACCCCGGCGCAGATCGGCGGCTTCCTGATGGCGCTGCGGGTGCGCGGAGAAACGGTTGACGAGATTTCAGGCGCCGTGGCGACGATGCGCGACAAGATGTTGCGCGTCGAGGCGCCCGACGACGCAATCGACATCGTCGGCACGGGCGGCGATGCGTCCGGCTCCTACAACATCTCCACCTGTGCCGCCTTCGTGATCGCCGGCGGCGGTGTGCCGGTCGCCAAGCACGGCAACCGGGCACTGTCCTCGCGTTCGGGAGCGGCCGACGCGCTGGCCTGCCTGGGCATCGATCTGGAGATCGACGCGCCGCAGATCTCCGCCTGCATCCGCGAGGCGGGGCTGGGTTTCATGTTCGCGCCCAAACACCATGCGGCCATGCGGCATGTCGGACCGGCAAGGGTGGAACTCGGCACGCGCACGATCTTCAACCTGCTCGGTCCGCTGTCCAATCCAGCCGGCGTCAAGCGCCAGATGGTCGGCGTCTATGCCGCCGAATGGGTGCGGCCGGTCGCCGAGGTGCTGAAGACGCTCGGCTCGCAAGCCGCCTGGGTCGTCTATGGCGATGGGCTCGACGAGATCACCACGGCCGGCGAAACCAATGTGGCCGCACTCGAGGACGGCGAAGTGCGCGAATTCACGGTGACGCCCGAAGAAGTCGGCCTGAAGCGCGTTTCCATTTCCCAACTCAAGGGTGGCGATGCCGAGCACAATGCGCGCGCGCTCAAGGGCGTGCTTTCAGGCGAGCGCAATGCCTATCGCGACATCGTGCTGATGAATGCCGGCGCCGGCTTCGTCGTGGCCGAGCGGGCCGCGAGCCTCAAAGACGGCATCGCGCTTGCCGCCAAATCGATCGACAGCGGCAAGGCAGCGGCGGCACTGGAGCGGCTCGTCGCCGTCTCCAACAGCAAGGCGGGCTGAGGCGATGGCCGACATTCTCAAGACGATCGCGGCCTATAAACGCGAGGAGATCGCCGCCGCCAAGGCACGGCTGCCGCTGGCCGAGATCAAGGCGCGGCTCGGCGATGCCGACCGGCCGCGCGGCTTTGCCGAAGCCATCAGATCGAGGATTGCGAAAGGCGAATTCGCGCTGATTGCCGAGATCAAGAAGGCCAGCCCGTCGAAGGGCCTGATCCGCCCCGACTTCGATCCGCCGCGACTGGCCGAAGCGTACCAGGCGGGCGGCGCGGCCTGCCTGTCCGTGCTCACAGACGCACCGTCCTTTCAGGGCACGCCGGAGTTTCTGACGGCGGCGCGCGCGGCGACCGCCCTGCCCGCGCTGCGCAAGGATTTCATGTTCGAACCCTACCAGGTCTTCGAGGCCCGGTTGTGGGGCGCCGACGCCATTTTGATCATCATGGCGAGCCTCACCGACGATGAGGCGCGGGCCCTGGAGGAGACCGCCTTCGAGCTCGGCATGGACGTGCTTGTGGAAGTTCACGACGAAACCGAGATGGAGCGCGCGCTCAAGCTTTCCTCGCCGCTTCTCGGCATCAACAACCGTAACCTGCGCACTTTCGAGGTCAGCCTCGACACTGCGCGCCGGCTTTCCCGCCTGGCGCCCGCCGAGCGCATCCTGGTCGGCGAGAGCGGCATTTTTGCCCATGCCGACTGCCGCGATCTGTCGACGCACGGCATCAACGCGTTTCTCGTCGGGGAAAGCCTGATGCGCCAGGACGACGTGGCCGCGGCGACCCGGACCCTTCTGACAGGGGATGCAGCGGAGGCCGCGCACGCGGTGTAAAGGTATTGTCATGACGCGTCGCCCCGCCACGCTTACCCATATCGGCGCCTCAGGCGAAGCGCATATGGTGGATGTCGGCACAAAGGCCGAAACCGAGCGCGTCGCCGTCGCGGAGGGCTCCATCGTCATGCAGGCGCAAACCCTCGACACCATCATGGCCGGCAACGCCAAGAAGGGCGATGTGCTGGCGACGGCACGCATCGCCGGCATCATGGCGGCGAAGAAGACCCACGAACTGGTGCCGCTCTGCCATCCGCTGCTCTTGACCAAGGTGACGGTGGACATCGACCCGGACGAGGCCTTGCCGGGCCTGCGCGTGCGCGCAATGACGAAAGTGACGGGACAGACGGGCGTGGAAATGGAGGCTCTGACAGCCGCCAGCGTCGCCTGCCTGACCATCTACGACATGGCCAAGGCACTCGACCGCGGCATGACCATCACCAA
The DNA here is from genome assembly GCF_009749525.1 of Mesorhizobium xinjiangense. Lineage (GTDB taxonomy): Bacteria > Pseudomonadota > Alphaproteobacteria > Rhizobiales > Rhizobiaceae > Mangrovimarina > Mangrovimarina xinjiangensis. The sequence continues at coordinate 2,175 of NZ_WOAC01000024.1, read as the reverse complement.
TGTCAGGTTGCTCGAAAAGTCCGGCGGCAAGTCGGGCGCCTGGCGCGCCGACGGGGCCTGACCATGAGCCTGGTCCCGGTCCAGGAAGCGCTGGAGCGGCTTCTGACCGGCGCCCACCGGCTCGGCGCGGAAAGCCTGCCGCTTGCCGACTGTGCCGACCGCATCCTGGCCGAAACGCTTCACGCGCAGCGCACCCAGCCGCCGTTCAACGCCTCGGCCATGGACGGCTTTGCCGTGCGCGCCGCCGACACCGACAAACCCGGTGCCCGCTTGCGGGTCGTCGGCGCGGCACCGGCCGGACACCCCTTCGACGGCACGGTCGGCGAAGGCGAAGCCGTGCGCATCCTGACCGGCGCGCCGGTGCCAGAAGGCGCCGACAGCGTGCTCATCCAGGAAAACGCCCGCATGATCGAAGACGGCGTGATCGAGGTTCTCGAGCCGGTCGACCCGGGCCGCAATGTGCGTCCGCGCGGGCTCGACTTTCTCGAAGGCGAGTTGCTGCTCGGCAACGGGCGCCGGCTCGATCCGGCCGCCCTGTCGCTCGCGGCGGCTGCCAATCACGAGCGGCTGCAGGTGGTTGCCCGGCCGCTCGTCGCGATCCTGGCGACCGGCGACGAACTCAGGCCCCCCGGCAGCGAACCGGGGCCCGGCCAGATCGTCTCCTCCAACGCCTATGGCGTGGCCGCCCTGGCCCGCGCCGCGGGCGCGCGCACGCTCGATCTCGGCATCGCGCCCGACGAGCGCCATGCCATCGCGGCCGCTGTCGACCGGGCGGTCAGTGCGCAGGCCGACGTGATCGTCACGCTCGGCGGCGCGTCGGTCGGCGACCACGATCTCGTCCATGACGTTCTGACGGCAAAGGGCGCGGCGATGGATTTCTGGAAGATCGCCATGCGTCCAGGCAAGCCGCTGATGGCCGGGCGGCTCGGCACGCGACGCATTCTCGGCCTGCCCGGCAATCCGGTCGCCAGCCTTGTCTGCTCGCATGTCTTCCTCAAGCCGCTCCTGGCGCGCCTTGCCGGCCGCGACGAGCGGCCCGATATCCGCCCCGGGGTGTTGGCGGAACCGGTGCCGGCAAACGATCACCGCCAGGACTATCTGCGCGCCACCATAAACGAAGAGGCCGGCCGGCTGGTGGCGACCCCCGCGCCAATCCAGGATTCCTCCATGCTGAGGATCCTCGCCGATGCCCGGGCGCTGATCATCCGCCCGCCGCACGCCCCGCCGGCGCGAGACGGCGAACCCTGCCGGCTGCTCATGCTTCGCTGACAGTATATCGCTGCGCTGTACCTTCCGTAATTAATTGTCGTTGACCGGGAATAATCAGGCAATTCCGGGATTTGCTGGGAACGGCCGGGAACGGCCGAATATGAGCGCTCGGAAACACCGCTGAGACTGCGATGGGGACACGCGACACAGGTATCGTTTTTCATGAATTGAATGGCCGGCTGGTTGAATATACGACGCCCGTCGTCTAGGCGTCCACCCCATGGCGGCTCCCGATCGGCGCTACGTCTAATAGGCGTTACTGTGATGACATTAGATCAAATAGCCTGATTTGCGAGGCGCCTACTAGCCGCAGCCAGCCGTTCTTGAAGGCCCGGCAAATTTCTAAATCGTCCTGTTTGTCGAAATCCGGCGATACTCTTCACAGCCTCGTCGATAATCTTCTTCAATGCCGATCTCTGGGCGGTCGACATACAATCATCCCACTTGTCTACTAGATCTGCATAGAGACGCATTACGGAAAGAGGATGATATAGATCATCGGATTTTCGTGCCAGTACCGACCTCAACAGTGACTGTGCATGCTGTTCCCTATCTCAGTTGGGACTTATACCTTCTTCAAGGGACTGCGAGAGCAACAGTCGAGCGGTGTGGTTATCGATTTGATATGTGTCAAAACTCCTCATCTTCTCTGCCAGCCCATATGCTGTCTCAACAAAACGGTTTGAGATGTCAAACTGACCGCCTTGCATGGCGCATATAGACCTTTGAACCCAGAACAGCGGATCGTTGCCAGCAAACGAAAGCGTACGGCAGTCCGCATAGAAGGCATCGATTACTTCGTTTTCCCGCTTCCCCTGGACTAAGGCCTGTTGAGATTCATCGTGAATTTATGACGGCGGCTGCGAGATGGATGATGGCAATGAACGAGGTGTCGGTTTTGTCGGC
>NZ_WOAC01000023.1 GCF_009749525.1 Mesorhizobium xinjiangense | reverse complement strand
GCGGCATGGCCGACGCAGCTGGCGGTCACGCTGGCGCCCTCGGCCTCGGCCTCGGGATCGGTGGTGACACCGGCGACGGCGGTGCCGGCGGGCCCGGCGGTGCCGGCGGCAACGGTGCCGGCCAGGGTGCAGGCGAAGGCAACGGCTTCGGCGCCGGCGTCGGCATCGGCAAAGGTGGTGACGGCGGCTGGGGCGGCTTCGCCTGGGGCGGCGACACCATCAACCTGTCCAAGGGTGGCGACGGCATCGGCGGCTATGCCAGCGGTGGCAACGGCGGTGCTGGCGGTGCTGGCGGAACGATCACCAATGGCGCTGGCGGAGCCGGCGGCACATGGGGATCGAACAATGGTGATGACGGCTTCGTGACCGGTACCTCCACAGCGAGCGCCGACGCGATCGTCGAAACCACCGCCTTCAACCAGGAAATCATCATGGGTGCCAACCTGCTCGACAATTCGGTCGACATGACCGTGGTCGGCGGCAGCCTGTCGAGCACCGTGATCGGCGAAGACGACACCGCCTGATTTCCGAAAGTCGAACGACACCGGGCTGCGCGGCCATGGCCGCGCAGCCTCCTAATCGATGGGGCTTTGCAATCGACTTGCCCGATGGCGAGGGTCAGTCCAGAACCGGGAGTACGCACGGTGTATATGGACAAGGTTACCGAGGCGATAGCCCACTTTATCGGGCTTTTTCAGATCACCGAAGAACAAGCCAGGTTGCGAGAGAGCTACGAGAGTTTCAAGCAGGCCCAACGCGCCAGTTCGGACGACCCGCAATGGGATCAGGTCGGCGTTTCCTTCAAATCCCCATACCAGTTCAAGGATCACGACCCGCAGTTGCACTACGTTCCGCCGGCTCCACAGGTCGAGCCGCTGACGTCGAGCCATCCGATCGGCCACAATCCACCGCACATTCCGGTCAGCCCAAAAGGCATATCGGCCGATCATCCCGGCTATGAGAACATCGCGATCAAGCAAACGGTCTCGATCGTCGTCACGCAGTCCGCTCCTTCCGGGGCGGCGCCGGATATCAGCATCGATCCGCCGGGACAGATCGCCGTCGCGATCAATCAGGAAAACCATCTCACCGACAACGATTATGTCGGCATTGGCGGCAGCGGGCTGTTTGTCGGCCAGATCGGGGCGCCCGACGCGGCGCTGGAAGCGCTTGTCGAGCAAATGCATTCCAGCAGCGCCCTGTCCGAAAGCGCGCCCCCGGGCTCCGTCGAGGAGATGGCGGATTTCATCGACAACGTGGCAGCCGAACTCAAGGCAGCAGCGGCGGCCTATGAGGCAAACGACGCACCGCAGGACGTCGGCGACGGGCTGATACAGACCAGCTTCGTTGTCCACGATGAGGCGATCGAAGGCATATATGTCAACGGGAAGGCGGCTATCGAAATGCCGTCGATCCAGGACTACCTGCCTGATGGGTCGATGCTGGCCGAGGACGCCGGATCGCCGCAGGATGGTCCCGCCAATCAGGGTGTCAACGGTACGGGCGCGTCTGCGAGCGGCAGCTACACCAAGGGTGAAGGCAGCCTGGCGCAACAGCCATCCGTCACGCTCGAAGCCGGCGGCAACACGCTGGTCAACAGCGCCATCATCAACAACAAATCGCTCTCGTCGACGGTGACCGCCATCGGCGGAAAAAACGTCGAGGTCAACGCGATCGTCCAGCAAAACGCCTGGAGCGATCTCGACTCTATCGGGTCCAGCCTGTCGGAATGGAGCAAGGACGCGCAAACGACCAAGGCCTTCAATCTGGCCAGTTTCAAGCACGTCGATCCATCCGAGAGCGCCGCGGTTCCGGCCTCCAACGGCACCCCCCAAATGGCCGGCTTCACCAAGATCGACGGTGATCTGATCTTCATGGATTGGGTCAAGCAGCTCAACTTCGTGACCGACAACGATGTGCACACCATGTCGTCCTCCGGCTCGATTTCTAACGTGGTCACGGGCGGCAATATGGCCTTCAATTCCACGTCACTGGCGGAGTTCGGAAGTTTTTTCGACCTGATCATGGTCGGAAAGGATTTCTATGACGGCAGCATCATCAAGCAGACGAACCTGTTGCTCGATGACGATATTGCCGGCGCCGTCAACGGATTCGACACCAACGGCAAAGGTTCGGTTTCGGCGAGCGGCAATCTGCTTTGGAACGAGGCCAAACTGGCCAATGTCGGCGGTTCGGCCAAATTCGATAACCTGCCGGATCACTACCAGAAGACCATGGACGCTCTGGCATCCGGCAAGATGACCATCGATGACGGGGTCTATTCCGACGATGCCTTCATGGGCCTTGCGGGCCTGCGCGTGCTCTATGTGACCGGCAGCATCATCGACCTGAAATACATCTCGCAGATGAACATTTTGGGCGATTCCGACCAGGTGGCGCTCGCCATGGACAAGGCGGGCATCAACAACGCCGACTGGACCGTGAACACCGGCGCCAACGTGCTGCTCAACACCGCAGCGATCACCGATCACGACACGCTTGCCAAGAGCTATGCCGCAAAAGGCCAGTATTCGGACGAGTTCCTCGTCCAGTCGGAACTGGTCAAGATGGACAATCTGGCCTTGAACCACGACGCCGACGCACTGATCAACGAAGCGGTGGCTTTCCTCGGCGACGAGGCGGGCGATCTCGGACCAATCCAGCCGGCCGGCGGATCCTCCGACGGTCAGGATGTCCACCCTGCCCACAACGACATCATGCAGTCCGTCGTTGCCTGAAACCTCGAGAACATAAGACGCCATGAACAAGCACACACGCAACGACGACCTGCCGCGGGCCGACCAGAAGAACGCGGCAGGCGAGGCTCCTTCGGCGGGCATCACGCCCCGCTCGGATGAGACCGCGGCGGCGCTGGACCGCGATTTTCAGGCCCTTATGGGCGAAATAGACAGGACGGTGCAGGAAATGAAGTCCAACACCTCGTCCACAAGCGAAGCCAAGCGAGCCGGTCAAACCGGCGATGCTCCCTCCCCCACCAAGGCCCAGCAGCATGACCACGCTCGGCCCGATGCCGCCGCAACGGAGGCGGAAAAGAAGACGGCAGCGCACGCTGCCTCCGGCGCAGACAACCCGGGAGACGTGACCATCGAAGCGGGTCCGCAAAAGCAGCCCAAGGTCGACGTCAGGGACGCCGATTTCAGTGCCGGCCGTCTGAAATCGATCGAGGCCGACCGCGGTCCCATCAAGGCGGGATCGGGACCGAACGGTGGGCGCCAAGCGGCAGGCGACAAGGCCGGCCAGAATGTCTTTCATCGCCGGCTGGGGCCGATCAATCTGGCCGACAATCTCAAGGCCGGACGAAAGGCCGTTACTCAGAACCTGGCGATCGTCATGGGTTTCACCGTGGCGACCAACGTGCTGGTGCTGGCTATCCCGGTCTATCTCTTCCAGATATCCGATCGGGTGCTCACCAGCCGGTCGACGGACACGCTGGTCATGCTGACCATCGTGATCGCGGGCGCCGTCATCCTCAACGCGGTTTTCGACGCCATTCGGCGCTTCATCCTGATGCGCACCGCCGTCGAGGTCGCCGCACAGCTTGGCGCACCCATTCTCGGCGCGGCGGCACGTGCCTCGCTGCAAAGCAACGGCAAGGAATACCAGACGCTGGCCGACCTGCAGCAATTGCGCTCCTTCCTGGTGTCGGGAACGCTTTTGTCCTTTCTCGATGCACCGATGACGCCGTTGTTCATGCTGGCCGTCTTCCTGGTCCATCCGCATCTGGGATCGATCGTGGTGATCGCGGCGCTGATCCTTCTGGCCATCGCCTATATCAATCAGCGCGCCACGGCGGCCGCGTTCGGCGAGGCGAGTACCTTCCAGAGCAAAGCCAATCTCCATCTCGACGCGATGTCGCGCAACTCGCAGGTCATCAACGCGCTTGCCATGATCCCCGAGGCCGTGAAGATCTGGGGCCAGGACACGGCCGGATCGCTCAAGGCCCAGGTCGTGGCACAGGACCGCAATGTCGTCTCGGCGTCGCTGTCGAAGGGGGTACGGCTCCTCACCCAGGTGGGCATGCTCGGCTGGGGCGCCTATCTGGCCATTCACGGAGAAATCACCGGCGGCATGGTGATCGCCGCCTCGATCATCGCCGGACGCGCCCTGGCGCCGGTCGAAGGCGCCATCGAGGGCTGGAACCAGTTCCTGCATTCGCGCGCCTCCTATCAGCGCATATCCTCGCTGCTGCAGGTTTCGCCGCTCAATTTCGAGCGCCTGAAGCTGCCCAGGCCCGAGGGCCGGCTCGATGTGGAACGTCTTCTCTACGTGCCGCAGGGCACCAAGCGTGTCGTCCTCAACGGCGTCGCCTTCTCGCTGGCGCCGGGCGATTCGCTTGCCATCATCGGCGATTCGGGTGCCGGCAAGACGACGCTCGGCAAGATGCTCGTCGGATCGCTGCTGCCGACCTCGGGCAATGTGCGCCTGGACCTTATGGATCTGAGAAACTGGGACCAGCGCCAGTTCGGCGAAAATATCGGCTATCTGCCGCAAGACGTGCAGCTCTTCCCGGGCACCATCAAGGCCAATATCGGGCGCATGCGCGACGACGCCTCCGACCAGGACATCTACAAGGCGGCGGTGCTGGCCGATGTGCACGAGCTGATCTCGTCTTTCGCCCAGGGATACGAGACCACCGTCGCCTCGGACGGATCGCCGCTGTCGGGCGGCCAGAAGCAGCGCATTGCCCTGGCACGCGCCTTCTTCGGCAATCCGCGTCTGGTCGTGCTGGACGAGCCGAATTCCAACCTGGACGGCAACGGCGACTCCGCGCTGATCCGGGCACTGGAACATGCCAAGCGCGAGAAGATCACGGTCGTCACGATCACGCAGCGCGCATCGCTGCTCAATTGCGTCGACAAGATCCTCGTTCTGACAAACGGCACGGTATCGATGTTCGGACAGCGCCAGGAGGTGCTCAGTGCGCTCGGTGCTCCGGCTGTCCCTGGAAACAACGCCCAATTGGCCGCGCAGGCCAACAGTGGCCGGCAGATCGGATGAGGTTCATGCCATGACGAGCATCTCCAAAGTTCATGACGCGGAATGGTACAGCGAAGTGCCGCGCTCCATCCGGGGCCATGCCGTGGCCGGCCTCGCCATAGCGGCCGTGGCGTTCGGCGGCTTCGGCACCTGGGCATCCACTGCCCCGCTGGCGGCGGCGGTCATCGCCCAGGGCAGTTTCGTCGCCACGGGCGAAAACAAGATCATCCAGCATCTGGAAGGCGGGATCATCGAGGAAATTCTGGTCAATGAAGGCGACCACGTGAAGAAGGGCGATCCGCTTTTCAAGCTCGACGGCACGGCGGCCCAGGTCCAGGAACGGCAACTCTTCCTGCGCCAGGCGCGGCTCGAGGCAATCGTCGAGCGGCTGCGGGCGCAGGTTGAAGAACGAAAGGTGCTGACCTTGCCGCCGATCGTGACCGACAACATGAACGACATGGACATCCGCTCGATCGCCGACAGCCAGACGACCGCGTTCAACGCCGAGAAGACCCGGATTGAGGCCGAGATCGGGCTTTTGCGTCAGAACATCGAATCGCTCGAATTCCGCAAGATCGGCTTCAAGCGGCAAAAGGAGTCGATGGCCGAGCAACTCCACTTCCTGGAAGAGGAACTGGAGGGCAAGATGATCCTGTTCAACAAGGGGCTGACCCGCAAGACGGAAGTCAACGCCATCCAGCGCGCAATGGCCGACGCCAGGGGCCAGATCGGCCGTCTGGGAGCAGAGATCTCCGAGACGCAGTCGCAGATCGTGAAGCACCAACAGCAGATCGATCAGACGGTGACGGAAATGAAGGATGCTGCGCTCGACGAGTTGCAGACCATGGAGGCCGAGCTCGACACGGTGCGTGAGAAATCGCGTGCGGCGCAGGACGTGCTCAGGCGCTCGACGATCAACGCGCCGGTCGCCGGCGTGGTCGTGCGCATGTATTACCACACCGCCGGCGGTGTTATCGAAACCGGCAAGAAGATCCTCGAGATCGTCCCGTCCGACATCCCGCTGATCATCGAGACGCAGGTGCAACGCAAGGACATCGACGCGATCAGGGCCGGTCAGAAGGCGACCGTGCGATTGATCGCGCTCAACCAGAGGACCACGCCGGTGCTCAACGGCGATGTCTTTTACGTGTCGGCCGATGCTCTGGCAGGCAATACGGTCGGGCTGGAGCAGAAGGAGGTCTATCTGGCGCGTATCGAGCTCTCGCCGAGCGAGTTGGCAAAGGTGCGCGGCTTCACGCCGACCCCGGGCATGCCGGTGGAAGTGATGATCCAGACAGCGGAGCGGACGTTTATCGACTACCTGACCAAGCCGATCCGTGACAGCATGTCACGCGCATTCATGGAGCGTTGAACAAGGAATTTTCCCGCACGCCACGGCGCAGCGCGTTCACTGGTCCATGAGAAAAGCGTTGGAATCGACCAGAAAACGTTGCGACAGCGCCAGGCTTGCCGCCCCCAGGGCGCGCGCATCATGTCCGACCGTGCCTTCGCGCACGATCGGAGCCCGGATCCCGGCGAGATCGATCTGCTCAATCTGCACACGCGTCGCGGCAACGATGCGCGCACGCACCTCGGACGGCAGCCAGCCGTCGATCACCGCCGCCTCGAAGTCGATCACGGAGGAGGACGCCACGATGGCGTGAGCCAGCGCCTTCGACAGGCCATCGATCCATTCGCCGAGGATGCTCTCGTCGACTGGCCAGTGGCCGGGCGATTCCCAGAGCACTGAACTGGCGTGGCCGGCAGCGTCCAGTGCGGCCTCCAGGGTCGCGATCGAGGCGATGTCGATCAACTGGCCGGTTCCGCCCCTGCCGTCCGGCACCGGCATCGAGCCGATCGCGCCGGCATTGCCGGTGCGTCCGCTGTAGAGGCTGCCGTTGAGGACGACGCCGCCGCCGATGAAATAGCCGATATAGAAATAGAGAAAATCGCTCTGCCCCGGGGCGGAGCCGAACACCAGCTCGGCGCCACAGGCGGCCGACGCATCGTTCAACAAGAATACGGGATAGTCCGCCCCTTCGGCGATCTCTGCGCGAATATCGACCGTCTTCCAGTCCATCATCGCATCCGAGGGAGCTTCGACGAATTCGGCCCAGTCCCAGAGCTGGAACGGCATGGCAATGCCAAGCCCGGCAATGCGCCCGTTCTGGCGCGCGGTGAGTTGCGCCGTGATCTGCGTCAGCGCCTCGCGTGCGAACGCGATCGTCGCGGCGGGCGTGGGATAACGATAGGCAGAATGAACCTTGGCCATGACCTGGCCCAGAAAATCGATGAGCACCAGATCGCTGCTGCGCCGGCCGATCTTGAGGCCGAAGAACAGGGCGCCTTGCGGATCGAGCGACATGGGAACGGCAGGCTGCCCCACCTTCCCCCTCACGGGCTTGCCGCGCAGGAGAAGGCCATCGGCTTCCAGGGCGCGCATGATCACCGAGACGGTCTGCGCCGACAGGCCGGTCATGCGCGCGATTTCCATCTTGGCCAACGCCCCATGGCGGCGCACCAGCGAAAGCACGAGACGTTCATTGTAGGCGCGCATGCCACTTTGGTTCGAACCGCGGTCCAGGCGATGCACCGTCGCAATGCCGCTGTTCGTAGAGTCCACCACGCAGCGCTCCTCCTGCTTCCTCAGTTGCGGCAATTCTGCACATGCCGCCGCAGGACAATGGTCGGTTCGGGGCATGCTGTCAATAATAATTCATTTTGATTTATATATTGACAGTGACCGTCAGTTGGAGTTTGCTTTCGTCCGGACTGGCGGCGGGACAGGTGCCGGCCAGTCCGCTGAAACACTGGATTGGCGGGGTCCGCACAATCGTTCACGGGAGGAAAATCGTGAAGCACAAGACACTGACGACAGCTTTGCTGAGCGCGGCCGCGTTCGGCCTCATGAGCGGCCTGGCATCGGCGCAGGATATCGGCGCCTGCCTCGTCACCAAGACCGACATCAATCCCTTTTTCGTCAAGATGAAGGAAGGCGCGACGGCCAAGGCCGAAGAGCTGGGCATCGAGCTTGCCACCTATGCCGGCAAGGTCGACGGCGATCACGAAACCCAGGTTCAGGCGATCGAGACCTGCATCGCCTCCGGCGCCAAGGGCATCCTCGTGACGGCCTCCGACACAAAGGCGATCGTGCCGGTGGTCAAGAAGGCACGCGACGCCGGCCTCCTGGTCATCGCTCTCGACACGCCGCTTGAGCCTATCGACGCGGCCGACGCCACATTCGCCACCGACAATTTCAAGGCCGGCGAGCTGATCGGCCAATGGGCCGCCGCGACGCTTGGCGACGAAGCCGCCAACGCCAAGATCGCAATGCTCGATCTTTCGCCGTCCGCACCCTCGGTCGGCGTATTGCGCGACCAGGGCTTTCTCAAGGGATTCGGCGTCGAACTCGGCGATCCCAAGCTGATCGGGGATGAAGACGACCCGCGCGTCGTCGGCCACGACGTGACGTCGGGCAACGAGGAAGGCGGGCGCAAGGCGATGGAAAATCTGCTGCAGCGCGACCCGGAGATCAACGTCGTCTACACGATCAACGAGCCGGCCGCTGCCGGGGCCTATGAAGCGCTGAAATCGTTCGGCAAGACGGACGGCGTGATCATCGTGTCGGTCGATGGCGGCTGCCCGGGCGTGGAAAACGTCAAGGAGGGCGTCATCGGCGCAACGTCGCAGCAATACCCGCTGCTGATGGCGGCGAAAGGCATCGAAGCCATCAAGGCCTGGGCCGACAGCGGCGCCAAGCCCGAGAACACGCCCGGCCTCGACTTCTTCGATACGGGCGTCAATCTCGTCACCGACCAGCCGGTCGACGGCGTTTCCTCGATCAGCGTCGCCGACGGCCTCGATCGCTGCTGGGGCTGATGCCGGGAAAATGCGGGGCCGGACAGGCCGGCTCCGCACGCCCGAATTCATCCGGCTTTGACGGCCGGAGACACGTCGGGCAAGCTGCAATCAAACATCCGGGAGGAAGTCGATGAGCGATGCCACGAGCACGCCGCGTCGATCGGACGATTACGAACAGTCGCTGGACGAAAGCGAGGCTTCCGTCGCCGCTTTCGAAAGCCATGATCTGAACTGGCTCGACCGCGTACAGCATTTCCTGCACCGCAACCCGACGATGGTTCCCGTCATCGTGCTCGTCGCCTCCATCGCCGTCTTCGGCTTCCTGGCCGGCACCCGCTTCTTCTCGCCGTTCAATCTTTCCTTGATCTTGCAACAGGTGTCGATCATCGGCGTGCTCGCAGCAGCCCAGAGCCTGGTTATCCTGACTGCCGGCATAGACCTGTCGGTCGGTGCCAACATGGTGCTCATGTCAGTCATCATGGGACAATTGTCGGTCACCGTCGGCCTGCCGACGCCGATCGCCATTGCGGTCGGCCTGATCGGCGGAATGGCCGCCGGCGGCCTCAACGGCTTTCTGGTGACACGGGTCAAGCTGCCGCCCTTCATCGTCACCCTGGGCACCTGGAACATCTTCTTCGCACTCAATCTGTGGCTGTCCGGGGCCCAGTCGATCCGCAGCCAGACGCTCGACGAGCAGGCCCCGCTGCTCAAGCTCTTCGGCCGAAGCGTCGCCTTCGGCGGCGCACAGATCACCTACGGCTCGATCCTCATGGTGCTGGTCTTCGCAGTGCTTTGGTACATGCTCAACCGTACGGCCTGGGGGCGGCACGTCTATGCCGTCGGAGACGACAAGGAAGCTGCAGAGCTCTCTGGAATCCGAACCAACCACACCTTGATGTCGGTCTACATGCTTGCCGGCCTCGTCTGCGCCATCGGCGCCTGGGCCTCGATCGGCCGCGTCGGCTCCGTCTCGCCGCAAAGCTTTCAGGAAGCCAACCTGCAGTCGATCACAGCCGTGGTCATCGGCGGCATATCGCTGTTCGGCGGGCGCGGCTCGATCGTCGGACCGCTGATCGGGGCACTGATCGTCGGCGTCTTCAATTCGGGCCTGCGCCTCGTGGGCGTCGACGTCCTTTGGCAGGTGTTCGCCATCGGTTGGCTCACCATCCTCGCCGTCGCGATCGACCAGTGGATCAGGAAGTTGTCGTCATGACCCAGTCCGAACCCATCCTCAGCGCCCGCAATGTCGTCAAGCGCTACGGCCGCGTGACCGCGCTCGATCACGCCGACTTCGACCTCTATCCGGGGGAGATCCTGGCCGTTATCGGCGACAACGGGGCGGGAAAATCCTCGCTCATCAAGGCACTGTCCGGCGCCATCCAGATCGATGAAGGCGAAATCCGGCTGGAGGGCAATCCGGTCCGTTTCAATTCGCCCATGGCGGCACGCGGCGCCGGCATCGAAACGGTCTACCAGACGCTGGCCCTGTCCCCTGCCCTGTCGATCGCCGACAATATGTTCATGGGCCGCGAGATCCGCAGGCAGGACCTGCTCGGGCGCTGGTTCAAGGCGATCGACCGCGCGGCCATGGAACGCATCGCACGCGAAAAGCTCTCCGAGCTCGGCCTGATGACGATCCAGAACATCACGCAAGCGGTCGAGACGCTGTCGGGCGGCCAGCGCCAGGGCGTGGCCGTGGCACGGGCCGCGGCCTTCGGCTCGAAGGTCGTCATCATGGACGAGCCGACGGCCGCGCTGGGGGTGAAGGAATCGCGCCGCGTGCTCGAACTGATCCAGGACGTGCGCGCCCGCGGCCTGCCGATCGTGCTGATCTCGCACAACATGCCGCATGTCTTCGAGGTTGCCGACCGCATCCACGTGCACAGGCTGGGCCGGCGCCTGTGTGTCATCGACCCCAAGGATCATTCGATGTCGGATGCCGTCGCCTTCATGACCGGCGCCAAGAAACCACCGCAAGAAGCGACGGCTGCTTAGAGCATTTCCCACTCAAACGGAATCGTTTGAGCGGGACATGCTCCAACATATTGATCTGGCGCGCATATCTTTGCTTCAAACGTTTCCGTTTGAAGCGAACGCGCGCTAGCTTTCGATATGTCCACCTTCCGGCCGGTTGCGCCATTGCGCGGCCGGAGGGGTTGATACGGCCGATGTTCGGTGCCACATGTGCCTGATCACGACGATCTTACGACTGAGAACACCCAAATGGTTACCTACCAGGACGCAGCGACCGCGCCGCTGAAGAATACGGGACAAATCCGCCTCTACGACGAAGAGGCGTTTGCCGGCATGCGCAAGGCCTGCAACCTGACGGCGCGCTGCCTGGACGAGTTGGCCTCGCGGGTGACGCCCGGCACGACGACCGATTCGATCGACCGTTTCGTTTTCGAGTTCGGCATGGACCATGGCGCCATTCCCGCCACGTTGAACTATCGCGGCTACACGAAGTCGACCTGCACCTCGATCAACCATGTCGTGTGCCACGGAATTCCCGATCACAAGCCACTCAGGGAAGGCGATGTGGTCAATATCGACGTTACCTACATTCTCGACGGCTGGCACGGCGATTCCAGCCGCATGTACCCCGTCGGCAAGATCAAGCGCGCGTCCGAACGGCTGCTCGAAGTCACTTATGAGTCGCTGCTGCGCGGCATTGCGGCCGTAGAGCCCGGCGCGCGCACAGGCGCAATCGGTGCCGCCATCCAGGTCTACGCCGAAGGCGAGCGCTGTTCTGTGGTGCGCGATTTCTGCGGTCACGGCGTCGGGCGGCTTTTCCATGACGCACCCAATATCCTGCATTACGGCAATTCGCACGAGGGCGTCGAGATGCGCCCCGGCATGATCTTCACCATCGAGCCGATGATCAATCTCGGCCGTCCGCACGTCAAAATCCTGTCGGATGGATGGACGGCGGTCACGCGTGACCGCTCGCTGTCGGCTCAGTACGAACACACGGTGGGTGTCACCGAAACGGGTTGCGAGATCTTCACCCTGTCGCCAGCCGGGCTCGACTGCCCCGGCCTGCCGCAGGCATCCTGACTTCTTCTCGAGCGCACCGCTTCAAACGCCGCCGCCTATGATCTAAGCTCCCGCGGTGTCCCGACCCGGACAGCCGTTTCCGGCGGGCACAAGGTGGCAGCGGCGCAGCGCGGGGGAATGATGCAGTCGCAGGACGAGGACGAACGCGGCTTCTTCGCCGAACAGACCGGTGCAATCGACACGAAAAAAGGGGCTGGCGGCTCGAAACCACATTATGTCGGCCACCGCGAACGGTTGCGCGAAAGGTTGCGGGCTTCGGGTCCCAACGCACTGGCCGAATACGAGCTGCTGGAAATGCTGCTTTACCGGGTCAATTCGCGCTCCGACACCAAGCCCGTGGCCAAGGCGCTGATCGACCGATTCGGCTCCTTCGCCGAAGTGCTGGGTGCGCCGATCCATCTTCTGCAGGAAACCAAGGGCGTCGGCCCGTCGGCGGCGCTGGAGCTCAAGCTGGTCGCGGCGGCAGCCGAACGCATGCTCAAGAGCCGCATTCGCGGCCGCCAGATCCTGGCGTCCTGGGCCGAGGTCATCGACTATTGCCGCATGGCCATGGCCTTCGAGGCGCGCGAGCAATTCCGCATTCTCTTTCTCGACAAGAAGAATGCGCTGATCGCGGACGAAGTGCAGCAGACGGGGACCGTCGACCATACGCCGGTCTATCCGCGCGAGGTTGTCAGGCGCGCGCTCGAGCTTTCATCGACGGCGATCATCCTCGTGCACAATCACCCGTCCGGCGACCCGACACCGTCGCGGGCCGACATAGAGATGACCAAGCTCATCGTGGACTCGGCGAAGCCGCTCGGCATCACCGTGCAAGACCACATCATCGTCGGCAAGAACGGCCATGCGAGCCTGAAGGGGCTGCAACTGATCTGACTAGAGCATGCCCCGTTCAAACGGAATCGTTTGAGCGAAAGGTACATGCTCCAGCATATTGATCTGGCGCGCATATCTTGCTTCAAACGTTTCCGTTTGAAGCAAACGCGCTCTAAAGCCGAAAAGAAACGGCCGCCCGAAGGCGGCCGTCCGTTCAATCCTTCAATACCGACGCAGATTACTCGGCGTCGGCGGCCTTGGCCGCCTTCTTCTTCGGCGCGGCCTTCTTCTTGGCAGCCGGCTTCTTTTCGGCCGGCTTCGCCGTCTCTTCTTCCTCGTCGTCGGCCAGCAGTTCGTCCTTGCTCACCTTCTTGTCGGTCACCTTGATCTCGGTGAGCAGGTGGTCGACCACCTTCTCCTCGAAGATCGGCGCGCGCAGATCGGCGAGGGCGGCCGGGTTGTTGCGATAATACTCGTAAACCTGCTGCTCCTGGCCCGGATAGCGGCGCACGAAGTCGAAGAGCGCGCGCTGCATCTCCTCGTCGCTCACCTGAACGCCGGCCTTCTCGCCGATTTCGGCAAGGACGAGACCGAGGCGCACACGCCGCTCGGCGAGGCGCTGATATTCGGCGCGCGCATCCTCTTCCGTGGTGTCCTCATCGGCAAAGGTGCGTTCAGCCGCTTCGAGGTCGCGCGTCACCTGGTTCCAGATGTTGTTGAACTCCGCTTCGACCAGCTTCGAGGGAACCTCGAACTGGTAGGTGCCGTCCAGCGCATCGAGAAGCTGGCGCTTGACCTTCTGGCGGGTCACGGAGCCGAACTGGCTTTCGAGCTGCTCCTTGACGATCTCGCGCAGCCGGTCGACCGATTCCACGCCAAGTGCCTTGGCGACGTCGTCATTGAGTTCGATGTCGTCGCCCTTGGCGACCTCGCTCACCTTGACGTCGAAGGTCGCTTCCTTACCGGCCAGATGCGCTGCCTGGTAATCGACGGGGAAGGTGACGGTCACCACCTTCTCGTCGCCAGCCTTGGAGCCGACGAGTTGCTCTTCGAAGCCGGGGATGAACTGGTTGGAGCCGATCACGAGATTTGCACCGGTGTCGGCCCCGCCCTCGAAGGGCTCGCCGTCGAGTTTGCCGACATAATCGATCGTGACCCGGTCGCCGTTCTCGGCCTCGCCTGCCTTCGGCGTGTAGCTGCGCGCCGATTCCGCGACGCGGATGGCCTGCTCCTCGATCTCCGTCTCGGGAACGTCATAGACCTCGCGCGTCACTTCGATGCCGGTCACGTCCTTGACTTCGATCGGAGGGATCACCTCATAGGCGATCGAGAACTCGAAATCGGCCTGCCCGTCGAGGATCTTCTCGGCCTCCTTCTCGTCCTCCGTCATCTTCACCTCGGGCTGCATGGCAGCCTTCTCGCCGCGATCGGAGATGATCGACGTGGTGGAATTGTTGAGAATGTCGTTGACGACCTCGGCCATCATCGACTTGCCGTAGACCTTGCGCAGATGCGGAAGCGGCACCTTGCCCGGGCGGAAGCCGTTGAGCCGGACCTTGTCCTTGGCGTCGGACAACCGCTCCATGAGCCGGGCTTCCATATCCTTGGCGGGAACGACCACCTGGATCTCGCGTTTCAGCCCTGCATTCAGCGTTTCGGTAACCTGCATCATCAAACCTTTGTCTTCACGAATGCCGAGCGCAACAGCGTCTTGCCGTTTCGCCAGTGGATTCTCTTTGCCGGGAGTGGCTTCTGGTGCGGGTGGAGGGATTTGAACCCCCACGGCTTGCGCCACAGGAACCTAAATCCTGCGTGTCTACCAATTCCACCACACCCGCTTTCGAAGCATCAGCCCCGAAAGCGGGTGGTCTATATCATCAGCCACTGCGGCTTCAAACAAAAAACGCCGCAAAAATGCGGCTTTTTTTATACCGCGGGGTCGTGCGGACAGACAAACAGGCGCCGAAAAGCTGCCACAGGGCATCTCGGCTAATAGAGCGGTTCTTCGTAGAGCTTGGTTTCACCGTCGTAAAGCGCCTTGATCTGCGCCTGCCCGTCCGCGCCGACTGCCACCACGACCGTAAACGCACGCAGGCCCAGATCGCGCTCGATTGCCCTGCCCTCGCCTTCCGGCAGATAGAAGCGCTCTATGCCGTATTCCAGGCGCAGGTTCCGCCCCTGCGCGCCACTCCACACGCCCGTCGCTTTGCCGCAAATCTCCACCGCACCCGTCTCTGCCGCGCGCCCTGCGTCATTGGCGGGACGAATGGAGACGGCGCGCGCAATGCCGTCCTCGTCGGGATCGAGGCCGATGCACAAGCGTTCCCCTCCTGCGCCCCTATGATCCGCCAACACTCCGGAATCGAACAGTGCGGATTGAACGGTGGAAATATTGTATGTGAGACGGACATAGTCTCCCCTGAGCAGATCGCGCGGGTCCACCGGCTCGACCGTCAGGCGGATTTCGGCTCCGTCGCGCAGGATGGCCGCCCGGCCGGCGATGATCCAGGCCAGGAAACCGATCTGTACGAGCGCAACCAGCACCGCGCCGGCTATCAGCCTGGCCCGCCTGCTCATGTTCTGGCTCCCTCCCGATTCTGCTCATCGCGCAACCGGCGCTCGAAGCGGAAGATGACAGTGGCGATTGCAGCCAGCAAAAGCGCGGCCGCCAGCAGAAAACCGGCCGTACCCAGCATGGTGCCAATGGTCGCGAGATAGACGACGCAAAGTTCCACTGCGAACAGCAAATAGGCCAGCCAGCGCACCGGCGCACTGTCCCTGCCGCCCAGAACCAGTGCTGCGACGGCGCCGGCAAAGGTCAGGAAGGCCAGCAAGGCAAAGGCGGTTCCATCGCCGAAACGCAGTTGCAGGAGCATCATGGCAGCGCCGAAACCGATCAGCCCATGGACGCGCGCCTGGCCGATCGCCAGAAGGCGCTCGGCCATACGGGGGCGCAGAGCGCAAAGGACGAAATAGCCGACCGAGACGGCAGCGACGGCAATGGCAACCGCCGGATCATCGGCGCGCAGATATTGCAGCAGCCCGTAATAGATCAGGAGCAGCAGGAGGAGATGACGCGACGGCCGGCTCGCAGTCCACAAGGACAGGCTCCATAGGATGGCCGCGACAACCGGATAGCCAACCGCCGGTCCAAACGGCTGCCGCATGTCGATTTCCGCAATCGCGAACGATAGCCACACGCCGGAAAGCGCCACACAAACGACCGTCAGCGCCGGAGACCTCAGAACGAGTGCGGCCAGTGCGACGCCGGCACCCCAGGTGAACACCGCGTCGGCTTCCTCGCCCGACAGATGGTACATCTGCGCGATCAGCGCGATCGCGCCCCCGAAGGCGGCTGCCGCGACGATCCACGCGCCCTCGCCCGCCCCGTCGAGCCCGCGCGACTTCAAAACGGCGCCACCGACATAGCCGGCAAAGATGAGCATGAACAGCATCGCCACCCGAACCAGGTGCGCGATCGCCTCCCAGTTCGCGGCAATGAAGATCAAGATGGCGGCGGCAAACAGGATGGCGGCCAGAACCGCCAATATAGCGCCGAAGCCGAGGGTCCTTGCAGCGCGCTTTTCGACATCCCGGGTCATCCGCTCGGCGGCGGATGCATCGATCCATCCCCTGGATCTCCAGCGACCGATATCGTTCTTGACCCTCGCGGCGTAGTTCACGTTGAACCTTCCTTCACGAGATCGTCGCCCTCAGGGCCGATATTGCATTGCACAATACGCATTGCTGCCATGCAGCATTCACACTTCAAATCACCAACGACCATACCTAGATTGCAGACATACAAGAGAACAGCCGATACGACGATAGAGAGATAGAGAAATGAACCTGATCCGCAATTACCGCAACTGGCGCCGCTACCGCGAGACCGTGGGTGAGCTGAGCCGCCTTTCGAACCGCGAGTTGAGCGACCTCGGCATTGCCCGTGGCGACATCCCCTTCGTCGCCCGCAAGGCCATCTGACAAATTCGAATCTCGCCAGGGCCTACCTCCTCCCAGGCCCCGGTGGATACGGCCAGCATTCACCTCCTCCCGGATGCTGGCCGAAAACAACGACACCCGCCGGACCTCCTCCCCCGGCGGGTGTTGTTTTTTGTACCTTCAATTTTTCTCCAGCGGCCGGCGTTTGGCCGCCACATCCCCGCCAGGCAAATTGAAACTTGGGTTTGCGCCGCGGCTGCTCGAACGGTTTGCGCCGCGGCTGCTCGAACGCCTCAGCGCATCGCGGCCGACAGCTCTTCGGCGAGATCGCCGTTCTTGACCCACTGTTCGACGCTCATGATCTCCGGCTCCTGCCCCACTTCGGTCGGCCAGCTGTCGACGGACCATCTGAACCCGTTCTCCTCGATCAGCACCGCCGTTACATGCGGAAACTGACCATCCAGAATGAAGCCGCGGGTGATCGTCGGGCCGGCGGAATGATGCCTGAGCAGGCCCCGCCGATCGAGATAGCGCAACAGGGACTGGGTATTGGTCCCCTCGTCGATGCAGTCCATCTCGCCTTTCTTTCCGGCATTGCGGAACTGCGACATCGGCGTGTCGGTGTGGCCGAGAAAGGCGGCGTTGCTCTTCTCGAAATAGACGACGGCCTTTGCCACGGCCTTTCGCTCGGCGTCGGGCGAGGAGCGGCCGGCCGCCATGATCGCCGCATAGCGATTGGCGTCGCGCCGCGTCACCGGCACCTTGGTGCGCCAGTAGCAGTCAAATCCGCTGCACACGGCGAAGCTTTGCGTGCTGGAATTGGCCGCGACATCTTCATAGTTGCTGGAATGCGTATTGCACCCGGCAAGAACAGCGGCCAGGAGCGGAACAAAGACGGCAGGAATCAATGACTTCATAAAGAAATTCTCTATGCCGCAGCGCACATTTGCGCAAGCGCGGCAAATTGGCCGCGCCGTGCGTTCGACGGTCCGCACATCGCTCGACCCGACGATTGCAAAAGCGCCGCGCGGCGCTTATGTCGTAAGCCATGTCGACAAAGCCCATACATGTCATTGGCGGCGGTCTCGCCGGTTCGGAAGCAGCCTGGCAGATCGCGTCGGCCGGCCTGCCCGTCACCCTGCACGAAATGCGCGGCGTGCGCGGCACCGATGCACACAAGACCGATGCGCTGGCCGAACTGGTCTGTTCCAATTCCTTCCGCTCCGACGATGCCGAGGCCAATGCAGTCGGGCTGCTGCATGCCGAGATGCGGCTTGCCAATTCGCTCATCATGGCGGCCGGCGACAGCAACCAGGTGCCGGCCGGCGGCGCCCTGGCGGTCGACCGCGACGGATTTTCCGCCGCCGTGACGGCGAAGCTGGAAGACCACCCGCTCGTCACCATTGCGCGCGAGGAAATTGCCGGCCTGCCGCCCGCCGACTGGGATCAGGCGATCATCGCCACCGGGCCGCTCACCGCACCCTCCCTCGCCCAAGCCATCGCGAGCGAAACCGATGCCGACGCGCTGGCCTTTTTCGACGCCATCGCGCCCATCGTCCACTTCGACTCCATCGACATGGATGTTTGCTGGTTCCAGTCACGCTACGACAAGGTCGGTCCAGGCGGAACGGGCAAGGATTACATCAACTGCCCGCTTTCCAAGGAGCAGTATCTGGACTTCGTCCAGGCGCTTATCGACGGCGCCAAGACGGAATTCAAGCAGTGGGAAGGCACACCCTATTTCGACGGCTGCCTGCCGATCGAGATCATGGCCGAGCGCGGCGTGGAAACCTTGCGCCACGGACCGATGAAGCCGATGGGCCTGACCAACAGCCACGATCCCTCGGTCAAGCCATATGCGGTCGTACAGCTTCGCCAGGACAATGCGCTGGGCACACTCTACAACATGGTCGGTTTCCAGACGAAACTGAAGTATGGCGAGCAGGTGCACATCTTCCGCATGATTCCGGGTCTTGAGAATGCGGAATTTGCGCGCCTCGGCGGGCTGCATCGCAACACCTACATCAATTCGCCGGTGCTGCTCGACAACTCGCTGCAATTGAAGACGCGGCCCGGCCTGCGTTTTGCCGGACAGATCACCGGCTGCGAGGGCTATGTCGAATCGGCCGCCATCGGCCTCATCGCCGGGCGCTTCGCCGTCGCCGATCGGCTTGGCCGGGCGCCGGATCTGCCCCCGGAAACCACCGCCTTCGGCGCCCTGCTCGGCCACATCACCGGCGGACATATCGTCTCCGAGGACGAACCGGGAAAACGCTCCTTCCAGCCGATGAACGTCAATTTCGGCCTGTTTCCGCCGGTCGAGGTTCCCAAGCCGGAAGGAAAGCGCCTGCGCGGCAAGGAAAAGGCGATCGCCAAGAAGAAGGCGATTTCGGCGCGCGCCCTGGCCGACTGCCGGGCCTGGTTGGGCATGCCGCCGCAGGCCGAAGCTGCCGAGTAGCCCATTTTCCCGTTGCCTTCCTCACCACCCGCGTGTCGCGCGGCGCAACATGATCCAGTGCTTTTTGATCGCCGGAATGTCGCTGCCGCCGGAAAGAGGCGCGCGCGCGACGCGGTCGAGATAGGCCCCGGCAAGCCCCGCCGGCAAAAAGGCCGGCCTGAGTGTGTCGGGCAGCGCGCCGGCGTCTTTCTCGAAACGGGCAAGATGCTCGCGGCCGAGCGCCACCATGGCGAGTACGGCCTGCTTTTCGTTTTCTCCGGCGGCAGCCGACAGCATCGCCTCGCGGTCGGTGCCGGCCGCGGCCAAGATATCGGCCGGGATGTAGCACTGCCCGCGCATGCAGTGGACCGGCAGGAGGCGCATCAGGCCGGCAATCGCCTGGGCGCAGCCGGCATGACCGGCCAGGGCCGCATATGACGGCGCGGCCGCGCGGTCGAGAATCATCGCGGCAAGCTGGATCAGCGTCGAGGCCGTCTCGCCGCAATAGCCCTCCAGCATATTCCGATCGGTCATCGGATCGTCGTAGAGATCGAAGATGCGCGCCTCGATATAGTTGTCGAAGGCGTCCGGCGGCAGATCATGCCGGCTGATGGTTTGGATGAGCGCATCAGCAAGCGGATTGCCGGTCGTCGGCTGGCCGCCGGCAATCGCATCGCGCCACCATTGCAGCCTGATCTCGCCGGGCAGCGGCTCATGGATCAGATCGCGCACGCGCGCGATCTCGACATTGAAGGCGTAGAGCGCCGCCAGTGCCTTTCGGCGGTCCTCGGGTGCATAGAGGATCGACAGATAACGGTCGCGATCGCCCTCGCGCAGGGTCGCCATTGCATGCGCCAGAGATTCTGTCATGTCAGTCGACGGCAATGAGGGCGGCGGCAACCGCACGGTCCTCGGCCAGAAGGACGTTGTAGGTACGCACGGCCGCCCCGGTCGACATGGGCTCGGCCGCGATGCCCGCCGCCTTCAGCGTCTCGCGCAGCGCCTTCGGCAGCGGCTTCAGGTCCCGGCCCATTCCGACCAGCAGGATCTCGATCTCGCCCGCCTCGTCGAGGAGACGCGCGAAATCCCGTTCGGCCAATGCTTCGGGATCGTCCGGCTCCCAGCCATGAACACCCGAAGGCAGACAAAGGATGGAACCGCGATGCGACATATCGGCAAAGCGGAAGCCGCCATTGCCATATGCCTCGATCGCCGGACGCCCCGGAAAATGCGCCTGGCGAATGACGATGCCGGCAGCCACGGAATTACGCCTTGGTTGGCGTGATCGAGGAGTCCTCCGCCACCTTGGCCTGTCCCTGCCCCACGGCCTGCGGCCGCAGCTTGAACAGGATCAAGAGCGGCCCCGCCACGAAGATCGACGAGTAGGTGCCGATAATCACACCGAAAATCATGGCCTGCGTGAACGAGGAAATGACTTCGCCGCCAAACAAGTAGAGCGCCAGGAGAGCGAGAAGCGTCGTTCCAGCGGTCATTGTGGTGCGCGACAAGGTC
This sequence comes from Mesorhizobium xinjiangense, assembly GCF_009749525.1. Taxonomy (GTDB): domain Bacteria; phylum Pseudomonadota; class Alphaproteobacteria; order Rhizobiales; family Rhizobiaceae; genus Mangrovimarina; species Mangrovimarina xinjiangensis. Next base: position 60,398 of record NZ_WOAC01000023.1, on the reverse strand, counting down.
TGATTGATCGTGAGATTGATCAGCTCGTCGAGCGGCATCTTCTTGAACCGGCGCAGATTCTCGCGAATGCGGTCGTAGACCACCACCGTGTCGTTGATGGAGTAGCCCACCACCGTCAACACGGCCGCAATGCTGGTCAGGTTGAATTCGAGCCCCATCACCACATAGAAGCCGATCACCATGATCACATCGTGCAGCGTGGCGACGATGGCGCCGACGGCGAACTGCCATTCGAAGCGCAGCCAGATATAGACCAACATGGCGAACAGCGACACGATGACGGCGATCGTTCCGGCGCGCGCCAGTTCGGCCGAAATCGTCGGACCGACCACTTCGACGCGTCGGAACTCGTAGTCGGCGGCAAGCTCGTCCTGGACATTCGTCAAAGCCGACTGTTCCGCGTTGTCTCCGCCTTCCTGCGTGCCGATGCGGATCAGCAGTTCACGCGGGCTGCCGAACTCCTGGACCTGCACTTCACCCAGATTGAGGTCGGTCAGCCGGCCGCGCACGTCGGCAATGTCGGCATTGCCGCTCTTGGCCTGAACCTCGACAATCGATCCGCCGCGGAAGTCGATGCCGAGATTCATATTGACCGTCATGAACAGGACGACGGTGGCAATGGAAGCCAGTGCAGACAAGGTGAACGCGAATTTGCGCACCGACATGAAGGGAACCTTCGTGTCGTCGGGCACGAACTTGACCGGACCGCGCGGCAACTCCGTCGGCCTTGCCCGGCGCACCCAGAAGGCAATCAGCCACCGTGTAACGACAAAGGCCGTGAAAACGGTGGTCACGATGCCGATCGCCAGCGTAACGGCAAAGCCACGCACCGGGCCCGATCCCAGATAGAACATGATCGCCGCGGCGATGAATGTCGTCACGTTGGCATCGACAATGGTCGAGACTGCGTGGCGGAAGCCTGCATCCAGCGCCTGGATGACCGACCGGCCCTGGGCGCGCTCCTCACGCACGCGCTCGAAGATGATGATGTTGGAATCGACGGCCATACCCATGGTCAGCACGATGCCGGCGATGCCGGGTAGCGTCAGCGTCGCCCCGAGGAAGGACAGGACACCGACGATCATGGTCAGGTTGGCGATCAACGCGATGTTGGCGATGATCCCGATCTTGCCATAGGCCAGAACCATGAAGACGACGACCAACATGCCGGCGATGATGGCGGCGATCTTGCCCGCTTCGATGGAGTCCGCGCCGAGGCTCGGGCCGACCGTGCGTTCCTCGATGATGGTCAGCGTCGCGGGAAGCGCACCAGCGCGCAGAAGAACGGCCAGGTCGTTGGCGCTCTGGACGGTGAAGTTGCCCGAAATCTGCCCCGTGCCGCCAAGGATCGGCTCACGGATCTGCGGCGCGGAGATCACCTGATCGTCGAGGATGATGGCAAACAGCCGGCCGACATTCTCCTGCGTGGCCTGGCCGAAGCGGGTCGCACCGCGCGTGTCGAAGCGGAACGAGACGACCGGTTCATTGGTCCGTTGATCGAATGTCGCCTGTGCGTCCACCAGGTTCTCGCCCGAAACGATGACGCGATTCTCGATCAGATAGGGAACCGGCGGATCGTCGGTCGAATAAAGGACGCTCGTGCCGGCCGGCGGACGCCCTTCGATGGCCTCCTGAACCGGCACCGACTGGTCGACCATCCGGAATGTCAGCTTGGCGGTCTGGCCGAGAATGTCCTTCAGGCGCTCCGGATCACCGAGGCCGGGAACCTGGACCAGGATGCGGTCGCTGCCCTGGCGCTGGATGATCGGCTCCGTCGTGCCCAACTCGTTGACGCGGCGGCTGACGACCTCGATCGACTGCGAAAGGGCGGCCGACACGCGGTAGTCGATGCCTTCGTCGGTCAGCGTATAGCGCATCAGGCCTGGCTCAGGTTCATCGAGCGTCAGTTCGCTTACCGTCGTCGCACCAAGAATGCCGGCCGAAACCGGCTCGATGAGCTGCGACAACGCTTCCTTGGCCCGCTCCATGTCGCCGGCATCGCGGATGCGCACCTGGACCGTTCTGTTGGTGCCCGACAGGCCCGTATAACCGATGCGTTCATCGCGCAGGAGGCGGCGAATATCATCGCGCGTGGTCTCCAGGCGTTCCTTGATCAGATCGTCCTTTTCGATCTGCAGCAGGATATGCGAACCGCCCTGCAGATCGAGGCCGAGCGTCATCTGGCGCTTGGGAAGCCAATCCGGCAACGAGGCCAGGGTCGACGGGGAAACCAGGTTCGGCGCCGCCAGCACGACGCCGACGAGGACCGTCAGCCAAATGAGAATTGTCTTCCAGCGCGTAAAATAAAGCATCGGTTGGTCCGTTGGAGCGAATATAGGGCTTCAACGCCCCAAATCCGATTATTTTTTGGAGTTCTGGTTGGCGACCGGCTCACCCTTGACCCGAACCTCGGCGATGGTTCCGCGCAATGCAGTGACCTTCATGCCGCCGCCGAGGTCGATCTCCAGCTCGGTGTCGTTGATAACCTTGGTCACCTTGCCCAAGAGTCCCCCGCCCGTGACCACCGAATCGCCCCGGCGGATGGCGGTCAACATCTCCTGGCGCTTCTTCACCTGCTGACGCTGCGGCCGGATGATCAGAAAATACATGATGACGAAGATCAGCACGAAAGGAAGGATGCTGATCAGCATGTCGGGCGTTCCGCCCGTGGCAGATTGGGCAAATGCCGGCGTTGCAAACATTGATGTCTCCTGAAAATACGTGCCCGGACCCGCTTGTGGCCCCCGCGAAAAGGTGGGCGGAATATAGTCGCTCGCCGCGCCAATGCAACCGATACCACGGCGCTTTTGGCCGACTGTCTTGCATGCTACAGCCGAACGCGACCTGCGGCATGAAATGAAGAGCGATCGAATATGGACAAGGACGACATTCAGACGTTTGGCGCAAAACTGGATCTGCTGATCGAAACGTTGGGCAGAATGGCCCCGCCGAAACAGACGCAGGCCGATTTCGACCGGGCCGATTGCTTTATCTGGGAGCCCGCCGAAGGCCTTCTGCAGCCGGTGCGGCACGTCAACCGCGTCGAGATCGACCTGATCAGGGGTGTAGACCGCGTGCGCGACATCCTGGTCGACAACACGAAACGCTTCACCGAGGGACTGCCCGCCAACAACGTTCTTCTGTGGGGTGCGCGCGGCATGGGCAAATCGTCGCTGGTCAAGGCAGCACACGCCGCCATCAACGCCGAGGCCGGCACACGCCCGCTCAAACTGATCGAGATCCATCGCGAAGACATCGCGACGCTGCCAAGATTGCTCGCCATCCTGCGCGAGGCGAAGCACCGCTTCATCCTGTTTTGCGACGATTTGTCGTTCGACCATGACGACACGTCCTACAAGTCGCTCAAGGCCGCGCTCGAAGGCGGAGTGGAAGGCCGGCCGGACAACGTCATCTTCTACGCGACGTCGAACCGCCGCCATCTGCTGCCGCGCGACATGATCGAGAATGAGCGCTCGACGGCGATCAACCCGGCCGAGGCGGTCGAGGAAAAGGTGTCATTGTCCGACCGCTTCGGCCTCTGGCTCGGCTTCCACAAATGCTCGCAGGACGACTATCTGGAAATGATCGACGGCTATGTGCGTCATTACGGGCTCAGGGCCGATCCGGAAGACGTCCGCGCAGAGGCGCTCGAATGGGCGACCACGCGTGGAGCGCGATCCGGCCGGGTCGCCTGGCAGTTCGTGCAGGATCTTGCCGGCCGGCTGGGACAGAAGCTGGAGTAAGGTAGTACCACTGCAGGGAGGGGTGTCGACCTATTCCCCTGATGCCTATTCCAAATACTTCGACGGATCGACCGGCGTGGCGTCCTTGCGCACTTCGAAGTGCAGTTTCGGCATGTCCGCCGAACCCGACATGCCGGCGAGTGCGATCTCCTGGCCGCGCTTGACCTTGTCGCCGCGTGCCACCTGCAGCTTGCTGGCATGGCCGTAGACGGTCACCATGCCGTCCTCGTGGCGCACCAGCACCGTGTTGCCGAACTCCTTCAGGCTGTCGCCCGCATAGATGACCACGCCGTTCTCGGCCGCCTTGACGGATGTGCCTTCCGGAACGGCGATATCGATGCCGTCATTCGGCTTGGAGCCGACAGTCTGGCCGTAGCCGGCAACCACGCGTCCGCGCACCGGCCAACGCATGCCCGAAACCCCGGTCGCATTCGGCGCGGCGCCGGCCTGGGTTTCCTCGATGACGCTTTCGGCCTGGCGCGGCGGCGCATAGGCGGTCAGCGTGACATCCTCGTCGTCTTCGGCCCGCACGACACGAACTTCCTTCGCTTCGGCCGGCTGCCGACCGGTGGCCGCGCTTCCAGCATTCTGTCCATCCGCGTTGGCTGTTCGCTCGGATGCGCTCGCGCGCTCCTTGGGCCGCGGCGTTTCGGGCAGGACGGCAACAGTCTGATCGGGCGCCGAACTCGGCATCGGCACGCCATTGCTCGGCAGCACAGCGCCCGTTTCGGGTTGCGTCATCGCCACGGCCACATTGGCGGCGGCTTCCGGCTCCGGCGTCGGCACACCGGCCGGCTGGCCGCTGCCCGGGATAACGATCGTCTGGCCCGCGGCGAGCGCGTTGGCCGAGGAAAGCCCGTTTGCCGCGACGATTGCCGAAACCGGCACACCGAAGCGGCGCGAAAGGCCGTAGAGCGTCTCGCCCTGACGCACCGTAACGTGGCTGCCGCCGGAAGTGCTCGTGGCTTGGCTGCCGGCCGGCGAGGTCGCTGCGGGCGCTCCAACCGGCGAAGGCAGTGCGGCAACCTGCACGCCATTCTGCGACACGCCTGCTGCCGGCGCCGCGCCGGCGACAGGGGCCAGGGCCGGCGCCCGCGCGGCGGAAACTGTGTTGACCGCCCCCGTAGCGGAGATTGGCGCTGGCAGTTGCGAACCGGCGACGGCCACAGGAGCGGCACCCCGCGCCGGGCCGAGATCGGCCGGAGGCAGGACGGTGGCGCGATTGATCGAACCCGTACGGGTCGCGTCCACCGGCGCCAGACCGGCACTGGCGGAATAGGCCTGGTTCGCCGAAGCGCTCATGACTGCGGACTGGCTGGAGGCCGAGGTGGCGTAGACATCGTTTTCGAAGCGCGCAACGCCCGAACTGCACCCGGCAAGGAATGAGCTTGTCGCCAATATGGCAGCAAGACGTGACAGCCCGCGTCGGTTGACGCCATAGTTCCCGAACCGCATCGCACTACTCGCGTTACTCGTTACCGATACGTGGGAGATTAAAGCGCGTTAATATTACCGGGCCGTTAAGGTCTGGTGATTCAATGATTTTTCCGCCGATCGCAGTCGGCGGGACACATCTCAGATTGCCGCGGCCACGCCCGGTGTAAGCGGTTGAAGACGAACGGCCCCGATGTCCTGACGGTCGAAACGGCTACCCACCTTGGTCAGCCGCGCCAGCGTCTGCTCGCCCTCGCCCGGACCGATCGGCGCGATCATCACGCCGTTGGAGGAAAGTAGGTCGACGAAAGGCCGGGGCATGCCGTCGAATGCGGCCCAGCAGACGATGCGGTCGAAGGGGCCCTCGCCCGGCATGCCGTTGGAGGCATCGGCCTGGCGCACCAGCGCATTGTCGATATCGAGCGCCTGGAGGCGGTGGTGCGCCAGTTCCGTCAGCGTCTTGTAGCGGTCGACTGTCGTCACCCGCGTCGCCAGCTTCGACATCAAGGCGGCCGTGTAGCCCGAACCGGTGCCCACTTCGAGCACACGATGGCCGGGCTCGATCTGCAGGGCGTGGATAATGGCCGCCTGCAGGTCGATGCCCTCGATCACCTCGCCGCATTCGATCGGGATCATGCGGTCCGACCACGCCACGTCGCGCCATTGCGCCGGCACGAAGTTGCGCCGCGGCACGGCCTCCACCGCCGCGACCAACGGCCTGTTCTCGATCCCCCTGGCGCGCATGCGCAAGTAAAACGCCGCCAGGCACTCGCGCTCGTCGGCAGGCGCAATCATGCCAGGGCCTTCTCCAATGGCTGCAGCAGCGCATGTGCCGTCAGGTCGAGTTGCAGCGGCGTCACCGAGATGTATTTCTCCTTCAGCGCGGCCAGATCCGTGCCCTCGCGGATCTCGACCGGCTCGCGACCGAAACGCAGCCAGTAATAGGGAAAGCCTCGCCCGTCGCGGCGCTCGTCGATCCACAGCCCGTGCACCAGCTTGCCCTGCCGGCTCACCCGTGCTCCGGGAACCGATTCCGGATCGGCATTGGGAAAGTTCACGTTGAGGAAGGTGCCCGCCGGCATATCCGCCGCAATCAGCTTTTCAAGCAGTGCCGGAGCCAGCGCCTCAGCGACATGCCAGGGCACGATCCGGCCTTCTTCGGAGACGTTGTAGGCCTGGCTCAGGGCCAGCGAGCGGATGCCGAGCAACGTGCCTTCCATGGCGCCGGCAATCGTGCCCGAATAGGTCACGTCGTCGGCGACGTTGGAGCCGGAATTGACGCCCGACAGGACCAGGTCCGGCGGCTCCGGCAGGATCTTCCTGACCCCCATGATGACGCAGTCGGTCGGCGTGCCGCGAAGCGCGAAATGCCGATCGTCGAGCTCGCGCATCCTGAGCGGTTCCGACAGCGACAGCGAATGGGCGAAACCCGACTGGTCGGTCTCCGGCGCCACCACCCAGACGTCGTCGCTCAGCGTGCGGGCGATGCGCTCCAGCACCGCCAGGCCCTCGGCGTGAATCCCGTCGTCATTGGTCAGCAGTATGCGCAATGTCTTGTCCTTCGATATCCTGTCGGTGGCGATCGACGTCACCTAACCGCCGATCTTTTCCACGCCGCCCATATAGGGGCGCAATGCTTCAGGAATTGTGACCGATCCGTCCTCGTTCTGGTAGTTCTCCATCACCGCGATGAAGGCTCGGCCGACCGCCGTTCCCGACCCGTTCAGCGTATGGACGAAACGTGTCTGCTTTTCGCCGGCGGCGCGGTAACGCGCATTCATGCGCCGTGCCTGGAAATCGCCGCACACCGAACAGGACGAAATCTCGCGATAGGCGTTCTGGCCGGGCAGCCACGCCTCGATGTCGTAGGTCTTGCGCGCGCCGAAACCCATATCTCCGGTCGAAAGCACCATGGTGCGGTATGGCAGGCCGAGCCGCTTCAGCACTTCCTCGGCGCATTGCGTCATGCGCTCGTGCTCTTGAAGCGAGGACTGCTCGTCGGTGATCGAGACCAGTTCGACCTTGTAGAATTGGTGCTGGCGCAGCATGCCGCGCGTGTCCTTGCCGGCCGAGCCGGCCTCGGAGCGGAAGCAGGGCGTGAGCGCGGTGAAGCGCAGCGGCAGCGTTTCGCCGTCGAGAATGTCCTCGCGCACCAGATTGGTCAGCGGGACCTCGGCAGTGGGGATGAGCCAAAAGCCCTCGTGCGTGCGGAACAGATCCTCCTCGAACTTCGGCAGTTGTCCGGTGCCGAACAAGGCGTCGTCGCGCACCAGAAGCGGCGGCTGGATTTCCTGATAGCCGTGCTCGACCGTGTGCAGGTCGATCATGAACTGGCCGAGCGCGCGCTCCAGCCGGGCAAGCTCGCCCTTCAAGACCGTGAAGCGGCTGCCCGAGAGCTTGGCAGCGCGCTCGAAGTCCATCAGTCCCATGGCCTCGCCGAGCTCGTAATGCTCCTTTGCGGCGTTGGCACGTTTCGGCTTGCCGACGCGCCGGATCTCGACATTGTCGCTCTCGTCGGAGCCGACCGGCACGTCGTCGAGCGGCACATTGGGGATGACGGCGAGCGCGCCGTTGAACGCGGCGTCGAGTTCGCGCTCCCTCGCCTCACCGTCCTGGATAAAGCCTTTGATCTCGGCCACTTCGGTCTTCAGCTTCTCGGCCAGCTCCAGGTCCTTGGCGGCCATCGCCTTGCCGATCTCCTTCGACGCCGCGTTGCGGCGCTCCTGCGCCTGCTGCAGCTTGACGAGATGCGCCCGGCGCGCCTCGTCCATGGCGATCAGGCCGTCGACCGTGGAGCGCGCCTGCTCCGCCGAGGAGCCACGCTTTGCAAGCGCATCGGCCAGGGCGGTCGGGTTCTCGCGAATCCATTTGATGTCGAGCATGGCGGACTCTGATCCTCGAAGTGATGCGTTGGCGAATATCGCGCCTGCCGCCCACCATCCAGGCGGGACAAGCACGAAAGTGCCCTTCCCCGGGCGTTGCTCGGAGAAGACGATGACGGGGTAAACCGCAATCGAAATGGAGGCAAGGCCGAATAGCGCAGGCGCCGCTATCCGGCCGGCGCGTCAGGACGATGCGCTTTCATCCGTTTCGGAGGTCTCTTCAGCCGTCTCGGCGCTCTCGCCTTCGGTCCGCGCCCGGTTGCGCTCGACGCGCCGCGCCAGCCAGATCGAAATCTCATAGAGAAGGATCGTCGGCAGGGCGAGGCCGATCTGGCTCACCGGGTCTGGCGGCGTCAAAACGGCCGCGACGACGAAGGCGATGACGATGGCATATTTGCGCTTGTCGGCAAGGCCTGCGGCGGTCAAGAGCCCGACACGCGTCATCAGCGTGGTGACGACGGGCAACTGGAAGACAAGGCCGAAGGAGAAGATCAGGGTCATGACCAGACCCAGATATTCCGAGACGCGCGGCAGGAGCGATATCTGGATTTCGGTGTCGGGGCCGACCTGCTGCATGGACAGGAAGAACCACATGACCATTGGCGTGAAGAAGAAATAGACCAGCGCACCGCCGATCAGAAACAGGATGGGCGAGGCAATGAGGAACGGCAGAAAGGCCCCGCGTTCGTTGCGGTAGAGCCCTGGCGCGACGAATTTGTAGATCTGCGCGGCAATCACCGGAAACGCCAGCACGAGGCCGCCGAACATGGCGATCTTGATCTGGGTAAAGAAGAATTCCTGCGGCGCGGTGTAGATCAGGTCCACCTTGGTGGCGTCGAGACCGGCCCAACCGGTCGCCCACTGGAAGGGAATGACCAGCAGGTTGAAGATCTCCTTGGCGAAGAAGAAGCAGAACAGGAAAGCGACGAAGAATCCGCCAATCGACCACATGAGGCGCGAGCGCAGCTCGACCAGGTGCTCGATCAGCGGCGCGGAAGACTTGTCGATCTCGTCGTCGTCGTTGCGGTGAACGTTCACGTGGCGGTCCCGGAGGTTTTCTTGCGCGCGCTCGGCTTCCTGGTCGTCGCGGTCGATTTCTTGGCTGGGCCCGGCTTCTTGGCAGCTGCGGCCGGCCTTTTGGCTGTTGCGGCGGGCTTATTGGTGGAAGTGGACCCCGATCCCTTGCCGCCGGATGTCACCTTCGCATCGGCCGCACCGGCGGACGATGCCTCGCCCGACGCCTTTGACGTGCCCGCCGTCTCAGCCGGCTTGTCGGATGCCGTTGCGTCCTGTTTCTTCGGCGCCGTGGGCTTCATCACGTCGTCGAGGCCCGCCTTCAGGTCAGAGGCGGCCTTTTCCATCGGGTTGAGCGCCTTTTTGAGCTCGCCGGCCGGATTGAGCTTGCGCGCCGAATCGATCGTCGATTTGACGTCTTCCAATTCGGCCTCTTTCAGCGCCTCGTCGAACTGCTTGCGAAAATCGCCGGCCATCGTGCGCATCTTGGCGGTGGTCCGCCCGAAGCTGCGCAGCATGCGCGGCAGGTCTTTAGGCCCAACGACCACGATCAGTACGATCGCGATCACGAGCATTTCGGGCCAGCCAAGATCGAACATGACTCAAACTTCCGGCGAATGCGGCCAATACATGCTGTCCATGCCTGGCTTACAGGTCAGGACTTGGACGTCTTTTCCTTGCCCGACGTCACAGTCTCGTCGTTGCGATGCTCGACGGTCTTGCCCGACGTATCCGCCTCTTCGTCCTCGGACATACCCTTCTTGAAGCTCTTGATACCCTTGGCCATGTCGCCCATCAATTCGGGGATCTTGCCGCGCCCAAACAGAAGCAGCACGACCACCAGTACGATGAGCCAGTGCCAGATCGAGAAGGAACCCATGATAATCCTCTTTCGAACCTATCCAGTAACCTGATTTAGGCGCTTTCGCCGCCTCTTTCAAACATCAGCACATCGGAGCGCCGAGCAGTCAGCCAGACGTCACGCGCCTGCGACGCCAGTGCGCCGCGGCGCATCCGCGCCCTGACGGGGTTGTCGGCTCCCGCGACGGCGAACTCCAGTGCCTCAGTCTCCCCAAGGAACCGCCGGGATATCACCCTTGCCTCGACATCGCCATCGTTTTCGTGCGCCTCGATGCCCGAAAGTCGCACTGCCACGGAGATATCGGCGCCATCGGGCAGGCCATGGGCGTCAAACACCCCCAGGGGGGTCTCGGCGCGGCCCGAGCGGACGCGGGCCCGAAACAGGTTGAGCTCGGAAAAGAAGCCGGCCACGAAAAGGTCCGACGGCGCCTGAAACAGCTCCTCCGCCGGTCCCAACTGCTTCAGCCGTCCATCCTTCAAAAGCGCGATGCGGTCGCCCATGCGCATGGCCTCCTCGGCATCGTGGGTAACGACGATGGCCGTGGCCCTGCTTTGGCGAAGGATGGCCAACGTCTCGGCGCGCACGCTGTCCTTGAGCCGTGAATCGAGACCGGAAAAAGGTTCGTCCAGCAACAGCACGGCCGGACGCGGCGCCAGCGCGCGCGCCAGCGCCACGCGTTGCTGCTCCCCGCCCGAAAGGATGTGCGGATAGGATCCGGCATGGTGTTCAAGGCCGACGCGCGAAAGCGCCAGACGGGCTTCGTCCATGGTCTCCGCGCCTGACAGGGCCGTCAGGCCGAAACGCACATTGTCGAGGATCGTCAGATGCGGAAAGAGCGCGAAATCCTGAAAGACGAGGCCGATCGAGCGTTTCTCGGGCGACAGAAATACGTTGGGTCCGGCGATCTCGCGATCGTTGAGAAGCACGCGGCCGCGTGTCTGCGCTTCGATGCCGGCGGCGATACGAAGCAGCGTCGTCTTGCCCGATCCGGACGGGCCGAGCAGGCAAAGGACCTCCCCCGGTTCTGCCGAGAGCGACACACCGTCGAGCGTCGCCGCGCCATTGCCGTAACTGTGAAAGATGTTCTCGAATGTCAGTCGTGCGGCAAAGGTCACGCCGGCTGGCGGCCTCGTCGCCTGTTCAGGCCGTTCGGCTGAATGTGTTGTCTTGTTCGCCATGCCTACCAGCGCCGCGAGGAATTGCGGCCTCGCAAGGCCGCCGCTGGAATTCGGTCAATCATCCCCGCCGCGCGGTGTCAACAGGCCGAGGTCCTCGAGATCGAGGTCGGTCAGCGGGTCTTCGTCCTCGGTCAGTTCATCGGGATCGGCCGGCGGCATGGGCACGGCAAAATTGGACGGCATGCGCGCCGACAACAGCCCCGCGCCCTTGAGCTCTTCCATACCCGGAAGATCGCGCAATTCGGCCAGGCCGAAATGGTCGAGAAACGCGGTGGTGGTGCCGTATGTGATCGGCCGGCCGGGCGTGCGCCGGCGCCCGCGCATGCGCACCCAGCCGCTCTCCAAAAGCGTGTCGAGCGTGCCCTTGGAGGTCTCGACGCCGCGCACTTCCTCGATTTCGGCGCGGGTGACGGGCTGGTGATAGGCAATGATGGCCAGGACTTCGAGCGCGGCGCGCGACAGCTTCTTCTGCTGCACCGCGTCGCGGCTCATGAGAAACGACAAGTCTCCGGCCGTCCTAAATGCCCAGGCATCGGCGATGCGGACCAGGTTGACGCCGCGCTTTTCATATTGCCGCTGCAACTCGTCCATCACCGCCGGCACGTCGACCCCTTCGGGAAGCCGCATCTCTAGGGCCTTGTCGGTCACCGGCTCGGCGGATGCAAAGACGATCGCCTCCGCCATGCGCACGGTTTCGGCCAGATGCAGACGCTCGGCCGGGTTCTCGGGCGCCGTCGAGCCGGCAAGGCCCGCCTCTTCGTCGTCATAGTCGACCATGGCCAGATTGCCGTTCTCAGACATTGGCTGCCTCTCGGGTTTCGCGGTCCTTCGGCCGGGCGCGCATGAAAAGAGGCTCGAAGGGCCCGCTCTGGCGAACCTCGAGTGCACCTTCGCGCACCATTTCGAGCGACGCGGCAAAGGAGCTCGCGATCGCGGTGGCACGTTCTTCCGGCCCGGTCAGATAGGTGATCAGAAACTGGTCGAGCGCCGTCCAATCCTTCATCTGACCGACCAGCCGGGTCAGTATGGCGCGTGCGTCCTGCAGCGACCAGACATTGCGCTTGGCAATGCGAACATTGCTGACCGCCTGACGCTGGCGCTGCGCGGCATATGCCGTCAGGAGATCATAGAGCGTGGCGGAATATTCGGTCCGGCGTTCCAGAACGACGGCCTCGGGCATGCCGCGGGCCATGACATCGCGCCCGAGCCGGTTGCGGTTGACCAACCGGGCGGCGGCATCGCGCATGGCCTCCAGCCGCTTGAGGCGGAACTGCAGGATGGCGGCCATCTCCTCGCCGCTCTCGCCCTCCTCGCTCTCCTGCTTGGGAATCAGCAGCTTCGATTTGAGGTAGGCCAGCCACGCCGCCATGACCAGATAGTCGGCGGCGATCTCCAGCCGCAACCGCTGGGCTTCCTCGACAAAACGCAGATATTGCTCGGCCAGGGCCAGGACGGAGATGCGCGCGAGGTCGACCTTCTGATTGCGGGCCAGATGCAAAAGCAGGTCCAGCGGGCCTTCAAAACCCGACACGTCGACGACGAGCGCCGGCCGCGTGGGGTCCTGCGCCTCTTCGCGCTCCGCCCACAGCCGCTCCATCGGCGTTTCCGTGTCGTTCGGTTTCGTGCTCGCGCCGCTCAATTTCGACTTGTTCCCAATCCTGAACCGCTTCTATGCAACGCTCTCGAACAATTGGGCGAATTCGGCGCGCAAGGCGCTCTCATCCGCATCATCCGCCGGGCCGACGGCTGCCAGCGCCGCTTGCGCCCGCTCAAGTCCCTTGCCAGCCAGTTCCGGCACTTCCAAGGCAACGGCCCTCATCTCCTCCATCACGCCATTGCAGTGAAGGACCACATCGCAGCCCGCCGCAAGGATTGCGCGCGCCTTCTCGGAGAAATCCCCAGAAAGCGCCTTCATCGAGACATCGTCGCTGAGCAAAAGCCCGTCAAAGCCGATCTCGCCGCGGATGATGTCGTTGACGACGGTCGGCGACGTCGTGGCCGGCCGCTGCGCATCGACGGCCGAAAAGACGATATGCGCCGTCATGGCCGCAGGAAGATCATTCAAGCGCTGGAAGGGCAGGAAGTCGCGCTCCCGCAATGCCTCGAGCGGAGCGTCGACGACGGGCAGCGACAGATGACTGTCGGCAAAGGCCCTGCCGTGTCCCGGCATATGCTTGGCAACCGGCATCATGCCACCAGCGAGAAGCCCGTCGGCCGCCGCGCGGCCAATGGCGGCCACCGTTTCGGGAGCATGCCCATAGGCCCGCGCCCCGATCACGTCATGCGCTCCTTCGACAGGAACATCGAGCACCGGCAGACAATTGGCCGATATGCCGACGCGCGCAAGATCGAAAGCCATCAGACGCGACATCAGCCAGGCGGCCCGCAGTCCGACCGCACGATCCCGGGCGAAGACCGCCCCAGGCGCCGCGGCCGGCGGATAGTCGGGCGCCAAGGGCGGGCGCAATCGCTGCACGCGGCCGCCCTCCTGATCGACGAACACCGGCGCATCGGGCCGGCCGACGCAATCGCGCATAGATGCAACGAGGCTGCCGAGTTGCCCGGCATCGCCGACATTCCTGGCAAACAGGATGAAGCCCCAGGGCCGCTCGTCGCAAAAGAAGGCGCGCTCGTCGGGCCTCAGTTCCGTGCCCGCGCAACCGAGGATCATCGCCTTGGAAAGTGATTCGCTCATATCATGCACAATACCGCCTCGACGCGGCATCTGCACGTGCGTTCAAAAATGAAAAGGCCGCCCTCGCGGGCGGCCAGATCCATTTCAGCCCATAACTGAACCGTCAGCGTGCCACGAAGCAGTTGCCGCCAGCGCCCTTGTAACGCTCGCAAAGGTCGATCGCCGCGTCGCGCGACTGAGCAGGAATGCGCACGCGGTAATAGGTGCCCTTGCCCTCGATCTCGGCCTTGACGATGTTGACACCACGGCCGTTCAGGACGCTGGCATAGCGCTGCGAAAGGTTGGCGTAGGAAGCCTGCGCGCCCTCTGCCGTTGGCTGCGAAGCGATCTGCATCGACCATTCGCTCGGGTCTGTAGCGGCAACCTGTACACTCTCACCGACAATATCGACCGGCTGTTCGGACGGGCGGGACGGGACGACCGGGACCGAATCCGGCGTTGCGGGATCGCCATTGGCCGCATTCTGCTGACCGTCGGCTGCATTTTCGGATCCAGACAATGTGCCGGCCGTTTGGTCGCCGGCTGATGAGCCGTCAACCGAGGCTGCATTCGCCTGGTTGGAAAGCGATCCGGTATCGGACGCTGACGGTGCAGCAGCGGCGTCGTCTGTCGTCATGGCCTGTGCGGCCGACTGCGGAGCCGGCGTTGGCGCCGCCGGTTCCTCGCGCGGAACAAGCGTGCCGTCCGGCTTGACCACCATGGTGCGGACGACGCGCGGCGCCACAGCCGCCACCTCATCGGCATTGACGGGCGTAGGCGGCGTATCATCCGGCAGGATGCGCGCCTCCGACTTGCCGCTTTCGCTCATCTGCGGCGCCGTAGCTGCCGGCTCGCCCGCCTGGTTCGAACCACGCGCAGACAGATCAACGGGTTCCTCGCTGCTCGCCACGAGCCTTTCCTGCGTCGGAGCGTCCTGGGTGCCGCCCGCCACGCGTTCATAGACGATCTTGTCCTGGTTCGGCACCGTCACGCCACCCGGCTGCTCCGGCCGTACCTTGACGGGATCGGGATCGGCCTTGACCAGAACGGGCGCGCCATCGGAGCCGCCGCCACCCGAGGAGAAGGCATATGCCGCGATCCCGCCGACAATGGCGACACCAGCCACGAGCCCCGCAACGATCAGGCCGCGGCGATGACCGGTCTCCTGGCGAGCCGGGTCCATTGCGGCAACGGATGGCTGAGGAGCGGAATCCTCAAGGTCTGAGGGGCTGACCGAAAAATCATCCAGGTCCGCCGCCAGCCAGTCATCGCCAGCGTCGAGACCGGCATGGGCGCCAGCCTGCTCCGTGCGGGCCATTGCGGCGGCCGCGTCGGCGTCGATCGGAGCGCCGGCATGCGCCGCTGCCGCAACCTCGATGCCGCGCGCTTCCTCGCGCGGCACACCGGCTCCCATGGAAGCGGGCTTCAAGGCCTGCGGATCGTCGAAGATCGAGGCAAGCTGCAGTTCAAGTTCGTCGTCGGTGGCCGGCGGCGGCGACTCGTCCGGCAAGCCGATATCCGGCAGATCGAGTTCATCCGTCAGTTCGACCCGACCTTCCGGTATCTCGACGGTCTCCAGATCCGGACCGTAGTCATCCCAGGTTGGCTGCTCGGCGCGGCCGGGCTCACCGATAGCCTCGGCCGCGGATTGCCTGTCGGTGTGCAACGCATTCGGCGCAAACGCCGCGGCTTCTGCGGCCGGCTGATGGAAGGGATCGCCCGCATCCGGCCAGCTCTGCTCGTAGTGAGCACCAGCCGGGGCTTCCCCAGGCTCCGTACGAAGGTGAGCGTCATCGAATGCAGAAGACTGCTGGTCCAGCCGAGTGTCGAATGTGGCCGGCTCGTCCCGGTTCGTTTGCACCGGCTCGCCGGGATCACCCATATCGCCGAAGCCGGGCTGCCGATCGCCATCCGACGTATCGGGCAGAGAGACTTCCGCCTCGGCCATCGGCTGCGGCAACGGATCGCCCGCACTGGACCAGTCCTGTGCGTCGAGTGACGCAGCCCCGGCCTCCTCGGACGCTGGGCGACGGTGGGCGCCATCATAATCCGGTTGCTGGCCCAGCATGACGTCGAGTGCGTCCGGCTCGTGTTCCTCGTCACTCGCCACGGAGCCGTTTTCCAGATCGTCCGGCGCCGGCTCACGCGCTTCTTCCCTGAGCCTGCGTGTCAAGCTTCCATAACCGATCGATGCACGCGAGGCGGTCGCCTCGGCCATGGCTGCCAATTCGGCGAACGGATCCTGCGCCGATTGCGGCTCGGCCTCGACATGCGGCTCATTCAACGCCGCTTGATCTACCAGTTCGAGTTCGGCTGCCGGCTCGTCGGCCGGGAAAGAAGCGGCATGGTCGACGGGATCGGTCGATTCAACGCCGCGATACAAGGCGTCCTCGCCGGACAACTCCGGCGGCGCCGTCTGAAGCGGATCAGCGACACTGTCGCCATTCCAGGTATCGGGCCAGGTATCGGCCGATTCGGCACCAAACACTTCGTTCGGCGTGTGATGCGACGCCGACAGCGCATCCTCGGCCTCGCCTGCCACACGGTCCTCGGACGCCAACGCCTCAGCCGCAGCAGGCTGCTCGTCGAACCCGGCATTCGCCGATGTCTCCTGATCGGAAACGGGAGGGCCTGCCAGATTGCCGCCAAGCAACGCCGCAAGCTCGTCCTCGAGGCTCGGCGCGGGCATTGCCTCCGGGCTCTCCGCAGCGCTCGCGGCTTGCGCCGCCTCGCCCGTCTCAAGCTGTGCGTTCGCCTGCCAGGCCGGCTCCGCCTCTGCCGCCACATCCGCCTGATGCGGCTCGGCTTGCCTTCCTTCCAGACCCGCATCGAAGTCGAGATCCAGATCGAGGAATTCTTCGTCGGCCTGCAGCGCGGGACTGTCTTCAGGCGCTACCGCATCTTCGTGAGGCTGGGCAGCATCGAAAGCCGTCACGTCGGTCGGCGCCGCGCCGGCCGCAGATGTCGCCTCATCGACCGTCGGCTGCCCGATTGAAGGTTCTGACACCAGTCCGTCGGATGCCAGTTCGTCCTCCAGCATGCTGGAAAACTCGGCTTCCATCGCCTGATCGAGCGGATCGGCATGGACCTCGCTGCCAGACTGATCAATTTCTTCGGGACTCGCGGCGGGGATGGACGGCTCGGCAAGCGCAGACTGATCGGGCGCGGCCGCATCCGACGGCGCCTCGGCATCAAATGCACCAAGCAACTCTTGTTCGAGATCGATACCGAAATCGTCGAATTGCTGATCTTCAGTCTTGCCATCGGGCGCCAGGCCCATGATCCGCGTCAGTTCGGCCAGCGGATCGTCGTCCACTGAATCGATGTCCTGCTTTACTTTGAGCTGACCATGATCTGCCATGCTTCTTCCCGCACTCACACTCGGTCGGGGCGCCGGCGACGCCGCGAAAGTTTGGCCACTACCAGCGCATTGTGGGCAAAAGGTGACAGTTACTTTCCGCGAACCTTAGCGCATCTCCTTCGGCGCATCGGCACCCAAGAGCGCTAGGCCTGACGTCACGACGTCGGAAACACCTTGCACCAGCCCGAGTCTGGCATATGTCAATTCTCGATCATTAACCTTAAGAAAACGTAAGTCCGGATTATCGGTGCCACGGTTCCACAATGCATGGAAGGCGCTGGCAAGATCATAAAGGTAAAATGCGATCCTGTGCGGCTCGAGCGCAAGTGCCGCCGCTTCTATCATGCGCGGATACTCGGCAAGCTTCTTGACCAGGGCAATCTCGGCGTCGTCGGTCAGCTTTTCGGCTGCTGCCGCCAGCGAAGCGCGGTCGAACGAGCCCTCGCCGAACTGCTCGGCTGCCTGCCGGAACACCGAATGCGTGCGCGCGGACGCATACTGGACGTAAAAGACGGGATTGTCCTTCGACTGTTCGGTCACCCGGGCAAAGTCGAAATCCAGCGGCGCGTCGTTCTTGCGATAAAGCATCATGAAGCGGATCGGGTCGCGCCCCACCTCGTCGACCACCTCGCGCAATGTGACAAAATCGCCGGATCGTTTCGACATGCGCACCGGCTCGCCGTCCCTAAACAGCTTGACCAACTGGCACAGAAGCACGGTGAGCTCCACCTTCTCGCCGGCAAGCGCCCTGGCGAGCGCCTGCAGCCGCTTGACATAGCCGCTATGGTCGGCGCCCAGCACATAGATCAGGTGATCGAAGCCGCGTCCGATCTTGTCCTTCATATAGGCCACATCGGCGGCGAAATAGGTAAAGCTACCGTCCGACTTCATGAGCGGACGATCGATGTCGTCTCCGACCGCGGTGGAGCGGAACAGCGTCTGCTCGCGATCCTCCCAGTCCTCGGGCTTCTGGCCCTTGGGCGGCGGCAGCTTGCCCTTGTAGACATGCCCGTTCAGCGTCAGGTCGTTGATCGCCGAACGGATCGTGCCGCCATTGCCGGCGTGAAGGGAGCGCTCGGAAAAGAACACGTCGTGATGAACGTTGAGCGCCGCCAGATCCTCGCGGATCAGCTTCATCATCGCCTCGATCGTCCGATCCTTGACGATCTCCAGCGCCTTGTCCTCGGCCATGCCGAGCAAGCCGGAGCCGTATTCCCCGAGCAATGACTGCGCGACCGGGATCAGATATTCGCCCGGATAAAGGCCGGGCGGGATTTCGCCGATATTCTCACCGAGCGCTTCGCGATAGCGCAGCATCACCGAGCGGGCCAGGACGTCGATCTGCGCGCCGGCATCGTTGATGTAATATTCGCGCGTCACCTGGTGGCCGGTGAAAGCCAGCAGATTGGCCAGCGTGTCGCCCACCACGGCGCCGCGGCAATGGCCGACATGCATCGGCCCGGTCGGGTTGGCCGAGACATATTCGACATTGACGCTGAGCCCCTTGCCGATCGTCGAGCGCCCGTAGTCGGTTCCCGCCGCCAGCATGTCGCGCAGCTGCGCCTGCCAAAATCCGTGATCGAGCGTGAGATTGACGAAACCGGGGCCGGCAATCGTCACATCGGCCACATCGGGTTCGCCACGCAGCTTCTCCGCGATCTGCTCGGCGAGCGCCCGCGGATTCTGCCCTGCGGCCTTGGCCAGGACCATCGCGGCATTGGTGGCCAGGTCGCCATGGCTGGAATCGCGCGGCGGCTCGACCGTCATGCGCGTGAAATCGAGAGCTCTCCCGTCCGAAGCCTCCAGGCCGAGCGAAAGGATTGCGTTTTTGATCCGCTCGTGAAAATCGGCGAAAATATTCATCAGTCGTCTTCCGGATTGGAGAGGCCGCCCCAGGGGGCGCGCCACCGCCTACCCCATATCCGGCGTATGGTCAAACAGACGGCGATGCTCGTCTATGGCGAAATTGTCGGTCATTCCGGCCAGAAAATCGGCCACATGGCGCATGCGCTCGGCCCGCGCGGCGTCGGCCGGCAGGTCACGCCAGTCCCGCGGCATGGCGCGCGGGTCGTCGAGATAGGCGTCAAACAGTTCCTTGACGATGGTTTCGGCATGGGCCCGCTTGGCCATCACATCAGGATGGCGATACATGTTACTGAAAAGAAAGCTCTTCAGGACCTTCTCCTGGCCCGCCATTTGATCACCGAAACG
This sequence comes from Mesorhizobium xinjiangense, assembly GCF_009749525.1. Taxonomy (GTDB): domain Bacteria; phylum Pseudomonadota; class Alphaproteobacteria; order Rhizobiales; family Rhizobiaceae; genus Mangrovimarina; species Mangrovimarina xinjiangensis. The sequence goes on along the minus strand of NZ_WOAC01000023.1, from coordinate 41,039 downwards.
GATGATCGTCCGGCCCGCCGCCCTGACATCGTCGGGGCCCTGCGGCTTCAATGCGTTCAGTTCCTGCCGGGCGGTAGAAATGACATCCTCGACCATAAGGGTGATCTGGCGCCGCATGAGTTCGTGGCCGGTGCGCACGGGGTCGAGGCCGGGATAGCGCTCGCGCACCTCGCCCAATATCGCGGCCGAAAACGGCACATCCTGCAGCATTTCGAGCGTCAGCAACCCGGATCTCAGGCCGTCGTCGATGTCGTGCGTGTCATAGGCGATATCGTCGGCAATGGCCGCGGCCTGCGCCTCCAGCGAGGCATGGGAGGCAAGATCGATCGGGAAGCGGGCATCGAACTCCAGGATGGCATCTGGCACCGGCCCCTTGAGACCCCTGCCCCGCCCATCGACCAGCGGCCCATTGTGCTTGACCAGCCCCTCCAGCGTTTCCCAGCACAGGTTCAGCCCGTCGAATTCGGCATAGCGGCGCTCCAGGCTGGTGACGATGCGCAGCGACTGGGCGTTGTGCTCGAATCCGCCGGCTTGCGCCATCTTCTCGTTGAGCGCCTCCTCGCCCGTGTGGCCGAAGGGCGTATGGCCGAAGTCGTGAACGAGGGCGATCGCTTCGGCCAGGTCCTCGTCGAGATGGAGAGAACGCGCCAGGGCCCGGGCGATCTGCGAAACCTCGATCGTGTGGGTGAGCCGCGTGCGATAGTGATCGCCCTCATGCGCCACGAAGACCTGCGTCTTGTGCTTCAGGCGGCGGAATGCGGTGGAATGAATGATGCGGTCGCGGTCGCGCTGGAAGGGCGTGCGGGTCGGGCTTTCGGGCTCCGCAGCCAGCCGTCCGCGCGATCGGGCCGGATCGCAGGCGTAAACGGCGCGCGGCCGGTAGCCGAAGCCGATGTCGCCCAACCCTTCGCGCTCTTTCGCCATAACCCACCGGTTGACTTGCATCAAACCGCTTCATACCTATTGGTGGAATGCGAATGCAAGGTGACGCCATGGGCGCTGATGCGAAGATTTCCATGAAGGGCGTTGAGGTAACCGACGCGGCTGCCAACCAGATCGCCAGGATCATTGCGGGCGAACCCGACAAGACGGCGCTGCGCGTGTCGGTCGAGGGCGGCGGCTGCTCGGGCTTTTCCTACAAGTTCGATCTGGTGGACGAGCGCAGCGAAGACGACACGGCGTTCGAGAAGAACGGCGCCACGGTGCTGATCGACGACATCTCGCTTGTCTATATGGGCGGCTCGGTGATCGATTTCGTCGACGACCTGATGGGCCAGTCCTTCCAGATCAGGAACCCCAACGCCGTCGCCTCCTGCGGCTGCGGCACCAGCTTTTCCATCTGAAGCCGGACAGATCCGACAGTGCGAAGCCGTCCCAAGGGACGGCTTCTTCATTGGCAGTTCTCAATCGAGTTCCTGCGGCAGGACCAGATTGAGCACGATGGCCAGTCCCGCCGCGGGCAGAAGTCCCGAGGTCAGCAGGATCTGCACTGTCTGCGGCAGATGCTGCAGCGCGCCCGGCTCGAGTTGAAGCCCCAGTCCGACCGACAGCGAGACGGCGAAGATGACCATGTTGCGGCGGTTCCAGTCGACCTCCGACAGCATGTTGACGCCGGCCGCGCACACCATGCCGAACATGACGATCACGCCGCCGCCAAGCACCGTGATCGGCACTGTGGAGATGATCGCACCGATCTTGGGGACAAGGCCGCAGACGATGAGAAAGATGGCGCCACATGTGACGACATGGCGGCTCATGACGCCCGTCATGGAAATGAGGCCGACATTCTGGCTGAACGACGTGTTGGGCAGACCGCCGAAGATGCCGGCGATCGCGGTGCCCAGACCGTCGGCATAGGTAGCGCCTGAAATCTCCTTGTCGGTCGCCTCGCGCCCGGCCCCGCCCTTGGTGATGCCGGAGACGTCGCCCACCGTTTCGATGGCGGAGATGACGGCCATGAAGCACATGCCGATTATGGCGGCCGCGCTCAGATCAAATCCCCACATGAACGGCACGGGCAGCGCCACCCATCCGGCACCGCCGACATTGTCAAAGCTCACCATGCCCATGGCGAGCGCCACCACATAGCCGGCGATAAGGCCGAGCAGAACAGCGGCAATCGACCACATGCCCTTGGCGAAGAATTTCAGCAGGAGCGTAACGACCACGACGACCAGGGCCACGCTCCAATTGGCCAGGCTGCCATATTCCGGCTTGCCGATCAGTGGCACACCGCCGGCCGCGTACTGGATGCCGACCTTGATCAGCGCCAGGCCGATCATCAGAACGATCAGGCCGGTGACCAGCGGCGGCAGGCAGAAGCGCAGCCGTCCGATGAAGCTGCCCAGGATAAAATGGAAAATTCCGCCGATGACGACACCGCCCATCAGCGCGCCCATGCCGGCCAGCCCCTGACCGGCGACGATCGGGATCATGATCGGCAGAAAGGCAAAGCTCGTGCCCTGCACGATGGGCAGTCGCCCGCCAACCGGCCCCATGCCGATGGTCTGGAACAGTGTCGCAATGCCGGCAAACAGCATCGACATCTGGATCATGTAGATGAGATTGGGAAAATCCGGCGAGTTCGAACCAAATCCGAAGCCCGCTGCGCCGGCCACGATGATGGCCGGCGTGACGTTGGAAACGAACATGGCCATGACGTGCTGGATGCCGAGTGGAACGGCCTGCGCCAATGGCGGCGTGTAGTCAGGATCCTTCAGGAGCAGTTTGAGATCCGCGCTCCGCTCGTCGGAACTGATTGACGTGTCTGTCATGCTGTGCAACCCCTCTGATGCAACGTGCCCCTTGTTTTGTCTTTGTTGTCGGGGATCACGGAGCATCCCCGAAACGCGCGCCGTCGACCATCAAGTTCATTTTGAAAGACAGACAAGGCTTTCATGAAAATCGCTACCTGGAACATCAACGGCGTGAAGGCGCGGATCGACAATCTCGTCGAGTGGCTCGGCGCCAGCCAGCCCGATATTGCCTGCCTGCAGGAGATCAAGTCGGTCGACGAGCAGTTTCCACGGCTCGAGATCGAAGCGCTCGGCTACAATGTCGAGACACATGGCCAAAAAGGTTTCAACGGCGTGGCGATCGTGTCGAAACAGCCGTTCGACGAGGTCATCCGCCGCCTGCCCGGCGACGACAGCGATGAGCAGGCGCGTTTCATGGAAGGTGTGTTTTCCACCGACAAGGGCGCGCTGCGGGTCGTCTCGCTCTACCTGCCGAACGGCAATCCGCTCGGCAGCGAGAAGTTTCCGTACAAGCTCGGCTGGATGAAGCGTCTGCAGGACTGGGCCGATGCGCGCCTCGAGCTCGAAGAACCGCTGGTGCTGGCCGGCGACTACAATGTCATCCTCGAGCCGGAGGATGCGAAGAATCCGGACGCATGGCTGGACGACGCACTTTTTCAGCCGGAAAGCCGCGGCGCCTTGCGAAAACTCGCCTGGACCGGTTTCACCGATGCCGTGCGCGCGGCAAACGACCAGACCGGTCTCTACAGCTTCTGGGATTATCAGGGCGGAGCCTGGCAAAAGAACAACGGCATCCGCATCGATCATCTGATGCTTTCGCCGGAAGCCGCCAACCGGCTCGTCGGTGCGGGCATCGAAAAGCATGTCAGGGCATGGGAAAAGCCTTCCGATCATGTCCCCGTCACGGTCGAGCTCGATCTGGCCGCGGCTGCCTGAACATGTCCCGCTCAAACGGTGACGTTTGAGCGAAAGGTACATGTTCCGGCATATTGACCTGGCGCGCGTCGATGGCCGTGCGCGCACGGCCGTGATATTATTCCAACATGAAACCGCTTACCGGCGTGGTGCTGTTCCTGACCACGGCAGCGTTTGCGGGCACATTGCCCGCCGCAGCCGATTGCCAGTGCGCGGCCAACGGCACGCGCTACGAGCAGGGTGCGGTCGCCTGTCTCACCTTGCCGGACGGCAAGCTTCTCGCCCGATGCGGCAAGGTGCTCAACAATTCATCGTGGAAGAAGCTGCAGGATGGATGTCCGCTCAGCCTCGCGCCATCGGATCCCGCGAGATCGACCGTGGCCACCGCGCAATCCCTTGCAGATTCTGTGGCCCTTGCAGATTCTGTGGCCCTTGCAGATTCTGTGGCGAAGCCGCGTCCTGACTGAATTCTACCCGGCCGCCCGTAGGGACCTCACTCAATCCCGTTTTGGACATAGGTCTGCGCCAGGGCAATCGCGGTGCGGCGATCGGACTCTCCGGCCAGCGCGAAGGCCTGCTCCTGCATGCCGCGGATCCAGCCCTGGTCACTCGGGCCGGCGATCTCGAGGGCCGAAGTCATCATTGCGAGACCCTTGACGACCTTGCCACTTTGGAAGAGCAGGTTGCCGAGCGTCGCCTGCGCGCCGGCATGGCCTTTTTCGGCCGCCAGTTGCAGCCAGCGGCCCGCCTGCTGAACATTGGACTTCACACCTTCCCCGTTCAGGAACATGCGGCCGATCTCGTACTGTGCTTGCGGGTTGCGGTAGGTCGCGGCGGCCCGCATGTAGAATTCCTGCGCCTCAAGCGGGTTCGCCTCGACCGGCGTGCCCGGAATGCCGCTGCGCAGATAGCCTGCGACCGCGACCAGCGCGTCCGAAACATAGCTTTCCTCAGCGCTGCCGGGCTCGACGTCCTCACGGATGATCTGGGTGAACGCCTTGAAGGCCTCGTAATCGTTGCGCTCGACCCCGTCGCCCTCAGCATACATGCGCGCCAGTTTCCAGCGCGCGCCGATCTGGCCGTTCTCGGCCGCGTAGCGATAGGCCTCGACTGCCTGGTCCTTGTGTCCCTGCTTGTAGGCGCTGAAGCCGAAACGGAACACCGCCCAGGGGCTCCGGTCCTTCTCCTTGAGCGATTGCGGATCGAAAGCCCGCGCCGGAGCCGTCACAGCGAAGGTCCCGGCCACGGCTGCAAGCAGCATCATCATTCTGAATGATCTAAATATCGGCATAGCAATGTTTTTCTTTTGCGCCACCGGGATGCGTCACCGCCCCGTCGCGCGCAGAACCTACCGTTTGCGCATATTTCCAGATCGCGCCGCTTTCGTAGTCCGTCTCACGCGGTTTCCACGCCTTGGCGCGCTTTGCCAGTTCATCGTCGTCCAGGGCAACGTCGATGGTGCCGGCGACGGCGTCGATGGTGACGACGTCGCCATCCTTCAACAGGGCAATGGGTCCGCCGGCAGCAGCTTCCGGGCCGACATGGCCGATGCAGAACCCGCGCGTGGCACCCGAAAAACGACCGTCGGTGATCAGCGCCACCTTGCCGCCCATGCCCTGTCCGTATAGGGCGGCCGTGGTCGCCAGCATCTCGCGCATGCCCGGACCGCCTTTCGGCCCTTCATAACGGATCACAAGCACATCGCCTTCCTTGTAGAGGCGCTTCGAGACCGCCTCGAAGCACTCTTCCTCCGAATCGAAACAGCGCACCGGGCCCGAGAATTTCAGTACCGCCATGCCGGCGACCTTCACGATCGCCCCTTCCGGCGCAAGATTACCCTTCAGACCAACGACGCCGCCGGTCTTCGTGATGGGCCTCGAGGCCGGATGCACAACATCCTGTTCATCGTTCCAGGCAACATGCTCCATGTTTTCGGCCAAAGTGCGGCCTGTCACCGTTGGGCAATCGCCGTGCAGATAGCCATTGTCGAGCAGGGTCTTCATCAGCAAGGGTATGCCGCCGGCCTCGAACATGTGCTTGGCGAGATATTTGCCGCCCGGTTTCAAATCGGCGATGTAGGGCGTGCGCTTGAAGATCTCGGCGACGTCGAACAGATCGAACTCGATGCCTGCCTCATGGGCGATAGCCGGCAGATGCAGCGCCGCGTTGGTCGAGCCGCCGGAAGCGGAGACGACGGCGGCGGCGTTTTCGAGCGATTTCCGGGTGACGATATCGCGCGGGCGGATCTGCCTGGCGATGAGTTCCATCACCTTCTCGCCGGCCGCAAAGTTGAACCTGTCGCGCATCTCATAGGGTGCCGGCGCGCCGCATGAATATGGCAGCGCGAGGCCCATCGCCTCGGCCACGGTGGCCATGGTGTTGGCGGTGAACTGGGCCCCGCACGAGCCGGCCGAAGGACAGGCCGCCTGCTCGATCTCAAGCAAATCGTCGTCGCTGATCGTACCGACCGAGTGCTGGCCGACCGCCTCGAACACGTCCTGCACGCTGATTTCGCGCCCGCGGTAGCTGCCGGGCAGGATCGAGCCGCCATAGATGAAGACCGAGGGGACGTTAAGGCGCACCATCGCCATCATCATCCCGGGCAGGGATTTGTCGCATCCGGCCAGGCCGACCAGCGCATCGTAGCAATGGCCGCGCATGGTCAGTTCGACCGAGTCGGCGATGACCTCGCGCGACACCAGCGACGCCTTCATGCCCTGATGGCCCATGGCGATACCGTCGGTCACGGTAATGGTGCAGAATTCGCGCGGCGTGCCTTTCGCGGCCGCCACGCCCTTCTTGACCACCTGGGCCTGGCGCATCAACGAAATATTGCACGGCGCGGCCTCGTTCCAGCAACTCGCCACGCCGACCAGCGGCTGAGCGATCTCCGCCTGCGATAGCCCCATGGCATAGAGATAGGACCGGTGCGGCGCGCGAGCGGGGCCTTCCGTGACATGCCTGCTGGGTAGTCTGGCCTTCGATATCGCTTTCGCGTCCATATTGTGCTCTGCCGCTCTGTCCCGCGGCTTGTTCCTGACGCCGCGCGCTCCATACGCGCCGCCGACAGCCTATGCCGTGCGAGTCCATTATGGCGGCAACGGGGCAAGACCGTCGGCCAGTGCTATAGCGGAAAGCTTCTTACGAGACTGTTGCCAAACCGCAACAAATGGCGGGAAGCGTGCACATCCCAGTCATGGCCCCGTCAAGGGCCCGTCATGGGCCCAGCGCGATCACCTGGCTTCCGATGAACTCTTCTCGCGGGTCAGCACCGAGGCGGCGACCGACCCCAGGATCAGCGCCATGGTGACCAGGAGTGCGACGACCGACGGGATCTCGTAGAAATGCGCCAGGAGCATCTTGCAGCCGATGAAGATCAGCACCAGAGAAAGCCCGATCTTCAACAGATGGAACTCGCGCATCATGCCCGAAAGCACGAAGAACAGCGCCCTGAGCCCCATGATCGCGAAGACATTGGACGAAAAGACGATGAAAGGATCGTTGGAGATGGCAAGGACGGCGGGGATGGAGTCGACGGCGAAGACGAGGTCCGTCAATTCGACGGTCGCCAGCACGACGAAGAGCGGCGTCATGTAGAGCAGCCCGTTGCGCCAGACGAAAAACTTCGACCCCTGATACTCGCTGGTCACGCGGCCTGTCCTGCGCAGCCATTTGACGATCCGGCTGTCGCCGGGATCAATGGTTTCCTCGCGCGAGACAAGCATCTTGTAGCCCGAAAAGACGAGCAATGCGCCAAGCGCCATTCCGATGAAGAAGAATTTGTCGACCAGTTTCACGCCGGGCACGATCAGCGACAGACGCATGACGATCGCACCGACGATGCCGTAAAACAGCACGCGATACTGCGCTTCCGGCGGAACCTTGAAATAGGCGAAGATCAACGCAATGACGAAGATGTTGTCGAGCGACAGCGACTGCTCGACCAGATAGCCCGTCAGGAATTCCGAACCGCGCTGAGCTCCGGCGAAATAAAACACACCGCCGGCAAAAATCATGGCGAGCGTCACGTAGCCTGCGACCGTCATGCAGGCTTCCCGGCCGGATATCACATGGTCTTTACGGTGAAGAACGAAGAGGTCGAATACGAGAATGACGGCAACAAACGCCAGAAAGCCGGGCCATAGGCACTCTTGCAGGGGCATGGATTGAAAGATTTCAAATAGCGCTGCGTCTGCGCGATCGCCTTCGGTCCGACATCACAGGCGACGCCTCGCCTGCCAGAGGGGCCCGGCCCGGGTGACGGAACTTATGTGCGCCGGGCTCTGCCTTCTTTCAAGAGGCGGGGATGTTTTTTTACATAACAATCAGTCGCAAGGCAGAACGGACGACCGCAGACGGCCGGGCCATCACGTCGCCCCGCCCCCGGCCCGTTGCAGGGCCGGGTGAGCGTGCGACGCGCGCGTTCAGTCGGCCTCGCGCACCCTTCCAAGGGCAGTCTCCAGCTTGCCGCGCGCGTCGGCAAGCTCGGCAAGCTTCTCGCGCTCGCCTTCAACGACGTCTTGCGCCGCCTTGGCAACGAATTGCGGATTGGCAAGCTTCTTCTCGATGCGCGCCATGTCGCCGGTCGTCTTGGCAAGCGCCTTTTCCAGCCGCGCGGCCTCGGCATCGAGGTCGATCAGGTCTCCCAGCGGCAGACAGGCCGTTGCCTCGCCGGCCACGATCTGTGCCGAGGCCCTGGGTGCCGCGTCGTCGAAGCCGAGCTCGCCGATGCGGGCCAGGCGGCGTATGGCCGGATCGTGCCGGCCTACGCGCTCGCGCGTCGTCGCGTTGGCGCCCACGATGACGAGCGGAGCGATAGCAGATGGCGGCACGTTCATTTCCGAGCGCACCGAACGGATGCCGCTGACGAGTTCGACGAGCCAGTTGATCTCGGCCGCTGCATCCTCGTCCTCGAGACCGGCTTCAGGCCATGCGGTCAGGCACAGGAGATCATCGCGCGAACGCCCCTCGCCCGCCGTCAGCGCCCACAACTCTTCGGTGATGAAGGGCATCATGGGATGCAGGAGCTTGTAGATCTCGTCGAGCACATAGGCCATGCAGGCCTGGCTTTCGGCCTTTGCCGCCTCGTCCTGGCCGGCGAATACGGGCTTCAGGAGCTCGACATACCAATCGCAGAACAGATTCCAGACGAAGCCGTAGGCCGCGCCGGCCGCCTCGTTGAACCTGTAGCTCTCAATGCCGCCCGTCACCTTGCGCACGGTACGCGACAGTTCCGTCAGGATCCAGCGATTGACCGTGAGCTTCGCGTCCTGCGGCCGGAAATCGGGATTGAGGGCGGCGCCGTTGAGCTGGCCGAACCGGGTCGCGTTCCACAGCTTGGTGCCAAAATTGCGGTAGCCGGCGATTCGTGCCGGATCGAGTTTCACGTCGCGTCCCTGCGCGGCCATGATGGACAGGGTGAAACGCAGCGCGTCGGCCCCGTATTCGTCGATCAGTTCCAGCGGATCGATGACGTTGCCCTTCGACTTCGACATCTTGGCGCCGTTCTTGTCGCGAACGAGCGCGTGCACATAGACGGTGTGAAAGGGCTCCTCGTCCATGAAGTGAAGCCCCATCATCATCATGCGGGCCACCCAGAAGAAGATGATGTCGAACCCGGTCACGAGGACGGAGGTCGGATAGTAGGTCTTCAATTCGGGCGTCTGCCGCGGCCAGCCCAGCGTGGAGAACGGCCACAGTGCCGAGGAAAACCATGTGTCCAGAACGTCCTCATCGCGCGTGAGGATGTCGCCGGGCTCGAAATTCTCGAGCCTGTCCTCGACCCAGGATTTCCACGGGCCCTCAAGCGCCAGATAATATTCGACGGCGTCATCGAGGGCTTCCTTGTCGGTCTTGGCAACGAAGACGTGGCCGTCCGGCCCGTACCAGGCCGGGATCTGATGGCCCCACCAGAGCTGGCGCGAGATGCACCAGGGCTGAATATTCTCCATCCACTCGAAATAGGTCTTTTCCCAGTTCTTCGGGACGAAATTCGTGCGCTCCTCGCGCACCGAGGCGATGGCCGGCCGGGCCAGCGTCTTGGCATCGACATACCATTGGTCGGTCAGGAAGGGCTCGATCGGCACGCCGCCGCGGTCGCCATGCGGAACCGTGTGCCTGTGCGGCTCGGTTTGAGCGAGCATTGCGCCCTCTTCCATGATCTTGACGATCGCCTTGCGCGCCTCGAAGCGGTCGAGCCCGTCGAGCTCCTTCCACAGTCGGCGCTGCGCCGCTGTCGGCTCGAGGCCATCCAGAAAGTCCTCGTTGTTTAGAAGCGTGACCGCCGCTTCGGGCGTCATGACATTGACAGCCTTGAGGCCATTGCGCTTGCCGACCTCGAAGTCGTTGAAATCATGCGCCGGCGTGATCTTGACGGCGCCGGTGCCCTTCTCCGGGTCGGAATATTCGTCGGCAACGATCGGGATGCTGCGCCCGACAATGGGCAACACGACGTTGCGGCCGATCAGGTGCTTGTAGCGTTCGTCGCCGGGGTGCACCGCCACGCCGGTATCGCCCAGCATGGTTTCCGGCCGGGTCGTGGCGACGGTGATGAATGTCGCGAGGTTCTCCGGGTCAAAGCGCTCGCCTTCGATCGGATAGCGGAAATGCCACAGATGGCCGTCGACCTCGTGCTGCTCGACCTCGAGGTCGGAAATGGCGGTCAAAAGCTTCGGGTCCCAGTTGACCAGCCGCTTGTCCTTGTAGATCAGCCCCTGCTTGTAGAGCGAGACAAAGACCTCGATGACGGCCTCTGACAGCCCCTCGTCCATCGTAAAGCGCTCGCGCGACCAGTCGCAGGAAGCGCCGAGGCGCTTCAACTGGTTCATGATGGCGCCGCCGGACTCGTCCTTCCACTCCCAGACCCTTTCGACAAACTTTTCGCGGCCGAGGTCGCGGCGATGCTCCTGGCGCTCCGTCAGCTTGCGCTCGACCACCATCTGCGTGGCGATGCCGGCATGATCCATGCCCGGCTGCCACAGCACGTTCTTGCCGCGCATGCGCTCGAAGCGCACCAGGATGTCCTGCAGCGTGTTGTTGAGCGCGTGCCCCATATGCAGCGAGCCGGTCACATTGGGCGGCGGGATGACGATGGTGAAGGCTTCCGCGCCGGGCTTCGAACCGGCGCCCGCCCGAAAGGCGTCCGCCGCTTCCCAGATCTGTCCGATCCTGGGTTCGACCGCCTTGGCGTCATAGGTCTTTTCAAGCATATGGGTCGTCCGCGAATGGGAGAAGTCTGGCAGGGTGTAAACCGGATGGCTGCCGGCAAGTCAACTGCGTGCGAAGACCGGGCAAGCAACGCCGAACGCCGCCCGCAGGCGGCGCACAAACGTGACAGGCAGAAAGGAGATCGTCCGCTCAGTCGGCGTGACCGCGCGCAACCCGCTCGATTTCCTCGCGCACCAGGCGCTCGACCAGCGTCGGCAGATTGTTGTCCAGCCATTCCTGGAGCATCGGACGCATCATTTCGGCCGCGATTTCATCAAAACTTCTCCGCCGGCCGGCGGCAAACACTTCGGATAGTTCATCAAACGCCGCCGAGACCTGCCGGCCCGCCTGTTCGGATATGATCGAACCGAGATTGCCCTGTCCCGCCGGTGCCGGAGCGAGGGCGCGGCCGGTCGCATCTTGCGCGGCCTGCAATCCTTGCGGCGCCGGCGTTTCGACGCCTTCTGCCGCCGGCAGAGCAACGTCCATTTCCTCGTCCAAGGCCATGTTGTTCTCGCGCGGCGCAGCCGCCTTGTCTCCCCTCGGCTCGCTTTCATGCTCATGTGGCTGCGCGGCAGGGGCCTCCGTCGCGAACCGGCCGAACGTCCCGGGCGCGTCTGCGTCCGTCGCCACGGCGGCAGTCTCGTTCGGCAAGGGCGAAGACGTGTGCGCCTGATCGACCTGCGCGCTTTCGGATGTCGGGCCGTCCTGGCGCTCCGCGGCGTCGGCGGGCTGATTCAACTCGGCCGAGAAACTGCGCATGTCGCTTTCCGCAGCGGATTCGTCATATGTCGCCGTCGCGGGAGCGTCCGGTTTGTGCACCTGGTCGCTGTCCTCGATGATGCGCCGGATCGACGCCAATATCTCTTCCATTGAGGGTTCGCGCTGTGCGCCGTCTGTCTGAGGCCCGATCGATTCCGCCGCCTGGACTGCCATCTATGCATCCCCTTGTCCGTTCGAGAATCATCCCGAATCAACAGGAATGCTAACCGAGCGAACGGGGTGTGAGAATCCCCTTGCGGGCAACCCGCCCCGTTTCACACAGATTACGTCGTGTAAACGGTCCGCGCGGCGGTTCGACCGAGCGCCCCGATGGCACAAAAAGAAAGAGCGGAGACAACGCCCCGCCCTTTCGCAAATTCCTGCCTGTTTCCTGATTTGGAGCTCAGGCTCGCGGCCGATCAGTTCGCAGCCTTCGCCTTTTCCTGCTCTTCCTTGAGTTTCTTGGCGAAGTCCTCGTTGTTCTTGTTGACGAACTCCTGGAGCTTCTGCTGACGCTCCTGCAGGTCGGATTGCTGCATCGGCGGTCCGTCAAAGGCATCGGTGAAGCCCTGGAGCGACACGTTGATCGGATTCGGCTGGTTCTGGAAGTTCACCGAGGTGAGCCTCAGCTCCGACCCCTTCTTGAACGAGTTGACCAGCGTATCGGTCAGCGGCACTTCTGCAACGCAGCGGTCCGGAAAGCAGATTGCATAGTCGACCTTCTGGGCCTTGCCGCCATCGATCTGCAGGCCGATGCCAGGCGGGATCATACGACCGGAGGGAACGGTGACCTGGAAAACCTTGCGGTTCACCTTGCCCTTCACCTCGATCAGGCTGACGCCGGTCACCAACTGGCCCGAGTTTGCGAGAACGATATTCTGTATGTTGCAGATATCGATATCTTCCTGCTTGGAGCAGGCCTTGAACCAGCCCTTGGGCACCTGGGGCTGCTGCTGCTGCGCGGCGGCCGGCGCGGCGCCGACGGCAAGGAAGGCAGCGAGGCCGGTCGCCATGGCCAGATATCGGCTCGCCGTGCTTTTGCAATGTTTCATCGTGTGGTGTTCCTCTCGCATGCTCCTGGGCGCCCGGCATATGGTGCGTGCCCGCTACCTGTTGATCAAATGAGGCAACAGCAAGGCCCGCCGCCACACAGACTCGCCGAGCCAGAACTCATAGGCCTGTTACACCGGCAGGGCAGTTGAATCCAGTCCATCTCCCAATTTATGCCACATCGGACAGGTTGTTGCGGTGGGTTACAGGCCGGCATGCTACCGTGCGCGGCGAATCGCAGCCACCGAAGGCGAATTGCAGCCCCTGACTTGTCGGGATCATGAAGACCCTCCACACCCTCCTGCTTGCCAGCCTGTGCATCGTCGTGACCGCAATGGCCGCGGCCGCACAGCCGAGCCACGCCATTGCCATGCACGGCGAGCCGGCACTCGGCGCCGACTTTTCCCATTTGCCTTATGCCAATCCCGACGCGCCGAAGGGCGGCACGATCAACTATGCCGTCCAGGGCACCTTCGACAGCGTCAATCCCTACATCGTGCAGGGCTCGGGCGCGCGCGGCGTCGTCGACCTCGTCTTCGGCAACCTCGTCTTCGACAGCCTGATGATGCGTTCCTACGACGAGCCGTTCACGCTCTATCCACTCATCGCGAAGACGGTCGAAACAGACGAGGAGCGCAGCTTCGTCGAGTTCCAGCTCGACCGGCGGGCGCGGTTCTCAGACGGTGAACCGGTAACGCCGCAGGACGTGATCTTCACGTTGGAGCTGCTGCGCGACAAGGGCTTGCCGCGCTATCGAACGACGATCGACAAGATCGAGCGGATTGAAATGGCAGCCCCCAACGGGGTGCGGCTTGTCTTCAAGGAGCCCGATCGCGAGCTGCCGCTCATTCTCGGTCTGATGCCAGTCTTGCCCAAGCATGCAATCGACGCTGAAACCTTCGATCGCTCGACGCTCAAGCCGATGATCGGCAGCGGGCCCTATCGGATCGAGATGGTCCGTCCGGGTGAACTGATCACCTTTCGCCGCAATGAGGACTATTGGGCCAGGGACATTTCCTCCAAGCGCGGCTTCGACAATTACGACGAGATCCGCATCAACTATTTCCGCGACGAGAACACGCTGTTCGAGGCGTTCAAGAAGGGGCTGATCGACATCCATATCGAAAACAGCGCCTCGCGCTGGTCGAGCGAGTATGATTTTCCGGCGGTCACTTCCGGCGCAGTCGTCAAGGAGAGTTTCAGGAGTGGGCTGCCGTCCGGCATGCATGGCTTCGTACTCAACACGCGCCGCCCGGTATTCCAGAACCGCAAGCTCAGACGGGCGCTTGCCGGGCTGTTCGATTTCGAATGGGCCAACCGCAACCTGTTCTCCGGCGTCTATACAAGGACGAAGAGCTACTGGGACGGCTCAGAACTCTCCTCCCACGGCCGACCGGCCAGCGACAAGGAGCGCGAATTTCTGGCCGATTTTCCCGATGCCGTCGCCCCCTCGATCATGGCGGGCGAGTGGTCGCCGCCGTCGTCGGACGGAAGCGGACGCGATCGCGCATTCCTGAGGCACGGCTATGAGGCGCTCAAGCATGCCGGCTACCAAATGGAAGAAGGACGCATGGTCGACGCGAACGGGCGGCCACTGTCCTTCGAAATCATGCTCAAGGCCAAAAGCGGCGAAGAACTGGCACTGGCCTGGCAGCGCACCCTGTCGCGTCTTGGCATCCAGACGACATTGCGCTCGGCCGATGCGGCGCAATACCAGCAGCGCCTCATCACCTTCGACTATGATGTCATCCTGTATACCTATCCCTCCTCGCTGTCGCCCGGCGTGGAGCAAGTCGGCCGGTGGGGTAGCGTCGCTCGCGACGCCAATGGCTCGTGGAACTTCGCCGGTGTCGCCGAACCCGCCGTGGACGCCATGATCGATGCGCTGCTGAACGCGCGCTCGCGGGCCGATTTCGTCGAGGCGGTGCGCGCCTATGATCGCGTATTGTTGAGCGGCGCATGGGTTGTCCCGCTCTATCATCGTGATGAACAATGGCTGGCACGGTGGTCGCGCATTGCCCACCCCGACGTCACGCCGCTTTACGGGTATCAACTGACGACCTGGTGGCGCAGTCCCGGATAGCGCCTGATTCCAACATTTGCCCTCAGGGCCGATGCAAATGGGATGCAAATGTTGGAAACGGACCACTAGAATCGCAGACGGCCAATCCCACGAAAGGCTGCCGACATGACCGACAAGACGACAATCGACATCGACGTTGTATCCGACGTGGTCTGCCCGTGGTGCTTCATCGGCCAGAAGCGGCTCGACCGTGCCATGGCGATCGTTGACGAAGCGGATTTCGCAGTGCGCTGGCGGCCCTTCCAGCTCGATCCGTCAATCCCGCCCGAAGGCTACGACCGCAAATCCTATATGCTGGCGAAGTTCGGCGACGAGGCGCGGTTGCGCCAGGTGCACGACACCGTCCGGGAGGCCGGCAGCGCAGAAGGCATCGCCTTCGATCTAGACAGGATAGAGGTGTCGCCCAACACGCTCGACGCGCATCGCCTCATCCGCTGGGCGGGATCGGCCGGACTGGAGGTTCAGAACATCCTGGTGCGGCGGCTGTTCAAGCTCTATTTCGAAGAAGGCCGCAATGTCGGCGACCGCGACATGCTGATTGAAGCTGCGCGCGACAGCGGCATGGATATCGCAGTGGTGGAGACGTTGCTGCCGACCGATTCCGACAAGGAGGCGGTCCGCGAGGAGATCGCCACCGCCGCCCAAATGGGCGTTCGTGGCGTTCCCTGCTTTCTCATCGAGGGAAAGTTCGCCGTCATGGGCGCGCAGGACGCCGAGACGCTCGCCGACGCCTTCAGGCAGATCGGGACAGCCAAGGCGCGTGGCGAGTTGGAAAAGCTGGTCTGACGTTCCGCACAGCCGTGATCGGGAACGGACCGGCCGTCAGGCAGCCGCCTTCTCCGCCAGGCGGGCCAGTTGTGTCATGACCACGGCTGCGCCGGCGAGCCGCTTTTCCGGATTGGGCCAATCGCGCGTAAAGACGACGCTCTGGTCCGGCCTGATCTTGGCCAGCGCCCCCTGCTCGCCGATGAGGCGGATAAGACCGGCCGGATCGGCGAATTCCTTGTTGCGGAACTGCAGCACCACGCCCTTCGGTCCGGCGTCCAGCTTTTCCACATTGGCCTTGCGGCAGAGCGCCTTGATGTAGACGATCTTCAACAGGTGCTGGACCTCCAGCGGCAGCGCGCCAAAGCGGTCGATGAGCTCGGCGCCGAACGCGTCGATCTCCTCGGTGGTTTCCAGCTCCGCCAGCCGCCGGTAGAGCGCCAGGCGCAATTGCAGGTCTGGCACATAGTCCTCGGGGATCATCACGGCGGTGCCGACGGTGATCTGCGGCGACCATCCCGTGTCGAGCGCTTCGCCTGTGCCGCGCAGTTCGGCGACAGCCTCCTCGAGCATTTGCTGGTAAAGTTCGAAGCCGACTTCCTTGATATGGCCGGACTGCTCCTCGCCGAGCAGGTTTCCGGCGCCGCGGATGTCGAGATCGTGGCTGGCGAGCTGAAAGCCCGCGCCCAGACTATCGAGCGATTGCAGCACCTTGAGGCGCCGGTCGGCGGTTGCCGTCAAGGTTCGATTAGCCGGCAATGTAAACAGCGCATAGGCACGGACCTTCGATCGTCCGACGCGTCCGCGAAGCTGGTAGAGCTGGGCCAGTCCGAATATATCCGCACGGTGCACGATCATCGTGTTGGCGGTCGGAATATCGAGGCCGGATTCGACGATCGCGGTCGACAGCAGCACGTCGTACTGCCCGTCATAGAAGGCGTTCATAACGTCGTCGAGCTCGCCGGGCGGCATCTGCCCGTGCGCCGTGGCGACCTTCAGTTCGGGCACCTGTTCGCGCAGGAAGGCGGAGACATCGGCAAGGTCGGCAATACGCGGCACGACATAGAAGCTCTGTCCGCCGCGATAGCGCTCACGAAGCAGGGTCTCGCGGATGACGAGCGGATCGAAGGGCGAAATGAACGTGCGCACCGCCAGGCGGTCGACGGGCGGCGTGGTGATCATCGACAGTTCGCGCACACCGGTGAGAGCCAGTTGCAGCGTGCGAGGAATGGGTGTGGCCGACAAGGTCAGGACGTGTACGTCGCTCTTCAGATCCTTCAGCCGCTCCTTGTGCTTGACGCCGAAATGCTGCTCCTCATCGATGATGAGCAGGCCCAGATTCTTGAACTTGATCGACGCGCCGAGAAGCGCATGCGTGCCCACCACGATGTCGACAACACCGTCGGCGATGCCCTTCTTGGTCTCGGCCAGTTCCTTCGATCCGACAAGCCGCGACGCCTGGCGCACGCGCACCGGCAGGCCGGCGAAGCGTTGCGAAAAGGTCTTGAAATGCTGGCGCGCGAGAAGCGTCGTCGGCACGACCACGGCCACTTGAAACCCTTCCATCGCCGCCAGGAATGTCGCGCGCAGCGCCACTTCGGTCTTGCCGAAACCGACATCGCCGCAGATCAGCCGGTCCATCGGGCGGCCGGCGCGCAGATCGTCCATAACCGCGTCGATGGCGTTCTGCTGGTCTTCGGTCTCCTCATAGGGAAACCGAGCGGCGAATTCGCCATAAAGCCCATCGGCCGGCATGATGGCCGGCGCACCCTGCATCTGGCGCTCGGCGGCGATGCGGATGAGGTCGCCCGCCATGTCGAGCAGGCGCTTCTTCAGCTTGGCCTTGCGCGCCTGCCACGCCCCGCCACCGAGACGGTCGAGCGGCGTGTCGGCGGCATCGGAGCCGTAGCGCGACAGAAGATCGATGTTTTCGACCGGCAGGAAGAGCCGACCGTCCGCGGCATAGTGGATTTCCAGGCAATCATGCGGGGCGCCCGCCGCCTCGATGGTGCGCAGCCCGACAAAGCGGCCGATGCCATGATCGGTGTGCACGACAATGTCGTCCGCAGCCAGGGCTGAGACTTCGGATATGAAGTTGGCTGCCTTCTTGCGCCGGGTGCGCCTGACCAGGCGGTCGCCGAGAATGTCCTGCTCGGCCACCACAGCGAATTCGCGGCCTTCGAATCCGCTTTCCAGCGGCAGCACCGCCAATCCGACCTGCCCGCGATCGAGACGCTGCAAGTCGTCGAAGACCTCGACGCGGGTGAGATTGCCGAGCCCATGTTCATCGAGGATCTGCGCCAGACGGTCGAGCGACCCTTCGGTCCAGCCGGCAACCACGACGCGCCGGCCGGCAGAGCGCGTCTCGGCAACGTGGTCGACGACATGGTCGAACACGTTGGCGTTGGGGTCGGCGCGCTCGGCGGCAAAGTTGCGACCGGCCCTGGAATCGGCCGAAATCACCGTGCGACCGCCCGTTTCCGGCATGTCGAAAGGAGAGAGGTCGACCAGCATCCTGTCGCCTGCGGTGGCAACGACGTCTTCGGGCGAGAGATAGAGCAGCGTCGGCGGGGCCGGCTTGTAGGGCGTGGCATCGCCATGGCCCTGGCCGTCGGCCTGCCTGCGGCGCGCGTCGTAGTGGTCGAGGATCTGATCGTGCCGCTCGACCAGCGCTTCGCGGGCGAGATTGTCCAGCACGACCGGCGCGTCCGGGACGTAATCGTAGACGGTTTCGAGGCGCTCGTAGAAAAACGGCAGCCAATGCTCCATGCCGGCAAAGCGGCGCGATTCCGAAATCGCGGCATAGAGCGCATCCTCGCGCGTCGGCGCACCGAATGCCTCAATATAGCTGCGGCGGAACCGGCTGACAATTTCCGGCGTCAGCGCAACCTCGCTGGCCGGCTGCAGGATGAACTCGCTGCGCTGGCTGGTCGTGCGCTGCGTCGCCGGATCGAAGGCACGGATCGTCTCCAGCGTGTCGCCGAAGAAGTCGAGGCGAAGCGGCTCCGCCGCGCCAGGCGCGTAAAGGTCGAGAATGCCGCCGCGCACGGCGAATTCGGCGACGTCGCGCACGGTGGAAACACGCTCGAAACCGCTGCTCTCGAGCCGCCCGATCAAGGCGTCCATATCGACCTGGTTGCCGGGTTTCACTGCGAAGACCTGCTGGGCAAGCACTTCGGCCGGCGGCAAACGCTGCAGGATGGCGTTGACGGTGGTGAGAATGACGGCCCGGTGCGGCTTCTCCTTCAGCGCGATCATCCTGGCCAACGCGTCGAGCCGGCGGGCGGCGGCGTCCGCTCCTGGCGACACCCGGTCATAGGGCAGACAGTCCCAGGCGGGCAGTTCGAGGACGGGCAGTCCGGGCGCCACGAAGGCAAGGGCATCTGCGAGGCTCGGCAGGCGCTGGCCGTCGCGGGCGACGAAGATCAGCGGGCCGTCGCCGCATGCTTCCGTCGCGATGCGGGCCAGCACAAACGCCTCGTAGCCGTCGGCGACATTGGAAATCGTCACCGGTCCGATGCGGCCAGGCTTCAGGCCGAGAGGGGAAATCAGGCTCATGGCAATGCTTTGATCTGTGCTATGTCGGGGCGTCGATCAGGGTTCATTCCACCGAATGGCGAAATCCCCGGATCGAGCGGAACAACGTCGTGTCGTAGCGTTCGGGCACCTGGTGTTCGCCCGTCACCCATTTGAAGAGTTCGGCATCCGGCGCCTTGAGCAGGTCTTCATATTGTTCGAGTTCGGCCTCGGTCAAGGCCGCCAGACGCGCATCGGCGAACGATCCCAAAATGAGATCGCATTCACGCATGCCGCGGTGCCAGGAGCGAAACAGCGCCTTGCGCTTGCGTGTTTCGAGGTCGTCGGTTTCGTGAGTGCCGTTCATGTCGAAGAAATCCTCTGCCGCGTCGATATATAGTGGATCATGTCGGGTGTCAGCCTTGCGCGCCGGACTTGCCTGCATAATCTTGCCGCATGCGCCCTTCCCTTCTCGATCCGCTGTTTGCACCGGTTACCGCGCTGGACGGCGTTGGCACGAAACTGGCCGGCCTCCTGGCGCGCATCGTTCCGGCCGATCTCGGCGAACGTGAGCCGCGCGTCGGCGACCTGCTTTTCGTTCTGCCGCACTCGATCATCGACCGGCGCAACCGGCCCGGCGTGGCGCGCGCGGCCGAAGGGGCGATCGTCACACTCGAACTGCATGTCGACCGTCATCAGCCGTCACCACGCGGCCGAGCCAACGTGCCTTACCGGGTCTTCGCCCATGACGAAAGCGGCGAGATCGCCTTGACATTCTTCCACGCCAAGCAGGCATGGCTGGAAAAACTGCTGCCCGTTGGTTCGCAAGTCCTCGTCAGCGGGCGCATGGAATGGTTCAACGGCCGGCCCTCCATGGTCCATCCCGATCATGTCGTGCCGGCGGCCGAGGCGGCCTCGCTGCCGCTCGTCGAACCCGTCTACCCGCTGACGGCAGGTCTTTCGCCGCGCATCCTGCGGCGCATCCTGCAACAGGCGCTCGACCGTTTGCCAGACATGCCCGAATGGCTCGACGGCGAATTGAAGCGACGGCACAGCTTTCCGGGCTTCGACCAGGCCCTGATGCGATTGCACAACCCATCGGACGCCCTCGACGTCTCGCCCGACAACGCCGCCCGCCGCCGCCTGACCTATGACGAGTTTCTGGCCGGGCAGCTCTCCCTGGCGATGATGCGCGCGCGCATCCGCAAGCTCTCCGGCCGCCCGCTCACCGGTGACGGACGTCTGGTCGATCGCATTCGCGCAGCGCTCCCCTATGCACTGACCGGCTCCCAGGAACAGGCGCTGGCCGAAATCGAGGCCGATCTGGCCAGACCCGAACGCATGCTGCGCCTGCTGCAGGGCGATGTGGGCGCCGGCAAGACGGTGGTTGCGCTCCTTGCCATGGCGCGCGCCGCCGAAGCGGACACGCAGGCCGTCCTTATGGCGCCGACGGAAATCCTCGCGCGCCAGCATTTTGCCACCATCGCCCCCCTGGCGGCCCAAGCGGGCCTCAAATGCGCTGTGCTGACGGGCCGTGAAAAAGGGCGGGAGCGCACCGAGACGCTCGCCGGACTGGCCGACGGATCGATCAACTTCGTCGTCGGAACCCATGCGCTTTTCCAGGAAAGCGTGAATTACCGCAATCTCGGCCTGGCCATCGTCGACGAGCAGCATCGCTTCGGTGTCCACCAGCGGCTGGCGATGACGGCCAAGGGCGAGGCTCCCGACATGCTGGTCATGACCGCCACGCCCATCCCGCGCACGCTGGTGCTGACCGCCTTTGGCGACATGGACGTCTCGCGTCTGACCGAAAAGCCGGCCGGGCGCCGCCCGATCCAGACCGTCACCCTTCCCCTCGAGCGGCTCGACGATCTCATCGAACGGCTTCGCTCCGCCATTTCCGAGGGCCAGAAGGTCTATTGGATCTGCCCCCTGGTCGAAGAATCCGAGGAAATGAAACTGATGTCGGTCGAAGACCGCTTCGCGTCCCTGAAAAAGATCTTCGGTTCGCAGGTCGGTCTGGTGCATGGCCGGATGAAGGGGGCCGAAAAGGACGCGGCGATGCAGGCGTTCAAGAACGGCGACACGCGCATCCTCGTCGCAACGACCGTCATCGAGGTCGGGGTCGACGTCCCCGACGCCACGATCATCGTCATCGAGCATGCGGAACGCTTCGGCCTGGCGCAGCTCCACCAGTTGCGCGGCCGGGTGGGCCGCGGCGACAAGGCCTCGACCTGCCTGTTGCTCTACAAGGGTCCGCTCGGCGAGACGGCCAAACGGCGCCTGTCGGTCATGCGCGAAACCGAGGACGGCTTCGTCATCTCGGAGGAAGACCTGAAGCTGCGCGGCGAAGGCGAACTCCTCGGAACACGGCAGTCCGGCACGCCGGGCTTCCTGGTGGCGCGAATCGAGGCGCATGCCGATCTTCTGGAGACGGCGCGCAACGATGCCCGGCTCGTGCTGGAACGCGATCCGGAGCTGCGCGGCGAGCGCGGACAGGCGTTGCGGCTGCTTCTTTATCTGTTCGGCCGCGACGAAGCGGTGCGGCTGTTGCGGGCGGGTTGAACGGTCAGGCCGCGTCGCGCGGCGTTGTCGCGCCGGCCTGAACCGCCAGGTCGTGGGTGATCTTCTGGTATTCCGGCGTCACGAGCCCCGCCGATATGATCAGCTTGGCCGCCTCCTCGACCGTCATCGACAATTCGATGACTTCCGATTTCGGCACGTAAAGCAGGAAACCCGTCGTCGGATTGGGCGTAGACGGCAGGAAGACAGCGACGGTCCTTCCGGATTGATCCTCCAGCTTGATATTGACTTCGGATTCCCTCTCGCTGGAGATGAAGATGATCGCCCACAACCCTCGACGTGGGTATTCGATCAGACCGACCTTCTTGAAGACGTCCGACTTGTGCGACAGCACGGTCTCGAAAATCTGCTTGAGACCGCGGTATATGCTGCGCACGAGCGGCATGCGATCGAGAAAATACTCGCCATAGGAAAAGATCGTCCGGCCGATGAAGTTCGCCGTCAGGAAGCCGATCAGCGTGATCAGGATCAACGCGACGATCAGCCCGAAGCCAGGCACGGCAAAGGGCAGATAATTGTCCGGATTATAGCGTCCCGGGATGTAGGGTTTGACCCAGGAATCAACCCAGCCGATGAAGGACCACGTCAGATAGGCGGTGATCGCAAGCGGCGCGCAGACGACGAACCCGGTGAGGAAATAGTTTCTGATGCGCGTCATACCGCGATGCGATTTGGAGTGATCGGACATGGCTCCGTTCTGCCGTGTGAGCAGAGGCTTCACGATACATAATGCACTGCATTCTAAATTTGAAAGGCAAAAGCGCCAAATTCGTCTGCCGCGAATCGACGCCGCGGCAGACGGACGCGGATCGCGCGCCTATTCCACGGTCACCGATTTGGCCAGATTGCGCGGCTGGTCGACATCGGTCCCCATGAATACGGCGGTGTGATAGGCCAGCATCTGGACCGGCAGCGCGTAGACGATCGGCGCGACGAATTCAGGCACATCCGGCATCACGATGGTCTCGAGCGTCGATACGTTCGCCTTTTCGGCCCCTGTCGCGTCAGTGATCAGGATGATCTTGCCGCCACGCGCGGCCACTTCCTGCATGTTGGAGACGCTCTTGTCGAAGATGCGGTCATGCGGCGCAATGACGATGACCGGCATCTCTTCGTCGATGAGCGCGATCGGACCGTGCTTGAGCTCCCCTGCCGCATAGCCTTCGGCATGGATATAGGAGATCTCCTTCAGCTTGAGTGCCCCTTCGAGGGCCAGCGGATAGCTGGTGTCGCGGCCGAGATAGAGAACGTGTTTGTAATGAGACAATTCCCGCGCCAGCTCCCGGAACCGCTCCTCCAGCCGCAGCACCTGACTGGCCAGCCGTGGCGCCTCGGACAGGGCGCGTATGAGCTTGCGCTCGGTCTCATTGTCGATGGTGCCGCGTTCACGCGCGGCGCGCAGGGCGAGCGAAGCAAGCACGGAAAGCTGGCAGGTGAAGGCCTTGGTCGAGGCAACGCCGATCTCGGGTCCGGCGAGGGTCGGAAAGACGATATCGGATTCGCGCGCGATGGTCGAACCCTGGACATTGACGATCGAGGCGATCGGAACGCCCTCGCCGCGGCAATAGCGCAACGAGGCCAGCGAATCGGCGGTTTCACCGGACTGCGAGATGAAGACCGCCGCGCTGTTCTTTGACAGCGGCATTTCGCGATAGCGGAACTCCGAAGCGATATCGATGTCGACCGGCAGCCGCGCAAACCGCTCGAACCAGTATTTGCTGACAAGCCCGGAGAGATAGGCCGTGCCGCAGGCCGAGATGGTGAGCCGGTCGAGCGTGGCGAAGTCGAATGGCAGCTCCGGCTGCCTGATCGCGCCGTTGGCGAAGTCCAGATAATTGGCCAGCGTATGGGAAATCACCTCGGGCTGTTCGTGGATCTCCTTTTCCATGAAATGGCGGTGATTGCCCTTGTCGACGAGGAAACTCGTCGCCACCGAGGTCTGCCTGGGCCGCTCGACCGGAGACCCGTTCATGTCGCAGATCTTGACGCTGTCGCGCCGCACGACCGCCCAGTCGCCGTCTTCGAGATAAGTCACCTGATTGGTGAACGGCGACAGCGCGATCGCATCCGATCCGAGATAGGTCTCGCCCTCGCCATGTCCGATAGCCAACGGCGGACCGTTGCGCGCGCCGATCAACAGGTCCTCGTCGCCACGGAACATGAGCGCGATGGCGAAGGCGCCTTCCAGCCGCTTGAGCGCGGCGAAGGCAGCCTCCTGCGGGCTCGATCCGCCCGAAATTCCTTCGGAAACGAGATGGGCCACGACTTCGGTGTCGGTCTGGGTGCTGAACACATGGCCCTTGGCCGCCAGCTCGGATCGCAGTTCGGCGAAATTTTCGATGATGCCGTTATGCACGATTGCCACGTCGCCGGCGAAATGGGGATGGGCATTCGTCTCGTTGGGAACGCCGTGCGTCGCCCAGCGGGTGTGTCCGATGCCGATCGTCCCCGAAAGCGGCTCCGCTTCCAGCCGCGCCTCCAGGTTGACCAGTTTGCCTTCGGCGCGCCGGCGCGCCAGCCGGCCGTTCTCGATCGTCGCCACGCCGGCCGAATCATAGCCGCGATATTCCAGCCGCTTCAGCGCGTCGACGATCAATGGTGCGACGGGCCGCCCGCCGATGATTGCAACAATCCCACACATATATTGCCATTCCCCGCATTGTGCTGGCGCCGATGTAGGTCCGAATAGCACGACAAAGAAGTAAAAACTCTTTTCAGCGCATGACAATCTATCCGGGCGGCGGGTCGGACCACCCCTTCGGTTGAGCCTTATGCCTTGGATTTCTCCGCCCGACGGCGGTCCTTTTCGGCCTGATAGCGCGCCCGCAAGTCGCGCGCCCTGCCCTCCTTCGTCGTCTGCCGCGCCCGGCCGAAGGCGAGCGCATCGTCAGGCACGTCATCCGTGACGACGCTTCCCGAGGCCACATAGGCCGAATTGCCGACGCTCACCGGCGCCACGAGGGAGGTGTTCGAGCCGATGAAGGCGCCGGCGCCGATCTCGGTGCGATATTTATTGTAGCCGTCATAATTGCAGGTGATCGTACCGGCCCCGATATTGGCCTTCGCGCCCACCGTCGCGTCGCCGATATAGGACAGATGATTGACCTTGGCGCCGGGCCCGACATGAGCCGCCTTGATCTCGCAGAAATTGCCGACCTTGGAACCCTCGGCGAGATCGGCACCGGGGCGCAGGCGGGCAAACGGCCCGATCTCCGCCCCTTCACCGAGCCGGGCCTGGGTGAGATGCGAAAAGGCGTGAATGATCGCCCCGCCCGCAACGCTCACGCCCGGCCCGAAAAAGACGTTTGGTTCGATCAGCGTGTCGGCGCCGATCTTGGTGTCGTGGGAGAGATAGACGGTCGCCGGATCGATCATCGTAACGCCCGACAAGAGCAGGTCCTGGCGCCGCCGTGCCTGCCAGAGCGCTTCGGCCTCGGCCAGTTCCGCCATCGTGTTGACGCCCAGAACATTGTCGAAGGCGACTTCCGCCGCACCGACATGGAGACCGCGCGCGCGGGCGATCTCGACGATGTCGGTCAGATAATATTCGCCCTTGGCGTTGCCGTTGCCGACAGCCTCTATCAGGTCCAGCGCCAGGCGGCCGTCGATCGCCATCAAGCCGCCGTTGCAGAAATTGATGGCGCGTTCCTCGTCCGTGCAGTCGCGCTCCTCGCGGATCGCCTCGAGCTCGCCATCCTTCTCGATCAGGCGGCCGTAGCCATTGGGCCGGTCGGTGCGAAAGCCCATCACGGCGACCGCCGCGCCCTCGGCCAGCAGGGCGCGCGCCCGGCCGAGCGCAGCCGGCTCGACGAGCGGCGTGTCGCCGAACATGATCAGGATATCGTCATAGCCGGCCGCGATGGCCTCGCGGGCGGCCAGAACGGCATGTGCCGTGCCGAGGCGTTTGTCCTGCACGGATACGGCGGCATCCGGACTGGCGGTGCGCACCTCATCGGCTACGGCCTCTGCGCCATGTCCGACCACGGCCGCCACCGCCGTGCTGCCGGCCTCCAGCGCCGCCTTGACGACATGGCCGACCATCGGCAACCCCGCCACCTTGTGCAGTACTTTCGGCAGCGCGCTTTTCATGCGTGTGCCCTCGCCCGCAGCCAGGATGATCGATAGGCAGGTCCGTTCGCTCATAGTCGTGTCCGAATGCTTCAATTTCACGGGAATCGCACAATCTGTATCATTGCCGCGCCCGCCTCGCCAATCGTGCTTCAGCCGAGCTGGCCGAGTACCGGAAACGTCTCCAGCAGCCAATAGGACATGGTCTGCACGCCGCCGGTCATAAACAGGACGCCGGCGACCACCAGCAGCCCGCCCATTACCTTCTCGACCCGCCCGAGATGGGTGCGAAAACGTGTCAGGAAGCGCATGAAGGCGCCGGAAAAGATCGCCGCGACAATGAAGGGTATGCCGAGGCCGAGCGAATAGGCCAGCAGCATGAACGCCCCCTCGCCGACCGTTTCCCGGCCACCGGCCAGCGTGAGGATGGGACCGAGGACCGGGCCGATGCACGGCGTCCAGCCGAAGGCGAAGGCCAGCCCCATGACATAGGCGGCCAGAGCTCCGGCCGGACGCTGGCCCGTCTGGAAACGCGCCTCGCGCGACAGGAACGGAATGCGCAGGACGCCGAGAAAATTCAGCCCCATGACGATGATGACAAGGCCGGCAATGATGGCCAGCGGCTCCTGCCACACGCGCAACAGCCCGCCGATCGTCGACGCGCCGGCCCCGAGCGCCACGAAGACGGTCGAAAACCCGAGCACGAAGGCAACCGAAGCGGCAACAAGCGCCAGGCGCGTGTGCGCCCGGGTCGCGCCCCCGGCGTCCTGGCGGAAATCCTCGACCGAGACGCCGGCCATGTAGCACAGATAGGGCGGCACCAGCGGCAGCACGCAGGGCGACAGGAAGGACAGCGCCCCGGCCCCGACCGCACTGAAATAGCCGATATCCATTGCAACCGCCATTGCCACGCTGCCTCGTTGTTGCTTCATGCGGCCCGTCGACCGGCCCGCATGCCCCTATAAACCCGCGCCGCAACGCGCGCCAATCACCGTTTGGTGGGCATATTGCCTCAAGTCTTGTCGGATCGCCGGGCAACTGGAGCTGAATTGCGCCGATTTTCCAGTTGACCGGCGTGGACCGCTATAGTCGGCCTTTCCGCCCATCTTCCGACACTTTTAGCACAGGAGGCGCTGAGTACAGGTTCTCGGGTTGGAGCCTTTCCCAAAGCCCCCCTTTGCCAAGCTCCCGCCCAAGCTGATCTTCGCGCCTAAGCCATTCTTCGACACTCTTGATGCGGTTAGGATGAATCTCGTCCAGAAGCGCGTAGTCCCGCTGGACCACCCCGTACTTCCAGATGTTCCAGAAGCCCGTGAAGTTATCCTGAACGCTCATGGTGCTCTTGTCGGACGGATCGGCGTTGTAACCGGCCGGCATCCGAGCCGCTCTGCTAAGCGGGCCGCCACTCCAGTAGTCCTCCAAATCGGTATCGATGTACTTCGCCGGATGCCCCGTTACGTTTTCGAACGCCGTGGCGAGTTCCCGATATCCGACATGCTCGATAGCGACCTCCAGATTCATGCCGTTGGCCCGCTCCGCATTGTCGAAGAGCCAGCGAGCATAATAGCCACAATCATCGAGAGCGACGTGCGGTACGGCTCCGTCGCCGAGCGGAACCCGCCAGGTCACGACACCGTCTTCCACAGACGGAGTCATGGGCGTCATTGCCGAGATCGCCATCTCCATGTACGGGCCCGTGGTGAACACCGCCGCGCCCATTCGGTCCCTATTCGCCTGATTCTGCCACAGGATCCATTCGGCTATCCGGCCCTTGCCGTCATAATGACCGGTACGAAACCTGGAATCATAACCGGCCTTCTTGAGCGCGAAGTCAAGATTTCCATACACGAAGAATTTTACGCCTTCTTCAATGGCGATCTCGTAGCTACGGATGGCCCAATACATCTCGGTCTTTTCGCCGGTGTTGAACCCATCGATATTTATGTATGCCCCGTCGCAACCTCGGAATCCTTCCCGCAGTGTAGATTCGTCGGCGAAGGTCCCCTCAAAAATTTCGACGTTGCCTAGCTCAAGCAGGGCCTTGGCCCGGCGGGAACCCGGGTCTCGGCTGAGAGCGCGGACAGCATATTTCTTGTCTGCTACCAGAGCGCCAATCACGGGCAAGCCCTGGGCACCGGTGCCGCCGACGACAAATATCTTGGAGATGGGGTGGGAGGGCATTGTTGTCTCCTTGCGATTGACTGGACAGTAAATTCAAGCGCTCACCGGCTGGCCCTGCCGAGAATCGGTCGCGCCCGTGGTGCACTCGCAGGCGTCGCCCTGACCGAATGCGATGTAACTCTTATAATAAGAGTTATATATTTGGGCAAGGGGTTCGTTGGCTCCGACAGGCGCTGCCTAAGCACAACCTGACTCGCCCCGCACGTGGCGTATGGCGTGTGCAAAGCCGGATTGAGTTTGTTGGATTGCCGATCTAAATTAACTCTGATTATGAGAGTTTATTGACTGGCTCTTGGACAAGATCTGGCACACAAAACGGGAATGGTTCATGCGCTCGAAGTCCTTCGACGGAATGGTGTGCTCGATCGCCGGAGTGATGGCCGCGGTCGGCGATCGCTGGGGGGTTCTGATCCTGCGCGACCTCTTTTGCGGCCTGAGCCGCTACGACGATTTTCGTCGTTCCACTGGTGTCACCAATGCGACGCTCAGCGACCGATTGAAGCACCTGGAAGCGAACGGCTTGATTGAACGGCGACGCTATCAGTTGAAACCAGAACGGTTCGAATACGTCTTGACTAAGAAAGGCAAGCAGATCGCTCCTGTGATGTTCGTGCTCGCCAAGGTCGGTGATTGCCTCGAAGTCTCCGGCACTTCAGCACCGCCAATGAAATTCGTGAATCGAAAGACCGGGGCTGAGGTTGGATGGGCTTTCATCGACGAGGTCACGGATGAAATGGTGGACCCGATAGATCTGGCCATAGAAGCGGGTCCTGGCGCTGACGATCTGGTTCGCTGGCGTGTGTCGCACGGCAAGGCAGGCCGCGGGACGACCGAGCGATGTAGATGACGGCAGAGGTTTTTGGTGTGGTGTCTGCCTCACCGCTCTCCAATTTCACCAAGTAATCGCCAGATGCCACCGAACGGCTGGCGCTGTCGGCGCCAACAGGAAGGGACCGAAAGCGCACGACTTGAGTCCGATCATCGCTGAAGGGTCGCCGCTTACCGACGGCTGGAGCCGATGCTGGCAGGCTGCATCTGCGCACACTTGCCATCCTCAATTTCCCGAATGTCACCGGGGCCGAAATCCCTAAGCGCGCCCAGGGTCTGCGTCATCGACGCCCACGCCCAACATGAATGACCCGCGGCACACTCAGGAAACAACGTGCCGGTTGCGTTTTCAAGGAACAACACGGGATCTGAATTGCGCCGATTTTCCAGTTGACCGCCGTAGTCTGCCTCCCTATGTTCCGCCGCACTTTCCGGGCCGCAGCGTGCGGCATTCGGGAGCGCGTAGCTCAGCTGGTAGAGCAACTGACTTTTAATCAGTAGGTCCAGGGTTCGAGCCCCTGCGCGCTCACCAGGAAAACCCCAAAAAAATAAAGCACTTAAGCGATATAATGTGCCGAGTTTCATAGGCCATCGGCTTCACAGGAGTTCCCGGCTTTTCGAACTTTTAGCGTGGATCGCCACGGTCTTGATGGCTCGTCAAGGGCCCGGCGCAGCGCATCGACCTTCACGCATGTTTCAGCCGGCATGCGGGTAGACAGGCAATGCAGTCACAGGGACCAGCCGAAAGGCCTGTCGTGCCCTCGGCCAGATATGGCAGTGCTGCAATCCGGCCACTGGCGCGGGACGTCGGCCTGCTATAAAAGGCATGCGATTTCGTGCGGATGATCCGATGATACCGCTCCTGTTGCGCCGTGCTTGCGTCCTGCTCCTGGTAGTCCTCTGCCTGGGTCTTCCCGGGCGGCATAGTCCGCCGGAAATCTTCGCACCGGGCGAGCCGCGCCTCGCAAGCCTCAACCACCATTCCGTCTCGACCATCGTCCGAGAAGTCGCCCCGCATGCCGAGGCGATGGCACGACATCAGTTGCCAAAGGCAGGAACGAGCCCCGGCGACCCGTCGCTTCCGGCGCAACCCATCCTCCGG
Organism: Mesorhizobium xinjiangense; assembly: GCF_009749525.1. Taxonomy (GTDB): domain Bacteria; phylum Pseudomonadota; class Alphaproteobacteria; order Rhizobiales; family Rhizobiaceae; genus Mangrovimarina; species Mangrovimarina xinjiangensis. Next base: position 11,224 of record NZ_WOAC01000023.1, on the reverse strand, counting down.
CTGAATGATGCGGTTCGGCCGGCTCGTGCCGCCGTCCTTCCCGCAAGCCGTTTCTCCACCACCAACGCGTCGCACCGCGCCCGCGCACCGCCGCTGACAGCCTGACGATCCCGGCACCGATCGGGCTTTGTCAACAGGGCGACGAAATACCCGTGCGCCTTTCCGGTCAGTCATCGACATGGCTGACGCTCTCGTCACGTCCGCGTGTACGGGCAGGAAATTCCCATGAAACGTGTTATCAACTTCTGGAGCCTGTTGAGCTTCATCTCCGTCTCGGTCTTCGTGGCGATCGAGATAATCGTAATCGCGGCGGCAATGGTTTGGTCCGTCTCGGGCCTTCTTCACTTTGGAACTTATGCCACGACCTCTCTCGGCATTCTGATCGCAATTCCTGCGCTGTTCGCCATCATCAAGGTTACCATTCTGGCGTTCCAGGCTGAAACGAACCCGGAAAACAATTAAAGGAGCGAACAAAGGTCGCAACCAAAACGCTCGACTGCGTAAGCTGGAATTTCGTTTCACCATCGGCAAGCGGGTGTTGGTTTTCGTCGAACCATGGAAGTGGCGTTCCCGAAGTGGCCCGGACGTCGGTTTTGTCGCCCACGTCCGGGCCTCCATCGACCCATATCCCAGGTCCTCATCGTCGAGCACTGGCCGGGCTCGCCGACCCTGTTCGATCGCGCGGTGATTTTGCGCTATCATCGCGCCCACAACACAAGCGGCTACACCACGTTTCGACCGGGTGGGCTGCAAACCCGCACGGTTTTGTTGTGGCTCCCGCCTCGTCGTCACCAACTGGTGTAGCAAGGAAGGGTGCTATGAATATGAACAGATGGATTTCGATACTGGCGGTCGTGCTGGCGATCCTGATCATCGTCTTCTTCCTCGTTCCTTCGCAGAATGAGGCGCCGACGCAGTCGACGGCAACGACCGAAGAATCCAATGCGGCCGACTGAGGGCTCCGGACGCCGGCGGACGGTCGGCCTATGGGAATAAGAGTGGCGCCGCCTGGAAAGCGCCACGCAGGACCATGCCACTGGTCAGCCGTTCATGCATAAAATTCGACAGAGCTAATTTACTTCTGCACGGCTGCACCGGCTGGTAGAGTCGCGGACGACGAGAGGCCACCAACACCCAAGCAGGGAGGCGAGCATGGCTACTCATCAAACGAGGCCCGAGGAGCGGCTTGATCATGCCGGCATCCGGAAGGCCTATGAGGACGATCCCGACACAGCCGACCAGAGGCTCTTCGGGCGCGTGCCCTGCCCCGACAGGCGCGGATTTTTGAAGGGTGCGGGTCTTGCAGCAATGGGCACGGCCCTCGGCGCGGCAATCCCGTTTCATCGCAACCTGCCCGCCGGCGTCGTCCCCGTGGCGCTGGCACAGGATACCGGCGCAAAGCATATGGGCGAGAAGGACGGACTGACGCTGCTCAATGAACGACCGCTCAACGCCGAAACACCGGCCCATCTGCTCGACGACGACGTCACCCCCTATTCGCGGCTCTTCATCCGCTCCAACGGCCTGATCCCGCAAAGCGCGCTCGACATGGACGCGCAAGGCTGGACGTTGACGGTCGACGGTGAGGTGGAAAACCCGCTTGAACTCAGCCTCGACGATCTGAAGAGCGAGTTCGAGACGGTCACGCTGGCACTGGTGCTGGAATGCGGCGGCAATGGCCGCGCCTTCTTCGATCCCGGTGCGTCGGGCAACCAGTGGACCGTGGGTGCCGTCGGCTGCCCCGAATGGACTGGCGTGCGTCTCAGCGACGTATTGGCCAAGGTCGGTCTCAAATCCGGCGCCGTCTATACGGGCCACTATGGCAACGATGTCGACATTTCCGGCGACATGGACAAGGTCGTCATCTCGCGCGGCGTGCCGATCGAAAAGGCGCAGGAGCCGGAATGCCTGATCGCCTGGGCGATGAACGGCGAAGACCTGCCGGCGTTGCACGGCTTTCCGCTGCGGCTGGTCATTCCCGGTTATCCGGGATCAGCCTCGCAGAAATTCCTGACCCGCATCTGGGTGCGCGACAAGGTCCATGACGGGCGGAAGATGGGCGGCTACTCCTATCGCCTGCCGGCCTACCCGGTGGCACCGGGCACGGAAGTGCCCGAACAGGACATGGAAATCCTGACCACCATGCCGGTCAAATCGCTCATCACCGCGCCGCAGACCGGTGTCGAGGTTCCTGTCGGGCAACCGACCCGGATACGCGGCCATGCCTGGGCCGGCAATGGCGATGTGCAGGCCATGCATGTCTCGCTCGACTTCGGCCAGACATGGCAGCAAGCGGAACTCGACGCACCGCCGAACAGGTATGCCTGGCAACGCTGGCGCGCGGACGTCACGCCTCGTGAAGCGGGCTATTATGAGGTCTGGTCGCGCGCGACCGACGGCAATGGCGTCATGCAACCACCGGTGACGCCGGGCTGGAACCCGCGCGGCTACGGCAACAACATGATCCACCGGGTCGCGATCTTTGCCGTTTGAGGCCCGCATGTCACCGGCCCGACCGCGCCAGCGCGGGGTGATTCTGCTGGTGCCGTTGCTGATCGTTGCCGGGGTTTGTGCCGCTCTCGCGCAGGAGAGGCCGGCCGGCGCCGACCAGGGCTACGACCCCATGCGCCGCATCCTGCCGCACTCTCCTTCCGCCCAAAAAGAATCACCGCCCGGCAATCCGAGGCTGGGCGGATTACCGGATGCGCCGGGTGCCGAAGAGACCTTTTATCTGTGCTCGGCCTGTCACTCGATCGCGATGGTGAGACAGCAGCATCTGAGCGACGAGCGCTGGGACGATATCTGGGCCTGGATGGTGGAAGAACAGGGCATGCCGGAGCAGGATGAGGAGACCCGCAATACCATCCTCGGCTATCTCAAGACCTATTTCTCCGGCGGCGGATCCGGAGCCGTTCCGCCGGAACCGTGATTACAGATATTCGCCTTTGCGCCCATCAAGCGTTGCAGCGAGGCCGCACTCAGCCACGACCGGCGTGTTCTGCGGCCTCGCGGGCGAAACGCCCTTTGCATCTTGGCAATAGCAAATATAAGTCATCTTACGGGCCGTCGACACGCGGCGGGCAGGCGCAAGGGAAACAGACACATGCAGGACGACCTCGAAAAATATGCCGTCGCCGTGATCATCGTCTTCGGCGCCCTGATCATTGGCGGGCTGATGGCCGCAACGATCGCCTCCGGCAATCGCGACGGCTTCCTGTTGGCGCTCGGATCTGCCACGCTTGCGTGGATCGCCGGTCACGCGATGATGCTGGACATGCCGCGCTTCTATGTCGTTCTGATCGGCCTGGCCGCATTGATGGCGATGGGCTCCACGGTCACCCTGCTTTAGGCCGTGTGGACAGTTATGGGTTGGAGCGTGGTATGAGCGAAAATCGTTCAGTTCCAGGAGCGGACCCGCAGGAAGGGTCGACCCCTTTCAAGGGGCCGCGACGCCGAAATGGGCGATTTTCGCCATACCCTTTCGGGGCGCAGCGCGCCACGCCCAAGCCATAACTGTCCACACGGCCTAAGCCCCGTAATCCGCCCCGCCTTTCTTGCGCTGCAGTCAATTTCATTGACCGACTGTCTCGGTAGTTGACCGCGCTGGGACAAATTGCGGCAAGGCCGGGCGTTGATTTCACAGCAAGAATTGCCGACTGGCCGGCCAATGGGCACTTGCTGGGCCGCGCCATGCGGCCAGGCGGCCGCTTCACCTTATACGTAGGCCTGCCCAAGGCTGGACGAGGTCTTGTTGCAGTGCAAGATTTGTCGCTAGAACATGTCCTGCTCAAGCGAAACCGTTTGAGCGAAAGGTACATGTTCCAGCCTATTGATCTGGCCCGCAACTCCTTGCTTCAAACGTTTCCGTTTGAAGCAAATGCGCGCTAGAAGGTCACGGGCCTGGGATGTCGCACAATCGAATTATCCTCGAGGGCCCTCCTATATGCAGCATACCGCCCTGCCCGACATGACGGCCAACCTGCCGGCCAATCCACCGCCTTTCGCACACTGCCGGCAGGTCTGAAGCGGCATGAAGTATCGCCCCGACATCGACGGCTTGAGAGCCGTCGCCATTTTGCCCGTCCTGCTTTTTCATTCCGGTGTCGCCGGTTTTTCCGGCGGCTTCGTCGGCGTCGACGTCTTTTTCGTCATCTCCGGCTATGTGATCGCGCTGAGCCTGCTCGACGACCTGGAAAACGACCGTTTCTCCATCTGGCGCTTCTATGCCAAGCGCATCAGGCGCATCTTTCCCGCGCTCTTCGTGACGGTCGCCGTCACCTTTGTCGTTGCGTGGCTCCTGCTCCTTCCCTCCTTCTTCATCGACTTTTCCAAAAGCCTCGTCGCCGCGTCCCTGTTCGTCTCCAACATCTATTTCTGGAAGGCTTCGGGCTATTTTGCCGCCGATGCGATCTTCCGGCCGCTGCTTCATACCTGGTCGCTCTCGGTCGAGGAGCAATATTACCTGTTCATGCCGGTCGCGGCCTTCATCATCTACAAATATCTCGCAAGGCGCTGGCTTCTCACCCTGCTGCCGGCCATCCTGGCCAGCCTGGCACTGAGCGTCTACGCCACGTCGACCGCGCCGACGGCCAATTTCTTCCTCTTGCCGACCCGCGCCTGGGAACTGCTTGTGGGTGCGGCGCTGGCGCTCGGCACGATCCCAATCGTTCGCACGCGCTGGTTGGCCGAAAGCCTCGGCGTGCTCGGCCTCGGGCTTATCGCCTATGCCGTATTCGCCTTCGACGAGACGACGGCCTTTCCCGGGGCCAATGCGCTCTACCCCTGCATCGGCAGCGCATTGCTGATCCATGTCGGAAAATCGCCGGCCCGATCGGCGGCCACAAGCCTGTTGTCGATGCGGCCGCTGGTGGCGGTCGGCCTCATCTCCTACTCGCTCTATCTGGTGCATTGGCCGATCGTCTCCTTCCTGCGCTATCAGTCGCTCCAGGCGCCCACGCCGCTTCAGGCGGCAGCCGTCGTCGTCGCCAGCTTCGTTCTCGCCTGGCTGTCCTGGCGCTTCGTCGAACGGCCTTTCCGCAAACCCAGCCCGGCGATCACGCAACCGCGCCTGCTGGCCGGCGGGGTGGCGGCGATCGCCGTCTTCGCCGTCGTCGGCACTTTCGGCGTGGCCGGGGACGGCTTTCCCGGCCGGATCAGGAATTTTGCGCAGGTCGAGATCGCCGGCCACGAGCACTGGAACCAGGGCACCTGCTTCCTGAGCAGCAATCCCGATGTGAAGCGATGGAAGGCCGAAGACTGCACGCTGACCCATGGAGACGGTCCGCCCGTGCTGCTGTGGGGGGATTCCTTTGCGGCGCAATATGTGCCGGGCATCGTCGCCAATCGGGAACGCCTTGCAGGACGCGTCGTCCAGTACACGGCGGCGGGCTGCCCGCCTGTCCTTTCCTATTATTCCCATGCCCGGCCGCGCTGCACCGACTTCAACCAGAACGCCATCGGGATCATCAAGGCGATGGACATCGAAACGGTGATCCTGAGCGCGCGCTGGACGGATCTGCAGTCGCGCGGACTGGACGAACTGGAGAGCACGCTTGCCGCGCTCGAGGGCGCCGGTGTGAAGGTCTACCTGATCGGCCAGTCGCCGCAATTTGCGACCAATGTGCAGGTGATCGCGCACGCCAAGGGCAGCCGCGACCCTGACGCGGTCGACAGCTGGTCCGTCTCCTTCGAGCCGGAAATCAACAAGGAACTGCGCCAGTTGGCCGGACAAGGCGCGGTCTTCATCGACCCGCTGCAAAAGCTGTGCGACGGCCACAAGTGCCCCTATCGCGATGCCGGGCAATATCTCTACGAAGACGCCGAGCACTTCTCCGTCGACGGCAGCCGCAAGGCGGTCGAGGCCTATTTCCCGCTGCTGAGACAAAAGGAGCCACCCGCTCCTGCTCACACGATCGCGGACATTTGACAGCATACGACGCGCGTAACCGGCAACACTGCCAAGTGTCGCGCCAAGTCACTGCCGATCCGCCAATAGTATGAGCATTCAGCCATTGGAATGAGCCATGACGCGTTCCAAAGACCGGACTGTGCGGTGTGATCGCGCAATGGAGCAGTGCTGCGAAATCGGCTACAATGACAATTGGAAACATTCCGCCGGGACATCCCCCGCCTTTGGTCCCCAAGCGGGATGCCTATGCCCCGCCTTGGCGCAAGCCGGGCGGGGTCTTTTTGTCAGCAGGTCACGGCAATCGCGCAGCTCCCGACATCGCGCGTTCGCACATAATAGGGCCGCGGCGTGCGCCCGCTCGTGTCGCATGTCAGCGTGGCCGCCTGGCCGATCGGCGTTCCCACGCGCACGGGCAGCAGGAACCGCCCATTGGTAAAGACATGGATCTTGTGATGCCGCGCATAATAGTCGATGGCCTGGCGGCAGGTCATCTGATCGGCCGGAAGTTCGGCCGCTGCCGGGGACGCGGCGGCCAAACACAGTATCATCAACATCCAGCGCAGCTTCGACATGGCTTTGCTCATCGCGTTTCCGACAGTGGTTTTCGACAAAAGATTGCTCGTGACGGCGGCATGACACATCGAAACGGGCACGAATGCAAAGACCTACTGCCTTTTGAGCGCTGTGGGCGCGAAGAATGCATTCGCGGCTTCAGAAAAAGGGATGTGTTGTCGGAACGGAACGCCGGGCATAACCTTTCCATATGACAGGGTTGCCGGATGGTGATTCTGTCGCACATGAAAGGTCGATGAGGAACAGCCCGACCATGCAGCTTGCACCCGCACAATGTCGAGCCGGACGCGCGCTCATCGGATGGACGGTCGATGCCCTGGCAACCGAAACCGGGCTGCCGCGGGGCCGGCTGGCCGGCTTCGAGGACGGCAAGGTCGTCTTGCCGCGCGAGCATCTCGACCTGATGCGGCACACGTTCGAAATGGCCGGCATCGAATTCATCGGCGATGCGGCCGGCGAGGGCCTGGGCGTCAAGCTGCGCCGCCCGCCGATCGTCCAGAACGGCATCCGGCCGCAGGATCTCAACGCCGCCAACGACGATTGAGCGGCGGCGTGTCTCATGCTTGCGCCGGCATGACGGCGACGCGGGCCGAATGAAGCCCGCGCCGCTGCAATCCTTCCTTCACAGCGTGATGCGGTACTGCGCGAAACCGTCCGCGCCCTCGCCGGCCGGCTCGATCGCCACGCCCTTGACGTCGGCGATGAAGTCCTTCGCCTTCGGGCCGGTCTCGAAGAGCACCGTGGCGCCGTCCATCGGCGCAAACGACCAGTTGGCATCGGCAGACGGGTTGATGGTGCCCTGCTCGACGATGTAGCGCACGATCACGTCGCGATTTGTGTCGGGCGCCTGGAAGATGACCTTGGAGGGTTCGATGCCGGGAAAATTGCCGCCGCCGCCGCCGCGGTAGTTGTTCGTCGCGACAACGAATCTGGCTGCCGGATCAATCGGTTTCCCCTCGAACATCAAGTCGGCAATGCGGTTTGAATCGGGATTGATCGCATTGCCCTTGGAATCGTATTTCGGCGGCTGCGCGAGATCGATCCTGTAGGTCACGCCGTCGATGACGTCGAAATTGTAGGACGGGAAGTCGGGATTGATCAGCGGCTGATCGGCCTTGCCGGGCTCGACCTGGTTGAACATGCCGGCCGACATTTCCAGCCAGTCCTTGACCTCCGCCCCGGTGAAAAGCACCGCCTGCACCGTGTTCGGATAGAGATAGAGATCGGCGACATGCTTGATCGCAACGTCGCCGGCCGGGACGTCGGTGTAATAGTCGGGACCGCCGCGCCCGCCCGCCTTGAAGGGTGCGGCCGCCGACAGGACGGCCAGATCCCTGTACTCGGTCTCCTTCAGCATGTCGGCGATGTACCAGGTCTGCGCCTGCGAGACGATCTGCACCGACGGATCGTCGGCCACCAGCGCGAAATAGGAATGGAGCGGCGCTGAGGTCTTGCCTACGGCGGTGCGCACATATTTCAACGTCGCCTCGTGCAACTCGCGCACCGAATCCTCGACTTCAGCCTTGCTTTCGACCAGCGGCTCGGCCTTGCGGTCCACGCGCTCGAAGATCGGCCGCGCCTCGCTTGTCGTGGCCGTCACCTTCCACTGGTTGCCGTCGCGCTCGAGCATCAGGTCGATCAGGCCGAGATGCGAGCCCCAGAAGCCGCCCATGACGGCGGGCTTGCCGGCGATCGTGCCTGAAGCGTTGTCGACGCCCGCGACGCCGTCGAATTTCGGCCCGGGAAAGTCGAGATGGCTGTGGCCGGTGACGATCGCGTCGATCGCGTCGATCCCGTCGATGCCGGCAAGCGCGATCGATGCGTTCTCGGCATTTTCGACATAGCCGGCCTCGCCCATGCCGGAATGCGACAGCGCGATCACGATGTCTGCACCCTCCTCGCGCATCTGCGGCACCCATGCCTCGGCGGTCCTGACGATGTCGCGCGTCATCGCCTTGCCGGTCAGATGGCGCGAATCCCAGGTCATGATCTGCGGCGGCACGAAGCCGATCAGCCCGACCTTGATCGGATGTGCGTTGCCCGCGCCGTCCTCGATCGTCTTTTCCAGGATCACATAGGGCTTGATGAACAGATCGTCGTCGCGCGCATAGGCGGCAAGCTGGCCCTTGGTGAGATTGGCGCAGACGAAGGGAAAATTGGCCCCGTCCAGAACCTTGAACATGAAGTCGAGCCCGTAATTGAACTCGTGATTGCCGAGCGTGGAACATTCGTAGCCGAGCGTGTTCATGGCCGCGATGACGGGATGCATATCGCCATCCTTCATGCCGCGCTCATAGGCGATGTAATCGCCCATCGGATTGCCCTGCAGGAAGTCGCCATTGTCGATCAGCATCGAATTGCCGGCCTCGGCGCGGATTTGGTCGATGATCGTCGCCGTGCGGGCAAGGCCCATCGTGTCGTTCGGCTTGTCGGCATAGTAGTCATAGGGAAAGACGTGAACGTGCAGGTCGGTCGTCTCCATGAGGCGCAGATGCGCCTGGTTGGCCTCGGCCCGCGCGGCGAAGGGATGGAGCATGATCATGCCGCCGGTTGCGGCGGTGCCTGCCATGAAAGTCCGGCGCGAAATAGGGTGAAGTGTCAAAGACATGGAGCGCCTCCATAAAGCGTCAAATGATCGGATGACTGGACCGGACCAGAAGTGTTGCGCCGGTTACCTTTCGAGTCCAGCAGATTCGTCCTGCAGTTTCATGACGCGAATTTACCAACGATTTGCCGGCGCGCGGCGTTCAGGCATGGTCGGGCCGCACGCCGGTTCCCGTGCGGTCGATGATCTGACGCAGCGCGAAAGACGAGTTGATCTTCGTCACATGCGGCATTGCCGTCAGCCATTCCTTATGGATGCGCTCATAGTCCTCCAGATCACGCGCGGCGATCCGCAAAATGTAGTCGTACTCGCCCGACATGAGATGGCACGACAGGATGTTCGGACAGCGCTTCACCGCCGCCTCGAACTCACTGAGCGTCTTCTCGAACTGGCCCGACAGCGAGATGTGGACGATGACCGTCATCTTGTGGCCAAGCGCCCCGTTGGAAAGCTTGGCGTGATAGCCTTCGATGACGCCCGATCGCTCAAGCTGATCGAGCCGCCGCGAGCAGGCCGATTGCGACAATCCGACCTTTTCGGCAAGCGCCGCATTGGACATCCGCCCGTCCTTCTGCAGCGCGTCGAGAATCGCAAGATCAATCCTGTCTACAGACATTGGCGCAATTTCCTTCGAAATTCATTCTGATTTGCGCAACAAATTACGTTATTGTCACTGAAGACAATTCGACATTGCAAGCACGTTCGAAGCCATATCTGCTTTAATAGCCGACCAGAGGGAACGAAATCCAGTTGGAGGCTTGAAATGCGTGTCGGTTGCCCGAAGGAAATCAAGAATCACGAGTACCGCGTCGGGCTGACGCCGGGCGCGGCTCGCGAGTATGTCGCCCATGGCCACGAGGTACTGGTCGAGACAGGAGCCGGCGCGGGCATCGGCGCCGACGACAATGCCTATCGCGCCGCCGGTGCGGCCATCGCGGCCACGGCCGAAGAGGTCTTTGCCAAATCGGACATGATCGTGAAGGTCAAGGAGCCGCAGCCCGGCGAATGGACCCAGCTCAGAGACGGCCAGATCCTCTACACCTATCTTCACCTGGCGCCGGACCCGGAGCAGACCAAGGGCCTGCTCGCATCGGGCGTGACGGCGATCGCCTATGAAACGGTGACGGACGAGCGCGGCGGGCTGCCGCTGCTGGCGCCGATGTCCGAGGTCGCCGGGCGGCTTGCCATCCAGGCCGGCGCGACAGCGCTGCAAAAGGCCAATGGCGGCCGCGGCGTGCTTCTTGGCGGTGTGCCGGGCGTGCTGCCGGGCAAGGTCGTCGTCATCGGCGGTGGCGTGGTCGGCCTCAATGCCGCCAAGATGGCCATCGGTCTCGGCGCGGATGTGACCATCCTCGACCGTTCGATCCCGCGTCTGCGCCAGCTCGATGACATTTTCAATGGCCGCGTCCATACGCGCTACTCGACGGTGGAAGCGCTGGACGAGGAATGTTTCTCGTCGGACGTCATCGTCGGCGCGGTACTCATACCGGGTGCCGCGGCGCCCAAGCTGGTCACCCGCGAGATGCTGTCGGGCATGCGGCAAGGCGCGGTACTGGTCGACGTGGCGATCGACCAGGGCGGCTGCTTCGAGACGTCGCGGGCGACCACCCATGCCGATCCGACCTATGAAGTCGACGGCATCATTCACTATTGCGTCGCCAACATGCCGGGTGCCGTTCCGATCACCTCCGCCCAGGCGCTGAACAACGCCACGCTGCATTATGGCCTGCAGCTCGCCGACAAGGGCCTGAAGGCGCTTGCCGACGATCCGCATCTCCGAAACGGCCTCAACGTTCATAGGGGCCGCATCACCAATCAGGCCGTGGCAGAGTCGCTCGGCTATGAATTGACGGAACCGGCTGCCGTTCTCAAGGCCGCCTGAGCCTCCTAGTGGTTCGTTTCCAACATTTGCATCCCATTTGTATCGGCCCTGAGGGCAAATGTTGGAAACAAAAGAACCACTAGCAAGTCTATGATTCTAGTGGAAATTTTGAATTTGACATTCGATCTCGGGGTCGACATCGAGTGGGTATCGAATGTCAAATTCGTTCCACTAGGAGCGTGTCTGAGTAGTCACTGGTCAAGCGGGTGCGAGTCTGATTCCTTGCTGGGTTATGAGCAAGGACTTTCGCCTCTGG